>CAVQJI010000059.1:0-33753 GCA_963712715.1 uncultured Pseudomonadota bacterium | reverse complement strand
GAGACGCTCGAAGATGCGCTACACATTGCCGAGGAGATCGGTTTCCCGGTCATGGTGCGTGCTGGCTTTGCTCTCGGTGGACAGGGATCGGGTATTGCGCAAGATCGTGCTGCGCTGGAGAAGATCGTGAGCGGGGCGCTGGCCTTTGCGCCCCAGGTGCTTATCGAGCAATATTTGCATCACTATAAAGAGGTTGAGTACGAGGTTGTGCGTGATGCCTATGATAATTGCATCACGGGCCGTTATGTCTGTCATGCACGCGTTTTTAATGACGATCTGCAGGTAGATATTTTCAGCCGTCAGGATTACCACCAACAATTACGTACCCTACTCGAAAAGGGCGAATGGGAGGGCGATCGCGATCAACTGGACATGCCCATGACCGACGCGCAGTGGGCGGAGGTCAGCACCGATAGCACTGGATGCAGTGGTAAATTGTGCACTTTCTATCAACAATGCGCTTTTTACAAAGCCCGGCAAAGATGGCAGCAAACGGATGTTGTCATTACCAACCATAGCCTGTTACTGTCCGACCTCACTCTGGGTGGAGGCGCTTTGCTGCCGCCCATCGATAAAAGCGTTTATATTTTAGATGAATGCCATCACTTTCCTGAAAAGGCTCTGGATCATTTTGCACAATCCGCACCTATTCTGGATTCTCTGGAATGGATTAATCCTTTCAATTCGGCTGTCAATAAAGCGGTGCAGAATTCTTCCTTAAACGAAGCCAGGCAAAAATTATTGCAGGAATGTTCGCACCAGCTGGTTCAAACTTTACAACCGCTACAGCAATTATTGCAGCAAAATTCTTCCCTCTTTACTGAAAACTACAATAAAGAAGCCACCTGGCGTTGCACGGAAAATCAGGCCGATGTCTTTGCATTGGCACAACCCATTCTACAAGCCAGTACGAAAGTCGCGGGCGAGTGCGGTCAATTACTTTCTGAATTTGAAGAAAACCTCAAAATGGCCGGTAACGACCCGGAAAAACAACAACGCCTGACCAAATTGATCGCGCAGTTTGGATTTTTCAGTAGCCGCGCCGATAATCTTTGCCAGACTTTCCAGTTATTTTGCCAAACACGACAAGCGCAGGAACCACCGCTGGCCCGATGGTTTATCAAAAACACTCGCGGCCAGTATTTCTGTCACGCGGCGCCTCTGAATGTGAGCCAGCAATTAAAGACACTATTATGGGATAAGTTAACTGCCGGCGCCCTGCTCTGTTCAGCGACGGTGCGCGCCGTCGGTGACTTTAGCGATTTCCGGCGCAAAACCGGGCTTCATCAGAATCCTCAACTCACTGAAATGGCGCTTGATACCTGTTTTGATTACAGCAAATCCGTTTTATTTGTGCCAAACATGCGCGTGGAACCGTCGGGCAACGAACAATCCCGGCATTGGGAAGAAGCCATACAGTTGCTGCCCGAACTAATTTTACCGCGCGGCGGCACTCTGGTGTTATTTACCAGCAAATCAGCCATGGAAAAAACTTTTGCGCGCATGCCCACGACACTTCAGGCGGATATTTTAATGCAGGGCGCGCTCGGCAAGCCGGTATTATTGGCAGCGCATAAGAACAAAATAGAAGCGGCTAACCGTTCGATTTTATTTGGTCTGGCTTCTTTTGGAGAAGGCCTGGATTTGCCTGCGGATCTTTGTCAGCACGTCATTATTCACAAACTTCCTTTTGCGGTGCCCACAACTCCCGTTGAACTCACCCGCAATGAATGGCTGAGTCAAAACCGCCGCAATCCTTTTGAATTGGCGACTTTACCGGCCACCTCAATTCGTTTAGCCCAATACGTGGGGCGTTTGATCCGTCAGGAAACCGATATCGGTATTGTCACGATTCTCGACAAACGTCTGTATAGCAAACCCTACGGCGCCAAATTACTCAAAAATCTGCCGGGTTTCCAACAATTATTAAACCACTCTGTGGAAATCCTGAAACAAACCCCCAGTGTCGCCCATTTATTCAAAGCTTAACCCGGATAGGCGGCAGGTCTCGCGGGCTGGTGAGCCAACTCGTTGCCCGATTTTTTTAACAGTTGTGGATTAGCAGTGTTAAGGAGAGCATAGTTGCAGGTACTTAATTTAGCCACCAGATCTCCCTTTTTGGCGATTAATTCTGATTTCGCCAAATTTTTTTGCTCTATCCTGTGTTTGCGTTCAGGGGATTTTCTCGTCAAAAAGCTTTTCACCTTGACCCAGCGGCTATTTAATTTGGCAAGGTCAGCTTCGAGGAGCTTTATACATTTTTCCGTCACACCGGCCAACGTCTGGTAACGTGTTAATTCCTCTGTAATCTTTAAATTTTGTTCAAATGACGCAGCAGTGTGTATGAGTGATTCACAATCCCGCATGGCCTCTGTATTTTCTTTAATTTCCGTCTGTGCAGAGCTAATCTTACTTTGAAACCTGATTTGCAAAGCTTCATTAAGATTTTTTTTCGTGGCATCCAGTGAATACCAGTTCGACCAGGCGGTAGGAGAATAATAGGAACCGTTCCTACCCGATTGCCAGGCTGCCACTAAAGGTTGCAGCTTTTCGTCTTTCTCTGTTTCCACCGTTGCCAGTAAATCATCGGGGATTTCACCTTTGCTTAAAATGTCCAGATTACTTTGATGCTGTTTGCATTCATTGATTGCCTGAGTTTTTTTATTATGGAATGCAAGGTGCTGTGTATCTAATTCTTTTTTAAGCTGCGAGATATCTTTTAAAAGATGTCCCACGGCCAGCGGCTCTTCGTTTGTTGTGATCTTTTCTTTTAATTGGTGTATTTTTTGTTCCACTCCTGCCAATATATTTGTGATGGGATGTTCTTTAGTTGCGAGCCCTGAAACCGGCGCCGGTGAGAGTCGGGATAACAGGTTATTGGCAGCTGTTTCAAAATTTTCTGCAATTTGTAATCGGGTACGGCCAGTGTATGATTGCGATGCTTTATCCGCTATCTTACCCTTCAATCCCCCATTCGCATTATTATATACACTCCGCTGATATAAACCTTTCAAAAGAGTCACTAACTGGAGCACCCATTTTCGGTTGTTCTCATTAATATCAATGGATGCCGGTTCTTCAGATTTTGATTCGTGTGTGGAGGCTGCAACCGCGGTTCCGCGAACGATATTCTTCAGTACGGTATCATATTTTTGTATATCACTGGATTTTTGTGCTGCCAATTTCTCCAGTTCGGCGACAGCGTTTGTCAGAATGGTATTCTGGAAGTGAGTGTTCAGTACATTACGTAACACTTCCCCTGTGATTAGATTATCTATATCGCCGAGCTGTTTGGCGATTTTTTCAATATCCGTTTTAAGACTCGTCGAGGTTTCTATTTTCTTAATTTCCTCAAGTAATCCTTCGATCTTTTTCATTTCTTATTTCTCCTTTTTTTTCCCATTGATAGAATTATTGTCATAACTTTATTAAAGAAATCTTAACCGATCAGAAAAAAAATAAAAAATTTCTACGCACAGAACAAAATTTTAAAATAAACAAAATCGTGTCATTCCAGTGAGCAGGGCTGTCCCGAGTTTTTTTATATTTTAATCATTGCCGTGTGTATGCGAAAATATGTGGAGAGATAACTAATCATGATTTAAACCCCCTCCGCGGTATTCCCGGCATCCGCCCAAAGGCTCGCAAGATCTTCACCGCGGGGCCTGTCAGACGGAACTCAGGCCCCGTGCTCGTTACGCGTGATAGCAGGCGCATAGCACGGTTAGAGAGATTGTGCCGTGGAGCTATTCAGAGCGTTGGGTTGAGCAAGTCCGCTTCACTGCGCGCGCGGCCTGAGTTCCGTCTGCCACCCGCGCTCATCGCGAATGGGCGGATGGCCGTGAATACCGCTATGTGCCCCGTCGAAGTTTTCCTCAGGAACGCATCCCTGACATCAGAGGCAAATCATCTCGCTAACCCAAACCAAAGTAGGCAATTCAGGTAACGAATATAAGGTTTTACCCTTTAACAAGTGCCTCATGTAAAATCATATCTATGATCCCAAAAAAAGTGAAAAACCGAAATTCATCCGTATTTTTTCTTATAAGCCATAACCTGACTGCATCCCATTCTTAAACTGCACATTGAATCAATTTTGCCATATTGTCGTCACTACCTATTAGGGTCTGTTTACAATTCATTAATTATGTTTTACACAAGAATTTTGTCATTGCGAGCGCTAGCGAAGCAATCCAGTTTCGTACTTTAAACAAGCTCCGCATTGGATTGCTTCACTGACGTTCGCAATGACGGCGAATAATTAATGAATTGTAAACAGGCCCTAATAGTTTCCGTAAAGTTTTGAGTGCTATTTTTGCATTCCCGATTCGATATTCGCAAATTTGTTGGAATTTTTTTAATAGATTCAGTCCAAAAATGGATCTTATCTTTTCGCCTTTTTTGGGATCATGGATACGATTTTATACAAGGCACCTGTTAAAGGGTAAAACCCTATATTCGTTACCTGACTTGCCCTACTTTGGTTTGGGATAGCGGGATGATTCGCCTCTGATTTCAGGAGATGCGTTCCTGAGGAAAACTTCGACGGGGCACAGAGCGGTATTCCCGGCCATCCGCCCATTCGCAATGAGCGCGGGTGGCAGACGGAACTCAGGCCGCGCGCGCAGTGAAGCGGACTGGCTCAACCCAGGCGCTCTGAATAGTTTCCCGGCACAATCTCTCTAACCGTGCTATGCGCCTGCTATCACGCGTAACGAGCACGGGGGCCTGAGTTCCGTCTGACAGGCCCCGCGGTGAAGATCCGGCGAGCCTTTGGGCGGATGCCGGGAATACCGCGGAGGGAGTTTAAATCATGATTAGTTATCTCTCCACATATTTTCGCATACACATGGCAATGATTAAAATATAAAAAAACTCGGGACAGCCCTGCACCAGTGAATGCATAATTATGTTAAGATGGAAATATGTATAGCGGTATCACTCAAGGTTTATTTAATGTTTCCCGGGTGGAAAAAAAACCCGGTCTCATCAATTATGTGGTCACTTTAAACGATAAACTTCTGGAAAGACTCATGGTAGGAGCCAGCATCAACATAGATGGCGTCTGTCAAACTGTCACACAAATCAACGGCCTGGAAGTTAGTTTTACGGCAATGGCCGAGACCCTGCGGCTCACAACGCTGAACGAGCTATTCCCGGGCCGGCTGGTCAGCGTGGAACGCAGCATACGATATAATGATGAGATAGGCGGTCATGAAATCGCCGGGCACATTACTGGCATGGCGACTGTCAGTCACCGAAAAACCAGTGAAAATAACCTCAGCCTGACTTTAAACTGTCCGCCCGAATGGATGAAATTCATTTTATATAAAGGGTTTGTCGCTGTCGATGGCTCCAGCCTGACCGTAGGTAATGTGGATCCCGCGGGTTTTTTTGATATCCACCTGATCCCTGAAACATTACGTCTCACTAACTTCAGCAATAAAAAGATCGGCGATCGCGTCAACGTGGAACTTGACCGCAACACCCAGATCATTGTCCAGACTGTTGAACGCGTACTCGCTCAACGTTCCTTTTCCTAAACGCCTGAGCGAGGCTCCTCCGGGCCACTTCCCGGTTTTGACTCCTTCTGGTGTCGTAAGGCTTCTAAATCTTTATAAAGATCATTCAGTAAATGGCTCGCTGCGGTAAAATCCTGAGCCAGCTGTTCATGGGTCTTGGCCATTTGCTGAGTCATTAAACTCAATTGTGCAATTTTAACGCCGATGGCGTCACTGGGATCCGCCTCCGGCGTTTCGCTTTCCTGATTCAGTAACGATTTAATGCCACCCACAATACTATTAAGATCGAATTTTTTAGTCAGTTCTGAAAAATCAGGTTTTTTCGCCATAACTTCATGCTCCTGTTAAATATCTAATTATAGCAAACAGGTCACCTACTGTCTTTTCCGCTCTGGACCCATAGGTAGGAAAAAGTTGAAATTAGTGCGGCTTAACGGCCGGATAAACTTATCAAAAGATAATTTAATTATATTTTCAATTACTTAGAGTTGTCAGTACTTCTTATCTAAAGAGAAGATTTTTAGCTATCCGTGACGCGATAGGCTATATTTGGTTATGTGAAGATAAAAAATAAGTGAGTAAGTTAGGGTAAAGTGGAGGAAATAAAAATGAAAAAAGTAACATTAACACCCAGTAAACCCAGCCGCGTCAAAGCTTTATCAACCATATTAGGCATACTCGTTATTGCCGAAATAGTTCTTAAATTGACGTATTTTCATTAGACAACGGATTTCTATTCAGTAAAAATACCTCCTGCTGGAAGCGGGAGGTTTTTTTTATATAGTCATTCCATCTGATTTTTAGGTTCAAACCCCCGTCATTGCGAGCGCCAGCGAAGCAATCCAGTACTGAACGTTGGTCGAAGTACGTACTGGATTGCTTCGCTGGCGCCCGCAATGACGATTTTTGACTATAACAGCTCTCTGATTAAATAATTCCGCAAACCAGAATCAATTGTTTTTAGGGCATTAGAACCTCGGGTAATTTTCGCAATGCTGATTTTTAAATCCTGCGCAATCGCCCGCTGGGGTTTTTCGCCCTGCAATAATGACCGTAACAATTCAACCCGCGTTCCCAATTGTTCCTGTTCGTCCAGGGTCAGCAGTAATTTAAACAGTGCGTCCAGTTCTTCGTCCGAATGCGCATGACGGCATACGGCGATAAAATCCCGCCAACCTTTCGTCTTCATCAAATCATTATCCTACGACAAAATTTCCTCAACCACCAATTGTAATTTTTTTCTGCCCCGGTATTCATTAATATCCATACGAAAAGCGAGACGAATGGTAGTACAATCGTAATTTGGCCATTGATTGAGGTCCACATTGAAGGCGATCGCATCCAGATATTGATCACTGCCAGACGACTGCAACACCATTTTCAAATGTCGCCGACCTACCAGACGCTGGTTGACGAGTTTAAACTCTCCGTCAAATAATGGCTCGGGAAATCCCGGACCCCACGGACCGCCATAACGGAGTAACTCCGCTACTTCGAAAGTAAATTCGTCTTCACTCAAGGGACCATCCGTATAGAGTTTATGGCATAGTTCATTTTGACCCACTTCATCCGCAACCGCTTCCGAGAAGGCTTCAGCAAATTGCTCAAATGCCCCAAATTCGAGACTCAAACCGGCTGCCATCGCATGACCACCAAACTTGGTGATCAACCCAGGATAACGAATCGCGACTTTTTCCATGACATCCCGAATGTTGAGATTGGCAATTGAACGGGCAGACCCTTTCAATAAACCGTCTTCGCCTTTGGCGAATGCGATCACCGGACGGTGTAACTTCTCTTTAATGCGCGCCGCCACTAAACCGACCACCCCCTGATGCCAGGTTTCGTCATACAGACACAGACCCAGCGGCAGTTTCTTAGCCAGCTTCAAATTTTGAACGATGTCAAAAGCCTCCTGCTGCATCTGCGCTTCGAGGGCGCGCCGCTCACAATTCAACTCGTCCAGTTTTTCAGCCAATTGTTTAGCAGCGGCCGGTGTTTGGGCTAGCAGACAATTAATCCCCAGTGACATGTCATCCAGACGGCCTGCGGCGTTTAATCGCGGACCCAGCACAAATCCTAAATCCACCGCCTGGATACGGGAAGGATGACGGTTGGCTAACTGCAGAAGAGCCAAAATTCCCAACTGCGTAGCCCCGGAACGTATGCGCCGCAATCCCTGATGAACCAGAATTCGGTTATTTCTGTCGAGCGGAACCACATCGGCTATGGTACCCAGCGCCACCAAATCCAGATAAACCGCCATGTTAGGACGCGCCAGTTTCTGGGTAGTAAACCACTGCTGATCATCCAGTCTCGCCCGTAGCGCCAGCATGACATAAAAAGCGACGCCCACTCCGGCAATACATTTACTGGCAAACTTGTCGCGGGGTTGATTAGGGTCAACGATGGTCGCTCCGGCCGGTAACTCATCGCCGGGGAGGTGATGGTCCGTTATCAGTACCTCGATACCCAGTTTTTTGGCTCGAGCCACTCCCTCATGACTGGATATGCCGTTATCCACCGTCATAATAAGGTTTGGCTGACGCTCCTGATGGGCTAAATCCACAATGCCTGGTGACAACCCATAACCATAGACAAAGCGGTTGGGAACCAAAAAATCCACATTTTTCCCACCCATAGCCCGCAAGGCCAACACCACCAAAGCAGTGCTGGTCGCTCCATCGGTATCGAAATCTCCGATAATCAAAATTCGTTGATCGGTCTGAATAGCGTTGGCAAGTTTGGCAGCCGCCTCCTGGATATTCAACATATCCTGATAGGGTAATAAATCTGGCAACTCCCGGCTAATCTGATTCTGGGAACAAATCCCACGGGATAGATACAAACGCTGCAAGAGGGGGTGCACATCCTTGAACACTCCTTCCGCTGGACTGACTTCACGTCGTACGACGACTCTACTCATGGCATTCTCCTTTCCTGATACTGTTCCTATCTTTTTATATAGACAACATTAATAACACTTCACAATACTCGCTTCCCTGCGCAGCTGAAGTGAACCTTCGCAGAGGGTGGGGGACACACCCTTAATATTTTCTTAAGTTTCGTTTACTATAATAACTAATTTCTTTATCCTGTTAAAGAGTAACCACCATATAAATTAATTTATGTACCAGGGAGTATATCTGCGTCATGATTTACGAAGTCTATCAAAAGCCATTTCCGGTTATGATCATAGATGAACACTACATACTCAGAGAACAATCTGACGATGACACCCAACCTTTTTTCAATTATTATTGCAATGACCAGGACGTGACCCGTTTTATTTTGGCGACTGTCCCCACTACCCTCGAAGAAGCCAATGCTGAAATTCATTACTGCCGTAATTTGTTTTATCACAAACGCGGAATTTATTGGACTTTGGCGCGACGTGATAATAATCAAATTATCGGCTCTGTGGGATTGTATATGAATAATCATCACCATCGCGCCGAAATTTGCTATGATCTGGCCAAAGCTTATTGGCGAAAAGGCATTATGGAAAAGGTTTTACGTAAAACTATTGACTTTGCTTTTGACAAGCTGGAGGTTCACCGGATTGAAGCCCTCACCCTGAAAGAAAACACCGCCTCCATAGGCATTTTATTAAAAATGGGTTTTGTACGTGAAGGAACACTGCGAAAATATCGTTATTTCAAAGACGTTCCCCGCGATGTAGAACTCTTCGCCACTACTCTGGAATTGGTCCAGGAGAAACGTAGGATCGAAGCCAATGCCCCGCAAAAACAAACTTAAACTTCTCAATCAGGAACCTGTCACCACAACCATTGAAACCCTGAGCCATGACGGCCGCGGCATCACCCATCTTAATGGCAAAACAATATTTGTCGCCGGTGGTCTGCCGGGAGAAACTCTTCAGTTTGAATATTTACGTCAGCGCGGTCGCTTTGATGAAGCACGCGCGGTTAACATCATCGCGCCTGTGCCAGGTCGCGTAGAGCCAAAGTGCGCTCATTTTGGCGTTTGCGGCGGCTGCAGTTTGCAACATATCGATTTATCCCTGCAATTACAGTACAAGCAACAGGCTTTCCAGGAATTACTGTGGAAGCAGGCCCGAATGGAACCAAAACAATGGCTGGAACCCATCACCGGGCCTGGCTGGGGCTATCGGCGCAAGGCGCGTCTGGGGGTCAAATACGTCGCGAAAAAAAATCGGGTACTGATCGGATTTCGGGAAAAGCAGGGCCGGCTGATCACCGACAGTCAACAATGTGAAGTGCTCGTGCCCCCTATCGGACAGCTCCTCAATGCTTTTGCGGCTCTGCTGGGTGAGTTTTCTAATCGTGACAAAATTCCCCAATTGGAGATTTCCGCCGCCGACAACGCCAACGCTGTTGTCATCCGGCATCTGGCGCCATTCAATGCTCTGGATTTAACTGCGCTTGAAACATTCGCTGAGCAATACGATTGGCGTATTTATTTGCAACCCCACGGTATTGATAGCGTGAAATTGTTTTACCCTCTTACCGGCGATGATAATCTCTATTACCAGTTGCCGCATTATAATCTTCGAATGGAATTTCAGCCACTCCAGTTTATTCAGATCAATGCTGAAGTAAACCGGGCTATGGTTGACCGTGCGCTGGAATTGCTGGATTGTCAGCCGGAAGACCGGATCCTCGACCTTTTCTGTGGCATCGGTAATTTTTCTTTGCCCATGGGGCGATTGGGAGCCACGGTGGTGGGTGTCGAAGGGGATGAAAATACCGTCCATCAGGCGCGCCACAATGCGCAAATCAATAATCTCGCCCAAAACCAGTTTTATTGCGCCAACCTGTCCGAAGCCAGTTTCATTCAGGATTGGGCGCAACAGCCTTTTGATAAAATGTTGCTTGATCCGCCTCGCAGCGGCGCCCAAACCGTCATTGCAGCCCTGCCACAATGGCGCCCGTGTCGTTTGGTTTATGTTTCCTGTGACATCGCAACGTTGGCGCGGGACAGCCAGCTCATGGCTTTACAAGGTTACACTCTGACCAAAGCGGGATTGATGGACATGTTTCCACACACTCAACACGCGGAAGCCATCGCCTTATTTGAGGCCCTATGAGTGATATCAACCAGCCGTCAAATCCGGAGGCACAGGATTGGCTGACGCGGCATCAAACTTCGACCCGGCTGGACATGAACTTATTGGCGAACGCCTGCCGTCTGGCCTGTCATCTGTTGATCGCAGCCGGAGAAACAGCACCCAGTCCATACCCCGTTTCCCTGTTAAAACAGGGACTGGAGATGGCCGACGAATTGCTGGAACTCAATTGCGACACTTTCACGCTGGCGGCGGCGATTAGCTTTCCCACCATATATTATCAACACCCCGACACAGAGCTGGTTGAAAAATATTTACCGCCGGAAGTCCACAATCTGGTGCGAGGCGTGAAAAAAATGGATGCCGTTGCGCAAATTACCCAAGGAAAGAAAGCTGGACGTGCTGATAATTTACGCAAAATGTGTCTGGCCATGGTCGATGATGTCCGCATTGTTTTAATTAAATTAGCGGAACAGTTGGTCATCTTGAAGTATCTGCGCCACAGTGTTCCCGAGCATCAACAGCAAATTGCAGAACAAGTCATGCACATCTATGCGCCGCTGGCCAATCGCCTCGGCGTAGGTCAAATGAAATGGCAAATGGAGGATTTAGCATTTCGCTATTTAAATCCAGTCGATTACCGTCAAATTTCTCAGGCTTTAAAAATGCGCCGCCTCGACCGGGAAATTTTTATAAAAAATTTTATCGAGCGTCTGCATCAACTCCTGACAGAAGCGGGTGTGAATAACGTGGAAATTTCCGGGCGAGCCAAACATATTTACAGCATCTACCGTAAAATACAACGCAAACAGGTGGACTTCAGTCAAATTTACGACACCAGCGCTGTGCGCGTCTTAGTAAAAACCATCGAGGATTGCTATAAAACCCTCAGTGTCGCTCACACGGCATGGCGATACATTAATGCTGAATTCGACGATTATATCGCCAAACCCAAGCCGAACGGTTATCGGTCTATTCACACCGTCATTGTCAGTCCGGAAAATATCAACGTTGAGATTCAGATTCGCACTTATCAAATGCACGAAGAATCGGAACTGGGAGTCGCTGCTCACTGGCAATATAAAGAAGCCGACAGCAAACTATCCAGTTATGCGGAAAAAATTAACTGGCTCCGTCATATTATGGATTGGCAAAAAGAAGTCAGCACTCCGCAGGATAATTTATATCATAAAATTTTTGAAGATCGGGTTTACGTATTTACCCCGAACGGGGACGTGTTTGATTTAGAAGCGGGGGCGACGCCTCTGGATTTCGCTTATCATGTGCATACAGAATTGGGGCATCGCTGCCGGGGCGCGAAAGTCAATGACATGATTGTGCCGCTGACACATCACTTACGCACGGGCGATCAGGTCGCCATCATCACTGGTAAAGAAAGTCACCCCAGCCGGGATTGGGCCAATCCAGCCGCGCATTACTTAAAAACCGCCGCTGCCCTGCAAAAAGTTCGCGCGTGGTTTAAACGCCAGGAGCAACAAAAATATCTGGCTCAAGGGCAAGCGCTCTGGGAAAAATTGGCGCGTCGCGAAGGCGTCCCTAAAAACGATGTGGAAAAAGCCCTGATTTATTTCAAATTTAAAAATGTGCAGGAATTATTTATCGCTGTGGGCTCAGGCACTTTGGGTCTTATTTCGGTGTTAAACAAAATCAAACATCCCGAGGACGAAGAAAGTAAAAAAATCCAGCTTATTCCCGAAAAAGCTCCCGAAAGAGCTGTCTCAGCCAAAACTGAAGAGTTACAGATCGAAGGAGTTGGGAATTTACTCACCCAGCTGGCACGCTGCTGCCGCCCGATTCCTGGCGACCATATTTTAGGCTATATTACCAAAGGCCGCGGTATCACCATCCATCAGCAGGACTGCCGCAATATTCAGTTTTCTTTAAAACGTAATGCAGAACGTTTGTTTACCGTCACCTGGGGACGGGAAACCGCTCAAACCTATCAGGTTGAAATTCACATAGAAGCCGATGATCGCGCGGGCCTGATTCGGGATATTTCCAATATCATTGCCGCGGAACATCTGTCGTTATTGGGGTTAAATACTCGCGTCGATAAATTAGAAAATCGCGCCTACATCAGTCTAACCATAGAAATTAAAAGCCTGAGTCCATTAAAGAAAATTCTGCTGCAACTTCAGCAAGTGCCAGGCATCACCCAGGTACGCCGTGGGTAACTCTCACACTCAACTCGACAAACGCAGAACGGTCAATTTTGGCCGTTCCCCTCTACAAGGTGCGAGCAGTTACCGCCGTGGTTAGCGGTGATTATCACCTTCGCAAACCAGCGTAAAGACGCCGTGCTGCGCAGAAGGAACCTTCCAGAAAATGCTGTAGGTATAGCCATATTTTTGTTCGGCGGGTGAAATTACTCCGTTAATTTGCGAAAAAGTAGTTGCATTTTTTTGAGGTTTCAATACACGTTTTTGACCATTAATCGTGAGGAACAATTGACCCTCTGTAATATTCGTAACGCATTTCGCCGATAAAGAATTGCTGATCGCAAGTATGGAATGCTGGACTGGCGCGTTAGGCACAAGATACCAGGTCATGCTCCTGACCACTGCCTGCGCAGAGGCAGTGATCATCAGAGCGCCCACCAAAAACCCTATTCTCAAACTGTTATTCATCTTTCTCATCGTCCTTTTCTCCCGATTTCATCGATTTCAGGCTTTCAGCCAGAGAACCCGTATTAAGATAAGTGGCGGCACCATCTATCAGGCTATCGCGAAGTTTGGGGCTGAATCCCAATAAAAATCCCGAACCCAGTGCGACAAAAGCACTGCGATACGGATACTTTTGTACCAAATGCAGAGCTTCAGCCCCTGGGTTGTCCCTGATAGCTTCCAGTTTGGCTTTCACTTTCGGCGCCCTGAATTTAAACAAATTGACTTTAATTAAAATGACAATCAGCAACAATAAAATAGCAATCAACAGAAGCGCCAGTCCGCAAAATAACGTCGCCAATCTTGAATCATTGAAAACGGCAGCGAGATACAAATAAAGAGAGGAAATAAAAAAACCCACCCCTACTGCTATCAGGATCAGTGCAATCACTGAAAAAATAATGATGAGTCCTATCTTAGCCAAAATTAACTCCATCAATTCTCGCTGAGTACAGCGAGAATTGTTTCCTGTTTATATCCTGCGCGAGGTTTTGCCGATGGCGCTCTCGCTTACTTATCTTTTTCTGCGTAACAGTCTTTTAACCACTCCGCCCAACACAACGCCTAAACCCACAGCGCCGGCCAGAGTGGCGACTGGATTTTTTTCGATTTTTTTAGCGCAGTCCTTAACTATTTTTTTAGAACTGTCTACCGCCGAATCTACCGTGGACTTACCGGCATCCGTCACTTGAGACACCAGGTCAACCGTGTGTTTGCGTAATTTTTCGACGTCGTCTTTTAAAGCGCCTAAATCCTTCTGAATATCGCTGGTCTTTGCCATGATGTTATCTCCCTTAAATTGATTGGCATAAATTAAAAATCATACGATTTTAAAAATCGCTTTCTATTGCTCAGTTTAGCACAGGAAGGATTTTTTTTCTATAAATTGTTCAATTAATAAGCATTTATTGCGGATTACCTTTTACGTTATTTTGAACGAAATATTTTAAAAAGGGCGCAAGAAACCAGTCCTGCTGCAAAAGCATAGAGCAAACTGGAAAAAGGCTTTTTGGCAATTTTGTACTCGACTCTTCCCACCGTCGATTTCCACATTAAGTGAGTCACGTCGGCGCTTAACTTATCGATATCTGCCTTTAAATCCTGCAGATCCTGTTCCAGATCAAATTTATCGATATCTTCTCTCATGATGCATCTCCTAATCTTTTAATCCTTATTAAAGGTTAGCACGTTTTGTTCCGGCTGAAATCGCTATTTCTTAAATAATACATTCCAGGCCCCTCACCCTAACCCTCTCCCCGAGTACGGGTAGAGGGAATAGGAGTTTTTGACCGCGGTTTTAATTCACCCACATTTATTGCGCCAGGCGGTCCGATTTTGATATACTGACCTCATTGCCGGGGTGGCGGAATTGGTAGACGCGCCGGACTCAAAATCCGGTGGTGGCGACACCGTGTGGGTTCGAGTCCCACCCTCGGTACACCCAGAAAGGATTCTAAACCATGTCGATGAACCTGGCACATAAATTGATCCAGTCGCATTTACTCGAAGGAAAAATGGTTCCCGGAGAGGAAATCGCCCTAAAAATTGATCAAACATTAACCCAGGATGCTACCGGCACCTTAGTGATGCTGGAGCTGGAAGCCATGCGGTTAGATCGGGTAAAGACAGAATTATCCGCTCAATACGTCGATCACAACTTAATTCAGGCAGATTTTAAAAACCCCGACGACCATCTGTTTCTCGAAAGCGCTGCAAAGCGTTTTGGAATTCATTTTAGCCGGCCGGGCAACGGCGTGAGCCACCCGGTACACATGGAATTTTTTGGCAAACCCGGAAAGACCCTGGCGGGATCGGACAGCCACACCTGCGCCGCCGGCGCTTTAGGCATGCTCGCGATTGGGTGCGGTGGAATTGATGTCGCCGCCGCCATGGCCGGGTTGCCGCTTTATATTAAAATGCCGAAAATATGGGGCATTAAAGTCACTGGAAAACTTCCGGATTGGGTCAGCGCTAAAGACGCCATTCTGGAATTATTGAAACGCCATAATGTCAAAGGAGGTGTGGGTTATATCATCGAATATTATGGCAGCGGCTTAAAAAATCTTAGCGCCATGGACAGACACGTTATCGCTAACATGGGCGCGGAATTAGGCGCCACCACTACCCTATTTCCCGCCGACAAAACGGTTCGGGAGTTTCTCGCCAGTCAGGACCGTCTGCAGGATTGGCAGGAACTGGCGGCAGATCCTGGGGCAAAATACGATCGCAATGAAACACTTAATCTCTCCGCTTTAGAACCTCTGATTGCCTTACCCGGCAGCCCTGGTAATGTCGTGCCGGTGAGCGAAGTCGCCGGCCAGGACATTTATCAGGCTTATATCGGCTCATCCGCCAATCCCGGTTTTCGTGATTATGCGATTTGCGCGGAGATGATGAAAGGTCAGCGGGTAGCCTCTGGCGTTTCCTTAGATATCAATCCTTCCTCGCGAAATATTTTAGAGGAACTTACCCGGCGCAATTATTTAGCAGAATTGATTCACGCCGGAGCGCGTATTCATCAGGCAGGCTGTAACGGTTGCATTGGCATGGGCCAGGCGCCGGCGACGCAAAAAAACAGTTTACGCACCGTCCCGCGAAATTTTCCGGGCCGCTCTGGGACTGAAGACGATCTGGTATTTTTATGCAGCCCGGAAACGGCCACGGCTTCGGCTATACGCGGTAAAATTACGGATCCCCGCACACTGACGTCGCCTTATCCAAAAATCAGGGTACCCAAAAAGCCAATCACCAATTATTCGATGATTGAATTCCCGATATCCCTCGAGCAGGCCCGGCAGGTACCGTTGATTAAGGGTCCCAATATCGTCGATCTCCCCGAACTGAAACCCGTACCGGACTCTTTCACATTACCGATATTGTTAAAAGTAGGCGATAATATTTCAACCGACACTATTTTGCCTGCCGGCGAATCGGTACTGCCCTTTCGCAGCAACATTCCTAAAATCAGCGAATTTACCTATCGTTCATTGGACAAAGATTACGTAGCTCGCGCCCAGCAACACCGCGACCAGGGTGGTCATGTTATTATTGGGGGCGAGAATTATGGGCAGGGTTCCAGCCGTGAACACGCCGCACTGAGTCCGCGCTATTTAGGCTTGCATCTGGTGATTGCCAAAAGTTTCGCGCGTATCCATTGGCAAAACCTGGTTAATTTTGGTATTTTACCGCTAACTTTTATGGATCCTGCCGATTACGATCAATTGCAACAAAACGACCTCATATCAGCATCAAACCTGCATCACGATCTGGATAAATCCGAACTGACTCTAACCGTCAAAAACAAGAATCGCACAATTACCGTGCGCAACGACCTTTCTCCCCGACAGCAGGAAATTATCAGAAAAGGCAGTTTAATTAACTGGATAAAAACCCGGGAATCCCAGTAACTCTTCAGGGGTATGAATTTGCAAACGCAGAACGTTCAATTTTGCCCCAGGTTTGACGAAAAAGTGGCCGAAAAAGCGCAGCATACTACTGTATGTGAGCATTTTGAGGGCGCTTTTTCGTCAAACCTGGGGCAAAAGTGAGCGTTCCTATCCACTGGCTGAATAGTTGCGAATCCCAACAATAAATGTCACAAATTGCGGGTGACCCCCACGTCAACTTTCGATACTGCTGACATGAAATTTTTCTTCCTCATTGCTGGATGCCAATACATGGGACGCGACCGCCACTTCTTTACCTTTAAACGCCAGACCCATTTGCAGAATATTTTCCAGGCCTTTTTGCCTGAGTGACGTGGCGTAATCCCGCCGCTGAATTTGCGCCAAAGCGTCTTGCGCCGAGATATTTAAATCACTTTCGGTCGCCACCTTAAATTCCAGGATAATTCCCCACTGCTGCGTATCTTTGGGAATTAATAAAACGTCATAGCGGCCATAGCCGCTCTCGCGGTTGGAATGGACCTCGTGCGTTTCACTGAGACCGACTATCATCCCCAATACCAGACCGTGATAAAACTTTTCCGGCTCGTGGCCGGTAACATCAAAAACACTGGCGGTTTGCAACAAATATTTTTGCAATCGCCGCGTAAATTCATCGACCCGGGCTTCGGTCAGGCTGAGTAAAAATATCAGATGCCCTTCATAACCGAGCGGATCCGCCAGCCAGTCCCGAATGATGCCCCGATACAGGCTCGCTACTTCATAATTGGGCGGCAACAGTTCGCATTGCACCCGATCGTCTTTGCGTTCGGCGTGCAATACTTTTAAATAACCACTGAATAATAACAGGCTCCACAAGGCGCTGTCGCTGCGGTTTAAATCGCCAAATACCAGATTTTCATCAATCATCGCGGAAATCGATTCGTTTTGTATCAGTGACTCCAGCTGCATTTTGACCTGATCGTCGCTACGCGCCAATAAATCTCTTACCAAAGCGTTATCGCTGGTATTAATCCAGTAAGGTTGTAATAAACCGCCTTTATTAACTGAATGCGCTAATGACCACGGATTGTAAACAGTCGTTTCTCCCATTTTATAACCGTTATACCACAGACGAATTCCCGCATAACGGTCGCTCAGGCCGGCTTTTTCCAGGACCTCGATCACCTCCGCTTCGGTAAAACCAAAATATTCGCTGTATTCGGAACTAAGAAGAGAATAAATCTCAACATTGTTCAGGCCGGAAAACAGGCTTTCTTTCGCTACCCGCAAAATACCGGTAATCACTGATTTTTCCAGGTAAGAATTGCTTTTAAGAACTCCCCCCAGAACACCACGCATAAAACTGATCATTTCGGGATAATAACCGTGAATATAGCTGGATATAATGGGGCTATCGTACTCATCCAATAACAGCCAGGGCCTGAGGCCGTGATGCAGGAATAAAAATCGGGTTAAATTTTTTAAAGCATCTTCCGCGTCTGACCTGAGTATGCCGGATGCACGATTACTTAAAATGGTCTGAAAATATTGTTTATCATCTGCTTCCAGGTGGGCGCTGGATAATAAATAGTGGTGTTCCTGATAAAGGTCCGCTAACAAATATCCAAATTTTTTCAACGCCAAATCAAAATTATCATATTTAATATCTTTTAACGTCAGCGCAATGACCGGATACCGACCCTGATGCTCCAGACAGTCTTTTCCGTACACGCTGATTTTCAAACTCTCGAACATTCCCTGCGTGGATCTGCCGCAGACATTTTCGGCTAAAAAATGATGCAACATCGATAAATTCAGGGTCTTGCCAAAGCGACGCGGGCGGGTAAACACTAAAACCTCGATTTCTTTATTATCAAGGACTGCTTTAATAAATAAAGTCTTATCCACAAAACCCAGCTCTTTCTCGCGAATTTTACCAAAGTCATCATAACCAATCGGTAATTTAAACATAAAATATCTCCCTGTTTCTTGTTTAGGTATACATTATGCTCTTTCTAATATTCAACCGCAAACTGGTCGGTGCGGCATGCCTGACGTAACTGTTCCAGCAATTCTTCGCAGAGCGACACTCGCCAATTCTCACCCAATACTAATTGCGCTTCGGCCTGCTGGCTTTGGTAACTAATGACCACTTCACAACGGCCGCCGCGAAATGGCTGGATTAATTCTGATAAGCGATTCATCTGCAGCGCGGCTTCTTCGGCGCTAACCAGATTGATTTTTAAACGACGCGCAAAACGGCTGCGAATACTGGATAAACTGTCTATGGCCTCGGCGACGATGCGCACACCACCGGTATAGGTATCTTCCTCCACATTACCACGCACTAAAAAAATGCCGTCTATCACCAGAGTAGATTTTACCTGATCGTATAACTGGCTAAAAATAGTGACCTCCACCACACCGCTCAAATCTTCCAAAGCCACGACAGCCATGCGCGTGCCCTTGCGGGTCATGATAATTCTTTGACGGATTAATACGCCACCACAAACCACTCCCTGTTTGGATTTCTCTAATTTCGCCACCGGTTGCTGTCCTAAACGCGACAGTTCCTGCTGATAAATTTCCAGGGGGTGACCGCTCAGGTATAAACCCAGAACTTCTTTCTCCCCCTGTAAACGCACGGTCGTCTGCCAAGGAGGACATTCCACATAATCAACTTGAGGGGGCGCCTCTGTTTCCCCAAATAAATCGCCTTGCCCCAGATCGAGGTTGCGATGATACTGTTCAGCGGTTTTTAATGCCGCGTCAATGGAACCCATTAACGCCGCGCGATGTTGACCAAAAATATCCATAGCCCCTGAACACACCAACGGCTCTAATACACGCCGGTTTATTTTACGCAGATCCAGGCGTTGACAGAGATCAAAGAGACTGGTAAACGCGCCATTTTTTTCCCGCTCTTCTACCAGATGAACGATAGCGGCCTCTCCAGCGCCTTTGATTGCCCCCAGACCATATTCGATCATACCTTTAGCATTGACCGTAAACATGTACTGACCCACATTAATATTTGGCGGCAAAACGGTGAGCTGCATGAGTCGGCACTCGGCGAGAAAATTCACGGTTTTATCGGTATTATCCATATCCGAAGATAATACTGCCGCCATAAATTCCGCTGGATAATGCGTCTTAAGCCACGCAGTCTGATAAGCGATGAGCGCATAAGCCGCGGAATGCGATTTATTAAATCCGTATCCAGCGAATTTTTCCATTAAGTCGAAAATATATTCTGCGGTTTTCACCGCTGTGCCGCGTTCTGCCGCACCGGTGACAAATTTTTCTCGCTGTCTGGCCATTTCTTCCGGTTTCTTTTTGCCCATGGCGCGACGTAAAATATCGGCCTCGCCTAATGAATAGCCCGATAAGACCTGCGCAATCTGCATGACCTGTTCCTGATACAAAATAACACCGTAAGTCGGTCGTAAAATTGGCTCCAACCTGGGGTGTGGGTATTCAACGCGCGCCTGGCCGTGTTTGCGCGCGATGAAATCATCCACCATTCCGGATTGCAACGGACCGGGGCGGAACAACGCCACCAGGGCGGTAATTTCTTCAAACACCCCTGGCTGCAGGCGGCGCACCAATTCTTTCATGCCCCTCGATTCTAATTGAAAAATCGCAGTGGTAGAGCATGTTTGTAACATGGCGAAGGTCGGCTGATCATCAAGGGGAATTTGCGTAATATCGACCAAAGCAGCGCCATTGGCACGGTTTTTGTTTATCGTCTTCAATGCCCAGTGAATAATGGTCAGGGTCCTTAAACCTAAGAAATCAAATTTTACCAATCCGGCGGATTCGACGTCGTCTTTATCAAACTGAGTCACCGCATGTTCACCACCCGGTTCGCAGTATAACGGCGTAAAATCCACTAAACGGGTGGGAGCGATCACCACACCGCCGGCATGTTTACCGGCGTTGCGGGTAATACCTTCTAATTTTCGCGCCAAATCGATTAAACTGGCCACCTCTTCTTCCTGACGATAACGTTGTGCGAGCTGCTCTTCTTCTGTCAGGGCTTTTTCCAAAGTCATTCCCAATTCAAAAGGGATGAGCTTGGCGATTTTGTCGACAAAGCCATACGGCATTCCCAGCACGCGGCCCACATCCCGCACCACTGCTTTAGCCGCCATTGTGCCAAAAGTAATTATTTGTGAAACCGCTTCACGCCCATAACGCTGCGACACATATTCGATGACACGGTCACGCCCTTCCATACAAAAATCAATATCAAAATCCGGCATGGAAACTCGCTCGGGATTCAAAAAACGCTCAAAAAGCAGTTCGTGCTGTAATGGATCCAGTTCGGTAATTCCTAGCGCGTATGCCACCAAAGAACCAGCCCCCGAACCGCGGCCCGGACCGACAGGAATATCCTGTTCTTTCGCCCAGCGTATGAAATCCGCCACAATTAAAAAATATCCGGCAAAACCCATACGATTAATAACAGATAATTCCTGTTGTAAGCGCTCTTCATAAACCAAACTGTTTTTTTGTAACCGTTTTTGTAATCCCTGGCGTGCTTCGCGCGCGAAATAATCGGCAACGGGAATACTTTCATCGGGCAGCGGAAATTTCGGCAAATGGACCTCGCCCAAATTCAGTTTGACATTACAGCGTTGCGCAATCGCCACTGAATTCGATAATGCTTCGGGAATATCCGCAAATAAATCCGCCATTTCCGGAGCAGTGCGCAGATACTGTTGTTCGGTATAATTTTTTGCGCGCTGAGGATCAGCCAGAATTCGGCCCGCGTGAATGCAGGTGCGCGCTTCATGCGCCAGAAAATCATCGCGCTGTAAAAAGCAGACTTCATTGGTTGCCACCACCGGCGTAGAATGCTCGGCGGCTATGGACAGCGCCGCATTGATATAAGTTTCCTCCTGCGGACGGCCCGTGCGCTGTAATTCCAGATAAAAACGTTGTGGAAAAATCCGTAACCATTTTTGCAGGCGTTGTTTTGCCAGCTCCCATTGCTCGGCCAGTAATGCCTGACCGACATCTCCGGTTCGTCCACCGGACAGAGCGAGTAAACCTTCCTGATGCTCCTCCAGCCACTGAGTTTGCAGCCGGGGCTGGCCCTCTGCATTTTGGCCCTGGACGTATGCCCTCGATAATAACTGCAATAAATTCTGGTAACCCTGGTGATTTTGACAAAGCAGGGTCATGTTGAATGTTTCATTTTCCACCGCCAGAGAAAAATCCGCGCCAATAATGGGCTTAATGCCTAAACTCAAGGCGTGACGATAAAATTTAATTAAACCAAATAAATTGTGGTGATCGGTCATCGCCACCGCTGGCATCTGCAAATTCGCTACCTGCTCCAGCCAGGGCTTAATTCGTAAAAGACCATCGCGAATGGAATATTCGGTATGACAACGTAAATGAATATATTCTGGAAATACTGATAATGTCATGATCACTCAAACACTGTTATGAATGGAAAACGCCGCAGGTTCAATCATAATGAAGCCGGTAAAGGAAGGAAAGGATTTAAGCAATATTAATTATTAAAAAATTACAGGAAATTTTTGTCATGTGCAGAACAGAAAAACGCGGAGTTTCCATTGCAGAAACTCCGCATTCCATGCGTTTCTGGATGCTCAGCAATTCATTACGAATATCCTTGAGCGACGGGGAAAACTGGTTCTGGCGGTTTAACGACATGGGAGGTCACCACACTCCAGATCCGATGGGCGCCAATTGGCAGAGCCAATGCCATCTGGTCAACATGATCAGTAAAATAATTATCGGCTGATGATGTCTTATCCTTAATCAGGGGAGTCGCTTCATAAATCACAACACCGGCAATGTAAAGGAAGGGCAATTTTGCCATAATATTTTTCTTCATACTTTTAGCAAATTTCGCGTCCTGAGGAGTAGGAGTTAATATGTTTTTAGCTTCCTCACTATTGATTGATTCCGTAAACGATGCTGATTTGTCAAACAAAAAATATTCCGACGTCGTCGAGCGCGTATCCTGTTTGGCGCGAAAGAATACACGGACGTCCGCGATAGTGAGATTGAGCGCGGCTATGGCCAGGCCAATAAACTGAGCCTGATCCTGATCGGATAAACCGGACAGGTAAGCCGCGCTACCGGCAAATGCTCCGGAAGCCAGAGACAGGACAAAGTGCTTGAGGCTGTCTCCGACTACCAGCTTCAACTTCATGTCCTTACAATCCTTTAGCTTTTTCATCAACCATGCTTCCGAAACCAGCCCCCCAACGACTAAAGCGGCCCCAGGTCCCCAATGTTTGGGATCCTTAATAGTTTCACTTATATTGGAGGCGAGACTGGAAGCGGCTTGCGGCAATGTGGTTGCTAGAAAACCTAATACCATTTTAGCTTGTTTCATTTAAAAACTCCTTGTTTTTTTGATGTACTAAAAGTTCAGTGTAACAGAAAAAATCTTTAAGTACCAAACTTTCAGGAGAAAACTTCTTCAGTTGGCATAGCCACTGCTGCAACCGGGGCAAAGCTGCGCCGGTGAATTGGCGTTGCCCCCAGCTCTCGCAGCGCCAGAAAATGCTGTGTGGTGCTATAACCTTTGTGCTGGGCAAATCCATATCCTGGATAGACGGTTTCGTAACCCTGCATGATGCGGTCACGCGTGACCTTGGCGATAATAGAGGCTGCGCTGATCACGGGTACTGTTTCATCGCCATGCGGAATGGCCCGCACTGCCATGGTCACGGCGGGAGCATGCAAACCGTCTACCCAGATGGCGTCCGGCGGCACTGCCAGCGCTTCCACTGCGCGCCGCATCGCCAATAAAGTGGCATGATGGATATTAATCTGGTCAATTTCGGCAACCTCGCCGCTCCCGACTCCATAAGCGATGCATTTATTAATTATCTGGTCAAAAAGACAGTCGCGTTGCTGGGGAGTCAGCTGTTTTGAATCCGCTAGGCCTTTGATCCGGTGACGTGCGGGCAAAATCACCGCAGCGGCGATCACGGGGCCCGCCAAAGGCCCTCTTCCAGCCTCGTCGACTCCGGCAATGTATGCAGGCGGTGATAATTCAGGCATCCCTGTCTTCCTTTAAAAAAGCGCCAGTGTAACATCCTTGAATTAAAAAATGAAAAGTGTAAGATGATGCACATGCAAAAATTAAGAACAGCTGTGGTGGGTGTGGGTTATTTAGGAAAGTTTCACGCTCAGAAATACGCTGCATTGCCTGCCTCACACTTAATCGCGGTATGCGATAGTCACCTTGCGACAGCCACCCAAATCGCAAACCAGTTAGGCGTGAATGCGTATGCTGATTATCAGGCTTTGGCCGGTTTGGTGGACGCGGTCAGTATTGTCACTCCCACCCACACTCATCATCGGATTGCGCGCTTCTTTCTGGAACAGGGAATTCATGTGTTGCTGGAAAAACCTATTGCCGTCACCCTCGACGAAGCCGATGACCTGATCCAGATCGCCCATCGTCATCGGGTTATTTTGCAGATTGGCCACATTGAACGCTTTAACAATGTGATTCATGGTGTCATGCCCATGCTGATCAATCCCCGTTTTATAGAGTCTTTACGTTTAGCGCCGTTTAAAATGCGCGGCAGTGAAGTCAGCGTGATTTTAGATATGATGATCCACGATATCGATATTATTCAATCCATTGTCCAGTCACCCATTCAAACCATTGCGGCCACGGGGGCGTCGGTGCTCTCGCGTTTCCTGGACATCGCCCATGCGCGCATAGAATTTAACAACGGCTGCGTAGCCAACGTCACTGCCAACCGCGTCAATGCAAGAATTTCCAGGCGCTTACACATCTTTCAGCACGATGCTGTATTTAATCTGGATTTACAGCATAAAAAATTAACGGTCCAACGTAAAGGCGATCAGGAAATGCTACCGGGATTGCCGATGATGATTCAGGACAAAATAAGCTATCCTAAAGACGATCCTCTGCGCGAAGAAATCAACGCTTTTTTAATGGCGATCATCAACAAGTCGCAGCCTCTGGTTTCTGGAGAGGACGGCAGAGAAGCCTTGCGCACAGCATTGCAAATTACGGCTGCCATTGAAAAAAATACTCTACAAACCGCTATTTATGCCGAATAATGCTCCCAGTTCAATTTTCATGATTGCCGGTGAGACTTCCGGTGACTTGCTGGGTGCGAATCTTGCGCGTGAATTATTGCGACGTCAGCCAGATATCAAGCTGACCGCATTGGGTGGTGCGCAAATGCGCGCCGCCGGCATCGACATCATCTTCGATAATCAGTCAATGGATATTATGGGTTGGTTAGGCGTGCTCAAAAATCTGCGGCTGATCCGCACGGCTCTGCGGACAATTAAAAATATTTTAAAAAATAATCCTCCGGATTTACTGATTCTGATTGATTACCCAGGGTTCAATCTGCGTGTGGCCAAACTGGCAAAAAAATACGGGATAAAAGTGTTGTATTATGTGAGTCCTCAAATCTGGGCATGGAAATACGGCCGTATTAAGACGATCCAAAGATGCGTGGATCACATGGCCGTGCTGTTTGCTTTTGAAGAGGAAATTTACCGTAAAGAAAATGTGCCGGTAACGTTCGTAGGACATCCCCTCTCGGCACTGGTACAAGCAACAGAGAATAAAACGGCTATTTTTCAGCGATACGGCTTCAATCCAGATTATCCGGTGATCGCGCTTTTTCCTGGCAGCAGACGACAGGAAGTGCAACGGCTATTACCAGTGATCATGTCGGCCGTCGACAAAATCCGCGCTAAAATTCCCGGCGCTCAATTTGCGATACCTTTAGCAAGCAATCTGCGGACCGAAGATTTGCGCCCTTATTTAACCAGCGACATTATCATCGTTAACCATGACGCTTATAATTTACTGTCCATTTGCTCGGCGGCGATTGTTAAATCAGGCACCAGCACGTTAGAAGTTGCCCTGAGTCAGGTGCCTCTAACGATTATTTACAAGGGAAATTATATTAATTATTGGATTGCCAGAGCAGTGGTTCGTGTCAAACAAATAGGACTTTGCAATATTGTCGCCCAAAAAACTATCGCCAAAGAATTTATCCAAAACGCGGTTACTCCGGAAAATATCGCGCAGGAAACTATTCGCCTGATAGCTGATCCGGTCTATCGCGCAAAAATACTCGCAGATTTAGCCATTTTACGCGCCAGGATAGGTGGCGGCGAAAATTCCCGCAAGGTCGCGCAAATCGCCCTGCAATTCTTATAAGGAAAGTTATTTTTTCAATTGTTTCAGCAATCTTTTTACCAGGCGTTCGCGCTTTAGCGCCGACAAGCGGTCCAGGTATAAATGGCCGTCTAAATGGTCGATTTCGTGTTGCATGCATTGGGCCATATAGCCTTCCGCTTCCACTTCTATCGGTTTGCCTTCCCGGTCAAGAGCGCGGACCCGGATTTTCATGGCTCTTTTGACGTATTCAAATATTCGGTCTTCAACTTCCCCACCCACGGACATACAACCTTCCGGCACCACCTGCTCGCCTTCACGATAAATAATTTCAGGATTGATTAAACATAACGGTTGATTTCGTTCATCCGAAAAATCAATGACGGTGATGCGAAGGGGATCCGCAAAATCCAGTTGCGTCGCCGCAAGCGCCGCGCAGTTTTTGGCGCTATAATGTGTCTCAAACATATCCGCAACTACTTTCTCTACGTTTTCATCGACTTTTTCCACCCATTTACCTTTCTTTTTTAAACGTAAATCGGGATATTGTAGAATTCTCACAACGGGCATAATCTACCTCTAAAAATTAACTACTGTACGTTCATCGAATACGAAACATTGACCGCGAAAATAATCGCCGCCGCATTGCTCAAAGTAATTTAATATACCTCCCCTGAGCTGGTAAACCTCGTCGTATCCCTGATTTTTAAGCCACAAAGCCGCCTTTTCACAGCGAATACCGCCCGTACAAAAAGTGACAATCGGCAATTGTTTGGCCCGTGCGGGCAATCGCGCAGTCGCCTCGGGAAAACTGCGAAAATTTTTTAATCCTAGTTCCAGCGCACCCTCAAACGTTCCGCAGGCTACTTCGTATTGATTACGGGTGTCTAGCAGGATCATCGCCCGCCCCCGTGAATACCATTCGCGCAGCAGGCTGGGTTCAATATAAGGCGCGGGTCCCTGTTCAGGCTGAATATCCGGCTGTCCCATTGAAATAATTTCTTTTTTTAAACGCACCAGAAATCGTTTAAATGGCTGATGCTGCGACCAGGTTTCCCGGTAAGGAAGCGTTGCCAATTCGGGAAATTGATGCAGAAAATTCTGAAATTCAGCAATTTTTTCTGGAAAACCAGCCAGAAACAAGTTAATACCTTCCTGACTCAACAAAATAGTGCCCTTTAACGAACAGGCCAGCCCCTGTTTTTTAAATGCGATTCGCCATTCCACTAATTGATCAGCGTCAAGTGACACGAATTTATAGGCACTAATATTTAAAACATTATTCATCGGTTTTTCTGCGGTAAATCATGTGCGCGGCGGTTTGATCGGTGGGCATAATATTAAGTTCATGGATAGAGACATGCGCAGGCCGGGTTGCGCAATAAACCACGCTGTCGGCGACATCTTCCGGTTGCAGAGGAATCATGCCCGCAAATAAAGCCTCTACTTTGTTATGGTCGCCTTGCAAACGGATATCAAAAAAACTGGTTTGCACCATGCCGGGATCAATCAGGGTTACCCGGATCGGGGCGCCATGCAGATCCATGCGCAAGGTATCGGTTAAGGCCCGGACGGCGAACTTGCTGGCGCAATAAACACTTCCGCCAGAATAAGTGGTCCGGCTGGTGTGGTGAACTGCGAAATGAGGAAGGTGATTGTGAGTATGAGAGTGAGTATTGTGCGGGAGAAGCAAAAATCGGGTATTGCTGATTTTTTTGTGTCTGGAAAAGTTGAAGAAGAAGATGAAAATAAAGAAGAAGATAAAGAAGAATGAGATGTCAACTCTTCCAAAGAAATTTTCAGAAAAAAGCCACGCTTACTTTTGTCGGAAATTGTAAAACGTCTCACCTCTTGAAGCTCGCGCATTAGATGATCGTATACAAGCTCGCGAGGCGCTTGGAGTATTGGTGGCAGAGAAAAAATAAAGAAGGACTGGTTCTTCGAATCGAGGATTGGATACCGGATTCACACTCGACAATGAGATTGGCGACAATCTTTTTCAGATTATCCTTGTCTACTTGTTGTTGGAGTTCATGAGCATCAATTGCTGAAAAAATTACTACATCAAGATTGATGCCGAAGGTTGACGCGAAAGAAGAAACAGAAGAAGACGAAGAAGAGGACGAAGAAGAAGAAGAAGAAGAAGAAGAAGAAGAAGCGGTGGAAGCGGCTAAAGATTTAGTACCACTAACATGAGCATGATTCCATTGAATAGTAAACCTTAACTGATTGTATGAACGATTTACTACTCGAAATTTTCTTTCTTCCAAAAATTTAATAAGTGCTTCAAAGACAAGCTTGTGAGTATGTCCCCCACCTGGGCTGGAATCTCAAAATACATTCTTTTGACACGATGCTTCATGATACATTCCTTGATTTTTTCAATACAACGTATTTTGAGTGAATCGACAGCTTTTTTAACTTGAGTATCTTCCATTTCATTATGAAGTTTTCTTGCATCATCAATGGTAAAGGGTGCAGCGACGTTATTATTGTTAGGAGTGAAGATTGGGATGTTACTATTCCCTGTTCCTATTCCTGTTCCCTATTCCTGTTCCTATTCCTGTTGACTTCTGTTCCTGTTCCTAATCCAACCAGAATGGCAGGCATTGGTGCCATAGCTGCCATGAGGGAGGAAGGGAAGTGTAAGAGGAGCATTCAGCTCATGATTTAGACTTGTTCCTGAATGGAAACGCTTCCCAAAAATTTTTTTTTCTCTTTTTCTTTTTTCTTTTTCCTTTTTCTTTTTCTTTTTCTTTTTCCTTTTCCTTTTCCTTTTTTTCCTTTTCCTTTTCCTTTTCCTTTTCCTTTTCCTTTTCCTTTTCTTCGACAATTGTGGTGTTTGAAACAGAAGCTCGATTTCCACTCTCATTTCCATTTCCACTTCCATTTCCACTTCCACTTCCACTTCCACTCCTTTCCACTTTCAGAAATAACAACGATGTAATTTGGGACTGTTGAGTTTGAGTTTGGTTCGCGGGAGTGGTGCCTGAATAGGAATTGGAACTCAAGGATATTGGAATCGGAATTGGGGCATGGCAACCGAAAAACAAACTCTTCCTGATGGTGCAGCAGAGTCTTCACTAGTAGAAGCCAAAAATAAAGTTTGGATATTTTCAACCTGATTTTCTTTATCACCAATGGCGCATGCACAGCAATTTCACTCATTCTCTTTTTCTTTGTTTTCTTTTTTGGGTTGAATAAAAAAAGAAACAAACACATCTCTCCAATAAAAGAAAAAAGAAGAAAGAAACAACACTTGGTACCAGCATTTATTTACAAGAAAAAAAAAAAAGAAAAAAAAGAAAAAAAAAGAAAACAATGTCTCAATTCGAACTCGACAGAAAAATTCAATCCCTTGTCCAGCCTTACAAGGACCAACTCGAACAAAAAGAAAGAAAATGTCATCAGTTTGTAGACTACAAAATATCTTCAGACGAAAGCTCTCGATTTACAATCTGATGCAATATGTAAACTCACTCCAAGAAAAGGCGCGAGTAACCAAAGGCAAGAGTCCTTCTCTTCCTCAAGAGTATCTGGACATTCTTTTTGCTTATCTGTTGACGATTTCATCTTCTCTGGGCAGAACATTTGGAGACTACATTTTCAGTGAATTGTACGAAGCGGCCCGCGACGAACAAAAGAAGAGGCGTTTTTCCTCTTCTTCTTCTTCTTCTTCTTCTGCTTCTTCTTCTTCCTTCCAACGTCTGAGTCAAAAATTTCGTCACACTATTGAGTCACTCAGTCTTAAAATTGCAGCTTATTACGAGGTGGCCCTTTTTCAAGCATCCCAAAAGAATCAAAAGAGCGCAAAAAGTTGTTTGTCCATTCCATCCATCTGTCTATTGAAAACAGAACTTGGCCTGAAATCTGGAGAGATGTCGGCAGTTCAACAAAACCATTCTTTACTTTGGAGATTTTTGCACACAAAAAAATATGTGTGCACTTCAATTCCATTTGACCTCGAGCATTATTTGTACATGTTGTTTACTCATGGTCAAGATTTGGTTCAAAAAATAAATCTTTTAAGATCAAAAGATACTACTTAGTTCTACTGCTGCTCGTAAATTTAGAGTTGCTTTTCCAGCTCTTTCCACTTCTCAATTCAAAAAGTTAAAAAAAACATATCAAGCTCACATTTCTTCATCTTCTACAAGAGGAAATACACAAAGCAAAATTCAAACATTTTTATCTTTTCAAAAAAGGGTTTAAGTCTTTTTTTTCTTTCAGAGTACTAGGGGGCCTTCCGTCCCCCCTCAGCCCCCCAGGCCATGTCTTAAAACATCTAGATCTTTCGATAGAAATATTGGTATACTAAGAAAAGTAATAGATAGACTCAGATTGAGCTGAAAAGTCGATTTTCACTAGTTATATTTACTCAGAAGAAACATTGCAGAAGTTATTACACTTGTGAAGTAAATGTATTTTTACTTGAAAAGTCTCAATGAAATTTACAAACTGTAATAAAACATACCAAATTGATTTTCTAGAAATAAAACTAGTGAAAATCGACGTTTCAGCTTAATCTGAGTTTATCTATTACTTTTCTTAGTAAACTAATATTTCTACACGAAGATCTAGATGTTTTAAGACATGGCCTGGGGGGCTGAGGGGGGACGGCAGGCCCCCCTAACAGAGTTTGTTTGTTTGTTGTATAGTTCACCTCGCCTACGGTGCGGGGCATCAGATGTCACTTCTTTTTTTAAGAATTGTCATACGTGAAACATTTGCTTGAATTAATGATTCTCAATGATCCTCAAGCTTAATTTTAAAGTGATGATCTTTAAATAACATTGAACGATTAGGGAAATTAAAGATGGCTTCCTTTCTAAAAAAAGTCATTATTGATACGCTCCACTGTAGTCACCAAAGGCGACTGTGATGGCCAATTTCACTGGAAAAAAAAACTTGATTTTTTTTTGAGACAAAAAAAGAACCCTAAATCTTTGATTCTTGTTTTTGTTTTGTTCTTGTTCTTGTTGTTTTTGTACCTGTACCCTTGTTGGAAAACTTAAAAGAGTCCAGAACCTGTTGCCATAGAGAAAAGCTTGGATTTATAGTCTTTTTCCGGTGAAACTTTTGCTGCCAAAATGTCCTTTGGCGACTAGACTAGACTAGACTAGACTAGACGAGGTGAACTGTAATGATCGTGATGGTTATCATGATTTTGGTGTTTGTTTGTGTTGGTAATGGTGTGGCCTTAGGGTTTTCTCCTACTCTTGTCGAGTTGCTCGAGTTTTCTTGAGTTTTTAGTTGCTTGAGACTTCTGCTCGAGTTTTTGTGTGTTTTTCTTTTTATACCACCTTTTGATTCTTCTTTGCCTGGTTTTCCTCCTACTCTTGCTCGGGCGCTCGAGTTTCTGCTCGAGTTTTTGCTGTGTTTCTTGTTCTTTTTACACCACCACCTTTTAATGGTTTTCTTATTTTTCCTGGTTTTCCTTTTCTCTGTTCGGGGTTCTCAGGAATAAGCGTTGGAACAGCGGTGTTTGACTAAGACGCTGCGTTGTCGCTCTTGTTGGCACGTTTTGGTTTACTTTCAAGAAGGCACTAATTTGTTCCCAAAGTTGGCAAATCAAGATATCGTGCCAACTGATTGTAATCTCCACTCAAACGCTCCTGAAGTTGATTTATGTCTTGTTGTCGCGAAAGAAAATCAAAATTAGTTTTGACTTCAATTCCAAATCGTGTGCTATAAAAGAATTGCAACAAATAATTATAATCAAAGTGTCTCTTTGATAACTCAGAATTTCATTTTTCAGCCCGTCATTGGTTTCGAATGAATTCTGGAGTATGTCTTGAAAGTTGGATACATATTTTGAGAGGCATTCTAACATTTGTTCCAGCAGGGATGTTCCAAAGTTGTTTCTGTCTTGACGAAACATTCACAGTCTCTTTTCAAAACTGGCCAGCCTACTCTAAGAGACTACTCACTTTAGCAAACACGTAATCAAAAAGATCGATCTGAGGTGGTAAAGGAGCGGTGGTGGTGGTAGCGGCGGTTTTTAGTCTCCAGGAATCTTGTGTAGTATGCTTTATACACTTCATCATTAAATAGTGTCTCGAGAACATTCTTTATCAATTCTCTCAAAAAATGTTTCTTGAATAGCCACTTTGTTTTCATCTAATATTGGTGCTGTCCCGAGAGTTGTTCAATTAAATTTCTATAAGTGATGAGTTGATTTCCAAGTTCAACAACCAATCTTTGAAGGGAAGTCACGAAATACTCTTCTCCTTCAACTTCTCGGAGCAAATCTCCTCTTTCCATAATGATTGGCTTTCAAATAGATTTTTGAGTACTTAAATCTAGCATTTGGATTTGGGAACGTATTGAAATTTTTTGAAAGGTATTCCAACCCACGAATTAAACGATTCTTATAAAGTTCAGCCTGAAATGACCGTAAAGATCTGTAAGCCTTGCTTGCAGCCGCCGCTTCTTTAATATCCTTGATTTCAATTCCACTCTCTCCGATTCTTGTTCTCAAAGATGTGACTGGATTCGCTTTAAATTCTAGTGAACCGTTTGATCCAAAAATATTAGAAACTTGTTGGTTTAGTTTTTTTTCTTCGTCCTCAGTTTCCTTTCCTTCAGTTTGTAAAAAGTTTAGACGTCATACCAGATGTTCTCATTTTTATTCTCACATTTTTTTTGTGATGTTTCTTTTTTTTTGTAATGATAGTCAATTTTTTTGAGCTTTTTTTTTCCTCGTTTACAGTTCACCTCGCCTTCCCTCGACCGAAGGTCCTGCACCAAAGGTGCGAGGAAGAGGGACCCCACGTTCGTGGAGAGTCGCCCCGAAGGTCCCACACCCACTCCCTCTCGCGGAGAGGGACCTGTGGTCGGGTGGGGAGGCGCCTTTGGCGGCACCCAGCCTGAAAGGCGTCAGGCCCCTTTGCCACCAAGGGTGGCACTCCACACCGTGGGCGGGGAGTTTCACTGGAATTTTGTTCTGAAAAAATCTAGAAGACTTGTGCTCAAAAAGATTTTGGATTTGAACTTTTTAGCTCAACTTGTACCGGGCCCCTGAATAAGTTTGGTGCATTACTAGTAAGAAATGAAAAAGTTAGTAATTTTCTGCATTAAAATTTATGTAATTCTCATAATAAGACTAAATAACTTACTGTATAAAAACAGAAATTTACTTATATTTTTCATCATTTTTCAATTTTTGCAAGACTTATTCGGGGGTGACCTGCGGTACAACTTGAACTAAAAAGTCCAAATCTAGGGTCTTTTTTGATGTAAGTCTTCTAGATTTTTCAGAATAAAATTCCAGTGAAACTCCCCGCCCCACGGTGTGGAGTGCCACCCTTGGTGGCAAAGGGGCCTGACGCCTTTCAGGCTGGGGTGCCGCCAAAGGCGCCTCCCACCCGACCACAGGTCCCTCTCTATGAGAGGGAGCGGGTGTGCAGGAGCCCTTTGGCTTTGGCGACTACGGCAACTTGAACTATAAATGATTCCAGGAAAATCCTGGATGTAACAGCGCGATTAAACCGTGTACATCAAGACACTTCAATTCATGTCCTTATTGCAGAAACATTTATGTTCATATTTTGTTCCAAATCATGTTCCTGGTGGCTGACCACTACAAGAATTTTCTTAATTCGTTTTGATGCTATACCACCACCACAACTGCTGCCAAAATCCACTGTGTTGATAACATTTGAAGGATCATTAAATTTCTCTGATACCCTGTTACTTCCCGGGATAATATTTAATTTTCTCTAGATTGATGATTCCAACAAAACACTCAAACTTTATACAAAACTGTGAAAGTTTCACACAGTTTTTTTTTTCATAAGTCATACGTCGAAACAAGTAGCATGACTTATCTAAAACTATGCAAGTATCACACAGTTTTTTTTTCATTAAATTGTACGTTGAAGCAAGCAAGCGATGTACCTATTCTGAAACTGTGTAAGCTTTACATAAGTTGTAAATA
>CAVQJI010000058.1:0-225431 GCA_963712715.1 uncultured Pseudomonadota bacterium | reverse complement strand
AATTGATTAAAATTGACTATTCCAGGAAATTCAGGCGTTTCTTCAATATTTTTTTGTTTGGCCGGGAAGATTTCTGTTTTCATATGTATCTCCTCTTTTCTATGTTAAAGATCATAATTTCTTTACTAAAATTAGGGTTTATTTACAATTCATTAATTAGTTATTTCAATAGAATTTTCCACAAGAATACTGTCATTGCGAACGCCAGTGAAGCAATCCAGTACAGAGTTTCTACAAAGTTAGAACTGGATTTCCTCGCTGGCGCTCGCAATGACTAAATCTGTGTATAAATATGGATAATCAATGAATTATAAACAGCCCTTAAAACTTCTGCAAAGAATATCAGATCAAGCCTGTTATGGGCCACCGTTGGGGCTGCTCGTGGCGGTGAATGCTTCTTCCTGTTTTAAAATTAATTCCCATTGTCTGGATTCGTTCACATCTTTCATCACTCCAATACCTAGCCGATAAAGTTGAATTAACGCCTTTATCGATTTCTTATCCCTTCGATTATTTAAATCATTCTCTCGATTAGCGCTTAAACGAAAAAGCCGGAATGCTTCTTTCTCATCTTTCTCCAGTCCTCCTTCACCCCTATAGTAATAGTCAGCTAAAAAACCTCGTGCTCCTGAATGTTTCTGCTCAGCAGCCAAACGAAATAATCGCACCGCTTCGTTGTGGTCTCTCTCCACGCCTAGACCGTTTTTGTAAAAAATACCTAAATTAAGCTGTGCAAGCACACTCCCTTTATCAGCAGCTAAACGGTATAAGCGCGCCGCTTCGTTGAGATCTTTTACCACTCCCAAGCCATAATAGTAACAATGAGCTAAACTATTGAGGGCGTTCACATGTCCTTGCATGGAAGCCTGCTGAAAAAAACATACCGCTTTTTCTGGATTTTGTTGAACACCATGGCTGCCATTTAAACAACAAACTCCTAACTGCCATAGCACTTCCGGATCGTCATTAAAATCAGATTCCTGATTTAGAATTCTGAATCGATAAGTAATTTGACTTGAAGGCGTATATTCTGCAATCTGTCCCTTTTCAAATTTTTCTGAAGATTCCTCAAGAAATTTCAGGAATTGAGCCTCTTTTATCGATTTCCCCTTTTTCTTTCCAAGCTTTATTGGGAGCACCGAAGGATCATATTTATAGTCAAAATAAGTTCCTTTTTTCAACTGGCTGTTTGTCCAGCTCTGTATAAGATTTATCTCTGTCCGATAGAAAAACCGGTTATATTTTTTATAAACTTCATTAGGTTCCATACGATCAAACAATTCAAGACCCGGCCCTCCAGGAGAGTGTTTGTAGTCAAGATTTTGCAAAGGCGAGATGGTAATATCAGTATTATTAATACTCGTGGAGGTAATTTCCCCAATTAACTTCAATGGAATTTTATAAACAATATAGTAGTATTCAATTATTATTTTTGAACATTTCAAAGGGAATGGCATTCCATTATCCATACTGTCAAATAATTTCAGCAGCTTTTTATAAAGCTTTTTGTATTCTTTGATATCCTGCTTAAAATCATATATTTCAGATGAAGTCAAAGGTCTTTCTCTTATTGCCGGTTCCTCTTCTTGTTTTTCATTAGGATCGTAATAATATGCCTTAAATGAAGATGAAATTTTTGCAAACACTGAGTATAGCGCAGGACGTAAGAAATAATTATTGTATTCATGAATAACCGAATGTAATCGATATGATTCCAATTGATTAAAATTGACTATTCCAGGAAACTCAGGCGTTTCTTCAATATTTTTTTGTTTGGCCGGGAAGATTTCTGTTTTCATATATCCTCTTTTCTATGTTAAAGATCATAATTTCTTTACTAAAATTAGGGTTTATTTACAATTCATTAATTAGTTATTTCAAATAGAATTTTCCACAAGAATACTGTCATTGCGAACGCCAGTGAAGCAATCCAGTACAGAGTTTCTACAAAGTTAGAACTGGATTGCTTCGCTGGCGCTCGCAATGACTAAATCTGTGTATAAATATGGATAATCAATGAATTATAAACAGCCCTTAAAACTTCTGCAAAGAATATCAGATCAAGCCTATTATGGGCCACCGTTGGGGCTGCTCCTGGCGGTGAATGCTTCTTCCTGTTTTAAAATTAATTCCCATTGTCTGGATTCGTTCACATCTTTCATCACTCCAATACCTAGCTGATAAAATTGAATTAACGCCTTTATTGATTTCTTATCCCTTCGATTATCTAAATTATTCTCTCGATTAGCGCTTAAACGAAAAAGCCGGAATGCTTCTTTGTCATCTTTCTCCAGTCCTCCTTCACCCCTATAGTAATAGTCAGCTAAAAAACCTCGTGCTCCTGAATGGTTCTGCTCAGCAGCCAAACGAAATAATCGCACCGCTTCTTTGTGGTCTCTCTCCACGCCTTGGCCGTTTTTGTAACAAATACCTAAATTATGCTGTGCAAACCCACTCCCTTTATCAGCAGCTAAACGGTATAAGCGCGCCGCTTCATTGAGATCTTTTACCACTCCCAAGCCTTTATAGTAACAATAACCTAAACTATTGAGTGCGTTCGCATGTCCTTGCCCGGAAGCCTGCTGAAATAAATATACCCCTTTTTCTGGATTTTGTGGAAAACCGTGGCTGCCAGCTATATAAGCAAGTCCTAACTGCCATAGATATTCCGGATCGCAATTAAAGCCAGTTTCCTTTTGATCATAGCCTGACAAGGGAGATGGCGTTTTCATCATTTTTTCGTCATTTCCCATTGGTAATGAGGTAGACCAATTAGAGAAAGTGTGTGTACTGTTCTGGTAAGGGCCTGTCACTGTACTGCAAAAGGCGAGGTTCGTTGAGGAAGTGGAGAAAGGGTTAAAAGTGTTGAGCAGACTGATAATGTTATTGATATTCAGCTGATGGGCATCATCACCTAATTCCTGATTTAGAATTTTGAATCGATAAGTAAATTGACTTGAAGACGTATATTCTGCAATCTGTCCCTTTTCAAATTTTTTTGAAGATTCCTCAAAAAATTTCAGGAATTGAGCCTCTTTTATCGATTTCCCCTTTTTCTTTCCAATCTTTATTGGGAGAACCGAAGAATCATATTCATAGTCAAAATAAGTTCCTTTTTTCAACTGACTGCTTGTCCAGCTCTGTATAAGATTTATCTCTGTCCGATAGAAAAACCGGTTATATTTTTTATAAACTTGATGAGCTTCCATACGATCAAACAATTCAAGACCCGGCCTGTCAAGCTGTTGAAAGAGAGAGAGGGGGATATCCATATTACTCATACTCATGGAGATAATTCTTCCAATTAACTCCAATGGAATTTTATAAGCAACATAATAGTATTCAATTATTATTTTTGAACATTTCAAAGGGAATGGCATTCCATTATGCATACTGTCAAATAATTTCAGCAGCTTTTTATAAAGCTTTTTGAATTCTTTGATATCCTGCTTAAAATCATATATTTCAGATAAAGTCAAAGGTCTTTCTTTTATTGCCGGTCCCTCTTCTCGTTTTTCATGAGAATCGTAATAATATGCCTTAAATGAAGATGAAATTTTTGCAAACACTGAGTATGACGCAGGACGTAAGAAATAATTATTGTATTCTTGAATAACTGTATGTAATGGATATGAGTTCAGTTGATTAAAATTGACTATTCAGGAAACTCAGGCGTTTCTTCAAGATTTTTTTGTCCGGCCGGGAAGCTTTCTGTTTTCATATACCCTCTTTTTCATGTTAAAGATCATAATTTCTTTACTAAATTAAAACTTCTATACAGAATATCATACAAAATATTTTCATACAATCCATAGGTAGGGTCTGTTATGGGCCACTGTTGGGGCTGCTCCTGGCGGTGGATTTTTCCTCCTGTTTTAAAATTATCTCCCATTGTCTGGATTCGTTCACATCTTTTATCACTCCAATACCTAGCTTATAAAAATTAATTAACGCCTTTATTGATTCCTTATGCCTTTGATTATTTAAATTATTCTCTTGATTAGCACTTAAACGAAAAAGCCGGAATGCTTCTTTGTCATCTTTTTCCACGCCTTGACCCGTATAGTAATAGTTAGCTAAATAACCTCGTGCTGGTGAATGTTTCTGCTCAGCAGACAAACGAAATAATCGCACCGCTTCTTTGTGGTCTCTGTCCACGCCATGGCCGTTTCTGTAACAAATACCTAAATTATACTGTGCATCCACATGTCCTTTATCAACAGCTAAACGGTATAAGCGCACCGCTTCGTTGATATCTTTTACCACTCCCAAGCCATTAAAGTAACAATAACCTAAACTATTGAGTGCCTTCGCATGTCCTTGCAAGGAACCTTGCTGAAATAAATTTACACCTTTTTTTGGATTTTGTTCAAAACCATGGCTGCCATTTACATAACAAATTCCTAACTGCCATAGCGATTCCGGATCGTTACTAAAGTCAAATTCCGTTTGATTATAGACTGACAAGGGAGATGACGTTTTCATTATTTTTTCGTCATTTCCCATTGGGGATAAGGTAGACCAATTAGAGAAAGTGTGAGTACTGTTCTGGTAAGGGCCTGTCACTGTACTGCAAAAGGCGAGGTTCGTTAAGCTAGTGAAGAAAAGGTTAAAGGTGTTAAACTGGCTGATAAGGTTATTGACATCCAGGTTATAAATAAACTTCAATGGAATTTTATAAGCAACATAACAGTATTCAATTATTATTTTTGAACATCTCAAAGGGAATGGCATTCCATTATCAAGACTGTCAAATAATTCCAGCAGCTTTTTGTAAAGCTTTTTTAATTCTTGGATATCCTGGTTAAAATCATATATTTCAGATGAAGTTAAAGGTCTTTCTTTTATTGCCGGTACCTCATTTCGTATTTCATCAGGATCGACATAATATGCCTTAAATGAAGATGAAATTTTTGCAAACACTGAGTATAGTGCGGGACGTAAGAAATAGTTATTGTATTTACGAATAACTGAATTTAATGGAAAAGAGTTCAGTTGATCAAAATTGACTATTCCAGGAAACTCAGGCGTTTCTTCAATATTTTTTTGTCCGGCCGGGAAGATTTCTGTTTTCATATACCCTCTTTGTCATGTTAAGATCATAATTTCTTTATTAAAATTAAAACTTCTGCAAAGAATATCATATCAAGCCTGTTATGAGCCACCGTTGGGGCTGTTCTTGGCGGTATATTCTTTTAAAATCATCTCCCATTGTCTGGATTCATTCACATCTTTTATCACTCCAATACCTAGCTTATAAAATTCAATTAACGCCTTTATTGACTTCTGATCCCGTCGATCAGCTCTTAAATCACTACATGGATTAGCACTTAAACGATAAAGCCGGAAGGCTTCTTTGTCATCTCTCTTCAGTCCTCCTTCACCCGCATGATAATAGTGAGCTAATTTTCTTTGTGCACTTCCATGGTTCTGCCCAGCAGCCAAACGAAATAATCGCACCGCTTCTTTGTGGTCTCTGTCCACGCCGCTGCCGTTTTTGTGAAGAAGACCCAAATTATACTGTGCAAACACATTCCCTTTATCAACAGCTAGACGGTATAAGCGCACCGCTTCGTTGATATCTTTTGTCACTCCCGCGCCATTATAGTAACAATAACCTAAACTATTGAGTGCGTTCGCATGTCCTTGCAAGGAAGCTTGCCGAAATAAATTTGCCGCATTTTCTGGATTTTTTTTAAAACCATAGATGCCATTTGCATAACAAATTCCTAATTGCCATAGCGATTCCGGATCGTTATTAAAGTCAAATTCCTTTTGATCCTCGACTGGCAAGGAAAATGGCGTTTTCATCATTTTTTCGTCATTAGAGAAAGTGTGAGTACTATTCTGGTAAGGGCCTGTCACTGTACTGCAAAAAGCGAGGTTCGTTGAGGGAGTGGAGAAAGGGTTAAAAGTGTTGAGCAGACTGATAATGTTATTGATATCCAGCATATAGACATCATTACCTGATTCCTGATTTAGAATTTTGAATCGATAAGTAATTTGACTTGAAGATGTATATTCAGCAATCTGTCCCCTTTCAAATTTTTTTGAAGATTTTTCTAAAAAATTCAGGAATTGAGCCCTATTTATCGATTTCCCCTTTCTCTTTTCAATCTTCATTGGGACAACCGAAGAATCATATTCATAGTCAAAATAAGTTCCTTTTTCCAACTGACTGCTTGTCCAGCTCTGTATAAGATTTATCTCTGTCCGATAGAAAAACCGGTTATATTTTTTATAAACTTCATTAGCTTCCATACGATCAAACAATTCAAGACCCGGACTTCCAGGAGAGTGCTTATAGTCAGGCGAGGTGGGAATATCCATATTACAAATACTCATGGAGATAATTTTTCCAATTAACTCCAATGGAATTTTATAAGCAAGATAATAGTATTCAATTATTATTTTTGAACATCTCAAAGGGAATGGCGCCCATATATCACTACTGTTAAACAATTCCAGCAGCTTTTCATAAAGCTTTTTGAATTCTTTGATATCCTGCTTAAAATCATATATTTCAGATGAAGTCAAAGTTCTTTCTCTGATTGCCGGTCGTATTTCATGAGGATCGTAATAATATGCCTTAAATGAAGATGAAATTTTTGCAAACACTGAGTATGACGCAGGGCGTAAGAAATAATTATTGTATTCATGAATAACTGAATGTAATGGATATGAGTCCAATTGACTAAAATTGACTATTCCAGGAAACTCAAGGGTTTCTTCAATATTTTTTTGTCCGGCCGGGAAGATTTCTGTTTTCATATACCCTCTTTTCCATGTTAAAGATCATAATTTCGTTACTAAAAATTAAAAATTCTATGAAGAATACCATATTAAGATATTTCCATACAATTCGTAGGGTCTGTTGACAATTCATAAATAACCGTCATTGCGAGCGTTAGCGAAGCAATCCAGTACGAGCTTTGTGTAAATTATGTACTGAATTGCTTCGCTAACGCTCGCAATGACGAAATTATTTGAGTATCCGTTAAATCAGACAGAGTTGCTTAAACGCCACTGATGGAGTGGCAAATAATGGTTTCCGGAGGGTGTTGATTGGGTTTGATACAGGGTCAACGTTGAGAGGTTGATCGGGTAATCCGCAAGCAGGATTGGATTCATTGTTAGTACATGCCGGCGCCGTGACCGGCACAGAGTGATGTGGGGGAAATACGGACGCTCCTCGGGGGTGAATCCATAATTTTTCACGGCGAGCTGAACCTCTGAATATAACCGTGCGAGCGGATTAGTCAATTCCACGTACGCGGCCACAAGATCTGAATTTACTTTAGGAAAATTATATAATTTATTGATTTTAATTTTAAATTCATTTGATTTTCGTAAATATTTATCCAGGCCGGCGGTTAATTCATTCAGTGTGACGGGATCAATGGGTCCAAAGAAGTGCATTGTCAAATGATGATTCTCTTCAGGGGTCCAGCGAATGGCGGAATGAGATTCCCAATGGGGATGCTCCTGAAGTATCAGGGTGATAAGAGTATGAATATCCTCTGCGGGAATCGGAAATCCCAGAAAAATATTCATGACGGGCCGCTGCCCAGTAAACGGCAATAAGTCTGTTCGTCAATATTCGTGCCGGAAATAATAATTCCTACCCGTTTCCCTGTGAGTTGCTGACGCAAAGGCCCGAAGAGCGCTGCGATGCCCACGGCTGCTGTCGGTTCCACCGCCAGCTTCATTTCGTTAAATAAAAATCGCATTCCCTCGATAATAGCTGCATCGCTCACAATCGCTATTTGATCCACATTTTGCCGGCACAGCGAAAAAGAATACGGTTCGGTCTTGGGTGCACATAAACTATCGGCGATACTGTGGGGAGTCTGACTCACGGGATGGCCGGCCTGAAAACTCAGACTCATGACGTTAGCGCCTTCGGGTTCGACACCAATCATCTGAATATTGGGCTGAAGCTGCCGGTAAGCGTTCGCGACGCCGCCAAGTAATCCTCCCCCACCAATGCCCATGAGCAGGGCGTCTAATGGACCCAACCTGCTGGTAAAGTTCCAGGCCTAAGGTTCCGGTAGCCACAGCCACCGTTTCGCTTTCAAAAGGGTGGATCAAGGTTCGATCTTCCGCCTTTTGAATGTCGCCTACTCGCGAAAATACTTCGTGCATATCTTTCATCAACAGCACTTCCGCGCCCAGTTGCTTACACTTATTGATACGCACTGGACTGGCGGTTTCTGGCATAAGCACTTTCGCGTGAACGCCAAACTTTTTGGCCGCGTAAGCAACGGCAATCGCGTGATTGCCGGCGCTGATGGCAATCACGCCGCGCTCGCTTCTGTTGCGGCGAAAGTTTTGCATATTCAGCAACGCTGCCCGCACCTTAAAACTGCCGCTGTATTGCCACAACTCCAATTTTAACCAGAGGGAAAATTCCTCTCCAAACGCTTCATTTAAAATGGAAGAATGACATTGCCAAACCGGAGTGGTCAGGATCGCTATTTCCCAAAGCCCGCCTGGCCTGCTGAATGTCAGCGAGGCTGGGAGCCCGGCGAAGCAGTCATTACAACATCTGCCCTACTTCATCCGCTATTTCATCCTGCATCTGCGGATTGGCGCCGCCGCAATGCTCAAAACGTGGATCGCAGTAAAAAGATCCGCCCCTGTGACATCCACTTAAAAATAAGGCGCTGAGTAAACAGAAAAAAAACCAGACATTTTCTCATATTTCATCTCCTTTGAAGTATGCGATCTCTCTATTCATGTTCCGGGGCCACGCGGTAAATGCCGGGTGCATTACGTAAATAACCTTTATAATCCATACCATATCCAAACACATAATGGTTGTCTACCGTTAAACCGGTAAAATCCGCCCGGGGTAATCCGCCCGGTAAACGCGCAGACACTTTATCGACTAATACCGCAGAATAAATTTGATTAGCCTGTTGTTGGGCGCAATAATCCAACACGCCTTTGAGCGTGAAGCCACCATCGAGAATATCATCCACTACGATCACTGTACGATTTTGTAATGAAATGCTCGGACGGCCTTTCCAGACTAAATTTTTACCGGTGATATCGTTGTGATAACGGCTGGCGTGGACATAATCGATTTCGAGTGGAAAATTTAAACGCGGTAATAAATTGCCCAAGGGCACAATGCCACCCTAATACGACGCACAGGAAAATGGGTTGGCTTCGCGATAATTGTTCGTTAATGTGTTCAGCCATCTGGTCCAGCGCGGCTTCTACCTGCACTTTGGTATATAGACAAGTGGCTTTTGCCAGCACTTCATGAATGTGTTGTGGAAGATCAATCACCAAAACAGTCTCCTGATTGAGTTTTTCTGTGAAATTTCTATAAATTTAGTTTATATCATAGCACATTTTGAATAAAAAGCCGCTAAACGCCGGGCGGATTATCGCTGCGTTCGAAGGTAACAGAGCGTCTAAAGCCGCTATGGCTCCTGGGCGATTATTGCACACTAATAATAAATCGCAACCGGCCAGGAAAGATTCCTACGCCCGCTCGGCGTAGCTGCCCCGGGTTGCGGCGGCTGCCATGGTCAAGTCATCGCTGATGATAACACCCTGAAAATTAAGTTGACGCCGCAAGACCTCTTGTAACCAGAATGGCGAAAAACTGGCTGGCCGATGATCCATGGCGGAAAAAACAATATGCGCCGGCATGATCGCGTCCAGCTGATGGAATGAGCGCTACAAATGGCCGTAAATCCTGCCGCCACAACGTCGTCCAATCACGCTGGTCAACCGGCAAAGCCTGATGAGAATCCGACGCTACCCCACCATGCCCGGGAAAATGCTTTCCTACCGCTGGGAAATGCTGGCGATGCATTTCATCAATAACCATGCCGCCCTAGTTCAATCACCATCTTCGGCTCGCTGTGCAAACTACGATCACCGATAACCTCGCTGCGCCCGTGATTGAGATCCAGGACCGGAATCAAATCCAGATTAACTCCCATCTCCGCAATTCGCTCGTCAATATCTGAACAGCCTGTGTTAGTTGGCGATAACAGGCTTGCGGATCTTGATCATACACTTCCCCCCAATGCGACATCGGCGGCAATATCGTAAAACCTTCGCGAAATCGCTGTACCGCCCGCCTTCTTGATCGACTGCGATCAAGGCTTGTGGATTTATTGCGCGAATACTGGTAGTTAATGCGCGCAATTGACGGCGGATTTTGATAGTTACGGGAAAACAAGATAATTCCGGCGCAAACCGGGTGACTTAATAATTCCTTTTCTTCATGACTTAACCGGGCGCCTTCTAAATCGATTAAAACGCAGCCCGGAAAAAGACCTGAAGTCATTTTCTTTCCTTCGATTTCTTAAAGGCATGCGGTAAATGGCTAATATTATCCTTGGCTTCGCCGGTACTTTGTAAAAATATTTCATCGATGCGAATAATATTATGCAGGGGAATATAGCAACGCCGGACTTCTTTGGTATTTAAAATCGGTTGAGTTTGATCTAATTCCAGCAGAGAATCCGCTTCGATAAAGCCTACCAAAGTTTCTTCGGAAATATATTGCGCATAAATTTCCTGAAGTTCTTCCTGATGGACAAAGATGATCCGGTATATGGGATGTTCGTTGGTTTTTTTCATGATTTCACTCCATGGAAGCTTCTATTTCTCTCAGATATATTGTTTCTTCAGCAGTGGATTCGCGTTTTAATACTCGGTTACGTTGAGGAAAGCGGCCAAAGCGTTGAATAACGCCATAATGGTGATTGGCAAACCGCAAAAAACTATCGTAGATCACACGGGTTTCTGAAAAAGCCAGTTCGGTTAACACCTGATAAGCGTGCATCGACTGTTCCTGATGGTGAATATTTTCCGAATGCAGCAAAGGAAAATAGTAGAAAACCCGTTCAATGAGACTCAGCGCGTGGTCGGCTTCAATGCTAACGCCTTGCATGCAAATACTCAGCGCTTTAGCATCCTGAGTGAATGCCTGCGGAGTATCGCGATAAATATGGCGGGAAAATTGGTCCAGCAGCAAAATCAGCGCGAGTTGCCCCCGAGGATTTTCCTGCCAGTCATCGTACTCGCCTTTAATGGCGCGCTCGAGGTCGTTACTAAATAAATTTTTAATTTCGACGTCCGTCTCCTGGTCTTCGCCAAACCAAATCCGGGCGCGATGTTCACTGGGAATGATGGTTTCTTCCACCTTTCCAAACCAGAATTTATTAATTTCTTCGGCGCGGTTATTCATGGCATGGAAGTATACTATATCACTTCAGAAATTGCTCGGGTATTTTCCGTGACAGGATAGAAAGAGGAGTTTCCAGGGCCAGGCGTGAGGCGGCTGGCCAGCGGCGTAACCAGGTCATTTGCCGTTTGGCTAACTGGCGGGTGGCGAACCAGGCGCGTTCATGCAGAGCCGGCAAATCATATTTTCCGTCTAAATACTCCAATACTTGGCGATAGCCTACAGTGCGCATGGCGGGTAAATCCGGGTGGATGTCTGCGCGCAGGCGTAAATTTTCTACTTCTTCAATGAAGCCGGCTGCAAATAACCGGTGTAATCGCTGTTGAATGCGGGTGGATAATGAATCGGGATGTTCCGGTGCTAAAATAAAATGCTGGAGTGAGAAAGGCAAATCCCGAGGGGTCTTTTCCTGCCAGGCGCTAATAGGTGCGCCAGTTAACGAATACACTTCGAGGGCACGCTGGATACGCTGGCCATCATGCTGATGAATGCGCGCCGCGGACAAAGGATCAATCCGTTGCAGTTGGTGATGAACGGCAGGCCAACCTTGCGCGGCGGCTTGTGCGCTTATCTGACTGCGAATGGTGAGATCAGCGGGCGGTAAAGGCGCTAAACCATTTTGCAGTACCCAGAAATATAGCATCGTGCCGCCCACCAATAAGGGAGTTTTTCCCTGGCTGTGGATGTCGGCGATCTCGCGAAGGGCGTCCAGGCGAAAGTTTCCAGCCGTGTAAGGCTCGGAGGGATCTCGAATATCGATCAGCCGGTGAGGCGCCGCCGCTAATATTTCGCGGCTGGGCTTGGCTGTTCCAATATCGAGACCCTGATAAACCAGAGCCGAGTCCACGCTAATGATTTGTAAATGCGAGTTCCGTTGCGCCAGTTCGACAGCCAGGTCGGTTTTGCCGCTGGCGGTTGGGCCCATCAGGCAGATGACTTGTGCAGATTTTGACATACCCCCAGTATATCATGGAGCATGGGGGTTGGGGGATCGCAAGGGGGAGAGAGCTTCGCTCCTCCCCCTTCATTCCGAGCATCGGCTCCGCCGAGCGCAGGATAAGAACAGGAAGCCACAGACGCTGTACTCAGCGGGCGTGGCTGGAGAAAAAGTTTTCCACATCCTGCCAGTGTGAGACCCGATGAATCTGTGGGTAGGTCAGTATCTGGCGGTTCCAGGGGTAATCGCCAAACAGTAATCCGTGAATGCCGGCGCCGGCGACTTCCGCCACATAATAGGGCATATCGTCAATTAAATATCGAGCGCCATGGAGTAAACAGGCAGCGGATTTTTTTATTATCGGGCCGCTGTTGTCTCTATCCCAATGATTACAAAGTAATATTTCCTGAAAAATATCGGGGAAATGGGTGTTGACCCAATCCTCGGTGATTGATTTATGGATTAAGTTTCGGGAGGTGATAACCATCAAAATATAGTCCTGCTTCAGGCGCTTTAATATGCGCAAAGCGTCTGGCAGGGGGGAGACCATTCCACGATTCTCAAAATGATCCTTGCATTTTTTTATCGCCTCTTCGCGGTCGCCACCCCATACTTTATGGAATTCATAAGTATGAAAATCCTGAAACCGGAGATTAGTGCCATATCGAAGGTTGTGCCAGGGTACTATTCCGCTGACAAACGGCGCTAACACTTCGTCAATATCTATCGCAATCATTGGTTTAGTCATACAAAAAAATAACATACCGCATTGACAGAAGTCAATGAATGTGCAATACTTTGTGTTGCAAATAACCGGAGTATTATTATGGCGCGAAGCGAAACCACCAGTATCAGATTATCGCCTCACCTGCGGCAACAATTAGAGCAGGCCAGCCATTTGTTGCATCGCGGAAAAAACTGGATTATCACTCAGGCTTTGGAAGAATATATAAATCAAGTGCTTAATCTAAAGCTGATTGAAAAAGCGCGCGAGCAGTCATTACATGCGAGTCAGGCCGATCAACTGGAAAGTAGCTGGGAAGACGAAATGGATGACTCGGGATGGCGATAGATATTATCCGTGGGGATATTGTGATCTGTGTCGTACAGGGAGATTATGGAAAAGGATGTCCGGCTCTGGTCGTACAGTCAGATTTGTTTAATGCGACTCATTCCAGTCTGGCTATCTGTCCTATTACTTCTCATTTGGTAGAGACGCCTCTGTTTCGAATTTTATTATCCCCTTCCCCGGAAAATGGTCTTCAAATAAATTCCCAAATTATGATTGACAAAATTACCGCTGTAAAAAGAGAAAAAATCCGCGAAAAAATAGGTTTCATAACCAAATCAGAACGGCAGGCGGTCGATCAATCCCTTAAGCTATGGCTAAATATTTAATCATCGGCCTCTGAGGAAGAATTTATCTAATTCTGTCCACGGGATTTGTTTCCAGGTGGGACGGCCATGATTGCAGTAGCCGCTATTGGGGGTTTGCTCCATTTGCTGTAAAAGGGCGTTCATTTCAATAATGGTCAGGGAATAATTGGCGCGGATGGATTGGCGGCAGGCGATATTGCCGAGGATTTCATTGAGCGTGTCATTTACGCGCACGCTTTGGGCATGAACGATTAAATCCGCCAGCACGTCGCGAACGATTTGGGCGATATCGGTTTTTTGTAATAACACCGGTATTTCCCGCACCAGAATAGTTTCCGGACCCAGGGCTTCAGTAATAATGCCCGTTGCTGATAAATTCGATTGATATTTTTCCCAGGTCGAATATTCCTGGCGGCTCAATGACAGGGTGATAGGTACTAACAACGGCTGGGTGATCACGCCCTCCTCCCGCTGCTCCTGTTTCATTTTTTCGTAAGTCAGACGCTCGTGCGCGGCGTGAATATCCACAATCACTAACCCCTGCTCATTTTGGGCCAAAATATACGTATTGCGCAACTGCGCCAATGCGGTTCCCAAAGAGAACGCCGTCGTAGGCGCCGCGTGATAGTGCGGAGTTGGCTCGGCAACCGTGAATGTCAGCGGCTGCTGATGCGGGACGATTTTATGCGCCGCTGCCATTTTTATATCCTCAGCGAAGCTTTGCCGATCCCTGGAAGTATCGTCATTGCGAGCGTGAGCGAAGCAATCCCGTTCGGACTCTGTAGAAATTGTGTACTGGATTGCTTCGCTCGCGCTCGCAATGACGGTTTCTTTCGCGTAGGAGAGCTTCCTTCAGCGGGAACTTCCTGAAGCTGTTCAGGCAGGCTCGATGCCATCGGCGGCGTCGGTGACCCGGTGTGAATCTTCTCTAATGCTTCGTGCACGGTGTGGACAATAAATTGATGGACCGTGCGGCTGTCGCGAAAACGCACCTCGTGTTTGGTTGGATGCACGTTGATCTCCACCTGTTGTGGATCGCAGGTTAAATACAGCACGTAAGCCGGATAACGGCCGTTAAAGAGCACGTCTTCGTATGCCTCCCGGACGGCATGTGTCAATAATTTGTCGCGTACATAGCGGCCGTTTAAATACCAGTATTGCATATCCGCCTGGCTGCGATTGAAATCCGGCAACGCTATCCAGCCTCGCAGGGTCAAATTTCCGGAGGTGAATCCGATGATACTACCTGCTCGATAAACGCTGACCCTAAAACTGCCGCCACTCGCTGCTCACAAGCATTTTGGGTCAGAGCAGCGTTCACAGAAAACGCCTGTCGCTGATTGTGAGTTAACTGGAATCCGGCATCGAAACGGCTTAACGCCAATTTATGGATCACGGCTTCAATGTGTTCGAATTCTGTTTTAGGCTGGCGCAAAAATTTCCGTCGCGCTGGGGTATTAAAAAATAAATCCTGGACTTCGATGGTAGTGCCGGGCGGATGGGCCACGGGCTCTGGATCCAGATCCAGGGCGTCGGCGCCAGCGCCAGGCGTTTTCCGTACTACAATGCCTGGACGATAATTTTAGCCGCGAAACCGCACTGATGCTGGCCAGGGCCTCGCCCCGAAATCCCAAACTGGCGACGGATTCCAGATCGCTGAGTTGTGCGATTTTACTGGTGGCGTGGCGCGCCAACGCCAGCGGTAAATCTTCTTTAAGAATGCCGCTGCCGTTATCCCGAATGCGAATCAGCTCCTGCCCGCCCTGCCTGATGTCCACGCTGATTTGCGTGGCGCCGGGCGTCCAGACTGTTTTCCACCAATTCTTTAACCACCGAAGCGGGCCGTTCCACGACTTCTCCCGCGGCAATTTGATTTGCCAGCAATGGAGATAAAATTTTTATTCTATCCATGTCATTTCCCCCCCGAAGTATTAGCTTCAACCCGTCATTGCGAGCGCTAGCGAAGCAATCCAGTTCGTACTTCGTACAATACTCTGTACTGGATTGTTCACTGGCGTTCGCAATGACGGTATTTCGACGAATCATTAATGAATTGTAAACAGCCCCTAAATATTTTTAAAATGGTTATCTCTTGCGGCCAGCCACGTTCCCGGTGGCGGACGTTGGGTGAAATATTGTTTAACCCCCAGCATCATTGCCTGAGCAAGGTCATGTTGATAACTGCTATTGCTCAATTTTTCCTCTTCATGAAAATTAGATAAAAAACCGGTTTCAATCAGTAAAGAAGGAATATCGGGAGATTTTAGAACCACAAATGCCGCCTGTTCCATGTGACTGTGATGTAAATGCGCGAATGCGTGCACATGATCCAGCAAATTTTGGCCGATGGAAAGACTGGCCTGAATGGTCGCGGTTTGCGACAGGTTAATTAATACGGAGCGTAACATATCGCCTTTATCGCCTAAATCCACTCCGCCCATCAGTTCAGACTGATTTTCCCGGTCCGCGAGCCATCGGGCAGCTTCGCTGGTGGCGCCGCGTTGCGACAGGGCAAATACCGAAAAGCCATGCGCTAAAGGATCCGGATAAGCGTCTGCGTGAATGGCGATAAACATATCCGCTTTATGCTTTCGCGCAATGGTTAATCGTTCACGCAGTGTTAAATAATAATCACCATCGCGAGTCAGGATAGCTTTAAATCCCGGTTGTTGATCAATGAGTCGTTGTAGTTTTTTGGCGATATTCAATACCACTTCTTTCTCATGAACTTTTTTAGGACCGGTCGCGCCAGGGTCTTTACCGCCATGCCCTGGATCGATGACGACGATAATTTCGCGGGGCCGGGGAGCGGTAGAGCTGATTTCAACCTGAGGCGCCTTGATTGCTGCTGACTGAAATAACAGTTGCAGCATGTCCGAGGTCGTTCCCGATTTTAAATCGAAAACGATGCGCAGCGCCTGTGCTGACGGTGCAGAGCTGCGGATTTTTTTGATGGGTGAACTTTTGAGGTTATTCTGACTGACACGATTTAAAAAAGTGGCGGCCCCGGTTACGTCAACGACTAAACGCTCAGGATTCGATAAGATAAAATGATGAATTTTGACCGGCGAATGACTGGTAAAATGAACATTCCACGCCTGTGTTTTTGGATTTCGGGAAACGGCGGTTAAAGTGACCGATTCCGCTAAAGCAGCGAGTGGGCATAACAAAGCCACGAGCATGATCGCTAGCTTACGAAAACACCTTTTTATCACGTTGCACATTCCCTCTGATAAGAATTTTACGTCCAATGCCATCCGCGGGGATTTCTATCGTGCAGGAAATATCCGCTTTTGGCAAGATTTCCGCGGCTTTTTCCGGCCACTCGAATAAACACACAGCGTCAGGCTGCAGATAATCCTCCAAACCAATATCCCATAACTCCTGAGGATTCCGCAACCGGTACAAATCAAAATGGAAGAATCGCGCCTGGTCAAGTTCATAACTTTCCACCAGCGTGTAGGTTGGACTTTTGATCGCTCCCGTATATCCGCTCGCTCTGAGAATGCCGCGCACTAAAGTCGTTTTTCCTGCGCCCAGCGGTCCCTGGAGATAAATAACGACTCCCGCCTGACAGGCCGGCGCCAGCTCCGCGCCCATTTTTAACATGGCCGCTTCGTCACTTAAAAAATATTCTTGCATATTTGAGCCTGTCGACAATTCATTGATTATCTATTTTTCACAGAGCTTTCGTCATTGCGAGCGTGAGCGAAGCAATCCAGTACAGAGTTTCTACAAAGTCCGAACTGGATTGCTTCACTTACGTTCGCAATGACGCTATTTTGAGGAATCTTTAATGAATTGTAAACAGAGCCTAAGGATTTACCAGAGTGCGCAAATAGGGTAATAAGTCACAAGCCAATAGACCCCGCTCACCGCCATTAGCCGCAGCCATATCGGCGGCCAGTGAATGAATCAGCACTCCGGACTGTGCGGCGGATAATAGTGGAAGTTTTTGTGCCACCAGCCCGCCAATGACGCCGCTGAGTACATCGCCCATGCCGCCACTGGCCATTCCTGGATTTCCGGCAGCACAGAGAGAAGTTGCAGTTCGTGCCCTGAATGAGCGTTCCCAGCGCCTTTCAACACAATCACACCGCCATACTGTTCTCTGCAGTCGAGTAACCGCAGCAATACGATCTTGCTGAATTTCTCCAATCGTGCATTTTAATAATCGGCTGCTTCACCGGATGCGGAGTTAAAATCCAGTCCTCATTCGCGATAGGGGTTTCTCTGCCAATAAATTCAGGCCATCGGCATCGATTATTTTTGGCAGTGGAGGTATTGCAGTAATTTATTAAATAAATTCCTTGACCATTCGCTCTTTCCGAAACCGGGGCCGATGACTAATACAGTGGCGCGGGCAATTAATGGGCCCATATCATCCGGCGTATTGATTTTATGACACATGATTTCAGGGCGGCAACTATTGACGATGGGCACGTGCTCAGGCCGGGTGGCAACGCTGACCAAACCAGCCCCGACCCGCAAGCGCTGCTTCCGCCGCCATCCGCACCGCTCCTGCCCATGCCATAATCACCGCCAACGACCAAACATGACCGTAATCACTTTTGCTGTGTCATCCCGAGTCGTTTCGGAAACAATAACTTTATCTGCTGCCAACTCTAAATATGCGGCATTAACGTTTCCTGCGTTTTTTTCGGGTCTTCCGACCGGTTTATCGCTGAGCCTTTGCAAGTAATTCAAAATCAATGATGCGTTTATCTAAATCAACCCGGGCCACTAACACTTCTATCGGATCACCTAATCGATACGTTTGGCCACTTTGCCGTCCCTGTAACAAATAATTAGATGCTTCATATCGGTAATAATCATTTTTCAATGCAGTGATATGCAATAAACCCTGAATATAAATATCGTTCAATTCAACAAAAACACCGAAAGCTGGTCACGTCGCTAATGATGCCTTTGCAAGATTTGCCCCTGTCGATTCAGCATGTATTCACATTTGAACCAATCGGCAGCATCACGAGTGGCCAAATCCGCGCGGCGTTCGGAAGTGGAGCAATGTCTGACCGTTTCCTGCATTCATTTCCGATTGTATAAAAATTCTTTGCCGAGATTTTTCACAGGGTCAATTATTTAATGCCACGATGAACCAACAAATCCGGATAACGCCGGATCGGCGAGGTAAAATGGGTATAAGCATCGTATGCCAAACCGAAATGTCCGGTATTTTCGGGGGAATAAATCGGCCTGTCGTAAAGAACGCAATAACACGGTCTGTAATAAATGCGCGTCGGGTCTGTCGACTATGCGTTCGATTAATTTAGCATAATCTTTGGGGCTGGGTTTTGTTCCGCCGCTGAGGCGCAGATTAAAAGGTTTCAAAAAATCGCGCAGGGCCATCAAACGTTGGGGTTCCGGTCCACCGTGAACCCGGTAAAGCGTGGCGATTTTATTTTGCAGCAAAAACTGCGCCGCGCAGACATTGGCAAGCAGCATCGCCTCTTCAATCATGCGATGTGCGACGGTGCGGTGTTGCGGAACTATGCGCTCAATCTTGCCCTTTTGACCGAAAATAATTTTTGTTTCCACGGTATCGAAATCAATGGCGCCACGCAACTGTCGTTGCCGGAGCAGTTTTTTAAAAAGCTCATTAAATTCTTTGATATGGGGGAAAATTCCATGCGGAGCGTGACTGGGGTTTTCCAGCATATTCGCCACCTGAGTATAAGTCAGGCGCGCTTGTGAATGGATGATCCCCTCGTAAAATTGATAACTGACCACGGCGCCCTGCGCATCTATTTTCATTTCACACACCAGGGAAAGCCGGTCAACATTCGGCTTTAAGGAACATAAGCCGTTAGAGAGTGTTTCGGGTAACATGGGTAACACTTTATTAGGAAAATAGACTGAATTGCCGCGATTTTCGGCTTCAATGTCCAGGGCGCTGCCCGGTTTTACGTAGTGGGCGACATCGGCGATGGCGACCAGCAACCGCCAGTCGCTGTTGGCTTTGTTGCTTAGACGCTGACAAAAAACCGCGTCATCGAAATCTTTGGCGTCTTCACCGTCAATAGTCACAAACGGCAACTGGCGCAGGTCAGTATATTTTTTGACCGCAGGCTCGGATAAATTCACTTCACTGGGAAATTTTTGCGCTTCATTCACGACGCTATCCGGCCACACGAACGGTAAATTATGCGAGCGGATCGCGAGCTCTACTTCCATCCCGGGAGTCATCTGATCGCCCAATACTTCAATGACTTTGCCCAAAGGCTGACGACGTTTGGTCGGTTGCGCAATAATCTCCACCATCACAAACTGACCATTCTGCGCCAGGCCGCGCTGATTTTCAGGTATGAGAATATCCTGAGTGATCAGCTTATTGTCAGGATCGACGAAGGCGGCGCCATTCTCTTCGCGATATTTTCCTACAACCTGATGGGTGTTATGCTCAACGATTTCTGCAATTTGTCCTTCCCGCCGACCTTTTGAGTCGATGCCCGTTACCCGGACAAGTACCCGGTCATCGTTAAAAACGGCGTCCATTTCGCGGGGGGCAGAAAAATATCTGGCTCACCGTTGTCAGGAATTAGAAACCCAAAGCCGTCGCGGTGGGCCTGAATGCGGCCCGGGACCAGTTCCATTTTTTGCACCAGGGCGTAACTGCCGCGGCGGTTTTTCATCAATTGTCCATCGCGCAGCATGGCTTTCAGACGCCGCCGCAAACCTTCCTGTTCTTCTTCAGTTTTGAGGTCCAGGCCCTCGCAAAGCGCGTGCCAGCTGAGTGGGCGGCCGGCGTCCGTTAAAAACTGGATAATAAATTCCCTGCTGGCGATAGGATGTTCATATTCGGCGGCTTCCCGCTCCCTAAAGGGATCTTTTTTTCGATAAGTTGTCATAGACGCCATTATGCATTATTTTTAAGAGGATATGTACTTAAGGAGTGTTTATTATGAGAGAAGTCATCGCATTTTTGGTGGCAGCAGCTGTTTTGACAGGGTGTCAGACGAAAAAAAATCCGCCGATCGAGGGCACCAATGCTTCATTGTGCGAAGTTCTCCGGCAAAAGGTGGAAGCCCAGGACTATAGATATCAGGACCCTGCCACGATGAAAAGGAAAAACGCGGCGGATCAGGCCAAGGAAGTGAAGGAATACGATTCTTACAGTTGTCCTGAAATTCTCGATTCCGCTCCCTCACCTTACCAAACCCAATAGTCATTGCGAGCGTGAGCGAAGCAACCCAGTACAATGTGTGTGCCAAGTAATTGACTTTACACCCACATCGGACTGGATTGCTTCACTTGCGTTCGCAATGACAATCCCTAAGGTTATTGTAAAAAATCCAGAGCAGGACGGTATTCCTTGTTTAAATCCCTGGCGACGTCCGGATGGGTAATATAGCCGCCGCAAACGTTTAACCCGTTGCGTAAGTGAATATTATCCAACAAAGCCTTGTGATAGCCTTTATTGGCCAGTTCCAGAACAAAAGGCAGGGTCGCGTTATTCAGGGCAAAAGTGGAAGTGCGCGGCACACCGCCGGGCATGTTGGTAACGCAATAATGAACAATATTTTCAACGACATACGTGGGATTATCGTGAGTCGTGGGTCGACTGGTTTCAACACAACCGCCCTGGTCGATAGCGACGCGACAATGACCGACCCGGGACGCATACGAGTCAGCATGGACCTCGTTACCAGTTTTGGTGCGGCTGCCCCAGGTGTCAGTACCGCGCCAATAACCAGATCAGCGTCGGTAACGGAATGTTCAATATTGGCGGTGCTGGCGTACGCTGTCGTCAGGCGGCCGCCAAACTGAAAATCAAGTTCCTGTAACCGGTATAGGGATTTGTCCAGAACCGTAACCTTGGCTTCCATCCCCATGGCGATACGCACGGCATTGGTGCCGACGACACCGCCGCCGATAACCGTTACTTTGCCCGCTGGCACTCCCGGGACTCCTCCCAACAGAATGCCACTGCCTCCCTGAGATTTTTCCAGAGAATGTGCGCCAGCCTGAATGGACAAACGGCCTGCGACCTGACTCATCGGTGAAAGCAACGGCAGATCGCCATGAACGCTGGTGACAGTTTCGTATGCAATGGCGATACAGCCGGATTTCAGCAGTGCTTCAGCCTGTTCTGGGTCTGGAGCAAGGTGCAGGTAGGTGAATAAAATCTGGTTTTCGCGCAGTAATGGAAATTCAGCGGGTTGCGGTTCTTTTACTTTTACAATCATTTCCGCTTCTGAGTAAACTTCCTGAGCTGAATTCACTACCCTGGCGCCGGCGTCAATATAATCCTGATCTTTAAAGCCGATTCCTGAACCCAGTCCAGTCTGAACGATAACATGATGGTGAAAGCCGGTCAGTTCACGGACACTGGCAGGCGTTAAACCTACCCTGAATTCTTTTATTTTTACCTCAACAGGTACGCCGATGATCATGTTGGGAGTCTCCAGATGTTAAAAATGCCATACTGTGCCTCTAAACTGCCGAAACGTCAACTGAGTATACAAGATGATCGTTTGATAATAGTCATAAAACTAAAGGCGCAATTTGGCCTATAATTATTAATGTAAATAGTTAAAAATAAAAGGTAACATTATGATAAAATTAAGAGAAAAATTAAGAAATTTATACTCCGTGCATGACCAGGAAGACAAGTCAATCGCTTTAATTTTAGCCAAAAGTTCCCAGGAGGCCCGAAAAATCTGGTACGACCCGGACAACCACGAGCTGATTTTTGTGACTAAAACGCAGGTTCAGAAAGTCCATTTTAAGGAAATTAAAAAAGCCTTTATACCGAAAAAATTAAACGAGTTATTATCAGAAAAAACCATAAAGCCCCGTAAATCCTTACTATGCACCAAACTGGCCCGCTACTACATTCTATAACCGCAGCCTTTTACCGGAACCGTTAACCATTCTATCCATCCGCAAGTATCAACCAATTTTTTCATACACGCTCATCTCGATCACGGATATTATTTGTATCAGTACCTGAGAGGCTATCAAGGTCTTGTCTTATTTCCCACTTGCACTATATCCCACTCTGAGCTATTCTATATGTATAGACCATGTATTTTGGAGGTAAAATTTATGTTAAGAAAAATGGTAAGACCCGATGCAAAAGGCAGGATTACTCTTGGCCATTTAGCGGAAGGAGTGAGCAGCTTTTCAATTACTAAAGATAAAGATAACAGGCTGATATTAGAGCCTTATACAGAGATTCCTGCACGTGAAAAATGGCTATTCGATAATAAACTTGCGCTGAAAAAAGTTAGGCAGGGTATAAAAGAGGCTGCGTCAAACCATGTCTCTACAAAAGGTAGTTTTGCAAAATATGTTGATGATAAATAGCGTCTAATGTCATTTAAATTATTATTTACCAATCAGGCTAATCAGGACCTGGCGGAATTGGAGAATAATTCCTCCTTATCAAAGCGCCTCAAGGCAGTTAGAAAAGCGCTGGGTTATTTGGAAACCAACCCAAAGCATCTAAGGGCTTGTAAAAAAATAACTTACCCTTTTGAGTGCTCAAAAGGGTAAGTTATTTTTTTACAAGCCCTTAACGGCCATGATGATTAAATTGGCCACGTGGATATCCATTTTTGTCAGGGCAAGGGCTTCGAGGATGAGTTCCGGGGTTAAACGGGACAGATCCTGCCAGGTTTTATTTTCCAGCCATTCGCAAATAAATTCGCCTCCGGCGATCAGGGCGATTGAACCGCTGGCCTGAAATCTGGCCTGCACGATATGGTCATGGTATTCCACAAACAGCACCAATACCTCCCTATTTTCGGCGTTTCCCGCCTGCGCGGAGCGTACGGTTATGGCGGGTTCCAGGCGTCCGCCATGATGTCGATTGTGAAAATAATGCTGCAACTGTGAAGAATATTTCATACTGACCACAAAGGTGATAATTGCCGCAACCGTTCCACGTTTTCGCGGATATGTGCGATGGCATAATCAATATCGGCCAGGGTGGTGAAACGTCCGCAACTAATTCGTAGGGAGCTGCGGGCGCGCGCCGCAGAGAATCCCATCGCGGTGAGGACATGTGAAGGCGTGGTGTATGCGGAATGGCAGGACGAACCGATGGAGATGGCCAGGCCGGTTAAACTGAGCATCAGGGTTTCGGCTTCTACCCCGTTGACGCTGATATTCAGGCAATTGGCTACACGCCGCTCTTCATCCCCATTCAACTCAATACCACCGAGATCCTTTAGCCCCTGCCATAAATGGGAGCTTAATTGGCGAATATGCCGTTGATCTGCCTCCAGAGAATCCCGGGCCACTGCAAAAGCCTCGCCCATCCCCACAATTTGATGAGTGGCCAGGGTTCCCGAGCGCATCCCGAATTCCTGTTCTCCGCCGTGTATTTGCGGAATTAATCGAATGCGGGGGTACGGCGAACATATAACGCCCCTACTCCCTTGGGGCCATACACTTTATGGGCCGAGAAAGACATGAGATCCACCGGGAGGGCCTTCACATCGATAGCAATTTTACCCGCCGCCTGTGCGGCGTCGACGTGCAAAATAATGCCGTGTTTGCGTGTAAGCTGACCTATTTTTTCAATGTCCTGAATAACCCCGGTTTCATTATTAACCCATAAGATGGATGCCAGAATGGTGTCAGGCCTGATCGCCGCTCGCAGCTCTTCCATATTGAGCAGACCCCCGGAGGTCGGCGTTAACTTTGTCACCGTGAATCCCAAATTTTCCAGGTAAGCGCAAGTGTTAAGGACGGCTTTATGCTCGGAGCGCATGGTTATAATGTGCTTACCTTTGCGCTGATAAAACAGCGCGGCGCCTTTCAGCGCCAGATTAATGGCTTCGGTGCGCCGGAAGTCCACACGATTTCCCGCGGATCGGCCTGGATCAGCCCGGCAACCTGTTGACGGGCTTTTTCGATTAACCCGGCTGCCTGCCAGCCAAAACGATGATTTTGCGAGGAAGGGTTACCAAAATGCTCGCCGGAACTTAGGCTTTCAGTCATCCGCGCTAAAACGCGAGGATCCAGGGGCGTACTGGCCATATAATCCAGATATTTTGGTAGCATTAATTTGGCGCCACTTTGTTAATGGCTGTCAGGACTCCGCGCAGGATGTTCACTTCGGTAGTGTCCATCTGCGCGCGACTGAATAATCTCTGCAACCGTTGCATGAGTCTTTTGGGGTGGCTGGGATTGAGGAAATCAATCTGCACAAGGGTCGATTCGAGATGTGTGTAAAATCCCTGGACTTGTTCATTAGGCGCCAATTGCCTGGGTATTTTGGAAGGCTCCGGTGCTTGCGCCAGCCAGGCCATGCGCAGTTCGTAAGCAAGTATTTGCACAGCCGCTGCCAAATTCAGTGAGCTAAATTCTTCGTCTGCCGGAATATAAACATGATTATGACAGTGGGCGATCTCTTCGTTGGTCAAACCGGAAGATTCGCGGCCAAAAACCAGCGCCACTTCCTGCCGAGACCGGTTCTGCGCGATTTGATTGGCGCACTCGCGTGCGTCGCACCCGGGCCATTCCAGGCGCCGTGAGCGGGCGCTGGCAGCGTAGACGAATTCGCATCCCTGCAAGGCTTGCGGCAGGTCCGGGGTCACGGTCGCCTGGGTTAATACATCCGCCGCGCCGACCGCGCGATAAATCGCCTCCGGGTGCGGGAAAGCTTCCGGCGCAACCAGAAACAGCCGGGATAAACCCATATTTTTCATGGCCCTCGCCACCGCCCCAATGTTGCCCGGGTGGCTGGGGTTGACGAGAATGATGCGAACGTTTTCAAAAATCATGGTATATTCTAGCATGAAAACCTTTAAATTCACCGGGAATTACGGTATGGTGATCTTTTTATAGGCTGATTATGCATCCATTATTGAATATCGCCATCCAGGCCGCCCGTCAGGCCAGCAAAACACTGCTTCGATTCATGGATCGTCTGGATTCGATCGAAATTAACCGCAAGGCCCGCAATGATTTCGTTACCGAAGTAGACCGCCGCTCGGAACAGGAAATTATTCACGTTATCCGCAAAGCTTACCCAGACCATGCTATTTTGGGAGAAGAAAGCGGCTATACCGAAGGCAATGAATTTTGTTGGGTGATAGACCCCCTTGACGGCACCACCAATTATATTCACGGTTTTCCGCATTTTTGCATTTCCATTGCCGTCAAAAACCAGGATCAGCTGGAGGTTGGCGTTATTTATGATCCGGTACGCAATGAATTGTTTGCGGCGGCTCGCGGTAAAGGAGCCACTCTTAACGATCGCCGCATGCGCGTCAGCCCAGTCAAGAAACTGGAGGAAGCGTTAATTGGCACCGGTTTTCCCGCGCGGGAAATTGAACATTCCCAAGAGTTTTTAAAAATTTTTCAAATCGTTTTTCCACAATGCGCCGGCATCCGCCGCGCGGGTTCGGCGGCGCTGGATTTAGCCTACGTCGCCGCCGGGCGTCTGGACGGTTTTTGGGAATCGCATTTGAAAGAATGGGACATGGCCGCCGGAGTTTTAATGATTCAGGAAGCCGGCGGCATCGTCAGCGATTTCGAAGCTGGAAAGAATCATCTTGCGCAAGGCAACATTATTGCCGGCAATTCCAAAACTCACAAAGCATTGCTGGAAATTATTGAAGCGCCACCGTGTCATTAATCCGATATGCCTAAGTTAAGCGCCATCCTAATTGTTAAAAACGAAGCAAAAAAAATAAGACGTTGTTTGAGTTCTATCGTCGGCTGGGTGGATGAAATTATTATTCTGGATTCTGGTAGTCATGATGAAACCGTTTCGATTTGCCGTATGTTCACTCCGCATGTATATCTTACTGATTGGCCAGGGTTTGGCGCGCAAAAAAACCGTGCGCTCAATCTGACCACCGGTGAGTGGATTATTTCTTTGGATGCCGATGAATGGGTGAGGCCGCCGCTACGCACTGAAATTCAACAAGCCATTCAACAGACTGCTTTTCAAGGGTATTACATCCCGCGAATCACCATGTTTTGCGGAAGATTTCAGCGCTATGGCGACGCTTCCAAAGATCAGGTTCTGCGTTTATTTCAACGTAAGGCTGGAAGATTCACTGAGGATTTTATTCACGAAAAAGTGATCTGCAACGGAGCCATTGGACACTTGACTCAAAACCTGCTTCACAATTGCGTTGCCGATAAAATCGAGTGGTCAGCGCAAATGAAAAAATATGCTATTCTCACTGCACAACTCCGCCATCAGAAGGGTCTGCGCTCAAACCCACTCAAAGCCATTGTCAATAGCGGATGGATTTTTTTCCGTTCCTTCATCCTGCGCCAGGGTTTTCGTGATGGACATACGGGTTGGCTCTATGCCATCTTAAACGCTCAGAGCAGTTTTAAAAAAAACATGCATTTATGGCGTCTGTGCAGAGGCAATTTTCGCATAAAATAACTTGTTCGCTCTGTGGGGGAATGTTAATATTTAAGGTATGACATCCCAAGCTGACTCATGTATCAACCTGGCGGCGCTGAAAAAAGCGGTCATTTCCCAATCGCCTTTTCCCTATACGATAATCAATAACTTCATCAATCCTGAACGTTTGGCAGATGTTGTTCAATCCTTTCCGGAAATTACCAGCCGTGGCAGCATCCCTGCTTCTTCAGTAAAATGTTTACCGGCTTTCCAGCAGCTGGTGACAGAGTTAGAGGGTCCCGAGTTTCGACAGTTCCTGGGGGAAAAATTTTCCCTGGAACTTAAGGATAAGCCGTCCATGCTGACCTTACGCGGATATACCACCGAGCGTGATGGGCAGATCCATACCGACAGCAAAACTAAATTGATTACCGTTCTACTTTACCTGAACTCTACCTGGGATGCCGAACAGGGTAAATTAAGACTGCTCAACAGTAAGGATTCATTGGATGATTATTTCGCCGAGGTCTCCCCACTCGCGGGCAATTGCCTGATTTTCAAAGTAACGTCTAATGGTTGGCACGGTCATTATCCGTATGTTGGCAAACGGCTCTCGTTACAATTAAATTATTTGGCCGATAAAGAAGCATTAGTAAAACATTTACATCATCACCGATTCACCGCTTTTGGCAAACGTCTATTATCCAAATTTTTAAAGAAAAATAACCTGACCGAAGAGAATTATTAATATACTCAAAGCGATTGGGTTTTCGGTGTTTTAGCGCCCAGTGACCGGTGAGATTGAAACGTTACGATTGAGGAAAACCGCAGGAATACTCACTGCTATTTCGAGGTTTTCCGATTGAGTAACGTTTCAAGATCGCCGGTCAATGGGATGCTAAAACACCGAAAACCCAATCGCTTTGAGTATATACCAATCCTTTCTATTCTTTTGTCATCGATCAGGGCCGTTTGTCTTCAGTGCGTCAGGAAATGATTTCATGCTGCCACAAATGATTCAGAAAAATTTTCCATGGCATGATAGTAATATTAATTTCTTCATTTACTTTAAGATTTCTGGTGCGTTTGTCTTGAGAAATAACAAAAGGTTTCGCATTTGGAAACTCTTCGCAAAAAGCGATTAGCCCTTTTAAATCCTGCTGATACACCTGATCACTGATTTTTACCTCGATAGCGATCTGCGCATTTCCTAAAATAAAATCGACTTCCAAACCCGTTTTGGTACGCCAATAAGTGATGTCCATTCGTTTGCGGTTTATTTTCAAATATGCCATTAATTCCATAAAAATATAGTGCTCAAAACTTTTGCCAGCAGAGACTCCTTTTAAGTCAACGACCACTTGACGAGCTAAATAATTCGCGACTCCCACATCAAACAAATAAAATTTGGGAGCTGCAACAATAATGTCTCGTTTAATTTTTTTGCGGTATGGGTAAATAAAATATCCTAATAAAGTGTCCAGTAAAATTTGGTAAAACCCTTGTACGGTCGTACGATCCACTCCACAATCTCGCGCTATATTAGTCACATTAATAATTTCGCCATTACGCAGTCCTGCTATATCAAGAAATCGGGCAAAGCCTGCTAAATTTCTTACTAAACCTTCATTTCGTATCTCATCTGTTAAATAAATATCTATATAGGCTTGCAAATGATCATTGATAAATGATTTATCCGATAAATAGTGATTAGGGATTAGGCCTTGTTGTAATGCGCGTAATAAATCAAAATCATTTATTTCAGGAAAAACTAATGGATAGAAGTGATACTGCCATGCTCTGCCACCGAGTAGATTAGTACTTTGTGTTTTTAATTTCCGCGCACTGGAGCCGCACAAAATAAATTGAGCAGCCGTATTTTCAATTAGCCAGTGAACTTCATTTAATAATTCCGGAACTTTTTGTATTTCATCAATAATAATTGGAAACTCCAGCTTTTCCTTCCCGAGTCCTAAAATTTCTTCTCTTAACAGATAAGGGGATTTGGTAAATTGGACCATTTCATGCGTATCCAATAAATCATAATAAATGGAATCAGGATAATGGCTTTTAAGAAAAGAAGATTTCCCGGTTTGTCTTGCCCCCCATAAAAAAGTTGACTGTTTGGAAGGCAGTTTCATTTGTAATATTCTTCGATACATGGCTATTTACCAGGTTAGGGGATAATAATCAAATAGTATCACTAATTGATGATTAATTCCACTTTTAGTAAAATTCTGACTCGTTATTACACTCTTGCTTGGTCTATCGTTCAGGGCAGTTCGTCTTCTGCACGTTTGACGGGAAGCTGCAGATGTTTGCGGTCCAGGCCGATGGCCACTGCAAAAGACCCGGCGACGTAAATGGAAGAATAGGTGCCGATAATAATACCGATCGTCATTGCCAGGGCGAAGCCGTGGATCATTGGGCCGCCAAAAAACAGGAGCGACAGCACAACAACCAGTGTTAGCCCGGAAGTCATGATCGTTCGCGACAAAGTCTGATTAATGGAGAGATCCATGATTTCAAGCGGAGTCCCTTTTCTCACTTTGCGGAAATTTTCGCGCACCCGGTCGTAAACCACGATGGTATCGTTGAGCGAAAAGCCGATCACCGTCAGCAGCGCGGTCAAAGCGATCATGTCGAATTCTATGTGAAAAAACGAAAAAATACCCAAAATCAATACCGGATCGTGAATGAGAGCCACCGCCGCAGCCACGGCGAAACGGTATTCGAACCGGAAGGCGATATAGGCCATGGTCGCCAATAACGCGACCAGCACCGCCAGAATACCGTTAGTCAATAAAGCGTTGCTCACCTGGGGGCCGATATAATCAGAACTACCGATAACCGCACCGGGCAGCGCTGGCTTCCAGCCGTTGATGCAATTGCTCCTGACTGAGACCTTTTTGCGGGGCCAGGCGGATAGACACTTCCTTCCGGCTATAACTTTGCACGATCGGATGTTTATATCCTGCGGCCGCCGAGTTTCGTGCGAATGTCTTCAATATTCGGAGGTTGCTGAAACGACATTGCTGGCAATTCAAAAACTCACAAAGCCTCTGGTTGACATTATCGAAGCATTTACCGGGAACAGAGATGACCCATAAAGCGATTCCCGGTAAAAATATTAACCACTTGATTTAATAAAATAAATCAAACCCCTCCCCCCTTCTTTCCGAGCAAAACTTTGCACTTCAGGGAACCTTAAGGTATTCGATGTATAATAATAGTTCAAAATTTTTTGATAAATAAAGAGGCTTTACTATGCATAACATTAATGATTTTAATAACATTGACAATTCATTTGATGAGTATAGTATTGATTTAACTAGTAAAAATAATGGCGATAATGATAAAGATTTATATGCTCTGCTAGTAAACTTATTCAAACGTCAACCACCTGTTAAATTGATCCTGCAAGGAACCATCGATATAGATCGAGCTAAAAGCATAAAATCACTGGTAACCGATTCCAAACAACCTATTACCGTAGAAATAATTCTTCCTGATGGCCATATCAACACCGACGCTCAGCGTATGATCGATGAGGCCGTTTCTATCAATCGAAGGACGCAACGTATGCAGCCGGACAGCATAACGGCGCTATTACCTACCGGGAGTCTGGGAACACCAAGAAAACGTCTACGCCCGGGCGGCGGCAATGTTAGCACAGCAGTATTTGGCATTGATACGGAAACCGAGCAAGAACAACAACAAGAACAAGAACAGCAAATTGAAAGTTCTATTGGACTATCCATACAAATTGAACAAGAAGTCGAAGGTTCTGAGGCTGAAACTAAACTAACATCCAAAGCTCTCGATGAAAAGGAGTTTCACAATTATCTGCGCGAAGGACTATTTGAGATTCCAGATAGTTATTATTTATCTTTGCCCCAATCTAAGGAGTTATGGATGAAGTGGTTGGGCCATATCGAAGGTCAGAATGGGAACCGATTTAATAACCCTAAAATTCTACAGATAACCAAAAATGCTTGCGAGCAGTTATTGCGTTATAGGCATCAGTTTCAATCCGGGATTGATGGTGATTTAAGAAATTTACCACTCGCAGCCGGCGGATTCACTGTAGTGAAGGACAATGTGCTGGATTATGACCCAAAGTTGGTACCCGCAGGGTCTGAAAAACTGCCTTTAATCCACAATTACCAACCGGAACCGCCTGCCGTATTGGCCCATGATTTATTTAAGGAATGGCTCACTCTAGCAGAAAAAGCAGGTAGGGGTACGGCTGATAATTTTCTTAAAGCGCGATGGAAAGAGATGTCAGAGAGGCCTTATTCGCGAGAAGCAGCGAATTTATTCAAACAATATTTACCGCTAATGGTTACTCTGCCCGTAAAAAATCTTAAGGGTATCTTTAGCCTGGTTGAAGAAAAACAAAATTTCAACGCCGCGCGTTTTAAAATGTTGCTCGGAGAGATGCCCAAACTGGCCAAAGCCGATATAAATGCTCAACCAATCAAACGTAAGTTAGAGAATTTGTTTGGTGATTATAAGACAGCACGCTTCGCACAGAAGTTAGCTCAAGATTGCACTAAGAAACCGGTGAAAACTGAGGCTACGCAACACCTACTTTATCGAATTATCCAAATAAATCACGGAAGAAAGGCCGATCAAAAACGACAACAACACGTCCTCTCCTTTCTAGAAAAAGTTAGCAATCCAGTATTGGATGCTCTATTGCAAGTTTATAATGAGTATGGCATACAGGGTCTGCATCGTCTCATCAATCAATTAACTGGTTGGAAGAAGCAGAATCCTGAGCGATTTAACGCACTGTATGGGGCTTTGTTATCTAAAATGCCAAGTCATGTGCCGCTGTTCCAAAAAGACTATCAGGTAGCAATTACCAGTATCTTAAATATGGCTCCAATTGAATATAAGTGGTGGCAAACTCTGTTTAATAACCACTGTAATGTCGTGGGAGTTGATAGCTTACCTGAATTATTTAAAGCCTTTACCCTGTTTCGTGATGCGATCAAGAAATTGGGCCTTAAACTTTATCAATTGCCACTCAAAGCTTTTAAAGATATTAAGAGCCTACCCGCGGCATTAAACCGGATGCTATCTATTTTATATAAAACCCATCCCAATGACCGACAGGATGTATGGCAACAAATCTATGGCCTACCCTTGAACAGTGATGGCGCCGTTCGAGTTCTGGATGATGAAAAATATCCCTGTGAATTTGCAGTGCCCGCAATGCGCTTAGAGCCAGACTGGTGTAATCCTACAGGTTCCCATTACGGTAATTCATTAAGTAATTCCTTTCAAATAGCAACAGAATCGCGTAATTCAGCAACACTAGAATGTAACTTATATCGTTATATCGCTAATTTTTCCTATGAACGAAGTCAACGATATTCGCTCAATTTTTATACTAAAGCTGTGCAAATGATTAAAGAATCCAGTTCAGGAGGCAATTTATTGGAGTTGGGGCCGCAAAAACAACTCTATGCCTTATTGGCAGGATCTACTATCAATCATACCACTGATATGAGTGAAACAGTTGCCTTAGCGTGCTGGAAAACCATATGTGAAGCAGCCAAAGATTCGAAAATGCCCGGCCCGCTCAAATTTGCTAAATCTAAAGTGCAAAAAGAATTATTGAAGCAGTTTTCAGAACACAATAATAAATTCCCACTGCCTGCCTTAAGTATTATCTTATGTGCAATATTTAATTCGATTTCGCGATTTAGCTTTCTGAAAATTGGCGAACTGCAAAGTTTCATGGATAGAATTTCAGCCCTGGAGTCCAAAATTAACAGTATGGAAGACGGGGATATTCCTTTTATCGGTGAAGGAATAACAGTCGCTACTGGAATGAATCCCAATTTTGGATTAAACGAGCTTGAGGTTTATTTTTCCAATGTCGAAAAAGTCAATGATAGTTTGTCGTATAGTCCAGAAAATAAAAGGCTCATGTTTCAACTTATTCCGCGATTTAAATTAAACACTAATAATATTAAACAGGTAATGCAACAATTATTCTCGATTAAGGGCCACAAAACTTTTTTTCAGGATTTGACGAAACTGACCTGGATGACACCATCGCTTAATAAAGACCGATTAAATAAAGCGGCTCTGGAAGCATTTATAGAAGATGTTATATCAAAGAAAGACACATTTAATAATTTATTACAGAAACATTACAGACAATATTATGATGAGGCGGCCTGGCAACGGGTAATAGATGCTGATAAGCCTGAGTTTAAGCCTTCTGAGGCGTTGAAACAGAAAATCAATACTGCATTCCTGGTCAAAGAGCAGCAGGTTAAGGTAAATACAATTCCTCAAAAATTTTCCTAAAGATAAAGATAAAGATGAAAAACAGCATAAACTCACAATCGAACGCCTTGCAGTCATTGATGCGGGTTTAGAGAATGCGGCAAAAACCACTGCGTTTCTGGGTATGCTGTTAACCCCGCGTCTTTATAGTAAAAACACCGCAGCCAACCATTGCAGATTTTAATAAATTATTAAATGAACTGGCTGTTCCTGATAATTTCAGCACGTTTAATTATATGATGGCTCAACATGCAAAACAGCCCAGTGAAGCACTCATGCAATGCCTGCAGTTTTATTTCAATGATTTTGCCCAGTTTATCAAAGAAAAACAAAACGCAGTCATTACTAAAAAAGACATTCTGCCATTAAGTGTAAAAATATTATTGCGCACTCCGAAGAAAGAGTTAGACGATAAATACTATAATGAAAATTATCGGAGCTTGTGCAACAGTATTTGTAAAATTTCAAAATCGAGTCCCATTTTAAAGCCATTCTTATTTCGCATGGTAACCCAACGTATCAAGGAATATAAAGAGAAGAATGGCAACTATATGCCCTATCTATCGAATTTTGTTAAGCTAATTGAAACATTTTACGAAGAGACTAAGCAAGAGAGCAAGAATACGCCTGAAATATTGCGTAGCTTAATGATAGCTTATAAAAAACCCAGTGATTTTTATGATTTATTGACAGTGATTAATACACTGGAATCTAATGAAAAATACAAACTATTAGAAATTATTGCTAAATTAGCCAATAACACATTAGTTTCAGATAGCTTACCGAGGATAGAAGAGATTAAAGAAGTATGCAATAAAATAACAAAAGATAGGGATTAAAAAAATACATTTTATACTGAGTTCACCAAACTTTACGCCACTGCACCTTACCCATCATTCGCCAAAGTACTTAGGTGGTTGTCTGATAATAAACCGCTGAAGGAAGCTTATAAGGCTTTCGAGAGAAATCCTTATGAGCGCGAAAAGGAGAATGGTTTTAATAATGAATTTGCCCGTAAGCAATTGAAGGCATTCAATTTTAGTAATGCAGATAAGCAGAATCAGCTCAATGATGAATTATTGCTAAATTTCCAAGTAGCAAAGCACTGGGCTACGAATTTAACTTCTCAAAGATTACAGGAATTAATCCGCGACGCAGCAAAAAATTCAAAAGATTACCCGAAAATTTAGTTGCTTATCTCGGTGAATTGCTCTATCGCAGTACTAGCCAGGAATTGAATACTACCCAGTATCTTGCCATTATGGCCATGTTACAATCTAACAGCCATGTCACCGGCGAAATTGCCACCGGCCAGGGTAAATCGCGCATTACCATGATGTTAGCCGCCTGCCAACATTTCTTGGGCAAAACCGTAGATGTCGTCACCAGCCGGATGTATTTAGCACAACGGGATTATTTAAGTTACAAATCCTTTTTCGATCTCATTGGCGCTAAAACCACTTTATTACAGGCTAACAGCCCGATAGAAGATTATCACATGGATGGCATTCATTTTACTGATGCGTCTAATTTGCAGCTGTTCCGTAATCAAGCACGCAGCAACGAGTCAAGAGGAAATGGCCATTAATAAACCCTCCAGGCGTGCTTTACTCCTTGATGAAGCAGACTGCACCCTTTTTTGATTTGTCGCAGACGCGTTTTAATCGTGCGGAAAATGCGCGTCACCTTCAGCAGTTGACCTGGATTTATCCGGTCTTAATGCAGTTTCTTGCGCAGGATGAAGAAGATGCATACGACCGCTATTGCTGATCTTTTTTATGATAACGTTGACGGCTGTACTGAAAAATTTCGTTCGTTTGTTTAGAGCACCGAGTTAACAAAGCACAATTGGAACAATTTAAAAAATGTTCCGCAAGTCAAATTGAAACCTGGCTGCAATCGGCCATGGATGCCAGAACAGGCTTACATTATCAGACCCACTTTACGATTAAAGCGGATACCTCTATTAACACACCCAAAGGCTTGCAAAAATACAGCACCATTGAAGTTGTGCAAAACAATAATGCTGTTGCTGGCCCGAAGTTACTAAACGGTATGCAGCAATGCTTACTCGCTGAATTAAATCGCAAACGTGAACAGGCCTTAGTCAACAAGAAAAATCCTGCAGGCAATGAAGCCTTATATGAACAGTTACGTCAATGTAAATGCGAATTCTACATCCCGCCAGAATCACAAGTCAGCTATTCGTCAACGAATAAATCTCTAATAGATGATTATGACGAGGGTGACGTATATACAGTCACGGCTAGCCCAGGTTCCAGGATAGAAAAAACTGAAGCAGCCAAGTTATATGGAAAACGATTATCATCTGGCATTAAAGAATCTATGGAGTTTATTACTGTACCTGATCATGTGGAATCGAAGCGAATAGTAAATCCAGTGATCCTTGCAAAGGATGAAAAGGACCAGCTCGCAATACTGGTCGAGGAGATAATAGCTGCGCATAGAAAGACACCCAAGCAAGGTCTTCTAATATTTTGTGAAAATGATATAGCTTCCGAGAAGATGCAGTTGGAGGTAAAAAAGTTACTTAGTGAAGCCAATGTTACTATCGCTGACGAATATTATAATTATATTCCTAACCGTACATCCCACGGAAAGGAAGCTTCTTTAATTGAAAAAGCAAGTCTTCCGGGCATGCTTACTTTTACGACTGATAAAGAAGGACGTGGTGCTGATTTTAACCTCCCTAATGGAAAAGCAATAATCATGTATCCTTCCTCTTCCAAGAGAGGCGAAATCCAGATTCATGGCCGTATTGGGCGTTATGGAAGTTGTGGAGAAGTTCAGGAAATCTTCACCAAGGCACAATTGAGCGCGCTCAGGGCAAAAGGAACTGACGATAGCCATGATTCTATTTTTTCTAGGGCCGGGTTGTTCATCGAGAGTAGTGTTAATTTTGAAGCTCACATAGAACAGCAACAGGTATTGGCCGAACGCCGTGAACAATGCAAGCGCTTGATACGTAATACTATCGGAGATTACCAGAAAAAACATACCAACGCATTTTATGAGATGTATAATCGTTGCCCTGATCCATCAAGAAAAGAAGAATTAAAACAATACTGGTGCGATTACTCCGCAGAAGCTGACCGGTACTGGAATACAGTGTCCTGGCCACAATTGAATGCGATTGTAGAACAGTCTCCAAAACCCGATCTTAAACAAATCCAGGGGGTCTTTGAAGATTATCAAAATAAAATACAGCCGTTATGGCATGACTTAAAAAAGAAAATCAGTGAGCTGGGAATCAAACGGTATGAGAATTCTGACCCTCTTTATGTTAATAATATCGCTCTCACGCTACCACGAAAGGTCGCTAACCTTGAATTTGATGGCGTAACCAAACAACTTATGCAAGATTTTGAACTCAAACAATCCTGTCGTTTGTCATCAACAGTCAAGGTATATAGAGACTATAATCCTGCATTGGCTGGTCGAGCTGCGGTCTATTCTTCGTTACCATGGGAAAGGGGAAAGGTGCCTTTCTTCGCTAATACTCGAGCTGCCTGGAATGGAAAAGGTATGATTTTTGCGGATTCTATAGCAACTGCAACATTCAAGAGACCAATTTGCGCCAGTATGCGCGCTATATGGAATGAACGAAGAAAAGGGTTAGGCTCATCTGAAGAAACCGGCCAAAACAATCACGGAAACAGAATGGGCTAAAATCGTTCAGGGCAGTTCGTCTTCTGCACGTTTGACGGGAAGCTGTAAATGTTTGCGGTCCAGGCCGATAGCCACCGCAAAAGACCCGGCGACGTAAATGGAAGAATAGGTGCCGATAATAATACCGATCGTCATCGCCAGGGCGAAGCCGTGGATCATTGGGCCGCCAAAAAACAGGAGCGACAGCACCACGACCAGGGTTAACCCGGAAGTCATGATCGTTCGCGACAAAGTTTGGTTAATAGACAGGTCCATAATTTCAAGCGGAGTCCCTTTTCTCACTTTGCGGAAATTTTCGCGCACCCGGTCGTAAACCACGATGGTATCGTTGAGCGAAAAGCCGATCACCGTCAGCAGAGCGGTCAAAGCGATCATGTCGAATTCTATGTGAAAAAACGAAAAAATACCCAAAATCAATACCGGATCGTGAATGAGAGCCACCGCCGCGGCCACGGCGAAACGGTACTCAAACCGGAAGGCGATATAGGCCATGGTCGCCAATAACGCGACCAGCACCGCCAGAATACCGTTAGTCAACAGGGCGTTGCTCACCTGGGGGCCGATATAATCAGAACTACCGATAACCGCACCGGGCAGCGCTGCTTCTAACCGTTGATGTAATTGCTCCTGACTGAGGCCCTTTTGCGGGGCCAGTCGAATAGACACTTCTTTCCGGCTATAACTTTGCACGATCGCATGTTTAAATCCCGCCGTCGCCAGTTTCGTGCGAATGTCTTCAATATTTGGAGGTTGCTGGAAAGACACCGAAGCCTGACTGCCGCCGGTAAAATCCAGACCCAAAGTTAATCCCTGAGTAATAAGAGCGATAATCGATGCCACAAAAATCAGCACGGAAAAAATAGCCGCGCCTTTTCGTTGCTTCATGAACCGGATATGAGTATTGGCTTTGAAAAACTCCATGATTAACTCCGCGCCTCTTTACGGACTGGTGATACACGAATGCCGATGGGCAACCGTTTCACACTGCGCCACCCGTAAGTTAAATTCACCAGAGCGCGTGTAAAAAATACCGCGGTCACCATGGAACTGAGAATGCCGATACTGAGTGTGATCGCAAAACTTTGCACCGGGCCGGTTCCCAGCGCGAATAAAATGATCGCCACGATTAAAGTAGTGACGTTGGAATCGACGATGGTGTTAAACGCCCGCTCATAACCCGCATGGATACTGGCCTGCGGAGACATGCCATTGCGCAGTTCTTCGCGGATGCGCTCGTTAATCAACACGTTGGCGTCCACCGCCATGCCGATGGTCAGGACCATACCGGCGATGCCCGGCAGCGTCAGTGTGGCGCCGAGCAGGGACATGACCGCGATGATAAAAATGGTATTTAAGACCAGCGCCAGATCGGCAAACAGGCCAAATAAGTGATAATAAAACAGCATAAAGATCGCCACCAGCGCCATGGCGACGACCATCGAAGTAATTCCCTGACGAATATTTTCTTTACCTAAACTGGGGCCGATCAAACGTTCCTGCACAAAAGCAAGGGGTGCGGAGTAAGCGCCTGAACGTAACTGCAATGCCAAATCCTGGGCTTCGCGGGTGGAAGATAATCCCATAATCTGAAACTGCGCGCCCAACGCCTGATTAATATTAGCGATATTGATAATCGATGCGACCTGGCGGTTTTGGCTAACCGGCTGGCCGTTGACCATTTTTTTTGCGACCTGCGTTTCGACATAAACGGTCGCCATCGGTTTATTGACATTGGCGCGGGTGACGCGATTAAACGACGCCACTTCACTGCCGCCGGCCCTCACCGCAACCGCGGGGCGGCCATTTTCATCCGTCGTCGCGGTAGCGTGGAGAATGGAAGCGCCGTGCAGCACAATCTGGTCTTTCAACAGATAAGGGTGGCCTTCAAAAGTATACAATGTCGAGCCTGTGGGAACGATGCCGGAGCTGGCCGCCGCCGCGGCGGCGTCATGCTCAAGGTCCTGCAACTGAAAACGCACGGTGGCCACTTTGCCGATAATCGCTTTAGCCCGAGCGGTATCCTGGATCCCCGGCAAATCGACGCTGATCTGATTTTTGCCTTGCTGCTGGATGACCGGTTCAGCGACGCCGAGTTCATTGACCTTGTTATTGAGGATGGTAATATTTTGACTGACCGCATATTCACTCAATTTTATTTGCGCCTCCGGTGTGATCGCACCAGTGACATCATAGCCCGAGGAAGGAGAAAACCGGTAATCCGGATAATCTTTTTTCAGTGCCGGAATGCCAGCGTCCCGTGACTGCGCATCGCGAAATTGAATGACGATGTCACCCGACGGCCCGATCATCAAACCGGAGTAACGTATTTGTTGATCGCGCAAAGAAATGGCCATGTTATGCATGTCGCTGGTTTTTTGGTCTTTAAGCATGGTCGTGGTATCCACTTCCAGAAGAAAATGAATGCCGCCGCGTAAATCCAGACCGAGTTTCATGGGTTTCGCGCCGATAGCCAGCAACCAGGCGGGAGTTTTATCAGCCAAATTCAGAGCGACCGTATAATCTGGGCCCAGCGCGGCCTGTAAAGTATCCTGCGCTTTTAACTGGTATTCCGGCTCCTTAAAGCGAATCAGGTAAGCATAAGGTTGGTGCGTGATTGATTTATAGGGAATTTGCGCGGAGTTAAGGGCCTGAGCAATCTGATCATTCAATGACGCAGAGATCACGGCCCCGCCTTTGGCCTGAACCTGCACGGCATAGTCTTCACCATACAAATTGGGCAAGGCATAAAGAATGCCAAGGATGATCAACAACCCCAGCAAAAGATAGCGCCACAACGGGTACCGGTTCATGCGTCGTTAAAATCCAGGGTGCCTTTGGGCAACACGGAGACGACAGAACTTTTTTGCACGGTGATCTCCACTCCTTTGGCTATGTTCAATGCAACGAAATTATCTTTCAGCCGGGAAATACGGCCAATGATGCCGCCCGCGGTCATGACTTCGTCCCCAATCGCGATACTGCTGATTAATTTTTTTTGATCTTTGGCGCGTTTGGTTTGCGGTCTGACCAACAGAAAATAAAAAACCAGGATAAATAAAATCAGCATGGGAAGCATGTGCAAAAACCCTCCCATCTGACCTGCCGGAGGCGTAGCGCCCGGAGCGGTGGCGGCGGTTTGCACCGCATCGGCGAAAGCATTCCCAATACCCAAAAAATTAAATAGTGACATGGTCAATTCCTCGTGCGTTTTTTCTAAAATAACCGTCAACAAAAGTATCTAATGTACCGCTTTCTATGGCCAGACGCAAACCCTGCATGAGCCGTTGATAAAAATAAATATTATGAATGGAATTCAGACGCGCGCCGAGTATCTCGCGAGTGCGAAACAGATGGTGCAGATAGGCGCGGCTATAATGCAGGCAGGTATCGCAGCCGCATTCCGGGTCCAGTGGCCTGAGATCGTTGCGATATGGACTGTTGCGAATGCGCACAACACCCTGACTGGTGAACAGATGGCCGTTGCGGGCGTTGCGCGTAGGCATCACGCAATCAAACATATCCACCCCGCGGCAGACAGCCTGGATGATATCTTCCGGAGTGCCAACTCCCATCAGGTAACGCGGTTTGTGGATGGGCATGTGGGGCATTAAATTCTCCAGCACATGCCGCATCAGATCCTTGGGCTCACCGACGGATAATCCACCGATGGCATAACCGTCAAATTCAATGTCCATTAACCCTTCCAGAGACTGCCGCCGCAAATCCGGGTACATACCCCCCTGGACGATACCGAATAAAGCATGGGCCGAGTCGCCATGAGCCTCTTTGCAACGTTTCGCCCAGCGCAGGCTGAGTTCCAGAGAAGTCCGCGCCTGCTCCTCGCCGGCGGGATACGGTGTGCATTCATCCAGCACCATCACAATGTCGGAGTTTAAAACATGCTGCATTTGAATGGCGCTTTCCGGAGTCAGGTCAATCATGTTGCCATCAATCGGCGAGCGAAAAATCACTCCCCGCTCGGATAGTGTGCGTAATTGCGCCAGGCTAAAGACCTGAAATCCACCCGAATCGGTTAAAATGGGTCCCTGCCAGTGCATGAAATCGTGCAATCCGCCGTGGGCCTGGATGATTTCGGGGCCTGGGCGCAGCATTAAATGAAAGGTATTTCCCAGCACAATCTGCGCGCCGCAAGCCTTTACTTCCGGCGTGGTGAGAGCTTTTACCGTGGCGATGGTGCCAACGGGCATAAATGCCGGTGTATCAATGACGCCCCGTGGAAATGCGAGCCGCGCCCGCCTGGCCGCGCCATGGGTGGCCAGCAGTTCAAAATGCATGTCTTTATTTTTCACAGTTGCATAAATTACTAGATCTCGCTCGAAAACGCAATTTATGAAAACTCCTATCCCCTCTCCATGTACTCGGGGAGAGGGGATAGGGTGAGGGGCCAATTGACATTGTACAAGTATCATGCATTAATAATCCAATATATGAACACGGGCAATCGTAAAAAAATCGTTGTGGGCTTATCCGGCGGGGTCGATTCGGCGGTCTCGGCGTTGTTATTGCAGCGGCAGGGATTTGAGGTACTCGGCGTTTTTATGCAGAACTGGGAAACCGAAAATGACGATCCTTATTGTCATGCGCAACAGGATTTGAGCGATGCCCGCGCCGTTTGCGATTTATTGAATATCCCTTTTGAGGTCGTTAATTTTGCCAAAGAATACTGGAACAATGTGTTCCAGTCTTGTCTGGATGAGTTCGCCGCCGGGCGAACTCCAAACCCGGACATCTGGTGCAATAAGGAAATTAAATTTAAGGTATTTCTGCAACATGCCTTACGAAGGGGTGATGCGCTGGCGACCGGTCACTATGCGCAAATTCATGGCAGCGGCGATACTTTTCAATTATTGAAAGGCGCCGACCCCAATAAAGATCAAAGTTATTTTTTATATACTTTAGGCCAGTATGAGTTAAGTCACAGTCTGTTCCCGGTGGGCGATTTACCCAAACCCCGCGTTCGCGAGCTGGCGAAACTGGCGAATTTATTGAATCATGGCAAAAAAGACAGCACCGGAATCTGTTTTATCGGCGAACGCCGTTTTAAAAATTTTTTGAGCGAATTTTTTCTGGCCCAACCGGGAACGATGCAAACGCCCGAAGGTAAAGTCATGGGAAAACACGACGGTTTAATGTTTTACACCATCGGCCAGCGCCAGGGTCTGCATATCGGCGGTCAAAAAAATGCGGCAGAAATTCCCTGGTATGTCGTGGGCAAAGATATCGCGCAAAATATTTTAATCGTCGCGCAGGGTCATGATCATCCCCTGCTCTATTCGCGGCAATTAATCTGTGACAATGCGCACTGGATAACCGGTACGCCCCCCCAATTACCGTTAAAATGCACCGCAAAAATTCGCTACCGCCACACTGATGCGCCCTGCTCCCTGACCCAGCTCAATGAACGGCAATTTAAAGTTGATTTTACCGGACCGCAATGGGCCATCACTCCTGGCCAGTCGGTTGTTTTTTATCTCAATAACATCTGTCTGGGCGGCGCCACGATCCATAATAATTAACGGGGGCAGTTAACAGTCCTCTGGTTGAAATTAATATTATAGTCATATACAATTCGTATATGGATGACATATTTTTTGAACACCTCAATGGTTTTGATTGGGATGAGGGCAATCGGGATAAAAACTCCAATAAGCATGGGGTTTCTAATTGGGAGTCGTGAGCAAATATTTTTTAATGAGCCGCTGCTTATACTAGAAGATGTTAAACATTCAGCCAGTGAGCAGCGTATACACGCATTGGGTAGAACCGATGATAATCGCGAGTTATTAATTGTCTTTACAGTAAGAAATTCTCTGATAAGGGTAATTTCAGACTCGTGATATGAACAAAAAGGAGCATAAATTTTATGAGCAAGCTAAAGAAAATTCCAAAATTTACCACTGAAGAAGAGGAAAGAATATTCTGGCAAGAGCATGACTCTACTGAATATCTTGATTGGTCAAAAGCAAAGTTAGCCAGATTTCCTAATTTAAAGGCTTCAACGAAGACAATTTCATTACGGCTTCCTGAGACTCTCTTTAATGAGCTAAAGATTTTTGCTAACAGGGAGGATGTCCCTTACCAATCGCTAATGAAAATGATATTAGCTGAAGGAATTGCCAGGCTTAAGCCGAATAATTTTGAAGTATCAGCATAAATAGATTACCTATCTGAATGCCAACCAGTGAACCAACTGCTCGCCGGTCGGACAGCTCGTTGCGTCTGCTAAAATTCCAGAACCTATTTTAACCTAAAATTAATCAGTTGCCACTTGTACTAATAATACCTTAATATTCATCGTGTAAAATTTTTTAAAATATAAAAGTTAATAAAAAGAATAAAATAGATGAAACATGTTTATACTCATCAGTACATCTTAAGTTGTCTCAATACAATAGAAGATTCCAAAAACATACTAGCGATGGATAGAAAGTTTTTTCTAAAATATCATTGTCATAGTACATTTTTAAAATGTCTGGTTCAAAAGAATCAAAAGCATCGGAATCGAAAGATGAATCTCTAAATTCCCCTGATTCCTCTTCGAAGACTTCAGAAACTCCCCTCATAATCCGATTTCCTATAGTAGCGCATTGTAAACCTGGCTCTGAATATTTATCCGGCGATGATGGTTCGAGAATTCATTATAAGGAGCTTGCCAAACGTGTGATTTCAATCCTAAAAAAAATGAATAATAATTCACTTTCGTTTCCGCCGGGATCATATATAAAAATAAGTATTGTTGCCTGTGGCGCGGGCAGTAATAAGAAAGGAAAGCCCCCGGGCAGTTTCGGAAAATTTCTATAAAGAACTTCGACTTAATGGTGTCACTGCAGACGTTGCCGCCAGAATCCAGGAAGTTACGATGAGACGCAGTTCTACTGATTTCTGGAAAGAAACAGCCAGTTTTGAGGATAACCGAAGAGATGTGCATCATCAACCGGGTTCCAAGGTGCTTTTCACTCTGGATGAAAAAGGACAACCGATTTATAAAGACGCGTATTCGGACACCTGGAAATCCCGTGTCTTCTCTACCATTCAGGACCGTGCGACAAAAACTAAAAAGAAGAACAAAAAAATCACTTTAAATGAGCTATCTAAAAAATTAGAAAATACGCCTGAGGATCTCATACTGGAAGTATTAAAACTATATGTCAAAGAAAAATCCTTTGTCGATGAAGGGGGTTTTTTTCGTAAAACCGGTCACTCGAAAAGCTTTTGAAAGTCTCGTTGATGAAGGCATCAGAATAGTTTATGGACTGCATACAATACCAACTACCACATTATCCTAAATTCGGGTGTGATTTTATCTGTGGCGTGACGAAAAAAAAAGCACCGTCGTCCCGCGGCTTGTCCGCATAGGCGTCAGTTTAAGGAGAAAAGTAAAGCTTATATTCCCTCTCCCCGTACTCGGCATAGGCGTCAAGCTAAGGATTTTTCCTCTTGATTACCCCTCTTTGAAAAAGGGGGGTTAGGGGGGATTTTGGGACTGAATACAAATGCCTTGTTCAAAAAATCCCCCTTAATCCCCCTTTTTCAAAGGGGGAAACTTCCAAAATCCCTTAGCTTGACGCGTATGCCCGTACTCGGGGAGAGGGTTAGGGGTTTTCTCCGTCCGCTCACCCCAGCCCTCTCCCCCGAATACGGGGGAGAGGGAGGAATATGAATTTCTTTTTTTAGCTTATTTTTCCCTTAAACTAACGCCTATGCGGACAAGCCGCGGGACGACGCATCCGGTTCTCTTTATCACACCCCTAAATTCCTGTTCTTCCAAATCCCGTTCTGACGGTTTAGCGAGACGAATCTTCACGCCGGTTTTTCCCATTTCTTTTTAACGCTCTCAAATTCGACGACCTCTTCATGCTCTACGGCGTTAAGCGCTTCCTGAATTGCCTGAATTTGCCATTCATGAATATCTAAATACTCCTCCAACGCTTCCGCTGCCAGCGAACGAACTTGACCGGTGCAATAATAAAATCTGAGATAATCTCTTTAACCGCTCCGCAACCTCGGGCCTTACACTAACTTAAATTAAAGTTGATGATTGCATAAACCACCTCGATAAGAATAGCTTCTTATAGCATCATGTTGATGCGATTACCAATGAAATTTATGACTACATCGTCCTTGCTATTATTTGTATTATTTTTCAAGGTAAAATTCTTCGGGTAAAATACTTTTTTAAAATTTACCAAAATGGAGAAATTGAAATGAGAAAATTGAATTTACTGTTTATAGCGATGACCTTGAGTTCTGCTTCTTTGGTTGCCCAGGCGTCGGGTGATGATTCTTGATCACACTTTCCAGTAGGAAGCGGGTGGGCACTTATACCGCGCAGGATTGCGTGAGTGGAGAAAAAGTTTCGGGACCCGCCACCCTGAAGATTGCCAACCAAACCGATTATGCGGGTACTCCGGTATCGAGCGTGGTTTTTAATGGCGCTTCTAGTTTTAGCCGGATTTCCTGATAATTATAACTTCTATTCCACCGGCGTAAATTTGTAAAACCCGCTTACCAAATTCGTAGTGCGGGTCAGTGCCGGGTCATTAATCGCCCTTTAAGCATCGTGAATCTTTCACAGTTGGGCATGATACTACTACGTTGCCGCTTGATTGAGTAACTGGTGCTATAATACCCTCGTTAACCGGTCACCAGTAGTATAATCTTATCCTGGGCATAACCTGTCGACTGCTAGTCACGGTAAATAAAATTCCCAGAACTTATTTCTAATAAATTTATTCATGGCAAATCTCCTTCTTCATGCTAAAAACTAAATACTCATTTAAAACAGGTTGGAATTTTATAATAAAAGTTCCAAGCGCCAATTTTATTGCATCCGTTCATCGAATTCTCCTCTTTTCCGTATTACCTATCAATAGCGTTCATAATCGTCAACAAAACTCATTTTTATATAATGGTTTTGAATAGTTCAATGAAAACACTCAGCGTTTTACATCCACCCCAGTTGAAACAGCATGATCAACGGATGCATTGGGGAAATCTGCATGGCAGTAGCGCCAGTCTGGCGGTGGCTTCGCTGGCGGTACGGGCGCGGGAAAAAACTGTTCTGGTCGTTGCGCCTGATATTCATACCGCCCGGCGCTGGGAGCGGGATCTGCGGTTTTTTACCGCGCAACAGGAAATCCCCTGTCACTATTTTCCCGACTGGGAAACATTGCCGTACGATCACTTTTCACCGCATCCGGATTTGGTGTCGGAACGATTGCTGGTATTGCATCACCTGCTGCGCGTGAAACACGGCCTGATCATCGCCGCATTACCGACCCTGATGCACCGGCTCATGCCACGCGATTATTTACAGGCGCACGCCATGGCGTTGGGTTGTGGGGAGACGCTGGATTTTCAAAATTTTCGCCAGGCGTTGCTCGAAGCCGGTTATCATGCTGTTAATCAGGTGTTTGAACACGGCGAATTTGCCATCCGCGGCGCCATTATGGATATTTTTCCGATGGGCAATCCGTTTCCGTACCGGGTGGAATTATTCGATGAGAAAATTGAAACCATCCGCCGCTTTGACCCGGAAACGCAGTGCTCGGTCGAAAAAATCGAAAAAATCCGGCTGTTTCCCGCGCGGGAATATCCGCTAACAGAAGCCGGCATTAACCTCTTCCGGCAAAATTGGCGCGCGCAGTTTGCGGGTAATCCGAAAGAATCGCCGATTTACGCCAATATCAGCGAAGGCATGCCTGCCACCGGCGCGGAATATTATTTACCTTTATTTTTTCCGTCTCTGAATACTTTTTTTGATTATTTGCCGGAAAATACCCAAATTGTCTGCACCGAGCCTCTGCCAATGATCGCGGATAAATTCTGGCAGGAAGTCAGCAATCGTTATAACCAGTTACGGCATGATATCCAGCGGCCCCTGTGCGAACCCGCCGCGATTTTTTTGGCGCTAACGAAGTCTTCGCAGGGATGAAAAAATTTCAGCAAATTCAGTGCCATTCTGAAAAACTGCCGGAAAAGGCCGGGCATTTTAATTTTGGAACGCAGGAGCCGCCCGCTTTACAGGTGGATCATAAAGCCAAAAAGCCACTGCAGAAATTACAAACATTTTTAACTGAACAAAATGGCGCAACGTTATTTTGCGCGGAAACCACCGGCCGCCGAGCAATTCTTTTAGAATTATTTTCTGAAATAAATCTGCACCCGGAAACGGTGACTTCCTGGCGCGATTTTCTCGATGCCAAAGTAACGCACGGAATCTGTGTCGCCCCCTTAGATTTTGGTTTATGGCTGGATCTGCCACCGAAGTTCCCCCTGAAAAACACATTCCTTACGCGATGGGGGATCGTAAGGGGAGAGAGCGGAGCGTCTCCCCCTTCATTCCGAGCATCGGCTCCGCCGAGCGCAGGATACAGATAGGAAGCCATTGACGCTGTACTCAGCGGAAAGGCTGGCATTAATTTGTGAATCGCAATTATTTGGTGAACAGGTGCAACAGCGCCGTTTACGTAAAGGTTCGCGTCAGGACCCGGCGCTGATGATTCGCAATCTGACGGAACTAAAAATTGGCGCGCCCGTGGTGCATATCGATCACGGCGTTGGCCGGTATTTGGGTTTGGAACAAATGAGCGCCGGCGGTCAGCAGGGTGAATACTTAAAACTGGAATACGCGGGCAGCGATAAAATTTACGTGCCGGTGACGGATTTACATAAAATCAGCCGTTATACCGGCGCAGACTCGGACGCGGCGCCGCTGCAGAAACTGGGCACCAAACAGTGGCAAGCCATTAAACGCAAAACCGCCGAGCAGGTGCGCGACGTGGCCGCGGAGTTACTGGATGTCTACAGTCGGCGCCAGGCAGCGCCTGGTCATGCTTTCAGGGCGCCTGACCATCATTTCCTGCAATTCCGCCGGGCTTTTCCATTCGAAGAAACTCCTGATCAAACCCGTGCGATCGACGAGGTTATCGATGACATGATCCATCCGCGCAGTATGGATCGTTTGATCTGTGGCGACGTCGGTTTTGGCAAAACCGAAGTGGCGATGCAGGCGGCTTTTTTATCGGCTCATCAGGGTAAACAGGTTGCGGTATTGGTGCCAACTACCTTGCTGGCGGAACAGCATCTGCATAGTTTTCAGGACCGTTTCGCCGATTGGCCACTGCAAATCGCGGCGTTTTCGCGCATGCAAAACACCAAAGACCAGAAAGCCGCTGCTGAAAGGCTCGCTGCGGGAAAAATTGATATCGCCATCGGCACTCATAAATTATTATCGGAAAATATCCGCTTTAAAGATTTGGGTCTGTTGATTATCGACGAGGAACACCGTTTCGGCGTACGTCAAAAAGAGCGCATTAAAGCCCTGCGTGCGCATGTTGATATTTTAACGTTAACCGCCACCCCGATTCCGCGCACGCTGAATATGGCTCTGGCGGGCACGCGTGATCTGTCGATCATCGCCACCCCGCCCGCGCGGCGCTTATCAATTAAAACGTTTGTCTACGAATACGAAGCCGGGATTATTCGCGAAGCGGTTTTGCGCGAAGCGATGCGCGGCGGTCAACTTTATTTTCTGCATAACGAAGTGGATACCATCGAAGCGATGGCTGTCAAACTGCAATCCATCGTGCCGGAAGCGCGGCTGGGCATCGCCCACGGGCAAATGCCCGAACGGCAGCTTGAAAAAGTCATGACGGATTTTTATCATCAACGATTTAATGTACTGGTTTGTACGACTATTATAGAGTCCGGCATTGACATCCCGACCGCCAACACGATTTTAATTAACCGCGCCGAACGTTTTGGACTGGCGCAGCTGCATCAGTTGCGGGGACGCGTGGGACGTTCGCATCATCAGGCTTATGCTTATTTATTAATCGCACAAGGGCAAAAACTCACTGCCGACGCCGAAAAGCGCCTGGAAGCGATATGCCAACTCGAAGAGCTTGGCGCGGGATTTCAACTGGCCACCCACGACCTGGAAATCCGCGGCGCAGGGGAATTGCTGGGCGAAGAACAGAGCGGCCACATCCACGCGGTGGGTTTTTCTTTTTATATGGAATTATTGGAGGCGGCGGTCAATGCCCTGAAAGCGGGAGAAGAGCCTTCTCTGGAACCCAACCTGCGGCAAGGCCCGGAAGTGAATTTGCATACCAGCGCCTTTATCCCGGACGTTTATCTGCCGGACGTGAATGCCCGTCTTACTTTGTACAAGCGCCTGGCCAGTGTGGTCAATGACCTGGAAATTCAGGAATTGAAAGCGGAAATGATCGACCGTTTCGGTCCCCTGCCGGAGCCGACCCAGCATCTGTTCACCCTTGCCCATTTAAAGCTGCAACTGGCCCACCTCGGGGTAATTAAAGTGGAAGTGACTGATCAATATGGTTATTTTTACTTTAATGACAGGCCAAAGATCAATCCGCAAAAAATTATCGCCCTGATCCAGAAACAGCCCAGGAACTATCAATTAGTGAATAACACCACCCTGCGTTTTAAAGTTTCCAGCACCGAACCGGCCAAACGCGCGGAAATGGTTTTGCAGCTTATCCAGCTTATCAGCTAATTTAACCTAAATTCGGCGGTTGCCTCCGTAGCGAGTCTTCGCAGTAGGAGGCAACCGCCGAATTTAGGTTTCAGCCTAAGTGAGTTCTGATGGCTCTTCAGGCAAAGCTGCCAAATCCTGTAGCAGTAAGCCCGTGATTGACACAATTTCGGCTTTTTTCATTCCGGATAATAATAGTTTTTGGGCAATGAGCATTTTTTCTTCCTGTCTTCCTTCCTCTCTTCCTTCCTGTCTTCCTTCCTGTCTTCCTTCCTGTTTTCCCGCTTGCCTTCCTTCCTGATACGAACCCGAAATTAACGTCTTTTCTGTACTTACCGCATCCCAGTATTTATCGTAGGCCAACAATTCCGAATGAGTATAAGCCGACTGCTCACTGAGCTTTACCGCTTCTGCGATATCCGGCTCATTTAACCATTCTTCAGGGATAGTTTTCGTTTCGTCATTCAACTCTGACATAAATCGCAACCATAGAGCCTGCAGCTTTTTCTCCTGGAATGATGTGGGCTTAAATTTAGGAAGTTCAATAAATACTAACTGTAGATGTTTAATCTCTCGTTCAGGCTGTCCAATATTGACTAATTTATAATGATGGTACCACTCGGCGCCCTTATCAAAAACACTCGCTAACAAGGCTAAACCGTAAACCGGCTTGAGTAAATTGTAATCTTCTCCAATTTTCAGTTGACGGACGTACGCTGTACTTGCTCCAAACAACAGCCGCTGCTTAAAGGCATCCGTCCACTGAATTTGCATTTCTACAATAAACGTTCTTCCCATCTGATCTTTGCATTTTACATCCACTACTGTCGTTTTAAATACCGGAATTTCCGGCGTTTGTTCGCTGCTTAAATATTCCAGTGACTCAATCCGGGTTTCTGGCGGCAAAGGCAATACCGCGTTTAGAAAACTCTTCAACAAATGCGGATGCTGTCCAAAGATTTTTTTAAAAACGACATCGGCTTTCGGATCAAGATAGCGCGCCATGGTGATTCTCCTTTTTTGCATAAAAAATTATAAATAACAAACTCAAAATTTGCAATAAAGCAGGCCATTATCATTTTTCCCTCGCCCTGTGGGAATGGTTAGGGTGTGGGGTCTATCCAACCCCCTTCACCCCGGCCCAAACACGACAAATTCGTCATTGCGAGCGTAAGCGAAGCAATCCAGTTCTATGCCTGTGTAAAATCAATTACTTAGCGTCAGGAATTGTACTGGATTGCTTCGCTCACGCTCGCAATGACAATTTGTCGTGTAGTGAGTTATTCGTCTGTTTTGTGTCCTGATTTAATGATTCCTTAAGGTTTTGTCTGTACAATAGGTCATTGAAATGGGTAAAGGACCTATTACTTTAAACACAAGACAATAACAAAAAGGTGTAAATATGAGATCCAAGCTGTTGAATTCAAAACTTATTCTTAGCGTGTTACTGGCTGCCGGTATGGTGCTGGAGCCTTTCGCGGTGTTTGCGGACGCCAATATTAACGGCGCGGACGACGCGGCGTTCACCTGCTCCTCGGCGATCAACGTCATGGACTGTATCAACCAGACCCAAAGTCCGTCCGTTCAACAGCAGTCGGTGGGCAACCTGAAGACGGCCATTCCCGTCAGCAACCAGACCTTTGGTTTCACCGGTCCGGTGAGCTTTAACGTCCGTTATGATCAGGATCTCTCCTGGATTCTCGACGCCGGTTACGCCCAAAGTTTCGGCAACCGCGCCGCTGTCGCCCTGAAAGCCAGCGCCGGTCAGAACGAACTGCGCGGCAACGGCACCATCGGTTTTGCGCTCTCTCCCAAACAGCAGATTAAATTCACCTACGAATACCTTACCCAGAATTTACCCTTTGACTACGCCGCCGGCACCGTTAACGAATGGGTCAGCCAGAATGCTTACGGCGCGGCTTATCGCTACATGCTCGGCAACAGCATTTTACAGGGCGTCGAACTGAGTGGCTCTTACACCAAAGCCAACAGCAAGGAACTCTCCGATATTGACATGTTCGATTCTGATGGCAATTATACCGGGACTGACCAGCGCCGCATCGCGGGCGGTCAGCAAACAAATGGCCTGGCTTCGGTCATTTTAACGCCGTTTAAAAATACCATCCTGAAAGTCGGCGCGGGTTACAGCGCCTCCAGCTTTGATACTCAATGGACTTCCAACCAAGCGCAGTCCACGATCGCCTACGATGTGGAAGCCACGCATTTACTGACACCAAAAACCCTGATTTCGACCAGCGTCAACAACACCTCCACCAACCGTGCGCACACGGTGAAAGTCAGCCGGATATTGCCCGGCAACATCGAAGGCAACATCAGCGGCCAATACAATGTCAGCCACGTCGAAGGTATTGAGAGCAACGCCAACGTGACCGCGGGCCTTTCCTACCCGGCTCCGAAAACTTATTCCAATATGTTCGCAGGCGGCATCGGCGACCTGAAATCATGGGTAAGCCAACCTGTGATCTATAATAATCGCGTGTTGGCGATTGCGGAGGAACGGCTTCTCTCCACTTCAATCAGTGGCAGCACGATTCCTCTTGCGACTGTGGGAGCAGGCGCGGTACTCAATCCGGTTGAACTCAAACCGTATTTTACTTTCGATCCAAAAACCTTTAGCAGAATTGATTATACTATCGGTAGCATCATCAAGAAAAACGACCCGACCGTCACTTTCCAACCCTCTGCTCTAAACCTGCAGTTGATCCCTTCTACCAGTGACAGTTACGATGCCACCTTACAGTCGTCCTCCGGTGGCATGCCGGCATCCGCCATGCAGCCTGGGCAATATACCCTCACCGTGAACGCCTCAGGCCTTAGAAATGGAGTGCAGGTAGGTTCGGCCAAGAGCACCATGGATATTAATGTCACCAGTAACCCCGCCCTGACCCCTCCCAGCTGGAAGTCAAACGCCAGTTTGGCGTCTGGCATTGTGGGGAGCCCTTATCCGGGTACTGATTTATTGACTCTGGTTACCGACAATTCTGGCGTGCCAGGCGGTGATCAGTATACGTTTACCATCAAGAACAATCCTTCCTGGGTTACTCTGGACAGTCCCAGCGGCCATACTTTAATTTCCAATAACAAAGAGAAAATTCCGTCGTCAGCCGCTAACCCCACTCCAATTAAAATAAAAGTCACAAGCCGGGTGAGTGGCAATGATATTACCGGGGGGAATCCCGACCAGGAAGGTTATTCCACCTTCAATATAGCCATCAGCAATACGGGTACCGCGCCTGTCTGGAAAAATCACGCCGATACATTGCCAAATCCCGTTCTGAGTCAGGATTATGCGATAAAGAATCCTTCCTTTAGCCTGTACCAATATGTCGCCAAATCAGGTACCGATAGCACGACAATGGACTACGCCTGCGTCAGTCCCAAATCCTGTGTCACCAGCAATCAGCTTCAGCCGCTGCCGGTGAGCGGAATGTGGCTGAACAGAGCCAACGGGGTAATTTCCGGGACACCCAGTGATCCGAACCAGCTGAACCTGGCGAATACCTTCCAGGTCACGGTGACGAATTCAGCCCAGATACCCAGCAACCCCCCGCACAACTTTACGATAACTTTAAGCACTAATGATTCGTTGAAAGCGCCGACCTGGGTTACTGGTAAAACCGCTTATCCACCCGCTTATGTCAAGCAGACTTATAACGCTGATTTAAACGACTATTTCCAGAGCCAGAATTCTCCCGATGAGAAGCTGACTTATGTGTTAAAAAGCGCCGATCCCCAGTGTGACTGGCTGGGCATCGCTTCTGATGGTCATACACTCACCAACAAAAACGGACTTCCCAGTGTCGCCATTGCGGACTGCAAAATAGCGATTACCGCGACCGGCACCTGGAGTAACAAACCTTATACTCAGACCAATATACCTTTACCCGTGTCAGGTGAAGCGCCTGTCTGGAGCACAAAAGTATTGCCTGATGTGACCTACGGAAAGACTGTTAATCCGGTGATTGATTTAAATCCTCTCGTTAAGGACAATAATCCGGCGGATATCTTTGTATTTTCTTTAGTCCAGGTTAACGGCAACAAACTGCCGGACGGCCTGACACTGGATACGAAGACAGGCACCATCAGTGGTCAACCGAATAATATTAAAGAAATTGATAGTTCGGGCGCCAAAGCCAGTCCGATCACGGTAACTATCCGTGCGGCCAGTAAATCTAATGCGAGTTATTACGCCGACAACGATCTCAAGATAGATGTGCTGCCCAATGGTTCACTGACTTGGAATGTTAAATCCTCGTCAATGCCCACGGGCTATGTTAATCAACCTTACGTGGACACGGCTCATCCTTCCCTGGACTTAAATACTGTGTTTGGTTCGGATATAACCGGAGATAGTTTATATAATTATAACTCGCTCTCGTTCAATAATTGTAACGGAAACACTTTTGTGTTAACGCAAACGGGTATCCTGACGGGCAACCCTATCAGTTCTACTACCACCTGCACGATCAGCTTTAAGGTCAGCAGTAAGGCCACGGGAACACAAAAATCCGCGACTTCTTTGCCCATTACCATTATGCAGGATGTCCTCTGGAATACGAACCAGCTTTGGACCGGAAAGGGTCATTCAGTTCCCCGGTATATGGACAATGCAGCGGGAGGCTTTAAATGGTCGGAAATTATTTTCGGTAATACGGACTCAAATAACGACTATGTGAAATCACAGACCGGCAAGCTTGTAAGTTTAACGCTTACGGCGAACCAGTCGGCATCGATATCAGGCACTACTTACCGGAGTGCAAACTCCTTCTCTCTGGATGGGACGACCAACAATCTCGATTCAGTGGGCCCCGCCTGCAAGGGTACTTTTAGCCTGAGAGCCGACAGTACCGTGGATACCCAAAGTGTACCCCAGCCATTTACGGGAGCATGTCTCTTACCCAACACGGATTTAATAGCGCCGGCGATTAGCAACGCCACCAGCAAGTGGACTTACGGGACTCCTAATACGATAAACATTAATCCCTACGCCTCTGCTGATGCACAGATGGTAACAAAAACCACTTTACCAGGTACAGGTACAGAAGTTCAGGATGATTTAACCTTCAGTATTTCGGATAGAAATAATGTCCCCAACAAAGTTTGTGGATGGCTGTCATTAGTTCCTCCTGCCACCGGCAGTAAAGTGTGGCAATTGTCCGGTACAGCAGGTAGCAGCAATGCAGCAGATTGTGGATTTACATTGACAGTAAACAGCCTGGCTCGGGGAACTTCGACTTCAAATATCGTGCATGTCGGTGTTACCGGAGATGTGCCAAGTTGGGATACTGGTAAAAACTATACAACTACCATGAAATTAACTTCCATTGAGAGCACAGGAGATTCTATTGATTTAACTGGAAGTGGATACGTCAAAACCGGAACGCCGACTGGTTTTAATTTGAGTATAGATAATAGTTCTGATAATCCCGGCAATTGGACAATCTATCAAAAGAATGGTCATTATTTCTTATCAAGACGGGTGATCCCGGACGGTGGTGATCATTTGGATGCCGGAGACATAGGTTATCCCAATGAAACACAAAAGAAAGTGATCGTCAATGCGACCAATGCCGTCACAGACCAGCCCCAACAAGGCACCTTTAATATCATCGTAAAAGGCGATTCTTCAGTGGCGTATCGTTGGAAAGGTGGATATTTGTATGGCTATACGATGGTAAATAATCAAACTTATATTGACCCGAATCAAACTGGCCTGGCTAATCTCGAACCTTTTAAAGATTTCGGTGATGGAAGGAAGCTATCAATAACTAACGATAGAATGAAAATTGGGGGTAATCTCGTTAATTTTGATGGAGGCACCCGGGCCTATGTTGATAATAAAGGCAATCCTGGTGACTACACTTATCCCAGCAATTATTACATTACTTTCATGCCAAACATTAGCAGGGCAAATAATACTGGAAAAAAATTCCCTGTCAGCATAGCTAATCTGCAAACTTTGGCGAATGATAAAACCCTCTTAACTAATGCGCCGATTTACAATGGTGGAAGTATCGATGAAACGTATGCACAAATATTTATAGATGGAGATGGCCAGGTACCCTATTGGAAAAATATAAGTGTCGTTACTCAGAATATTAAATTTAGTCAAGTTGACGCTGGTAGCGGCGCTGTAAAAATAGATGCTAGTACAGATATGGATATGGGGGATGATAAAAACGACAACAAATCCTTTAGCGCGGGGGTAGATCAGACTGCTACTTGGGATATCGGTTACATTACTGCTGGTTCTGATCCTTACTTGGTGAGGAAAAAAACAGTGAAGGATGATGGACTGCCACATGTTAGCGCCGGCGATGTTGGTAAAAGTGTGGACGTTATTGTTACTTTAAGTAACTCTGTTTCACAACGAGTTTCCAATACTTCTATACAGCGCACATATAAATTGAATGTGCAGACTGATAGTAACGTGTCATATTATTGGGCAAAACCGAAGATGATTTTGGGAGTAGGTAGATCTGCTTATACAAGCGTGAATTACTATCCTGGGGGTGCGAATAAACCTACTACAAACTTTTTAAAGGATTATATAGGGAGTAAAGTCAACAATATGGTTGTAGATGGCGATTCTAACCTTGTGATGTTTCGTAGTACCGATTGTGCTTTTAAGTCTAAAATGGATACTCTGACCGCTGATAATAATGGCGGCTGTGCCGCTCAAGCTAATGGAGACAACGATTATAAGACTTTTCTGCAGATTGGCTCTAACTTACGTTTTGTAGATTCTACTAATCCTGTTTATAGTATTAAGCTTTACCTGAATTATATGAATAGTACGGCCAGAAATTCACAAACCGGTCCAAATACTGAAGTAAACATGTTTGATGGAAGTAACGCAATATGTCTAACGGACGAAAAAAATTCTTGTTAAGGGTAAGGCCTGACACATTGACAATTTTGGTAATGTGTCGGTCCTCCTGGCCAGAATTGTCAAATCCCGGCGGGAAACCGCCGGGATTTTTTTTACGGTATGACAATGTCAATCACGAAATGCAGACAGGGATGGAATTTTTAGACCCCACCAACGGCATGGCGTTTATAAAAATATTTGGCACTGAAAACCGGAAACATATTCTGATCAGTTTTCTCAACAGCATTTTACAGGTTCCACCGGATCGCCAGATTACCAGTGTCACTCTGCTGAATCCCAATCAGGCCCCGCAGCTACCCGGGCCAAAGAATCCATACCCGACGTGCGTTGCCATGACCAGTCCGGCGCCGAATATATCGTCGAAATGCAGGTGATCCCTAAGGAATTTTTTGACATGCGTTTGATGGATTATGCTTCAAAAGCCTATTCGCAGCAGCTTCGTAAAGGCAGGAAATACAGTCTGCTGAAAAGGTGATTTTTCTGGGAATTTTAAACTTTAAATTTACGAGCGATCCCCACTATTTATCCAGTCACTGCATTTATAACGTCAATACGCGGGAGCCCCTGCTACAGGATTTCCGCTTTACCTTTGCCGAGTTGCCGAAATTTAATAAAACCGAATCGGAATTGATAACGGTCGAAGATAAGTGGCTTTATTTTCTGAAATATGCCAAAGAAATAACCGCCATATCCGGCAGTCATCCATGAAGACGCCATTCGTGAAGCCTTTGAAATCGTCAGTATGCTGCTCTGGGATAGGGAAGCCCTGCATCAGTACGAGCAGAGAAGCATGAGCGTTCAGATTGACATCAACCGGCAGCTTTATGGTTATAAAAAAGGTGTGGCCTTTCGGGCTGATATAATACGGGTGACTTCTTTGCCATACGCGTCGCTCCTTTTTTGTATGCATATCGCATTATATTTTGAAGATAGAATAATCCGCTAACCGAATTATTGCGCCCTCTTTATATGATTTTTTATAATATTTTTCATCGGCTGTGATCAATTGAGTATGAGGGTTATTAATAGCTACGGCATGATAAAGAGTATCAAACAAATGATGCTGATAACGATCTGATAATTGACATGCGGTATGATAAATTTCGGGTATATCTACAACAGGAAATTCCATCGCATTCAATAATACTACGGTTTCTTTTGCAATTTTAGAGTTCAAACGCACAATTACCGCCATGGTTTCGGCTAACCAGTGAGGAGGCTGTATAATATTAACGGCGCCATTCCTGATAACTTCTAACAAATTTAATGCTTGTAATGTATGAGTTTCCTGAGTATTTTCAGGAAATATCCATTTAACGATCACGCTCGCATCGATTGTCAATGTATTCATGAACGTCCTTCTCGACGAGCTTTATTGATTAATTGATTGCTTACGGGTTTTTGTTTGGCACGTATTTTTAGTAATGCATCAATAGCCTGCGCGCGTCTTTGTTTGCGCTCATAATCCTCGATAGCTTTTTTCATCAATTCGGTGATTAAGTGACTCTTGTTTTCATGCTGAAATACTTGATTAAAGCGGTTCTTAACATCCTCAGGTACGCTAAAATTAACAGTTGCCATGAGACCACCTCTTATTGTTGAATATTTCATTATTACTGTAGAATATTTCAATAATCATGTCAAGTTAGCTGCAAATAAATCGTGATCCCTGAAGCTAATCTTTCTGACCGCGTTTTAACTCATAAAGAGCGATGGCGGCAGCCACCGAGACGTTTAGACTGTCTACAGTTCCAAACATTGGAATTCTGGCGAGAAGATCACACTGCTCCTGGGTCAGGCGTCGCATCCCCTGCCCTTCTCCGCCCATTACCAGCGCTATCCGCCGGCCCAGATCTAAACCGGTAATGCTGGCTTTGGCTTCCGCAGCCATACCTACCAGCCAAACCCCGTATTCCTTTATTTCCCGTAATGTGCGAGCCAGATTGGTCACCTGGATAAAAGGCGTTACGGCGGTGGCTCCGCAGGCGGTTTTATGGACAACCTCCGTTAAGCCTGCTGCCCGGTCTTTCGGCGCAATCACAGCATCGGCGCCCATGGCGTTGGCCGTGCGGATGCAGGCGCCGAGGTTATGCGGGTCCTGAATTCCGTCTAATATCAATAATAACAATGGCTTAGATTCATCCGCCAATAAATCGGCGAGCATCGACTCGGGCAGCGCTCCGATACGGCTGCACTGGATGGCCATACCTTGATGCTGACGGCTTCCCAGCATCTCATCCAGATCTCCCTTACTCACCCATGAGACCGGTATATTTGACGCCTCTGTCCATTGCAGGAGCTCCTGGACCCGTTCATCCAGGCGTTGCTGCTGTAAAAAAAGCCTTTGTATCCGCTGGGGTTGATGGCGGATGATCTCTCTAAGTGGTTGATATCCATAGATATATTCATTTTTATGCATTTAAAATGTTCCTATAGGGGTAAAATACATACTTAATGTAAGAAAGACTTGACTTTTATGTATAAATAGTACATAATATACCTTCAATACGGAAAGGACATTCCGTAATACGGAGGCTTTCCCGTCAGAGGGAAGTCAGGATAAACAGGCAGTGTATCTCCAGGGTTGGAGGAATAACGTTAACAACCCTTGAGGTATACAATGAAACGACATTTAATTAAATTAATCGCCGCTTGTGGCGTGATGTCTTTGCCATGTTCTTTTGCACTAGCCGCTCCCGCAGCCCACCCTCACGCTGCGCCAGAGGCCACCACTAACTATTTACAGCTTTCTTACAACCTGGAACATCATACCAATTTAAGCCCCCAGGCGGTAGCAAGCGCTTTCGCAGGTTATCAATGGGCGTTAACACATACCAATGTCAAGCATAAAGATATTATGACTATCGTTGATTTTAGCGTGTCGTCCGCGCAGAACAGAATGTATGTTATTAACATGAAATCGGGTGAAATCCTGATGGCGCTGCCAGTGGCGCACGGTAAAGGTTCCGGCAGAGGGCCTTTTGCGAAGGCTTTTTCGAATAAAAATAGCTCGCTGGAATCCAGTGTGGGTGTATTTTTGACTGAAAATACCTATTTTGGTAAACATGGCCTGTCTTTGCGGATCAAGGGCCTTGAAACCAGCAATAATAACGTCGAAGCCCGTGCAGTGGTCGTGCATTCCGCAAACTATGCAAGCCCATCATTTATTAAACAACATGGCTATGCAGGCAATAGCTGGGGATGTTTTGCAGTGGATCCGCAGCAAAGCAAGAAGTTGATCACTGAAATTGAGGGCGGTTCGGTACTGTATGCTTATGGAAAGTCATCCTCTTATATGGCGTTTAGCCATATTTTCCACCATTCGGGCGATGCTTAAAAAAATACGGTATAATAATGGCTTTGCTGAATGAGGCGAAGCCATGAATATCACCAAGGATACCAACGACGCGTTATTTCAAATCCGGGCCTACAGGCCCGGATTTATTACTGTCAATGATCAGGTTTATCAACGCAGTCTTATCATCACTGCCCGGCAATTAATTGATGACTGGTCTCCACAATCGCTGATGGAAATCACTCCTGAAGACTGGTCACCCCTTCTTGAATTAAATCCCGAAATTATTTTATTTGGCACGGGCCAGCGTTTTAAAATGCCACATCCCTCGTTATTGGCGCCCGTTTACTCGCGAAAAATAGGCGTGGAAAGCATGGATACCGGCGCAGCCTGCCGGACTTATACGGCGCTGGTGGCGGAGGGGCGGATAGTCGCCGCGGCCTTATTAATCAATTAGGAAAGCGCGTGGAAAAAAATTTAATAATAGTGGCGGCGCAAATTAATTTATGCGTCGGTGATATCAAGGGAAACACTCAAAAAATTATCCATTGCGCACGCCGCGCTATTGAAAAATTCCATGCGGATTGTGTGGTATTTCCCGAGATGGCCATTTCCGGTTACCCTCCCGAAGACTTACTGTTCCGAACAGATTTTTTAAATCAATGCCAGGAAGGATTAACACAAATTCAGCAGGCGGCTCTGCCTGTCACCGTTATTGTCGGTTACCCCGTCCAAATTAATCAGCATATTTATAACCAGGCCGCGGTTATTCAAAACGGCCACGTTATCGGAACTTATAGCAAACAGGAATTGCCAAATTATTCCGTTTTTGACGAAAGACGTTATTTTTATCCAGGCGCCGCTCCCTGCATTTTTACTCTGAAAGGCGTGAAAATAGGGATTTTGATCTGCGAAGACCTGTGGTTCCCTCAGCCGCTTAAACAATGCTGTCACGCCGGCGCACAAGTCATTGTGGCATTAAACGCCTCTCCTTTCGATCATAATAAAGCGCAAATTCGGGAAGCGACTCTGGTGGAACGAGCGCACGAAGCCCACGCGCCTATTATTTACGTTAATTTAATTGGTGGCCAGGATGAACTGGTGTTTGACGGCGGTTCGATGGTGATTGATCAGAATGGCCACCGTTGCGCGCAAGCCGCTTTTTTTTCCGAAGAATTGATGCCCGTTCATATTACCATTGCCGCCGATCATTCACTGGCGATCCAGTGCCGAAAACTGCCGCCGGCTTTATCGAGAGAAGAAAATATTTATCAGGCCCTGGTGCTGGGTGTACGGGATTATATTCACAAGAATCATTTCAAAGGCGCCATTATCGGCTTGTCGGGGGGTGTTGATTCTTCGCTCACTTTAGCGATAACGGTCGACGCATTAGGCCCCGAAAAGGTCACAGCGATCATGATGCCCAGCCGCTACACCAGCGAGATAAGCAAAACCGATGCGCAGCAACAGGCTCGCGATTTAGGGGTACATTATCTTACCATGGACATTGAACCGATTTTCAGCGCTTTTTTAAGCACTCTGGCGGAGTCATTTTCCGGATTGCCACCGGATACTACTGAAGAAAATATTCAGGCGCGCATCCGCGGCGCCCTGTTAATGGCGCAGTCCAATAAAAAGGGTTTAATCGTATTAACCACGGGTAATAAAAGTGAAATGTCGGTGGGTTATGCCACTTTGTATGGTGATATGGCAGGCGGTTTTGGCGTACTAAAAGACGTCACCAAAACCATGGTTTACCGCCTGGCAGAATACCGTAATCGAATTGCGCCGGTTATTCCGTGGCGAGTGATCGAGCGTCCGCCTTCGGCAGAACTGGCGCCCGGGCAGCTGGACCAGGATTCTTTACCGCCCTACTCTATCCTCGATGAAATTTTGGTGAGGTATATCGAACTGGATCAACCTGCGGAATTAATCGCCGAAGCCGGCATTGACCCGGTCACTATCGAGAAAGTGATCAGGATGATCCACCGCAATGAATATAAACGCCGGCAGGCGCCTCCCGGCATCCGCATCACCCAGCGTGCTTTCGGCAAAGACCGGCGTTATCCGATCACATCAGGCTGGTGACAATTAGCAGAAATCCTAATGGAATGAGCTGCATCAGCGCATTATCATCTATCCAGTTGAAACAGGGCCATTCGGCGGCGATGGTGACCGGTGGCATTAAAAACACCACCCATAAAGGACTTCCAAGCCACAGATGCGCTAACCACCATACCCCGCCAATCACTATTAATCCCAAAAAAATGACCGCGGGTCTCGCCAGGGAGGTTCGGCGTAATTCACCGAGTAAAGGATCGCCCACCGCATACGCGCAAATAATGGGGATAGCAAACTGTTTTCCGGGGGCAAACAATAAGACCAGCGCCATGCCAATCACGCCCCAGGCAAAAGCCGATATGCGATTACGTTCGTAATGACGTTGTCCGAAGACAGTCCAGCCGCGGGATAAGCGCAGCGCTTCAAAGGCCAGAATCAGCGCCAAACACAGCCAGACTAATTGGGATAAATCCAATCCCATGGAACGGGCGATGGTCTGGCCGTACTGGTAATAAAACCACAAAAGCAGCACACTGCCTAAATGGATGGTACGGCGGAGGATGTGTGCGGCGTTCCCGCCGCGAGCATATTGATGAGCGCTGGCCTTAACCATTTGCCCCAGCCGCTGCGTTTTTCTTAAAGTCTTTTTGCAGGCGCTTGAATTCAGGGCTGTCGGGATAGTTGGTTTGTAACAGTCGATAACTTTTCTCCGCAAGGTCCGGCAAGCCGGCGCCCTGGTAGGCTTTAGCCATCACTTCCAGAGCATGGGGAATGGCCGGCGATCCGCTGTAATGTTGAACAACGCCACTGGCCCGGTTGGCGGCGGCCACGTAAGCTTTTCGCGCCATGTAAAATTCAGCGATATCCAATTCCTTGCGAGCCATCATATTGCGGATAAAAGCCATGTGCAGGGCCGAATCCTGCGCATAAACGCTGTTCGGATAAACAGTCACGATTTGGTTAAAAGCAGTGAAAGATTCACGTTTGCCAGACAAATCATGCGGCGCGGGATCCATACCAAAAGCGCGTTGGTACCAGTTAAAATCCTGGTCAAAACTCATTAATCCTTTCATATAATAAACATAATCGATATTTGGGTCCTGTGGATACAGACGAATATAGCGGTCCGCCGCCGCCAGGCCGGAAGTATTATCCCCGTTCATATACAGGGCATAAATAATATCCAACTGCCCCTGTTGCGAATAAGGTCCGAAGGGGTACAGGGCATCCAGCGCCGCGAAATCGATAGAAGCCTTTTCGTATTTCTTTTTAGCCAGGTGCTGCTCGCCTTCATGAAAAATTTCAGCCGAACTTTTGCCCTCGTAATTTTTCCACGGGTTTACCTCTTTATGCGCGCAAGCCGTTAACATTGCCAATATTATGATAAATAATGAGATTTTTTTCATGATTCGACCTTCAGCCAATAGATAAAAAAGACTATACAATCCACCCAACTGATTGTAAAGAGAGACGCAATTCGTCACGCCGCGTCTTGAGTCATTTTACCTGATTGCATAGATATTTACCAAGGTAATCTGAAACCGGATTGACAAAAAAGATATCGCCGCTTATTATTTTTGATAGGCGGCGATATCGATTTTTTAATCAGAGATATCGCCGCCTATCCAAAAAAATAAGCGGCGATATCAGGAGAAAGTATGAATAAAATTATTGGCCGGGAACGTGAAATTGAACTTCTTAAGGAGATTTGGTCGTCTCCGTCAGCCGAATTTTTAGCGGTTTACGGCAGGAGGCGAGTTGGAAAAACTTATTTAGTACGGAATTTTTTCCAGCCAAAAGGTTTTTATATTGAATTTACGGGAATTAAAGACGGCCATAAACGTGAACACCTGGAACGTTTCACCGACACCATGGTAAAAAAATTCTATTCCACGGAATCTTCACATGATTTCCCGGACCACAGAATGTTTTTTAAGTCTCCAGCAAACTGGCATGCGGCATTTGAATGGCTTAGTCAGCAATTAGAAATAGAATTAGAAATATTTAAGACTAAAAAAATCACGCTTTTTTTTGATGAACTACCCTGGATGGCTACTAAAAAATCTGGTTTGATTCAGGCACTGGATTATTTCTGGAACACACGCTGGAGCCAATGGCGGCAGTTAAAACTAATTGTTTGTGGATCAGCGGCTTCCTGGATGCTGGATCATCTCATAAACGCCAAAGGCGGATTGCATAATCGCATTACCAGGATGTTACAATTAAAGCCTTTCGATTTATTGCAGGTTAAGAAATTTCTCGTTCATCGGGATATTCATCTTAAATCCACGCACATCCTGGATATTTATATGATTATGGGAGGAATCCCCCATTATTTGGAACAGATTAAAAAATCAAAATCAGTTATTCAAAATATTGACTCTATTTGCTTCCAGCAGGATGGTCACTTATATCAGGAATTTTCCCGCCTGTATTCTGCGTTATTTGACAATCCAGAACTCAGTATGCAGATTATGCGCGCTATCGCCAGACACCACTATGGGATCAGTAAAGAAAAGCTGGTGCAGGAAGTTGGAAAAACATCGGGGGGAAGATTTGACAAACGTCTCAACGAGCTGGAGGCATCCGGCTTTATTCAGGGTTTTATACCTTACGGACATCATAAACGTGATCAGTTTTTTCGAGTAGTGGATGAATATACTTTATTTTACTTAAACTGGATTGCTGAATTCGCAGAACATCGTGTCCTCGCGTTAAAAAATAAATCTTATTGGACTAATGCCAGCAATACCCCATCCTGGTATAACTGGGCGGGATACGCATTTGAAAATATTTGCCTAAAACATATTGATAATATTCTGGAGGCGTTGGGCATAAGCCATATCAATTGCAAAATAGGTAGCTGGCGATATGTACCGAAAAATAAAATTTCAGAATCAGGAACTCAAATTGACTTACTATTTGACCGCGCTGACAATAATATTACTCTATGTGAAATTAAATATAGCCACAAGCCATTTATTATTGATAAATCGTATGCACAAAATTTAAAAAATAAAATAGAGATTTTCGAACGCCATTTTCCTACTCATAAACAAATTAATTTGGCGCTCATCACCCCCGCCGGTTTAAAACGCAATATCTGGTCTGAGGAACTCATTAGCCAGGACATCAATTTAACAGACTTGTTCGGATAAAAAAATGTTGTCAATCGTTTTTATGGTTGCCTTCTGCGTGCTCGGCATATTTTAGTAAATGCTGTTCTATGTAACCGTTGACCGTATTTTCAGGGAAATTACCTTTTTTGTTTGCTTTGCCGGCTGGAATGCCGGTCAGGATTGACATGACCTGGTCAATGGTGCGAACGCCATAGACGAAGAACATTTTCTTTTTCGCAGCGGCGACCACTTCATCTTTCAGCATTAAATGCTGGACATTCGCTGCGGGAATGATGACTCCCTGCTGACGCGTCAATCCTTTGGCTTTACAGATAGAAAAAAAACCTTCGATTTTTTCATTCACATTGCCGATGGCCTGGATGAGCCCGTATTGATTAACGGAACCGGTAATGGCAAAAGACTGCTTAACAGGCAAACGCCCAATCGCTGACAATAATGCCGCCAATTCAGCAGCAGAAGCGCTGTCACCTTCTACTTCCCCGTAATTTTGTTCAAACACTAAACTTGCGGAAATCGACAGGTGCTGGTCTACGAGGTAACGCCCATTGAGAAATCCGGAAAGAATAAAAACCCCTTTCGAATGGAGGGATCCGCCCAACTCCACTTCCCTTTCGATATCAACCACCTCGCCTTTACCCAACCGCACGGTAGCCGTAATCCGGCTGGGAGAGCCAAAAGAATAATTTCCTATTTGTAATACCGACAGGCCATTGATCTGCCCGATTTTTTCGCCTTTGGTATCTATTAATAAAACATTGCGCTCAAAGTCCTCGTGAATTCTGGTTTCGATGCGATTGACACGGTAAATTTGCTGTTGAATCGCTTCTTCCACGTCAACACTTCTGATGACTTTGTGCTGATTTTGTTTCGCCCAATAACTGGATTCGCGTAATAAATCCACCAGACAACGCATGTGCGTGAACAATCTTTGTGAATCGTTGGCCAAACGGCCACTATGGTCAATAACTTTAGCGACAGCGTGGCGGTTGAGTGGCAATAGATTTTCTTTTTTAATAATCGTCGCGAGCAGCCTGGCAAAGATTAAAAAATTACCGGGAGTACGGGGAATATGATTACTAAAATCCGCCGATACCTTAAAAAGATCGGCGAAATTAGGGTCATGTTCGCAGAGAGAATAATATAACGGCCGGTCTCCCAGCAGAATAATTTTAGCATGAAGCGGGATTGCTTCGGGTTCGAGAGAAATGGCGGCCCCCGGCAACCCCATAACCTGACCTAACGATTCCAGTTTGATGTTTTGAGCGAATAAGGCCCGCTTTAAACTATCCCAGGCATAAGGCTGTGACAGTAATTGTTGGGCATCGAGGATTAAATAACCACCATTGGCGCAATGTAACGTCCCCGGACGAATTAAGGTAAAATCAGGCACCAGAGCGCCGAACTGGGCTAAATATTCCATACGGCCGATCAGATTCGGTAAAGAAGGATGATCTTCATAAACCACCGGAGCGCCCAGATCCGGTGCATGCGTCACCAGCACGTTCACCTCGTAATTCCGCAGGGCGAAATCCCTGGGGTTGGTTCCGGACGGGTAAAATTCCTTGATATTCTTAATAATGTCCGCTTCGACCGCGTTTAAATAATCAATGACCGCGGGCAAATCCCGAAACCGGTATTGCAACTGGTCGAGAAGTGGTTTAATGGCCTGCTTTACCTCTGCGCTAAAATCCGGCTTCGCTAAAATGGCGGGGACCAGCGGCCGTAATTTTTCCACCAAATCCGCCATGTTTTTTTGCAGGACGGGCCCCATTCCGGCTGGCAGACGCAAGGACAAAGGCTTTTGTGGGTTTTTAAAGTTATTGATATAGCACCAATCGTCAGCGGGGGGTTCCAGTCTGGCCTGTTGTTTGAGGACCGCATTGATAATATGATGTTTTCCCGTTCCCTCGGGCCCCAAAAGGTATAAATTATAGCCGTTATCCTGGATATGAATACCAAATTCAATGGCCGCCATCGCACGTTCCTGCCCCACAGGCTCACTCAACACGGTTAATTCTGAGGTTGTCCTAAAATCTAACAGTTTGGGACTGCATTTTGTACTCAGTTCTTTGGGAGATAACGGCCTAATTTTCATCATCTAATAATTATAGTACGTCCCGGGTAAGCGGTTATGTTATAATGGGGCATGAATAACCGCATTTACCTCGAACAGACGGTGCCGGCGGAATGGGATCGCCGCCGTTTAGATCAAGTTTTGGCGGCGCTTTGTCCGCAGTATTCCCGTTCACAAATTCAGCATTGGATACGGGGCGGTTTTGTTCAGGTTGATCATCAGATCGAATCGAAGCCGCGTACCAGCGTTTGCTTAGGCCAGGAAATCGTCATTGCCACCGAATTAGCGCCCAAAGAATCCTGGCTTGCAGAGGAAATTCCCTTAAAAATTATTTATGAGGATGAGGATATTCTCGTTATTGACAAACCCGCCGGATTGGTAGTGCATCCTGGCGCAGGGAATCCCGAACATACGCTGGTGAACGCCCTCCTTCATCACGACCCGCAGTTGGCGACAGTGCCACGCGCTGGTTTGGTGCACCGTCTCGATAAGCAAACGTCAGGATTACTGGTGGTCGCTCGTCATTTATCCGCTCATCACCATCTCGTTGATAGCCTGCAGCGGCGCGAAATTAAACGCGAATATGTCGCCGTTGCACAGGGAGTGCTCTCTGGCAGCGGCAGTATCAAAACCATGATGGGACGTCATCCCACTCAGCGCACCAAAATGACTGTGCAGAAAACCGGTAAGCTGGCGATCACGCACTATCGGGTGGTGAAATCATTTCGGGCGCATACCTATGTTCGGGTGGAACTGGAGACGGGACGAACCCATCAGATTCGTGTTCACTTCGCGCATATTCAACATCCACTCACCGGCGATGCTGTGTATGGACGTAAATGCGCCACTGGTTCTTTGAAATTTCATCGACAGGCTTTGCATGCGGTGCAATTGACACTGGTTCATCCGCGAACAGGTGAAACCCTGTCCTGGATCAGCCCAATTCCCGAGGATATACAACAATTGCTGAAACAATTGCAGGAGGAAGAGACCTGATGATAATGGTTAAAACGAGTCATTTTCTAATCCCGGAATGGCCGGCGCCTGCCGAGGTGCGCGCGGTGGTGACGACGCGATGCTCTGGCAATCTGGCGATGCACGTGCAGGACGACCCCGCCGCGGTCGCTGCTAATCGTCAGCGATTAAGCCGCGAGTTAGCGCTGCCTCAGACGCCAGTGTGGCTGGAACAGGTGCATGGCGTTAACGCGGTTAACCTCGATGACCCTGCGTCATTTATTGGCGACGCAGCTTATACTCAATCTCCCCAAAAGATTTGTGCGATTTTAACCGCGGATTGTTTGCCGCTGTTTCTGACCAGCCGAAGTGGTGATAAAATTGCCGCTGTCCATGCCGGTTGGCGGGGATTGTTGGCGGGAGTGATTGATACCGCTATCCTCGCTTTGCAGGCTCCCGCAATTGATTTGCTGGTATGGTTGGGCCCTGCTATCGGTCCTGATCATTTTATAGTAGGCTCTGAGGTACGGGAAAAATTTATTTCCCGCCATTCGGATTATGCTGCCGGCTTTTGCCAGGCTGAAAATGGGCGTTGGCTCGCAGACATATATCAGTTGGCAAAAATTAATTTAAGTCACTGCCAGGTGCCGATGCAGAATGTTTATGGTGGCGGTTTATGCACGTTCTGTGACAGAGACCGTTTTTATTCATACCGGCGAGACCAGGGCACAACAGGACGCATGGCCAGTCTAATCTGGCGCACATAGTCATCTTTAAAAGAGGATTTATATGAAAAAGTTAATTTATTGGCTATCGTTAACAGTGGGCATAGGACTCGTAGGGCTACCTTTGGCTTCCCAGGCGGAAACGCCACCCCCGACGGTCTCGTCTAACAGTCCGGCCTATTCTCTGGCGCCTATGCTGCATAAGGTCACTCCCGGGGTCGTTAAAATCACTACGGAAAAAGAACCGGGTCCGGGTTCGTCGCGTCCGCAAGTGGGGTTGGGATCCGGGGTCATCATTGATGCTAACCAGGGGTTGATCGTTACCAATGCCCACGTGATTTCCCAAACCAAAATTATAGTCGTGACTTTACAAAGCGGCCGGCGTTACTTAGCCCGAACTGTTGGCGAAGATGATGGTTTCGACGTGGCCGTCCTCAAAATTAATGCTCCCAATTTAACTGCCGTGCCTATTGGAGACTCGGATCAATTGCAGGTTGGGGATTTTGTCGCGGCGATCGGCAGCCCTTTCGGATTAACGGAAACCGTTACTTCCGGTGTTATCAGCGCCCTCAATCGCAGTGAACCAAAAATTGAAGGTTTTCAAAGTTTTATCCAAACGGATACCCCCATTAATCCTGGCAATTCCGGCGGCGCGTTAGTTAACATGAAAGGCGAATTAGTGGGTATAAATACTGCTCTGGTCACGCCGATTCTTGGTAATGTCGGCATCGGCTTCGCTATTCCGAGTAACATGGTAGACAGTATCGCGCAGCAGCTGCTCAAGTATGGGAAAGTTGAGCGCGGCATCCTGGGCGTGGTCGCGCAGGACATTACCTCACCCCTGGCGAGTGCGCTGAATTTAAAATCAGATCAGGGCGCTGTCGTCACCACTATTATTCCTGAATCCCCTGCGGATAAAGCGGGTATCAAAGTTTCTGACATTATTATTTCACTGGATGGGAAATCCATTCACAGTTCTGAACAGTTGCGCAACAATTTGGGGATGATGCGTCCCGGCACTGCCATAAAGCTGGAAGTTTCCAGAAACGGTAAAATTCAGACGCTGACAGCTGACGTCGGCGATCCACTAAAACTCGCCAAACAGCGCGAAACCCCATTTATTGGCGGATTGCAATTACGCGATTTTAATGAACTGGAAAGCGATGATACTTTACTCCAGGGCGTTATCGTCGCCGGTGTCGGTGAAACCAGCCGTGGCGCTTTGGCCGGTTTACAGCCTGGCGATGTCATCACTCACGCCAATCAACAACTGGTGGCCTCAGTCAAAGAGCTGGAAACCGTGCTGGCGGCCAAGCCCAAACAGTTGCTCCTGCAGGTAAATCGCAACAATACCGGTCTGTTCGTAGTCATTGAACAGGATGTTTAACGCAGCATTCTATGAGCACAATTAAAACTGCGGTTTTATACCGCGTGACCTCTCAATTTGCGGTTTTTAGCATCCCATCTGCAGGCCATCTTGTGCTTTAAAAAACATTTGCATATGAGTAACTATGCGCATGTTTTTTAAAACACAATCTGGCCAACAGCTGGGCGCTAAAACCCGCAAATTGAGAGGTCACGCGGTATAGTTGCCGCCGTCCCGCGATCATTCTTCCAAAAGGGCAGCCGTCATTGCGAGCGTAAGCGAAGTAATCCAGTTCGAATTTTCTAGAAACTCTGTACTGGATTGCTTCGCTTGCGCTCGCAATGACTATGCCATTTGGGGCTCAACCGCTTAAACTGACGCGAAATGAACTTTACCTTCACAAGGAGGAGATGTAGACTCATATTCTTTTAGAATTACTTATTGATGCAGAGGAAGAAATATCATGAAGAGAAAAAATTTTGGTGTAATAAATCGGAATAGCAATCAGGCAAGCGCCTAATTTATTTCAGCCATCCTCTTCAGGTTCCAACTCGCATTCTTCAAGCACGACGCAGTTTGGATTAACCTGATTGAACTTATAGGAGAAAAAATATGACAAAAAAATCGATAATTGATATTCAAATACAATTTTCCAAAACAAATTTCATATATAAAACCAATGAAACAAATATTCTTTTAGACTTACTTAACGATGTAGAGGAAGAATGTAAAAAACGCGGCTTGCAGCCACCGACCCATTATTATATTCGGAATGGGCAAAAGCGAATTGAAATGGATATTGGTTCGCTGGGATATAGCTTGCAGGAACTGGGCTTTTCGAATGGCGTCATTCTGCTTTCTCTGGCTGATTTCTTTAACCCTAATAATATGCCCATTGACCAAAATTTATCTTTGGAAAATTTATGCGGCAGAATGGTGGATGTTATTTTAACCAGTTTAATTAAGGAAAATAAGAGGTGTTTACCCGTTCCAAAAACATGTACGTTACTGGCCAGGTGTCATCAACTGGGGTTGATCAGCATTACCCAGGCGCAAAAAATTATCGAAAGTATTCAATCTTTTTATCCGAGGGGCCAAATACCTCAAAACAGCACGGACTATATCGTCTGCGCCATGGTGAAATTAATTCAGATACGCCCTCTAAAAGCTCTGGATGAATTAAAAACCGATTTCTGCCAGGAACTCGCTTCATACAAAGAAGAACTCACTTATTCATACAAAAAAGAATGCGATGTCTACCAACTCAATTTCCAGAATTCGGATAAAATTTATCGTCGTACATGCCATCTTAAAGAGTTTGCCTCTATTTCGCAGGAGTATTCTAAAAAAGTTGATCTGATTGTACAGGATGCGACTATTGATGAAACAAATCATTCAGTTATTTTAGTTATTAAAGAAGCCGAAAAATTAAAAAATTTTTTGGAGAATTATCAAACCCAGGCAGAGATTATCGCAAAAAAAATTGAGTATGACATCTTTATAAATTCAGTCTTTTTTTTCAGGAAAACTGGTTATCCACGTTATCAATCCGAACTGAAGGAAATTCAGGCGAAAATTGAAAAAGTACCTGAAGAGGATAGTGAAGAGGATGTCGATGAGTATGATGATGACGATTACGCTGACGATGAAAATGAAGAAACAAACGATTTGAAACTGGAAGTATTTAACCAAAAAAAGGAATTATTAATCAGAATAGGTCAACATCTTAACTGGATACCCAAACCCAATTTATCCATTACAAACTGCATTGTCAAAAAAGAAAAAGATTTTCCCGATGAGCTTTGGATATCGATAGCCGGATTTTTGAATAAGCGTGATCTGGACTCTTTATCTTTTCTCAACAGAAATTTTGCCCTCATCGCCTGGCAGGCCATGATCAGTATCTGCAAGGATAAATTTGGCCGCTTTCCTTTTTCACCTGTCGTGGCTTACGACATCCAGCTACTCAAGAATCTGAATTCAACAAGAAAATATTTTAATAAGCGTTACTATACTTTGTTTGATCCGGTATACGCGGAATTGTTTGAAGCCATTGAAAACAAAGATGGTGAAAAAGCACAAAGTTTTATCCAAACTCAACTCAAGGCTAAAAAAACTAATGTCATCGATCGGGTGTTTTATCAAAAAAATAGCGACGGAGAAACCGCCATTTCCCTGGCTGGCCGCTATAAACTGCTAAAATTTTTAGATTTTTGTTTTAATACTTTTATTGTAGAGGGACATCGATTAAGCCGGGGTGCAAACCTTTTGGTGAAGACAGGCCGTTACTCCGAAGTCATGGATGATTTAAATCATTCCATGTCCAATGAAGCTCTGTGGATATTTGCCTGCATCTGTCTATGCAAACAGGTTGAACTATACGAGGACATTACCCAAAAATCAGCCTGGCAAAGAACCTGGATGGACGAAAAAGAGCCTCAATCTTTAGCCGGCATAGCGATTTTACTCAGCAGCTATGACTTGTTGAAGCTGGCATTGGAAGTAGTCGATGGGCCGGAATGGGTGAATCATCAGGAACACATTCATAACCAGGTGTTAAGAGAGAAATCATTCCATGCCGCCAATCTTTATGTGACAAGCACCGGCCTCAATTTTTCCCCAATCGAAATGGCTGCGTTTGGCAAGAATCAGGTCATCATAGATTATATTTTTGGCTTAATGGAACCGACAGCCATATTCAATTCTGGCTACCATAATTTACTTTGCTACTTTATAGAGTGTAAGGATTTAAAAGGACTGGTATTTTATACTAGAGATTCCCTAAATCAGGATTCAGATCTGTTTAATCGATATCTCAATGTAGATTCAGATCATCAACTCACTCCTTTGGGTGTGGCCATTGCAAAAAACTGGATGCAAGGTTTCAAATACCTGTTCATGAAGGCAAAATATTATTCTTTGGATGATGAAATTTTTCTCACACGTCACTTAAGATTAGCCCTGGAATTTGAACGAGTAGAGATCGTTAAATATTTACTTGACAGAGGCGCAAGCCCTAAAAAATTTGATTATACTGATTATACAAGCCCGGCGCCGGCGCCGATATTTTATGCGATCAGAAAAAATAATTTGCAACTGGTTAACTTATTGCTAGAAAAAGACATTACTTCACTGAGGCCTGTGACTTATAATAATAAAGTTTTTTTTCCACTCATTGAAGCCGCTCTCAATGAAAATGAGGCAATTATTCGATATCTCATTGAGATCCTTGGAAACCTGGAAGCGTTTGAAGTGTTAAATGAGGGATTAGCGACCTATGCTGAACATAAGAGAGAAAAATCTTTAATCAAAGCCGCCTTTAATCAGATTTTTTCCAATTTAAATGGCCCCTCTTTCACTTTGAAAGAGGAAAAAATACCTTCTGAAGAGAAATTCCTGAGTAGGCGCGCCCCGTGGTTTAAACTGTCTCTCAGTGTATGGGTTGGGATTTTAACGGGAGGATTTTTAGAAGAAAAAGACCTGCTGTATCTGTTACAGACTCATTCGGTTTTTGCTTTTAATGTCTTACAGCGGGTCCTGGACATTTATTTTTTTAAACCCCTGTCTGTTTGTCACCTGATTGATTTCAGTAAAAATCTATATCACCAGTATGCCTCCTTTCATCCCCGTTATTATATTTTATTCGATTATGACTATATACGACTGTTCAGGTTTGTAGAAGAGCGTAATCTATTAGGAGCCCAACGCTTCATTGAATCGAAAAAAAATGATCCCGCTCTAATTGACAAAATTTTTTATCAAAAAGACGGCTTTGGTGAAAGCGTTGTAACATTGGCCCACCGGTTAGGATTTAAAAGTTTTTTAACCTTTTGTTATAGAATTATTCTGTTGAACAACATGGAATTTATCTCACGCAGAAATGTGGTTCATTTTAATTTAGCTCAGGCGCTTTCTTTTGTTTTCTCTCCCAATGAGCCAATGTCTGAGAGCGTATTATGGATTTATGCCTGCGCTCATGCCTGTAATCAAAGAAAATTTTGTCAAACTATACGACAAAAACCGAACTGGAATAAAAACTGGATTTCTCCCAATAGTGATTTCTCTTTAGCAATGGCGGCAGCCATTTTGGGTTGTGTCGATTTGCTTGAGTTTGCTTTAAATCAATTGAATACAAATCAAATAGAACATCGAACAACCCGGATATCCAGGGGAAAAATGCCATTAGAATTCTATAATAATGAAGATTATCCAATGAATACTAATGATATGGTAGCCATAAGCAAGAATCTCAGGTTGATTAAGACATTGAATTTTTATAATGGAACAAGTCCCGAGATGTTATTTTATTATATAGAAAACAAAGATATCAAAGGATTAACAGAATTTTGCCAGAAATGGGGTCATTTGGAACCTTATTATTACAAAACACCCTTTCTCCCTAATACCTGCTATCGTATCCACTCTTCTGCAGAATCATGGACTATGACTCCTCTTATTGCGGCTATTTTTAAAAATTGGATGGAAGGTGTTCAGTGTATTGTGGAAAATACCTGCTTTTCACTTCAAACTGAAAGGGATCCATCCAATAATAATTATTTTGTTCCCAATGCTTTAATTTCAGCAATAGACCATGGTCACGCAGATATTGTCGAATATTTACTCTCTAAAGGCGCTAATCCTAATGGTTTTATGGATCCCGAAAACCACCGTCCTGCTCCTATTTTTTATGCCATCCGCCATAATCGCCTCGATCTGGTTAAACTACTGCATGAGTATAAAGCCTCTCTGGAAGTAGAGTGGGAAAACTATTCTGTGGACCAATGCCCTTTAATTTATGCGATTGTTAATAATCGCACTGAGACCACTCAATTTTTGATAAAAAATACGCAAAATGCTGCACAACGGATAGAAGTTGCTATCCAAACATATCGTGCGATAAATTGTCCGTATGCCTGGATTTTATCTTACCTGGAAAAGGCTTATCGTAATTTAACAGGTAAAAACCTCCCTCATAATACCAATGATGCATGGCCTAATTTATTTCAGCCATCATCTTCAGGTTCCAATTCATCTTACTCAAGCACGACGCAGTGTGTACTGAGCTGATGCTGACAGGATATTTAACTGGAGAAGAAACAGCATGAAGAAATTAAATTTTTCTATTGTAAATCGGAATGAAGATCAGGACAGTCTGGAATACCCGAATTTAGAGGGACTAAAAATTTCGGACAAACCTAGTCATAGTATTCTGAATAATCTGGATGAATTGAATAGCGATTTCCTTCAGGAACTCGATTTATACAAAAAAGAATTTAAGATCGACCCATTCACTCCTCAGGATTCGGAAAAATTTTATCGTCGTATATGCCATCTTCAAGAGTTTGCTTCTATTACGCAGGAGTATTCCGAAAAAATTGATCGGCTTATGCAGGATTCAACCAGTGAAGAAATAAATAATTCAGTTATTAAAAAATCGGAAGAATTAAAAATTTTTCTGATGAATTATCAAACCCGTGCAGAGTTTATCATAAAAAAAATTGAGCATGATCTCTTTAGAAATTCAGTCATTTTTTTCAGGAAACAGGGTTATAATCATCATAAACTCGAACTGATGAAAATTCAGGCGAAAATTGAAAAAATATCTGAAGATGACAATGAAGAGAATGTCGATGACGATGACGAAAACGATAACGATGAAAATGAAGAAACAAACGATTTGAAACTGGCAGTATTTAACCTGAAAAAAGCATTATTAATCAGAGTAGGTCAACATTTTAACTGGATACCCAAATCCAATTTACCCATTACAAACAGCATTGTGAAAAAAGAAAAAGATTTCCCCGGCGAGCTTTGGATCTCGATCGCGGGATTTTTGAATAAACGTGACCTGGACTCTTTATCTTATCTCAACAAAAATTTTGCCCTAATCGCCTGGCAGACCATGGTCATTATCTGCAAGGATAAATTTGGCTGTTTTCCATTTTCACTCGATCCTGATTCGCCTGAAAACACACATCCTGTCGTGGCTTATGATATCAAATTACTCAAGATCCTGAATTCAACAAGAAAATATTTTAATAATCGCTATTATACTTTGTTCGATCCGGCATATGCGGAATTATTTGAAGCCATTGAAAACAAAAATTGTGAAAAAGCCCGGCATTTTATTCTCACTCAGCTCAAGGCTAACAAAAGTAATGTCATCGATCGGGTGTTTTATCAAAAAAATAGTAACGGAGAAACGGTCATTTCCCTCGCTGACCGTTATGACCTGCAGGAATTTTTGGATTTTTGTTTTATCACTTTGATTGTAGAGGGGCATCGATTAAACCGGGATGCAGACCTTTTGGTGAAGACAGGCCGTTACTCCGAAGTCATGGATGATTTAAATTATTCCATGTCCAATGAAGCCCGATGGATATTTGCCTGCGCCTTTGTATGCAAACAGATTAAACTATACGAAGACATTCGTCGAAAACCAGCCTGGCAAACAGGCTGGATGAATGAAAAAGAGCCTCAATCTTTAGCCGGTATGGCGATTTTGCTCAGCAGTCTGGAGTTGTTGAACATGACGCTGGTGGGAAATGAGGAACATATTTACAACCAAATATTTAGAGCGAAATCATTCCATGCCGTCAATCTTTATGTGACAAGCCGGGGTCTCAATTTTTCCCCTACCGAAATGGCTGCGTTTGGCAAGAATCAGCTCATCATAGATTCTGTTTTTAATCTAATGAAATCGGCAGCCCGATTCAATCGTGGCTCTCTTAATTTACTTTGCTATTTTATAGAGTGCAAGGACTTAAAAGGACTGGGGTCTTATACTGTTGCTTTCCGAAATCGGTTTTCAAATCTGTTTAACCGATATCTCAATATAGATTCAGATCATCAACTCACTCCTTTGGGTGTAGCTATTGCCAAAAACTGGATTCAAGGTTTTAAATACATGTTCATGATGGTAAAAAATCATAATTTGGATGATGAAAATTTTCTCCAACGTCACTTAAGATTAGCCCTGGAATTTGAACGGGTAGAAATCGTTAAATATTTACTTTCCAAAGGCGCAAGTACCACTCTATTGGACTATTCGGGTAACAAACACCAGGTTTCAAAGCCGATCTTTTATGCGATCAGAAAAAATAATTTGCAACTGGTTAAATTGTTGGTTAAAACAAATACCCCCCTGACACCTTTAGCTTATGATGATAAATTTATTTCTCCCCTCATTGAAGCAGCGCTCAATGAAAATGAGGCGATGACCCAATATATCATCCAGAAGCTTGGAAAACAGGAAGCCTATGAACAGTTATATATTGGATTGTCTGCTAATGCTAAACATAAGAGAGAAAATTCTTTAATCAAAGCAGCCTTTAATCAGGTTTTTTCCAGTTTAAGTGACCTAAGTGACCCCGCTCTCACTTTGAAAGAAGAAAAAAAACATTCTGAAGAGAAATTCCTGAGCAGGCGCGCCCCGTGCTTTAAACTGTCTCTCAGTGTATGGGTTGGGATTTTAACGGGAGGTTTTTTAGAAGAAAAAGACCTGCTGTATCTGTTACAGACTCATTCAGTTTTTGCTGTTAATGTCTTGCAACGGGTCCTGGACATTTATTTTTTAAAACCCCTGTCTGTTTGTCACCTGATTGATTTCAGTAAAAATCTATATTACCAGTATGCCTCCTTCCACCCTCGTTATTATACTTTATTCGATTATGACTATATAAGACTGTTCAGATTTGTAGAAGAGCGTAATCTATTAGGGGCCCAACGCTTCATTGAATCGAAAAATAATGATCCCGCTCTGATTGACAAAATTTTTTATCAAAAAGACGGTTTTGGTGAAAGCGTCGTTACATTGGCCCGCCGCTTAAGATTTCAAAGTTTTTTAACCTTTTGTTATAAAACTGTTCTGTTGAACAACATGGAATTTATCTCACGCAGAAGTGTGGTTTATTTTGATTTACCTCAGGCGCTTTCTTTTGTTTTCTCTCCCAATGAGCCAATGTCTGAGAGCGTATTATGGATTTATCTTTAGCAATGGTGGCGGCCATTTTGGGTTGTGTCGATTTGCTTGATTTTGCTTTAAGTCTATTGAATACAAATCAAATAGAATTTCAAACAACCCTGATAACCAGGGGAAAAATGCCATTAGAATTCTATAATAATCGGGGTTTTCCAATGGATACTAATCAAATGGCAGCCATAAGTAAGAATCCCGGGTTAATTAAAACATTGAATTCTTATGATCAAGCGAGTCCTGAAATGTTATTTTATTATATAGGAAATAAAGATATAAAAGGATTAACAGGATTTTGCAAGAAATGGGGTCATTTGGAAAATTATTATTACACCTCGTCTATTCTCCCTAATACCTGCCACCGTATCCTCTCTGGACCATTACAGGCTTCAGCTTATACTCCTCTGAATACGGCTATTCTTAAAAATTGGTTGGAAGGTGTTCAGTGTATTGTGGAAAATACCAGCTTTTCGGTGAAGACCGAAAGGAATCCGTGGAATCATAGAATTGTCGATGATTCTTTACTTGTCGCACTGAAACTGGGTCATGCGAATATTGTTGAATACTTACTCTCTAAAGGCGCCAATCCTGATGGTTTCATGGATCCCGAAAACCACCGTCCTGCTCCTATTTTTTATGCCATCAGAAATAATCGCCTGGATCTGGTTAAACTGCTGCATGAGTATAAGGCCTCTTTGGAAATAGAGGATAAAAGCAAACCTGTGAACGAACGTCCATGCCCTTTAATCAGTGCGATTATTAATAATTGTCCTGAGATCACTCAATTTTTAATAAAAAACACGAAAAATGCCGCACGAAAGATAGAATTTGCTATCAAAAAATATCGTGCGTTAAATTATCAGGATACCGAGATACTCTCTTCACTGGAAAAGGCTTATCAGAATATAACACATAATACATGGCCTAATTTATTTCAGCCAAATTCGGGTTCCAGTTCATATTCATCAGGCACGACCCAGTTTGGGCTGATCTGATTGTGGTTGTCATCAGTAGAGGAAAAGAAATACCATGAAGAAAAATTTTTCTATTGTAAATCAGAATGAAAATCAGGACAGTCTGGAGTACACAAACTCAGATGAACTAAAAACGTTGGGCAGATCCGGTCATAGCATTCTTAATAATCTGGATGAATTAAATAGGGATTTCCGTCAGGAACTCAATTTATACAAAAAAGAATTAAAGATCCACCCATTCACTCCTCAGGATTCGGAAAAATTTTATCGTCGTATCTGCCATCTTAAAGAGTTTGCTTCTATTGCGCAGGAGTATTTCGAAAAATTTGATCGCCTTATACAGAATTCAAACAATGAAAAAATAAATAATTCAGTTATTGAAAAAGCCGAAAAATTAAAACGTTTTCTAAAGAAGTATCAAAACCGGGCAGAGTTTACCACAAAAAAAATTGAGTATGACCTTTTTATGGATTCAGTCCTTTTTTTCGAGAAACATGGTCATGGTCATTATAAACGCGAACTGATGAAAATTCAGGCGAAAATTAAAGAAATACCTGAAGATGACACTGAAGAGATTGTCGATGAGGATGACGATAACGATGAAAATGAAGAAACAAACGATTTGAAACTGGAAGTACTTAATCAAAAAGAGGCATTATTAATCAAAATAGGTCAACATTTTAACTGGGACTGCATTGTTAAAGAAGAAGAGGATCTCGATGACAATTTGAAACTGGAAGTACTTAACCAAAAAAAGGCATTATTAACTAAAAAAGATTTTCCTGATGAGCTTTGGATATCGATAGCCGGATTTTTGAATAAGAGTGATCTGGACTCTTTATCTTTTCTCAACAGAAATTTTGCCCTAATCGCCTGGCAGACCATGGTCTATATCTGCAAGGATAAATTTGGCTGCTTTCCTTTTTCACCTGTCATTGCTTATGACATCAAACTACTCAAAAATCTGAATTCAACAAGAAAATACTTTAATAATCGCTATTATACTTTGTTCGATCCGGTATATGCCGAATTGTTTGAAGCCATTGAAAAGAAAGATGCTCAAAAGGCCCAGCATTTTATTCTCACTCAACTCAAGGCTAACAAAAGCAATCTTATCGATCGGGTGTTTTATCAAAAAAATAGCAAGGGACAGACGGCCATTTCCCTTGCCGGCCACTATAAACTGCAGAAATTTTTAGATTTTTGTTTTAATACTTTTATTGTAGAGGGACATCGATTAAACCGGAATGCAGACATTCTGGTGAAGACAGGCAATTACTCCGAAGTCATGGATGATTTAAATCATTCCATGTCCAATGAAGCTCTGTGGATATTTGCCTGCGCCTTTATATGCAAACAGGATGAACCATACAGGATCATTTCCCAAAAATCAGCCTGGCAAAGAGCCTGGATGGACCAAAAAGAGCCTCAATCTTTAGCCGGCATGGCGATTTTACTCAGCAGCTATGACTTGTTGAAGCTGGCATTGGAAGTAGTCAATGGGCCGGCATGGGTGAATCATCAGGAGCACATTCATAACCAGGTATTAAGAAAGAAATCATTCCATGCCGCCAATCTTTATGTGACACGCCCCTGCCTCAGTTTTTCTCCGATCGAAATGGCTGCGTTTGGCAAGAATCAGGTCATCATAGATTATATTTTTGGTCTAATGGAACAGGACGCCAGATTGGGTTCTGATTCTGACTGTCATAATTTACTTTGCTACTTTGTAGAGTGTAAAGACTTAAAAGGACTAGGATTAGCTTATAGTTCTGCTCCCCAAAGACAGGACTCAGATCTGTTTAATCGATATCTCAATATAGATTCAGATCATCAACTCTCTCCTTTGGGTGTGGCTATTGCAAAAAACTGGATGCAAGGTTTCAAATACCTGCTCATGCAGGGAGAACTATTTCCTTTGGTTGATGAGAGTTTTCTCAAACGTCACTTAAGATTAGCCCTGGAATTTGAACGGATAGAGATGGTTAAACACTTACTTTCCAGTGACAAAAACCCCATAACATTTGATTATTCTGATAACAAAAACCCGGCGCCGATTTTTTATGCGATCAGGAAAAATAATTTGCAACTGGTTAAATTATTGGTTGAAAACAAGGCCTCCCTGACGTCTGTATCTTATGATAATAAGTTTACTTCTCCCCTCATTGAGGCCGCGCTCAATGAAAATGAGGCGATAATCCAATATATAGTCCAGAAGCTTGGAAACCAGAAAGCTTCTGAATTGTTATTTAAGGGATTATCGATTTACGCTGAACATAAGAGAGAAAATTTTTTAATCAAAGCCGCCTTTAATCAGGTTCTTTCCAGTTTAAAAGGCCCCTCTCTCACCTGGAAAGAGGAAAAAAAACATTCTGTAGAAAAATTCCCGGGCAAGCGTGTCCCGTGGTTTAAGCTGTCTCTCAGTGTATGGGTTGGGATTTTAACGGGAGGGTTTTTAGAAGAAAAAGACCTGCTGCATCTGTTACAAACTCATTCAGTTTTTGCTTTTAATGTCTTACAGCGGGTCCTGGACATTTATTTTTTTAAACCCCTGTCTGTTAGTCACCTGATTGATTTCAGTAAAAGTCTATATCACCAGTATGCCTCCTTGCACCCTCGTTATTATACTTTATTCGATTATGACTATATACGACTGTTCAGATTTGTAGAAGAGCGTAATCTATTAGGAGCCCAACGCTTCATTGAATCGAAAAATAATGATCCCGCTCTGATTGACAAAATTTTTTATCAAAAAGACGGCTTTGGTAAAAGCGTTGTAACATTGGCCCGCCGGTTAAGATTTCAAAGTTTTTTAACCTTTTGTTATAAAACTGTTCTGTTGAACAACATGGAATTTATCACACGCAGAAGTGTGGTTTATTTTGATTTACCTCAGGCACTTTCTTTTGTTTTCTCTCCCCATGAGCCAATGTCTGAGAGCGTATTATGGATTTATGCCTGCGCTTATGCCTGTAATCAAAGAAAAGTTTGTCAAATTATAAGACAACAACAAAACTGGAATAAAAACTGGATTTCTCCCAATATGGATTTATCTTTAGCAATGGTGGCGGCCATTTTGGGTTGTGCCGATTTGCTTGAGTTTGTTTTAAATCAATTGAATAAAATTCAAATTGAATTTCAAACAACCCTGATATCCAGGGGAGAAATGCCATTAGAATTCTATAATAATAGAAATCATTTTCGAATAAATACTAATGGTATGGTAGCCATAAGCAAGAATCCCGGGTTAATTAAGACATTGAATTTTTATAATGGAGCCAGTTCTGAGATGTTATTTTATTATATAGGAAATAAAGATATAAAAGGATTAACAGAATTTTGCCATAAATGGAGTCATTTGGAATCTTATTATTACAGATCTGCTCTTCTCTATAATGCCGGCTACCATATCTATTCTGAAAAAATCGCCTGTGGGACTCCTCTGATTGCAGCTATCCTTAAAAATTGGCTGGAAGGTGTTCAATGTATTGTGGAAAATACGTGCTTTTCGCTAAAGACCGAAAGGCATCCATTAAATGGTGGAATTTGCTGTAATTCTTTACACTTCGCATTGAAACAGGGTCATGCGGATATCGTTGAATACCTACTTTCTAAAGGAGCTAATCCTGATGGCTTTATGGACCTCGAATCTACCCAGCCTGCTCCTATTTTTATTGCCATTAAAAATAATCGCCTGGATCTGGTTATACTGCTGCATGAGTATAAGGCCTCTTTAGAAATAGAGGATAAAAGCTCTCCTGTGAACGAACGTCCATGCCCTTTAATCAGTGCGATTATTAATAGTCGTCCTGAGATCACTCAATTTTTAATAAAAAACACGAATAATGCCGCACGAAAGATAGAATTTGCTATCAAAAAATATCGTGCGTTAAATTATCAGGATACCGGGATACTCTCTTCACTGGAAAAGGCTTATCAGAATATAACACATAATACATGGCCTAATTTATTTCAGCCAAATTCGGGTTCCATTTCATATTCATCAGACACGACCCAGTTTGGGCTGATCTGATTGTGGTTGTCATCAGTAGAGGGGAAGAAATACCATGAAGAAAAATTTTTCTATTGTAAATCGGAATGAAAATCAGGACAGTCTGGAGTACACAAACTCAGATGAACTAAAAACGTTGGGCAGATCCGCTCATAGCATTCTTAATAATCTGGATGAATTAAATAGGGATTTCCGTCAGGAACTCAATTTATACAAAAAAGAATTAAAGATCCACCCATTCACTCCTCAGGATTCAGAAAAATTTTATCGTCGTATCTGCCATCTTAAAGAGTTTGCTTCTATTGCGCAGGAGTATTTCGAAAAATTTGATCTTCTTATGCAGAATACAAAAAAGAAAGAAATAAATAATTCAGTTATTAAAAAAGCCGAAAAATTAAAACGTTTTCTAAATAAGTATCAAAACCGGGCAGAGTTTATCACAAAAAAAATTGGGTATGACCTTTTTATGGATTCAGTCCTTTTTTTCGAGAAGCATGGTTATGCTCATTATAAACTCGAACTGATAAAAATTCAGGCGAAAATTAAAGAAATACCTGAAGATGACAGTAAAGCAATTGTTGATGAGGATGACGGTAACGTTTACGATGAAAATGAAGAAACAAACGATTTGAAACTGGAAGTACTTAATCAAAAAGAGGCATTATTAATCAAAATAGGTCAACATTTTAACTGGGACTGCATTGTTAAAGAAGAAGAGGATCCTCATCAGCTCGAACTGATGAACATTCAGGCAAATATTGAAAAAATAACTATACATGACAGTAAAGAGGATATCGATGACAATTTGAAACAGGTAACCAGAATAGATCAGCATTTTGAGCGAATATCCAAATCCAATTTACCGATTACCCTTCCCGATGAGCTTTGGGTATCGATAACCGGATTTTTGAATAAGCGTGATCTGGACTCTTTATCTTTTCTCAACAGAAATTTTGCCCTCATCGCCTGGCAGGCCGTGGTCAATCTCTGCAAGGATAAATTTGGCTGCTTTCCTTTTTCACCTGTCGTGACTTACGACATCCAGCTACTCAAAAATTTGAATTCAACAAGAAAGTATTTTAATAAGCGTTACTATACTTTGTTCGATCCGGTATACGCGGAATTGTTTGAAGCCATTGAAAACAAAAATGATGAAAAAGCACAAAGTTTTATCCAAACTCAACTCAAGGCTAAAAAAAGTAATGTCATCGATCGGGTGTTTTATCAAAAAAATAGCGACGGAGAAACGGCCATTTCCCTGGCTGGCCGCTATAAACTGCTAAAATTTTTAGATTTTTGTTTTAATACTTTTATTGTAGAGGGACATCGATCAAACCGGGATGCAAACCTTTTGGTGAAGACAGGATGTTACTCCGAAGTCATGGATGATTTAAATCATTCCATGTCCAATGAAGCACTGTGGATATTTGCCTGCATCTGTCTATGCAAACAGGTTGAACTATACGAGGACATTACCCAAAAATCAGCCTGGCAAAGAACCTGGATGGACGAAAAAGAGCCTCAATCTTTAGCCGGCATAGCGATTTTACTCAGCAGCTATGACTTGTTGACGCTGGCATTGGAAGTAGTCGATGGGCCGGTGAATCATCAGGAACACATTCATAACCAGGTGTTAAGAGAGAAATCATTCCATGCCGCCAATCTTTATGTGACAAGCCCCGGCCTCAATTTTTCCCCGATCGAAATGGCTGCGTTTGGCAAGAATCAGGTCATCATAGATTATATTTTTGATCTAATGGAACCGTCAGTCAGATTGGATTCTGACTGTCATAATTTACTTTGCTACTTTGTAGAGTGTAAAGACTTAAAAGGACTAGGACTGGTAGCTTATAGCCCTGTTTCCCAAAGCCCGGACTCAGATCTGTTTAATCGATATCTCAATATAGATTCAGATCATCAACTTTCTCCGTTAGGTGTGGCTATTGCCAAAAACTGGATGCAAGGTTTCAAATACCTGCTCATGCAGGGAGAACTATTTCCTTTGGTTGATGAGAGTTTTCTCAAACGTCACTTAAGATTAGCCCGGGAATTTGAACGGGTAGAAATGGTTAAATATTTACTTTCCAGTTTAGATAGCCCCTCTTTCACTTTGAAACAAGAAAAAAAACCTTCTGAAGAGAAATTTCTGAGCAGGCGCGTCCCGTGGTTTAAACTGTCTCTCAGTGTATGGGTTGGGATTTTAACGGGAGGTTTTTTAGAAGAAAAAGACCTGGCTGCATCTGTTACAGACTCATTCAGTTTTTGCTTTTAATGTCTTACAGCGGATCCTGGACATTTATTTTTTTAAACCCCTGTCTGTTTGTCACCTGATTGATTTCAGTAAAAATCTATATCACAAGTATGCGTCCTTTCACGCTCGTTATTATACTTTATTCGATTATGACTATATACGGTTGTTCAGGTTTGTAGAAGAGCGTAATCTATTAGGAGCCCAACGCTTCATTGAATCGAAAAATAATGATCCTGCTCTGATTGACAAAATTTTTTATCAAAAAGACGGCTTTGGTGAAAGCGTCGTTACATTGGCTCGCCGGTTAAGATTTCAAAGCTTTTTAAATTTTTGTTATGAAATGTTATACAACATGGAATTTATAACACGCAGAAGTGTGGTTTATTTTAATTTATTTCAGGCGCTTTCTTTTGTTCGCTCTCCCAATGAGCGCATGTCTGAGAGCGTATTATGGATTTATGCCTGCGCTCATGTCTGTAATCAAAGAAAAATTTGTCAAACTTTACGACAACAACCAAACTGGAATAAAAACTGGACTCCTGACAATAGGAATTTCTCTTTAGCAATGGCGGCAGCCATTTTGGGTTGTGTCGATTTGCTTGAGTATACTTTAAATCAATTGAATAAAAATCAAATAGAACTTCAAACAACCCGGATATCCAGAGGAAAAATGCCATTAGAATTCTATAATAATAGAAATCATTTTCCAATGAATACTAATGATATGGTCGCCGTAAGCAAGAATCCCGGGTTAATTAAGACATTGGATTTTTATAATGGAACAAGTTCTGAGATGTTATTTTATTATATAGGAAATAAAGATATAAAAGGATTGACAGAATTTTGCCAGAAACGGAGTCATTTGGAATCTTATTATTACAGATCTGCTTTACTCTATAATGCCCGCTACCGTATCTATTCTGAAAAAATCGCCTGTGGGACTCCTCTGATTGCAGCTATCCTTAAAAATTGGCTGGAAGGTGTTCAATGTATTGTGGAAAATACGTGCTTTTCGCTAAAGACCGAAAGGAAACCATTAAATGGTGAAATTTGCATAAATTCTTTACTTTTCGCATTGAGACACGGTCATGCGGGTATCGTTGAATACCTACTTTCTAAAGGAGCTAATCCTGATGGCTTTATAGATCCCGGATGCACCCAGCCTGCTCCTATTTTTATTGCCATTGAAAATAATCGCCTGGATCTGGTTAAACTACTGCATGAGTATAAGGCCTCTTTAGGAATAATGAATAAACGCCATACCAAGAATGGAGTTCATCTATCTCCTTTAATCTATGCGATTATTGATAATCATTCTACTGAGATCACTCAATTTTTGATTAAAAACACGAAAAATGCTGCTAGACGGATACGAATTGCTATTGATAAATGTTATGCATCATCCGATTGCAAGGATACCTCGACTTTAGTTCTTCTGGAAAATGCCTATCATTATGCAATCCATAAGAGATGGCCTAATTTATTTCAGCCATCATCTTCAGGTTCCAATTCGTCTTCCTCAAGCACGACCCAGTTTGGGCTGACCTAAGAGCCGGCCTCGTGTCGCAGGAGTCCAGAAGGATGACATCATGCCACCCTTTCCAGGCATAGGCGTCAAGCTAAGAGTTTTTTTCCTCAAGGACGCCGTCATTGCGAGCGTGAGCGAAGCAATCTAGTACAGAATTTCTACAAAGTTCGAACTGGATTGCTTCGCTCACGCTCGCAATGACTATGCTTTTTGGTGCTCAACCGCTTAACTTGACGCCTATGCCCTTTCCAGGACTCCATTTCTCATTTGTGTCACGATGCTATTGAAGCGGGCATCGGTAGGCGTTTTCGGCCACCGAAAATCCAGTCGGCAAGGACCGGATCGAATTCATCCAGCAATTCGACAAATATCTGTTGATCATCGGCGGACAAATCGTGAAATTTTTCTTCAAAAAATTTACGGAAAATTAAATCCAGTTCGAGCATACCGCGGCGGCATTTCCAGTAAATTTTTCTTTCGTAATCATTCATGGGCTATAAACTCTACCCGTCTGGTGACCTGACAGAATAATTCATAGGAAATAGTTTCCGCACAGTCAGCGACCCATTCAACCGGCAAGCCTTTGCCCCACAAAACCACGGGATCATTCACTTTAGTATTTGGGGCAGGACGTAAATCAACCACGATCATATCCATGGATACCCTGCCGATCAGCGGACAAATAACGCCGTTAACCAGTACGGGTGTGCCGTTGCGGGCGTGACGGGGATAACCATCGCCGTAGCCTATCGCCACCACACCTGCCGGCATTTCCACGGGACATTGCCAGGCAGCTCCATAACCCACGATATCTCCGGGCCGGAGCGTCCGCACGGCGATTAAACGGGAGGTCAGGGTCATCGCCGGACGCAATCCGCATTGCTCGCCGGTCTGATCTTTAAAGGGTGATGCGCCGTAGAGCATGATCCCGGGTCTCACCCAGTCGCATAACGTCTCCGGGTTGGACAAAATCGCTGCGGAATTGGCCATGCTTTTTGGGCCGGGAAAATCGTGGGTGAGATTTCGAAATATATTCATTTGCATGGCATTGAGAGGATGGTCTGGAATATCGGCACATGCGAAATGCGTCATCACCCCGACCGGTTGATGAATCCACGGCAATTGACGCAAACGTCTTTGAGCGTCGATAAACTCCGGGCCGAATAAACCCAGCCGGTTCATACCGGTTTCTATTTTTAACCATACTGTCAGTGGTGATGACGCCGGGGTATTTTCAAGCATCTCAATCTGATACGGCTGATTAACCACGACACCCACTTGATACTGCTGGCACAAGGCAATTTGATCAACATGGTAAAAGCGGGACATCACAATAACCGGTTTGGTAATCCCCCCTTCCCGCAGCGCGATCGCTTCCTCGAACGCGGCGACGCCGAGGGCGTCGGCCTTCTCGAAAGCCCGGGCAGTCCGCAAAAGGCCGTGACCATATCCATCCGCCTTCACCATCGCCAGAATGGATCGGGAACCGGCCAAAGTCCTCACCCGCTGTAAATTATGCCGCAACGCGGATAAATCAATGTGCGCGACACAAGCTCCACTGCTCAAACAAAACTCCCTTCCAGCCGTTCCATGGCAATATAATTTTCGAATTTGGTAAGATGCCCGATAAAAGTGACCTTAAAATCACCGATCGGCCCATTACGCTGTTTGCGGATAATAATTTCAGCGATACCTTTATCCTTACTATTTTCATCATAAACTTCATCCCGATAAATAAACGCAATCAAATCCGCATCCTGCTCAATCGCGCCCGAATTATGACTGACAATACCGCTGTTCGCTAACCAGACCGCCGTATCAGGCACAGTTAAATCATAAACCTCCATCTCTCCGGCCGGTTCTATGGCTACCACCCGATCCCAAAATAAATCACTATTACAGTGCATACGTAAAATATCGTCATTAAGAAGTTCGGCATATTCGCTTAGTAACTCCCGTGAAGGTGAAAAAGCATAATGTGACGTTCCACCATAGGCCGTTCCACGCATATTAGCCATGCGGCGTTGAGAAATACCCTGTTCATACATTTGAGAACGCACCCGCTCGAATAAGCTTTGCGGTAAAGTGTCTACATTGGTATTAGCGACTATTCCTGTCAACGCCTGTTGCAATGCAGCCGCCTGGACACAACGGGGGCCATATGCTCCTATCTCCTGCAGGAAAATTCTTTGAGAGTCAGCACCGGTAATAACCACCATGTGAGTAGGCCGGTATTGCTTTTTCTGAACGGTCGCAATTCGTGCAACTATCCCAAACCTGAGCAATAATGTCGCAACATCGTTCGCTAATTTTCGACTATTGGTGCTGTAATGAATAGCGCTCGCATGATTTTTTGAGACGAAAATACACCCATCTGTCGCCCATAAATGGCGTAATAGAATTGCAATTTTGGCATTCGAAAAACAGAAAACTATTTCTGGAATATGTTTTTGATGAGAGCGTTGATTATAAATTCCTAATTCCCGAAACCATTGATTCACACCACGAGGATGCCATCTGTTGCCATTGCCGCTAATGACCAGTTGATGCCAGTTGCCGCGGCCTGGATAGCGCTTAACAATAGCACCGAACTCTTCGCAGGCAGCCTTTGCAACAATTTCACTATTCTCTTCAGAGCAGGTGGTATATCGCATAGGTTGATTAGATAAATAACTGCCATCGCCAATCATTTGGCCTAACAGGGCTAAACGATCATCAGACCATTCTGCTACATTGTCGGGCTCTGGGAGGCGATGGGCAATGGCTAATCGATCCCCGATTTTTAAATCGCTAATCATTTTCCAGTCTTCTGGAGCAAATAACCGATGTTGAGCAGTGCCTTGAATAGTACGGCCGCTGGCCAAATGTACAGTAAAAACAGGTTTTTTACCTACGCGCCATACTTTATCACTGGTAGCTGAAATAATTTTTCCTTGCGGATTAATGGTGAGCACTTCCGGGGTTTGATCGGCCAATTCCTGAATGGGTACACGTCGGCCATCAGCTAACATAACCAAAGTATTACCAGGGACACACTCGCGTAAGTCGGACATGACGGGACGGCGGTCGCTGCGCTGTTCCAAACCTCTGTTTAATTGGGATAATGCAATCACGGGGACGTTGAGTTCTTTGGCTAATATTTTAAGGGAGCGGGAAATTTCAGAAATTTCATTGGTGCGGTTTTCCTTATTGCCGGGTACTCGCATGAGTTGTAAATAATCCACCACGATCAATCCTAAACCATTATGTTCGCGGGCAATGCGCCGCGCGCGCGAACGCAGGTCGCTGGGTGTCAGTGCGGCGGTGTCGTCGATGTAAAGCAAAGTTTCCGCCAGTATACCCACGGATGAGGAAATGCGGGGCCAGTCTTCATCGCTGAGTTTACCGGTTAATACTTTACTCAAATCCACCCGGCTTAATGAAGACAGCATGCGCATGGTCAGCGACTCGCCCGGCATTTCCATACTGAATATCAGCACCGGTTTTTGGGATTTAATGGCCACGTTTTCGGCGATGTTCATGGCAAAACTGGTTTTACCCATGGAAGGCCGGCCCGCGATAATGATCAAATCACCTTTTTGTAACCCGGCTGTCATGCGGTCCATGTCTGTAAAGCCGCTGGAGACGCCGGTTAAAGTATTGCCACTGCGATACAGTTCATCAATGCGCTCCGTGGTTCGGGCCAACAGAGTGCTGATATTAACCGGACCGCTTTCCCGGGTGTGTTGCTCGGCGATCTGAAATACCTGCTGTTCGGCGGCGTCCAGCAGGTCTTTACTCTCCTGTCCCGACACCTGGTAGGCTTTTTCAACCATATCCGTGCCGACACTGATCAGTTGGCGCAGGATAGCTCTTTCGCGCACGATGTCTGCATAAGCAACCACATTCGCCGCAGTTGGCGTATTTTGTGCGAGTTCAAATAAATAACCTTCGCCTCCCGCCCCTTCCAGCTGCTGGCGCATTTTAAGATTATCGGCCACAGTCACCACGTCAAAGGGCTGACTTCGTTCGGCCAGTTCCGTCATGGCCTGGAAAATCAGCTGATGGTCATGACGATAAAAATCCTTGCTGATTAACCGGTCGGAAATGCGGTCCCAGGCGCGATGATCGATCATCAGTGCGCCTAAAACTGCCTGTTCTGCCTCCTGCGAGTGCGGAGGCATTTTTGGTGTGCGGGGGGCAATGGATTGAGACGACATACTAATTAATCCATGTATGGCCGTAGCCGATATCCGAATGACACTAAGTTAAAAATTCTCCCTCTCCCCTTGCGGCATAGGCGTCAAGCTAAGGATTTTTCCTCTGATTCCCCCCTTTGAAAAAGGGGGGTTAGGGGGGATTTTGGGACTGAACACAAATGCCTTGTTCAAAAAATCCCCCTTAATCCCCCTTTTTCAAAGGGGGAAACTTCCAAAATCCCTTAGCTTGACGCCTATGCCCCTTGCGGAAGAGGGGAAAATACTGAGGCCTGATTAAGTGCGGGCTTCACCGACTACTTTCACTTTAACCGGGACATTCAATGCACCGTGCAGCTTAAGAGTGACGGTAAATTCGCCGGTTTGACGAAGGGGCCCTTCCGGCATAATCACTTCCCGCTTCTCGACCTGAACGCCTTTTTCGACGATGGCGTCAGCGATATCCCGTGGACCTACGGAACCGAAAAGCTTACCCTCATCTCCTGCCTGGGCTGTGATGATAATTTCCAGTTCGGCCAGTTTGTCGGCGCGATGTTTAGCCTCTGCCAATACTTTTTCCGCCGCTTTTTCCAGCTCTGCGCGATGGGCCTCAAAGTCCGCAATATTTTTAGCCGAGGCCAGCATCGCCAGACCCTGGGGCAGTAAATAATTACGGGCAAAACCCGGTTTCACCGAAACCTGATCGCCCACTTTGCCCAGATTCGCTACTTCTTGTTGTAAAATAACTCGCATTTCTAAACCCCCTTTTTAGGTAAATGATTGGTAAAATAACGCTTGCGGAAATCGTATCCGCTATCCACGTATCCTGCCAGTGCTAACACCATGATAAGCACCATGGGTAAAAAGATCAAACCAATGTAAACCATCACTAATAAATACACTATTTTTTTATTATAACGTACCCATTTATGCAACAAACTTAACCCGCTGATCGTTAGCGGCAAAATGACCACCGGCAACAGGTCTATGGCGAAACCCACCCCAAACAGGGCGGTCACCACGGTTATGGTCAATATACCCGCCAAAATTAATCCGGCGCGAATTTCTATAAATTCTTTGGCCAGCCCACCCGGACGAAACAGTGCCGCCTGCCACCACCGTGCCAGCAACAGCTCGCAAAATGCTCCCAGTAACATCAGCGCGGTAAATAAACCGGTAGCGATGGGGATGATTTGAGTGACCATCTCGTGCACCCGATCTTCCGTCACCTGCCCCGACAGTATGGAGCTTAAGAAAGTCTCATACCGCTGTAACGTGACAGACCACCAGCCGGGAACATCTTCCAGTACCAGATGAAATCCCAGTACTGTTAAAATCCCCAATATCGTCATGGTTTCCAGTGTTAAGCGCCAGGATACCGTGCTCCGTAAAATCAGGGCCAGTACCCACACCAGAATGCAACGCAGCAAAACCACATCGAATAACACGGTCTGTTTCCAGACCGCGATAATCACCACCGGGATGGCTACCCCAATCATTACCAGCAAGCCGGCTTTGTATCCACGGCATAAAGTGACAAAGCCGATCAGGATGGCGGCCAGGAAACCGCCCGGTATTGAGATCAGCGGCAATATCGCACAAATTAATGCCGCGGCCATGGCGTGGATGGGGTTCGCTAAAAGATACGTTCCTAATTTACGCACACGACTCAACTACTGATGAGTATCGCAATACGCCAATAGTGCTAAAAAACGCGCACGCTTAATTTCTTTCGCGAGACGCCGCTGGTCACGCGCCTTGCGGCCAGTGATACGGCTGGGAACGATCCGGCCTGAGTCCATGACGTATTCTCTTAAAACCCGTAAGTTTTTGTAATCGATCTCATTGGTATTGTCAGTAGCATCGGACGGGGATGCGAATTTTTTGCGACGGAAATAATTAGCCATGATTAGCTCCTCTCTTCTTCTGATTCAAATTCGCCCTCAGTTTCGCTAGTCTCGACGGCTTCAAAATCGTCACCTCCCGAGGGACGTTGACCGCGATGATGACTGCTATACTCCTGCTCTTTCATGATCGGAGACGGTTCGGTAATGGCGGCATCCCGTTTAATAATCATGTTGCGAAGTACTGCGTCGTTATAGCGGAAGGCGTTTTCCAGTTCGCTTAACAACGGATTGTCACACTCGATGTTCATTAAAATATAATGTGCTTTACGTACTTTATTAATGGGATAAGCCAGTTGGCGGCGGCCCCAATCTTCCAGACGATGGACCTGACCTTTGCTGGCCTTAATCATGGACTGGTAGCGCTCAAGCATGCCCGGAACCTGATCGCTACAATCAGGATGGACTAAAAATACGATTTCATAATGTCGCATAGCAATGTTATCCTTTTGGTTGTATTTAATACAGCCCCGCCGGATACCGGCGAAGCAAGGTTTAGGAAGCCCGAGATTTTACCCTGAATCGACCCCAAAAGCAAGCCATAATTTGTTGCATTATTTGACATTTTGCTTTATTGTATTTAAGTATATTACACGAAATAATCTTGAGGTGAATAATTTATATGATGAGAGATGAGGAAAAAAGTCATTCAAAATTTGAAAATTTCTGCCAGACCATCAAAAATTTTGTAAAAACAGAAGAAATCAACCTGATATTTGATCCCAATAGTAAAAAAGCTCGTCATTATTCAGATGATGAGAAAAAGTCAGGTAAAAAGGAAATCCCTAGCTATTTGAAAAGAAAGCTGGAGAATAATAAATATCCAGAAAATGAAAAAATAATATATGAAAAGCCAGGCAGGAAAAAGCTTCGTCGTGCTTGGTGTTTTAATGATAGAGGCGCCATACTACCTTATGTAGCTTCCGTTTATTACACACATTATATTTGCATAAGCCAACGTGTAGAAGGTGACATACCTCAGTTGAACAGCCCGTTTTTTGCAATAGAAGATTTGTTGTACGTAAAAAAATTAAAAGATAATTTACCCCGGTTGACTGGCCCGTTTTTTGCACCCATAGATTTTGGCAATGTGTATCTTTATGAATTTTACAAAGCCATCAGTTTTACACCCCTTGCTTTAGGATCATGGGAAGAGTTATGCGATAAATTAAACGAATATAAGCCAGACCTGGCTGATATTTTGGGGGCTTATTTTGCAGTTTCCAGCGCATTGGCCATTTTACACGAAAGAGGGATAATGCATAGAGATGTAAAACTGGATAATTTTTTATTTCTACGTAGTCTGCATGGCATGCATTTTTGGCTAAGTGATTTTGACACTATGAAACCTATAGAAGAAAAAACTGATAAAGACTACTACTCAAGAGTGGAAACGATTCCTTATTTGTCATTTGATCACCCTTATTTTCGTAGCGAAAAGCGACATCTTCCTCAGTTTCAGCTTCAAATTATTTCTGAATTTACTGAAACAATTCCGCCCAACGATGACGTTCACCCTAAAGATGATGTTTGGGCATTGTGCAACTCACTAAAAATTTTTCATGAAAAAATTGCCCAATTTTTAACGATCATGCCTGGTATTTTACTGGATTTGCAGAAACTGGTTCACCGGAATCTATATGCAATCCGCAAGGAACGCATGAGTTCAAAAGAATTATTGAGTGAAATTAAAAAAATATTGGCAAATTTGCAAACAGGTCCAATACAAGGTTTAACCCAACAGAAACGTATAGAGTGTTTAGATAAATTTACGGCGCAACTCAACCATTTCCATCAACCCCGGATTGAATCTTTCAACGTTGAGGAGAAGCCAAAGAAAATAAAACGCTCAACAAGTCAAGATACTCTGTTTGCGATTCGCAAAGGCAAAAATGAACAAACCAGACCTTTAACCCGGAAATTTTCAGATCCTATCATAAAAATGTGATAAATTTTAACCAAAATTGCTGCCCTTGCCGCAAAGATTTGTTCATCAAACTCCCTCGCCCCTTGTGGGAGAGGGCCGGGAAAATACCTTACGCCATGGGGGATCGCAAGGGGGAGTTGTGCCTAGCGACTCCCCCTTCATTCCGAGCATCGGCTCTGCCGAGCGCAGGATCAAAACAGGAAGCGGCTCCCGCTGTACTCAGCGGGAGCCGGCCGCTGGTTGCTTGATATATTCATTAATTGTGGTATATTACTGAAAGTACCGTTTAACCAGGCATAAATAAATGCCTATAACATGGACATGTTATGATTAAAATAACGACAATTTCGCGAGTAATCGTGACTTCTTTGGCAGTCGTACTGAGTCTGACCGCTTGCAGTACCATGCCGGGGCAAACTCAGCCGAAAATTATCACCACGTCAAGAGACGGGGCGCCGCCCTTCCCCGTGGATGTCAGCCAATTAAAAGATGCTACGCCTAAATACGAACCCAAGGACGCTTATTGTAATCCTCAGGTTTATACCATTGCAGGCAAGCATTATTACGTGATGAATTCGGCCAAAGGCTATAATAAAACCGGAGTCGCTTCCTGGTATGGCACAAAATTTCACGGCAAAATGACAGCCAATCGTGAACCGTATGATATGTTGGCAATGACAGCCGCCAGTCCAACCTTACCCATCCCCACGTATGTACGCGTGACAAACTTAGATAATGGCCGTCAGGTGGTGGTTAAAGTGAATGACCGCGGACCTTTTGCCAATGATCGCATTATGGATTTATCTTATGCAGCAGCCAAAAAACTTGGATACGCCGATCAGGGCACTGCCAAAGTTAGAGTAGAAGCGATTACGGTGGACGATAGCGCAGCTCCGATTCTGTTAGCTAAAAAAAATCCCAAACAGCTTTACCTTCAGGTTGGCGCTTTCCAGCAAATGGCGAGGGCTGAACAGGTGAAAATAAAAGTTGCTCAGTTGACTCACCAGTCGGCGCGGATCGAAACAGTCAATATGAACGACAAAACTATTTATCGTGTTCAGATCGGCCCTCTAAAAGACTTGCAAAGGTCCGATGTCGTCGATCAACTGCAACATCAGGGATTTAATAGCACTCTGATGGTATTTAGTTAAAGCATGATGGATGGTATCCATTCAGCACATGAATTTACAGATGCAGAACGTTCAATTTTGGCTAAAGCGGAGCATACATCGGTATGTGAGCATTTTGAGCACGGTTTTTCGTCAAACCTGAGGTAAAAGTGATAGTTACGATGGATGTTCCTGCACAGATCGCCACCTGGCAGTCTTTATTGGCCAGCGAAAAAACCCAACCTTATTTCCAGCAAATTTTAACTTTTTTAGAAAAAGAGCGCGCGGCAGGTAAAGTTATTTACCCTGCGCAAAAAGATATCTTCAATGCCTTAAAGTTAACGCCTTTTGCGGAAGTTCGCTTGGTGATCCTTGGCCAGGATCCCTACCACGGCCTCAGACAGGCGCACGGATTGGCTTTCTCGGTATTGCCAAACGTGCCTATCCCACCTTCTCTCCAGAATATTTTTTTAGAATTAAAAAATGATCTAGGCTGTGTGCCCCCTAAAAACGGCTGTCTGGAAGCGTGGGCAAAACAGGGAGTTTTATTGTTAAATGCGACATTAACGGTTGAAGCGGGTAAACCACAATCCCATGCCCAGATAGGGTGGCAAAAATTTACTGACAAGGTGATTGACTGCCTGAACGATCATCCTCAGGGGATAGTATTTTTATTGTGGGGTTCACCTGCACAACAAAAATCGCGAATCATCAACCCCTTTAAACACCGGATTCTCACCGCCCCCCACCCTTCCCCACTGTCCGCACATCGAGGTTTTTAGGATGCCGCCATTTCTCTCAAGCCAACGAACTGTTAAAACAGATGGGACGCGGCGAAATCAACTGGCAACTTTAACCCCGGATTCGAGCAGTCTGGCTTTGGTTCGGCTCCAGATGGATAAGGAATATTTCAATTCCGAACGCGCTATTTTTAATTGATCACGATATTCTTTGATTTTGCCGGTTTTTTCAATGGCATCAATTCGGGCCATGACCTGCAAAATTTGCGAACGCAAAGGTAGCAGTTGCTCATGAATATAACTCATAACAGCATCGGAACTCTGTTTGAAACGGGTAAGCAGCGCCAGTTCATCCGTTCTCAAACGATAACGGGTTAAATGCACCAGACTAATGGTCTTTAAATCACTGGCTAACCCCAGTCGGCTCCACATCCAGATGATCCACTTGGTGGGGTCATAGTCATAAAAGCGAATGCCGTTGCGATAATCCAGGGGAAACTGATGATGGAAGTTATGAAACCCTTCACCGTAAGTAAAAAAGGCCGTAATCCAGTTGTCCCGTCCGGTTTGTTCCAGAGAATAGGCGCGTTTGCCAAAAACATGACACACCGAGTTAATGCAAAAAGTACAATGATGATTCAGCACCAGTCGAAAAACCCCCGCCAGCAACAATCCGCCCAACCAGTCATCCCAAAACAGACCGGCGATCAGAGTCGGCATGACAAAACCCCAAGTCAACGCCAGCCACGACCAGTTTTTATGCTGCCAGAGGATCCACTTATCGGCTGATAAATCTTCCACGTTGCTGAAATCCCGCGATGAGGGATCCAGCATCAACAACCAGCCAATATGCGCAAACCAGAATCCTCTTTCAATGTTGTAGGGGTCTTTTTCCGTTTCTGAATACCGATGATGGTTGCGATGATCGGTACACCATTCCAGAACGCTGCCCTGGTAAGCGCCCGCGCCAAATAACAGCACGAACAGTCGCACCAGCCTGTTTGCCTGGTACGTGCAGTGTGAAAATAAACGGTGATATCCCGCAGTTATGGACAAACCTGTCGCTACCATCCACACCAGCGCTAAAACAATAGTCGCGATGTGCAAGCGTCCCGACGCGACGATAAAGACAGTCCCGGCTATGCCGACCAGGGGAGTTAGTAGCAGAAATAAAGTCAGCGTCCAGTTGATCTTTTTAATCCAGCCCATGTTTATTGCCCCCCTGACAGGTTCACGGAGGGAGGACTTGCTGTCGTATCCACTCTTTTTTCACCATAATTTGGCAGGTAATCCGTCAGAGGCTTTTCCGGCTGGGCTGGCGGTGGTGGTGGGTGTTGTTGTTGCTACTGCTGCATTGGTAGAAACGTTGGATTGAGGATTAGTAGTTTGGAGAGACTTTTTAGTTGCCGCAGGAGTGGTGGCTAACGTTCTCAGCGCTTCCTGGGCAACGCTTTGGCCCTGGGCAGCCGCTTTTCTAATCCAGACTAAACCGGCTTGCCGATCCTGGGTGGTGCCAATGCCATAGTAGTATAAATAGCCAAGGGCATACTGGGCGTCGGGGTCTCCGGAACGCGCTGCCTGCTCAACCCGCATAAACGAGCACTGATATTTTTGCAGGAACGGATTGTCAGCGCATACCGTGGACGAAGCAAAAGAAGCCGCATGCGGCGAACTGGTTGTCGCCGAGGAAACTGGCGCCGCGTGGTGTGTGGATGAACAGCCATTGAGCCCCAGCATTAATAGAGCCGACAGACCAATTCCGCCAAAAATATTAATCATTCGTTGCAAAATCATGTAAAATCCTCCATTAAAACAATCTCATAATATCGTTAACCGTTCCCTGAATCAGCAGGAGAATGATTAAAACGATTCCTATCCGCAATAATATCTCTTGATATTTTTCGGATATTGGCTTTCTAATTATACCCTCAATTATTTGAAATAAAAAATGTCCCCCATCGAGGCCCGGAATGGGCAACACATTAATAAAACCCAGGGCGAGACTGATAAAGGCAATAAACCCCAAATAGGCCTGCAGACCGGCCCGGGAGGCATCGTATGCGGAGTGGTAAATAGTAATGGGTCCTCCCAGAGTTTGCAGAGAAATTTTACCGGTCAACATTTTTGCCAGAACCAGCATATTAAATTTCGTTAAATCCACCACTTGATCCAATGCCGGCGCCAAGGCGGTAAAAACAGAGTAATGCGGACTCACCAGCATTTCCGGGGGCCATTTTGGCGCTCTGGCTTCAATGCCTAAATAACCGACAGGCTGGCCTCTCTGGGGCTTACTGTCGAGCTGAACATTGAGTTCACGCCGGGTTTCGCCGCTTCTGACGGTCAGCGCCACTTCCTGATTCGGGTGTTGGTGAATATAATCAGACAACGCTGGCCAATCGGCAACCGGTTGGTGATTTAAACCAACGATGTGATCTCCTTTTTGCAACCCATTGCGCGCGGCGGGAGAACGGAACATCACCTTCTCCACAATTGCGGGGAACTCTGGCTGAAAGGGGGTCATACCCAAACTGCCCAAAGGATCCGGTTGATTCCCTCCCAGGCGCCAGTTTTGTTCAGAAAATTGCCGAACCTGCATCCCTGAACCATTTTGCGGCTGAGTAGTGATGGTCAGGGGATGAGCGTTGCCGATTTGTTCAACCATTGCGGTGATTACCTGTTCCCAGCCAGGGGTTGGGTGACCATTAATAGCCATAATGGTATCGCCGCTCTGTAAACCGGAACGCGAGGCGATAGATCCGGGCGTCACTTTACCGATGACGGGTTTAATATAAGAAACGCCGGATAAGTAAATGCCCCAAAGAATAATAAGAGCAGTCAAAAAATTAGCGACAACACCCGCAAGGACAATGGCCATGCGAATCAGAAGAGGTTGCCGGTTGTAAGCGTGAAAAGAGTCGGCTCGCGATACGTGCATTTCGCGATCGTCCAGCATTTTAACGTATCCACCGATAGGCAACGCCGCCAGCACATATTCGGTACCACTGCGGCCAACACGTGACCATAGCCGAGGTCCAAAACCAATGGAAAAGCGCAACACTTTGACGCGGAACGCCTTTGCGACACAAAAATGCCCAGCTTCGTGGAGTAATATCACGATAAATACGGCCAGGACCGCGCCAATCACAGTGAGCACTAATCCCATCAGGTTTGTCCTGTTGAATCCAGGGTCTGTTGACAATTCATAAATTATTTATAATTAATAATCGCTCATTAGAGTATCGTATCGTGCGGCCAAAAGCAATTATGGCAGAACAATAGGAATATAATATTCTTTAAGAAAAAGAAAATATCACTCGATTTATACTTTTTTATGTGGCATAATTGGATTATTATGAAGCAACCTCGCGCCTTATGGCCGCTCTCTTTAACCGAAATGTGGGAACGCTTTGGACTTTACCTGGTCCAGGGTCTGTTGATTTTTTACATGACCAAAACCCTTAATTTTCCGGATGCCCGCTCCTATTCGGTAATGGGTCAATTTACAGCATTAGTGTATATCTCCCCCATTTTAGGCGGACTCTGCGCCGACAGGCTGCTGGGATTCCGTCGAACTATTTTGGTCGGGGCTTTTTTATTATTAATTGGATATATTCTCCTGGCTTTCCCTTTCCTTCCCCGCGAAACCTCGCTGTTTTTGGGATTGGCGGTCATTATTTTGGGTAATGGCTTTCTCAAACCCAATATTTCCAGTTTCCTCGGTAAATTTTATCACGACAACGATCCCCGCCGGGATACCGGGTTTACCATTTACTACCTGTTGTTCAATGCCGGCATAGTTTTATCGACATTAAGTTCCGGTTATATACAGGAATATTATGGATGGCACGTCTGTTTTGCGGTGGCCGCGTGCGGACTGATCGTGGCGTTGGGCTTTTTCCGCTGGGGATACCGTTATTATGAAGATAAAGGCCTGCCCTTAAAACGCGAAAAATGGTTTTACAGTAACGCTAATTTCATCTTTCTCACCCTTCTTGCCCTCGTGGTCTGTTTCTTTTTACTAAAAACGTCCAGCATCGCCGGAAACTGGCCATTAACCGCTTTTGGCGGGCTGATTCTGTTGTGTTTACTGGGTATTATTTGCCGTCTGGAGAAAAGTGAGCGTCCAAAAATGCTGGCTTTACTTATTTTAATCATCATATCCATCGTCTTCTGGGCATTGTTTTTTCAAATATTTTCTGTGGCTAATTTATTTATTGACCGCAATGTCGACCGGGTGATATTTGGACACAGTGTGCCGCCCGTTGCGTTCATTTCGCTGGAATCCATTTTTATATTTCTCATCGGACCCTGCATGGCCTGGATGTGGAAAAAGTTTCACGAGAAAAAGATTAATATTTCCAGGGGCCTCCAGTTTACTTTAGGTTTGGCCATTATTGCGTTCGCCATGCAATGTCTGGTGATCGGCATTCATTTTGCAGGCGGTGGTCTGGTGAAACCTTATTGGATAGTGATTTGTTATTTCTTTATTACCATTGGAGAGCTGATGCTCTCTCCTATCGGCCTTTCCATGGTCACTCAACTGGCTCCCGCAAAATTTGTGGGGTTAATGATGGGTATCTGGTTTTTAGGTCTTGCCTACGGCGGCTTGCTGGCTGGATATTTAGGCACGCAGGCCAGCATCCCTAAAGAACTCATCAATGACCTTCTGCACACTAATTTAATTTATGCTCATGCTTTTCAAAATTATGTCCTGCTGGGTTTGGCCGCCGCCGCGATCACTTTGTCTTTAACTCCATGGCTAAACAAATTAACTAAACCCCGTCAATAAAATTCTTTAAATCAAGCTACTTTCGAATTTTTATATTATGCGTTAAAATGCATCCCATTAGCTATGTATCAAAATTAAGGAGATAAGCCCAATGATTTCCCAAGCTACCTATATATGGATCGACGGTAGTCAACCGTCCCAGACATTACGCTCAAAAGTAAAGATTTTGCATAACCCGCACGGAGAAATCACTCTGAAGGATTTTCCTGAGTGGAATTTTGACGGTTCTTCTACTTACCAGTCTACCGGTGGAGACTCTGATCTGCTTTTGCAGCCGGTCTGCTATGTGAATGACCCCTTACTGCCAGGCGATAATTATCTGGTACTTTGCGAGGTGATGAACCCGGATGGAAAGCCGCACCCCACTAACAAGCGCGCAAAACTCCGTACACTCATGGAAAAATTTGGCAATAAACACGAACCCTGGTTAGGTTTCGAGCAGGAATACACTCTGTTTCGCGGCCAGCAGCCGCTAGGCTGGCCAGATCGGGGCTATCCCGCACCGCAAGGGCCTTTTTATTGCGGAGTGGGAGCGGATGAAGTGTTTGGCCGCCATCTGGTGGAAGAACACGCCGCGGCCTGCATCGATGCGGGCCTTATGATTTATGGCACCAATGCCGAAGTCATGCCCGGTCAGTGGGAGTTTCAAATCGGTTATCGAGGCATCGCCGGTGAAAGCGCCGATCCGCTGACGGTGTGTGATCACCTCTGGCTGGCGCGGTGGTTATTATATCGAATTGGCGAAGATCATGACATCAATGCCCGCCTCCATCCCAAACCCGTCAAAGGCGACTGGAACGGCGCGGGTAATCATACCAATTTCTCCACCAAAGAAACCCGCGATCCCAAAAATGGCATGGCGGCTATCCATAAAGCCATCAAGGCTCTGGAGAAAAATCATGACAAACATATCAAGGTTTATGGCGCTGATTTGGAATTGCGTTTAACCGGCAAACATGAAACCGCTCCCATCGATAAGTTTTCATCGGGAGTCGCTAACCGCGGTTCTTCCGTGCGTATCCCCCGCTCCGTGGCCAATGTTGGTTATGGCTATTTTGAAGACCGACGTCCTGGCGCCAATGCCAATCCATATGAAGTCGCATCAGCATTATTGGAGACAGTCTGCGGGGAAGAATAAGATTTGCCCAATTCAACGGACACAAATAAATATAGTCTTCGCGAATCGTCGTCCCGCGGACAAGCCGCATAGGCGTCAGTTTAAGGAAAAAATAAGCTAAAAAAAGCAAATTCATATTCCTCCCTCTCCCCGTACTCGGGGGAGAGGGCTGGGGTGAGGGGGCGGAAAACCCCTCACCCTAACCCTCTCCCCGAGTACGGCATAGGCGTCAAGCTAAGAGTTTTTTTCCTTAAGGACGCCGTCATTGCGAGCGCGAGCGAAGCAATCCAGTACAGAATTTCTACAAAGTTCGAACTGGATTGCTTCGCTCACGCTCGCAATGACTATGCTTTTTGGTGCTCAACCGCTTAACTTGACGCCTATGCCCGAGTACGGGGAGAGGGAATATAAGCTTACTTTCGGTTAAGCCCTCTGTTTGTGGAGTTTAAAAAGTTGCTTCAAAATCATTCCTGCTACTTTCATTCATTTGCCTTTCTTTCTTTAAGGTTGAAGCTAACAGATTTTTTATAGATTCACAGATTTGATAATCTGGACTTTTATTAAAAAATGAGCCATATTGATCGGGATTTTCTGAATTAATTAATTGCACTATTGCTTTTTGACGAAAATCCTTAAAGGCTTGAAGTGTCACTTTATCCTGAAGTTTTATAGCCCCGTTATATATTTTTTCCATCTGCGGGGATACAAATTTTTTATTTTTGTTTAATTCAATCTGTTTGGCATTTTTCCCTTTATATTCCGGAAGTTTTTCTATATCCTGAATAATTTTTTTCACTATACCATTATATTCACTTTCCAGTTTTTTCGGAATATCCAGTTTATTTTCTTTCATTTTCTGCAAAAGCTGGACTGTTGATAGCTCCTGTTTGCTATTGGATTTTTGATCCTTAATCTCCTGAATAGTCGATTGTGGTTTCTGTGTCCAGATCAAATTAATCTCTTTTCTCATTTGCTCAGGAACGTTTTTATTCTCAGCGAGTTCAACGCAGGATTCTTTATCTAAAAAAACATCAATAATGTGATCTCTTTTTGAGACAATCTGCAAAATTTCCGGCAAAAAAGATTTTAACTTATCTACATCAAAAGGATGCGGAATACCTTTAAATCCTTTAATTTTTTTCAATTCTTCCCTGTAATTTCACCGGTTACTGGTTTTTCTAAAGGATTTAGAACTGTATATTCCAAACTGTTATTCCCTTTCTTCCTAATATAAAACTTGCCTTTTTCTGGTTTTGTATCATCTGACATTAAACAAAGGTCATAATAATCACTAATACCTTTCGATAATAAATAAATTTTTGTTTTAAGAATGTTAATCTGTTCGGATATATTTTGATCCCGATCTGACAATTTATTTAATTTTTTTAATTGTTTTAATAATCGGAAAAACTTAAGTGGTTCATCTTTATTTGGACGATCTTCAGAAGCGGTACTTCGCATTCTATTCAGATAACAAGTCATGCATTCATGAATAAATTCGTCAAAGCCTAAACTATTTAATCCTTTTTTTTCAAAAGAATATTCATTTAAAGTACCAAACATGGAATATTTGTAATATCCCAAAATATTAGCAATCACTGGTGAAATCATGTAAATATCAGTATAAAAATCTAAAAATCCTAACCCGGCTTCGCAAGGTGCGTAAGACGGTGTAATTTTTTGAAAACCTAACGTACCACCAGGTTTTAAAGAGCTTATTGGACGAGCTAATCCCCAATCGACGATACGGGGTTTATAGCTTACCTGACCTGCCTTTGAAATTCTTTGCAGTAAAATATTCGCACCTTTTAAATCACAATGGATGAAATTCTTGTGCATCTCATTGCATTCCAATAATAGATCGATAATGAAGTCAAGCAGTTGTTCCTCATTCATTTCCTCAAAAACTTTATTGATATTATCCCTTCCATCTCCTATTGGAGCACCATCAATAAAATCGAGTGGTATATAATTAAATCCGTTTTTACTATCTTTACTGCTAATGAGTTTTCCTGTGCGCATCTCATATGATGCAATCTTATGTTCTTTTGGATCGAATTTTTCGTCTGGAATCTCCTTAATCGCAATAAACTGACCAGGTACAGCTTCACCAGTCTCTGCATTAAGGACCTGCGCTTTGAAAACTCCGCCAAAGAGCCCTTGGCCAAGGCTATTGTTCTTAATTTCGTAAGTACAAAATATCGGTTCCGCAGGAGACTGATCTATCTTAAAAAAATACTGACTTTTATCTTCTGTGATCCATATATCCTTTTTATTCCGTTTCATTTGTTCTATTATTTCTTTAGCCGAAATTTTTTCTTCCGGCGTTCTCTTTAACTCTTCTTTTCCATTTACGATTACTCTAACCTTTGCTTTTCCACGCGCTTTTAACTGTTCCTGAACTTTAGCCTGCAGGTCTGCACTTAGAAGCGCACCCCTGCTTCTTTGGTTCGGCTGGGAATTAAATCCACCCGATGCAAAAGTATACTTTAATTGCGAACCTGATTTAGAAGAATAGGTTACGGCAAATCCACCCCAATCGCTCTTTGAGCCTGACCGATTTAATGCAAATAATAATTCATGAGCAGATTTCAATTGACCGGATGCATCATATTGCACACGGGGAACAAATCCTTCGTTCAGTAGACGTTCATATTCAATACGCGCTTCTCCCGTAATTTCTTCACTGGTATCATTGAGATCACGATTTCCAATTCTAAATATTTTTCTAACTTTACCGTTCTCACCAAGGAGAACGGATATTTTATCTGGAATACACGGCGCCAAAATAATTTCATTCGTTTTTTTATTTATCAATCCAACTAACGGAATATCTTTATAATTTTCCAATACATGCTTCTGATCAGATCTTGCCATATAATTTTACCTTTATTCTTATAAAATGAATTATTCAAACGTAATTTTACAATAAATAGATTAAGACCGTATTAAATTTGATCAAGTATGGGGGGGTATTTATCAGTTGAAGACACTCTGCACAGATGAATAAAATTTTATAGCGTCAGCTTTTTTTGGCATTCCCCAAAAAGCATTGCATTCGATTAATTTTTAAAATCAATTACTTAGGACCAAGAATTGTACTGGATAGCTTCGCTCTCTTGTTCCCTCTCCCCGTACTCGGGGACAGGGTTAGGGTGAGGGGTTTTCCGCCCCCTCACCCGCACCCTCTCCCCCGAGTACGGTGGAGAGGGAGGAATAGAGCGTCATTTCTGATATTTCCCCATTTTTTTGGGGTGGTTTACTCGCAATGATATTTGTCGTGTACAGAGGCCCGATTTATATTCCCTGTCGGGTAGTCGGTGAATCCGGCGAAGGTTGAGGTGGTGGGTTTTAATTAAAACCGGAATAACGAGAAAAAATTCTGGGTGGTTTGGTTGGCCACTTCTTTTACGGTAAGTCCTTTTAACGAGGCGATTTTTTCGGCCACCAGGCACACATATTGCGGCTCATTGGGTTTTTTGCCGCGATGTGGGACTGGGGTTAAATAAGGGGCGTCGGTTTCAATCAAAATACGTTCCAGAGGGACTTTTTGCGCGACGTCGGCCACTTCCACGGCATTTTTGAAGGTGACGATGCCGGAGAAGGAAATATAAAAATTAAGCGCCAGCGCCTGTTCGGCCATTTCCCAGCTTTCTGTAAAGCAGTGCATGACTCCGCCAATTTCTTCGGCTTTTTCTTCCCGTAATATCCGTATCGTATCTTCGCGGGCGTCCCGGCTGTGAATGATTAACGGTTTTTTCAGTTCCCGGGCCAGACGGATATGTAACCGGAAACGCTCCCGCTGTTCTTCCAAATCACTGTCGTTGTAATGATAGTCCAGACCCGTTTCACCCAAAGCAATCACCTTCGGATGCCGAGCAAAAGCGAGTAAATTCTCGCGGGTAATCACCATTTTTTCGCTGGGATGCACGCCGACGCTGGCGGAGACATTGGGGAAACGTTCGGCAATATCCAATACTTCCTGTGCATGTTCCAAATCAACGCCGACACACAAAATATGTTTGACGCCTACTCCCCTAGCCTGCTCAATCAACGCGCCCAAATCACCCTGATAAGGGGAAAGGTCCAGCATGTTTAAATGGCAATGCGAATCGACGAAGTGCATTAAAATCACCTTTTTTATAATTTTTACAAATCCCCCCAACCCCCCTTTTTCAAAGGGGGAGAAGTAGTAGAACCCCTGCTTTTTCAAAGGGGGGAAAGTAGTAGAACCCCCCGCTTTTTCAAAGGGGGAGTTGTGGGAGCAGGACGAAGCCCTCTTCCTACTCCCCCCTTTGAAAAAGGGGGGCTGGGGGGGATTTTATACCAAATCCCCAGTCAATCAACAAACTTTCCAGTAACAACTGCTCATTGAGATGAATCTGGCTGTTCTGTACCCAGCGGCGCGCCTGATGCAGTTTCGTTAATAATGTCATCAAGGCCGCTAATGGATATATTTGCGCCAATGGTTGGAGAGACGAGAAGAGGTCCAGATTCGTTAACCCCGATTCCGTCACTTTTAAACGCAGGCGTATCAGATCCAATACCAGAGAAATAAAGGCGTCTATCCACGGCAGTAGATCCTGCTTTAAATACTCCGCGACCGGCGCCAATAATGATACTTTCTCCTGCGCGGCAATCGCCGTCAGATGAGTCAACAAACGGTCTCGTAAATCCAGATAATGATTTTGCGCCAGCTCCAGGGCTCGTAATGGCGCGTTTTCGGCGATTTTTAATAATAAATGGGCGTCTGCCTGGATATTTAATGTCCGCAGCTGATCAGTCAACCAGGCGCCCGCCTCTGTGCCAGTGAAAGCAATGCGCTGGCAACGGCTGATGATTGTAGCCGGCAAAGCGCCCGGCTGATGGCTTACCAACAGCAGCAGCACTCTGCCCGATGGCTCTTCCAGTGTTTTTAATAAGGCGTTGGCCGCCGCTCTGTTTAATGCTTCCGCAGGCGAGATAATGACGACCTGATATCCGGCCCGCTGCGCAGTCTGGTGAAGGGTCGCGGTCATATCCCGGATTTGATCCACCTTAATATTCTTGCCGCTTTCTTCGGGCGCGATCATTAATAAATCAGGATGATTATTCGCCAGTATCAAAGAGCAACCGGCGCACTGACCACAAACTGACTCGCCCGCTGCTTTACATAACAGGAATTGAGCAAATTGCCGGGCAAAGGCCTCTTTGCCCAACCCGACTGCTCCGGTGAGCAGCAAGGCGTGCGGCAGCCGCTCTTGCCGATGCTGCGACAATAACCGCCGCCATTGGTTTTTTTGCCAGGGATACAAGGTATTGCTCATAAAATTTTATTGAGTTCAGATAACAGTTGATGTTGCACATCGGACAGTGACCGGTCAGCGTTAATGATCCGAAAGCGCTCAGGCGCCTCTGCAGCCAATGTCAGATAACCCTGCCGCACACGCTCAAAAAATTCCAGTCGTTCGCTTTCAATCCGGTCCCTGCCGCGGCGATTTTTTAAGCGTTCAATCCCAACATGGACCGGGGCGTCTAACAGAAAAGTAATATCGGGTTTTAGCAATCCATGAACCCAGTCTGCCAACCCAGATATTCTGGACGCGGGCATTCCCCGGCCATAACCCTGATAGGCGAAACTGGCATCGGTAAAGCGATCGGAAATGACCCATTTGCCTGCCTCAAGCGCTGGTTTTATTATCCGGGCGATATTCTGGGCGCGGCAGGCGAACATCAGCAATAACTCCGTATCTAAATACATCAATTCCTGATGGTGGCTCAATAATACATTGCGAATATTTTCCGATATTTCAGTGCCCCCCGGCTCGCGGTTCACGACAAAATTGATTTGGCGGTTATTTAATTGCGCATTAAAAAATTTAATCGCCGTACTTTTACCCACACCTTCAATCCCTTCAAAAGAAATAAAATAGTTTGATTTCATTTTAATACATACCTGTCGAACGCATAATGAATAAACCCAGGCCAAACCACTGTTGTTTATCCGCTTCCGATTTTTTAAATTGTCGATATTTTTTTACCGCCTGCAAATGCTCCGGATAAGTCGCCGAAAAGCGGTGACTGCCATCACCTTGGGCCACATAGTAAAGCGAATCTCCGGGCGTCGGATGCAGCGCCGCGAAAATAGAGGCTGCGCTGGGCATATTAATTGGAGTCGGCGGTAAGCCTTTGCGCAGGTAAGTATTATACGGGTTGTCATTGCGCAAGTCTTCTAAAGTAATGGTGGAACCAAACGGCTTTCCAACGCCGTAGATAATCGTGGGGTCAATTTGTAAATTCATATTTTGCTGCAAACGCCGCAGGATCACTCCGGCGATAATCGGACGCTCTACCGGCAGCACTGCTTCGCTTTCTACCAGTGAAGCGACTATCAATACTTCCTCCGGGGTCTTATAGGGCAAATTAGCTGCGCGTTGTGACCACTCCTGCATCAACAAGGCATTCATTCGCTGGTAGGCTTGTTGTAAAATGACCGTGTCTTTGTTGCCCCATGTGTAAACATAGGTGTCGGGAAAAAAACGGCCTTCGGGTAATTCCCCAGGATGACCCAGGGCGGCCATGATTTCCTGGTCGGTTTGGTTGGTGGCGATATGCGCAAGTGCATCGTCCTTGAGCAATATTTGACGGATTTGCCGCATGGTCACGCCTTCCACCAATGTCAATCTGCGCATGACCACCTTGCCGCTGACGATATTGGTCAATAATTTTTCAGGAGTGGTGGTGTCATCTATCGCATACTCGCCTACCCGTAATTTCCTGGAAACGCCTCGCTGGCGGGACAATATCATAAAAAAGTGGGGGTGAGATAACATCCCGCGTTTCTGAAGATCCGCAGCCAATTGCGTGAGTGTTGAATGAGGTCTGACGATCACTGTGGTGATGCCGGCAGATATCAGTGGGCGCTTCATGAATTGGAACCAGGACCATCCTTCCACAACGCCAACGATCAAAAATAAAACAGTGAGTACGCATAAAAACAGCGGTCCGCGGTTGGTTTTTAATAACCAGCGATGGCCACGAACAAATAAAAATGCCAGGAATAAAAATCCAGGAAAGATGCGCTGCTTAAACGACACATTAAAATCTCTATCTAAAAACGACGGAAAATCAGACTGCCATTCGTGCCGCCGAAGCCAAAAGAATTGGACAGGACGACATCGATTTTGCGGGATTGAGCAGTATTCGCGACAAAATTAAGATCACAACCTTCGTCCGGATTATCCAGATTGATGGTCGGCGGCGCTACCTGATCCCGAATGGCCAAAACTCCAATAATGGCCTCTACCGCCCCGGCTGCTCCCAATAAGTGACCGGTCATTGATTTGGTTGAACTCACCGCCAACTGGTAAGCGTGTTCGCCAAAAGCAGTTTTGATGGCTTGGGCTTCAATGACGTCCGCCATCGTTGAGGTGCCGTGAGCGTTAATATAGTCAACCGCGCCGGGTGCCAGTCCGGCATCCGCCAGCGCGTTTTTCATGGATAAAACGAATCCAGCGCCATCCGGACAGGGCGCGGTCATGTGGTAAGCGTCAGAACTCATGCCAAAACCAGCCAGCTCCGCGTAAATTTTGGCTCCCCGGCGTTTGGCGAATTCCAGTTCCTCCAGAACAAGCACTCCGGCTCCTTCACCGAGTACGAATCCATCGCGGTCCTTGTCCCATGGCCGGCTGGCGCGCTCGGGTTGATCGTTGCGGGTAGAAAGCGATTTGATAGCGTTAAAGCCACCCATGCCGAGCTCGGAAGTCGACATTTCTGAGCCTCCGGCGACCATGATATCGGCGTCGCCATGAATAATCATGCGTGCGGCATGTCCGATGTTGTGAGCGCCGGTAGTGCAGGCGGTGACAATTGCGATATTGGGTCCCATCAGATGATGCTTCATGGAAACCATGCCAGCAGCCATGTTAATAATGGAGCCGGGGATAAAAAATGGAGAAATCTTACGTGGCCCACCACTTTTTAAGGCGAGGCAGTTGGCTTCGATACCCGGCAGGCCGCCAATTCCGGAGCCAATCGCCACCCCGGCTCGAGGCATTAGGGATTCCGTTATTTCCAACCCGGCGTCCAGAACAGCCTGGCGCGCAGCCTCGGCGGCGTATTGAACGAACAAATCAGTTCGGCGGACTTCTTTGTCGTTTAAACTGAGTTTGGGATCAAAATTATGGACCTGAGCCGCGATTTGAGTGGGCAATTGAGAGGCGTCAAAGCAGGTTACCCGGCTCACTCCGCTCTTGCCCTGGGTGAGACCCTGCCAGGCAGCTTCAATAGTATTACCTAACGGGCTGACGATCCCCAGCCCGGTGACAACGACTCTTCTTCTGCCCGGATGCATTACTACGCCACTTTGTCTTTTTGCTTTTGTTTTTCGATAAAATCGATAGCTTGTTGGATAGTCGTAATTTTTTCGGCTTCTTCATCCTGGATTTCAATACCGAATTCTTCTTCCAAAGCCATGACTAATTCGACGGTGTCTAAAGAATCTGCGCCTAAATCATCTACAAAGGAGGAATCATTGGAAATATCTTCTTCTTTAACTCCCAATTGCTCCACCACGATTTTTTTGACACGATCTGCAACAGTTGCTGCCATAATTCAATCCTCATTAAAAATTAAAGGTTCATATCCTGCAGGTCGCCATTATACCATACACATCCCGCCATTGACATGCAATGTCTGGCCAGTGATATAGGCGGCCTGATCAGACGCTAAAAATACCACAGTATTGGCGATATCTTCAACGGTCCCGCTGCGCTTCATCGGGATTTTTCCGGAAATCCATTCGCGTTGCTCCGCAGTGAGGTTACCGGTCATATCCGTTTCAATAAAGCCGGGGGCGACTGCATTGACGGTGATGCCGTAAGCGGCCATTTCCAACGCCAACGATTTGGTGAATCCGATTACCCCCGCCTTTGCCGCGCAGTAATTCACCTGCCCCGGATTACCCATGACGCCCACCACGGAAGTGATATTGATAATTCGCCCACTCCGCTGTTTTACCATTGATTTTAAACAGGTTTTGGTGACCCGAAAAATGGCGGAAAGATTGATGTCAATCACTTCGTTCCATTGCTCTTCTTTCATGCGCAGTAACAAATTATCACGATGGATTCCGGCATTATTCACCAGAATAGACACAGGGCCAAGATCATTTTGCGCTTGAGCAAGAAGCGTTTGGACAGCTTCTGAATTTCCGACATTCAGCGCATAGCCCGAGCCCTGGATATTGGCTTCTTTAAAGGCAGCGCTGATTTTTTCAGCGCCTTCCGCGGTCGTTGCAGTACCCATGACCACAGCTCCCGCACGCCCTAATTTCAAAGCGATAGCCTGACCAATTCCCCGGCTGGCGCCGGTGACTAATGCAACTTTTCCCGCTTCCAGCATACGGCCTCCTGATTAGATTAATGAGAAAAACCGTACTTTAGCATAATTTTAAATGCGGTATATACTGCAGTTGTTATTGAACGTTTGCAGGGAAGTTAAAATCGTGCTGATGCGCTTATTGAGGCCGGTTAAGACTTTGCCGGGTCCGCATTCGAGGATAATTTCGACGCCCTGCTGATTAAGATATTGAACCGTTTCCACCCAGCGAACCGGCCTGGTTAGCTGTTGAACCAGGGCCTGACGGATGGCGGCAGGTTCGGTATGCGCCGCCACGTCGACGTTGTGGATGACCGGAATATGCGGAGATCGAATCAGTGTTTTAGTCAAGTCCTCCGCCAGGCGCAAGGAAGCCGAAAGCATTAAATCACAATGGGACGCAACGCTTACGGGAATGCGTTTGGCTATTTTAGCACCCTGCTCTCGCGCCAGCACAATAGCCCTGTCCACCGCGGCGCTATGACCCGCGATAACGGTTTGACCGATGGAATTAAAATTGGCAGGACTCAATACTTCATTTTTTTGACGAGATATATCACATATTTCATTGATTTTATTATCATCAAGGCCGACAATTGCCGCCATGGCGCCCACGCCATCGGATGTGGATTCCTGCATATAACGGCCTCTATTGGCAACCAGTTTCAACGCATCAGTAAAATTTAGCGCTTGCGCCGCCACCAATGCGGCGTACTCGCCCAGGCTATGGCCTGCGAGATATTGGGGAGCCGGGTTATTCTGAGTTTGCCAATGTCGCCAGATAGCGATATCGGCGGTCAGCACCGCGGGTTGAGTGAATTCGGTTTGATTGAGTTTTTCTTCAGGGCCTCGCTGGGCTAATTCCCACACGTCATAGCCCAATATCGTGCTGGCTTCATTAAAAGTTTGGCGCACAATGTCCACTGCCGCCATCGACTCTAACATCCCGAGAGACTGTGAACCCTGACCGGGAAAAACCACCGCGATTTTTTTCGTTGATTCTAATTCATCACTCATGACAGAAACACACTAGTACTTAACCAAAACGGAACCCCAAGCCAGTCCGGCGCCGAAGGCTTCCAGCATTAAAATTTCGCCGTGCTTAATTTTGTTCTGTTGTATCCCGTAATCCAATGCTAAAGGAACTGATCCTGCGGAAGTATTGCCGTGCCCAGCGACCGTTAAAATCACCCGATCCATCGGTAAATTCAGACGACGCGCGGTGGCTTCAATAATTCGGGAGTTAGCCTGATGAGGGATCAGCCAATCCACATCCTCTTTTTTTAATCCGCTTTTGGCCAGGGTTTCGTCAACGATGCTGCCGAGCTGGGTGACCGCTATTTTAAATACGGTACCGCCTTTCATATGGATACATGGCGGAGCCGATCCCCATAAAGGATTTTTTGCGGACAACGCCTCGGTGTAACGCCCGGCCGCATGGATATGTGTCGCCAAAATCCCTGGCTCGTCGGCAGCCTGCAATACCACGGCTCCTGCGCCATCGCCAAATAATACGCAGGTGCTGCGGTCTTTCCAGTCCACGGTTTTCGACAGCGCATCGACGCCGATCACCAGGGCATTGCGGACGGCCCCGGTTTTAATAAATTGATCGGCAACGCTTAAGCCATAAATAAATCCGGCACAGGCGGCGTTTAAATCAAAGGCGGGACAATCGTTGTCGATACCCAATTCTTTTTGCACAATACAGGCGGCGCTGGGAAACAAATAATCGTTGGTGGCGGTACAGGCGATGATCAAATCAATATCATTCGGTTGCAATTGCGTATTTTCCAAAGCCTTTCGCGCCGCTTTTACGGTCATCGTCGAGACTGTTTCATCGCTGTCGCCTACGATATGGCGCTCGCGAATGCCGACGCGCTGGAAAATCCATTCATCGGAAGTATCGACGATTTTTTCCAGATCGGCATTGGTGAGAATAGTGTCGGGTAAATACGAACCTGTTCCAATAATTTTACTGTATCTCATCGTGATATTACCTTTTCTTCATGCAAATTATCGCGTTGCAGACCCAGAGCCATCTCATGAAAACCAGGTAACGTCCACTTAATTTTCATGAGGTAACCTTGGTTGCAGACCCTGCTCGATGAGGATGGGAATATTTTTATCAATCTCAAGCACTGCTTCTTCAATAGCCGCGGCGAAGCCGAGAACGCCTGCCCTGCCATGGCTCTTGACGACAATTCCTTTTAAGCCTAACAATATGGCGCCATTGCGCCGCTGGGGATCTACTTTTTTCTTTAGACCGGCCAATACCGGCAAGGCGGGCAGCACTGCTAATCGGGTCAGCCAGTTTTTTGAAAACGCCTGGCGGGCATAATGAGCGATTAACTGCGCCACGCCCTCTGCGGCTTTTAAAGTAATATTGCCTATAAAACCATCGCAAACCACGACGTCCACTTTACCTTCGAAGAGCGTGTTGCCTTCGACAAAGCCCACGTAATTGATGTTTCGGTTTTTCTCGAGCAATTCAACCGTTTGTTTAACCTGTTCATTGCCTTTGATCGCTTCTTCACCAATGTTGAGCAGGCCTACCCGCGGATTGGAGATATTGTCAACGGCGCTGGCAAAAACCGAACCCATCGTGGCGAACTGGCAAAGGTGTTCGGCGCTCGAATCCACGTTCGCGCCCAAATCCAGAATGCGCACTTCTTGGCCTTCATGCAGGGTAGGAAAACGGGCGATAATGGCAGGACGGTCAATGCCGGGTAAAGTTTTAAGAACGAATCGGGAGGTGGCCATTAGCGCGCCAGTATTGCCTGCGCTGACGCAAGCCTGCGCTTTTTGAGATTTCACCAAATTGATGGCGACCCGCATCGAGGAATCTTTTTTACAACGTAGCGCAGAGGCAGGCGATTCATCCATGGCGATTGTTTCAGCGGCGTGGTGAATTTTCCAGCGATCGGCATTCCTGGTTCCAGACTCTCGCAGCAAAGACGTCAGCACTTCTTCACGGCCAACAAAAATGAGTTGTATCTCAGGAAATTTTTTTAAAATCTGCAACCCGGCAGGAACGACAACTTCCGGACCGTGGTCGCCGCCCATAGCATCCAGCGCAATCGTCTTCAGCATGGATGACTATTCTTCTTTTTCAGTCGGTACCTTTACCTGAATGACTTGTTCGCCTTTGTAGTAGCCGTCGGCGGCTACGTGATGACGGCGATGGGTTTCTCCCGTCATTTGATCGACGGAAAGAGTGGCGGCGGATATCGCATCGTGCGAACGGCGCATGCCACGTCTTGAGCGGGTAACTCGGCTTTTTTGTACGGCCATGGAATTTTCTCCACTGAAATGGGTAATTAAAAGACGCTTATGTTAACCTGTCAGGTTACAAAAATCAAGAAGGGTAAAAGTATATAATTAACCGGGCTGGAGACCATTTTTTTGTAAGAAATCGCGCAGGTCTGCGGATAGTGGGACACATAACCCAAACCCCGCACAGCTTATGGAAGCGGCGTGCAAAAATAATCGCTTGAGTCCTAAACGTCTGACTTCGCGATTAAAATCCGTATCGCCATATTTTTGATCCGCAGCCACTGGATGACCGATATGCTGCAAATGGACTCGAATTTGATGCGTTCTACCGGTTTGCGGCCAGGCTTCCAGTAAGCTCATGTTCCGGAAGACTTTGAGAGGATGAAAAACCGTGACAGCCGCCTTACCTTCAGCAAATACTTTGACCATTCGCTCGCCGCTGCTCAGAGTATTTTTTAATAGCGGCGCTTCCACACGCCGGGAACCGCCCTGCCATTCGCCTTTCACCAGAGTCAGGTATTGTTTATGAGCGTGACGCCGGGCGAGATGGTCGTGCCACTCCAATAAAGTTTGGCGCTTTTTGGCTAATAACAGGCAACCGGAAGTTTCCCGGTCTAAACGATGGATGAGTTCTAAAAAGCGCAAATCCGGCCGGATCATGCGCAACAGTTCAATCACACCACCCTGAATGCCGGAACCGCCGTGAACCGGCAGCCCCGAGGGTTTATCAATGACAATGAGCCCACCGTCTTCGTAGACAATGCGCTGTAAAATCGCTTCGCTGACCTCGGCTCGCGGCGCGACCGGCGTCAGTGCCTCCGCCGTCACCAGCGGGGGAATACGTATTTTATCGTCCGGTTGGACACGATATTCCGGTTTGATCCGGCCCTTATTTACCCGCACTTCGCCTTCACGGATGGCTCTATACACTCTTACTTTAGGAACGCCCTTTAAGTGTTTGAAAATAAAATTATCTATCCGTTGACCCGCTTCTTCTGGCTGGACGACCACAATTTTTGCCATAATTTGTTTGCCTACAGGATGGAAAACTGGTATAGTTCATTCTAAACAAAGGCATAGTAACAAATACCTGTGCATTGATCTATAGGGTCCTCGGGTTATTAAGTGCCAGAAGTTCCCTAAAAAATTTTGGATTCAGCCCTCGCTAAATTAAATTTAAAATTTATGAATAGCAGGAAGCTGGCAGGAATAAACAAGTGCTTTGATGACCTTTCCCCCCCATATCACAGGGCCCTGACAAAGGTATCAAAGCCGGCTAAAAGGTTTTAACAATGAAAAGAATGCTGATTAACGCAACGCAATCAGATGCGTTACGTGTTGCCGTTGTGCATGGATTACAATTAATTGATCTGGATATCGAACGTCCTGATTTCCAACAGAAAAAAGCGAATATTTACAAAGGCCGGATTAGCAGTATCGAACCCAGCCTGGGTGCGGTATTTGTCGATTACGGCGAAGAACGGCACGGCTTCCTGCCTCTCAAGGAAATTTCTCGCGAATATTTTTTAACCGAAGTCGACCCGAACGAAGAAAATATCGACATACGTTCGGTCCTGAAGCTCGGTCAGGAACTGGTCGTCCAGGTAGAAAAAGAAGAGCGTGGCAATAAAGGCGCGGCGCTTACCACTTTCATCAGTTTAGCGGGTTCCTATTTAGTGCTGATGCCTAACAATCCCCGCGCCGGCGGCATTTCCCGTCGAGTGGAAACGGATGACCGCGAACATTTAAAAGAAGCTTTCAATCAATTGCAAATTCCGGAAGGCATGGGCCTTATTATCCGCACGGCCGGCGTCGGGCGCCTGAAAGAAGAATTAGAATGGGATCTTAACGTCCTGATGCGTTATTGGGAAGCCGTAAAACAGGCCGCCATCGCACGTCCCGGACCGTATTTAATTCACCAGGAAAGCGATGTGATTATTCGCGCTATCCGCGATTACTTGCGTCAGGATATGCAGGAAGTCATCATTGACGAAGCCACCGCGTTTGAAAGAGCGCGTCATTATATTAACCAGGTGCGCCCGGATTTTGCAGACCGTTTACAATTGTATACCGGTTTTTTACCCCTGTTTAGCCGTTTCCATATTGAAGAACAGATCGAAAGCGCTTATCAGCGCGACGTGCAGCTTCCTTCCGGTGGATCTTTAGTGATTGATCACAGTGAAGCGCTGGTCGCCATCGACATTAATTCCTCCCGCGCCACCAAAGGCAGTAATATTGAAGAAACTGCTTTTAATACCAATATTGAGGCCGCCGAAGAAATTGCACGTCAGTTGCGAATTCGTGACATTGGCGGATTGATTGTCATCGACTTTATCGACATGCTGCAAGCTTCTCATCAACGTGAAGTGGAAAACTGTCTGCGCAACGCGCTGCGTCAGGATCGCGCGCGCATTCAGATTGGCCGGATTTCACGGTTTGGACTACTGGAAATGTCCCGGCAGCGGCTGGGCTCATCCTTACGGCGTTCAAGCCGCATTACCTGTCCGCGTTGCGATGGTCAAGGCTCTATCCGTACCGTCGAATCTTTGGCTCATTCAATTATTAATTTAATTCAGGAGCAAACGGCTAAAACAGAACAGGTGCAGTTGCAGGTTATGCTGCCGGTTGATCTCGCCACTTACATGATCAATGAAAAGCGCGTTCAGATTCAGCAGATTGAACAGCAAACGCAAGCGGATATTATGATTATTCCCAATCCGCAATTCCATTCTCCGCATTATCAGATTAGAAAAATCAAAGAAAAAAATCGACTGTCGATCAGTTATGAAGTGATCAAACAGCAGCAGCAAAAAGCCGGAAGCCAGGTGGTACGGAAAAAAACGGCGATGACCAAGGCGAGCGAGCCCGCTATTAAAGAATTTTTGACGACCACCGCGACAGTCCCACCGCCGGCGCGAAAGAAAAGCGGCAGTATTATTAAACGTGTCTGGGAAGTGTTACTCGGTGAAAAGGAAGCTTTGAGTTACCCCCCTCCCGCCGAAGAAAAGAAACCCGTACCGCAACCTGTTGCCAGTGTTCCGTCTGTTGTTTCCCAACCGCCCTCTTCTGGGCAAACCCGAAATAAACGTCATCGTGGACACAGAGCCGATCAGCATCCCCGTGGCGATAACCAGACTCGAGGCGAGCATCCACCCCGCGGCGATCAACAATCTCGCGGAGAGCAGCAACAACGGGGTGAACAGGCGCCTCAATCACGAACCGATCAACAACGTGGCCAGCGCCGGCAGGGTTCCGGTGAACAATCCGGACAACGAGGCGCAACCAGACAGCCCCGCGGACCACACGCTCCCCGTCAGCCTGTTAATCCGTCATATCAGGCGCCGCCCATTCCAACGGAAACGGCGCCGTGGCCAGTCAAAAAACCGGATCAGGAAATTCCACCTGTCGAACCCATGAAAATAGAACAGCCGTATGAACCTGAAGAGCCCATTGTGACGCCCCAACTGCATATCCCCTCCGAACCGCCATTGGCGCCAGAACCTCTTCCCTTCCCGTCACCGGTGACTATCCCGAGCGAAAGTCAGCTCCAGCAAGTGACAACCCGGCCAGACCTTCCCAAGACTCATGAAGAACTTGCTCCCGAAGCTGTCCCGCCTCCCGAACAGGCCAGAGAACCCATGGAAAAAGAAACCCAAAACGCAGACGAGTCCGGGTCCGAAAAGCAATAAGGTGATGAAAAATATTTCCACACGACAAATTCGTCATTGCGAGCGTGAGCGAAGCAATCCAGTACGATGCACGTCACCAAGTACTTGATTTTACACATGCATCGAACTGGATTGCTTCGCTTACGCTCGCAATGACGCTTAGTTATGAACTGTCAACAAACCCTAATTTAATAGATAAGTTGTCCTTTAGCTTGATCTCCATTTCTAATGGTTGTCGTGCACGTGATGTAAGTATCAATAGATTTAAACGATTGAGTGCAAATTTCGGAGGTTATTTCACTCTGAAAAACTTCCTTTTTGGGAATTCCCCAACCCATCGGCTTACCCCAATTGGGATTCGAATAATAAGACAATTTATTGCCAATAGCCTGTATGGATACCGGGGTTTCTTTTTGGTTATTTTGATTGACAAAACTGAATGCAATGAAACTTCCAACGATGGAATACTTAGGGATGGGCGGGAATTGATAACTCTGATTTGGAAGCAAATTAATAGCGGTTTTTTCGCGAGTATTTTGCGTCACTTGATAGGGGACATCGCTTTCATTCCTAACCTTCATGACATAATAAATTGCGGAAGGACGAGAGGGTAAACCTGAGATATCTGAAAGACATTGATCCGGCAACCCTTGATGACTTTTGTACCAGGCTAAATAATTTTTACCCTCGTTAGTTGATAATTGACTAAAACTTACAGTTGGCCCTTTATTAGAGTAGAACGTATTTTTTTCACTTAAGCCATAAAAATAAGCTTTATTAGGTTCTAAGTGAATAGTTTCAAGAATAGTTTCCGGGGTAGCTCCTTTGTTCACAAAGTTTAAACGGTAAACACCCGGGTCGGCGTAAAAACACAACATCTTATAGGAATTATGATAACCCAGAGGACCCAGATAATGCTTATTAATATATACCTCTGAGGTTCCATATACAGTGCCTTCCAAAGCCGTTCCTGCAACTAAAAATAAATCAACGTCAAAAACAGGTTGAACCAGGTAAACTAAAGCTTTATGACTATTGAGTGGATGCGGAAGCGATGAAGTATTAGGCTGACTGATCCCAGTTTGATTGGTATAAGGAGCAGGACAACCTGACAAAAAAAGCGCTAATGGCAAAATAGCTATCACTCTAAAAATCTGCATATAAACCTCCGGGTTTGAATTTTAGCATTAGGGTCTGTTTACAATTCATTAACAAGAATACTGTCATTGCGAACGCCAGTGAAGCAATCCAGTACAGAGTTTCTACAAAGTTCGAACTGGATTGCTTCGCTGGCGCTCGCAATGACTAAATCTGTACATAAATATGGATAATCAATGAATTGTAAACAGCCCTTATATTACCATAATCCTTACTGCGGGAACCTCATCTGGCAATCATTTGAATTTATAAAATTTATCTGATAAAATAGTAACATTGATAATTTAAGATAAGATTGTTATACATGGATCCTCTTCATAATCCATTTTCTCCTGGCGCGGGAACTCCACCTCCGGAGCTGGCCGGGAGAAAAGATGTTTTACAACAGGCGCTCTTGACACTGGGCAGGATTAAGCGCGGACGGCCTGCGAAAAGTCTCATCATGGTAGGACTTCGTGGTACAGGAAAAACCGTTCTACTCCGGGAAATAGCCAGGGTGGCCAAAAATGAAAATTATCAGGTTATTAAAATAGAGGCCCATGAAAAAAAATCTCTTCCCGAAATTCTTCTCCCCGAATTGCGTCAAATGCTGTTTGCTCTGGACGCTGGAGATAAAATCAGCTCGAAAGTAAAACGTGCGTTTAGAGTATTAAAAAGCTTTGTCTCTAAGGTCAAATTAACTATTCGAATGCATGAACTGGATTTTGGTTTGGATATTGATCCTGAAAAAGGCGCCGCTGATAGCGGCAATCTGGAGGCTGACCTTGCCCAGGTTTTTATCGCCATCGGCGAAGCGGCGCAGGATCGCAATACAGCGATAGCGATTATTATCGATGAACTTCAATATTTAGACGAAGAAGAACTGAGTTCGTTGATAATGGCCGCGCATATTATGTCTCAGGAATCATTGCCCGTCACCGTTTTAGGAGCCGGTTTGCCTCAATTGGTGGGTAAGGCAGGACGCGCCAAATCCTATGCGGAGCGCCTGTTTGATTATCCTGAATTAGGCCCTTTATCAGCAGCCGACGCAAAATTGGCTTTACAGGCTCCCGTTATCAAAGAAGGCGTTACTTTTACGGAGGCCGCGCTCGACGAAATTATTCGCATTACCGGTGGTTACCCTTATTTTTTGCAGGAATGGGGTTATCAGGCATGGAATCTTGCCAAAGAAACACCCATAGACATCGATATAGCTCAGGCAGCCACCAGCGCTGCGATCCAGCAGTTAGATAAAAGTTTTTTTCGGGTACGCTTCGATCGCCTGACGCCCCGGGAACAGGTCTATTTGCGTGCTATGGCCGAACTCGGAGATAAACCCCAAAGATCCGGAGATGTCGCCGAAGAATTAGGAATCAACGTGCAAAACGCAGCGCCGCTGCGAAATAGTCTCATTAAAAAAGGGATGATTTACAGTCCGAAACATGGCGACACAGCTTTTACAGTACCGTTATTTGAGGACTTTCTGAAACGCATGATGCCCAACTTTTCGAGCGTTATCTAAATTATTTGCAATTTCAGATATTATTGTGTATAATTAATAAAATTTAACACATTTATTGAATAAAAAGATGAATATAAAGCCTCCACTTATTATTATCATTAATCCGGTAGCTCTGCATAAAAAACTCTGCGAGACCCTGAATCAGGGCGGTATTAAATTAATGGCTTTTTATACCGAAGCGCCCTCCAGCAAAGGCTATCACCAAATCAATACAGACTGCTTTTTGTTAATGGAGGTGCTCACCAAACATCTGGACTATGATGTTACGAGAATTAAAGAATTAATTACGAATTATGATTTAATAAGCGCAATTCCCGGCCTTGAAGTCGACTTACAATATGCAGAACAGGTAGCCTATAGCCTTTGTCCTGAATTCGCTAATGATCCTCAGGATACTGATTTGCGCTATAAAAAATATGATATGAACGAAGCCCTCAAACAGGCCGGTTTGAATTATATTCCACAATTGCGCATATCACCCCAGCAGGAAATTCCAGACCTGGGTCTACTGCGTTTTCCAGTTATTGTAAAACCTTCATTTCAGTCCGGAGGCAGCTTTGGAGTAAAAATATGTCAAACTCCGGATGAAACCCTGGCGCAAATAAAAATGTTACAGAAGTCACAGGACATTTATGGAAAACAATTTTTAGCAGATATCGTTGTTCAGGAAAAAATTGAGGGCGTTGAATATTTTGCGGATAGTGTCACTTGGCAGGGTACGCATTATATCACCGGTATTTTTAAATATGAGAAAAAAAACATTCAGGGCTTACTGATTTACCGCTATATTCAGTTCGTGAGTCCCAAAGATCCTGTATGGCATTTATGTTATGAATACATTCAAAAAACTTTAACTGTCCTAAAGGTCAGGAACGGTTTCGCCCATACAGAATTTATGATGACAGACGATAATCGTCCCTACTTAATGGAAATTAATCCCCGTTTATCGGGACTTGGCGGACAGGTCAATCGGCTATGCAAAACAATGAACGATTATGATCAATCTGAAATTTACTTAAGTTTAGTTAAAAATGATAAAACGGCAGCCACATTACCGGAAAAATATCAGCAGCAGGAACTCCAGGGACGTATTCTGATGTTATTCTCCTGGAAAACAGTCGAATTTACTGGTTTTTTACCCTGCGTGTTGGACCACCTGCAGAGCAGTTCAGTGGTTTTTCATTTATTTAAAAAACCAGGCGCCCTGGTATCTTCCCCCAAAGATGTCACAGACGTTGTACTGACTATCAGTCTAACAGATAAAGACCTTAATAAAATTATTGCGGACACTCAAAGCCTTCAACAGCTTGAACAAAATGGACAGTTGTTTTAATGAATAAATATTTACCCGGTTTGTGTTATGTTCTCTCCATGTCTATAGGTCTGGTATTATTAGACAATGTGACTCAGCATATCAGTCCGATACTGTCTTTATTAATTACCAGTGTATTTGCCATAGTTTTCTTTCATTTGGCGACTAAAACTAAATTTAAACATATCTATCATGTTTGTCGGCAATATCGATACCTGTGGCTGATCATTAACATCATTGTCTGCATTATCTGGGTTTGTAGCTATTATTCAGTTAAGTGGATAGGTCCGACTGCTCTTTTGTTTTTATTTTTCCTGGCGATGACCAGTGCACATTGGGCTAGAGAACTACTCGTAAAAAAAAGTTTTAATATCAATATAATCAATATTATTTTACCGATCATTTTTATTGTTATCTTTTGTATTTTCAATCATCCCAAAGGCGCCATACTCAAAGGGATAATTCCAGGGGTAATTGCCGGTGTCGCCGGATCTTATTACAATAGTTATTCAAAAACATTCGCCAAAAATGGTCAGCTCACTGCTAATGATGTGCTTGCCGTCAGGTTTTACGCCATTTTACTGTTGACGCCGTTTTTTCTAAAATCGGCTGATTTCATTAATATCAACCTAATGGACATTGGGAAATTAATGTTAATTTCTCTGATGACATTCATTTTACCGCTTTATATGTCGCAACGCAGCCTGATGCAACTGACACTCGGTCAACACACCGCCATTATCACACTGACTCCCCTCGGGGCTTATGTGGTACAGGGACTGGCGACTGGACACTGGTCTGTTCTGCTACTCTCGATGAGCACTATCGCTGTCGTATTTTTACTCGGATCGGAATACCGCGCCCGCCTTTCTAACAAATGACCGCCACCCGGTATTTTTTTTCCAGAAATTTAAAAATTGCGATGATCAGGGCGTTTAAACACAAATAAAAAATGGCCGCCAGGATGAAAAACGGCAGCACTTCATAAGTTCGTGCGATCATTTGCCGCATGACTCCCATTAAATCAAGAATAGTAATGGTGCTGGCTAATGAAGTACTCTTCAGAATCATAATGACTTCGTTGGAGTATGCCGGCAATGCGATACGCCAGGCACGAGGTAAGATTACCCGCCACAGCATTTGCCATTTGGATAATCCCAAAACCTGGCAGGCTTCAATTTCTCCGCGCGGCACTGCGCGGATAGCGCCGCTTAATAACGCAGTGGTGTAAGCCGCCGTATTAATCGCTAAAGCCACGGTGGCGCAGCCAAAGGGGTGGCGTAAAATATCCCACAGAAAAGTGCTGCGCAGCCATGCCCATTGGCCGCTGCCATAATAAATAATGAAGATTTGCACCAATAAGGGAGTGCCTCTGATAAAGAAAACCAGAGCATCAATCGGAGCCCGAAGATAGAATTTGCCGGTGGAACGGCATAAGGTAAAAATAATTGCTAATAATAACCCAGCCGCTAACGAACATAACATCAATTGCACCGTGATCCACAGGCCGGACGCCATCGCCGGAAGATTTTCAAGCATGGTCGTAAACATTTTATTGAGTCCTGACCACGGTGAGTTTGCTAAAGGAAATCTGCGACAGGGTTGTCAGAATTAAAAAAATGACAGCGGCGGTCATATAAAATTTAAAAGGCTGATGAGTATTGCTGGACGCCATCTGCGCCTTATTCATCAGATCGGATAAACCTAATAAGGAAACCAGCGCGCTATCCTTTAATAAAACCAGCCAAAGATTTCCTAAACCCGGTAAAGCCACCCGCCAGGCCTGAGGGAGGAGAATGTGGCTAAAGGTACGTTTTGTCGATAAACTCAGGGCTTGCGCCGCCTCACGCTGACCTGCCGGAATCGCCAAAAAAGCGCCCCGCAAAGTCTGCGCGCCATAAGCCGCAAAAATAAGCGCTAGAGCAAAAACTCCCGCGATAAAAGCATTGATTTGTAAATCCTGCCGAAAAATCAGGCTCAGTAAAGCGCTGCCGCCAAAATAAATGCCAAACAATACCAGTAATTCAGGAACCCCGCGGATCAAAGCGGTACAGGCTAACGTCAGGTTGCGGATCAGAGGACGTCGGCTCAGTTCTCCGAGCGCTCCGAATATCGCCATCACTAATCCAATTGCCAGGGCGCTGATCGCCACGGCAATAGTCGTCAGGGTCCCCAGCATAAGCTGGGAACCATAACCTTCAAACCAGTTCACTCCGGTTTTCCGAAAAATTTCCGGGTGATCTTTTTATAAGTGCCATCGGCTACAATATTGGTGAGACCGTCATTAAGTTTTTTTAATAAATCCGTATTGCCTTTCTTCACGGCAAAAGCATAGCCCTGACTGAAAAATTTTTCGTCTTTAACAGGGTTTCCCGCAATGGCATAAGCGTCGGCGTTTGCGGGCGTATTGACCCAGACGAGCATGAGCGGAGTATCGCCAAACACCGCATCAATTCTGCCCGACTGTAAATCCAGAAACGCGTCCTGGATGCTGCCATAACGATTGATGTGAATCAGCTTGCCGTAAGCCGACTGCAGATAATAATCATAAGTCGTCGAACCCTGGACGCCTATGGTTTTATCTTTGAGAACTTTAATATCCGGCGATAATTGCGCGGCTTTTGGAGCCACAAACGACCCGGTGCTGAAATAATAGGGCTGGGTAAAATCCACCTTTTTTTGCCGTTCGGCAGTGATATTCATCGCTCCGAAAATGACATCAAATTTGCCCAGTTCCAGTCCGGGAATCAAACTATCCCAGGGTTGATTGACGAATTTACAGTTCAGATGACTTTGCTTGCAGACGGCGTCTAAAATTTCAATATCATATCCAATTATTTGACCCTTATTGTTGATGGATTCAAATGGCGGATAAGTGGCTTCGGTGGCGAGGATAACCGGCTTTTCACTCGCGGCGAAAATCAGGCTGCTAAAACCGCAGGCTGCCAAAAAAACCAAAAATTTACTGATTATTTTCATAATAAATCCCCTGAATAAATTGTGCAAACACAGACGTTTGTGGACGTACAAAGATATCTCCGGCTTTTCCCTGCTCGACAATTTTCCCCTGATCCAGAAAAATAATTTGATCGGCGGCGCGGCGGGCGAAACTCATTTCATGGGTAGCGATAATCATGGTCATGCCCTTTTTGGCCAGCGTTTTAATCAGAGTCACCAGCTCCATCACGGTTCTGGGATCCAGCGCTGAAGTCGGTTCGTCAAACAGCATCACCGCGGGGTGCATCATCAGCGCCCGGGCGATGGCCACCCGTTGCTGCTGTCCTCCCGATAACTGGGCAGGATAACTGTTTTGCCTGTTTGCCAGACCTACCTGTGCCAATAAATTTTGGGCTTCCTGAATCGCAGCGTCCCTGGTTTTTTTTAATACCTGCATGGGCGCTTCAATTAGATTGCCCAATACCGTGCGATGCGGCCATAAGTTAAATTGCTGGAACACCATACCCACCTTGGCGCGTAAAGCTCTTTGCTGTTCCTCTTTCATTTTCCAGCGGGGGTCGGAAAAATTCAGCCGGGTTTCACCAATTTCCACACCACCGCCGCTGGGTTTCTCCAGCAGGTTCAGGCAGCGCAGCAATGTGCTTTTGCCAGCGCCGCTGCCTCCCAATAAAGCAATAATTTCTCCCGACTGCGCTGAAAAAGTCACTCCAGCCAACACGGGTGAGCCGTTATAGCTTTTTTCTAAATTGTTAACCGAAATTTTAGCCATACTCTCCTGCATTTTATTCAATATTTATGCATTCAAAGTGAATAATAATGCATTATGACAGGAATGTCAATACTCAGTTCAATGAAGTCAGTTGATTAATGAGTATGTAGCCGATAAGATACCTTGAACCCATAGTAAGGGGAAAATATATGAACGAGAAAAAACTCTTGGTGATGAAGGAGCGTACCATCTGTCCACACAATCCGGCTTAAATGCTCTCTATTTACAAGGCTGCCAAATGGGATCTTGACGCCGTTGAAAAAGGATTGTCCGTTTTATAAGGTTTGCTGCCCGGCCTGGTCTGGAGTAAAATAAAACGATGACCCAGTCATCCACACATGACCACAATAGTCTATTAACGGCGCTAAACGAAATTTTGAGCAGAGGCACGGCATCCACTCAACAGGAAATCTGTGCTGAATTGATCCGTCAGGGCTTTGCCATCAATCAAAGCAAAATTTCGCGGATGCTGCATAAATTGGCGGCCATCAAAGTAAAAAATGCCCACGGGCAGACCGGATACCGGCTGTCGAAAGAGCTTGCCCCTCCTCCCAGCCAGACGCCTCTCAAGCAGTTGATTTTAAAGATCGCCGCCAATGAAAACCTTGTGATTATTCAGACCAGCCCAGGCTCGGCCTCGCTGATCGCCAGAATGCTGGATTTTCAAAACTCCGAATCGGAAATTCTGGCCACTCTGGCGGGTGACGATACCATTTTTGTCGCGCCGAAATCGGTCAGAAGAATGAATAAAACATACGAAGAAGTCAAGAAACTGTTAGCCGGCATCGAACCTGGGGAAATTTAACCCCGACTCTTATGAGGCCAATTAATGAAATTGTTATCCGGTGATAAACGTATTTTATCGATAAGTGAGCTTTCCCATAATTTTATTATTAATTGCTGTCTGATAGGCGGATGGCTGATTTTAGTACTGGTTTCCCATGGCATAAGGCCCATTTTTTTTTCGAGTGAAATATTGTATACCACAGTGGCCTGGGAAACCTGGCAACATCATCATGTTATTTTACCTGTCTTTGAAGGGCGCCTTTATGTGGAAAAAGGACCTTTGTTGTTTTGGTTAATACAGGCCGGCTGGGCTGTATTTGGCGTATCCGAATGGTGGGTACGATTTTTGCATGAACTGTTCGGGTTGGGCCTTTTATTTTTAGTCAGGAAACTGGCGAAACTGCTTTGGCCGGATAATAAAAATTTACCTAATATGGCGGCGTTAATTTTACTGGGGACTTTTTTCTTTTTGATTAAAGTATCTATTTTCCGTTTTGATATCCCCATGGCTTTTTTTGCGATATTGGCGACGATTTGTTTAATATCCGCTACAGAACGCCATAAAATTTATTGGCTATATTTTTCCTTCATCATCACGCTGGGGTTACTGACCAAAGGGCCGATTTTATTTTTATTTATTTTACCCGGCGCGGCTCTCATGACGGGCTGGGCAAGCCCGGTCTACTCATGGAAAAAGGTTTATCTATATTTAACGGCTTCTATCCTTTGCAGTCTGCTGTTGGCTGCCCTTTGGCTGGTGGCAGCTATTTTTCAGGCAGGGGAAAATTACGCCAGTGATTTATTATTTAACCGCTCCGTGGCGCGGATATGGGGCGTCGATACTCAGAAAATATCCTATTGGAGACAGGACTGGTTTTATTATGGGTATACGTTACCGCTGATGCTGTTTCCCTGGACCGCCTGGGGGGCTTTTTGGCAATCGATACGGCGATTTATTAAGAATTGGCATGATATCCAATTTGATAAAAAAATCAGGCTACTGTTAATAACGATTACCTTTACCATTATTTTACTGACTTTTATCACTCAAAAAGCTCCACGGTATATCGTGCCGATGCTGCCATTTCTCGCCATTTTTATTGCCTATATTCTGGATAAATATGCGGAAGGGATCAAAAAAATTCAGCCCAAAATACTGGCTCTTAGCTATGTCGCAGGGGGTCTGGCCTACACCGCTCTGCCTTTCATCAGTCACCTGGCGCCGTTGCACAGATTTCCGTGGCTTGAAAATATTTCTCCGGTATGGGGTTTAGCTGTGATATTAATAGGAATTTTTTTCATGTTTTGGAAACCGCAATCCCTGCACAAAGTGGTGACCGCGCTTTCCATCAGCACGCTGTTGCTGTGGTCTTGTATAAATTTTGGTTTGACCAAAGCAGAAAGCGATTTTTTTAACTGGCAGAGCTTTGGCGGCAAAATAGCCCAACTGCAATCCGAGGGTTACCCTTTGGCTACGTTAGAATCATTACCGGAATTACAATTCTTTGGAAGGACCTCTCAACCACTTTTAATTTTAAAACCCAGGGAGACGGAGCAATGGGCAAAGCAGCACCCCGGAGGGTGGCTTATTGTCGTCAATCGTAAAGTCTCGCCAAAATCCCTCTACCTCCTGAGGGCATACGCGTCAAGCTAAGGGAGGCATTTGTGTTCAGTCCAAAAATCCCCCCTAACCCCCCTTTTTCAAAGGGGGGAATCAGAGGAAAAATCCTTAGCTTGACCCCCTAATTTTTCTTAATGTTCCCTTAAGGAATAGCCTATATAATAACCTGATCATTAATAAATCTGGCTATTATAAAAAATGAAAAAGTTATTGATAAATTTTGGTTTTTTAGTCCTGGTGGCTGTCATCGGGCTGACCTGTATGGGGAATGCTTCAGCAGCCCCCGGCGGCCTGTCACAGCTGATTAGCTGGTTTAAAAGCCCACCGGCTCAGGAAAAAATAGTGGAACCGGCGGCGGCGTCCGCACCTGCCAGTCCTGAAATTAAACTGGCTGATATAACCACCACTCCGGACAATTTACCCACAGCATCCAAACCGGATTTCCCTTCAGAGAACCTTGCGGCGCTCCCGCCCCCCAGTCCCAAAAAGCCTGAATGGGACACTCAAAACACTTCACTCCCCCCAGCCCTGGCGGAAGTTTCGTATCCTCACCAAATCAACCTGGCTAAATTCATCCACAACGGAACTTCAGATTCTTCCAAATTAATTTTTACTCTGGATAAAAAACATCCCCGCTGGCTGCAAATCAGCGCCGATGGTCAGAACCTGGAAGGCAATCAGCAGCAGGTTAATGAACCAGGCAACGAAGTGGAAATCAGCATCTCCGTAATGGATAAGCTCACGGGTCAAAGCGGTGGCTGGCAAACTTTCAAACTGGCCGTGGAACACCGGGAGATACAGCCAAAATGGAGCATCTCCAGTTTTCCCGCAGTGGCGATCCAGCAAAAAAATTATGCGGATATCAATTTAAATGAATACGCTTCCTCTAATGTCCCCGATGATAGCTTTCTTTATTCTTTAACGCCCGGCAAAATCAACCCGGACTGGGTCAGTTTACAACCCAATGGCCAGTTGCATATCGCCGCCGAAAAAATAAGTCCGGAAGATATCAATACCACGCAAATCATTTATTTAACCGTTACCAGCACCCACAGCGCCAAATCCAGCAATGCCGAGATCACCCTTCAAATTAACCCCAATCTTCAATTACCCGCGCCGGAATGGCGAACCGGTTTTGAATTTAAAGACGGTATAGCGCTCCGGCCTTATTTCGCTAACCTGGCCACCGCGATTAATACCGATCGTTTACCCGACAATGATCAGTTAACTTTTCAGATAATCAATAGTTCAGCGAACTGGCTGGAGATCGGCGACAATGGTTTTTCCCTTATCGCTAAAAACATACCCGAAGGCGCCGCCAATAAATATTACGAAGTGATTCTGCGCGTAACCAGCAAAATGAGCGGAAAGAGTAACGACTTCAATAGCAGAATATATATCAATCCGGTTCCGCAGTCTTTTCTGTGGCAGAATTTACCAGGCGTCACACTGAACAAGAATTACTCACTGAATTTAAATGACTATGTTAAAAGCAATATCCGAAATGATCAGATTGCATTTGAAATCGACCTGGCTACGCTGCCCCATTGGCTTTCCGTCCAGAATCACCAGAATTTAACCGGTATACCGCAGGAAGCCTCCCTGATTTCAGAGCCACAAAAAATTTCTGTCACTGCCACGAGTAAAGTCTCCGGCATTACCAGTAAAGCTATTTTGCTTATTCCGGTGAACGAAGACCCAGAGCTGATGCCGCAATGGAAAAAGGATATCTTCAGTAATCCCGTCATCGACGAGCCTTTTCGTAGCGACGATTTAACTACCGCGCTGGAAAATCGGTATCCGCAGGATCAGCTCAGTTTTGAATATATCAGTGGACCGGAATGGATGGGTTTCAATGGTCTCTGCCATTGTTTAGCCAGTAAAGGCGATGTGCCCAGCGACGCCGCCGGTAAAAAGTTCACTATTAATTTACGGGTGCACAGTAAAGCCAGTGGTAAAGCTGTTGATTATGTGCAAACTGTCATGGTTTATACCGGCGTTCCACACTGGATGAAGACCCAACTGCCTGACGTGAAAATCGCGCAGGGCGAAGAGATGGAAATACCCATCAATAATTATGCTCAAAATGACATTAGTGGCGATTTATTTACTTACCAGCTTGACAGCTTTCATTCACCGCGCTGGATCAGTTTAAAAGTAAGCGATAAAGGCCAGAAAACCGAGCAGACTTATTTAGTGATTAATACCCGTGCTATTTCTCCGAATGAAGTCGGCACAGTGCAGTCGGTGCGGGTTCTCGCGACGAGTCAAAGTACTCACAAAACCAGCGTGCAATTACTGACGATCAATGTCCTCGCGAATCCGGATTTACCCAAACCGGTGTGGATCAATGCGCCCTTAACGGTAGCCACGGCGGGTGTCACGCATGTCATGGATCTTAATCAATATATTAAAAACAGCGTGCCCAATGACCGGCTCAACATAACCCTTGGAGCGGGAAGCCCTCGCTGGGTGTCCGTGCAGAACAATCGCCTAACCATTGCAGCGCCTCACGATCAGGTGGGCGGGCCCTATTCCATTCCTCTGGTGGTGCATAGCCAGGCCAGTGATACGAATACGGAAATTAATCTGAATATTGCCGTACAGTTGAAGTTAGTAGCGGGCAGTAATATGGAAATCCATTCTTTTTACGACAACCATGAGAGCATTGTCATTCGTGGCTTGCAGAAAAATCACAAATATCGGTTGGCGGAAGTGAACGGTTCGCATTTCGATTACGGACCGTTTTATTCACCACGCGCGATCAAAACCGACGAAGACTGGAATGGCAATCCCTTTTACGCCGTCGGAGATAATAAAATTATCGAAACCGGCGACGACGGAATCGTTTCCATTGTTTATTATTCCATCTCCTCCAGCCCTGCTCCACAATTTGATAGGTTGACCATACGATAAGGCTTTGTCCAAAGTATCAAAAATGAAAATCTCGTAATGACGCGATAATTGAGGAAAAAGATTGAGTACGACCAGCAAATGTACTGGCAGGATTCGTGGTCACCGAGACAGAACCGCCTAATTTTTTAAGCTTATTCCGTGCGTTATCATGACCTTGTTGAGCTGCTTTCCGATACTAAAATACGGCCTGCTTCTCATCTTTGGCTACACCCGTTCCATACGGCTGTCCCATTGAAATTTGTCATTGGCATGAGTTTGGGAGCAGGCAATAGGGTTTGTGAAATCATTTGTGATAGAGGTACTGGTTTTGTTTTTATTCCTACGCCATCGAATGGTGTATAAACGAAAAATTCCCGGCCATCGCTGTCTTTAAACGAATCTAATAAAATAAATTTCGTACCGATGCCGAATAAAATTTCATTTTCATCCGAATATTCAGAATAAACCTGTATGCATTTTTTTTTATAATTTTTAATAAAATAATAAACAGCACGAATTTCCATTGGATTTTTTCCAAATAGAAATAAACATTCATAAAAAAATTCTTTATACTTTAAACCATAGGTACTCAACAAAGGTTTTTCATACACAATAGAATTTTTTTTCAGAATATTAATTCGACTGGGTATATCAGAAGCATCTTCAATTCTCATTTCATGTACGAATCCTTCCGTATCAGGAAGTCTGGAAAGTGCGTGCGTGACGACAGTTCCCAGTAAAAAAATAGGTTTAAGTTCTGAAAAAGAATCTATTTTCAGATTTCTAAAAAAGTAGTTGATTAGTTCGTGAAAAGATGGAATGTATTCCGACCTGCTGTAGAGGTAAATAGCCAGCTTTTCTGCTGGGTGCAATGTCTGGCTGTCAATACCATACTGATATTCATTCTTTTTAAATTCAGATTCAACCCGAGTTATTTTTTTTCCATTAAGCATGGGAATAAAATAGGTATAACATCGCTGTAATTCGGTATCAGAAAGCTTAATCTGATCTACATCAGGTTCCTCCGCCAGCATTCTGGTTATATTGATATTGAAACAATGTGCAATGCTGGCCACTATATCCTGAGTGTTTATATCACAGTCGAAAAAAATAGGTATATCGTATATAAAAGCGCGCACAACGCAGGAAAAATCTAAGGTGGCATTTTTAACAGGTAAAGGCCCCTGTATCAATAAATTGCCACAATCTCTTTCCAGGGCGTTTTTTTTCAAATTTTCTAATGTATTATTAATCTTTCTAATCACAATACTGCCTTCAATTTCATTCGAAGGATAGGATAAAAGTTTCTTCCACTCTTTTTCTTCAACGGAGATAAAGCTGCTAATGATGTTTAGTATATTCCTAAATGTGACGAATGGCCTAAGAGAGGGATCAAGAATTAATTCGGCAAATAAAGGGTCGATAAAATATTGTCTGTAAGGCTCAACCCACTTATCTCTATTTTGACCGGAAGGTATCGATGGAAGAAATTGCCTCCCATGAGAGAGTAAAATTTCTGTTTCTTTCCCGGATGTCATTAATTCCAGAGGAAATTGCCCCTCATTATTGGGTATATTAAGATTTGCACCCAATTGCAGTAAAAGTGATACCGAAGCGTCATCATTCGCTTTAGCCGTATAATGCAGCGCCGTGTTTCCCAGACTATCCTGAACATTCAGATTAGCGCCTTTACTGACAAGGAGCTTGATGAGATAAGGTTTGACATCATAAAGTGCGGCTATATGTAAGGGAGTTGCCCCGACTGTCTGGTATTCGCTGGTCTTTAAATCTTCTTTCAATTGAAAATTAATTTGATCTTTATAAAGAATTAAATCTTTCGGCTTCAACACCCCGAATCTTATTTTATAATGTAAAATTCCATGACCGGATGGATGTGTAGAGACTCTCACCTCATCAGACGCCGTCATTTTTTGCTCGGCCAACCCTTGTAATACACTTTCCTTCAGCATGCTAGTTTGAATTTTCGAGTAAGGAAACAACAATTCAATGTAGGGATATGTACCCGATAGTTGCTGTAAAGGTTTATCCAAATGGGTAGCAATCCTTTCTTTTACTTTCGAGCCTTCTTCCAGAATAGAAAAGTCATAAGGCAGAAAGGGATCTTTCGAGGTAAAAATTTGTTTCAATAAACCCCCTAATGTCAGATTTGCAGGGATTTTTAGAGTTACCAGGATGTTCCAAGCGCTTAATAATATATTGATTTCCATTTTTTTCCTTTAGTTATTTATAAATATTAATCAGGTAAAATATTATAATTATAAAAAGCGGGAAAGTCAAAATGGTTCTTACAGGGTTGTTCCAGGTTCTCTGAAATCGATTTTCACATCTTATTCGTGGACAGCGTGTTTGATTAGCACGTCATCTTCAGGAACGTCACGATGTCCGGCTTTAGCCGTGGTGGCGGTTTTGGCGATCCTGTCAATCACGTCCATGCCTTCTAGCACGTGGCCAAATACGCAATAACCCCATCCGTCCGGGGTTCTGGATTTAAAATTTAAAAAATCATTATCGGCGACGTTAATAAAAAACTGCGCCGAAGCAGAATGCGGGTCATTGGTGCGGGCCATGGCAAGCGTGCCCCGAGCGTTCTTACCGCCTTTATCAGCTTCATTCATAATTGGCTTTCCGGGGGTTTTGGACACCATGCCCGGCTTAAACCCTCCACCCTGAATCATAAACCCTTTGATAACCCGGTGGAAAATAACCCCATCGTAAAAACCGCTCTTGACATATTCCAGAAAATTGGCGGCTGTTTTGGGAGTATTCTCCTCATCCAGCTCAATGGCGATAACGCCCAAATTTGTTTCTAATTTAATCATCCCCAAAGTATAACAAACAACCATACGCATCGGCAAGACACCCACCCGGCATCCTCAAACTCACTCAGTCTTTACAATCCGGATGGAATCGAGTAAAATGTTGAAAATTAGTTTAAAAGGGTAAAGCAAAGTGCAAAATAGTAACAAAAATTCAGATGCGTTTAAATCTCAAAAAAAAGTTCCTTCGCCAGATTTTTCGTTCTTGAAAAATATAAATCCGGGTGGGGGTACAATGAACTGCGCGGATTGCACTATAGCCGTAACCAAAGTACTCAAAGGTAAAATTACTCCAAATAAATTAAAACCAGTTGCTCGAAATCCTAAAACGGCTGTACCAACACAACCTGTAAAAAAGAATAACCGATTAGTGGCCTCCAGGATTTCATCCGAAGATAATGAAGATTTTGTAAAATTAATGCGTTCAATCAACCCTGATTACACAGAAGTTGTTTATATTGACAATCCTAATGATATTAACCCATATTTTGCCACTACGGTTGACCACGCCTCTGATATTGAATCTAAAAAAAAAATTGGATTAACCCTTGTTCGCTCAACAATAAAAAAATTATCTGAGGATTTATTAGAATATGCTCCTCGTAATAATCCAATGAAAGGAAATCCTTATTGCTCTAAAGACAGTGCATTTGGAATAATTGTATTAACATTAAAAAATTCAAGTTCCTTACTAGGACATATTCTTAATTATTATATTGATGATCGTCATAAAAAAATATATCTATTAGATGGACAGGAGGGAAAGATTATCGAGAAAATTTCTGATAATACATTTCTCCAAACTGTGTACTGGTGCGCCTGTCAGCCTGATTCCGGATTTAGACCTCTTGTTAAAAAAGAAAAAAACGAGGTTGAAATGGAACTTAAACCAGGAATCACGTCAGAGTATTGTCTGGGGGGTACGCCAGAGTCATTCGCTCTAACTGATCCTCCTCCGCCTTCTTTTATTTCTCCTTCTCCTTACTCAAACAGCTTCTTCGCTGATCGTTCTCTACACTCATCAGAAAATAGAAAGCGTAAAAATCCGGAACCTGAGACAGCCAGTACTCACTTAGATGATAAGATACTAGCATCACCGGAAAGACAATGGCAGATGGGTATTTGTTATCTGAACGGCGTCAATGGTGTGGAAAAAAATGAAGCAGAAGCGGCACGTTTATTTTGGCTATCCGCTACTCAAGGGTATGCGGCGTCACTCAATAGTTTAGGCTATTGTTACTGGAATGGCCTTGGAGTGGAAGCAGACATCAACGAAGCGGCGAAATTATTTCATTTAGCCGCAGATAAAGGCCTTATGTCTGCTCAATATAATCTGGCCCGTTGCTACCTAAACGGTAGGGGAACGGAAAAAGACCATAAAGAAGCAGAACGATTATTCCGCTTAGCCGCAGATCAGGGTCATGCGCAAGCCCAAAGGCAATTGGATCTTTATTATGGGCGAGGCACTAATGGCCCGGAAAAAAATGAAACCGAGGTTAAAATCGAAATTAAACCAGAAACCACGTCAGAGTTATCCGTTCCTTCCACAAGCAGTACTCCCCTGGATGATAAGATAGCAGCATCACCGGAAAGACAATGGCAGTTGGGTATGTGTTATGCGAAAGGCATCCATGGTGTGGAAAAAAATGAAGCAGAAGCGGCACGTTTATTTTTGCTATCCGCTGCTCAAGGGTATGCGGCGTCACTCAATAGTTTAGGCTATTGTTACTGGAAAGGTCTTGGAGTGAAAGCAGACATCAACGAAGCGGTGAAATTATATCGTTTAGCCGCAGATAAAGGCGCTATGTCTGCTCAACATAATTTAGCCCATTGTTACAGACACGGCATGGGAGTGGAAAAAGACCACAAAGAAGCGGTACGATTATTCCGTTTAGCCGCAGATCAGGGTCATGCGCAAGCCCAATGGAGTTTGGGTGTTTATTATGCGCTAGGCATCAATGGCATGGAAAAAAATGAAGTTGAAGCGGCGCGATTATTTCGTTTAGCTGCTGATCAGGGTTATGCGGGAGCCCAATGGAATTTGGGTCTTTATTATGCGCTAGGCATCAATGGCATGGAAAAAAATGAAGTTGAAGCGGCACGATTATTTCGTTTAGCTGCTGATCAGGGTCATGCGCGATCCCTATTTCGATTAGCAAAGTGTTATAGCTTTGGTATTGGAGTGGAAAAAAATGTCACAGAAGCGCTACGATTATATCATTTAGCTGTTGAACGGGGGTTTACTCAATCAGTACCCCCGTTAAAAGATTATCAAAATAAGACTCCTAACCTGGGTTACAAAGGCATTCTTTTGAGAAACCAAAACACGTATTCTAACGATCAGGATTCAGGTTTAAATCAAAAATCAAATTTTACATCAAATATCTAGGGTCTGTTGATCAACAGACCTTAGTACGCCATCCACTTAATTCCGTCCACTCTGGCATCCCATTCTGGACGCATCTTTGAACCTAAATTCGGCGGTTGCCTCCTACTGCGAAGACCTATTGCACTGAATCTTGAGGCTTTTTTGTGGATTTTTTCCTTCACCGTACGGGTGAGTACTGTTTCAGGAAAAAATCCACAAAAAAGCCTCAATCTTCAGCGCACTAGGTCTTCTCGCTACGGAGGCAACCGCCGAATTTAGGTTGAATGTTTTTTTGCAAGAAAAACACTTACATAGAATGACTATGCGCGCATTTTTCTTGCAAAAAAACATTCAAATCTGCATCCAGCCTGGGCGCCAGAGTGGACGGAATTAAGTGGATGGCGTACCTAGTGTTATCCTGGGTTTTTTGGAAGAATGCTCGTGTTCCCCCACATAGCTTTGTAGGCGTTTAACCAATTCCTGCTTACCATCCGTTTGCATTGTTCCGGTCTTTGGACCAGGAAACAATGTTTGCGGAATCGATTGTGATATTGGCTGTATTTTTACTCCCAAACCGTCGAACGGTTTATATATAAAAAACTCCCGGCCGTCACTATCTTTATATGATTCCAATAAAAGAAATTTCGTACCGATGCCGAATAAAATCTCATCTTCACCCGGTAATCCAGACCAGGCTCGTATGCATTTTCTTCTGCAGTTTTTAATAAAATAATAAATAGCAGAAACTCTCTGGGAACATTCGATGTGCGAAACAAAACTCCCGCACACCATATGAACTCAGCAAAGATTTCTCATAGACAACAGAATTTTTTTTCAAAATTTCAATTCGTGTGGGGGAATTTTCTTCAAATCTTATTGCTTCCGGGAACTCGTCAGTATCCGGAAGTTTAGCAAGTGCATGCGTGACGACAGTTGCAATTAAAAAAATAGCTTTTGAGTTTTTCAAAAGAAGCTGTCTGTGCTTATGAGGATTTCTAAAAAAATTATTGATGTCTTTGTGTAAACTTTGACCGGTGTACAAGAAAATAGCCAGTTTTTCTGCTGGATGCAAAATTTGACTGTCAACATCATATTTACATTCATTTTCTTTAAAATCAGATTCAACTCTGGCAATCCCTCCATTTATATCAAATTTTTCATAAAATTTTTCATAAATTTCAGTTAAATGTGTATAACATTTTTTCAAATCGGCATCAGAGAGCCTAATGTGCTCTACATCAGGTTCTCTGGCCAGAATTCCGTTTACATTGAAAAAATAATATTTATCCTGCTTAATGATGGCAAGTATATCGCCGCCATTTGCTTTATCTTCGCAAAGAGAAATGGGGACATCGTTTATAAAAGCACGCACAATGTATTCAAAATCCAATGTGGCATCTTTAAGAGGCGCAGGTCCCTGTACCGGCAAAATGCCACGCTCTTTTTCCAGGGCGTTTTGTTTCAAATTTTTTAATGTACTCTCGGTTCTTCTCACTCTAATAGCGTCTTTAACTGTTTGAAAATTAGATAAAAGCTTCTTCCAGTCTTTTTCTTCAAACGAGACGAAGCTGCTAATGATATTCACTATGCTGGTAAACGGGATTGGCCGCACACACACAGGCTCAAAGAGAAACTCGGCAAATATAGGATTGATAAAATATTGCTGGTAAAAACCAACCAACCGATCTCTATCCGTCCCTGAAGGAACCGATTGAAGAAATTCCCCATGCCTGATTAAAATTTTCGCTTCCTTTTCAGATGTCATTAATTCCAGAGGAAATTGATTCTCATCGTTTTTTATTCCAGGATTCGCACCCCATCGCAGTAAAGCCGATGCCAAATCACCATCATTGAGCCGGGCCGCATTATGTAACGCAGTGTTGCCGAGGTCAGTTTGGACATTGGGATCACCGCCTCGATCCCTGCAGATCAAATTTACTTTAGCATCCAGTAGCTGAGTCATTATCTCTTCATTATTTGTTTTTTTAACTATGTCAAACGGGGTCATCATTTCATCATTACGTAGGTTTATGTCTGCTCCGGCCGCTAACAGGAGATCGATGCTGGTTCCAGAAAATGCGGCGATATGTAAGGGAGCGTTTAAACCCTCTATCAATTGAAAATTAATTTGATCGTTATAGAGTATTATATCCCGCTTCTCCAGTATCCCAAATCCGGCTTTGGAATGTAAAATTCCCACACCGGATGGAAGTGTACGTATGCTCACCACGGCAAGCTTTTCATCTTTTTGCTTTAAATCAGGCGCCAAATTCGTCTTTTTCCCAGCCAGATGCTGCAATACATTTTTCTTTAAAAGAGTGGGTCGAATTTTCTCGTAGGGAAATATGAATTCAATGCAGAAATCTTTACCCAATAATTGCTTCAGGGGTTTCTTTACATGGGTAGAAATGGATTTTTTTAATTTTGAACCATCTTTCGGAATACGAAAGTGATATGGCAAAAGCCGCTTTTTTGAGCTGAAGATTAGCTTAAGCAGATCTCCCAGCGTCAGATCAGTAGAGACTTTTAAAACTAATACGACGTGCCAGGTACGTAAAACTATATTGATTTCCATTATTTCCCCTTTATGTTCATCCCGAAAGTATAACAACAATCATTATACCCCGACAAGATAGACAGGCCATAGGCCGGAACCATAGCCACCTCAAAGGTTGAGGTTAGGGCTGGTTATTGGTAAAATCATGGTAAATTTTTTGACAAAGGCAATCTGACTGATGGAAGATGATTCAATAGACTGGCGCCGGCTGCTGGGACTTTCTTTCGGGGCTCTGGGCGTAGTCTATGGTGATATCGGTACCAGCCCGCTGTACTCCCTGCGGCAGGCGTTATTACACATTCCCGCTACGGCGTCCCATGTCTATGGCGTGCTTTCGCTGATTTTTTGGTATTTAATACTCATTATTTGCTGCAAATACCTGCTGATTATCCTGAGGGCCGACAACGATGGCGAAGGCGGAATTTTAGCGCTGTCTTCATTATTAAAGCAAAAAATCAAGGGCGAAGGCCGGCTTCTGATGTTTATCACCATCGTGGGTATTGGACTGATTATCGGCGACGGCATGATCACTCCCGCCATTTCCGTACTCAGCGCGATGGAAGGACTGGAAGCCGTTTCTGTGGAATTTACTAAATTCGTTATTCCAGGCACTCTGATTATTTTACTGTGTCTATTCTGGTTACAGCGAGCCGGCACCGGTAAACTGGGCAATCTATTCGCCCCCATTATTCTTGCCTGGTTTATAGTGATTGGCGTTCTCGGACTGCTGCAAATAATCAATCATCCCAGCATTCTCGCCGCCATAAATCCCTATTATGCCTATCATTTTTTTATGGAAGAGAAAAGCATGGCACTGGTGGCGCTGGGAGGCGTCTTTTTGGCGGTTACCGGCGGCGAAGCACTGTACGCGGACATTGGTCATTTTAATAAAAATTCCATCCGCCTGGCCTGGTTCGTGGTGGCATTGCCCGGATTATTATTAAATTACTTTGGACAGGGAGCATATTTACTGATCCACCCTTCGGCTATTACCAACCCATTTTATAGTCTTTCGCCGTCCTGGTTTTTACCGATACTGATTGTTTTAGCGACTTTTGCGACGATTATTGCCTCCCAGGCGATTATTTCCGCGGTATTTTCGATTATAAAACAGGCGATCTTATTAAATTTAGTACCGCGGTTCAAAATAATTCAAACTTCCGTCGTTGAAAAAGGCCAAATTTATGTGCCACTGATTAATCTGTTCCTGACCGTGGGAACTTGCGGGCTGGTGATTATGTTTGGGTCATCTGAGAATTTAGGCAATGCTTACGGCATTGCGGTTAACCTGTATATGATTATCACCACCTTACTGGTGGCGCAAGTGGCTTATAGTGTCTGGCGCTGGAATTTCCTGCAACTTTCGGTCTTTATTTTATTCATGATTATCGATATCGCCAACTTACTCGGTAATTCTTTTAAATTTTTAACGGGAGGCTGGATTCCGTTAGTCATTACCGCCGCAGGCATTGTGGTGATGTATACCTGGCGCAAAGGGTTTAAGCAATTACGCCGGTTAAATTATCAGGATGCTTTGAAAGATTCTAACATTATCGCTGATCTGAATGCGAAAACCATTCCGCGATTGCCGGGCACTACTCTCTTTATTACCGATCCGTATGATGAAATGGGCGGCAGTTTATTGCATCATTTGAAAATCAATCGCATCCTCACCAAGACGGTGATTTTTGTCAGTGTGCTGATTGAGAATAAACCCTTCACGCCGTTATCCGGAAAATTCGAGATTTTGCAAAAAGCCGAGGGCTTTTACCTGCTGAATGTCCGCTATGGTTTTGCAGAAGATGTGCATTTACCGAATATTCTGGAAGTGATGACTAAAACCATGGACCTGCCCTTTCAGATAGACGTTAAGAGCATGGCGTTTTTTGTCGAAATTATCGCTATAGAAATTACTAAAAACAAAATTGACTCTTTATGGAATTGGCAAAAATATTTATTTTCATTTATGTTGCGCAACGCCGTGCCTGATATCCAGTTTTATTCCCTGCCGTATAACAAAACGGTAGCGATAGGTACTTATTTCCGTTTATAAATGATTGGAGAAAAACAATGTCACACGAAGGCTACCACGAACCCATTTCCGAACTCAGCGATGAAACCCGGGACATGCACCGCGCCATTACTTCCCTGATGGAAGAACTGGAAGCGGTAGACTGGTATAATCAGCGTATGGACGCCTGCAAGGACCCCGAATTGCGCGCCATTTTGCAGCACAACCGCGACGAAGAAAAAGAACACGCCGCCATGGTCCTTGAATGGATCCGCCGCCGCGACCCCATTTTCGACAAGGAGCTCAAAGAGTATCTGTTTACTCAAAAACCCTTAACGGATATCGAACACGAGGATTAATGCCCAATAAGCGTCGTCCTGCGGCTTGTCCGCAGGATCCAGTGGAAGCCCTCTGGATCCCGCGAACAAGCCGCATAGGCGTCAGTTTAAGGAAGTTTAGCCGTCATTGCGAGCGCCAGCGAAGCAATCCAGTACGAGCTTTGTAGAAATTCTGTACTGGATTGCTTCGCTGGCGCTCGCAATGACGGCGTCTTTTGGGAAAAAAATCCTTAAACTGACGCCTATGCGAACAAGTCGCGGGACGACGAGCCTTTTTTCCCTTGCAAAATTGGGTACGAATAGTTACAAATGCATTTAATATTTACTTAATATAAGGATGTTAAAATGGCCTTATATGAAGAAAGTATTAGGTGCAGAAGCGTGGAAATCAGGCAGGTTTTGGAAATTAGGCGGTTGGACGGGTCCTGAAGAAAAGAAAACACCGGTATTTTCTGAATCGCCTGAAGAACCGGGTTTTATAGAACAATATGGAAAAAGCGGGCACATAACCTTCGGCATTAGCGCTGAAGATCATAAATTTTTCTTCAAACTCAATAAAAAAAATAAGAAAAACTTATCCATTCAGGAAGCGCTCGCCGGGGCTCCGTGGAACGTATATTTTCCTGAATATTCTTCCTCTTCAGAATTGGTTTATTCTAAAAAAGATGAAATTGTTGGGACGATTTCTACCGGCCTCCCGGAGCCTTCTCATCCATTACAACGGGATTGTGAATTTAGCAGCGATAAAACCGATTATTATAGTTTGGCCGGTGTCATGGTTTACAGTCATACCAATTGTGAAGATGACCTACACCGCGAAAACATCATCGTCATCCACAAAGGCGGCAAAGATCATTACTATCGTATCGACTTCGACATGTCCTATCAAAGCCTGACGGAAAAATTTATCGCAAACATTATTGGCATAGCCGATAATATTCGTTCTGCTTTATTTCCACGCCCGCAATTGGCGGAAATTAAAATCACTCCTGAAAGCTTTGCCACTTTCCCTATCGGCGTCACCAACCTGCATTTTTGGCCGGGAGTTACCCGTCGTTTTGTGGGTGGAAAAAAATGGTGGCATTCCGTCAAGTCTTTTTTAGGTATAAGAGCCAGCGATAAAGGTTGGGATGAAGCGAATAATAGCGATAAAAACCTGACCAAACAATTTACCGATTTAGCCTATCATCCTGAATTTATAAAATGGAAAGCATATCATTATGCACGTTATATCACCACGCCGACGGATATCATCGAAAAGGAAATGACGGCGAAAATTAGCCACATCCGGCAGGTTAGAATAAATAAACAAAAAAATATCACTGAATTGCAAAAACAACGTGCTGAACTGGCTGAGAAAAAAGGAACTGCACCCCTGAAGCTCAAAGGAATCGATAACGCGATAACTCAAGAAAATGCTGAGTTGGAAATTCTTTACAATGATGAATATGCTGCTGATAATTTAAAATTCCGTTTATTAAGAGAAGATTCACAGCGCAGGAATCAAGTTAAAAAACAGCTAACTAAAATTCCCGAATTTGTAAAATCTTTAAAAGACCATCAAGAGGAATTTTTGCAAAAATTGGGTGAAGACCATATTGCTTTTAAAAGAAAATATGAGTCAAACCATCCCGATCTGGATAAAAGATTCGAAGAGCAATACAGTCAATTTGAAAAATTAATTAAGGAATCTGTAGAAATATCCGATCAAAAAAATTCGCAACCTCAGGATATCTTGCAACGTAAACAAAGAATTTATAAAGAAGACGAATTCACAGTGCAACTTTCAGATGAAAAAAATCTAAAGAAGGTGGCCCAAATCATTAATAAAAAAAGGGCTGAAAGAAGAAATTCCGGCTTATTCACCAAGGCAGAGGATAATCATTTTGAAAAAGTTGCACAGGCAAGAACAATCTCTTTACTATTAAGCGAGTACACTCAAAAAATTAACTCCGCCGAAACTATTCCTGAAATTAAAAAACATCTGAAAGAGGCAAAATATAAATTTTCTGAAAATACAGAGGCGGTCTCTCAGATAGAAAAATTAGCAGAAAGCCGCAATGAAACCTTACAAAGCCTGGCTTCGCACGAATTAAAAAAACAACATTCCCAAGTCATTAAATTTTTGAAGTACGCGGGTGGAGCAGTCGCTGTTTTACTACTTGCCAAAGTGATGCTTCCTCCAACGGCGTTTCACGCCGTCCGAGTTTTAGGAATAGATTTATTAAGAACTTTACATGCGAACGCGGGATCTTTGGCCGGCGCTTTAAGCGTTTTGGCCGCCAGCACTGCTCTGGGAATTGGTTTGTTTTCCCGAAGCCGCACTGCAAACTTGCCTTTAACGGAATTAAATAAGGTTTTCGAAGAAGTGCTGAAAAAGTGCAGTCCGCAAGAAAAGTTGCCCAAAACTAATCACCCCTCCGAAATGATCAACGCACTGATTCAGAACATTAAAAATGGCAAGAGTCAATCCGCGAAGGCGTTAAAAGAAGAATTCGGAATCAGCGAAGATGACGATAGTCTACTAATAAACCAATTAACAGAACTCAGCCGAGCCTTATCACACTCCGCCCCTGCCCAAAAACCCGCTGCGGACTCTGCCCCTGCGCAAATGAACAATAATTAGACCAGTAATTCTTGCTGAATTTAAGGACGCCGTCATTGCGAGCGCGAGCGAAGCAATCCAGTACGGAGCATTGGCTAAAGTACGAACTGGATTGCTTCGCTCGCGCTCGCAATGACCAGGCATATATTCAGCGATAATTGCTGCCAACCCATATTCGGGCATTTTGAAAGAGTCGCAGCCAGGGGCCATCGGCGCCCCAATCATCGGGGCGCCAGGAATTTTGTTGAGTACGGAATACCCTCTCAGGATGCGGCATGACGATCATGACACGTCCGTCCGGGGTGGTTAAACCCGTAATACCTGCAGGGCTGCCATTGGGATTTTGCGGATAGCGCTCAGTGGCCCGGTGATGATGGTCGACATAACGCAGGGTGATCAGTTGGTTCCGCTCAATCTTTTCCTGATCACCGTCTACCGTAAACACGGCGCGTCCTTCGCCGTGCGCCACCACCACCGGTAATACGCTGCCAGCCATGTCTCGAAGGAAAATGGCGGGGGAAGCAGGAATTTCAACCAGCGTCACCCGTCCCTCAAACTGTTCACTACGGTTGGTGGTGAATACCGGCCAATTCTGCGCGCCTGGAATAAGTACTTTCAAATCGGCCAACATCTGACAGCCGTTGCAGGCGCCAAATGTGAACGTGTCAGGCCTTTGGAAAAATTCGCAAAAGGCTGCGCGCGCCTGCGGATGATTTAAAATCGACTGCGCCCAACCACGGCCAGCGCCAAGAACATCGCCGTAAGAAAAACCACCACCGGCGGCGATACCTGTAAAATCCTTTAACTTTATCCGTCCAGTAAAAATATCGGTCATGTGAACATCGATGCAGGTAAAACCGGCGCGGGCAAAAGCCGCCGCCATTTCCATGTGGCCGTTGACGCCCTGCTCCCGCAATATTGCCACACGCGGCGGTGATTTCACCTGCAAAAAGTTCCGCTCCAGTGGGAACTCTGTTGGAGATCGAAGGTTAATTTTACCGACAATCCAGGGTCCTCTTGCGACAAAGATTCGTATTCTTCCGCTGCACAGTCAGGATTATCGCGCAAAGCCTGCATCCGATAACTGGTTTCCGCCCACCATCGATGCAATTGCGTTCGCGATTGTTGATAAATCAGACGCCCGCCGTATTCGATTCGCAACTGATCCGTCTGGTTAATGTCGCCCAGTATATGGGTACATTCCTCAAGCTGGAATTGTTGTAAAATCTCCAGCACGGATGGCAAATCCTGTTCCTTAACCTGAATGACCGCTCCCAATTCTTCGGTAAATAAGGCTGCGATAGTGTCGTTGCCTAAATCATTATTGACCAGGTCATCCAGCCGCACAGTCACTCCCACGTGGCTGGCAAACATCATTTCACACAGCGTTGCTAATAAACCGCCATCCGAACGGTCGTGATAAGCCAGCAAGAATTCTTTTTGATTCAGGGCCTGCACTGCCTGAAAAAAATGTTTCAGAAGCTCGGGGTCATCGATATCGGGAGGACGCTGGGTCACCACTTTATTCACCTGTTCCAGAACGGAACCTGCCATGCAATGACAGCCTTCTCCCAGGTCCAGTAAAATGAGCCGGGTCGGTCCTTTGTCCGTACGCAGTTGCGGCGTCAAGGTAGCGCGAACATCCAGCACCGGCGCCGCCGCGGTAATCACTAGGGATAAAGGCGCCGTTACGCTTTTCGGTTTACCGGCCTCATGCCACAGCGTGCGCATGGATAAGGAATCTTTGCCCACGGGAATGCAAATTCCTAAAGCGGAGCACAGTTCTAACGCTACCATTTGCACTGCATCAAATAGTCCGGCGCCTTCGCCCAGATAATCAGGCGCCGCCATCCAGTTGGCAGACAGGGAAATGCGGGTGATATCTTCGATACGCGCGGCGGCAATATTGGTGATCGCCTCGCCTACCGCCATCCGTGCTGAAGCCGCCTGATGGACAATCGCGATCGGCGGGCGTTCGCCTATCGCCAGCGCTTCTCCGGTCACGCCATGATAATCGGCGCTGGTGACCGCGACGTCGGCCACCGGAACCTGCCACGGCCCTACCATCTGGTCACGCGCCACAAGGCCGGTGACGCTGCGATCGCCGATAGTGATTAGAAAACTTTTGCTACCCACGCACGGGAATTGCAATACCCGCTGCACCACCTCTTCAAGATCGAGCCCGGCAGTAGCAAATTTTGGCATGGTAAAAACAACGTGGTTGGCGGCGCAGGCCTGCCTTGGCATTTCCTCGAATAATACCGACATGGGCAAGGCAACCGGCTGATTCTTAAAGTAAGAGTCTTCCAGAATCAGTTCCGGGTTTTCGGTCACTTCGCCCACGACGGCATACGGGCAACGTTCACGGCGGGCAATCTGCGCGAATAAATCCAGTTCTGTTTTAGGAATGGCCAGTACAAATCGTTCCTGGGCTTCGTTACACCAGATTTCCAGCGGGGTCATGCCGGGAGCCGCGTTCGGGATGGCCCGTAAATTCAACAGAGCGCCTTTTCCGCTGGACGCCACAATTTCAGGTAACGCATTCGACAAACCACCGGCGCCCACATCATGAATGCTCAAAATGGGATTATTTTTCCCCATGGACCAGCAGGTGTTGATCACTTCCTGGCAGCGGCGCTGCATTTCCGGATTGGCCCGCTGCACGGAGGCAAAATCCAGTTGCTGCGCGTTTTCGCCCGAAGCCCTGGACGAGGCGGAACCTCCGCCCAAACCGATAGCCATGGCCGGGCCGCCGAGGACAATTAATTGCGCGCCTGCCGGTAATTCTTTTTTCAGAAGCTGAGATTCGCGAATGACGCCCACCCCGCCCGCAATCATAATAGGCTTATGGTAGCCCCGATAAGAAGGTCCGTATTCAGTATGCAAAGTCAGCAGAAAAGTACGGAAATAGCCCGCAAGGCCGGGGCGGCCAAATTCATTGTTAAAAGCAGCGGCGCCGATAGGCCCCTGCAACATAATTTCCAACGGAGTGGCCATGGGAGCCGGTTTACCAGGGTCGATCTCCCAGGGCTGGATAAATCCGGGGATTTGTAAATGCGAGACGCTAAAGCCAGACCACCCAGCCTTGGGACAAGCGCCCCGGCCCGTGGCGGCTTCATCGCGAATTTCCCCGCCGCTACCGGTAGCGGCGCCTGGAAACGGCGAAATGGCGGTGGGATGGTTATGCGTTTCTACTTTTAAAACAATGTGCGCCGGTTCGGTCGTTTCACTGTATTGATTGGTTTGCGGATCAATGATCCAGCGTCGCACGGTGGTGCCTTTCAGAACAGCGGCATTGTCCGCGTAGGCGACCAAAACCTGCCCGGGATGCTCGCGGTAAGTCTGGCGAATCATGTCAAATAAAGAGTATTCCTGTGGATGGTTGTCAATTGTCCATTTCGCATTAAAAATTTTATGCCGGCAATGTTCCGAATTCACCTGGGCAAACATCATTAATTCGACATCCGTGGGGTTGCGTTTGAGACGCTGAAAATTTTTCAACAGATAGTCTATTTCACTGGCGTTTAGGGACAGCCCCAGCTGTTGGTTCGCTATTTCCAGGGCTTGCCGCCCCTGATTGAGCAAATCTATGGTTGAGAGTGGTTGAGGTTTATGTTCAGCAAACAGTAAGCTGAACTGGTTTGCATCGGTCAGCACTGTCTCGGTTAATGGATCGTGTAACAACTTGATCACATCGGTCATTACTTCAGCGCTTTTGAGATGGTAAGCAATCCCGCGTTCCGCCCGTTGCACACCGGGCAATCCGCAATTTTGAATAATTTCAGTGGCCTTGGAAGACCAGGGGGAGATCGTGCCAATTCGCGGCGCCACCCAAAAAACGGACTCTTCTTTCTCTGCCGGCAAGGACGGACTTGCTGTCAGCAAGTCCGTCAACGCGAGGGTTTGCGATTCCTGCCACTGATCATTCAGTTTAATAAAATAGCAATATTCGGCGGCCAGAGATTCAATCGAATTATCAATAGCCTGCAATTGCAGTAACTTTTGCTGCAACCGAAAAGGCGTATACGCTCTGGCGCCACTAAATACCTTCATTATTGATTTGGTCCCTCACCGGATTTTTGAATTTTTAACAAATGCACTTTGAAAACCAAAGTTTCATTCGGCCCGATAACTCCACCCGCGCCCTGTTCCCCATAAGCCAGTTTGGCGGGAATATAGAGTTCCCAGGTGGAACCGACCGGCATCAGTTGCAGTGCTTCCTGCCAGCCCTGAATTACGCCTTTCACCGGAAAGGTGGCGGGCTGGCCGCGTTCATAAGAACTGTCAAATACCTTGCCATCCAGAAGACGGCCTTCGTAATCAACGCTCACGACATCGTTTGGACCTGGTTTTGGGCCAGTGCCTGCCGTGATGATTTTGTATTGCAGACCGCTGGCGGTTGTCACAACGCCAGGACGCTCTTTATTGGCGTCCAGAAACGCACCGGCGATTTGCTGGTTCTTTTGCCCGCTTTGTTTCATCTGTGCCTGAATCTTCGCGGAGGTCGTGCGCTGGAAATTTTTAAGGGTTTGAGTGATTTCATCATTCGTCATCAGGGTTTGGTTGCCGTTTACGGCATCCTGCAAACCCTGGGAAAATGCTGTGGCATTTAAATCAATGCCATGATTTTTAAAAGATTTCCCGGTTTCGACGCCCAAGGCGTAACTAACCCGGTCGTCTCTGTCGGTAATTGGCTGCTGGTGGCCGCATCGGCAAATCCCATCCATAGTCCCAGCACGCCAGGCAATATCTTAATAAACTGACGATTCATATCCGAAGTCTCCTTGTTAACTAAAACATAGAAAGAAAAATATATTAGCAAAATCGTGGGAAAAAGATATTGGGGTCAAGTCTCGAATCGTGAAAAATAAGGCTAAATTTTTCACGATTCGAGACTTGACCCCCTTAATTCAGAGACCAGGGCAAGCATTTTTTGAAAGTGCGCGCCCTGCCAGTAAATTTTTTGGCAGTGTGCGCATTGATGAAATATTTCGTAAAAGAGTCTGGTTTTGGGCGGCAATTGCTCAATGACAGACACTTTATCGACAGGATGGAGCAATCCATTGCAGACCATGCAGCGGCCAAAAGGTTTTAAATGAGAGCTTAGGGCAAATCTGCATCGGAGCTCATGGACCTGGGCTTTGGGGTCGGTGTGTCTTAGCCAGTAGCCCTGTAACACTGACTTGTGTTTTAATAGACCGACATCGCGGGTCAAAATTATACGCTGTTGCTGGCGGGAAAGCCGGATGATTTCAACGTCGTTATATTGATTATTATAACCGCTGTCGATACCTAACAGGCGTAAATACCGCGCCAAAGTGCCTAAATGAACGTCCAGGATAAATTGCGGATGAGAAATTTTTTCGGGAATATCTGTTACCGGGTAGACTAAAATATAATCGTCATCCTGCAGTTGATAAGAAAAATTAACAACACGGTCATTCACTTCAATCAAATTAACTTCAGTATGCGGCACGCCGATAGCTTCGATAGCGTCCTTTACCGCGGGTTGACCGTGAAAGTGATATATTCGCTCATCTGCTTTTGGAGCACCCTTGAAAAAATCATTGAGTGATCCATAAAAATGAAAATGGGCTTTTTTATCCGCAATCCTCATACCCGCCCCCTAAATTATTCAGTCATTCTACCTGAATTTTAGATTCAACCCGTCATTGCGAGCGCCAGCGAAGCAATCCAGTACAGAGCGTTGGCCGAAGTACGAACTAGATTGCTTCGCTGACGCTCGCAATGACAATCAACCTATGATCACCCCAATTGTACCGAAATTTCGTCACCTGTTCCGGAAAATTGAACCGATGATGGATTTAAGACGGGTGGCGGCATAAGAACTATACTTGAAGACGATAAACTCCTTGGCTGATGTTGTATTTTCAAAATCCCCTTATCGATCTCTTCCAATAATTTTTTATCGTAATCATATCCCAGATCTCTTATTTGACAAAATTCCTTTTCTAAAATCTTATTTGCAACCCTGTCTCCATACACGCTTCGAGTTTTAAATTCCTGTAAGGACAGGTGGTTAACGGGTCTTATACCCATCCGTTTTCTATAATCCGTACACAATGCCAACCAGATTTTTAATATATCTTCGTTGGTGAATTCTCTGAAAATGATCGCGGTCGGCGCTGAGGAGTATTGCAGGATCGGTAATAATCTGCCGTTATGAGTTCTTAAGTAAGCCAATGATAAAGCGATAGCCTCAAGCATACGAGTATATCCACGCCATTCAGAGCCTTTCGCTAAATGATCCAGTGAGTAATAGACGGCGTCAAAACGGGTGAGTTTCATAATCACTTCGTTGTGAAGCGTAGTTTTGCTACTCGTGTTCGGGTGATAACCGGTTTTAATATAATAAAGAAGTTGAGGCAGCGGATTACACAGTTCCTGATGACGCCCTTTAAATGTCGCTTCATGGATGATCTTATCGACCGCATCTTGTGGAGAATCAATTTTTGTTAAGAGTCGCGTTCCACACCGGGGTATGTTTTGCCGATGAATATTTTTTTCATATTGAGGTTTGTTTTCATGAGTAGCCACTTTACCATCAATAATGAAATAGGCGGTATCTTCAACGTCAACCAGGATAATAGCATTACCCTTTATTTCCCGACATTGTTGCGCATCAAATGTTGGCATCAGAAAAAGTTCACAAACTGTCAGTTGACTCCCGGGAAATTTTTCTTCCTTCAATTTTTTTTGAAATTCAATTTTCTTTCCTTTTCCCGAATTAATATTGACGGGGGAAACCAGGTGAATAGTACTACGGTCTGGATTGACGATTACAAATCCAGTATGAGTGAAAACTCCCGCTTTAAATCCCATCATAGTTGTCGAACGGAAATCCAAACCATATTTGGTGAGACTGCCGCCACGGGTTATTTTTCCAGGGCGCCTTTTTATTTTTTCCAGTTCAAAATCCAGTTTTGTCCGCGGCTCTTTGGGCTTTTGGGTTCTTTTGCTGATGCCAGGCGGAATTTCCATGGTGGGAAGCTCTATCCCTCGGGCAAATAACTTACCTTCACGCAGATTTTTCTCCCAGGGATTCTGTAACAAATTTTTAAAAATGGCTTCGGTGGGTAAATTACTCAGTGAAATGGCTTCATTAAAACCAGCTGGATTATATAACAGTGGGATTATCCGGTAAAAGTCGCGACGGTCAAATACCAACGGATCCGCATTCGATTTTTTAATGTCAGTCTCATTTTTAATAAAGAGTTTGCGGATAGCTTGATAAGCGTTCTCATGACCAAAATTCTGATTTCTAAAATGAATATTCCGGCAAAGATAATCGTCACCCCGGTCTACTATACCACCCTGTACTTCGGTAATCAGTTGCGCTAATTCTTCCAGCGCAGACGGGAATTCCAGAGCGATGTCAAAAAAAGAGAGATACAATGCAATAAATTCCTTTATCCGCATAATTTCAAGACAATCCACATCGCGAAGGACTTTCCGGAAAATATTTGGTTCTGGATTTTTTTTCAGCCGCGTCCAGCGCACTTGCCCGGGAGCATAGTCGACCAATTGATAATATATTGAATCTTTTCTCCACGCGTCTTTGTTAGCAACCGCTTCCGCCAGTTGCTTCGCCAATTCAATATCAACTTTCAGGATTTCCGTTAAATAATAATATAAAATTAATCCACTATCCCGGTCCCAATAATCCTTGCCCTCCGCTTCCCGGCCTGAATCATGGTAAAGGGCTGCTATCTGTAACAATTTAATAATCAATGGGTGAGTGCGCGAGCCTCCTGATCTCCATGCCGGGCATACAGATTGACCAAAATAACCACTAAAAATGCGGCTGCCGTGACGTGGACAATATCATGCAGGGTTCGGAATTTATTCTTATCATACTCATCATCGCTATCACTATCATAATTAATATGAAAAAAAGGACGGGAATAAATATTTTTATGCGCCAGCGCCACATGCGCTTCTATGGGCGAATCAATCGTAATATCCCCGCCGAGGGTAGGAATAGATTTCCTGGACAATATCAACTTCATATCCGGGGAGATAATTTTGGCGAAAATGTCATCAAACTCTTTTTTATTATGGAAAAAATACCGGGAGTGTGGATAGGAAATTTCAAAGAAAACATCCTGAATGAATTCGGAATGCTGCAAAATTTTATTAAAGTCCTCTAAAATGAATTTCTCTTTTTCAAAGCGAGGATAAACATACAGAATCTGGACAATATCCTGGCAATATTCATTACAAAAAATTCCCGTCAAATTTTTTTCATTAGCCAGCTTAAATACACGCAGCAAAGAAAGTAAATACGTTAATTCGGATTCTGAATCCGAAAGACCTCTCACCACAGTTTTTGGGAATTTTTGGAACAGATAATGAATTGCTTCGGGCGCCGATTTTAAATCCGAATTAAGATCAGGAGGAACAATTTTTTCGCTACCACCTATCAGTGCAATTATATTTGGTAAAAATTTCTGAAATTCTGCACTATCAAACCAGGATTGTTGAAAAGAATTTTTACTCATGCTTCTTCCTCTATTGTTTTTTTGTTTTTATTCCTTCAACCGTTCCGGGAGATTACAAAACTCTCCACGTGTCATTCCAGCGAAAGCTGGAATCTGGTCTCCCCGTACAGTTCATGGATTCCAGCTTTCGCTGGAATGACACCTGAGGAGTAACGAATTGATTCAATTCTTGCATTTTTTCCTGTTGAAAAAAATATGGGAATCCCTCAGAGCAGGACACTTCGGGATTTATTTAGTGCGCCATTGGCTGGTGTTTTCTGGCCAGCAGCGTGTACATGGTCGGTACGACAAATAAAGTGAACATGGTGCCAATTAACATACCCATCGCGATTACCAGTCCGATATCAAATCGGCTCACAGCGCCGGCGCCGGTTGCGATTAATAATGGCACAACACCCACGACCATGGCTGCGGTAGTCATTAAAATAGGCCGCAAGCGGATTGAAGCGGATTTTTCAATGGCTTCGCGAATCGACAGACCTTCTTCGCGCTGAAGCTGATTGGCAAATTCCACCATTAAAATACCGTGTTTGGTGATTAATCCAATCAGGGTGATCAATCCAATCTGCGTATAAATGTTAATCGTCGCGAAGCCCATGCTGATCGGAATTAATGCGCCGCAAATGGATAACGGCACACTGATCAGAATCACGAAAGGATCGCGAAAACTTTCAAATTGGGCGGCCAGCACCAGAAAAATAACAATAATCGAAAATAAAAAGGTATAAACCAACGCCGAGCCTTCCTGGATATATTGCCGCGACATACCGGCATAATCATAAGTGATTTGCGGAGGTAAAATTTTAGCAGCCTGGTTTTGTAAAAACGTCAAACCTTCGGCAATAGTATGCCCAGGCATCATCATGCCGCTCAGTGTGGCGGAATTGAGCTGCTGGAAAGAAACCAGAGAATTGGGCTTAATGGTTTCCTGAATGGTCGTAAAAGTGGATAATGGCACCAAAACATTACTGGAAGTATTAATATAAATCTGATTCAACGAATCAGGGTTGAAACGAAACTCCTGACCCACTTGTGGGATAACATCATAACTGTGACCTTCCATATTAAATTGATTGATACTATTGCCCCCCAGAGAAATGGCCAAGGCATTGCCGATGGCCGACATATTAATACCCATTTGCGCAGCCTTGTCCCGATTAATATCCAGATGGATTTGCGGTTTGTCATAGCTCAGGCCACTGTTAATAATTATAAATAAGCCACTTTTTTGCGCCGCCTGTTCCATCTGAGTGGCATAAGGGTACAGAAATTCAAAAGGTTCAATAGTGTTTAATGCAAACTGAATTTGTAGTGGACTACCGCCAACCGGTAATGAAGGTAATGGATAAACGATAGCACGCACGCCGGCCACACTGCTTTTTAATTTGGGCTGCAACTCTGTGTTGAGCTGACGCTGCGAAACGCTGCGTGACTCCCATGGTTTCATAATCACGCCAGACATGGCCGAATTGGGCCGATTAATCGTAAAATAATCACTCACCGAGGGAAAAGAACTGAATATCTGGTTAATTCGATTCGTATAGGTTTCCATATAATTTAAATTGGCATATTGCGGTCCGGATGTGCCGACGAATAATACTCCTTGATCTTCTTCCGGCGCCAGTTCCTGCTGGGCAGTACCGTAAAGCAACACACAGCTCGCCAGCACAATGATGGCAAATACCACCGTGACCGGCCGGTAATTCAAAATATTGTGCAACCGAAGCTGGTAAAAGTTTTTAAGTTTTTCAAAACGCGTATCAATATAATGCACTATTTTGCTTTTGCCGATGTCGATGGTCAGTAATTTCGAACACATCATCGGCGACAGTGTGAGCGCGATAACTCCCGACAAAATCACCGAACTGGCCAGTGTGAATGCGAACTCGGTAAATAAAGCACCGGTCATACCCGCCCATCAAACCGATCGGGGCATAGACTGCCGCCAAAGTGATGGTCATGGAAATGATCGGCATGGCGATTTCCCGGGCGCCGTTGATCGCCGCCTGAAAAGGAGCAATACCTTCTTCAATATGTCGATAAATATTTTCCACCACCACAATGGCGTCATCCACGACCATGCCGATGGCCAGCACCAGCGCTAACAAAGTTAATACGTTAACGGAGTAGCCCAACATCAGCATAATCCCCAATACGCCAACCAGCGATAAGGGAATGGTGACCAGAGGAATCAGCACGGTCCGCAGCGATCCCAAAAACATAAAGATAACCACGATAACGATGACGGACGCTTCAACAATCGTCATTAATACGTCCTGGACGGAGGCTTTAATATAGATAGTGGCGTCATAAACGATTTTACTTTGTAAAGCCGACGGGTAACTTCTTTCCAGATTGGGTAAAACCTTGCGAACGTCACTGATCACGGTCAGGGGGTTTGCCACTGGGGTGGAATCAATACCCACGAAAATGGCTTTCCGGCCGTTAAAAATAACAGAAGATTCGTAATCCGCGGAACCCAGTTCTACATTGGCGACGTCGCCCAGTCGAATCACTTTACCTTTAATGGCTCTGATAATGATATTTTTAAATCCTTCGGCGCTTTCCAAACCTGTGGCCGCCGCAATGGGAATCGCCACATATTCCCCTTTGGTTTTGCCAGCCGTGGATTGATAATTATTATTCAATAAAGCCTGGGAAACATCCGAGGGCGTAATGTTTAATGCCGCCATGCGCGACGGATTGAGCCAGATACGCATGGCGAAAGTTTTAGCGCCCAAAATTTCTGCTTTGGAGACGCCGGAAACGGTTTCAAGTACAGGCACGACGGCGCGGGTGATGTAGTCGGTAATTTGTTCAGGATTCATTTTGTCGCTGCTGAAACTGATATACATTAAGTCAGTAGTCTGACCAGTATCTTTTTGAATGACGGGTTCTTTGGAGTTGGAAGGCAAAGTGCCGCGCACTTCCGCCACCTTACTCATAATATCGGTAAATGCCGCGTTAGGGTCAAAGTTTAATTTTATAAAGGCAGTGATGACGCTGACATTATCGTTACTGGTGGAAGTCATGTAATCAATGCCTTCAGCGCTGGCGATTGTTTTTTCCAGAATGGTCGTCACAAATCCTTTCACGACTTCTGCGGAAGCGCCGGGATATACCGTGGTGACGGTGACCACCGTATTTTCCATTTTGGGATATTCACGCACCTGCAATTCACCTAAAGCCCGTATTCCGAAGATGAAAATCAGCAGGCTGACAACCATAGCCAGTACCGGGCGGCGGATAAAGATATCAGTGAATTTAATCATACCGGCTACTCTTTCAGTTTAATGCTATTATCCACGTTGACAGGCGAACCGGGCTGTAGTTTTAATTGTCCGGCGTTAACGACCTGCTCGCCGGCTTTCACGCCGCTTAAAATAGCTACCAGATCGCCTTTTCGGTCCCCCACAGTGACAAAACGTTGTTCCACGATGAGGATGGGTTTGCCTTTTTCGTCTTTTTTACCACTGTCGACCACTACGTAAACTGAATTGCCATGCAGACTGTAAGCGATTGAGGTTTGCGGTAATGTGACCACCGATTCTTGCACCGGTAGAACCACATTAACCACGGTAAAAATTCCGGGATACAGTTCGGTTTTAGGATTGGGAACCGTGGCGCGCACACTGATAGTGTGTGTAGCAGGATCGGCTTTGGAATTCAGCGCGGTAATTTTTCCGGAAAAAACCCGGTTCGGATACATATCAACAGTAAGTTGTACCGGTTGGTTTTTATAGAGAAGTTTTAACTGCTGCTCCGGCAAAGAGAAATCTACGGACAGCGGGTCCATCTGTTGCAGCGGCACCAATGGCTGACCGGAAGCAATGAATTGCCCGACGTTTACCTGGCTAATTCCGAGACGGCCGCTAAAGGGAGCCTTAATTTTTTTGTATTCAATACTTAACTGAGCAGACGCCACCGCCGCCTGGGCCTGGCTTAGAGCTTTGTAAGACTGGTCCAGATCGCTTTGCGCAATGACTTTTTTCTGGGCCAGGGTGTTTTTACGGTTATAATCTTCTTCCGCAAATTTTAGCTGTGCCTGCTGGGTTTTTAAAGTTTGCTGGTCAAGAGCGTCATCTAACTGAATCAGCTGATCGCCTTTCGCTACATTTTCACCGGAAGTAAACAGCGTTTTAATCACCTGACCGGGGACCTGTGAATTGACGTCCACTCCGTTCTCAGCCGAAAGGTTACCTACCGCGCGTAAAGTAGGGCGCCAGGTTTGGAGTTTGGCTTCTGCGGTAGAAATCGTAACAGGGGCCTGCAACATGTTCTTGATGTACTTACCGATCATGATGGTTCTGAAGGCGTGAAATCCAAAAACAATTCCAAACAAAATTGCCAGGGCAATGATGACAATAATGATGCGCTTTGCCATATATCCTCATTCTTTAAGATAAAATAATATGGCATTATCATACCACTTTTTTTCGCTGAATACAGCGGGAGTCGCTGGTTTTTTACAGGGCTCCCGCATTAAAATTTGCGCAAAAATGGTTATTTCTAGTGTAATAGGTACGTTTCTCATCGTCATTGCGAGCGTCAGCGAAGCAATCCAGTACCGAGCTTTGATCAAAGTGCGAACTGGATTGCTTCGCTGACGCTCGCAATGACGAAGTACAAAAAACTTATTCCCTTTTTTGTGTAAATTTTAATGCGGGAGCCCTGCTGGTTTTTTATAAGGGTGATTTATTTTATTAAATCAATCTGTTAAAATTCACCGGGAATTGTCAGGCTATATGCCCCGGTGGCACAGCTGGATAGCGCAGTCCCCTCCTAAGGGACAGGTCAGAGGTTCAAATCCTCTCCGGGGCACTTGATTTACGGTGGGAAGAAAACAATGAAAAAAAATGCGACGCGGATTGAATCGGATAGTATGGGGCAGGTGGAGGTGCCGGTTGACCAGTATGGGGGGGCGCAGACGATACGATCGCTGCATAATTTTGCGATTGGGCGGGAATTGATGCCGCCGGAGTTGATTCGGGCGTTCGGGATTTTGAAGAAAGCGGCGGCGCTGACTAATCAGGAATTGGGGCAGTTGTCGCTGGAGAAAACTAAACTGATTGTGGAAGCCGCTGATGAGGTGATTAGCGGTAAACTGTATGCGCACTTTCCGCTGAAAATCTGGCAGACCGGCAGCGGCACGCAAACCAATATGAATGTCAATGAGGTTATTAGCAACCGCGCTATTGAATTGGCGGGCGGCGAACTTGGCAGCAAAAAACCAGTCCATCCGAATGACGATGTCAATATGTCGCAATCTTCCAACGACACGTTTCCAACCGCCATCAATATTGCGACCGCGGAAATGCTGGTTAATAGATTAATTCCTGCTGTGACTAAACTGCGCGATGCTTTGCAGCAAAAACAACAGGAATTCACCGATATTATTAAAATCGGCCGTACTCATCTTCAGGATGCGGTGCCGCTGACATTAGGCCAGGAATTTTCTGGGTATGTGGCGCAATTAGATCTCAGCCTCAGTGCCATTCGTGATGTTTTGCCTTATATTTTTCGTCTGGCGATCGGCGGCACCGCCGTCGGAACAGGACTCAATACCCATCCCGAATTTGCAGTAAAAACCGCAGCGCACGTTGCTGAATTAACCGGGCTCCCATTTATTTCCGCTCCCAATAAATTTGCCGCCCTCGCCTCCCACGACGAGCTGGTGCTGACCAGTGGCGTGCTAAAAACGCTGGCTTGTGCGCTGATGAAATTAGCCAATGATATTCGCTGGCTGGGCTCAGGGCCTCGTTGTGGTCTGGGCGAGTTGATTCTTCCCGAGAACGAACCCGGCTCTTCCATTATGCCCGGCAAAGTTAACCCCACTCAATCCGAAGCCATGACCATGGTCTGCCTTCAGGTTATGGGCAACGATACCACCATTGGCATTGCAGGTTCTCAGGGGAATTTTGAATTAAATGTTTTTAAGCCGGTAATCGCCTACAATCTGATTCAGTCAATCTATTTACTTAGCGACGCCAGCCGTTCATTCACTGAAAATTGTATCGCAGGTTTGCGCGCAAATCGTGAACGCATTCAGTATTATCTAAATCATTCTTTAATGCTGGTGACCGCGCTAAATCCTGTCATCGGTTATGACAAAGCAGCCTCGATTGCGAAAAAAGCTCATGCTGAAGGTATCAGCTTGCGCGAAGCCGCCATCGCCCTGGGTTACCTGACCGGTGAGCAATTTGACGCAACAGTTAAGCCGGAAAAAATGGTGTAAATCAAGGCCCTCACCCTAACCCTCTCCCGAGTACGGCATAGGCGTCAAGCTAAGAGTTTTTTTCCTCAAGGACGCTGTCATTGCGAGCGCGAGCGAAGCAATCCAGTACAGAATTTCTACAAAGTTCGAACTAGATTGCTTCGCTCACGCTCGCAATGACTATGCTTTTTAGTGTTCAACCGCTTAACTTGACGCCTATGCCCGAGTACGGGCACCCTCACCATATACTCCACATTCTTTCCGAAAGTTATAAGATCAGTTATACTTAAAACTCAAACAGGAATTATATAAATTGAACGGATGAGATGACATGAATAAAAATAACTTTAAAAAAGAAGAAGACATCAAAGTTCCTCAGTCTTTTAATTTTACATTTTCAGCAGTAACAGTCGCTCTGTTATCAGAATACTCAAAATCCATGCCCCGGCATATAAAGCTTTCCTACTATTTGTTAAGCAGAATAGTTAATTTAGGAATTAATTTAAAGTTAACATTTCCGACGAATACTAAAATAAAACCTTTAAGTCACTTGGAAAATTTACAAATTTTTACGATGCTTTATGGATTATTCTTTCTATCCGATTATCTGTCTGGTTTTGATATGTTAAAGCCTTTAATTAGCGGAGGAATAAAAAATAGCCAGTTTCTTAAAATACCTGCCGCAATTTTTTCGGACTGGTTGAGTTTAACGGGGATTAATTTTATTAATAGCAAAATAACTGATTTTTCATCCGCGACATTTCTTAACCGCCGCAACGATATTAAAAATGCAATCAGTAAAGAATTATTGGTCACCTGGCAGGAAAGGAAATCAGAAAATTTAATCCTTAAATTTAGCCTGAATGAAGAGAAGGCTTTGAAAAATTCAATGCATTTTTTTTTGAATAAGCATTTTAAAAATTTCTTTCCGGTCTATGACATTCAATTCGAAGAGGATGAGATAGAAGTCAAAATAGAAGGAACATTAATATTTTTTTTAGAAACCAATTATAAAAAAACTATTACGAAATTTAGTTCAAGCCTGGCTATTGATATTATTAAAATTAAAAATTTTTATAATATTTTTAATAACAGGTTACAAATTCTCAATGAATCAATTCCCGCTAACTGGCAGTCTCACTTCAGTCTGGAATGTGAAGGTGCGGCTCCCAAAGCATATATTTATACAAAAAAAATACCTCATCCCATTAATTCTGATCATTTTCCATTTTTCTATCTCCGAACCCAGGATTTGAACCACACTACATTTTATCCTAAATTAATTTTATCAGATCCCCCGATTATTTTTTCGCCTCTATATGTTCATCACCACCGCTATAGACCGATTATTGTCGCCATTATGGGTAAACTGGCTTTTTTTGCCGTTACTTTATTGCTTTTCAAATTCCCAAACGATTATAAAATAATCGGGCAAATCAGCGCAATGCTAATCCCCATACTCTGCAACGTTCTCTTTAAAGAAATGGATCGAATCAGTCAATTTTTTGACAATAAGCATAACACTTCCAGGGAATTTCGTCGTTATCTTTCTTCTGAATTATTAGCAGAAATATTTTTTATTATTTCATTGATTATTTCCGGGAAGTTTACTAACAGGGAAATTTTAACCGGAAGTCTGTTTGCATGTATAAACGGATTAAATGAAAATATTTATATTCCTTTTATAGATATGTTCGAGCCTATTAGGAAAAATCAGGAATTAACGGTAAAAAAAATTGAGGATATTATTAAATTCTTCTTTCCTGAAGAATCTAATGATATGGTCACAGCAAAAAAAGGATTTAGCATTGAATTAACATTCACACCCGATCCTGAAATATATAAAATATTAGAGAAAAAAATATTACTCGAAATTATTGCGAAAATGCTTGCTCATTTTGTCTCATCAGTTAAGTATAAATTTGAAAATAAAATTTTGATTATATTATTCTCACGAGTAATGAGCATGATTGCAAAAGATATTAATTATTCAACACTAATGATTAAAAAAATTCAGGAAGCCATTCCTCTCGTGCTAAAGTTTAGAAAATTAAATTTAGGAATAGCTAATTCTCTGTGGGAATTTAGCTTTACGAAGACTAATAGTCCCAACATAAACTATCAACTATCAACTATCATTAATTTTCCGGAAAAATTAATCAATAAGCGGAAATTGAGTCTCCTGGAAAAAAACTTTTTTGTCACCTGTCTGGATGGGCAAGTTTTTTTATCTGAACTTCTCACAATCATCAAAAAAAACATCCGTTTACCTGAGTTAATGGAATCCGAGTCAGATTCCACAGACAGAGAAGCATCTTCCCTGACTTCAACCGAAAGTCAGGAGAAAAAAAGTTCTGAACCTGTCGAAAATACCGCTCCCATTCATCCCGATGAATTTCATACAGAGTATAAAGCTAAAAAATTAGGAAACTTGCTTTCAATCAATAATGACGATTTTATTCATTGTACTATAAATAAAAAAATCTCTAAAATAACAGATTTTATTGAAAATAAAAGATATGAAGACAAACAACCGGCACGAATGCTGTGTACACAACAACAAGGCTCCAATCGCCTGGTTATTTACGAATCCATTGAAAAAATATATCAGTATCTATTACCACTCACTACCGAAATCCATACTAATTATATTGGTGATAGAAACTCAAGAGTGATCAAAATAGGCAAATCACATAGCGATAAAACTATCATTGTTACATTTCGTGATCAAAGTACTTTGTACATTCGCTGCCTGCCTGTATCACAGGACCCTCGTCTTAAAATAAAACCGTTTCCTATTATGTCTATCCCTCCAGAAATTGAAAAAAAAACTCTGCCTTATTTGAGCATTTGCCCGCCTGTTTATAAAATCAGAAAATCTGACGCATTCACTCGCGAATTTACCCTCACGATTCCAGAAGTCATCAAATCACTGGAAAATAATCTGGAAAAGAGAATAAAACAAAAATATAATACTGCAGATTCTCCCGAGTTTCTGATGCTTTTGACAACTTTTGCAAAAATTTCATATGCTATTTCAAAAATTGATAATACCCTGATTATTGAAGCCTTTGGAGGATTAATGCGTTCTTTATTAATGAAAAAAAATCCCCACGATCTGGACATGCGAATCTGGTTAAAGGATAAAAAAAGCTCTCCGGTCAATTTTTTAGAAAAATTAAAAGAACGTAAGATTATTGATGATTATAAGCTGCTGCCGATCCCTTATTTAGTCATTTTTTCACTTTCCGTTAATCACATATCCACTTCATTGCGCTTTATGAAAGCTCAAAGAAAAGATCATCTCAATCTGGATTTTACTTTTAATGCTTTATCTTTAAAAATTAAATGGCTAGATTATGGTAATCTCAAGGTTGAGACGGTAATTCCACAATGCTCTCAAGGCTTTTTAACCTCCATTAAAAAAAATCAAAAGCCTGTATTAGAATTAATTCAAAACATGGAAAATTCCGAATTACTTTTATTACCCGAAGTGAAAGGAATTATTGAAAAAATTCTTTCTGTCATCTCTAAATATCCGTTAGAGAAAATTAAAACGCTGTTAGCGAGTTTAGAGAAATTACCGAAAAATCTACAGGATATCAGCAATGTCAATGAAGAGCATAAAATCATTGAAATTATTTTATCCATATTAAGTCTTTCCAAAGACCCCAAAAAATTATTTCGTTTGTTATATTTTCGTGATACGGATCTTTTTACCGTGCCTGAATGGCTGATGAACCTGACCGACAAATTTATTCCGGAAATTCTGGCCATTGCTTCAATATATAGTTCATCAATCAACTGTTCTCTTAAGTCATTGCTATTTTCTTCATTCCAAAATTATTTATATAAAAGTCTTGAATCGAAACATTCTCAGTCAACCGAAAATTTTTGGCGATTAGCCCAGAATATTTTAATGCTGGATGCCGATATTAAAAAAATTCCTCCTACAGGCATTATTGAAAAATATTTTTCAAGAGCTTTAGAAAATTTAAATACTAAAACAATTTTTTCTAAATATTACCATGATCTCATCCAAAAAATTCCTAATATATACAAAAGCACGGTGGCGATTGATATTTTTTTAGTAATACTGACACTCAGCCATGCCGATGAATATTTTCCCAAATATTATATCCCGCCGAGTGTGGATAAAGAGACTCAAGAATTTGTATTAAAACAGAAATTGCTGATGTATTTTAAAGAACGCTTAACTCTCAATGCCGCGTTCTATGGTTATAACATCAAAATGGAATCCATTTTTAATAATACTGCTAATTTTGATTTCCATCCGGAAGAGATAAGTAAAATTCTTATGGAAGAATGGTATTATTTTAATAAACACGTTCCCCAAAACCACTCCTCAAATTTACTTCGGTTCATATCTGCCCTTGGATTGAAATATGAGAACGATCAGAATTCAGTAAATAATTGTTGTATTTCTTAAGAACTGATATTTTTCAGTAAGCTGAGTTATACCTCCCGCTTCCTCCCTCTCCACCGTACACGGGGGAGAGGGCTGGGGTGAGGGGGCGGAAAACCCCTCACACTAACCCTCTCCCCGAGTACGGGGAGAGGGAATATAAGCTTATTTTTCCCTTAAAAGCGATCAAGTCGCGGGATGACGAAGTACGGGCGATTTAAATTTTAACTTTCAAAGGAAAAACCTCTGTTTTTCTGAGAAGAATCTTCTAAGCCAATTTTCTGTTTTATCGAATGAGGTAAAAAAGCAAAAGGACTTACTCCAGATGAAAAACTAAGGCTGCGAGGAATTGATAAACGTCCGGACGATGATTGTGAAGACGTCGATTCCCCATCTTCTGATTGCTTCTCTTCGGGAGAATTTTTGAATAATTCCACAATCAACCGACTACTGACGTCTTCCCATATTTTCTCAATTTTCCTTGTTTCTTTCTGTACTTCTCGAAGAGACTGATTTGGAATGGAATAAGTTAATCTTTGGATTTGTTTGCATACTCCCATTATTTCATTATATTTATATTGCAGCATGCTACCAAAAATTTTAACAGCGCTCGCCAGATCCGTAATTTTTTCGTTTTCCAAAAAATAAGTATTAATATCGGTTATCACTTTGTTTTCCATATTTTTTACAACGCGAAGCTTATCCTGGTCCTTGCCGCTTATTTTAATTTCATGGAGGACAGTCTTTGCAAGTTCAATCTTCATATCCGGTTCATCGATAACTTCGACCATTTCCCAATCATCTGTTCCCAGGAACGGTCTAGGCATGACCGGTGGATGGGGTAGAAATCTCGCAAGTTTTTCTTCACTAGCAAACTTTAGATTCCATTGTTTCCATGATTCAAGGACCGCTTCCGAATTTACGATTTTATAATCTTTTTGTAGTTTAATACGGAGTTTTGTAAAAACCGATGAAAGTCCCGATATATCTTTAGGATTTTTCTGATGGATATATTTTAGTTTTTCTGAACAAAATACACCGATTAGATGCATGATGCTGCTTGTAACCCCATAATATCTTACAATCTCGCCACCTTTTACTATATGTTTAAAATTATGATCCTGAATTCCTTTCAAACTGCCAGCAACGTGCATAAATCCGGCCTTATTTATGATATTAAATATTTTGATAACATCATCTGCGGTTTCTGCAGCTATTAATATATTTACTGCGGATGATAAAAATTTTTCCCTTTGTGATTTTGCGGAAGGTCCCATTAAGGTGGAACCTCCACCAAAGAAGAACCCTGCCTCTCTTGTCAATTCCCTGGATGATTCAGTTAGCCCTTCAATAGATTTTTTCATAATTAACCTCTATAAAATTTACGTACAAAAAATAAAATTATAAAAGTTAATTATTAAAAAAATATTAAAGTTTAATTTTCCCCATTACTATTGATGAAGCGTTTTTAAGACCACCAATTCGTGACATTAAGCTCGACGAATGAATCCATTTGCTGAGTCAATATTTTAAAGATTCGTCAAGGCGCTAACGAGACCGACGGGTGGCAAGTGAAGTTGATTTTGCGCGCGCAGCGCCACGAAGCGAGCACGGAAAATCAACTTCACTTGACAGGCCCCGGCGAGTGCTTTCCCGCTATTCCTTGGCGAATCTTTAAAATATTGACGGGTCGTGGAAAGGCTTTCAGGAGGCGCATACCAACAACAAAATAGAAAAGCTGCTGAAGACAACTTCAGCAGCTCCTTGTGACTAGCGGTTTTCTGCGCGTTCTTTTTCGATAAAATCGATCCATTCTCTGGTTTCTTTGGACTTGGGGTCCAGTTTTAAAGCGCGCCGGAAATAGGACAATGCTTCCTGCATTTCGCCGGTATTATAAAGGCATAAACCAATATTATATGCCAACCCAAATTGTTCCCCAAAATAATGTTCAGAGAGTTTATAGTATTTAGCAGCATCCCCAAAACGGCGTAAAGTATGGAATAAAATTCCAATATCAAACATAACGTCATAGCCTTTGGGCAAATAATAAAAATTTTCCGCTAAATTGGGCATGTGACTGGTTAAGTATTCTACTGTTACGCTCTCTGCGCTGGAGATTTGCTCGCAAATCTGTTTGCTGAGCTTCTGATAAATATGTGGATCCCAATCGGTGAACGCCAGGTGAGCCACCAGTGTATTGAGAATACAGTGCTGGAAATTTTCGCTAATATTACGATGCAGAATAAAATAATCACCCGGACTTAAACGCTCGACGTTTTCCCATAAAGAAAATTCAAGTTCCGGAAATTCATTCAGGTCAATACCGCTGACAAAAGCGACAGTTTTAATACCGGTTCTTAAACTCTGTAACAGTGCGGTACCGCCACATTGCTCAAAGTATTTACCAATGGCGTGGAAGTTTACCATCATGGAAAAACTGCCGTGAAAAGCCAGGTGCGGATGATCCAAATGATCAATTTCTTCGACGTGGGTGTAGCCTTTATCGGTAGATAACAACAACATTTTTCCACCCGATAATTTTTTCAAATTTCGTATGGTCCGTAAACCGGCGATCGGAATCAGAATATGGCTATTGGTTAATAAATTATTATAAGAATTAACCACGGCATTGAAATCTTCGTCGTCGTAATAGTGTTCGTCAATGTCTTCGGCTTTATGATCAATCTTCACCTGCTCCCAATCCACCGGCCGGCCATTTTTCATGTTTTCATGGTAGGTCGTTAAGCTGACGAGTGAGGCTTTCACTTTACCATTACTAACGGTAAATGCATCGTGAGAGACGGTATCGAAAATATAATTGGCAATTACCGTCATCGGGTTCTGAATACTGCCTTCAGTTAAGACAGTACCGGCTTTACGTAAATGCACAGTGGAATCTTCTTCCATATTGAAAATAGCAAAATCCAGCATGCCATTTTGCAGGTAATGCTGTAACGCCGGATGACTGTCCCAATACTTCAGGTTACTTTCTGTGAAGTCAGTCATCACGTAACAGAATTTGATATGGTCAAGTTTTAACTGTTTTTGCAGTTTTTCAATTTTTTTGAGGATGTAGTAACTTAAGCGTCCGGATCCAGTTCCCAGTTCCATGATATAAAAGGGTTGACTGGCCGTCTCTGGATGTTTTTTTGTCCAGTCCTGGGCTAAACGAACGATAATGTGAGCATAACAATTTGCCAGAAAAGGATTGCTGGTCACATAAAAAGGCACCTGGTTAACCCAGGCATCAATCCCTTCGGTATGGAAATATTCGCGTTGTAATGCCCACAAACAGGATTCAGAAAACTTTTTATCTTTTTCAATAACTACTGTACTACTGCCAAACACAATAACCCCCTCAGTTGTCCGTGAAAATTAGTGAAAGACTGGTCTATAAAACTATAAGTATAGCCCAGCCGCGCTTATTATAAAAATCTAACCTTAACAAAATATTAAATCAATAGAGGGCACCGGAACCGATGGATCGCACTCAGCCGCATAATTGATTTCAGGAAAACTGAAACCAAATAAATGATAAAAATCAGACTGATATCCCTCCAGATCAGCCAACGCGCTGAGATTTTCGGTGGACACTTGACCCCATAATTTAGCAACCACGGCCTGAGTTTCAGGGTCCATTTCCCAATCATCAAGACGTATATATCCATTTGAGTCCAAAACGGGGGCCCCTTTGCCGTATAATACGCTCCCGAAACAGGCGATATGCCTGTTCGATACAACCCTCGTGCGTACCCCGCTCCTTCATTACTTTATAGAGCAGGGAAATATACAGCGGCACTACCGGAATCGCCGAGCTGGCCTGGGTGACCAGCGCCTTGTTAATGGAAATAAGCGCCCTCCCGCCCAGAGCATGCAAACGACTGTCCAGTTCCTGAGCAGTTTTGTGCAGATGACGCTTCGCCGCTCCAATAGTGCCATCCTTATATATAGGGTGAGTGATCAGAGGACCAATATAGGAATAAGCCATGGTGAGGGCGTTGGGAGCCAGTAAGTTCGCAGCTAATAATTGATCGATCCACAGCCGCCAGTCTTCACCCCCCATCACCATTTCAGTGGCGGCTATCTCCGTGGGAGTAGCAGGCTCTATTTCAATTTCTTTTACAATACCTGTTAGAGGGTCCACCGTTTTATTACGATAACTTTGGCCGATTGGCTTTAGTACAGAATTATACACCTCGCCGGTATCCGGATGAGTGCGCCGTGGAGCCGCCAGACTATAAACCACCAAATCCACAGGACCCATGTCTTTTAACGCCGCGATGGTTTGGTCTTTAATAGCCTGGCTGAAAGCATCACCATTAATACTTTTGCTTAAAACTCCAGACTCGTGGGCAAGGTATTCGAAGGCGGCTGTATTATACCAACCCGCAGAGGCGGTGCGTTTGCCGTCCGCTGGCCTTTCAAAAAAAACCCCCAGGGTGTTGGCGCCAGCGCCAAATGCTGCGACGATTCGGCTGGCTAGACCATAGCCTGTCGAAGCTCCAATTATCAGAACATTTTTTGGACCGATAAATTGCCCTTTTGATTTCACATAGTTAACCTGCTGTTCCACATTTTTGAAACAACCTTGAGGATGAGCCGACGTGCAAATAAATCCACGAACTTTAGGTTGAATAATCATCATGATAATAAATCCTTAGAGGTAATCCGGGAACAAGCCCTGTAAGGCTCTTGATCGAATATTATGCTGATTGAATTTTAACAGAATATTTTGTCTGTTTGGTTTGAAATCTCTCATAATGAGAGGATTTTACCAATATACTTTCGGAGAAGCAAATGAAGTGACTGTCAAAGGCACCCGGGCGGACAATTTAGAACAAGATGGCAGGAAACCTTCCATTTATTGTCCGCCCAAGCATTCCTTTGCATAATCGAAAAGACGACATGCGTGAGCTGATGTTAACAATTTCAAGGTGGCAAATCACTGTGATGCATTAGGCTTCCTGCTACAGGGCAGGCTTGCTCACAACATCAGCAAGTTAATTCCCTATCTTTTTACTGTTAGCTCTCGTATATCGACCTTTCGTACTGTTAACTATAGCAAGCTTTTTCAGGAATGCAAATTTTTTTTAGAAATATTTTTTATTTGTTTGATTATAAAGAAAATATTTTTTATTCGAGAATTTACATTAACTATTATTCACGTAAACCACGGCCTGAATTGATTAAATAATAAGCAAAAATAAACAAAATTACGATAAATAGCCCCATAACCATGAATGCCAGGGTAATCGGCGCATCTGCGACACCCAAAATGGCAAATCTAAAAGTATTAATGATATAGGCAACGGGGTTAATGAAAGAAATTAACTGCCAACTCTTGGGCAATAAACTAATAGAATAAAAAACGCCGCCGAGATAAGTCAGAGGAGCCAGTATAAACGTTGGAACGATAGTAATATCGTCGAATGTTTTTGCGTAAATGGCATTCACCAAACCCGCTAAAGCAAACATGCAGGATGAACACAAAACCACGGCCACAACCGCAAACCATGAATGAACATGAAGATGGGTAAAGAATAAGGTAATGATCGTAACAAGCGCACCGGTAATCACTTCACGTATGATAGCGCTCACCGTAAAACCGAAAACAATGATGTAAGCGGGCATGGGAGAAACCTGCAATTCCTGAATCTGTTTCTGAAACTTGGCCATAAAAAATGCTGAAACACCGCTGGTATAGGTGCTGGTGATCACCTGCATCATAATTAATCCCGGCGCTATGTATTGGATATAAGGAAAATGATCCATCATTCCGACACGCTGGCCGATTATCCGTCCAAAAATCACGAAGTAAAGAGTACTGGTAACAATCGCGGGTAAAAAAGATTGTTTCCAAACCCTAAATGTACGCCTGCATTCGCGAACAACGATGGTAGAAAAAGCTACCCATGCCAGGGCGGTTTTCATTAAGGCATCCTCTTCGTGGTTAATTCCAGAAATAATTCCTCAAGGCGATTACTTTTATTTCGCATACTGATAACGTTGACGCCATGTTCACGCAGACGTTCCAGTAACAGGCTTAAACTTCGCTTGCCCGACACCTCCACTTCCAGAGTCATTAAGTCCTCTGCGTGAATATGATAACCCTCTATTGAAGGTAATATCTCATGAGGTGATTCTAAGTATAAGATAAATTTCTCTTTATCAAGCTGACGTAAAATGGCTGACATAGAGGTATTCGCCACAATTTTCCCCGAGTTAATGATGGCGATATTACGGCAAAGATTTTCCGCTTCTTCCAGATAATGCGTGGTTAAAATAACCGTAATGCCTTGTCGGTTTAATTCAATGAGAAATTCCCACATTGAGCGGCGGATTTCAATATCCACTCCAGCGGTGGGTTCATCCAGAATGAGCATTTTGGGTTGATGCACCAGCGCTCTGGCGATCATCAACCGGCGTTTCATGCCTCCGGATAAAGAGTTGATCATGGTATGCCGTTTCTCCCACAGCCCCAATTTGCGGATATAATAATCGATAGATTGCCCAATCTTTGAGGTGGACAGTCCGTAATAACCCGCCTGATATATGAGTGTATTTTGCACGGTATCGAATATATTCATATTAAATTCCTGGGGTACTACACCGATACAGGATTTTGCAGTTGAAAAATCCTTATCGATATCGTGACCAAAAATTTTAACCGTACCAGAAGTTTTATTAACCAGGGAAGTGAGTATACCGATAAGGGTGGACTTTCCTGCACCATTGGGGCCCAGCAGGGCAAAAAAATCTCCCTGCTTCACTTCTAAATCGATATTCTGTAAAGCTTTTACGCCATTTCGATATATTTTAGTTAGCCCCTGAATCGCTAACGCTGGCATGTCCATTATCGGGGCTTGGCGATACGAACGACGATGGTTCTATCCTTGTATTTCTGTCCGTGAGCGACTAATGCATTTTTAGCTTCGCCGACACTGCGATAGGTCACGAAGCCAAAACCTTTGGAACGACCTGAACTATAATTTTTGACAATGCGTACCGCTTCAATCACGCCGTACTTTCCAAAATAATCCTTGAGATCCTGTTCGGTGACCTGATAAGGTAAATTACCGACGTAAACCTGTTTATTGGCAGCTTCGTTCCTCCAACCGCAACGATTTGTCTGGATTTTTTTCGCCGATGACGGGTAATTACGAGGGCCACAATCAAAACCACAATGATGATCGCTATAATCAGCGTTATTAACATAGTTTCCTACCTTATTATTAAATGCAAAACTCAAACCTGGCAGCCAACCATTGGCATCAGGAGTCAAATGGCGATTTTAGAAAAGCCTATGGTCACTGTAAAGCGATTTTTTACATTTATCATAGAATTTGTCAATATATAGTAATTTTAGTAATTTAAGGAGAAAAATATGGATGATTTATCGACAGGCCGTTGCCTCCCCTGCGAAGGCGGCCAGGCTCCTCTGACTCCGGAGCAAATCCAGCAATATCGGGCACAATTGCCCGAATGGTCGCTGAATGAATCCAAAACGGTCATTAGCCGACGTTTTAGTTTCAAAGGATTTCAAAAAACAATTTCTTTTATCAATGCAATAGCATGGATAGTTAATCAGGAAAATCATCATCCGACATTAGAAGCGGGATATGATTACTGCATCGTTACTTTCACGACCCACGCCGTGAAGGGTCTTACTCCCAATGATTTTATTTGTGCCGCTAAAATTGATAAATTATTATAGTTACCGTGGGTTTTGGGTATATGTTCCAGAGCCGTTCCAGGCCTCGTCAATATTTTAAAGATTCGCCAAGGAATAGCGGGTAAGCACTCGCCGGGGCCTGTCAGAGGAAAGAGATTTTCCGTGCTCGCGCGAGTACGCGCTGTGCGCGCAAAATCTCTTTCCTCTGCCACCCGTCGGTCTCGTTAGCGACTTGGCGAATCTTTAAAATATTGACTTGCAAATGGATTCAAATTAGGGTCTGTTTACAATTCATTAATTAGTTATTTCAAATAGAATTTTCCACAAGAATACTGTCATTGCGAACGCCAGTGAAGCAATCCAGTACAGAGTTTCTACAAAGTTCGAACTGGATTGCTTCGCTGGCGCTCGCAATGACTAAATCTGTGCATAAATATGGATAATCAATGAATTGTAAACAGCCCTTAGAAATAGCGGATCATTCCTGGTTTCTCGGCTTATTAAACAATAAATCCCAAATGGGTTGGCCCAAATCCAGGCTACGTTGCTCAAATTTTGTTACGGTCGCGGCCATTTCGATGCGAAAGATATTGGCCGGCCCCCGCGTTATTAATAAAACTGGAGTGATTCTCAATAACAGTCAGCATTTGTTCCGCATAATCCGGCCAATCGGTCGCCAAATGCAAAAAACCTCCAGGCTTTAATTTTTGATGCAGCAAAGCCACAAATTCCGGTTGAATCAGACGGCGTTTTCGATGACGGTTTTTGGGCCAGGGATCCGGAAAATATATTTGTATTTCACTTAAACTATCATCCTTAATACATTGTTTTAAAACATTTACTGCATCTTCATTAAAAAGTTTTATATTTTTAATTTGGTGTTTTGCCGCCACTGCTAACAGGGCCCCAATCCCAGGGCGATGCACTTCTATGCCGATAAAATTTTTATGTGGATGCTGGATTGCCGACGTCAACAATGAACGCCCCATGCCAAATCCGATTTCCAGAACACACTCCCCGCTGAATTCCGGACATGCATCCTTGAGGCTCAACCCGTATTCAGGCCACCATAGCTGCAGGGCGCGCGCCTGCCCCGGTGTCATCCGATGTTCGCGACGGACAAAACTCCTAATCATTGGGCTGGATAGCAATTTCCGCTCACTCCTAATTGGGTGAATAAATAAGAATAGCTGCATAATTTAAAAAAAATTTTCATAGAAAATTCCCTACGCCATGGGGGATCGTAAGGGGGAGCATAAGCTTCGCGCTCCCCCTTCATTCCGAGCATCGGCAAAGCCTCGCGCAGGATAAGAACAGGAAGCAATTATCGCTGTACTCAGCGGGAATTGCTGTGAACTGGATTCTTTCATTTAAATTCGTTACTCTATTTTGATTGCGGGTGTAGTTCAATGGTAGAACTTCAGCTTCCCAAGCTGATAGCGTGGGTTCGATTCCCATCACCCGCTCCAACATGCAAACCAAATATATCATGAAAAATGATTTTACAAAAAATTTATTGGACTGGTTCCAGGCGAATGGAAGACACGACCTGCCCTGGCAGCAAAATCCCACCCCATACCGGGTTTGGATTTCTGAAATCATGTTACAACAAACCCAGGTTGGTACGGTAATTAATTATTATCAAGTATTTATAGATAAATTTTCAAGTATTAAATTACTTTCTGAGGCTCCCCAGGATGAAGTTTTGAGCCTTTGGTCGGGTCTGGGTTATTACGCCCGGGCGCGCAATTTACACCGCTGCGCTCAAACCATTTGTGATAAACATGGCGGAATTTTTCCGCAGACTGTCAGCGAATTAGCTGAACTTCCCGGCATTGGACGTTCTACAGCCGGCGCCATTTTATCCTTCAGTATGAACATCCGCGCGCCAATTTTAGACGGCAATGTCAAAAGGGTGCTGGCGCGTTACTACGCCATTGAAGGAGTCACTAACGATAGCGCTATCATTAAACAGCTCTGGGATATGGCTGACAAACTGACCCCTGCCGAGAATTACGCCCAATATAACCAGGCCATTATGGATTTAGGCGCGACTATTTGCACCCGACACAAACCTGCCTGCGAACGTTGTCCGGTGATGCCGGGCTGTCAGGCTTACGCGCAGTCCCGTACCCAGGAATTTCCCCTTAAAAAAATGACCCGATCCCGTCCCCTGAAATCGACGCGAATGTTAATCGTTAAAGATACCGCCGGACGTATTTTCCTTGAAAGGCGGCCTCCAACCGGCATTTGGGGTGGATTATGGGGTTTTCCAGAATGCGAAACCGGGGAAGAAATCACTGCCTGGTGTTCACAGCATTTAAATGCCGAGGTATTAAGTACGGAGAACTGGCCTGCGTTTTCTCACGCCTTTTCTCATTTTGAGCTGATGATTCATCCTTTGCTGATAACAGTGAAACGCAGGAGTGGGACCATCATGGAAGCCGCCACCAAAATCTGGTATGATTTCAGGCAACAGTTACCGGGTGGCGTTGCCTCTCCGATTTCGAAACTGCTTACACGGTTAAAGGGCTCTGTATGACACGCATTATTTTTTGTCAGAAATTACGTCAGGAATCCGAAGGTTTAACTGCCGCCCCTTTCCCTGGAGAACTGGGTAAACGGATTTATGAAAATATTTCCCGGGCAGCCTGGGAACTCTGGATTGAGCACCAAACGCGCATAATTAATGAAGGCCGCCTGAATTTAATGGAGGCCAAATCACGAAAATTCCTCACCGAAGAAATGGAAAAATTCCTTTTTAGCGACGCCGCCACCTCTCCTCCCCCCGGTTACATCCCTCCGGACAGCACCTGATTTTCAAAATTTCCGTTTTAAGCAACTGAACAACAAAATGCACTTGACTCTTAACTAATGAATAGGTTTAATGACCCCACCCGCGCGCCCCGCGCGCGAAATGCGATGGGGGTTCCGAAGGGGGAGAAGCGCAGCTCTCCCCCTTCATTCGCCCAAGCGAGTTCACCTCGCGCCGGGCGATCAAAACAGGAGCAACCCGCGGTTGCGGCCAGATAGCTCAGTCGGTAGAGCAAGGGACTGAAAATCCCTGTGTCCCCAGTTCGATTCTGGGTCTGGCCACATAATTTTAAATCTAAAATCAAAGGCTTATATTAATAGCCTTTGATAGGCTGGTAAGATTGGGTGTAATCTGGGTGTAACCTTGCCAAGAAAATAATAGAAAAAGCGAGAAGTTAATAGATAATATTTGGGGTCTTCCCCATATTAGGGGGCGCATTTTAACCGCCACAGAGTACTTTAACTCTAATTCTATAATTTTCAAAATTTCTAAAACCGTAAGCTCGCCGCTGGATGAGTTTCATTTTGCGGTGAAAGCCTTTAGTGATGCCATTGTTTTTAGTGAAACGCCACATGTGGACGATTTCATCGCGCCAAGACCACAAAGTTTTGCCGAGTATATTGAGAAAAGAGAAACTGCCAGTGATTGCTAGACTAGAATCATCTGGCGGTAAGCACCGCCACTCCCCTCCTCTCGATACGTTACGCAAATATGCCCACGCCCTGGGATGCGAGTTGGCTATCCAGCTCGTTAGAAGCCGCGCTGAACTCAAAAGGAAAATCCCTATAAAACAGAGTCGAAAAAAAGGTTAACCTGGAAAAGTCAGAGTCTCTGGATTATCAGAAGTAGTAAGAATTTTAAGCATTGGAGGAATTAGTTTATTAATACTTTGAAAATAGATATCTAGAGCCTTACTTTCTGGTGTGATTGGAGGGAAAAGAGAATGCCCTGGATCACCTGCAAGGATAGATATAACTGATAATGAATTTAGTAGAGTAATAAGTCTCAAATAATCCGTTTGGCTGCCAAAGTTATAAATTAAACCATGTACAATTTTGTGTCTATTTAAAGTATTTATTTCGGAAGATTCTTCTTTTCCTGTCTCAATATACATAGATTCTTTAATAACCCCAGTTTTGAGTTTCCAGGCAACACAGATTCGTTTTCCCGCGACTTGATCGGATAGGCGTCAGTTTAAGGATTTTTTTCCCAAAAGACGCCGTCATTGCGAGCGCCAGCGAAGCAATCCAGTACAGAATTTCTACAAAGTTCGTACTGGATTGCTTCGCTGGCGCTCGCAATGACGGCTAAAATTCCTTAAACTGACGCCTATGCGACTCGATCGCGGGATCCAGTGCATCGTGCTTTTACGTATGCTGTTGATTCAACAACAATAAAACTCAAAACTGAGGTTTTAATATAATACATAACGTTTTTTATTATGTGGACTTGTTCGTCAAAATTATCCAGTAACTCTAAAACATCCTCCTCTGGAAACCAGTCATAGTTAGATAACACTCTGCTTTTCATCACATGGAGACCCACTTTTCCTAAAATCTCTAAAAATTTTTTTGTTTTAACTTCGCTTTGACAGCGTTCGCCGACAAGAGATCCAATATTTCTGATAATCCCTTCAATACAGGGAATTAATGTAATAATGGCCGCTTTATAGAGACCAGCGTAGTAAGCCTGTATTGATTCTAAAATTTGCTCATAAAAAGGAGCAATAACTTTTTTTCTATAGACGCCAATGCAAAAAGCGGCCATAGATTCGGTAGAATACATTCCGTTTAAGTAAGTGCTGACTGCCTCTTCTTTATTTTTTGCTTTATCTAAGATATCTGCTGAAAAATATAAACTATACATTGTATGATAGGTTGGCATTACCAGGCCTACTCTAAAGAAAATAGAGCGTATTTTATTTAAATCCTTGTATTCACTTCTAGTAGAATTTTTCATACACTTTGGAAAAAAAACTTTGTGACCTTTTATGGTAGCCTTATGACCTTGTAAACAACCAAAGAAACTGTTAACAGTAACTTCTTCTATTGGCGTTTTAAGCTCATTTATTAAAATATTTTTACCAGCTTCAAGCGATGTAGCTTTTTTATATTTGCTATATATACGATTATACATCTTATGGCCTTCAAGTCCTTATAAAAATCTGAATTTTGTTTTAATGGAATTATCCTGTTCAAAAATTTACCGATTTGAGAAACGCAAATAGAATTTCCCTTGTCTGTTGACGAAGTAATGCCGCTCTTATGCCAGACTATCAAATATATTTATTTCATGCAATATGTTCTCAAAACCAGTTAACTTAACCGGCGGTCGATTAGGAAATTCTACTGTCAGATTTAAGTGACCACCCATAGCTTCAATGTAAGAAGTCAATGTGGAAAGCAGAAGATCAGAACGCCGCTCTAAACGAGAAACGGCTTCTTGTTTGATGTGCAATTTGGCACTGATATCCAATTGGGTTAAGTCAAGAGCTTTTCGCAAATCCTGCAAAGTAGTCTCTTGCGCTATCAACTCTTTTGCACGCCTCGCAATTCTTTTTTGTCGTCCAACAGGTAATTCTTTAAGCTTTTCTCTTAATGTAGTGCCCATATAATCTCCTCATTTTAATTCGTTTAAGTAGCTGGAAAATCGTTCATCTGCTTTGCGGATGAGTTCTTTGTAAAAACGCGACTCACTGACTCCTGATTTATTTCCAGCGATCAATAGTATGGCTCGCCGTTTTGGATCATACGCAAATGCGACACGCCATACCCCCTTTTTAGCCTTAAAGCGTAATTCCTTCATATTGGAATACTTTGAATTTTTTAAGGTATCTGCCCAAGGCCTGCCCAGTTGAGGCCCAAATTTTTCTAAAAGTGAGGTATGAGACAACAATTCGTCTTGAATTTTAGTATCAAGCTTGTCGAACTCATGCTCAAATGCTTCGTGAAATATAACCGTCCATCGCATAATTAATTATAACATATAAGTCATTATGACTTCAAGGTCATATTGATAAATAGGATAAATAGTAAAAATCCCTGTCAATGAAATTTGCCGGAATCAAGGGTCGCAACAGGTCACAATCTTTGTTATTTGCAATAAATATACAAATTAGAATTCTGTCAAAATTAATAAATTAAAATTTAAAAACAATAAATTACGATAATTTTATGATGTATTACTACATGAACTTCAAACCAAGGAAACTGACTAAAAATCATTGTGTCCACCGGTTCAATTCTGGATCTGGCCGTTGTATTTTACAGTATAATCAAGTACTTTATGGGCTTGAAGGGAAAAGTTAAAAGAGAGGGTCTTCCCCATTAGAGATTACCAAACAGCCTCTTTCTTTTTTCGATGGATAATCCGCAAGAATTAGCTGAATATGTTCCAACGCCCATTAGGCAGCAAATGGTATAAACTCAGAAAGCTTAAGAATCGCTGGCTGAATTAGGCCATTAAAGGAGTCTTCCATCAGTTAGCTTTATGATCTCATGGGGTTAGATACAAGCTAAACTATGCTTCATATTAAGCAATGGCAATATGAAGCTTTTTACCTACAGCGTGGGCAGCCCTCTCTAGTGTATGGAGTGTCACTGAGGTATTAGTCGAATCCAACAATCGCTCTAAGGCCATGCGGGACGTTCCCATTTTTTTTGCCATCTTGGTTTTACTCATCTCTTTATCTCGCATTGCCTTTTCCACTTGTGCCGCTAAAAGGCGTTTAATAGCCACTAATTCGCTTTCAATTAACAAATCTTCTTCTGCTAAAAACTCGTTAAGACTGCTACCAATATGTTTCTTTTTCATAATCAATTCCTCGTTAATGATTTTTGCCGCTTTCTCGCTAAAGCTAATTCTTCATTGGGCGTTTTTTTTGTCTTTTTAATAATTCCATGTAATAGCACAATTTTCCCATCGCTTACACAGAAAAATATCCGCGCTATACGATGACTTGGCAAAGAGGTTCTCACTTCAAATAATCCAGCCCCGAAGCTTTTTACCAAAGGTTCATCAATAAGACCAAGCTTCCAACCTAATTGTACCGTTTGTAGGTCGTCACCAATAATCTTTCGATCAGTACGATCTAATTCCTTTAGCCATTCACGAACGGGTTCATTATCTGCATCCGTCCGATAAAAATAAACTGGTGTCATCATGTATAAAACCTACTTATTAATAATTGTATCAGAAATGGTACACATTTGCAACTCAACTTTTAGATCATACGGGCTATTTGGTCGGCTTCGCCTTGCCTACGCGCCAAGATTATTAAATTACATAAAAATCAAAAACTTAAAATATATATTAAAACTAAAATATCATAATTAATATGCTGCAAAATATTGATCAAAAATACTCAATGTATTGAAAAATAATCCTCAATTTAATTGCTAGTATTCGTCGAACGATAACGTTGACTCAATTTATCCATTGCAGTTTGGATATGAGATCCATTTTGGTGGCTATAACGCTCAACCATTTGCAGGGTTTTATGCCCTGAAATTCTTTTTACCGTGGGCAAGTCCACGCCGGCTTGCACCAGGTGAGTAATAGCAGTATGGCGTAAAGTATGTCGAACAACTTCGTTAACATTGAGTCCGGCGGCAGCGACTACGCGACGAAAAGGTTTGTTGATATTCACACAATGACCGGATTTAGATCTTTTAGAAGGAAACAGCCAAATTTGATCAGGCGCCGCCCTTTTGACATAGGGTTCTAACTCTTGAGATAAAAAGTCGGTCATGGGTTGCAATCGGGAACCGGCTTTAGCCAAGGGAATAAAGATCACCCTCCTCTCTAAATCAATATGCTCCAGTCGTATCGATAAAATTTCCGTAAGGCGCATGCCGGTTTCCAATCCGGTCACCATAAATGGATAAATGTGAGAATTTTGATCTTGTTTAGTCTCCTTTAACAACCGATCAATTTGCTCCAGTGTTAGGTAGGTAATGCGGGGTTCGCTTTCTTTAAATTTTTTAATGGCGACAGGCCGGTTATTTAACCATTTCCATTCCACCGCTTTAGTGAAAAAATGAGATAGTACGGCTAATTCCCGATTGACGGTGCTTTCACACACGCCCTGCTCCAAACGTCCATTTTTGTAACGCTCCAGATCCTGGTCATTAATTTTGTCAAGAGGTGAATCTCTGAAAAAAGGAATGAGATACATCCTGAGCAGAGAAATTTTTTTCTTTAAATTTTTTGCCTGAGTAGAAATTTGTTTTTCCAGATATTGTTCAGCCGCTTCCTTAAATCTAAAAGTCAGTTTGCGACCTTTAGGCAAATTTAAGCGGGCTTCATGAGCTTCATTGCGAAATTTTGCCAATATCTTCTCAGCATGCAATCGTGTCGTGCCATCCGATTCTTTACCGACCAGTCGATGGATTCGTCTACCATCTACCATGATATTGATTCGGTATCTCCCGTCTCCATTGGCTAATCGATCAAATTCGATGCCGTTTTCCTGTAATTTTTCGTGTTGTCCTACATTCCGTATGTTGGCACGGGTTAACGTTTTAAATTTCATTGGTCGCTCCTTACTTTTTTGATGCGGGGATAATAATCCGGTTTTTCAACCGGCTTGCCGGGTGGCAGATTTAATTCCTTTAAGTGTTGTAATGGTTTTTCACCGTCTAAAATCGCCTGGCATAACGGCCAATGCTCACGCAGCCGCTCCCGGTTTAAACCGCGATAATCCACCAGCGGCCACCATTCTTTATCCACGACTTGTCCCGCCGAGTTTTCGATATGGATTTCAAAATGGTTCCAGAAGTAAGGGATGTCGGTGATCACCTGCCATAGGGCCTGTTCCTCGGCGGTTAATAGGCTCGGTAAAAATAAAGCCATTCCTGCAAAGCGGTCGGCGTCTTCGGCAGACCAGAGTCGTTCGCCGACTTCCTGGGCGCTGATTTTTTCCGTGTGGCGCTGGCCGAACAGGTAATGGTCGGTCTGTGCCTTTTCGGTCGACACCACCGGCAGACAATAGCTGGTCGATCTTTTCCGCTAATAAGGATTCCATCAGGCTGGATACCGTGCGATGTTGATGCCGCGCCATCAGTTCAGCGACAAATCGCAGCGGGGGGCTGAGCCGACATGTCATAATCACCGTTCGACTGTTCTGATTATTCACCTTTTTTTTGGGTTTTTTCACCCGTTCCTCGGTTTGGGTCATGGGCTTTATTCTCCCATTCAGTGCTGTAAACTTCTGGATTGTTCTCGGAAGTTCTGTATTTTTCTATAGTCTATTAGACTACTAAAGTATTCCTTTACACCACGAATAATGCTCACTATAATAACCCCCTCTGCTAAAGTCAATGGGTTTAGTCCTAGTTAGGCGGGACCCATTTTAGATTAAAAAAACACAGGAGCCTACTATGAAAAAGGAAGTTGATTTTCGATTAAACACACCCATTCTGGATATTTTTCCCGATGGTCGGATGGATGTTCACAATGCGTCGCATTACCTGGGCGTTAAGGAGAAAACCCTGGCGATGTGGCGCAGTGGTGGCATCGGGCCCCAGTATATCAAGCGGGGTCGGATTTTTTACTACAAAGACGATCTGGATGCCTGGTTGAATGAGCGTCATTGTCGCAGCACATCACAGTCTTTACAGAAGGGAAAAAATCGATGAGTGAGAGTAAACAGGATCCCGCTTTTTCCTTTAAGGAGGCTGGCCGCTCAGTCTGTCAACCCATCCCTCCCGTGTATGCCGATGAATTACGTCATTATCCAGCAAATAACCCCATCTTGATGGCGGTAGATCGGTTAAGTTTGCAACGCATCCGCTCGTTCAAAGGGGTGTGTTTATACTGCCCGGAACCCGCGGAACATTATGTGCTTAATTTTTGTTTTCAGCGCGAGGTTTGGGTGTTGTATGCGCATTTGAGTTTATTTTCCCGCGCCATGGATTTAGCACACGCCATCCAATGGCAGGGAGCGTCCAAAACTTTAGTGCTGCGGATCGGTCTTCAGAACCTACGAGGATAATACCATGACTAACAATATCCCTGAATCCATTATTGAATTACCGAATTGGGAACAAGCCGCCGCCTGGAATGAACCCATCTTGTTTGAACCGCTGGAAACTCCTGAAATTCCGGCGGATTGGTTGCCCGGCGTGCTGGGTGAATTTGCCGGTGCTTTAGCCCAAGCCAGTGAAACGCCGCCGGCGCTCAGTGTGATGACCTTGTTGGGTGTATTATCGACGGCTTTAGCCGGTTATTGTGCTGTCTCTCCTAAACTGGGTTGGATTGAACCCGTCAATATTTATACGCTGATCGCGCTGCCGCCGGCCAATCATAAATCCCTGGTAGTGCGGGCCTGCACCCAACCACTCTGGCGTTGGGAAAAAGAACAGAAAAAGCAGCGGGAAAATGACATCAAGCGCCAGCGTGCCGCCCGCAAAACGGAAGAGCGCATTTTGGAAAATCTGCGCACCAAAGCGGCCAAAACTGAAGACCCGGAGGAACAACGCTGTCTGTTTGACGCGATTATCCAACAGGAGATGACGCTGACTGAAGTTTCTCCGTTGCCGGTGCTGTTTACTAACGATGCCACCCCGGAATCGCTGACGCATTTAATGGCGGAACAAGGCGGTCGATTAGCGGTTTTTTCCGATGAAGGCGGCATTTTGGATACTTTAGCGGGTTTATATAATCAACGGTTCCGCTAATATTGATATTTTGCTCAAAGGCATCGATGGCGGTGAAGTGCGCGTTCATCGCAAAGATCGCAGCACGATTTTGAATCCGTATTTAACGGTAGTGCTGACGGTACAACCCATTGTGATTCAAAATATGGCGGGAAAAAAAGCGTATTTGGGTAAAGGGGTGCTGGAACGTTTTTTGTATGTGCTGCCCAAAAGTCACCTGGGTTATCGCACCCATAATACACCCCCTCTGTCGTCAGAATTGCAAGCCGCTTATGACCACATGATGATGACTTTGTTAAACAGCCGACCACAGACGGAGACTTCTGTTCCCGGGGAAAATAGGCAAATATTCTCGCTCTCTCCAGAAGCCCATACATTATGGCGGGCTTTTCAACTGCAATTAGAAAGCGAGTTAAGACCAGAAGGCCTGTTAGGGAGTTATCCCGGTTGGGGAGGTAAATTAGCGGGATTTGCCCTGCGATTAGCCGGTTTATTACACGTGGCCGAATATGGTTTAGTAGAACAGGATATTCATGCCGCCACGATGCAAAACGCGCTTACGCCTGGTTGAAGTCCTTCGCCTGCATGCCTTGACGGTATTTCAATGGATGTGCCGGGATTCGGCCAGTGATGATGCTCAAGTCGTGTGGCAATGGATTCAAAACCACAATCAGGGTTCCTTTACTCAGGCAGAAATTCGTTTTGCCTTAAGGAATAAAAAACAGGGTCAATCCGAGCGATTAATGAAAGCATTAGCCCGATTGCAGGAACGTCATCTCATCAGCCCACCGGTAAAACTCAACACTCGTAAACCAACCACGCTTTATCGGGTAAATCCGTTAGCGCTGCCTCTATTTCAGCGGTGTAATAAATAAAAAAATGATTGCCGGGATGTTGTTTTCACCCCTTGCATCGCATATCAATCATCAAAAGTAATCCTGATTAATGGAGGAATGTGGTTGATAGGTGTGATTCCATAGGTTGTATTCCACTTGTTTTATTTTGTGAATGAAATAAATGAGGGTTCATAGACATTTTGGAGTCATCTCTGGTTCCGTAAAAACACCGCCGTAATAATTGGCAGCCAGCATTGACAACATTTCTCACCATTGTAGCATTTTTATAAAGCAGTCCAAATCCTATCACTGTTGCCGCTATCGCTCCCACGGTGATTAAAGAATCTTTGGTCAAAGAATCTGGGCTGGGTAAAGATGGAAGGCTGGAATTGGTAGATGAATGAGAAGCAAAAAAACTATAAAAATAGTTGGCTGTTGATGATTTCATATCAGCAAAGCTGTCTTCATCGGTTATCTCAATAGAACTCTCTCTTCCCCAAGTCATCATACTGAAGCCGGAGCTAGCCTGTGGAACATTACAGGATTGAGAAGCGGGTAAATTGGCATGGCAGCGTTTATCATCACAAACTTTTTGTAATGCTTTACGTTGAGCAGCCAAGACGATGGTGGTATCGTTAACTGAATTGTTCATAAAGGAAATAAAAGTGACATTAGCACAAGGTAAAATTTCCGCCAAAGCAAGCGCGCCTTCATTACCGATTTGATTATTGTCTAAAAACAAGTAATTCAATTGGTAAGGGAAATTATGAGTTAAATTTTTGATAGCAGTATCCTTCAAGCGATTAGACGATAAAGACAATGAACGTAACTGGTTTAATCCATTAAACATACCATCGTTTAGTGTGCTCAGGTTGTTACTCCTTAAATTTAAGGAATTTAATTGAGTTAATTCGTTAAATACACCGTCGCTTAACATGCTTAGTTGGTTATCATACAACTTCAAGGTGTTTAATTGAGTTAATTCGTTAAACACACCGTCGCTTAGCATGCTTAGTTGGTTACGATACAAATACAAGCTATGTAATTGAGTTAACCCGATAAACACACCATCGCTAAGTATGCTTAGTTTATTACCATACAAATTTAAGTAGTTTAATTTAGGTAATTGACTAAACACGCCGTCGTTTAGTATGCTTAGTTGGTTATCATACAAATACAAGGTATTTAATTGAGTTAACCCAATAAACGCATCATTACTGAGTATCTGTAGTTGATTTCCACTCAAATCTAAGGTCGTCAATGCAGGAAAATCTAAAAAACATCCTGGAGTGATATTACTAATAGAAGACAATGTAGCAGAGAAATTAATCAACTGCATCGGAAAATACTGCATGAATTCCCGAGTTAATGTGGAAGGAATATAATCTCCTCCTAAGTGGAGACTCTGTAATGAAACGGGCAATAATATCGAAAAATTTTTTGGAATATAATTCATTGGATTGAAAGCAATATTTAACTCGATAAGTGATGGCGGCAATTGGCTAAAAATATCCATTAAAGCAGTAGTACTAAAATAGTTGTTGCTTAAATCTAAAGATTGCAATTGACTTAATCCACTAAATATTCTACCGTTGAGTGTGCTGAGTTGATTATACCCCAGAAACAAAACGTTTAATTGACTTAACCCACTGAACACGCCATTGCTGAGTGTGTTCAGTCCGTTACCCGTCAAATCCAAGTAATTTAATTGAGTTAATCCATCATTAAACATATCATCGCTAAGTGTGTTCGGCCGGTTATATCCCAAGTACAAGTACTTTAATTGAGTTAATTTACTAAACACACCATTGCTGAATGTGCTGAGATAGTTGCTCCTCAAGCTTAAGATATTTAATTGAGTTAACCCACTAAACACACCATCGTTGAGTGTGATCAGATAGTTCATACCTAATTCTAAGTGATTTAATTGAGTTAATCCATGAAACGTGCCATTGTTCAGTGTGCCTAGGTTGTTTGCCGCTAAATTTAAGTAATTTAATTGAGTTAACCCACTAAACACACCATTGTTGAGTGTGATCAGATAGTTCCCACCTAATTCTAAGTAATTTAATTGAGTTAATCCACTTAACATACTTTCGTTGATAAAAGTTAAAAAGTTACCAAATAAGCTCAAAGTCTTTAAAGGCGCTTTCTGTTGAACTAAAGCTTGGATAATCTGCGATGCTTCATTTGATGTTAAATATTTCCCGGATAAATCCAAACTAATCAGTTCTGTTAAGTGATATTGCGGGATTTCAGCCACTAAGGCATCAACGCTCTCGTTGGTATCAATCGTGCGAAATAAATTGATGCGGGTAGTAAAACAGTCGGCAGTATAATCCGATGCCCAATCTTGATAACCATCCCCGAATTTAAATCCGGGTTTATCAGGACAACTAATCGCTTCTAAAATGCTGAGCACAATCATTTGGAAAAAATAGAATTCTATCGTTAGCTTAATACCTTTTAATAACATGGCTGGCAATTGTTGTTTCAGTACATGTGTCTTTAAACCTAATAACCACCATAATAAATATTGACGATATAAACGTTGCGGCAATGATTGAATGGCTTGGCATCGTAAGGGTTTACTTTCTTTCGCTTCTTCTTTCCGTAATGTTGTCAGAAACTCCAACGTTTTACCTTTGGTGTATAAGATCGTGATCAATTTTTCTGTCGAATAACCCACTTCTTTTAATCGCGGTAAATCTGTAAATCCTACGCCGTGCGCAATTTTGGCAAGATAGGTTAGAGCGTTCAGTTGGGTGCTTTTTTTTCCTTTGACTGCGACTTCACACACAGCATCAAATATTTGTCTTCGCTCTTCACTCGATAAACGACCATCCCAACGCACTAAACTTTCTAGTTTTTGTAATTTCCCGCTTAACGACAGAAAACCCATACTGGAAATGCCAGGGAGATATTCATACACGCCATCTCTTAACCAACCGCCGCCTGTTTGCAGATGAGCATCAATAATTTGAGTGTACTTGTTTAGAGCATCCGATGAGGTGCGCCGTGCTCCCATCATACTGGAAATACTTTGTAATCCGCCAATGATTAATGGGCTGGTCAAAATTAATTTCAGCCATTGAGCTTCTAATCCCGCTAACAAACGCACTAAGCTATCAATCCCTTTTTGATCCGAGCCGATAAACGAAGTACGGAATTCATCAACATTCATAGAACCGGTTTGAATTAATTTAACTAAACGATAGAACAACATAGAATAGATAAAAATATGAATGGAGGTAAATAATCCCAATTCCAACCCGCGAACGAATCCCTGTACTGCGTAAGCTTTCACCAATCCCCATGTGCTTTTTAACAGGATAGATCGCTCCGCTGGTCTGACGCGCCGCCAAGCGCTGTTTTTAGTTTCCAGCCCTAAATCATGAGCGGACAGCAAAGGCCATTGCAATAGTTTTTCCAAAGCATGATCCAAGCTGCTCCATTTCATCCAAGAATAAGTACTCATCTCCTGATGAAATAGTGTCAGCAAATATTCACCTTTAACCCCAATGTCTTTGCGCTCAATGTCAAGGCCGGACAAAAAGCTGTCCAATTCGTCGTAATCCAGCTCTTCAGGTAAATGAAAGTAGCTACCGTCTTCTTTACTTTGAATACTCAGTGATGGCACTAAAGGATGGTTCCCTATCTCTGATGTGATGCTTTCCAATTGCATATCGATTTCCCTCCTGAATTGAAATATCAAGTTATCTTGGATTTTATCACCACTCCATCTGGTCGGCGATATATACCAGGAGATTAGGGCCGAGCAGTCAATTGAATTTCTGAGCATTGATTATTGACAGCTTTAAATATCGCCTATGTCTTTCCAAGGCTCACCCTGTAATTTAATCAATAATTCATTGAATACCGTATGATAGGCTTGCTCTAATGGATACTGTTTTACTTGACCCGCTGATAATAAGGGTTGAATATCCTGATTAAATACGATGTCTTTTTTCTTGGCGAATAAATTTTTCTCAAATTCAGCGCGTGAAACGGGGGTATGGTCTTTTAGCATGTAATGTTCAAAAGTGCTGATCATGATGTCTTTATTTAAAAGATTGAGTTGTTGTATGCCATACCACAAATCATATAAATCCCTCCCTTTTTTACGCTGATACAAAGCTCTTAATTTAGTCGCTAATAATATATTCTTCAATCGAATAAGTGAAGACCTGCGATTCGCCCTGGAACCAACTATTATTCACGGGAAAATATTGACTGACATAAGGTTGCACATTAAAGTGCTCGCGCGTATTAATTTCAATTTTCACCTTTCGGGTGATCATGGGTTCTATTTCAGTTTTGAATCGGTAATACAAAGTAAATCGACCCTGGTTTTGCTTCCACGCGGGATTTCCCAGCCAGTGGTCAAGGCAGCTTCGAATGGCGTCAACGGTATTGCCAATGGGTTCAGCATGCCATTGCACAAAGTCCAAATCTTCACTGAATCGTCCTGCGGGGTTGAAAAATAATTTATGCAATGCCGTACCGCCACGAAACACCAGATTTTGAGCGATGACCGGATGACGATACAGTTCACAAATCACTCGCGATAATACTAAATCGTGTTCGACTTGATCGAGTATACCCCACGGGGCAACGTTGCGCCAGGCGGTAATCGCAGTTTGTGAAATCATAATTCATCAGGCTCCACGGGTTCATTGACTAAAATATTCCAACGACGATTAATACTCAGGAGAGGCTGATCGCTCCCCGTCACTAATAACCGTTGCAGCATTTTTTTTTCCTTTAATGCCAGGACTAAAGGTTCAAGATCAATTTTTGTCCCTAAAATATCGAGCAAATAACCTAACCGTTGGGTGGCAAGTGAAGTGGTTCCTTTCCGGGAGACAGTGGGAGCTGATTATGTTGGCCATCCATGATCACGCTTCATTCCATTGGGTGTTCGAAGTACTACTGTAGATAGAAACGGCCACTTTTTTCGATATTCAACGGAAAAAATATCCCTGCAATGGAAGATTATATTTTTTACATCAATGATGATCTAAATTATTCAGATCATGTCCTATTTTCCCCGTTTTACTTTTCCCAACACACCAGAAAAAGAGAAAGAGAACTTGTCCATTTTTTTATCTCTGTATAGTATGAAATAAACAAAATAGACCGAGAGATAAAGACTAAAATCTATACAAGTTCTCTTTTTCTCTTTTTCTGGTGGGGTAAAGAATTTAAAACGCGAATAAGATCACTCAGAGATGTCATTTTTTAAACAATGAAGCAATTTGAAAATGTTATTTAATCGATCCCCGCCCCGCGGTAATGCGAAGCAGAATGATTAAAAAAGAAAGGATAAAATCCCTTTTTAGGTGCAGGCTGTTACTTGCCAAATAAATCAGAAAAAATACTTAATATTGCGCGTAGGGCTGCGGCGCCGATAATAATACCCAGATCGTACATAACATCGCTAAATGACAAATGACTAAATCCTCGTTTCCACTCCAATACCAAAACGACAAGGGCGAAAATGATTAAACTGGATATGAAAGAACGCCAAAATTGACGACGAATTTTTTGTCGATCTTTTTCTTTACTCACCAGATGGTTCATTTTTGCCTCTCTTATTATGGTCCCCTATCAGTCTAAATATAGTATGAAAAAGAATCTATTTCCAAAAAGCACTCAGAAAAGATGGAAACTTCACCTCTCCTGGAATCGCCCCAAGGAATAACTTTAAGTATTTGATTATATTGTATTTTTCTGTAAGAAATATCTTACAGAAAGAAGGTGATCTGTCTGGCATATTCTATTCATTAAAAATGTTTAAATATTAGTCATAAAGAGATTGTGATTAATTGAAAACGAGGTACAGACCATGCAGATGACTCAGATAATACGAAAAACATTGTGGTTGGGGTTGGCTGTTTTAATAGGAATCATTCATTTTTTCAATGCTAATCCACGTTGCGAGGCTTTAGAGGTGGGACAGGTATTCGAGCAGGTAGAAGCCATTATGGTTCACCGTAAAACCATTCAGAAAACCTGGCAACATAAATTTAAACAGGTTCAACTGACACCCTCATTGGTTTAATGGTTGAAAATATCTGACTAATTTTTAAAAGCAGGTGGCTCCGTTTCTTCTAAAGCAACAATGCCTTCTTTAATCGACAACAACATTAAACCCATATCATTTTTGACATTCAATTTTTGAAAAATCCGGTTACGGTAACTGTGAACCGTCTTGGTACTCAAATGTAACTTTTCCGCAATTTTCTTCACATCAATGCTCCGAATGATCATCATCATGACTTCGGTTTCTCGGTCCGTTAAATCGGAAAAGCCGCCTTTTTTAGCATTTAGTTTGGAAAAAACAAGACGACTGGCAACTGCCGGAGTAACAAATCGTTGACCGGCGTAAGTGGTTTTTAAGGCGTGGATGAGTTCTTCCCGGGAAGCATTTTTAGTCAAATAACTCAATGCACCAGCATCTAACAACTTAAAGGGTAGTAAATCGTTGGTGATTCCAGAAACAATTAGAATTTTAATATCTTCCTGGTGAGACAGTAATCGGTGAGTGACTTCCAAACCCGTAATGTCTGGCAAATTTACATCCAAAACGACGACATCGGGTTTGAGAGGTTTGAGTGTGCGGACTAATTGAATTCCCTCGGCGCCAGTACCGGCTTCACCAACGACCTCAATCCCGGAATCCGTTTCCAGCATTTGACGCAAGTCCTGAACGTACTAAATCATGATCATCAATGAGCACAACTTTAATCATGTGAAATGTCCTCATCTGTAATATTAAATTAAATAGATAATGAATTAAAATTAGCAGAGTTGGACCAAATTGCAATTTATTTGCGCAAAATCTTCTTTATAGACTACACTTAAAGTGAGAAATCAGCCAACATTATGAAAATGCAAGGTATTGATATGCAAAAACATCACGATACTGGCTGTTCCCGGCCCTACCGCCCAAAGGAATATAAACCTGTTTATCTCTTTCAGAGCCGCTGAACTCATTAGAGCCGTCGGCTATCTTATAGGAAGTGGCTTTATTGCCCTCATCTGGATGCTGGCCGTCAACATCACAGTCACCCTGGCGGTTAAAGGTATTGATGCAATATGGATAGTCACCGGCATTGCTCTTGTATTGACGATATTGCCTCTCGTGTACACTTTTTACATTGGTAGAAAAACAATTAAGTTCAAAGAAGAAATACTCAGCCGACAAGAACAAAACATATCACATTATCAATCAATGGATAAATCAGCAGAAAAAAATAACGATCATTCATCAGAAAAATAAATTTCTCTAAATTACCAATGATACTAAATTTTCTCTGGAGAAAAAACATGGATAAATTCGAAAATAGTACAATGCAGAACCCACAATTAGAAATACAGCTTGATACCCATAAAACAATAGGAGAAATAAGCTTTTTAATTGGTGCTGGTATTGGGTTTTTAACTTTATTGTTAGGGATCATCGGCAGCCTGTTACTGCTGGGGATAACGAAGAATCCCACAAGTTGGATAAGCGCTGCTATCGGAGTATTTGATTGCTTATATATGATTTGGCTAGGACAAAAGATAGAAAAAAATGTCTTCAGGCGTAATCAAACATTTACAAAAATTAATCTATGACTAAACGGAAACCACCCCAAAGACTATACTGGCTTTTAGGGTGGTTCTGTAATTCGACTTCTCAGGCTAATGGAACATCATTATTTCATTAAAGTAATCAGACGAATAAAGCATCGCTTGCTATCTGTAGGGAAACACTTCCCCTGGGCGATAATAACGGCTCCTGTTTCGAGTTGTTGCTTAAAAAAGAAAAACAATTCCCTGATTGAGTACAGCATGAATCATTACCTGTCGACTCTATTTTTTGGTGGTCTAAAGCATCCAGGATTCTTTGATCTTTCTTAAATTCTTCAGAATTAATGCCTAAAAATTCCCGTTGTTCGCTTGTGCATTGTTGAAGGCTTAACATTAATTGATCGCCTTTCATTTGTTGCAGCCGTTTTGCCATGAGGTCGATCTTAACCATGAATCGGGAAGCCATTTTTTGATCATCTTCTTTTCCAAATTTGGCCACGGTCTTCCTAAGAACAGTATTAAAAAGACTGAGTAGCGAAACGAATGTCAACGATTGCATGGCAGGGTAAGCAACGTCTTCCAAGAAAGGTCGATAAGCATCCCACATTTCATCGCTGAAAACGGTGTCAACAAGCTGTTCCGCCGTTGCATAAGAAAAAATGGATATGTACGCATTAATTAGTAAAAATAAAGTGAAGGTTTTTGGATAAAATTTAGCTTCCAGTGGTACTTTGTTCGAGGGATGACTCCAGTTTGAAAAAAGATAATCATAAATTTGGCTGACAGTAAAAGCACCGTAAAAAGCTCCCAACACCAGCATCGAGTAGGCGGGTAAACCACCTGTCAGCGCGCTTTCATAGGGATTTAGTCCTTCGATTGACGCCAGATAGATGGGATTGGCAATCCAGCCAACGCAGCCTGCTGCCATAAATAACTGACCTGTTAGATTAATAACTCCTTTTCTCAGAAAACTGTCTACGGCAGTGCAGAGACACCATAGGCGCGAGGAATTCCGGGTTGATTGGACTTTTGGCGAATGTGTATCCAGAGAGACGCCAGCTAATTGATAAATAGATGCTGCAGTTGAAGTCACTTCCCTCACCTTCTCTGCTCTGTTTTGAGAATCGTTGACAATTTTTTCACTAGCAGTGATTAAAAATTGAGACAGGGAATTTTTATATTTTTTATATATTTTGATACGCTGCTGTTGTATCTCACTTAGCTGTCTCTCTTCCGACGTGAGGCGTGATTTTTTGTACTGGGCGAGCGCTTTTTCAAAAGGCAAGTATGGAAGGCGATAATACCAGAAATCCGGAGTTAGAATTAAAGACCAGGAAATGGCATGTAAAATGATATTAGCCGCACTTGAGTGGGAGACCGTCAGAGACAAGCAGGTTGTAGATTCGCACCCTGGCAAGGGAAACAGGTAGGTTGCTACGCCAAAAGGTACAGAGCAGATGGCCGATCCGATAAGTATTTTGATTTGATGAAGTAGCCATTCTCTTTTAGATGGTAACTCGATTAAATCATCCAGAGGAGCTGGCGCTTTCCAGTCCAATGAGGATGCTTCCAGGAAATCGTCAACGGCCTTGGTCAGAAATAGACCACCTGAAACGGGGTTACATAAAGATAAAGAATATTTAAGCCAGGGAGCTTTATTTTTGGCGAATGCATAGGCAGAAGGCCAGTAGTAAATGCCTGCGGATCCCCCCAGCACCCCGGTTGCCAACTGAGCTGCTTCAATTTTTCCAAAAGGAATAGGATCGCCTTTCATTTCTTTAATGAAATAGTCATAAAATCTGTCCAAGGGCAAGTTATTGGCCCTTGCCTGGTTGTCAAGTAGCGGCGACTCCAAATCTGTTACTAAATATCCCATATTCATTGGGTTTCTCCTTTAATTGACTGTTTCACTATTTTTTTATTGGTAAATATCAGGGGACCCATAAGCAAACACCTATGCATTTTTTACCAGTGCCATAGTATAGAGAATTTAGAGAACATTTCAACCTTACGCTATGCCTGATAAACCGCCGTCTACTGCGAAGTCCGATGCGGTAACATAACTGGAATTGTCCGATGCTAAATACAAGGCGGTGCTTGCGATTTCGCGAGATATACCTATGCGCTTTAGGGGGATTTGTTGAGAGAATTTTGACAGATCTTCTTCGGAAATTCCGAGTGAATCATATATTGGCGTTTTGATTAATCCTGGGGAGATAGAATTAACGCGAATATTATTAATAGCTAACTCTGCGGCGAAACTTTTAGCCAGCGATACTACGGCGGCTTTTGATGCGCTATAAACAGAGAAATTTTCTCTCGCTGATTTAGAAGCTAAGGAAGCTATAAAAATAATCGAAGCGCCGGTATTTAAATAGGGGATAGCTTTTTGCGCAGTGAAGAATGCTCCTTTAACATTCACGTCAAAGATGTTATTAAAATCTTTTTCAGTGACTTGGGAAATAGGCCGCATTAGACTAATACCCGCATTAATTACGATACAATCAAAATTCCTCTTAAAAAGATTATGAGTTTGTTGATATAAATGATCAATATCAGATAATTTTGTCACATCGACAAGGAATGATGTACAATTGTCTCCAAGATGTTTTTGTGTTCGTTCTAGTTTGACAGGATCAGTACCCGTGATCACCACCCGCGCGCCGTTTTGGAGAAATAGTTCCGCTGTAGCCAGACCTATCCCACTATTTCCTCCTGTAATAACAGCTATTTTATTTTCTAACAACATGTTTTTTCCTTGTGCAAACGATAAAAATACTGGATAACCATCGAGTATTTATTTATAATAAACTGAAATAAAATAAGAGATCAATTGAAATATACACTTTGTTAGTAAAAAATAATTTTGGGATATTTTATGTCATCTCTAAAAATAGGTATTATAGGCGGTTCAATTGCTGGTTGTGCAGCAGCGGTCATGTTGCAGCGCACGTCTCATCAAATTATGGTCTTTGAACAATCAGCGGGAAATTTATCATCTCGTGGAGCGGGTGTATGCATTGATAAGGAATTGCATCAGGCATTAATTGCTCAGGATTATGTGGATGCCGACATGCCTTACACAGAGCTAAAAATGCGACCTTTTTTTGATGGTAGTTCAGGTCAATTGCTTTGGAAGCAGCCTATTTCAGCAATAGCTCTTAATTGGGGGGTATTGTATAAAAATTTACGTCAGCGAGTTCTCAATCAAAATTATTATCAATCGGCAAAAGTGGCTTACATTACCTCTCAAGAAAATCAGGTCAGTTTGACATTAGCCGATGGACGTCAATTTGATTTGGATCTCTTAATTTGCGCGGATGGCTTTGATTCACAAGGACGGAATTTATTATTTCCGGACCAGTCTCCAAATCCAGTAGGGTATATCGCCTGGCGTGGATTGCTACCTGTTGGTGAGGTGCAAACCAACGACGAATATTGGCATCAGATCCCCTATTTTTGCTTTCCCTCTGGACAGATGCTTTTCTATTATATCCCAGATCATCACGAGCGAAACCGTTATTTACTAAACTGGATTATTTATCATCGCGTGAGTTCTGAAGAAATACAGAATTTTATGACGGATCGTGATGGACATCTCCACTTGTATGCCATGCCACCCGGAGTGATGTCAACTAATGTGAGACAAGTTCTGAATGCTTTGGCTGCTCGATATTCTTCTCCTCACATGGCGGAAATAGTCAGGCGTACTACCATGCCTTTTATTCAAAATATATTTGAAATCAATCTGCCTTATCTGCAGAAAGATCGAACTATTCTGTTGGGTGATGCAGGAATTTTAACCCGTCCCCATGTAGCCTCCGGAGCTGTGAAGGCATTGCAAGGGGTTATACTACTGGATGTCATCCTGCGACAGGAGGATTCCATAGATAAAGCATTATCACGATGGAATCAGGAGCAAATCTCTAAAGAGCAGCACATATTTAAGCTGGGACAATCTTTTGGCCAAGCGTTGGTTGAACACGCGCCATTATGGAATCAAATGAATCCTGATAGTATGGAGCAATGGTGGGATGCTGCAATACAGGGTCGTCGTTGGTATGGCACGATGGTTGATATATAGATATATTTTAAATTAATTTGAATTAATTTCTACTATCATTAACATGGATTTTTCAGGGAGGAAAAAATTGCTATAAATAATAACTTATTCGATAGATTGTAAGACAGTCATCAAACTCACGTAATAAAATTTTTTTTACAGAAAGGGTAATTTATATGTATAACAATCTAAGTCTATCAGAGTTATTTGAGCGGCAAGTACTGGCGAGCCCTCATCACATTGCTGTTTCCCATCCTAACGTCACCATGACTTATCAGCAATTGAATACTAAGGCCAATCAGTTAGCCTATTGGTTGAGACAGCAAGATATTAAACCCAAGGATTTCGTTGCATTGCTATTAGAGCCTGGGGTAGAATTCATCATTTGCATTTTGGCGATTATCAAGGTTGGAGCGGTGTATGTTCCGCTTGATATTCTAGCACCAAACGAACGACTGCAAGAAATACTCGATGACGCTGTCCCTCGTCTGTTAATAACCCAAAAAAAATATAGTTCCAGCCGTGGAATAGAAAAAGGCGTAATTGTATTGATGAGTGACTTACAGCAAAAAATAAGCCATTTACCTGCATATAATTTTTTGCATATTGGATCTGATCATGATCCTGCTTATATGTTATATACTTCAGGTTCAACTGGTAAGCCAAAGGGAATTTTAATTCCTCATTGTGCTGTTGTTAATTTAGTGAAGACATTTAATTATTTTTTTATTGATAATTCGAGTATCGTTGCACAATTTATTAATCTTGCTTTTGATCCGAGTGTCCTGGAAATTTGGAGTGTATTATTAAATGGCGCATCATTAGCCATCGTTCCTCTCCATGCTCGACGAAATTATTTTCGACTAAAGGATTTTTTATTAAAAAATGATGTCAGTCACTTGGTATTACCTACAGGATATTTTCATCAATTAATCCAATTTTCTCCCGAAATTCTAGATAATATCCGCATACTTATTTTTGGTGGCGAGGCGATTAATCCCTGTTTGGTTCATAATTTTTTTGTGAATAGAGAAAAACGCGGACTCCCAATTACATTGATTAATGCGTACGGACCCACAGAAGCAACTGTCGCATCCTGTCGGTATATGATCGACGAAAAATCCATAAGCGATATGGAGCAACTCAGCAGTATTGGCAAACCCATTGAAAATGTCAAAATATATATTTTGAATGAGAATGGCCAAGAAGTTTCGAGAGGTCAAATAGGAGAATTATGTATCAGTGGAATTAACTTGGCATTGGGTTATCATCGTAATGATCAAGCTAATAAAGAAAAATTTATCATGAATTTTTTTGATCATGAGAATTCTTTTTTCCAAAGGCTATATAAAACGGGAGATTTGGTAAGGCAATTACCCAATGGTGATTTACTGTATGTTGGCAGAATTGATGATCAAGTAAAAGTTCAGGGATTTCGAGTGCATCTTTGTGAGATAGAAAGTCAGTTGTTGTTGCATCCAGCCATTCGTTCCGCCGCAGTTGTTGCCAAGAAAGACGCTTCGGAGCATACCAGATTAATCGCTTATTTGGTAATTTTTTCTGAAAAATCAGGAATTACTAGTGAGGAAATCACCAAATATTTAGCCCAGCGATTGCCATTTTATATGCTGCCGATTCAATATCTTCGAGTGCCTGTATTACCATTATCAAATATGGGTAAAATAGATAAAAATCAATTATGCAAATTGGAAGCTATTGATTTAATGAAGACAGTAACACAGCCAGTTCATGAAGTGGAAAAAAGAATGACTGCCATCTGGTCGAAATTACTTCATGTTGATTGTGTTGATGTGAATAAAAATCTGTTTGATATGGGCGCCAATTCTTTACTACTAATCGAAGCCTGCCATAAAATTAGTAAAGAATTTCATTTGAACTGCTCTCCTGGCGTTGTGATTACTTATCCCTCTATTCGAAAATTAAGTAATTACTTTAAAGAGAAACTGCAAAAATGAACAATACAGATATAGCGATTATTGGTATGTCTTGTCGATTACCAATGGCGAATTCAATCAATGAATTTTGGAACAATTTGTGTCAGAGTAAAGAATGCCTTAGTCGCTTTAACGAAACGGAGTTGCTTGCGGCAGGTGTTTCAGATGAGATGATGCGAAACCCCGATTTTGTGCCTGTTAAAGGCGTATTATTTGGCGTGGATCAATTCGATGCAGATTTTTTTGGACTTACACCGGTTGAGGCCAGCATTATGGATCCTCAGCAGCGGTTATTTTTGGAATGTGCGTGGGAAGCATTAGAACATTCGGGAAATACTCCTCATCAATCCGATAAAGCAATCATCAGTGTTTTTGCTGGAATGGCAGATAGTTGCTATTTACAGGAGAATTTGCTGAAAAATAAGTGGTTTCGTCAACATTATAATTGGTTACAGGCTCGAGTAGCCACGAGTCTGGAGACATTAAGTACCCAAGTTCTTACCGGCTGAATTTACGTGGCTGTAGTTTGAGTTTAAGTACTGCCTGTTCCACTGGATTAGTGGCAGTCGCTCATGCCTGTCAGGATTTATTATTGGGTCGCAGAAATCTGTCGTTAGCAGGCGCGGTTTCCATTGATCTGCCGCAGATAAAAGGTTATATGTATGAAGCAGGAGGGATTGATTCACCTGATGGACATTGTCGTCCATTCGCTGATAACGCCAATGGTACGGTTTTTTCTAATGGTGCAGGGGTAGTTGTATTAAAACGATTAACCGATGCAGTCGCAGATCGAGACACAGTTTACGCAGTTATTAAGGGTTGTGGCGTCAATAAGGATGGAGCAGATAAGCTGAATTATTTCGCGCCCAGCGTCAGTGGTCAGGTAGCATGTATTCGCGCGGCTTTAAGAAAAACAAATCTTTCAGCGACAGATATTGGTTTTGTTGAAGCACACGGAACGGCAACCTCTCTAGGAGATTTAGTTGAAATTACGGCATTGACAGAAGTCTATCGCGAATTTACTCAAAGCCGACAATATTGTGTATTGGGTTCGGTTAAGGGAAATATCGGCCATACTGATATCGCTGCCGGTATGGCAAGTTTAATAAAATCGGTTCTTTGTTTATATCATCAGCGCATTCCCGCGACATTGCATTTTGATGACCTAATCCGCATATTGAATATGCTGATAGTCCTTTCTACATTAATCAAGAGATGATCTCCTGGCAACCATTAAAAAATAACTCATGTGTGGGAGTTAGTGCATTTGGCATTGGCGGAACCAATAGTCATTTGATTTTATCGACACATGCTGAATCAACTCCTAAATATCAACCAGTGATCATCAATCTCAACTTATTATTGTGTCTGCAAAAACTCAGGCTGCATTGCAACATAGCCTCGAAAATTTGCAGGATTATTTGCGTGATTCTCCTGGACATCTTAAATTTAATTTAATAGATTTGGCAACTACGCTACAAAAAGGTCGCGATGATTTTTCCTGGCGTAGTATGGTCGTTGCAGAAGACCTTAACAAGGTTATTGATCTTTTGAGCAATGCGCAAGGCCTGCCTTGTTCACAGGAAGAATCTTCGGTGGTGTTTATGTTTTCCGGGCAGGGATCTCAGTATTGGCAAATGGCAAAAGACCTGTACCAGAAAATTACATTTTTTTCACAAACAGTGGATCAATGCCGAAAAATCGCTAATGATTTTCTACAGCTTGATATTGGTGAGTTAATCTTTGGTGATGAATTCGATTCTCGACTTAACACAGTGACCTACGCTCAAGCAGCTCTTTTCATTATCGAATACCCCTGGCCCGGTTGTTAATGCATTGGGGGGTTCAGCCGGCGGCTATGATTGGGCATAGCAGCGGTGAGTATGTCGCAGCATGTTTAGCGGGTATTCTGTCTTTATCCGATGCGATATTTCTGGTTTGCCAACGCGGACAGCTTATGGAAAAAACTATAGAGGGAAGGATGCTAGCTATTACTTGTACAAAAGAAGAATTTACCAATTATCAACTTCTGTTTGATGTGGAATTAGCGGCTTATAATGCCGTGGATTATTGTGTTGCAAGTGGAGGCGTTGAAGTGATGAACGCGCTGCAACAGTATCTTGAGAAGCAGGGCCAGGCTTGTCAATGGCTTAAGGTGAATCATGCTTTCCATAGTCGGTTTATGAAATCTATTGTCGATGATTTTTATAAGGCAATTAGTGCGATAAGTTTAACTTCTCCGCAGTTACCTGTAATCTCGAACGTGACCGGTGATTTACTAACAGCTGCTGAAGCAGAAGATCCTAATTATTGGTGTCAGCATTTATGTCAGCCGGTACAATTTAAAAAAGGTATTGATGCCTTAATCGAACAAGGCCATACTTTTTTTATGGAAGTGGGTCCTGGGGAAACCTTGAGCTTTCTGGTACAAAGAGCTTTAATGCAAAAATCCATATCCATTGGAGTCAGTTCAACTTTACCTTCAACCAGGCACAAGGATTTGACTTATACGCATTTATTAAAGGCAATTGGTCGCGCGTGGCAGAGTGGTGTCGCCCTTAATTGGTCTTTAATTCAAGAAAAAACAACGGGAAAGCGGATTCCTTTGCCTGCTTATCCTTTTCAACGGCAGCATTGCTGGATTGAAGCTGATATTAGCGACAATGCTCCGATCTTGGATAGGGAAATAGCTGCCCTACAATTCTTTCAGCCTACATGGGTTTGCCGTTCGGGTTTAGCTGATAATATTTCTGTTGATCCTATTAAATATGTTTGGATTATATTTAGAGATAGTTGTGGACTAAGCGATTCCATTCTTTCTATTTTAAATATCCAAGAAATCGAAACCATTATTGTTGATGTTGGAGAAGAATATCAATCGATAACTTCTCAGCAGTATACGATTAATCCTATAGAAAAATTACATTATGTTCACTTTTTTTCGACCTTGAAATTGCAAATTCCGAATAAGCCAATGATAATAATTCATGGCTGGTCTTGCATACCCCGTAATCAAACTTTTTTTGATGGCAGAGAAATTGATGAACGTCTTAACCGTGGATTTTACAGTGTATTGTTTCTTGCTCAGGCGTACTATGAAAAAATCGGAGAAGATAACCCTCTAAAATGTGCTGTTCTTACGCTCTGTTCTCAAAAAATTCTCAAGAATGACAGAGTGATTCCAATAAATGCTGCTTTGGCCGGTATCTGTCGCGTGATGGAGCAGGAGCATCCATCATTGAAATTTAGATTGATGGATGTCAGCCTTGATCAACCTGAGCAGAATCTTTTGGGTTTGCCGGAAGCGATTATTCAGGATTGTTTACAAGAGGAATGGCCGGAGCTAACCCCTTTGACAGCTTTCCGACATGGATTACAGTGGCAACCTGATTATTTGTTGGCGGAGATGAAATCTGGTCAGATACGTTTAAAAGATCAGGGTGTATATTTGATCACGGGCGGTTTAGGTGGAATCGCTCTAGTTTTAGCTGAAATTATAGCGAAAACCGTCTCACGGCCAGTGTTTATTCTGGTTTCACGATCAATACCTCCTCCTGAAATGAAGTGGGAAGCCATACTACAAGATTCCCAGCAAAGTCAGTGGCATGATATCAGTAAGCGTATCCAAAGTTTGATGGCGCTGGGTACTCAAATATCAATTCAAAAAGCTGACATCACGCAGGAAGGCTCTTTAAAGAGGATTATTGAAGGAGTGTTAATAACATATGGAAAACTGCATGGTGTTGTTCATGCCGCAGGCATAGCTGGCGGTGGACTTATGCAGTTCAAAACACGAGAAATGGTGCAAAACGTTTTAGCCCCAAAGATACATGGTACTTATTATTTAGCTCAAGCGCTTCAGGGTGTTCCTTTGGATTTTTTAATATTTTGTTCATCGATTAGTGCCTTGGCAGGTATTCCTACACAGGTTGATTACAGTGGTGCGAATGCATGTTTGGATGTCTCTTTGCTGTGAGTGATCTGTTTCCCAATGCCTCATTTGTTGCCAGCATCAACTGGAATACCTGGAAGGAAGTCGGAATGACGGTAAACACTGCTCGTCCTGGAGGGATTACGTTTGTCGAATCGGGTAATGATATTACACCTGCCGAAGGTCAGAGAGTATTTATGTCTATTCTTCAGAATGACTATCCACTAATAGCTGTTTCTCGAAGCACCATAACAGAATTTACCCGGGAGGTTACTCAATCAGCTACTCATCACAAGATAGTGGAAAAAATTTCTGATACCGCCTTGGGAGAATCGATAGAAGAAAGACTTTTACATTTGTGGCGTTAAGTGCTTGGGATAGAGCAAATCGGTATCCATGATGATTTTTTTGAGTTGGGGGGGCATTCCCTGAGAGCATTATGGTTAACAACAGCCATTAATAAAGCCTTTCATTGTCATTTGAAGGTGTCTGATCTTTATATGGTAAAAACGATCGAAGCGTTAGCTGCTCGTATTGCTGTAGTTGAGGATCATCAAACAGGCGATATTCTAGTGCCACTACGTACGGGAAGCCCTGGTAGACCCTGTTTATTTTTATGTCCACCAGTCAGTGGTATGATATTTTGTTATAAAGCTTTTCTGTCTTCGTGGGAGTTGCCTGGGGATATTTATGGATTACAGGATCCCGGAATTTTGTCGGGGCAATTGTTTTTTGAGGATTTAATGTCGATGGCAAGGGCCTGCATTAAGGAAATACAAAAAGTTCAGCCGCATGGCCCTTACAACTTGGTGGGCTATTCTTTTGGAGGGACATTAGCCTATGAGATAGCGCATATCCTGCAACAGCAACAGGAAAAGATACAATTACTGGCGCTGATTGACGGTTGGGCAATCTTCTCTCCTGAACAGCATTTGGAAGAACCATTTAAACGCCTTACTCAACATTATTATCCCGATTTATCAGCACCATTAATTAATCTCGCCTGGCAGCGAATGCAGTGGTTATTGCATCATCAACCGAGTATAGCTAATCTGGATATGATTCTGTTCAAAGCAGAAAGGTTGTTGAACGAATACCAACGTATTGATGAACCTTATAATGGCTGGCGCAAATTCAATAAAGGCTATATAATGCTCAAAATAATTTCAGCAGATCATGAGAGCATTATGAATGAATGCTCTAGTCTCCAGATCACACGCTGTATACAAGAAGAGTTGACGAGTTTGATAAATTAAAAAAGACTCGTATAACGACAAGGGAGGTCCAGGTGAGTTCATTAACATCTATTCAAATGCTGGCTTTCAGTAAAACCTGCGATGTCACTCAGGCATTGCTAATCGTATTGGATAGTAAATTTCTTATTAAATATATTAACCGGTATGCAAAAAAGACTTTAAACTGGAAAGAAAAAAAAGAGGTTATTGGTCAACCTTTTAGTAAGATATGGCAACACTCTGGTTTTCCTCCTTTACTGGATTCGAAAGGCAAGTTGCTGATTGATGAACCAATGACTATTCAGAGCCATCTCATTCAATGGCAACAACTGACTGGAGTCATGCATGGCGAAAATGGACTGTTGTTAGTTGGGCAAGATATTACCAAAACGCATAAACTACGATTACATATTCGTGATTTAAATAACGAACTTAAAATGCAAAAATCTAAACAGGAGCTTGAGAATCAAATAGTGGCGAATCTTTCTCATGAAATCACTGGTCAAAACATTCAAGAAAGTCTTTCTCCATATCAATGTTTGACGCAAGTGCGCGACTATTTGGAAAACATCATTGCTAAAATGCCCTGTTTTGTTTATTGGAAAGATCTTAGTTTACGATATTTAGGCTGTAATGATATGGCGTTAATAGAACTCGGTTTAAAATCAAAAGACGATTTTGTAGGAAAAACGGATTATGATTTTGGCTGGGATGCTCGGTTAGTAGAGAACTATCGAAAAATTGATGAAGAGATTATAGCCACAGGACGACCAAAATTAAACATGGTCGATACCATTATTGATGGAACTGGTAATAATCGCCGTTTATTATCTAATAAAATGCCATTATTTGATAAAAATAAAAAAATCATTGGTATTGTTGGTATCAGTATAGATATTACTCAAAGAATAGAAACAGAAGAAAAATTAAACGTTCATATCCAAGAACTGGTTTCTAATGTTGATGAAAAAAAAACAGAGAAAGAAAAAGTGTATCAATCTTTGAAAAATATTTCACGAGAGATTACAGGCCAGATATTCGATAAGCATCTTGCGCCTGATCAATATGTCAATAGAATACGTAATTATTATGAAAATATTATCGAAAAAATGCCATGCTATGTTTTTTGGAAAGATCGTGATCTGAAATATTTAGGTTGTAATAATTTAATAGCCCAATCTCTGAACTTGAAAAAAAGCAGAGATATCATTGGCAAAACTGATGAAGATTTTGCCTGGGATCGTCAACGGGTCGAAGAATTCAAAAGAACGGATAAAAAAATTATAGAAACAGGACAGCCAATATTGGGAGTTGAAGATACAGTAACGGATAATGAAGGAAAAGAATTGTATCTGCTCGTTAATAAAATGCCTCTATTTAGTGATATGGGAAAAGTCATTGGGATTGTAGGTATTTCTATAGACATTACAGAACGTAAGCGTATGGAAATGGCTTTGGAGATATCTAAAGCAGCTGCTGAAAAAGCCAACAAAGCCAAATCCGAATTCATAGAGAATATAAGCCACGATATTAAAACCCCTTTATCTGGGGTAATTGGCATGGCGGAACTATTAACGTTAAAATTAGATGATGAAAAATTTAAAGAATACGCTGAAACTATTAAAAAATCTGCAAGCCAGTTATTAGATTTATTCAATGAAGTATTGGATATAATGAATAAAGATGTTATTGAAAAACCAGAAAATATAGACTTTGATCTTAAAGAATTGGCTCATGATATTGTAAATTTTTTAAAGCCAACGATTCGAGAGAAAAATATTCAATTTAAATTTTTATATTCTGATAAAATAAAAAATCATTGTTTTGGTAATCGTTTCCATTTATATCGAGTAATTTTAAATTTAGTGAGTAATGCCATTAAATTTACGGACCCAAATGGTAAAGTAACTTTGGCTATCATCTTATTGAATACAGATAAAAAACAGCAAACTATAGAAGTTGCTGTTAGCGATACAGGGATTGGAATTCCTAAAAAAAGCCAAGAAATGATTTTTGATCGGTATACCCGGTTAACGCCTTCTTATACAGGTAAATACAAAGGCAGTGGATTAGGGTTATATATCGTCAAAAAAATGGTTACAGAAATGGGTGGATCTGTATCAGTAGACAGTGAAGTGGGTAAAGGCAGTACTTTTCGGGTCATATTAACTTTGCCGTTAGCGAAGGAAATCGTCACAGCGCGAAAAAAATCATCGTCATCAAAAAAGAATAAAAAGGAAGACATTAACCCAAAATTACAATTAATTTCTGTATTATTGGTAGAAGATAATCCCATAGCTCAAATGATGGAAAAAGAATTATTGTTATCTACAGGATGTCAGGTAGATATTGCTGCAACGGGACAGGAAGCACTTGAGAAATTTTCCAGTCATGCATACTCCTTGGTGTTTATGGATATTGGATTGCCTGATATTTCCGGGTATAAAGTGACTGAAAAAATCAGGCAATATGAGAAGGACAAACAACACTCCCCCACTTTAATTTTAGGGCTTAACGGCACATGTGCAAAAACAGGATCTGGATCAAGGAATAGAGTCAGGTATGAATGACATATTTTCCAAACCATTGACAGCGGCGCAGGCGAAAGAAATTTTACAATTTGTAATTTCTGGAGAGGACTTTAAAGCTACTAAAAGAACTGAAGCAGCAGGAAAATCTAATGAAACAGAATTGCCCGTCATTGACTTAAATTTGGGAGCTCAAATTTTGGGTCGTGATATTCAGGCAGCCAGCAAGATGATCGATCAATTGGTAAAAATGTTGCCAGGAGATATGGAAAAATTAAAAATTGAATTTACAGAAAAAAATAATGAAAAACTAAAAGAAACTGCACATTACATTAAAGGTGGTGTGAGCTATTGTGGTACTCCACGACTAAAGATAGCAGCGACTAAACTAGATAGTATTATCAAAACTAACCCAGAACCAGCGGCTATCCAAATCGCGTATGAAAATTTATGTAATGAGGTCGAATTGTTGTTGGCGGAGTATGTCATAATGCAGAAAGTTAAAACCTGATTATATTCTTTAAAAAGAATGATCATGCTTCAATTAAAAAATTATTTGTTAACGGTTGAGCAAACCCGCGTAAAGATGGCGAAGCGGGGTGTGAAAAATGTTTAAGAAGCAGGTTGATCAGAGGATTGGTTTTTACGTTGAGTACGTGAACGTTTCCGTTGTAAAGTTTTTTCGGTGGCTTCTTTGAGTCGGAAGGAGTCTGCCCCAATGCTGATAATTTCTGAATGATGTACCAAGCGGTCGACCAGGGAAACAACACAAGAAGCATTAGGAAAGATCTCAGCCCATTCCGAAAAAGGTTTGTTGGTTGTCACCAAAGTTGATTTTTTCTCATATCGCCTGGAAATAATTTCAAATAATAAATCTGCATGCCGGTGGGAATAAGATAAATAACCCACTTCATCAATACATAAAAGGGCAGGCTTGGTGTGGTATTGAAGACGTTGGCGCAGAGAGCTATCGCCGTCGAGAGATGCCAGATTATTGAGCATTTACCCTGCTCGAAAATAGTTATAAATCAATTACTTACATCAAAATAAATTGTAAGCCTAAAATTGGTAACTTACTGATTTTAAATTAAATTCAGGAATATTTAACCAATATAATATAAGCTACTGATTTTATAATAAATTTAAAAATTACCCCGGCATTTCCGTCAGTTGGTACATTTCGTAACTTACCGCTTGATTTTCTTGTTTAAATAGTGTACAATAAGCTCACTTGGTAAATTAAAGGTATTAAATATACTCTTACAGGAGGCATGAGTAAACATTCGATTTAATTTGAAAATGGGTTAAACAATGAAAAACACATTAGAAGATAAAGATAAAATTGAGCAGGATAAAACCGAATCAAATTTACTACCTCAGGCAATAAATTTATTAGCTAACGCCGTGGACATTTTCAAAGAACATCTTCTTAATAAAGAACTCTCTGCAAAGCATGAAAAAAGATCCAATCGTTTGAACAGTTGGGGAATTACGATAATTACTTTGACGGTATCATTGATTGGTGTCGGCGTTACCATGTATCAATTTTCTGTAGAAAACGCTGTTAAAAGAAAATTTCAAGCTGAACAACAAATACAAACGCAAATCAGTCAACGAATACAATCATTGGAAACTAGAATACACGATAAAATTTCGATAAGGGACGATTTGAATAAGGCAATGACTAAATCCAGAAATGTTGTTGAAGCAAGCCATTTATATTGTAAAAATGGTAAACTTCCCGGAGGTGAGTTGAAGTATAGTGAAGAACAACTCAATGCCTTTTTCCCTATGATTAATGCCATTTATTCAATAAATCAAATTTTTGATCAAAATATTTATATAGAGGCCCGCTCTTTCATAAGATTATTTGATGAAAATAAAAATCCCTGTGCGAAAAATAAAGCTTTTGATTTAAAATCACAGTTATTTCAGGCAAAAATAAACAAGCTTATGAATAACTCAATTTTTGACGATCAACAAAAGAAAGAAGAATTATTAAATAGATTATCAAACTCACTCCAATGGAAGGAGTGAGTTTGTATAAAATTTCTGAAAAAAAGAGCTTATAACCCAACGCACATAGCAGGTCTAGCCGCTTTTTTTGCAGAAAATAGAGCAATGATTTTTTTCATTGAATTTCTCCTTATCTATGACATTAAAAATCCCTGTTATCTTACTTTTGTAATGACTCCAAGGCACCTTTTCCTTAATAAAGGAAAATCTTAATATCCTGTAAAGTAATCATTGACGAAGCAGGCGAAGCGCTACTATCCACGAAACCAAACAGGGTATAATAAACCATAAAAAAACAACACTGTAAACCATATTTTATTTCCTACACTTATTTTTTTCAAACAACAGATGAAGCATCTACCATGACCCGTTTCGGTTTCGCTTTTAGCTTCTTCTTAAAAAACGCTATAAATGCCGACCAACCACTCCTAACCTGGAAAATCTGCTCGCCATATTCTTTAATATGCAATTTCTGCATGGTTTCAAAGGCTGATTCTAAATTACCAAAATTTGTGCGGCCGTCAATCCCAAAATAAGGATAATGATCCAGGTATGATCCAAAAATAACTTTACAATCTTTCCGGTAATTTTTAGTATCCAGGATATGATTATGCCAAAATTCATCAATATCTTCGGATGGGGGAAGAGCGGAATGATCCTGAGCATACTTTTTATTTAAAAACAAAAAATTTCGATACAATCGACAAACCGTTTCAGCTTCTTCCCGTAACCAACCTTGCTCTTCAACCATTTTTTTAATAATCATGGAAAAATCAATGGCATCAATATATACCTTCGCGTCCTCTAATGCCAGTCCCTTTTTCAAAATGACCTCACTGTATTATTTACATCTAAAAAAAGATGTTGTTTCATTCACCGTTCCTCAATAATCTTCTTAATGTAGAATTAAGACTATCAAAGTCTCCAATACCCTGTCAATAACAATGTTTAGCCCTAAAAACAGAACCACGCTTTGGAAAAGTGCATTGAACTTAGAAAGTCAACAATTGGCACCTCCTTCTCACCATCCACAAACTGGTGCTAAAACCGATGTCAATAAACCGAGCTTAAAAAAGCTTGACAGATTTTTGAAACAGGGGTAATAACGCTACCAATAACAGTTTTCCAAAGTTAAAGATTCAGTTCTCTGGATCAGCCGCTCTTTTATTAATTTATTTTTACCAATTTAATGCATTTTGAAATTGACAAATATACAAACTATTGGCAAAATGCAACCTCCTTTCCCCTGCCCTTCATAACTTAAAAAAGGAACACCGAGAATGATTAGGGTACTCTTGATTGATGACCACGCGATAGTGCGCCATGCGCTTCGCACATTGCTAACCAGCGCTAAGGATATTCAAATAATCGGAGAAGCCGGTACCGGCGCGGAAGGTGTGCAGCTCGCGCGGGAATTGCATCCCTCGGTGATTATTCTGGATTTAAAACTACCCGATATTAGCGGGCTGGAAGTGGCCACCCGTTGCCTCCGTTTAGAGCCAAGACCCAAAATACTGGTGGTGTCTTCAACCAGTCATCATGAATATTCTCAACGAATTCTGAAAATGGGGGCATCCGGTTATATCACCAAGGATACAGACCGGGAAGAGCTGATTAGAGCCATCAGAATGGTCCATCGAGATCAGACTTTCATCAGCGCCGCGATCGCCAGCCGATTGGCGCTGGCCAAAATTGATTATAAAGCCCATGATATTTTTAATACATTAAACAATAAAGAAATGGAAGTACTGATTTTATGCTTACGCAATGTGCCAGCCGCTGAAATCGCCAAACGCTTACGGACGGGTGATAAAACAGTTCACAGTCACCGTAGTCGCATTTTTAAAAAACTCGGCGTCGAAAATGAGGTTGGCTTACTGTTGCTGGCGGTTCGGGAGGGTTTAGTAGCAATCGATGAAGCCGGTCATTAATGAGAATTTCCGTTATTTTAACTGTAGATCAGAGTTTAAGTAAGGATTTTACAAAAAATTACTGTTTGATATATTGACTGATAATGTTTTCCGCTATTTGCCTGGTCAACGGTTTTCCGTAAAAATCGTCCATCCCTGATGCTATCGCCTGAGCTTTTTCCACATCATCATCGCTAGAGGTCAATGCAACAATGACAGCACGTTGAGCCGTTTTTTCATATTCTCGAATTTTAAGGGTGACTGTATAACCATCCATGCCTGGTAAACCAATATCAATAAAAATTAGATCATAATTTTTGTTTTGAGTTTTGGCTAAAGCGATTTCGCCGTTGTCTGCTACATCAACTTCACAATGGAGCAATTTTAGAACATAAGCCGCCATCTCTTGAGCAACCGGATGATCTTCCACTACTAAAGCTTGAATTATTTTCATAAAAAAAATCCCTTTTAGTTTAAGAAATTAGTTAGGCTGCATATTGGAAATCCTGGTTTCCATTACATGGAATATTTTAATGAACCACGTCTTTCGCCTAACTTGCCATGTTCATTATATACAAATCAAACACATAATGTAAAAATGTTTTCTGAGCTGCCTGCACGGCAGTGAATCGGCCAGATCACTATTTCCGGTATCGAACGAATTTCTAAACTGCCTGCACGGCAGTGAATAAGCCGGAGATGCAATTAGAATTTTCCAATCCTTTCTATGCTGCTCACACGGGCAGTGAATCCTTCATGCGATTGCATGACCATTTTACTAAATTTCTAATCTACCTGCGCGGCAGTGAATGACATGATGCCGGTATACGTGACTCCTTCAGATTTCTAAGCTGCCTGCGCGGCAGTGAATAACAATATTGTCGGGCAGATTTGATTCAAAAATTTCTAAGCTGCCTGCGCGGCAGTGAATTTTCGCGCCGAGTCCCCACGTTGCCAGTGGCATTTCTAATGCTGCCTGCGTGGCAGTGAATTTTCGAGTTCAGAGTGCTGGCCAGTTTTTTGTTTTCTAAGCTGCCTGCGCGGCAGTGAATCGGAACAATTCCAGCTAGCGGCGTATTTATTTTTTCTAAGCTGCCTGCGCGGCAGTGAATCAATCTATTTAAAGACGCCTTGATCGCTCAACTTTTCTAAGCTGCCTGCGCGGCAGTGAATCTCGTATGGGGCCGCTTGATCCATTCCCAACATTTCTAAGCTGCCTGCGCGGCAGTGAATATACTGGAATATTCGATTGTTCAACAGATGGTTTTCTAAGCTGCCTGCGCGGCAGTGAATTTACATTTCCATCCATTTGAAAATCCTCAGAATTTCTAAGCTGCCTGCGCGGCAGTGAATGTCGTGTTCTGCTTCCCCTTTTCCAATTTTGATTTCTAAGCTGCCTGCGCGGCAGTGAATTGCGATCTAATGACCAATTGTAAACATGGTCATTTCTAAGCTGCCTGCGCGGCAGTGAATCTGGTCACCGGTGCCCGCCGACATATTTTACCTTTCTAAACTGCCTGCGCGGCAGTGAATAAATAATGTCATGCGATTAATTGGCTTAATCTTTTCTAAGCTGCCTGCGCGGCAGTGAATACTCTTCCCGCCGCCATTTGGCTTTTTTGGTTTTTCTAAGCTGCCTGCGCGGCAGTGAATTAGTATCGATTTCTCGTGCGCTTTTAGTCATTTTTCTAAGCTGCCTGCGCGGCAGTGAATGTACCAATACCCTGGCTACTACCACATTTAGTTTTCTAAGCTGCCTGCGCGGCAGTGAATTTTAAAATCAAATTCACAAGGTAAGGGCATCATTTCTAAGCTGCCTGCGCGGCAGTGAATAAATATGCAGAAGACGCTGCTGTTATTGCTATTTTCTAAGCTGCCTGCGCGGCAGTGAATTTGCTATTGTTTGATCATCATGCTGAACAAACTTTCTAAGCTGCCTGCGCGGCAGTGAATGTGACGGACGGTAGTCAAAATTTAGCATCTTTTTTCTAAGCTGCCTGCGCGGCAGTGAATCTGACGCTACATGAGTTTTTGCGGGAAGCCTGTTTCTAAGCTGCCTGCGCGGCAGTGAATATTTCAGCGCATGCGTCACTGTCGGCGTTTCCTTTCTAAGCTGCCTGCGCGGCAGTGAATAGTACTCAAAACAGTCGCACGGCCCATGAGATTTTCTAAGCTGCCTGCGCGGCAGTGAATTCCTTTTCACGTGCTACCCATTGGGTCAAATATTTCTAAGCTGCCTGCGCGGCAGTGAATGACGCGTGGCTCGTTTTCACCCGGATTCTTCTTTTCTAAGCTGCCTGCGCGGCAGTGAATTGAGTCCACGTACTATCTATGGCTCGAAGAAGTTTCTAAGCTGCCTGCGCGGCAGTGAATCATGTCGTTAGCCGTCAGCGTGGGCCAATCAGTTTCTAAGCTGCCTGCGCGGCAGTGAATTCTGGTTTATGGCAAACAATCGAGATTCCAGTTTTCTAAGCTGCCTGCGCGGCAGTGAATGCACTCGCCACAAACCACTTCCGGAGGTGTCTTTTCTAAGCTGCCTGCGCGGCAGTGAATCCCTCAAGATAAGCGGACGTGGCGTCTATATCTTTCTAAGCTGCCTGCGCGGCAGTGAATATATTGGTGGCTTCTTCGACAAACAGTAATCATTTCTAAGCTGCCTGCGCGGCAGTGAATAGTAATATCTGAAACGTAACTATTTAATTTTTAAAGAGCAATGTTTAATTTTTACTTAAAAACCCTTTTTCTGGAGACTAAAATTTACAGATAAAAATCAATCCCTTATAAACATCCAATAAAAAAGGGTTAAAACCAGGGAATTGTGGCCTCGCAACTTAACCCATAAGCATTGAATTTACCCAATACCGGCTGGTCTTGTATTCGTCCATGCTGAATAAATAATCGAAAGTTTTGTTGTGTCGATAAACTTCTCAATTGAGCAAAAGGCAAATCCAATTTTTGTTGCTTATCAGAGGATATTTTCTGTTCTGCTGCGGCTTCAGTTAACCACCCCTTTGCCACAGAGCGGCGACGTAACCGCTCCGCATTACTCTTCGCCTGAACCCGCCTCACTACCCGATACTTAATATTCAAGGGTACAGGCTGAATAGCAGTGGCCATCGTGTAATCACGTAAACCCTTGAGCCAGTCTAGCGCCATCAGATTATCAAGAGCCGATTGTGTTCCATGCAAACGCAAGAGGTTTCCGAGAGATTTTTTGCCGACCTCAGGAAAACTGAGACCAATATTCGTGCTATCTACAGAGACAAATGCACGATGCAACTTGGCAAACAGCGCATTGATAAGAATGGCCTCCTTAAATTCCGGATCTGGCAAAACCCTAATTTCCACATAATAATCCATGACTGTTTACTCCAATTTTTCAGTTTTTTCTGATTCGCCAAATACCCCGCCGCGAATAAGAGTGGCAATGATATAATGCTGCTGCTCTGGAGAAGGCACCTTATCTTTTACCACCCAACCATCCAATAAATTATAAAAATCCAGTTTTTCTCTAGGCTCACGATAAGCCTTACCACGACTGGTTACAGATCCATAAGGCTCAACTGCAATGGGTCCCAGCTCTTCAGCGCCGGTATACCAGGTATCAATGGTACGCAAAGCATTGCCAATCTTTTGCGAGTGAATGGCAGCCTGCTCATTTAAGTGATACAAAATTTTGCCTTTTTTATTATCTCGATCATTAGCTATAGCTAATTCCTGTGAAGGAAAAATTTCCTGACCAGCACCTAAACGAGCAAAAGCGTCTACTTTAAGAAATACATAAGTATTGCCCACTAGCCCCTGTTCGATTAATCCAGCAAGCTGAGTAATATTCCCAGCAGATTTACTAAATGAACGCAAATCAAACTCATTACTCTTAAATTTAATTACATTGTCAGTATCTTTGAGGGTTACATGAACCATGATATCTTCCGCCCCTACTCGGTTCCGCCATAAAAACCGACCGTTAGCTATGTTTTCGGCATAACGTGCCGCTAAAACTGAAAAACTATGCTCTTTAATATAGCTATTAATTTTATCCGCCAAAACCGCTTGATAATCCTGATTATTGCATGCTGACGGAGTAGTTAAATTACCTAGTATTCGTAAGGTAAAGCTAATTTTTAAAGTATCTGCGTCGAATGGCAATGCAGCGACATCCACCAATTGAAGATTAGGTTTTTGTATTTCCGCATCAAGCTTTGCCGGATCGCTAGCGATAGCATTTTTCAAGCGGTTAGAAATAGTACCTCTAACAGCCTTTTCTTTAATCTTTATAGGCTGCCATCCATCCTGATTATCCATATTTTTCCATTGACCAGAAAACATTAAAGCATCAGAATTTGCTAATTTTCTTTCAAACGCCAATACTGAAGCAGTCTTGAGCGGATTTTTCTTCATATTTATTCTCCTTTTGAAGTTTTTTTTCATGAACAGAAGTATTTTCCAAGGGAAAATAACTATTTTTACAAAGATACCATCCTGAGTCTGACTCAGCATGATATTGCCAAAAAATATCTTTCCAATTTTTAATTCGATGAGGACTCAACCATTGACCAACGGTATAAACTGATTCTACAAATCGAAATGGAACGTTAGAATTTCGTGTATTCTTCACCTGTCCTGGGGAATATAGTTCCGAAATTGCACGATACCCTGTGGTAATCGGTATCAACCACCCACCGGCTGGTTTTGGGATGATATCCCACTCTACTTTGATGTCCTTATTCACATTTTCATCTATTTGGGATTGAGCTTGATGTTTAAGGGCTATAAAATCCAACCAGGCATCAACAATCTCAGCTTTCGGATTTGATTCTCTTAATCGAGCAACATGCTCAGCAAGTAGATCACTTCTTTCCACGAGCAAGAATCCCGGTAGCAACTTGCGCATTTCTTGACGAATAAATTTAGGCCATTCTTGTGGTTCTTCGGGGGGCTCAATAAATTCCACTCGGCCAATACCGATGATTAAGCCTCCTGCCAAGCGTTGCATTAACACCAGCTCCTCTACATATTCTTCAAATTTTTTTGTAGATCCATCAAAATCGTCACCCGTAAAATGACACTCAATTAACATTGACACCGTTAAATGCATTTTACCTTCTTCATTAAAGGGAGCAGAATCTCCCCCTGCAGTAGTCGGATTGCGAGTCAAACAAAATGCGTAGTCTTTCCATTGGTTGGATTGATAAGTATGAACCTGCTGTTCATGAACAACTATTGCACACCCTCCTAATCTCAACTGAGCTTTTTTCGCGAAGTTGTCGCGATAAGGTATGCGTAAAACCTAAAAAACTGGTTATAGCCGGAAATCCATAAGTTAAACCTGCTATAGCATTAGCATTTTCTATTTTGACATAACCTAATCGGATAAATGCTTTCATACAGTTAACTCCAAATCTTCTTTCAACTCACGCAATTTTTCTAAAAATTGCTTTTGCCATTCTCTGTATTCTGGATCTGCCATATTTAACTTTTCATGCTTAATTTTTTGATTCAACCAATGAGAGAATTGTTCAGAGATATCATCTTTCCAATCATTTTTTTCACGCTCTTTTTTGAAACCTTCATCCTTTTCTCCTGTTTGGATCAAGCCATACGTTGTTGAGCCATTGATAAATTAGAAACAACACTCCAACCAGGCGAAAAATTTTGTACTCGTGCAGCGTAAATAAATAATGTATTGATCAGTCCATCGACATATTCTTCTCGACGGCGGCGACGCAGCTCGGTGCTATCTTTGTCAACGATACCAAGTAAATATCTTTGTAGTTCTTTGGCTTGCTTCCATGCCAAATTATTATATTCTTTAAGGAAAATAGATTTAGTTTTAAGCGGAGGAGTAAAGTGATTAGTATCCCAGCTTGGTGGAGCGCAACTGAATAAATAGGCTTTCCCACCACGTCTAAGTTTAATCGGGAAACATTTTGTTTATTAGCTCCACCAAAACTCTGCGTGACCAATTAGGATAATCTACTGTTATATTACTAGAATATTTTTTATCTTTTTTAGCTTTTCGAGTTTCTTTCGCCGACTCACCATAGCGACTACTACCGACACGTTGATACAATACCTGCATCAATGAGGAAGGATATAGTGGGCTGAGAAGATGGTACTCGTTATCATTGACTGGGAAAAATATCTGCTTAGCTAACGCATGCGAACTCAATTCTTTAGGTATAAAAACCCACTTAAATCCTTGCATCCATTTTAACTGAGCATCCGAATGCGCAAAAGGCTGCAATGCTGAACTATCGTCACGCGCTATACAGTCAACTAAACTTTTCACCGTTGTGTTTGAGCTGTAATAAGCTACCCACGTCCAATGCCGCAGCATTACCTACGATGTCGGTTTCAATTGATTGCAAAGAAGATGTACTTAAATAATGATCATTTAAATGAGTCTGATCATTGCCTGATAGTCGGTAGATACTACTACCTTCAGCAAGAGTATGTGTAAATTTTAAAGCGTGGGTGACGATGCTGATTTGTTTTGCACGCTTAGCCGCACCTGTGAGCCATCGAGAAGGTAAAAAGCTGCTTTCTAACTCCTTTCTCTTAGCTTGATTTTTAGCATCCAATTCTGCAAGCAATATAGTGTCTAGAATATCTCTCTGTTCTTTTTCGATATCCTTATCAAATTTTTGCAGTTTGTCCGAGGCTCTATCCTGAATATAACGAGCTATTTTGTCGGATAACATTTCTTGTTGCATAGTAAACTCCTGTTGATCATTTTTCCTAGTGCTAAGATGCAGCCTAACTGATTTAAAATTCCCTGTCAACCTCCTATTTGTTCATTAAAGGAAACCGATCTATTGACTAATTAATCAGCAACACATTAAGATAATACGGACTGCCGAATGGTAGCTTAGAAAATATTTATTTGTTTATTAAATGAAAAATAATTTATGCCGCACAGGTAGCTGTAACACGCTTTATTTTCTAAGCGCATTAAATACCCCCAAAACCGGGTGATATGACCACCCATCTTCATTGGCCCGAAGACGGATTTCCCCAAACCTCAGGCAGGCTTCACTGATGCTGATATCTTTGCTTTCCGCATACTGAGTAATTAATTTATGGAAATCCTCATTCGCCCAGGAATGTACTCTGGTTGCCTGGGTTAGAGGATATGGAGGAAAGAGGAATTGTGGACTGGTTTCAGCCTTTCTTCATAATCCAACAAATGGAATACCGCTCTTTCATCTTCTGTCAAAGTAAAGAAAAAATTGCTCGTCCATGTCTGATTCTCTAAAACGCATACGCCGCTGCATCTCACCGCACCAGTCCACAGGACGCCGCCACCAATGCGAAGCATGACACGGTATTTCTGAACCTAATAATCTGGCGCGTAAATGCTCATGCTCCAGATCGGCCAAATTTTTGGCATGATCAGGCTGCTCACGTTCCTGGATTCGTGGTATCGCATTAATATGTTTAAGCTGACCGCTCGTTAAAATCTCATTTAAATCATGGCTTTTTAGCTTAAAGATCCTGATTCAAATCCAGGTTGAGTATATGCCACTCCTTTCCCTCCACAAATAAGCGCCTTATAATTTTTAGCCAGTACCAGCAAATTTTCATTAGCCGGCTCCTGCTGACGATGCCGCTGAATACGCCCTGCCAATTGAATCAATGAACGCATTGAACTGGGTTCCGCAATCGCCCAATCGTAATCATGATCGCGCCCAACTTCCGCCACTGGTGTGGCTAACACAACGAAAATATGATTTTCCTCAGGATAATCGGCCAAGGCCTGCTGAATGATACCAATCTGCCAAATATGTTCTGGATGATGGCGAGTTAGTACAGCATCTAATTGTTTTTCCATCTCTGAGCGCACCGCTAATGGATGTTGACTATGGTACACACAGTAATGTATTCGATAATCCGGCGGCGGCTCCATACCAAATAACTTCTCTGCCACAGATACTAAAGGTTTGATATTGGCCATACGTATTAAACCGATTGATAAACGTTGACACAGTTTTCGGATGAATTTGATGATGCGCCTGATGTAATTGGAAAATAGCCGTTGAAAAACACCGGGCAATGGCATCAATAACATCTACAGGATTGTTTGATCTTGCCTCTATCGGCAGTAATTTGGCTTTGCGTAATGGTTTAGACTTGAATCAATTGCTTGACACGCGCTCAACAAATTCGTTGTGAGCCTGTGCAAAATTCTCTTTATTGTTGTGATCACTTTGCCGGACGCCATACTCATCAAACCAGCCGCAGCAAATATCGACCGGACAATTCGGCTCTCCAACCGCTTGCTGGTAGATTATGCGGCCCGCAAGATATGCATCAAATAATGCTTCCACCAGCACGGGTGGCAATGTAGCAGAAGAGAGCAAAACCCGAGCGCCCAACATTCCAGCCCAATTTACCAACCTGGCAACAGCAGGTAAATCGGATAAATCAAAATCATCCGGTTCATCGAGAACTAAATCAGCAGTTAATAAACGCAGCATCGGCGCAATTTGCTTGCCACCACGCTCACCTTCCGTTGCCGGAATTAAATGGTCAATAGTACTCACTAATATTGGAGCACTGACCAATTGATGTAATTTCGGAGATCGCTTCAACCAATGACTGAGCCGACCATCATCCAGCGCCCCTTCATATCTCACATATTGATGCTCGGGAAAAAATTCTTCGGCTGATTCGCTGCCGGACATTGTGTAAGGATTTTCATATATATCAGCATCTTTATTTTTTGATAACTCATGCAGATCTTTGATCGCCTGCGAACCAATCAGTACCGCCAGGTCATCCTCCGCTAATCGCAATCTGGCACGCAACGCATCACCAGTTTGCAACGTTAGTGTTCTAAGGCCAAGAGCAATGCTAAAACGGCAGCCAAGCTTTTCATCAGCCAAACCATACATAATTTTGCCATTTGCAAAAGTTTTACCACAGCCGGTAGATGCCATGTTAACGCCAAAAAAACCTTGCCGGAATGAACGCTCACGAATCGCACAGGCCAGATCATAGGCTTTATCCTGCCAACGAAATTTCCCGGATCACTGCGTTTTTTAAATGCTTTATGGCGACTGATCGCCGGTAGAGTCGAGACGAATATGCGGCAAAACCTCACCTAATCGCAGCGCATCGCGACCAACGCCGATATTATGCTCATCTAATTTTTGTTTTAACTGTTGACGTTTTGCGGTCAGTATTCGCGTAAGCTTTATAAGCTCCGATCCTGCCAACACTCTCTTGGCGGCCCAGGCAGAGTAAAATGGTCGGCCAACATGAGCGTCATTCTGAGCCAGATGCACATAAATCGGTCTATCAACCAACCATTCTTGCCGACCTAACCCCGGTCGCTTTAATGCCCTGTTGAGCCAACTCATGCGCTTTAGCACGCCAGGTTTGACTGCAGAAGTGGTGTACCATACGGAAAACTCCAAAGCTTTTGCCAATCCTGCTTCTATTCCACTGTTTCATCCATCAGCCTGCCGGGAATTCCATAAGCCGTTAAATCGTTCACCAATCATCCAGCCCTCGGCATCTTCTAATCGCGGCTCATTACCCTATTCTTCGTTTTTAAAAATTTTGGTAAATGATGATGGGAAACCACCAGCCAACCATTCGCCTTGCTAAGGTGTTAATTTTGCAAATGGATTAGCGCTTTTTTCAGGAAATTTGTCTTTAATAACTTTTCCGATAATAGATTGCTCATCTGCTTCACTGACATTGGCAAATCTTTCCACCCATTCCAGGTCACTTTGGCCTTTACAAAAGCCTCAAATAAACGCAATGACACCAGTCATGTCGGTATGGCTCACACGATTTATTTTTTTTCTTTTTTGGATTTAATTTATCCTGAAACAACTGATTTGCTTTACCAAAATCATGAAAATCGACCCGCAATTCCAGCGGGTCAGAAATGATCCTCCACGCTATGCCAAAGATTTTCCTCTGTAGCTGGCTGCGTAATCATCCCGCTCAGTGGTGTTAGTGGGTACTGTTCCATATTCATTAAACCTGCCAGCGTATCGACAATCCACAGCAGTTCAGTCCTGTTACCGCTTTTAATCCAATGACAGGCAACTGATGTATTACGTTTGGCTTTTTTACGCAACATTTTCCGAAGAGTGTCCGATCCTTGTTGAGTGATAGCAGTTTGCCATGCCCTATCACCCTTACGTTCAGCAAATTGATCCAGTGTTCGCCGCGTTTCAATAAGCGCCGATTTACTGCATTGTGAGATAATTAATACGTTCATTTTTTACCTGCGTAAATTTTTGTGCGACATTTTTAATAGAATCAATCATTACATCAAGCGCTTCGGCGCGATTAAACGTGGTCATACATCGTTGACGAAATTCCTGATCATCATCTCCGGCCATCGCTGCAATAAACGCCTGAGGTAAAACCAAGGCATCCTTTACCAGATCGGCGATATCAAATACCAGTCCGCCGCGACGGGTTTTCCCATGCAACACCGAAAGACCGTGGGGTAACCCTAATACCCCAGGCCGCCACCGCCCCTAAACCATAAGCCAGGTAATTACCATGATCCAAAAACCGGTTGGCGGCGTCTATTCCTGAACCCTGCTTTGAGCGGGTAAATTCGCCATACTTAACTGCTTGGGCCGCCATTTTATATAGTGCTTTGGCAAGCATCGCTTCCTGCGCTAAAAGATCGCCATTCGTTTGCGCCTGCTCTAAACCTCGCTGGAAAGAAGCCAGGAGCGCCGTTAAATGAGGCTCGTTCACCCGGAAATTGAATTCACGTTGTATATGAGTACTCAACCAATGCTTTCGGATTTGCTCCAGCCTGACCTCCTGGAAAGCCTTTGCCACATCCAATCGCCGATTATCATCAAACCAAAAACTGACCCACTGCTGTAAATATTCTGTGGGCCTATATTCACTTTGTGGCGTTTGCCAGGATACATCCAGTTGAACTTCATTGGCCGCGAATAAAGGTGAGCCACCACCACCGCAAAAACCCACCAAAACACCCGCTTTTGCTAATTCCCGCATCGCCGATTGAGTGATTGACGTTCCAGTACCCAGCATTATAAAAGTTGTATTAGCGATGGGAATATTCCAATAAAGTGACTGCTTTCCTTCTTCAGTCACATATTCCACACGGCCTCCGTTTACTAATATTCGGCAATGCTCTAAATAATAAATGTTAGCACGTTTGGAATGCAAAATAGATTTCAAATCTGAAGGGGAAATATCATCCATATAAATAGGTTCTCACTCTTTGTTGAAAATATTTTTTTATCTCCAATAACTCGTGGCGTTACTTTAAAGCTCTTAAAGTAGATTACGTCACAGTATATCAACCCCAAAGCTCACCGACTGAGCCTCCGGTAATTTTTCATATAAATTTAATGTCATTTTCAGTCGCCTTATGACTTCAACCCTTAATGATTCTGGCTCCAAAACTTCAACCTCTGAACCATAACGCAGAATATCCATGGTAAGCTCGCGGTGATCACTGTAAGGTACCCATAACTCCAACGAACCATCCTCCCCTACCAATTGGCGCTGATCGGGATGCCATTGAGCGCCAAGGGTGCGCATTGCCGCTAATCCCGTAAATCGAAGATGTGCAGTTTGATCGGGTTCCCCAACAAAAATACCATAACTCAATTTCAATTGGTTATCGAGAATATCACTCCCGATAAATTGAGCTTGGCTCATCACAAATTCATAGACTTAATTCCGGCCACCCAAAAAATGCGTAATGCCTGACGCAGGTGACACCAGGCGTCTAAATACCAATGGTCCCGATAGTAAACCAGCCTTTGAGGAGAGATTTGACGCTCAGAATATTGGCCACGAATATCCTGATAAGAAATGGTTGCTACTTGACCATGCAGTACCGCCTGACTTAAAGGTAAGAAAATTTTGGCATCTGTCTGTTGATGAGCAATTGGTATAATTCGCAAACGTCTAGTGGTGTTTTCAGGTGTTTTTCCCATCGCTGCCAGCAATTTATTTATAAGATTCGTGAATTCATTAAAATGTTCTTCTAATAGACCGGGTTGAAATTGCCCTAACAACTGCTGAATAGTTAATAGTGCCTGTAACTCAGCAGCATTGAACCATAAACCGGTAGCCTGTACTTTCCCGGTACGATCATAATAATAACCCTGACGCTGACGACAATATTTAATGGGATATCGAAATTGCTCACGTAAAGTAGCCAGTAACCGCTTAAGAGTAGATTTAGAACAATTTAACTCAGTTAACAGGGTATCTGTGGAAATAGGATAACGACGAGTCTGGAATAAAGCGTCCAAGGCAAAAAATCGATACAGGGTTTCCATATCCTCTCCTTGTTTAAGGCACTGTATTGGCAAGAGCGTATTATTAAATCAAAATTAGCATATCGTAATGTAACTCTATTTTGGAAGTAAAGCCCATGAACCTAATTTAATATTTTAATGACATTACTTACCCGAAGTCGCCGAGGCTTGCCACTCTGGCCGGCGAAGGACATAAAATCACCCTCCGCGCCATCCTCGCACGCACAGGGGGATCCAAACGTGGGGCTGCCTTTTTGGAAACAATGGCGTCAGGAACAGGAAGACATCACTCTGGCGGCGATCCATGAAGAAATTTCCTCCCCGGTCAAACAGGCGATTCTCGCAGAGTGCGCCCGCAAGGTGTCGGCGGTCAAGGCATATTTTGCTAAAAAAAATAACCGATTCCGAACAACAATGGCACGATCTCCAGACCTTACTGACAGAAGCGGAGCAAACCCGGCAGCGACTGCAAACAGAAATTACCCAAATGCAGCATCAAAAAATCGAACAACAGACCCAACAAAAGCTCGCAGACCAGCAATTGACTGACACCGAAAACCGCCTGAGAGATACCGAAACGCGCTACCAGACCGCTATGTTGGCTCAGGAACGAATTTCCACTGAAAAGCAAATGACTGAAAAACAGGCCGCCGATTGGCAAATCCGCTGGCAACACAGCGAAGAAGCCCTGAAAACACTGCAGACGACCCAACATCAATATGAAATTGAAATCGCCACCCTCAAAACTCGCATAAACGAAAGAGAAAAACAGGAGGCGGCATATAACACCAGTCCATTGTGACAATGAAAGCCCCTATATTAGCGAGCTACTGTAGGCAATGAAAGAACATATCCAGGAATGATTGGCTGCTAAAGCCACCAGAACTGATTGTCCGTATGGAATTTGCAAAAAATTCATTGTTGTACTAATTTTATGCATGAATTCAGTAAAAACTGACCCCGTCACGCATAAGTCCAATCCAGTGAATCTCTGGCAAAGCGGCATGTGCGTGAAACCATGCGTGGAATTTCACGATGAAAGATAAAAAAGATTTCAGATCCACTCAGCCAGATTCATCGGGTGAATGGCTGAAGAAATTAAAGCGATTTTTTCTCTATGATTATTTCATGGGATCCTTTATCGTCATAGCCATTTTAATCTCATTAGGTGTCGGAATTTATCTGATTCGGTATAGCCACCAGGTTTCCCAGCACAGCACGCAAATTTATCGGTTAAACCGTCAAATAGATTTCGCTCAATGGGAATTTAACAATAAAATGGATGCGTATGTGCGATTAAATCACTTCTTGCTAGAATTAGTCCATACAGAGGAAACCCTGAAAGATAAATGTCAAACCACACACACGTCCAGTGGCTATGATCAAAATGACAGACGATTTATGGCCAGGGAATTATTAGACTCCGAAGTCATGAGAATTCAAAAATTACAATTATTCAATACTGAAATCACCACGGCAGCACAACAGTTAATCGACCTGGATAAAAACACCGATGATATGTGCGCTAAAGACGCCCCACCCCGAGGGATCTGGATGGAAAAATACAATCATATTCACGATCTCATGGACCAATCCATGCAGAGAGATAAAAATAAATTAGATCAATTAAAACAACAATATGAATAAGGACAATATACAGTATTAATCAGGCCGAATCACTCATGGGGCATAATGCTATTTAAAATTTAACATTAAGGAGGAGTTTATGAATAATGAAAATCAACCCACCGAATCCGGGATACCAAAAGAACGTATGCAGCGCCTTACTCGCACCCAGAGTAAAGAGGCTATCATGATTCAATTAAAGCTCAGTAAAATATTAGGAGATATGGGTTTTCTGATTGCATTGGGGTTTGTTTTTACGATTATTACCATTACACTCTCGGTCAACCGTATTAATCTTCTGGCCTCAGCCATCCTGATTCCGATTATGGGAATATTCTTACTAATCATGGCCTGGCGAATCGCGACGAGAGAGGCTCGTGATCAGGAAAAATTATTATATTTTTTAGATAACTATCCCAAAGAAGAGGAATAGCAGAACCAATCCCCAGTCCAGCACTCCTCTTTCCGTTGTTAAAAAAATCCATCAGGATAAAGTTCCTGAATTCTCTGGTGATGAGTGTCCCGCTATAATTAACGAACGCCAACCGATTTGATTGGAAAAATTAAGCTTTCTAAAAGCGGCCACCTTCAAATTATAAAATGCAGTAAAAATGGCAGGTAGTTGACGACTTTGAAAAATTAGGCGGGAGATTTTGGTACAGGAATCTGCTTGTTTTTTTTTCAAAAAGCATTTATTATATAGTTTCTTAATAAAATGTATAAAGTTAAAAAGGTATATATGAGTAAAGATCAATCCATAAAAGACATTAATGACAAACTGTACTATACGATCTTATCCCTCTCCTATTTGGATAGTAAGCAAAGTTCAAAAAACTATTTAACGGACATTCAAATTCAAGTCCAGCAAGGTGCTTTATTCTTTGTGTCCAGTCGCGATAGAACAGCGATAGAAGCTGGCGTTATCGCCAGCGCTTATTCCCGATCCCCTGAAATACTGCCTATACTATCCGTGGCTATTAATAATATTTTAACAAGTCCCGGTCATTACTTACCCGAGGCCTTGGACCAATTTGCAGCAGAAGGCCACCCGCATTTAGTTAAATGGCTGTTAATTACAAGATCACGATTAGAAATTATCGTGATACAAGACCTGATATGGGTACCTGCTTGAAAAGAACAACAGTCAGTATTCAACAATCCTCTCAAGACGAGTATTTCAAAGTAATTAAATTGTTGGTTTCTCACAATGCTGAATATTATTACAAAGATTATGAGTTAGCAGTCTTATAATGACGTTCTGAGAATTTTTCACAAAATTTGCGAAAATTATCCCCAGCTCATAGAAATTTTTAAAACACAAACCTCACAAATATTGGAATGCATTACTCAGACCAAAGTTATGCCGCTGGAAATTAAAGGTATTGCAAAAATTATTGCAGAATACTCGAGTATTTATGTGCCAAAACCTCTGGAAGAGAGCGGTAAAGATCGCCTTAAGTTAGCATCATAGACAAAAAATTGATCACATTGCTTTATCTGTGGACAGGATTTACTCAATTCGGTACCCAGATTGGAACCAGTTCGCCTCCAGTTCTTCTAAAATTGTATGAAATTAATTCAGAAAAATAATGTCAGGATTAACATCGAAAATAAAAATTAATTATATTCATTTAGAAAATTATTGTTGGATTTCATAAAAGCTACGTCACTGCGTTTTACGCAGTGACGTAGCAATTTATGGAATGATAACTCTTTCAATTAACATAATTATTTTAGTAAAATCGTCACTGGAAACAAGGGACACTCAGGAAAAGACAAGGGACAGTTACTTTAAACCACTATTTTTATAGGCTTTTTTATAAAATAATTTAAAAAAACTATTGACTTCTTCAAAAATTTATATATAATGGCTGTCATGAGTCGGCATTTTACACGACATTAAACCGTAAAATATATGATAGCTTCGAGTCATTTCGTCCTGTCATTCTACACTTCTTGAGTTAGTCTGTCTTCCAGGTTAACTTTAATAATATTTCGTTAAACAAGTATTATTCCTTTCTTTGCACTTATTTCCTACTTTACTGCGGGTGATGAGTGTTTCCTTTCCTTATGGCAAGGATTCATATTAAAAAATAAAAACTTAATAACTAAAAATCTTAAATAATCATGTATTTAACTTAAACTATTTTATTAATCTTTAAAAATTAAAAAGAACAATCATTTAATTTAAGCAGTTAATTTTAATAATCTACAAATAAAACAAATTAACAGTGATAAACATAAAAGAATTTATATTAAAAATAAAAAAAATAGAAAGAACAAGAAAAAAAATAAATCACTATTTAACTTAATTTTTAACTGAGTTATTCAATAAAACAATAAAAATTTTATAAATCAAACTTTACAGGAGTACAAACGATGACAGACAATCTAAAAAATAACAATCATCAGGAAATTAAATCTAATTACATTAAAGAAGAACAATTTGAAAAAATAAGGCAATGTCAGGCAATTATTTTTGAACAAACTCAAATATCACTCAGCGTAAAAAGAATTATTAATGAACTCATTACAGAAGACAATCTACAAAAAATAAAAGACAAATTTATTCACTTATTTCGTGGCTAAAACCCTCGATATTTAGTCCTTTAGTCGAAGCAATTCGGCCTTTCACACTTTTAACGGGGTGTGAATTGGGGCTTAACACTAACCAAAACAACCGTTAGAGGGATGTCATCAAAAAATTAAAAGGATATAACATTATGAGTTTCAAACAACAGATCAAACGTTCTTTATATCAGGTTTTACAGAAAGACCATGAAAATTCTTTTGCTACCCGTCATGACCGGACACAAATATTGTTTCGGATTGTCGATGAACTATTTGACTTGGGCTATAAATTTTCTTCCGTGTACAAATTAAAAGAAAAACACGTGGTCGAACTCACGAAGCATTGGCAGGAAAAGTGCCTGAAAGTCAGTACGATCAAAAATAGACTCTCGGTATTACGCCGCCTGGCGGTCTTGATGGATAAACCCTTTGTCCCCAGTAACACAACCTTACAGGTAGGCTCCCGTTATGCCCAGCCTGTTAAAAATCGGGCGATTGTCAATCCCGATATTTCTAAAATTATTGATCCGTATGTGCGCGTGTCTTTAGAGTTGCAAAGAAATTTTGGATTACGCCGTGAAGAATCTTTAAAAATAAAACCCCACTTAGCCGATCAGGAATACAAATTAGTCCTGTTAGGTTCGTGGTGCAAAGGCAACCGTAACCGAGAAATTCCTATCCGTACGACTGAACAACGCCGATGGCTGGATGAAGCAAAACTGTTAGCCTGGAACGTCAACCGATCTCTCATCCCAGAATCTAAAACGTATATCCAGCATCGTTATGTTTACGATAAACAACTACGAAATTCTAACATCCGGTCACATGGATTTCGTCATGGCTACGCGCAGCAACGCTATAAAGAACTCACCGGTTGGGATGCTCCCATACCGCCGGAGGCCCTGACCCTAGGACGTTCAATTATGAGCAACGTCGCCAGGATACGTTGGCGCGCATGATTTTAACGGAAGAACTCGGCCACGGTCGAATTCAAATTGTAAAAAATTACTTATAAATAGTATAAAAAATATACTAAAGACAGAATTTATTGACTATGGTCGATAAAAGGAGCGCAGGAACAATTGATTTTATTTTCTTGTGCAAAAGTAAAAACACAAAGGAGGGAAAACGATGCGTCATTTCAATAGTGTTAAT
>CAVQJI010000057.1:0-42152 GCA_963712715.1 uncultured Pseudomonadota bacterium | reverse complement strand
TATATCGGCAGAATCAATGAACACGAAGCGGAAAAAATTGATAAGGTCAATTACAGCGCTTCCGAATATATCGGTAAAAACGGCATCGAAAAACAATACGAAGATATTCTGCATGGCACAGTCGGCAACCAGGAAGTGGAAACTGACGCTAATGGCCGAACCCTGAGAATTCTCAAGGAAAATAAGCCGGTTTCCGGTCAGGATATTTATTTAACGATCGACAGTCGCCTGCAACAAGCCGCCAGCGATGCCCTGGGTGATGAAACCGGCTCCATCGTGGTGATGAATCCTAATAACGGCGAAATTCTGGCGATGGTCAGTAAACCTTTTTTTAATCCCGATATGTTTGTGCTCGGCATCACTGCCCATGATTTTCAGCAACTCCTTAATCTACCCGATAAACCTTTATACGACAGGGCCATGCGCGGCGTGTTTCCTCCCGGTTCTACCATCAAACCCTTTTACGCCACCGGCGCATTGGACAGCAAAGTGATTACTCCCAGCTATAAAATTAATAGAACGGTATTTTCATGCTGCCCGGCGTCGCTCATGTCTATCATGATCATAACTGGAAAAAAGGCGGATTTGGCGTGGTTGACGTGGTCAGAGCGCTTATCGTCTCCTGCGATACTTTTTTTTATAATGTCGCCTATAAATTGGGAATTCGCGCACAGGATAGAATCCTCAAGGAATTTGGTTTCGGTAAACAGACTGGAGTGGATTTACCCAACGAAATCGGCGGTCTGGTCCCCACGCCTGAATGGAAACGGCGGGTGAAGGGTCAATCCTGGTATATGGGCGACAGTATCTCGTTGGGAATTGGCCAGGGATATTTATTAGTGACACCACTGCAATTAGCGCAGGGTGTTTCCATTATCGCCGAGCGGGGCTTTAAATCCCAGCCACACCTTCTGCTGAAATCCGTTCAGGGAAAGGAAACCACTCTGCAACCGGTTTACCCGCCGCAGAAAATGGTCACATTAGAAGACCCTTCCATCTGGAATTTGGTCATTTCGGCTATGCAACAGGTCGTCATGAAAGCAGGCGGCACGGCATTTGGTTTTTTAACGGAGGTTATCCGCCCCCTTATACGATAGCCGGCAAAACCGGAACCGCGCAGGTCGTTAACCGCGAGGGCGGAGAAGACCAGGATGAGAATACTCCAAAAGCCCAGCGCAATAACCACCTGTTTATCGCCTTCGCGCCGATCGATCATCCGCAGGTTGCCATCGCTGTCCTTTATGAACATGGCATCGGCGCGCCTCGCCTGGCTCGAAAGGTTTTGGATACTTATTTTCACGTACCGCCGCCAGCTCCACCAGCGCCGCCGCCACCGCCAAATTAGGAATACCCATGAATAATAATCACGAATTTCTTGACGACTCCTATCAAGGCCGGATTAAAGAAAAATTGCGGCATACCAACTGGCACACCCTGCATCTGGATCCCTGGTTGCTGTTAGGATTATTCAGTCTCATTGTGTTTGGCATGCTGATTTTATACAGCGCCAGTAATGAAAATATTGGCATCGTCGAAAGACAGCTGGTGCGTTTAGGCATTGGTTTCATCGTCATGTTTCTCTTCGCCCAAATTCCGCCGAAACGATATTATCAATGGACGCCCTGGGTCTTTACCATCGGCTTACTCTTATTGGTGGCGGTATTATTCGTCGGTCAGGTGCAGCACGGCGGGCGGCGCTGGTTTAATCTTAAAATTTTTAATTTTCAGCCCTCGGAAATTATGAAACTGGCCATGCCGATGATGCTGGCCTGGTTTTTAAGTAATAGAATTTTGCCACCCAGATTCCATTGGGTTTTGCTCGCTGGCATTATGCTGATAATTCCCGTGTTACTGACCGCTAAACAGCCTGATTTAGGTACAGCTATCATGATCGCGGTGGCAGGCCTGAGCGTGCTGACTTTAGCCGGGGTTAATTGGGGACTTGTGATTGGTTTTCTTCTCAGTGTCGCCGCCGCGGCGCCGCTTTTATGGCGACACATGCACGATTACCAGCGCAAACGCATCCTTATGCTGCTGGATCCCGAAAGCGACCCGCTGGGCAATGGCTACCACATTATTCAGTCCAAAATCGCGCTGGGTTCAGGTGGGCTTTTGGGTAAGGGTTGGCTGCAGGGCAGTCAATCGCATTGTCGTTTTTACCGGCGCACACCACCGACTTTATTTTTGCTGTCAATGGCGAAGAACTTAGGATTGTTCGGCTGCGTATTGTTAATAAGCATTTTTTTAGCCATACTCGCTCGCTGTTTATACATCAGCACACATGCGCAAAATACTTATGGCCGTTTGCTGGCGGGTAGTTTAAGCTTAACTTTTATTTTATGCGCACTGGTCAATATTGGCATGGTGGTGGGTATATTGCCGGTCGTTGGCATCCCGTTACCCTTGGTCAGTTATGGCGGCAGTTCATCTGACGATCATGGCAGCTTCGGTATCATCATGTCCATTAATGGCCATCGCACCCTTTGGGCGAGTTAATACACAGTTCAATCATTAAGTGCCAGAATTTTAAATTTCAGTCTTCATACAAACATTATACAGAACATTTCAAAAAAATCGTTATAATTAAAACTAATAATTTATTTGGAGAGAATAAAATCATGAAAAAAATAACCTTATGCTTACTCACTCTAGCAAGCCCCATTGCAATGGCTGAACACATTGATATGTCCTTAAATGCAACAAAAAATGACGCTGGTTTAGGTGAGCATCTGTAACATTAAAGCCCAAACAAACTTATCAATTCAACTGTATATTGTCACCCAAGCAGATACCACCAGCAGGAACTATTTTTTTAGATATTACGGTTTGCAATACCAATCAATTGCATAATTGCCCTTATGCTTATGCACAAGGTCACGCAGATTTGAAACAACCTGCGGTTAAATTTCAATTTTCTCCACAAGCACAATACATAGGTGAAAAAAGTAATTTTTCGGTAATAATGCAATATATTCCATTAAATGGCGATCAAACTGTCGTTGCCAGATATCAGTTGTCCTGTGATTATTATGCATGGGATCAAGTCTCGAATCGTGAAAAATAGAACTTATGGCAAATGCCATTGGAGCTTATGGTATTAAATTAGCCCTATTTTTCACGATTCGAGAACTTGACCCACATACTTCCATACGGGTACTATTTCTTCGTGTTTTTAATCTGAAGGACTGTATGAAGAAATTGTTGATAGCTGGTTTATTAGCGGGATTTATTTTTTGTTTCCGGGCATGGGCAGATACACCATTAACTGTTATGGAATTCGTGGATAAAATGGTCCAGCTTCATCAATACAACCGGAAAGAACTGGTGGAATTATTCCAGCATACTGCCTATAACCCGGAGGTTATAGATCGCATCAATAAACCATTTGAGGAAAAGCCCTGGGATTTTTATAAAAATTTCTTTATTACTCCTGATCGGGTGGCCGGCGGTGTGCAATATTGGGGTGACCATGCGGCAACTTTGGAAAAAGCTTCACAGCAGTATGGGGTCTCGCCGGCTGTCATTGTCGCTGTTATCGGCATTGAAACTAAATATGGCCAGGAGCCTGGCAGATTTCCCGAATTGAGTACGCTGGCCACCCTGTCTTTTCACTATCCCAAACGCGCGGTTTTTTTTCAAAGAGAACTGGAAAATTATTTATTACTGACTCGCGATTACAAACTCTCGCCTTTGGCGTTAAATGGCTCTTATGCCGGGGCGCTGGGTATTCCGCAATTTATGCCCAGTAATTACCGACAATACGCGGTGAGTTACGATGGTAAAAGCAGCGTCAATTTACTGGAAGATCATGACGACGCCATCGCCAGCATTGCTTACTATCTGCAAAGGTCTGGCTGGATCGCTCATCAACCAGTCACGGCGCCGGCGAAAATAGTGGGCACAGTACAGCCCTGGCTGCTTTCGAAAGATGCCAAGCCTAAGTATTCGTTAAAAACTCTGGCCAAATTTGGAGTAATAGTAAAGTGGCTGAATCGCCGCAGCGCAAATCGGCTTTGATCGTGATGCATAATACCCACGACGATGAATACTGGCTCCTTCCCGAATTTTTATGCCATCATGGCCTATAATGCACGCACAACGTACGCCATGGCCATTTACCAACTCAGTGAGGCCATCGAAAAAAGCTATGGACAAGCAAGTATTAAGACAGGCTCAACAATTTCAGCAACAAGGTGATTTAGCTCAGGCGCTGGCTGCTTACCTGGAGTTATTAGCCGAAAACCCGGGCAACAGCGGCCTTTTGCTCAAATCGGCATTCTCTATGCGCAGCAACAGGATTATGCGCGTTCACTGGATTATCTCAACCAAGCGCTTATACAGCTGCCCCATTCCGCAGCCGTTCATAACAGCAAAGGCAACGTCTTTTTGCGTCAGGGAAATCCGGAAGCAGCTCTGGCTGAATATCAGCGTGCCGTAAAATCAGATTCACGTTATGCAATTGCCTATAACAACATAGGCAGGTGTTTATATTCGCAGGAAAAATTTATCGCCGCGCAAAAAGCTTATCAAAAGCGCTGGAACTCAATCCCAATTTTGCCGACGCTTATTATAATCAAGGGGTATTAATGCTCAAAATCGGCAATCTGGAACAGGCTCACGTCAGTCTGAACGGGCGTTGACGTTCATTCCTAAAAATGCAGCCATTCATGGCCAAATGGCGCAAATTTCTTTACAAAAAGCCGAATATCCGGAAGCAATCGATTATTTACAAAAACGCCTTATCGCTCAACCCGATCATATTGATTCATGGCATTACCTGGGAATGGCGCATTTTTCCCTGAATCAGTTTGAAGAGCGCGGTTCATTGTTTTGAAAAAGTATTGCAACTGACCCACCGTCACCCCGAATGTTACGAACATTTAGCCATTGCTTATTTAAAGCTGGATGATAAGGAGAAAGCCCTGACTTATTTTTTGCGCAATTTGAAATCCAACCGACCGCCAATGCTTATTATAATATTGGAGTTTTATTGATTGAAAAAGGCCGTCACCGCGACGCGATTGAATATCTGCGACAGGCCGTGGCTCTGAACCATTCTTCTGCCGGCCCATTTAAATTTAGGTGTGCTTTACTTAAAATCCCAGCAACAGGAAGCCGCACTGACTCACTATCGGCAAGCCGCAACATTAAACCCAACGACCCGGAAATTCAGCATATTTTGATGGCGTTAACTCAAAATAAAATTCCCGATAAAGCCCCTGCGAATACCTTAAAAATCTATTCGATCAATATGCGGATTATTACGATAAGCATTTAACCCAAAGTTTGCGTTATCGAGTGCCGCAACAACTGCATGCCGCTATTTCTGAGCTTATCCGGATTGATCAGCCAGGATGGAATATTTTAGATTTAGGCTGCGGCACTGGTTTATGCGGAGAATTATTTAAAGAATTTTCTGCCCGTTTAACCGGAATTGATATTTCTCAGGAAATGATCACCGCTGCCAAAGCCAAAAATATTTACGACGAACTATTAGTCGCCGATATTGAACAGGCCTTAACAGATTATCATGATCTGGATTTGGTTTTGGCCGCCGATGTGTTTACTTATATTGGCGAGTTGAACGGTATTTTCGCGCAAATCAGGCGAGCGCTTAAAAAAACGGGCTATTCGCTTTCTCTGTGGAAAAAACCGAAAAATCGCCTTTTGAACTGCAACCGTCCATCCGCTATGCGCATTCGCGTTCCTATCTGGAAACATTGATCGCGCGGCATGATTTTAAAATTCTCAGTCTGAAGGAAATCACCCTGCGTATGCAGAAAGAAGTCCCAGTTACTGGTTATCTTGTGGTGCGTATACGCAACGAACATTTTGATCATTTCATCCAGGAATTATCTGCCAGCTGTGCCTATTTAGAATTTGGTCATTTGAAAGGTCTCTAGCATCTGTAGTCTGGAGATGGTATTGGCGGAAATCAATGAAAGGCTTTGTACCGAAATAAAAGAGAACGATAAAGCGGAAAACACATTTAAAGAATTTAAAGAAAACCTGATAAAAACAATTAAATATGTTGATAACCGCTCAAACATTTCAGAAATCAAATCCGGTGATCACAGCCGGTTTCAAAAAGAAAAAACAAAACTTAGCTATACCAGTCAAATTAAACACGAAGATAATGATGATTGGGATCTATATATTTATACAAAAACCAGGTTATTTCGTTTTAAGGGGACCGGATCAAAAAAAACAACAAAAATCGATTGGCGTTTTCAAGAGGGTTGGCAACTCAAAGCCGATTTAGTGATAAAAGCTCACTATAAATGCGATATTGAATGGATTTCCCGTAAAACAATTGAGAAAACTCCAGTTAACCTAAGTAAGGTTCACATTTATATCAAAAATGATGGATTTGGGGTAGTTTTTGCCGATAACAAAAGCGAAAGACAGGAAATTTTATTAAATATGATTCAACATGGGGATCTTTGCCGGGAAATTAAATTACGTCGTTATCAGACCATCGATATCCGTGAAAAAATATTTAATATGATTGGTATGGCAGGCGCCCATGCTGAATATCAAAATCAAAATCGGGACAAAATTACTACCCTTAAGAATGTTCTCACTGAATGCAGATTATCGGCTGAAGCTGGAAAAAATCATAAAAATGTGGTGATTAATAGATTTGTTTCTGTATATACCGGCAAAAATAATATATTAAAAATTAACCTGACTGCCCCCTTAGGGCTTGGGAATATGAATGATTTAAAAGAGAAATATATTCAAAATTTTTCTTTTAATCAGGCTATTTTCTTCTGTCTTTCACCCTGGCCGGGATTAATAGAAACTCATCGAGCCAAAATCATCCATCAGGATATAAAAAATATTAATTTATTATTCTTCAAATATGGTGAATTATATGAAGCAGGAATTTGTGATTTTAGCGTTGCCTGTAAAATGGATAACATGGAAAACGAATTTGCGATGGGCACTCCGGGGTGGCTGGCTCCGGAAGCTTGCTCTGCTTATGTCGCGGGCAAAGATCTTCCTGAATTTAAAGAAGATAAAGAATTTAACGAGTTGTACCAAGCTTTTATCGAAGATAAAGGATATCAGGAAAAAATTACCGGTTGTCCAATGAATCTGATTGTTCCTGATATTTGCCCCAATCCAGCCAACGACGTTTGGCAAATGTTTTGTGAGATAGAAAATTTTTTAACAAAATTTATCAATACCCAAAGAGAGACATTGTCACTGTTGCAAATCGGGATCATTGGTAGTTTGCAAAAATTCATGGCAAACAATGTGAAGATGCCCAGGCAACTGCGTGCTACCTCGGAACAGGTTATCGAAAAAATTTTTGATTTATTAAAAATTTCAGGATCAGAGGGAGAATTAATTACCGATTTGATGATTAAGCGTTATTCTAACGATAGAACAACACAAAAGAAGTTGCCAATTCTCCGTAACCATTTTAGCCTGTTTAAAACACCGCAAGATCATATTGGCAAACAAAAACAGGAAATCCTGCAATCTTTGATTCAGGGATTGGAAACCGGCTTTGTCACCGGTAATTTTTCCAATATTCCGAAGCTAAGCCAACATGCCGCAACATTATTTGGCCAATCTGCTCCGCCAGAACTGATCCAGGTGTTTAGTCATTTGCAATCATCGGCTTTCTCGTATTAACCTCAGTTACGGTTTTTCGCGATTTCAAATTAATCGCGTTGTGCTTAATTGCCTTTATAAGATGATTGAATAGGTTCGGTTTCTTTACATTACGTGAGACAGTATTTCCTGATATTTATTTCCTGCATCTAATTCTGGCCGGTAACCACATACTTGTTTAAAAAAATCAAAACTAGCCTGAGAAATTAGAGGCTTCTCTTGGCCTGATTGGTCATATTGTCTTAATAATTCTATATGCTTACAAACCCTTTCAAGATACACAATCGCTGAATGAATATCACCATCTTCTGCCAATTTAAGGGCAAAATTCATCTTGTATTGCAAGGTACAATACTCAATTTCAGCGGCACAATACACTCTTTCATTGATAGAACGTTCTAATCGATTCCACTCATATTGTTGAGAGCTTATTGGCTTTCCTTCATTAAGCGGAATGCGTATACCACATAAAGCAGATTGATCTTTATAGAAACTGACGACATTTTGTTGATAATTTATTAACTCATTATCAGTGACTTGATATCCTTTATAGAAATTATCAAAAAGAGCAGTAGGCACACAACTAGTATTTGGCAATTGAAAAATTTTAACTGCCTTAACATATTGTGAATCTTCATTTTTCTGACTATTATCTATATCACTTATATCAACAATTGATTTAAAATTATAACGCCAGTCTACATCGAAAGAATTAAAAATCTTCCTATTGGCAACATGACTAAAATAAGCCCCGCGAGGAAGATAAACATAACTTTTATTTCTGCCTTTAACTAACATCCTGGAAAACAAATGATCCTGAAAAACATAAGGATTATAAGGATGATAATATATTACCTGCATATAGCTGCCGGCAGAAGCTCTGATTTTATGTCTGACGTAATGGTTTCTAAAACGATTCCAAAGAGCAGGTTCAGGGATAAAATTTCTTTGATCTGCTGTAGACAAAACCAAGTCTTTTTCTTCAATAGTATCTGCATGGTCGATACAATGGCCTCCCTGATAGGCAGAATCCGCATAGCTGATTTTCTTTCCTCTAGGTCTGTCGTAAGTCAACTTTTCTGGGCGAGTATTTGCATAACTTTGAACTGTGACGCCATTAAAAAGTGTTAAATAATTCACTTTATCTGAAAAATTATTCTCCGGGCCAAATACAATTGTTTCAATCTTAATTTTTTCAACATTAATATGCTTACATACCTGATAACCTTCCCCATTATAAACCCATTTATAACCTTTAGGTAATATTGGCCAGAATTCGAGATCTAACTTAGAAATGAAAGGATCCGTCTTCGACTCGCCAGACTGCCCAAAAAAATTAATAAAATCAGGTTCATAAAATTTTATCATCTCATTGTAAATCTCTTTTTTTTCCTCCCCATTATATTCATATGCCATTGGAGATATTGTTAGGAAAAGGTTATCTTTTAACGTTGAGCTACCCATTTTAGGTTCATTGGTCAAAGATAGAGCTTCAGAGGTAAGAACTGGTTGCAATGGAATCGGCGGTTGTGAAGCAAAAATAGAATCTTGTAACAAAGAACGTGGCTGATAGCTATATTTTTTCTCTGATTTTTCTTCAGTTTTGACGGCAGGCGTTAGGCTCCCCTGAATTTGCGGAACAGAGGTAATTGGATAATATTGGCTTTTTTCGGGTGTTGAAAGATGATTTTGAATAATTTGTGCTCTTAACATCTTAATTTCTTTTTCTTGCTCAGCAATAGTGGTTTGATATTGTTTGATATACCATTGGAGTGATCCTATCTGCTCATGCAGTTGCTTATTTTCTTTTTCTAGTTCAGAAAAAATTTTAGAACTTTCCTTTTGGAAACCCTCGACAGAAGGCTGAATGCTTCCTGATTGAGAGCCGTCCTTTTTATAATCAAAATTCATTAGAATCCCCTTAAAATAATGTCTTGAAAATTAAAACCATTGCCTGAGATAATAAGTTTCGGCAATTTTGCAAATGTACATTTAATCGAAAAATTTAGAACATAGTCAAGTATTAAAAAAAGATTTAAACAAGATCGAACATCTTACTTTAATTCATTAAATTAATGGGACGTTCTTTGGACAGCAATTCCCGGTGAATTTTAACTGTTTGAATAATAAAAATAAACCTGCCATAAACCAGAAAGGAATTCTCGGCTTCGCCGAGAATTCCTGTTCTTTGGAAGCGCCAGTTGCATTTCACAACAATTCCACTATCTTTATATTGATGCAGATCTTCTCCCATTTTCCCGTATTCACCGTCTCGTTGTGCGTGGCTTTTGCGGGCGCGATTCTCCTGGCAGTGGTCAGAAAATGGGTAGCGCTGCATTTATTAACCTCGCATCATGAAGTGGCGTTTCCGATTTTTCTACAAATTGGGGTTATTTACGCGGTATTATTGGCGTTTACCTTTTCAATGGTCCTGACCCAGCTCGCTGACGCGTACACCGATGCTAAAATCGAAACCACCAACGTGCTGGCCCTTGCGCAAATAGCGCCGGGATTTCCTGATGATGTCCGGCAAATGATCGATGAAACGCTGGTAGAATATACAAAGACAGTCATTAGTCAGGAGTGGCCAAAAATGGCTCACCGACAGGAAGAACCCCAAGTTTCTAACATTCTGAGTTCATTACAGAAAATCTATTTGAATTTTGACCCCCAGACACGCCGTGAAGAAATCATTTATGCCAGTTCTCTGGACCATCTGGCGCAGTTGCGGGCAAACCGGCGGATGCGGATTTTTACCGCGACAGAACCTAAACTTGAAAATCCATTGATATTACTGACGGCTTTAGGCGTTATTGTGGTGGGTATCTCTTATTTTTTTGGTATGCATCGGTTATGGGCGCAAATGATATTAACCGGCTCGTTAATTTTCACCATTACCTCGATCTTAATGATCATCCTCATGCTGGGTAATCCTTACGCCGGCAAATTTGGGATAAAGCCAAAAGTATTTCAAAACAGTCTTATCCGATTGCAAGAGATTGCCCGGGAATAGTTATCTACCGATAGCCCGCGGACGGTTGTTTTCATCAACGGCCACAAAGGTAAAGATCCCTTCTGTCACTTGCCGGCTTTGCAGGTTGGAGGGTGAAATCACCCAGGATTCTATTTTAATCTGAATCGAGGTATTACCCAGCTTGTGCAGGCTGACGTAGCAACTCAACAATTCCCCCACTTTCACCGGCGAAATAAACGACATGGCGTTAATCGCCACGGTCACTGCCCGGCCTTTGGTATATTTTAACGCATAACTGGCGCCCGCCAGATCCATTTGCGAGACTACCCAACCTCCAAAAATATCGCCATTCGCATTGGTATCGGCAGGCATGGCAATGGTGCGAACTTCCAGCTCACCCTGCGCCTTTTTATTGGGATTTTCTTCTCTTGGCATGTTTATCTCTTATTTTTTAATTTTAAATGATGACCATGACGCAGATGCAACCAGTGGTCGACGGAAAAACGGCCAGAACCGTGCAGCATTAATAACATCAATAACATTTCCCATGCCATTTGCTGGTTAAGGTTGGTAGTGCCTTCGGGTGTCCAGATGAAATTAGTATAATACATGGTAAAGAAGTTAAAAATGAAGAAAAGAAAAATAATAACGCGTCCGCCAAGGCCCAGAATCAAAAGAATCGACAAAATAATTTCAGCAGCGATGATTAATCCCGCGGTGAAAGGTGGAGAAACCACATAGTAATCTCTCATTAATTGGACTGTACCACCCCAGTTTTGCAGCTTCGCCCAGCCATCCAGTAAAAAAATTTGCGCCACCCAGATACGCGCAATTAAATCGCCGAGTGGAATTAACAGGTTAAGCAACCATAAGAAAGGCCGAATAATTATTGCGATGGTTTTAACAAACATAAAGAATCCTTTTGATGAAGCAGTTCACATCGATGATCCTATTCTTCAGCAATTAACTCCCGTGGTCAAGGAGGCCAAAACCTTTTCAATTTATTTCAGGGTTAATTGACGACAGGCACTAGTCTTCCACCTCCAGAATGCCTTTGCGGATATGCAGGATTTTATCGCGAATTTGTGCGGCTTTTTCAAATTCCAGATTCTTCGCGGCTGTTAACATCTCTTCTTCCAGAATGCGCAGGCGTTTATTCAGTTCAGAGGGAGACAGGGCCATGTATTCCGCAGACTCTTCGGCAATTTGTTGCGCTCTGCCAAAGCCGCCGCCTTGTGGAGATCTTTCCCTGGCTCCTTCCAGAATATCATGTACCGCTTTGGTAATTCCGCGAGGGGTAATGCCATGCTCTTTATTGTAGGCAGCCTGCTTGACGCGCCGCCGTTCGGTTTCCGTAAGCGCTTTTTGGATTGAACCGGTAATTCGGTCTGCATACAAAATTGCTTTACCGTGCAAATGGCGGGCGGCGCGTCCAATAGTCTGGATGAGGGAGCGTTCCGAGCGTAAAAAGCCCTCTTTATCCGCATCCAGAATCGCTACCAATGAAACTTCGGGGATATCCAAACCTTCGCGGAGCAGGTTAATGCCTACCAGCACATCAAATTCACCCAACCGCAAGTCGCGAATAATTTCTACCCGTTCGACCGTGTCGATATCCGAATGTAGATAGCGGACCCGCACCTGGTGTTCACTGAGATATTCAGTCAGGTCCTCCGCCATTCGCTTGGTGAGCGTACTGACCAATGTGCGTTCATTGACAGCAGCGCGCTTTTTAACTTCGGAAAGAAGGTCATCGACCTGAGTACCGACTGCCCGGATTTCCACTTCCGGATCTAACAATCCTGTGGGACGAACCAATAATTCGGCGATATCGTGAGAATGTTGCGCCTCATAAGGCCCAGGCGTTGCTGAAACAAAAATAGTTTGGGGCGTGAGTTTTTCAAATTCATCAAAACGCAGGGGACGATTATCCAATGCTGAAGGCAGCCGGAATCCATAATTTACCAGATTTTCCTTGCGCGCCCGGTCGCCGAGATACATTCCGCCAATTTGCGGGATTGTGACGTGCGATTCATCTATAATCAGTAAGGCGTCTGGTGGGAGATAATCAAATAACGTCGGCGGCGGTTCTCCGGCGGACCGTCCGGAGAGGTAACGCGAATAATTTTCAATGCCGGAGCAATAACCCATTTCCACCATCATTTCGATATCAAATTGAGTGCGCTGCTCGAGCCGTTGTCTTTCCACCAGTTTATTAGCCTGCTCCAGCTGCGACAGGCGTTCCTTCAACTCTACTTTGATTTCCTCGATGGCTTTTAATACGCGTTCCCGAGGAGTGACATAATGGGTTTTCGGAAAAATCGTGATGCGGGGAATTTTAGCGATAATGTTATTCGTCAGTGGATCAAAATAACTGACGTTTTCCACCTCGTCATCAAATAATTCAATTCGGATGGCGTCTTTTTCCGAATCGGCGGGAAAAATATCAATAACGTCACCGCGAACGCGATAGGTGGCCCGTTGGAGCACGGCATCATTGCGCGTATATTGAAGCTCCGCCAGACGATGCAAAATTTGGCGTTGATCGACGCGATCACCGCGGCTGATATGCAATACCATGCTTAAATACGCCTCTGGATCGCCTAAACCGTAAATAGCCGAAACCGTGGCGACGATCGCCGTATCCCGGCGTTCCAATAAAGCTTTGGTCGCCGACAGACGCATCTGTTCAATATGCTCGTTGATGGAAGCGTCTTTTTCTATATACGTATCTGTACTGGGGACATAAGCTTCGGGTTGATAGTAATCATAATAGGAAACAAAGTATTCGATCGCATTGCCCGGAAAAAATTCGCGCAATTCCGCATAAAATTGCGCAGCGAGAGTTTTATTTGGCGCCAGGATCAAAGCCGGACGTTGTAGCGCCTGAATGACGTTAGCGATAGTGAAAGTCTTTCCGGAACCGGTGACGCCGAGCAAAGTTTGATAAGCCAGCCCCGATTTTAGCCCTTCGATCAGCTGACTGATCGCCCGCGGTTGATCCCCGCTGGGCTTAAAGACGCTTTTTAACTCAAATGGCTTGCTCATGGGGATGTCGCAGTATCCAGTAAAATTTTTTCTACCTGAGGGTTTTTAAATTTCACATGTTTGTGTAACCCAATAGTGACCACTACTGGAGCCAACTCTTTCATGACAGCAAACGCTTCCTGTTTTTGTTCCTCGCTGGCATTAACAGCTTCGAAAATATCGACATTCGCCAGAAAAGCAGCAATTGTTCCCTTCCTGACTTGCTTTCCTCCGATATAAGCCATGTCCACCCCATCAGGCAAAACATCCTCAGGTTTCACTGATTTTTTCGACATAATTTTCTCCCATGTTAAATTTTTCTTATGCAGAAAATACCATATTACCCCTGCTATTACCATTTTCGCCGTGCTTTACTTTGTTGGTCAGATATTGTAATATAAATTTTTATTAAATGGATAAATGATGCTAAAAAAGCTGGCGGATTTTTGCTTATTAGCCTGCACGGGAATATTTTTTTTCTGTTCCGCAGCTTATCCCGACGGTACCCCTACCATGATTACCGATAGACACCATCCCGAAGAATTTATCAAGACCATTCAAAATGATCCCGCGGCGGGGGAAAAAATATATCAGCAATTTTGTTCTACCTGCCATGACAAGGAACCCAGTATTGATGTCGGCGCTCCGCGGAAAGGAGTGACCAAAGACTGGAATTCGCGCATGAAAAAAGGCATAGACGGATTACTCACTGTCACCACGGCGGGCATTAATCAAATGCCGCCAAGGGGCGGCTGTTTTGAATGCAGCGATGCACAATTACGCGCAGCTATCATCTATATGCTGCCTGTTTCTAAAAAAAATCACTCCCAATAAAGGAAATTTTATGCAATACCATTTTTCTAAACGCGTTTCTATCATGAAGCCATCGGCGACCGTGGCGATAAATACCCTGGCCAATGAACTTCGGAGCCAGGGACGCAAAATTATTAATTTGAGCGTCGGAGAACCTGATTTTGACACGCCTGATTTTATTAAAAAAGCCGCCATTGAAGCCATCCAGCAAGGCTTCACTAAATACACGGCTACCGAAGGGATTCTGGAACTGCGAGAAGCGATCGTTGCTAAATTAAAAAAAGATAATCAGCTCGAATACACGCCCCAGCAAATTTTAGTTTCAGCGGGCGTTAAACAATCTTTACATAATCTTACTCAATCCGTACTGGATGACGGCGATGAAGTGATCGTCCCCGCGCCTTATTGGGTGACTTATCCTGAGCTGGTTAAATTAGCGGGGGCTACTCCGGTGATCATCACGGCTGATGTGCATCAGCATTTTAAAATTACTCCACAACAATTAGAAAAAGCAATTACCCCCCGCACCCGCCTGCTGCTTTTAAACAGTCCTTCGAATCCCTCGGGAATGGCTTATACTGCAGAAGAATTGCGTAAACTGGCAGAGGTCCTGAACAAACATCCCCAGGTTCTGATCGCCAGTGATGACATGTATGAATATATTTTGTGGAGCATGGACAAATTCGTGAATATATTGAACGTAGCTCCGGAATTAAAGGATCGCACCATCGTGCTCAATGGCGTTTCCAAAGGACACGCGATGACCGGCTGGCGCATCGGCTATGCCGCCGGCCCGCAGGAAATTATTCAAAATATGAAAAAAATGCAATCGCAAAGCACCACTTCCTGCGCTTCCATCTCGCAAAAAGCATCGGTAGCCGCCCTTCAATGTGATCGCAGCCAGTTACAATTTATGTTTGACGCTTATCGGGAACGTCATAATTTTGTGTATGCCGCACTAAAAGAAATGCCTGGCGTAGAATGTTGTCCCGCTGATGGCACTTTTTACTCCTTCCCGAACGTTACCCGGGTGATTCAAAATCTGGGTCTGACATCAGATGTTGAGTTGGCCAAAGTATTACTGGATAAAGGCAATATCGCTATTGTCCCCGGCGCCGAATTCGGGTTACCCGGTTACATCCGGATTTCGTATGCCAGCAGTTTAGAGACTCTTCGTGAAGCGATGCTACAAATGGCCCGTATTTTCAGCGGCTCTTGACCTCAAGCCAGGAATTTGATATGATAAACCTCATACGCCGATTTGAGCATCAGCTTGCAGGCGTTAAATAAATGTGGCTAAAGCGAGAGATTATTGATATGCAATTCCATCTACAAGAATATCGAACCTGCCGATTAAATTCCCAACCGGTTAAAAATTATCATTTCTTGCAAATTCTCATGCGCAGCCTGCTTTATTAAGTTGAAGTAATTACTTTATAAAGCAGGCGTGGTATTTAATTACTGACAGATTAGATAGCAAGTTTTTAAATCATATTTCGATTAAAACCGGGAGATTTCCATGACAAACTCACATATCTTAGGCTTTCCGAGTATCGGCGCTAACCGTCAAATGAAAAAAGCGGTTGAAGCTTACTGGCGAGAAGAAATTACAGAAGCGGATTTAGAGAAAACAGGCCGGGAAATCCAGCAAGAAGGTTGGCAATATCAGGCGGCAGCCGGTCTGGATTACGTCACCGTCGGAGAATTTTCCTGGTATGACCATTATCTGTTGGACACCAGCGCTTTATTAGGAGTTGTCCCCAAGCGTTTTAATCATAACGAGGGTAACGTTGATCTCAATACGATTTTTTGCATGGCGCGCGGCAAAGCGCCTAAAGTGAAAGACGCGGCCGCCTGCGAGATGACCAAATGGTTCAACACCAATTACCATTATATTGTTCCGGAATTCACAAAAGATCAGAATTTCAGGCTTTCAACCGAATATTTATTCAACGCCGTGAAACATGCGAAAAATTTGGGGTACAAAGTAAAACCTGTTTTGCTTGGACCATTAAGCTTTTTATGGTTGGGAAAAGCCAAAGAAAGCAATTTTAATAAATTACATTTACTGAAAAAATTGATTCCCGTTTACCAGCAAATTATTGATCGATTACAAGCTAAAAATATTGAATGGGTGCAAATAGACGAACCTATTCTGGTACTGGATTTACCCCAAGAATGGAGAGATGCATTTACGGAAGTTTACCAAACACTTAATTTTGGCCAAACCCAATGTCTGCTCACCACTTATTTCGGAGATTTAGAGGAAAATTTTGCCTGCATCGCAGACACTAACGTCGCCGGCATACACCTTGATTTTTCTAAAAATCCGGAAAAATTATTGAACGTGGCTAAAAAATTCCCCCGGGATAAAATTCTTTCCGCCGGAGTCATTAACGGCAGAAATATCTGGAAAGCAGATTTGACTAAAACTTTAAAAATTCTGCAGGGCGCCAAAGAAATTCTAGGTGACAGGCTTTGGGTTGCCAGCAGTTGTTCCCTACTTCACGTTCCGGTTAATTTAGACCGTGAAAAAGCGGAATTAAAGAACTGGTTATCTTTTGCCAAGGAAAAAATAGCAGAAACTGCTTTGCTGGGAAAGATATTAAATACGCGTGAAGCAGATTTCTCCCAGGAATTAACGAAAAATAGAGCGGCGCTGGAATCTCACAGGACATCGCCGAAAGTTAATAATCCCGCAGTCAAGGATCGTGTCGCTCAATTGACTCCTGAATTTGCAGTTCGCAAAAATCGTTATGAACAACGTGCGATCGCTCAAAGAAAGAAATTAAATTTGCCGATTTTCCCGACGACAACTATTGGTTCTTTTCCGCAAACAACAGAAATACGTTCAATCAGGCAGGATTTCAAATCTGGAAAGATTAGCGAAGAACTTTATGTGCAAAAAATCCGGAAAGAAATTGCCGAAGTCGTCAAAAAACAGGAAGAGCTGGACATAGACGTTCTGGTGCACGGTGAATCTGAACGTAATGACATGGTGGAATATTTCGGCGAATTGCTTAATGGTTTTGCCTTTACCAAAAATGGTTGGGTACAAAGCTATGGTTCCCGCTGCGTAAAACCACCGATTATTTATGGCGATGTGTCCAGACCAGAACCCATGACGGTTAACTGGATTCAGTACGCACAACAGCTGACGAAACGTCCGGTGAAGGGAATGTTAACGGGACCGGTCACTATTCTGGCGTGGTCATTTGTGCGCGATGATCAGCCTCTTTCAGCCACCGCCCTGCAGATTGCCCTGGCCCTTCGCGACGAAGTGACTGATCTGGAAAAAGCGGGTATTGGAGTCATCCAAATTGACGAGCCTGCATTCCGGGAAGCGCTGCCCTTGCGCAAAAACGATTGGCGGGAATACTTAAAATGGGCTGTAAACTGTTTTCGTGTCGCTTCCAGTGCAGTGAAAGATGAAACGCAGATCCACACTCACATGTGCTATTCGGAATTTAACGATATTATCGACGCCATTGCGGATTTAGACGCCGACGTCATTACTCTGGAAAATTCACGTTCCGATATGGAGCTTTTAAAGGCGTTTGAGAATTTTTCTTATCCGAATGAAATAGGCCCTGGCGTTTATGATATTCATTCACCGCGCATTCCCACCGTTTTGGACATAGAAACGCAGCTTGAAAATGCCGCGCGTTTTGTGCCAGTTTCACGTTTATGGGTGAACCCTGATTGCGGTTTGAAGACCCGCAGTTGGCCAGAGGTCGAACAGGCCTTAACCAACATGGTACGGGCTGCCAAATCTTATCGGAAAAAACAGGCCGAAGTGAGTGCCGAGAATCTCGTATGAGACAGCAATTCCCGCTGAGTACAGCGAAAATTGCTTCCTGTTTTTATCCTGCGCTCGGCGGAGCCGATGCTCGGAATGAAGAGGGAGTCGCTACGCGCAACTCCCCCTTACGATCCCCCATCGCGCAGGGAAGAGTTCCCTTAAGCGGGAACTCTTGGGTATGAGTCTAAATAAAAAAATCCCGGTAAGTTTTGAAATGTTTCCGCCCAAAAATGTGGGCGGCTTTCAAAAACTGGAGCGTACCTGTCAAAAATTACAGGAAATTGGCCCGGAATTTTTTTCGGTCACATTTGGCGCCGCGGGTTCTTCCCAGGAAAAAACTATGGTTGCGGTGCAAAAGTTGATAAAAAATAAATTAGCAACAGTGCCACATATTTCCTGTGTGGGAATGACGTCACAAAGACTGGAAAAAATACTGAAAGAATACCGGGAACTGGGAGTTAACCGTCTGGTCGTCGTCCGTGGTGATGCCGCTGCCGATTTGCCGATGAGCGCTGATTTTCCATACGCTGCCGAATTGATCGAATTTATTCGTAAAATCACCGGAAATTATTTTCATATTATTGCCGCTGCCTATCCTGAATTCCACCCCCAGGCGGCCAATAGCGATGCAGACCTGCTCAACTTTAAGAGAAAAATCGAGGCCGGTGCTAACACTGCGATCACCCAATTTTTTTTCTGTAGCGACGCTTATTTCCGTTTTATAGAATGTTGTGAAAAATTAAACATTAATATTCCGATTATTCCAGGAATTTTGCCGATCTACGATTACGCAAAACTTCTGAATATCTCCGGTACCTGTGGTGCGGATATCCCGCTCTGGCTGCGCAAGCGGCTGGAGAGATTTTCAAACGACCCCCCTTCGCTGGTTGAACTCGGCATTGAAATTGTCACCAAACTTTGCGAATCATTGATCACCGGCGGCGCTAAAGCGCTGCATTTTTACACCCTCAATCAGGCCGATATTGTTTCCAAAATATGCTTAAATTTGGAAATAACCTCTTAGGGAATCTTCCCGAAAAAATCCAGGCCATCTCCGTCAGGATTAATTTTATTAAATATTTTCAACGACTTAACTTGATAAGACAGTATACCAACTGCTTCCGCGGAACTTGCCTTTATCCATTCTCCGACTTCAGCCCCCCTGCTTAAAAATATCTATTGACCTGTCCCTTCCAGATGATTAATATATCTTCCCTACCCCACCGTTTCCCCGGTAGCTCAGTGGTAGAGCAGGTGACTGTTAATCACTTGGTCGGCAGTTCAAATCTGTCCCGGGGAGCCATAAAATCAAATAGTTACAATAAATTCCAAAATTCTATAATTCTCGGCGCTAGGCTGGTGCTAGAATTATTTAGTCCTTAATCTCAACGTAGTTTTCAAAACCACTGTCAATCACCAGAGAATTAAATTATAGCTGTCCCAAAGATAGAAAAAATCAAAATATGGAGTATGTTATGAATTTCTTGTTAAAATTGGGAAAATCCCACCGCAATGACTCCTTTTATTCTTTGTTTTGTATCTTTTGATAGACAAATTACTCTGATTAATTAACTAATTTTAATAAGGAGAAATTCGCATGGAACGTGAATCTATATCATCATTGATACCTCCAGCTGATACCACTCAGCCTTTGCAGACTCCGGTTAGTCCTATTCAGGATGACAGCAAAGATAAAGACGGTGGTATCGGACTGCGTACTTTAAAGCAAGCACCGACTGATTCCACCTCTGATCATAAAGACACTGATGAGTCAGATTTCATTCAACCGACAGTGGTGCTCTCTGCTGTCGGCAGTATTCAGGCTGACATCATTGAAGGCGTTGATGATGACCCAGAAATTCCGATGGATTATCAGCCTTTAACAGAGGATGATCCGAGCACCGCTTTGTATGATTTTTTAGCCTTACTGGAAATTACTCGCCAACAGGTTGATCACGCCAAAATACCCAAATCGGCGTTATTGAAATTGTATCAACAAGAATTTTCCTGTTTTTCCTGGTTGAAATGGAGCAGCCTAGATCATACCATAGAAAAAAATTTACAATGGCCGTTATTATCACCTGCGGATGTGGGGACAAGCCCACCACAATCCTGCGATTATCGTGTTAGGCCGCATGAGCGGACTATTTTACTCAAAACCACCTGGGGGTTTTGAGTAAAATAGTCCGCTCATGCGGCCTAACACGATAATCGCAGGATTGTGGTGGGCTTGTCCCCACATCCGCAGGTGATAATAACGGCCATTGTAAATTTTTTTCTATGGTATGATCTAGGCTGCTCCATTTCAACCAGGAAAAACAGGAAAATTCTTGTTGATACAATTTCAATAACGCCGATTTGGGTATTTTGGCGTGATCAACCTGTTGGCGAGTAATTTCCAGTAAGGCTAAAAAATCATACAAAGCGGTGCTCGGATCATCCTCTGTTAAAGGCTGATAATCCATCGGAATTTCTGGGTCATCATCAACGCCTTCAATGATGTCAGCCTGAATACTGCCGACAGCAGAGAGCACCACTGTCGGTTGAATGAAATCTGACTCATCAGTGTCTTTATGATCAGAGGTGGAATCAGTCGGTGCTTGCTTTAAAGTACCAACAGTCCGATACCACCGTCTTTATCTTTGCTGTCATCCTGAATAGGACTAACCGGAGTCTGCAAAGGCTGAGTGGTATCAGCTGGAGGTATCAATGATGATATAGATTCACGTTCCATGCGAATTTCTCCTTATTAAAATTAGTTAATTAATCAGAGTAATTTGTCTATCAAAAGATACAAAACAAAGAATAAAAGGAGTCATTGCGGTGGGATTTTCCCAATTTTAACAAGAAATTCATAACATACTCCATATTTTGATTTTTTCTATCTTTGGGACAGCTATAATTTAATTTCTGGTGATTGACAGTGGTTTTGAAAACTACGTTGAGATTAAGGACTAAATAATTCCAGCACCAGCCAAGTGCTGAGAATTATAGAATTTTGGAATTTATTGTAACTATTTGATTTTATGGTCTCCCGGGACAGATTTGAACTGCCGACCAAGTGATTAACAGTCACCTGCTCTACCACTGAGCTACCGGGGAAACGGTGGGGTAAGGGAGATATATTAATCATCTGGAAGGGACAGGTCAATAGATATTTTTAAGCAGGGGGGCTGAAGTCGGAGAATGGATAAAGGCAAGTTCCGCGGAAGCAGTTGGTATACTGTCTTATCAAGTTAAGTCGTTGAAAATATTTAATAAAATTAATCCTGACGGAGATGGCCTGGATTTTTTCGGGAAGATTCCCTAAGAGGTTATTTCCAAATTTAAGCATATTTTGGAAACAATATCGGCCTGATTGAGGGTGTACATGCAGCGCTTTAGCGCCGCCGGTGATCAATGATTCGCAAAGTTTGGTGACAATTTCAATGCCGAGTTCAACCAGCGAAGGGGGGTCGTTTGAAAATCTCTCCAGCCGCTTGCGCAGCCAGAGCGGGATATCCGCACCACAGGTACCGGAGATATTCAGAAGTTTTGCGTAATCGTAGATCGGCAAAATTCCTGGAATAATCGGAATATTAATGTTTAATTTTTCACAACATTCTATAAAACGGAAATAAGCGTCGCTACAGAAAAAAAATTGGGTGATCGCAGTGTTAGCACCGGCCTCGATTTTTCTCTTAAAGTTGAGCAGGTCTGCATCGCTATTGGCCGCCTGGGGGTGGAATTCAGGATAGGCAGCGGCAATAATATGAAAATAATTTCCGGTGATTTTACGAATAAATTCGATCAATTCGGCAGCGTATGGAAAATCAGCGCTCATCGGCAAATCGGCAGCGGCATCACCACGGACGACGACCAGACGGTTAACTCCCAGTTCCCGGTATTCTTTCAGTATTTTTTCCAGTCTTTGTGACGTCATTCCCACACAGGAAATATGTGGCACTGTTGCTAATTTATTTTTTATCAACTTTTGCACCGCAACCATAGTTTTTTCCTGGGAAGAACCCGCGGCGCCAAATGTGACCGAAAAAAATTCCGGGCCAATTTCCTGTAATTTTTGACAGGTACGCTCCAGTTTTTGAAAGCCGCCCACATTTTTGGGCGGAAACATTTCAAAACTTACCGGGATTTTTTTATTTAGACTCATACCCAAGAGTTCCCGCTTAAGGGAACTCTTCCCTGCGCGATGGGGGATCGTAAGGGGGAGTTGCGCGTAGCGACTCCCTCTTCATTCCGAGCATCGGCTCTGCCGAGCGCAGGATAAAAACAGGAAGCAATTTTCGCTGTACTCAGCGGGAATTGCTGTCTCATACGAGATTCTCGGCACTCACTTCGGCCTGTTTTTTCCGATAAGATTTGGCAGCCCGTACCATGTTGGTTAAGGCCTGTTCGACCTCCGGCCAACTGCGAGTCTTCAAACCGCAATCAGGGTTCACCCATAAACGTGAAACTGGCACAAAACGCGCGGCATTTTCAAGCTGCGTTTCTATGTCCAAAACGGTGGGAATGCGCGGTGAATGAATATCATAAACGCCAGGGCCTATTTCATTCGGATAAGAAAAATTCTCAAACGCCTTTAAAAGCTCCATATCGGAACGTGAATTTTCCAGAGTAATGACGTCGGCGTCTAAATCCGCAATGGCGTCGATAATATCGTTAAATTCCGAATAGCACATGTGAGTGTGTATCTGCGTTTCATCTTTCACTGCACTGGAAGCGACACGAAAACAGTTTACAGCCCATTTTAAGTATTCCCGCCAATCGTTTTTGCGCAAGGGCAGCGCTTCCCGGAATGCAGGCTCGTCAATTTGGATGACTCCAATACCCGCTTTTTCCAGATCAGTCACTTCGTCGCGAAGGGCCAGGGCAATCTGCAGGGCGGTGGCTGAAAGAGGCTGATCATCGCGCACAAATGACCACGCCAGAATAGTGACCGGTCCCGTTAACATTCCCTTCACCGGACGTTTCGTCAGCTGTTGTGCGTACTGAATCCAGTTAACCGTCATGGGTTCTGGTCTGGACACATCGCCATAAATAATCGGTGGTTTTACGCAGCGGGAACCATAGCTTTGTACCCAACCATTTTTGGTAAAGGCAAAACCATTAAGCAATTCGCCGAAATATTCCACCATGTCATTACGTTCAGATTCACCGTGCACCAGAACGTCTATGTCCAGCTCTTCCTGTTTTTTGACGACTTCGGCAATTTCTTTCCGGATTTTTTGCACATAAAGTTCTTCGCTAATCTTTCCAGATTTGAAATCCTGCCTGATTGAACGTATTTCTGTTGTTTGCGGAAAAGAACCAATAGTTGTTGTCGGGAAAATCGGCAAATTTAATTTCTTTCTTTGAGCGATCGCACGTTGTTCATAACGATTTTTGCGAACTGCAAATTCAGGAGTCAATTGAGCGACACGATCCTTGACTGCGGGATTATTAACTTTCGGCGATGTCCTGTGAGATTCCAGCGCCGCTCTATTTTTCGTTAATTCCTGGGAGAAATCTGCTTCACGCGTATTTAATATCTTTCCCAGCAAAGCAGTTTCTGCTATTTTTTCCTTGGCAAAAGATAACCAGTTCTTTAATTCCGCTTTTTCACGGTCTAAATTAACCGGAACGTGAAGTAGGGAACAACTGCTGGCAACCCAAAGCCTGTCACCTAGAATTTCTTTGCCGCCCTGCAGAATTTTTAAAGTTTTAGTCAAATCTGCTTTCCAGATATTTCTGCCGTTAATGACTCCGGCGGAAAGAATTTTATCCCGGGGGAATTTTTTAGCCACGTTCAATAATTTTTCCGGATTTTTAGAAAAATCAAGGTGTATGCCGGCGACGTTAGTGTCTGCGATGCAGGCAAAATTTTCCTCTAAATCTCCGAAATAAGTGGTGAGCAGACATTGGGTTTGGCCAAAATTAAGTGTTTGGTAAACTTCCGTAAATGCATCTCTCCATTCTTGGGGTAAATCCAGTACCAGAATAGGTTCGTCTATTTGCACCCATTCAATATTTTTAGCTTGTAATCGATCAATAATTTGCTGGTAAACGGGAATCAATTTTTTCAGTAAATGTAATTTATTAAAATTGCTTTCTTTGGCTTTTCCCAACCATAAAAAGCTTAATGGTCCAAGCAAAACAGGTTTTACTTTGTACCCCAAATTTTTCGCATGTTTCACGGCGTTGAATAAATATTCGGTTGAAAGCCTGAAATTCTGATCTTTTGTGAATTCCGGAACAATATAATGGTAATTGGTGTTGAACCATTTGGTCATCTCGCAGGCGGCCGCGTCTTTCACTTTAGGCGCTTTGCCGCGCGCCATGCAAAAAATCGTATTGAGATCAACGTTACCCTCGTTATGATTAAAACGCTTGGGGACAACTCCTAATAAAGCGCTGGTGTCCAACAGATAATGGTCATACCAGGAAAATTCTCCGACGGTGACGTAATCCAGACCGGCTGCCGCCTGATATTGCCAACCTTCTTGCTGGATTTCCCGGCCTGTTTTCTCTAAATCCGCTTCTGTAATTTCTTCTCGCCAGTAAGCTTCAACCGCTTTTTTCATTTGACGGTTAGCGCCGATACTCGGAAAGCCTAAGATATGTGAGTTTGTCATGGAAATCTCCCGGTTTTAATCGAAATATGATTTAAAAACTTGCTATCTAATCTGTCAGTAATTAAATACCACGCCTGCTTTATAAAGTAATTACTTCAACTTAATAAAGCAGGCTGCGCATGAGAATTTGCAAGAAATGATAATTTTTAACCGGTTGGGAATTTAATCGGCAGGTTCGATATTCTTGTAGATGGAATTGCATATCAATAATCTCTCGCTTTAGCCACATTTATTTAACGCCTGCAAGCTGATGCTCAAATCGGCGTATGAGGTTTATCATATCAAATTCCTGGCTTGAGGTCAAGAGCCGCTGAAAATACGGGCCATTTGTAGCATCGCTTCACGAAGAGTCTCTAAACTGCTGGCATACGAAATCCGGATGTAACCGGGTAACCCGAATTCGGCGCCGGGGACAATAGCGATATTGCCTTTATCCAGTAATACTTTGGCCAACTCAACATCTGATGTCAGACCCAGATTTTGAATCACCCGGGTAACGTTCGGGAAGGAGTAAAAAGTGCCATCAGCGGGACAACATTCTACGCCAGGCATTTCTTTTAGTGCGGCATACACGAAATTATGACGTTCCCGATAAGCGTCAAACATAAATTGTAACTGGCTGCGATCACATTGAAGGGCGGCTACCGATGCTTTTTGCGAGATGGAAGCGCAGGAAGTGGTGCTTTGCGATTGCATTTTTTTCATATTTTGAATAATTTCCTGCGGGCCGGCGGCATAGCCGATGCGCCAGCCGGTCATCGCGTGTCCTTTGGAAACGCCATTGAGCACGATGGTGCGATCCTTTAATTCCGGAGCTACGTTCAATATATTCACGAATTTGTCCATGCTCCACAAAATATATTCATACATGTCATCACTGGCGATCAGAACCTGGGGATGTTTGTTCAGGACCTCTGCCAGTTTACGCAATTCTTCTGCAGTATAAGCCATTCCCGAGGGATTCGAAGGACTGTTTAAAAGCAGCAGGCGGGTGCGGGGGGTAATTGCTTTTTCTAATTGTTGTGGAGTAATTTTAAAATGCTGATGCACATCAGCCGTGATGATCACCGGAGTAGCCCCTGCTAATTTAACCAGCTCAGGATAAGTCACCCAATAAGGCGCGGGGACGATCACTTCATCGCCGTCATCCAGTACGGATTGAGTAAGATTATGTAAAGATTGTTTAACGCCCGCTGAAACTAAAATTTGCTGGGGCGTGTATTCGAGCTGATTATCTTTTTTTAATTTAGCAACGATCGCTTCTCGCAGTTCCAGAATCCCTTCGGTAGCCGTGTATTTAGTGAAGCCTTGCTGGATGGCTTCAATGGCGGCTTTTTTAATAAAATCAGGCGTGTCAAAATCAGGTTCTCCGACGCTCAAATTAATAATTTTGCGTCCCTGGCTCCGAAGTTCATTGGCCAGGGTATTTATCGCCACGGTCGCCGATGGCTTCATGATAGAAACGCGTTTAGAAAAATGGTATTGCATAAAATTTCCTTTATTGGGAGTGATTTTTTTTAGAAACAGGCAGCATATAGATGATAGCTGCGCGTAATTGTGCATCGCTGCATTCAAAACAGCCGCCCCTTGGCGGCATTTGATTAATGCCCGCCGTGGTGACAGTGAGTAATCCGTCTATGCCTTTTTTCATGCGCGAATTCCAGTCTTTGGTCACTCCTTTCCGCGGAGCGCCGACATCAATACTGGGTTCCTTGTCATGGCAGGTAGAACAAAATTGCTGATATATTTTTTCCCCCGCCGCGGGATCATTTTGAATGGTCTTGATAAATTCTTCGGGATGGTGTCTATCGGTAATCATGGTAGGGGTACCGTCGGGATAAGCTGCGGAACAGAAAAAAAATATTCCCGTGCAGGCTAATAAGCAAAAATCCGCCGGCTTTTTTAGCATCATTTATCCATTTAATAAAAATTTATATTACAATATCTGACCAACAAAGTAAAGCTGCTGGTTGACTATAATCCACTTCCGCGGAGGGAGACTACAGGGTCAAGTCTCGAATCGTGAAAAATAGGGTTTAGGGTATTTTTGATAATTTAATTCTACTCAAAAATACCCTAAACCCTATTTTTCACGATTGGAGACTTGACCCCTTGCTCCGCGAAAATGGTAATAGCAGGGGCAATATGGTATTTTCTGCATAAGAAAATTTAACATGGGAGAAAATTATGTCGAAAAAATCAGTGAAACCTGAGGATGTTTTGCCTGATGGGGTGGACATGGCTTATATCGGAGGAAAGCAAGTCAGGAAGGGAACAATTGCTGCTTTTCTGGCGAATGTCGATATTTTCGAAGCTGTTAATGCCAGCGAGGAACAAAAACAGGAAGCGTTTGCTGTCATGAAAGAGTTGGCTCCAGTAGTGGTCACTATTGGGTTACACAAACATGTGAAATTTAAAAACCCTCAGGTAGAAAAAATTTTACTGGATACTGCGACATCCCCATGAGCAAGCCATTTGAGTTAAAAAGCGTCTTTAAGCCCAGCGGGGATCAACCGCGAGCGATCAGTCAGCTGATCGAAGGGCTAAAATCGGGGCTGGCTTATCAAACTTTGCTCGGCGTCACCGGTTCCGGAAAGACTTTCACTATCGCTAACGTCATTCAGGCGCTACAACGTCCGGCTTTGATCCTGGCGCCAAATAAAACCCTCGCTGCGCAATTTTATGCGGAATTGCGCGAATTTTTTCCGGGCAATGCGATCGAATACTTTGTTTCCTATTATGATTACTATCAACCCGAAGCTTATGTCCCCAGTACAGATACGTATATAGAAAAAGACGCTTCCATCAACGAGCATATTGAACAGATGCGTCTGTCGGCGACCAAAGCTTTATTGGAACGCCGGGATACGGCGATCGTCGCCACGGTTTCGGCTATTTACGGTTTAGGCGATCCAGAGGCGTATTTAAGCATGGTATTGCATATCAGCCGCGGTGATCGCGTCGATCAACGCCAAATTTTGCATCGTCTGGCGGAGCTTCAATATACGCGCAATGATGCCGTGCTCCAACGGGCCACCTATCGCGTTCGCGGTGACGTTATTGATATTTTTCCCGCCGATTCGGAAAAAGACGCCATCCGAATTGAATTATTTGATGACGAGGTGGAAAACGTCAGTTATTTTGATCCACTGACGAATAACATTATCGCTAAAATTCCCCGCATCACGATTTTTCCGAAAACCCATTATGTCACTCCTCGGGAACGCGTATTAAAAGCCATCGAGGAAATCAAAGTAGAGTTGAAGGAACGCCTGTCGCAGCTGGAGCAGGCTAATAAACTGGTGGAAAGACAGCGGCTCGAGCAGCGCACTCAATTTGATATCGAAATGATGGTGGAAATGGGTTATTGCTCCGGCATTGAAAATTACTCGCGTTACCTCTCCGGACGGTCCGCCGGAGAACCGCCGCCGACGTTATTTGATTATCTCCCACCAGACGCCTTACTGATTATAGATGAATCGCACGTCACAATCCCGCAAATTGGCGGAATGTATCTCGGCGACCGGGCGCGCAAGGAAAATCTGGTAAATTATGGATTCCGGCTGCCTTCAGCATTGGATAATCGTCCCCTGCGTTTTGATGAATTTGAAAAACTCACGCCCCAAACTATTTTTGTTTCAGCAACGCCAGGGCCTTATGAGGCGCAACATTCTCACGATATCGCCGAATTATTGGTTCGTCCCACAGGATTGTTAGATCCGGAAGTGGAAATCCGGGCAGTCGGTACTCAGGTCGATGACCTTCTTTCCGAAGTTAAAAAGCGCGCTGCTGTCAATGAACGCACATTGGTCAGTACGCTCACCAAGCGAATGGCGGAGGACCTGACTGAATATCTCAGTGAACACCAGGTGCGGGTCCGCTATCTACATTCGGATATCGACACGGTCGAACGGGTAGAAATTATTCGCGACTTGCGGTTGGGTGAATTTGATGTGCTGGTAGGCATTAACCTGCTCCGCGAAGGCTTGGATATCCCCGAAGTTTCATTGGTAGCGATTCTGGATGCGGATAAAGAGGGCTTTTTACGCTCGGAACGCTCCCTCATCCAGACTATTGGACGCGCCGCCCGTCATTTGCACGGTAAAGCAATTTTGTATGCAGACCGAATTACCGGTTCAATCCAAAAAGCGCTTACGGAAACCGAACGGCGGCGCGTCAAGCAGGCTGCCTACAATAAAGAGCATGGCATCACCCCTCGCGGAATTGTCAAAGCGGTACATGATATTCTGGAAGGAGCCAGGGAAAGATCCCCGCAAGGCGGCGGCTTTGGCAGAGCGCAACAAATTGCCGAAGAGTCTGCGGAATACATGGCCCTGTCTCCCGCTGAACTGAATAAACGCCTGCGCATTCTGGAAGAAGAGATGTTAACAGCCGCGAAGAATCTGGAATTTGAAAAAGCCGCACAAATTCGCGATAAAATCCTGCATATCCGCAAAGGCATCCTGGAAGTGGAAGATTAGTGCCTGTCGTCAATTAACCCTGAAATAAATTGAAAAGGTTTTGGCCTCCTTGACCACGGGAGTTAATTGCTGAAGAATAGGATCATCGATGTGAACTGCTTCATCAAAAGGATTCTTTATGTTTGTTAAAACCATCGCAATAATTATTCGGCCTTTCTTATGGTTGCTTAACCTGTTAATTCCACTCGGCGATTTAATTGCGCGTATCTGGGTGGCGCAAATTTTTTTACTGGATGGCTGGGCGAAGCTGCAAAACTGGGGTGGTACAGTCCAATTAATGAGAGATTACTATGTGGTTTCTCCACCTTTCACCGCGGGATTAATCATCGCTGCTGAAATTATTTTGTCGATTCTTTTGATTCTGGGCCTTGGCGGACGCGTTATTATTTTTCTTTTCTTCATTTTTAACTTCTTTACCATGTATTATACTAATTTCATCTGGACACCCGAAGGCACTACCAACCTTAACCAGCAAATGGCATGGGAAATGTTATTGATGTTATTAATGCTGCACGGTTCTGGCCGTTTTTCCGTCGACCACTGGTTGCATCTGCGTCATGGTCATCATTTAAAATTAAAAAATAAGAGATAAACATGCCAAGAGAAGAAAATCCCAATAAAAAGGCGCAAGGTGAGCTGGAAGTTCGCACCATTGCCATGCCTGCCGATACCAATGCGAATGGCGATATTTTTGGAGGTTGGGTAGTCTCGCAAATGGATCTGGCGGCGCCGTTATGCGTTAAAATATACCAAAGGCCGGGCAGTGACCGTGGCGATTAACGCCATGTCGTTTATTTCGCCGGTGAAAGTGGGGGAATTGTTGAGTTGCTACGTCAGCCTGCACAAGCTGGGTAATACCTCGATTCAGATTAAAATAGAATCCTGGGTGATTTCACCCTCCAACCTGCAAAGCCGGCAAGTGACAGAAGGGATCTTTACCTTTGTGGCCGTTGATGAAAACAACCGTCCGCGGGCTATCGGTAGATAACTATTCCCGGGCAATCTCTTGCAATCGGATAAGACTGTTTTGAAATACTTTTGGCTTTATCCCAAATTTGCCGGCGTAAGGATTACCCAGCATGAGGATGATCATTAAGATCGAGGTAATGGTGAAAATTAACGAGCCGGTTAATATCATTTGCGCCCATAACCGATGCATACCAAAAAAATAAGAGATACCCACCACAATAACGCCTAAAGCCGTCAGTAATATCAATGGATTTTCAAGTTTAGGTTCTGTCGCGGTAAAAATCCGCATCCGCCGGTTTGCCCGCAACTGCGCCAGATGGTCCAGAGAACTGGCATAAATGATTTCTTCACGGCGTGTCTGGGGGTCAAAATTCAAATAGATTTTCTGTAATGAACTCAGAATGTTAGAAACCTGGGGTTCTTCCTGTCGGTGAGCCATTTTTGGCCACTCCTGACTAATGACTGTCTTTGTATATTCTACCAGCGTTTCATCGATCATTTGCCGGACATCATCAGGAAATCCCGGCGCTATTTGCGCAAGGGCCAGCACGTTGGTGGTTTCGATTTTAGCATCGGTGTACGCGTCAGCGAGCTGGGTCAGGACCATTGAAAAGGTAAACGCCAATAATACCGCGTAAATAACCCCAATTTGTAGAAAAATCGGAAACGCCACTTCATGATGCGAGGTTAATAAATGCAGCGCTACCCATTTTCTGACCACTGCCAGGAGAATCGCGCCCGCAAAAGCCACGCACAACGAGACGGTGAATACGGAAAATGGGAGAAGATCTGCATCAATATAAAGATAGTGGAATTGTTGTGAAATGCAACTGGCGCTTCCAAAGAGCAGGAATTCTCGGCGAAGCCGAGAATTCCTTTCTGGTTTATGGCAGGTTTATTTTTATTATTCAAACAGTTAAAATTCACCGGGAATTGCTGTCCAAAGAACGTCCCATTAATTTAATGAATTAAAGTAAGATGTTCGATCTTGTTTAAATCTTTTTTTAATACTTGACTATGTTCTAAATTTTTCGATTAAATGTACATTTGCAAAATTGCCGAAACTTATTATCTCAGGCAATGGTTTTAATTTTCAAGACATTATTTTAAGGGGATTCTAATGAATTTTGATTATAAAAAGGACGGCTCTCAATCAGGAAGCATTCAGCCTTCTGTCGAGGGTTTCCAAAAGGAAAGTTCTAAAATTTTTTCTGAACTAGAAAAAGAAAATAAGCAACTGCATGAGCAGATAGGATCACTCCAATGGTATATCAAACAATATCAAACCACTATTGCTGAGCAAGAAAAAGAAATTAAGATGTTAAGAGCACAAATTATTCAAAATCATCTTTCAACACCCGAAAAAAGCCAATATTATCCAATTACCTCTGTTCCGCAAATTCAGGGGAGCCTAACGCCTGCCGTCAAAACTGAAGAAAAATCAGAGAAAAAATATAGCTATCAGCCACGTTCTTTGTTACAAGATTCTATTTTTGCTTCACAACCGCCGATTCCATTGCAACCAGTTCTTACCTCTGAAGCTCTATCTTTGACCAATGAACCTAAAATGGGTAGCTCAACGTTAAAAGATAACCTTTTCCTAACAATATCTCCAATGGCATATGAATATAATGGGGAGGAAAAAAAAGAGATTTACAATGAGATGATAAAATTTTATGAACCTGATTTTATTAATTTTTTTGGGCAGTCTGGCGAGTCGAAGACGGATCCTTTCATTTCTAAGTTAGATCTCGAATTCTGGCCAATATTACCTAAAGGTTATAAATGGGTTTATAATGGAGAAGGTTATCAGGTATGTAAGCATATTAATGTTGAAAAAATTAAGATTGAAACAATTGTATTTGGCCCGGAGAATAATTTTTCAGATAAAGTGAATTATTTAACACTTTTTAATGGCGTCACAGTTCAAAGTTATGCAAATACTCGCCCAGAAAAGTTGACTTACGACAGACCTAGAGGAAAGAAAATCAGCTATGCGGATTCTGCCTATCAAGGAGGCCATTGTATCGACCATGCAGATACTATTGAAGAAAAAGACTTGGTTTTGTCTACAGCAGATCAAAGAAATTTTATCCCTGAACCTGCTCTTTGGAATCGTTTTAGAAACCATTACGTCAGACATAAAATCAGAGCTTCTGCCGGCAGCTATATGCAGGTAATATATTATCATCCTTATAAATCCTTATGTTTTTCAGGATCATTTGTTTTCCAGGATGTTAGTTAAAGGCAGAAATAAAAGTTATGTTTATCTTCCTCGCGGGGCTTATTTTAGTCATGTTGCCAATAGGAAGATTTTTAATTCTTTCGATGTAGACTGGCGTTATAATTTTAAATCAATTGTTGATATAAGTGATATAGATAATAGTCAGAAAAATGAAGATTCACAATATGTTAAGGCAGTTAAAATTTTTCAATTGCCAAATACTAGTTGTGTGCCTACTGCTCTTTTTGATAATTTCTATAAAGGATATCAAGTCACTGATAATGAGTTAATAAATTATCAACAAAATGTCGTCAGTTTCTATAAAGATCAATCTGCTTTATGTGGTATACGCATTCCGCTTAATGAAGGAAAGCCAATAAGCTCTCAACAATATGAGTGGAATCGATTAGAACGTTCTATCAATGAAAGAGTGTATTGTGCCGCTTAAATTGAGTATTGTACCTTGCAATACAAGATGAATTTTGCCCTTAAATTGGCAGAAGATGGTGATATTCATTCAGCGATTGTGTATCTTGAAAGGGTTTGTAAGCATATAGAATTATTAAGACAATATGACCAATCAGGCCAAGAGAAGCCTCTAATTTCTCAGGCTAGTTTTGATTTTTTTAAACAAGTATGTGGTTACCGGCCAGAATTAGATGCAGGAAATAAATATCAGGAAATACTGTCTCACGTAATGTAAAGAAACCGAACCTATTCAATCATCTTATAAAGGCAATTAAGCACAACGCGATTAATTTGAAATCGCGAAAAACCGTAACTGAGGTTAATACGAGAAAGCCGATGATTGCAAATGATTAAACACCTGGATCAGTTCTGGCGGAGCAGATTGGCCAAATAATGTTGCGGCATGTTGGCTTAGCTTCGGAATATTGGGAAAAATTACCGGTGACAAAGCCGGTTTCCAATCCCTGAATCAAAGATTGCAGGATTTCCTGTTTTTGTTTATCAATATGATCTTGCGGTGTTTTAAACAGGCTAAAATGGTTACGGAGAATTGGCAACTTCTTTTGTGTTGTTCTGTCGTTAGAATAACGCTTAATCATCAAATCGGTAATTAATTCTCCCTCTGATCCTGAAATTTTTAATAAATCAAAAATTTTTTCGATAACCTGTTCCGAGGTAGCACGCAGTTGCCTGGGCATCTTCACATTGTTTGCCATGAATTTTTGCAAACTACCAATGATCCCGATTTGCAACAGTGACAATGTCTCTCTTTGGGTATTGATAAATTTTGTTAAAAAATTTTCTATCTCACAAAACATTTGCCAAACGTCGTTGGCTGGATTGGGGCAAATATCAGGAACAATCAGATTCATTGGACAACCGGTAATTTTTTCCTGATATCCTTTATCTTCGATAAAAGCTTGGTACAACTCGTTAAATTCTTTATCTTCTTTAAATTCAGGAAGATCTTTGCCCGCGACATAAGCAGAGCAAGCTTCCCGAGCCAGCCACCCCGGAGTGCCCATCGCAAATTCGTTTTCCATGTTATCCATTTTACAGGCAACGCTAAAATCACAAATTCCTGCTTCATATAATTCACCATATTTGAAGAATAATAAATTAATATTTTTTATATCCTGATGGATGATTTTGGCTCGATGAGTTTCTATTAATCCCGGCCAGGGTGAAAGACAGAAGAAAATAGCCTGATTAAAAGAAAAATTTTGAAATATATTTCTCTTTTAAATCATTCATATTCCCAAGCCCTAAGGGGCAGTCAGGTTAATTTTTAATATATTATTTTTGCCGGTATATACAGAAACAAATCTATTAATCACCACATTTTTATGATTTTTTCCAGCTTCAGCCGATAATCTGCATTCAGTGAGAACATTCTTAAGGGTAGTAATTTTGTCCCGATTTTGATTTTGATATTCAGCATGGGCGCCTGCCATACCAATCATATTAAATATTTTTTCACGGATATCGATGGTCTGATAACGACGTAATTTAATTTCCCGGCAAAGATCCCCATGTTGAATCATATTTAATAAAATTTCCTGTCTTTCGCTTTTGTTATCGGCAAAAACTACCCCAAATCCATCATTTTTGATATAAATGAGAACCTTACTTAGGTTAACTGGAGTTTTCTCAATTGTTTTACGGGAAATCCATTCAATATCGCATTTATAGTGAGCTTTTATCACTAAATCGGCTTTGAGTTGCCAACCCTCTCTTGAAAACGCCAATGCGATTTTTGTTGTTTTTTTTGATCCGGTCCCCTTAAAACGAAATAACCTGGTTTTTGTATAAATATATAGATCCCAATCATCATTATCTTCGTGTTTAATTTGACTGGTATAGCTAAGTTTTGTTTTTTCTTTTGAAACCGGCTGTGATCACCGGATTTGATTTCTGAAATGTTTGAGCGGTTATCAAGAACATATTTAATTGTTTTTATCAGGTTTTCTTTAAATTCTTTAAATGTGCTTTCCGCTTTATCATTCTCTTTTATTTCGGTACAAAGCCTTTCTTTGATTTCCGCCAATACCATCTCCAGACTACAGACGCTGAGAGACCTTTCAAACTGATCAAATTCTAAATAAGCACAGCTTGCAGATAATGTCTGGATGAAATGATCAAATGTTCGTTGCATATAGCACCACAAGATAACCAGTAACTGGCACTTCTTTCTGCATACGCAGGGTAATTTCCTTCAGACTGAGAATTTCAAAACCATGACGCGCGATCAACGTTTCCAGATAGGAACGCGAATGCGCATAGCGGATGGACGGTTGCAGTTCAAAAGGCGATTTTTCGGTTTTTTCCACAGAGAAAGCGAATAGCCCGTTTTTTTTAAGCGCTCGCCTGACTTGCGCGAAAATACCGTTCAACTCGCCAATATAAGTAAACACATCGGCGGCCAAAACCAAATCCAGATCATGATAATCTGTTAAGGCCTGTTCAATATCGGCGACTAATAGTTCGTCGTAAATATTTTTGGCTTTGGCAGCGGTGATCATTTCCTGGGAAATATCAATTCCAGTTAAACGGGCAGAAAATTCTTTAAATAATTCTCCGCATAAACCAGTGCCGCAGCCTAAATCTAAAATATTCCATCCTGGCTGATCAATCCGGATAAGCTCAGAAATAGCGGCATGCAGTTGTTGCGGCACTCGATAACGCAAACTTTCGGTTAAATGCTTATCGTAATAATCCGCATATTGATCGAATAGATTTTTAAGGTATTCCGCAGGGGCTTTATCGGGAATTTTATTTTGAGTTAACGCCATCAAAATATGCTGAATTTCCGGGTCATTGGGTTTAATGTCTGCGGCTTGCCGATAGTGAGTCAGTGCGGCTTCCTGTTGCTGGGATTTTAAGTAAAGCACACCTAAATTTAAATGGGCCGGCAGATGTAATGGTTCCAGAGCCACGGCCTGTCGCAGATATTCAATCGCGTCGCGGTGACGGCCTTTTTCAATCAATAAAACTCCAATATTATAATAAGCATTGGCGGTCGGTTGGATTTCAAGTTGCCGGAAAAAATAAGTCAGGGCTTTCTCCTTATCATCCAGCTTTAAATAAGCAATGGCTAAATGTTCGTAACATTCGGGGTGACGGTGGGTCAGTTGCAATACTTTTTCAAAACAATGAACCGCGTCTTCAAACTGATTCAGGGAAAAATGCGCCATTCCCAGGTAATGCCATGAATCAATATGATCGGGTTGAGCGATAAGGCGTTTTTGTAAATAATCGATTGCTTCCGGATATTCGGCTTTTTGTAAATAAATTTGCGCCATTTGGCCATGAATGGCTGCATTTTTAGGGTTTAACGTCAACGCCCGTTCCAGACTGACGTGAGCCTGTTCCAGATTGCCGATTTTGAGCATTAATACCCCTTGATTATAATAAGCGTCGGCAAAATTGGGATTGAGTTCCAGCGCTTTTGCATAAGCTTTTTGCGCGGCGATAAATTTTTCCTGCGAATATAAACACCTGCCTATGTTGTTATAGGCAATTGCATAACGTGGATCTGATTTTACGGCACGCTGATATTCAGCCAGAGCTGCTTCCGGATTTCCCTGACGCAAAAAGACGTTGCCTTTGCTGTTATGAACGGCTGCGGAATTGGGCAGCTGTATAAGCGCCTGATTGAGATAATCCAGTGAACGCGCATAATCCTGTTGCTGCGCATAGAGAATGCCGATTTGATGCAAAAGGTCGCTGTTGCCCGGGTTTTCCGCTAATAACTGCAGGTAAGCAGCCAGCGCCTGAGCTAAATCACCTTGTTGCTGAAATTGTTGAGCCTGTCTTAATACTTGCTTGTCCATAGCTTTTTTCGATCGCCTCACTGAGTTGGTAAATGGCCATGGCGTACGTTGTGCGTGGATTATAGGCCATGATGGCATAAAAATTCGGGAAGGTGAGCCAGTATTCATCGTCGTGGGTATTATGCATCACGATCAAAGCCGATTTGCGCTGCGGCGATTCAGCCACTTTACTATGTACTCCAAATTTGGCCAGAGTTTTTAACGAATACTTAGGCTTGGCATCTTTCGAAAGCAGCCAGGGATGTACTGTGCCCACTATTTTCGCCGGCGCCGTGACTGGTTGATGAGCGATCCAGCCAGACCTTTGCAGATAGTAAGCAATGCTGGCGATGGCGTCGTCATGATCTTCCAGTAAATTGACGCTGCTTTTACCATCGTAACTCACCGCGTATTGTCGGTAATTACTGGGCATAAATTGCGGAATACCCAGCGCCCCGGCATAAGAGCCATTTAACGCCAAAGGCGAGAGTTTGTAATCGCGAGTCAGTAATAAATAATTTTCCAGTTCTCTTTGAAAAAAAACCGCGCGTTTGGGATAGTGAAAAGACAGGGTGGCCAGCGTACTCAATTCGGGAAATCTGCCAGGCTCCTGGCCATATTTAGTTTCAATGCCGATAACAGCGACAATGACAGCCGGCGAGACCCCATACTGCTGTGAAGCTTTTTCCAAAGTTGCCGCATGGTCACGCCAATATTGCACACCGCCGGCCACCCGATCGGGAGTAATAAAGAAATTTTTATAAAAATCCCAGGGCTTTTCCTCAAATGGTTTATTGATGCGATCTATAACCTCCGGGTTATAGGCAGTATGCTGGAATAATTCCACCAGTTCTTTCCGGTTGTATTGATGAAGCTGGACCATCTTATCCACGAATTCCATAACAGTTAAAGGTGTGTCTGCCCATGCCCGGAAACAAAAAATAAATCCCACTAATAAACCAGCTATCAACAATTTCTTCATACAGTCCTTCAGATTAAAAACACGAAGAAATAGTACCTGTATGGAAGTATGGGGGTCAAGCGTCGAATCGTGAAAGATAGGGCTAATTTAATACCATAAGCTCCAATGGCATTTGCCATAAGTTCTATTTTTCACGATTTGAGGATTGACCCCATGCATAATAATCACAGGACAACTGATATCTGGCAACTACAGTTTGATCGCCATTTAATGGAATATATTGCATTATTACCCAAAAATTACTTTTTTCACCTATGTATTGTGATTGTGGAGAAAATTGAAATTTAACCGCAGGTTGTTTCAAATCTGCGTGACCTTGTGCATAAGCATAAGGGCAATTATGCAATTGATTGGTATCGCAAACCGTAATATCTAAAAAAATAGTTCCTGCTGGTGGTATCTGCTTGGGCGACAATATACAGTTGAATTGATAAGTTTGTTTGGGCTTTAATGTTAACAGACGCTCACCTAAACCAGCGTCATTTTTTGTTGCATTTAAGGACATATCAATGTGTTCAGCCATTGCAATGGGGCTTGCCAGAGTGAGTAAGCATAAGATTATTTTTTTCATGATTTTATTCTCTCCTAATAAATTATTAGTTTTAATTATAACGATTTTTTTGAAATGTTCTGTATAATGTTTGTATGAAGACTGAAATTTAAAATTCTGGCACTTAATGATTGAACTGTGTATTAACTCGCCCAAAGGGTGCGATGGCCATTAATGGACATGATGATACCGAAGCTCGCCATGATCGTCAGTAATGAACTGCCGCCATAACTGACCAAGGGTAACGGGATGCCAACGACCGGCAATATACCCACCACCATGCCAATATTGACCAGTGCGCATAAAATAAAAGTTAAGCTTAAACTACCCGCCAGCAAACGGCCATAAGTATTTTGCGCATGTGTGCTGATGTATAAACAGCGGGCGAGTATGGCTAAAAAAATGCTTATTAACAATACGCAGCCGAACAATCCTAGTTCTTCGCCATTGACAGCAAAAATAAAGTCGGTGGTGTGCGCCGGTAAAAACGACAAATGCGATTGACTGCCCTGCAGCCAACCCTTACCCAAAAGCCCACCTGAACCCAGCGCGATTTTGGACTGAATAATGTGGTAGCCATTGCCCAGCGGGTCGCTTTCGGGATCCAGCAGCATAAGGATGCGTTTGCGCTGGTAATCGTGCATGTGTCGCCATAAAAGCGGCGCCGCGGCGGCGACACTGAGAAGAAAACCAATGACAAGTCCCCAATTAACCCCGGCTAAAATCAGCACGCTCAGGCCTGCCACCGCGATCATGATAGCTGTACCTAAATCAGGCTGTTTAGCGGTCAGTAACACGGGAATTATCAGCATAATGCCTGCGAGCAAAACCCAATGGAATCTGGGTGGCAAAATTCTATTACTTAAAAACCAGGCCAGCATCATCGGCATGGCCAGTTTCATAATTTCCGAGGGCTGAAAATTAAAAATTTTAAGATTAAACCAGCGCCGCCCGCCGTGCTGCACCTGACCGACGAATAATACCGCCACCAATAAGAGTAAGCCGATGGTAAAAACCCAGGGCGTCCATTGATAATATCGTTTCGGCGGAATTTGGGCGAAGAGAAACATGACGATGAAACCAATGCCTAAACGCACCAGCTGTCTTTCGACGATGCCAATATTTTCATTACTGGCGCTGTATAAAATCAGCATGCCAAACACAATGAGACTGAATAATCCTAACAGCAACCAGGGATCCAGATGCAGGGTGTGCCAGTTGGTATGCCGCAATTTTTCTTTAATCCGGCCTTGATAGGAGTCGTCAAGAAATTCGTGATTATTATTCATGGGTATTCCTAATTTGGCGGTGGCGGCGGCGCTGGTGGAGCTGGCGGCGGTACGTGAAAATAAGCATCCAAAACCTTTCGAGCCAGGCGAGGCGCGCCGATGCCATGTTCATAAAGGACAGCGATGGCAACCTGCGGATGATCAATCGGCGCGAAGGCGATAAACAGGTGGTTATTGCGCTGGGCTTTTGGAGTATTCTCATCCTGGTCTTCTCCGCCCTCGCGATTAACGACCTGCGCGGTTCCGGTTTTGCCGGCTATCGTATAAGGGGGTGGAGAACCTCCGTTAAAAGAACCAAATGCCGTGCCGCCTGCTTTCATGACGACTTGTTGCATGGCCGAAATGACCAAATTCCAGATGGAAGGGTCTTCTAATGTGACCATTTTCTGCGGCGGGTAAACCGGTTGCAGAGTAGTTTCCTTTCCCTGAACGGATTTCAGCAGAAGGTGTGGCTGGGATTTAAAGCCCCGCTCGGCGATAATGGAAACACCCTGCGCTAATTGCAGTGGTGTCACTAATAAATATCCCTGGCCAATTCCCAACGAGATACTGTCGCCCATATACCAGGATTGACCCTTCACCCGCCGTTTCCATTCAGGCGTGGGGACCAGACCGCCGATTTCGTTGGGTAAATCCACTCCAGTCTGTTTACCGAAACCAAATTCCTTGAGGATTCTATCCTGTGCGCGAATTCCCAATTTATAGGCGACATTATAAAAAAAAGTATCGCAGGAGACGATAAGCGCTCTGACCACGTCAACCACGCCAAATCCGCCTTTTTTCCAGTTATGATCATGATAGACATGAGCGACGCCGGGCAGCATGAAAATACCGTTCGTATTAATTTTATAGCTGGGAGTAATCACTTTGCTGTCCAATGCGCCGGTGGCGTAAAAGGGTTTGATGGTAGAACCGGGAGGAAACACGCCGCGCATGGCCCTGTCGTATAAAGGTTTATCGGGTAGATTAAGGAGTTGCTGAAAATCATGGGCAGTGATGCCGAGCACAAACATATCGGGATTAAAAAAAGGTTTACTGACCATCGCCAGAATTTCGCCGTTATTAGGATTCATCACCACGATGGAGCCGGTTTCATCACCCAGGGCATCGCTGGCGGCTTGTTGCAGGCGACTGTCGATCGTTAAATAAATATCCTGACCGGAAACCGGCTTATTTTCCTTGAGGATTCTCAGGGTTCGGCCATTAGCGTCAGTTTCCACTTCCTGGTTGCCGACTGTGCCATGCAGAATATCTTCGTATTGTTTTTCGATGCCGTTTTTACCGATATATTCGGAAGCGCTGTAATTGACCTTATCAATTTTTTCCGCTTCGTGTTCATTGATTCTGCCGATATAACCAATGACGTGACTGAACAGTTCTCCTTGTGTGTAACTGCGGATCATGCGGGTTTCCACAGCGAGTCCTGGAAAAAAATACTGGTTGACATAAAACCTGGCCATTTCTTCTTCATTTAATTTCATCTTCAAGGGGATCGGTTGATGAGTGGAGGATTGCCGTAACCGGCGTTGAAAAATTTCTATGTCATGAGGTGAGATGACAATGAAGCTTTGCAGGCGCTCAATGGTTTTGGAAAGATTCTTTACTTTGGAAGGATTTATCGTCAGATTAAAAGAAGGTACGTTTTTGGCCAGCAACACGCCATTGCGGTCGTAAATCAGGCCGCGGTTAGCTTCGATAGGAACAATGGTCATGAAATTTTGCGCAGATAATGACGAAAAAAACTGGTGTTGATAGACCTGCAGGTAAAATAATCGGCAAATCAGTCCACAGGCAAATAAAAAAATCAGAATCGCGCTGACGATCACACGCCGAGAAAATAATTGCATTTCTCCTTGATGATGCCTAATCGTCAAGCGTTGTGTCATACGTATTTAAGACCGGTGATAGGGATGATGGTGTAGTATACTCCACGCTCGATAAATTTGCTCGGCTAATATAATGCGCACCAGAGGATGTGGAAACGTCAATGCGGACAGGGACCACACTTTATCTGCGCGCCGCAGGCACGATGGCGACAAACCTTCAGGGCCGCCGATCAGTATGCAAGGGCTTTGACCGCCATCATGCCAATTTTGTAACTGTTTTGCCAGTTGTCCGGTATTCAGAGCGATGCCTTGCCGATCCAGTGCGATTAACGGTGGGTGTGCGACTGCCAATAATTTTTCGCCTTCCCGATGAAGAATTTGTTCAACGACACTACTTTTCATTCTTTTTTGGCCTGGAATCTCGATCAGTTGCAATTGGTAATCCACCGGCAGCCGTTTGGCATACTCCGCAAATCCCTCATTCACCCAGACAGGCATTTTATTTCCAATGGCAATTAATTTAATCAGCATTTTTTCACCGATGCCGTCATCCCGCGGCTTGACCGCTAGGCGTCAGTTTAAGGATTTTTAGCCGTCATTGCGAGCGCCAGCGAAGCAATCCAGTACGAGCTTTGTAGAAATTCAGTACTGGATTGCTTCGCTGGCGCTCGCAATGACGGCGTCTTTTGGGAAAAAAA
>CAVQJI010000056.1:0-22268 GCA_963712715.1 uncultured Pseudomonadota bacterium | reverse complement strand
GCCAATGATTTCTGCCATTACTGAAGCCGCAGAACCAGCGTCAGTAGTCCGCGCAATGTTAGAGATGATCAATGGCTCATCATGAATTGGCCCGTTACGCCAAACATATTCAACTCGAAAACGTGGGTTTGGCAGGTCAAATCCGGCTATCGGAGGCGCGGGTATTGTGTGTCGGAGCAGGAGGTTTGGGTTCGCCGTTATTATTGTATTTAGCTGCCGCCGGAGTGGGGGTGTTGGGCATTGCCGACTCTGACACCATTCAGCTCGACAATTTACACCGGCAAATTCTGTATCAAACGCATCATATCGGCGAAAAAAAAATCAGGATTGCCAAAGAACAATTAAACCTGTTGAATCCGGATGCCCGGATAATACTGTATCCGCACGGATTGCAAGCTGATAACGCTGCGGAACTTATCGCCCAGTATGATGTGATCGCTGACTGCTCGGATAATTTTAAAACCCGTTATTTAATTAATGACAGTTGTTTTGTTGAAAAAAAGCCGTTTATTTCCGCCAGTATTTTTAAATTTTCCGGTCAGTGTGTGGGATTTTCCGGGGAATATGGCCCGTGTTATCGATGTTTATTCCCGCAGCCGTCTTTGCAAAATAATTCGTTACTGAATTGCGGACAGGGAGGAGTGTTAGGTGTACTGCCGGGAATATTAGGCTCAATCCAGGCGACAGAAATCCTCAAGTGGATTTTGAAAATCGGTAATCCTTTAACTAATCGCTTATTAACAGTGGACGTTCTTACCATGCATTTTAACGAATTTAATTTCCAGCGTGACCCTCAGTGTCAATTTTGCCACGAACATTGGGAACATTGGTGTCAGTTCCGACATAAATTATAAATATAAATTTTATTTCAAGACGTTATTCTTTAAAAATTGTTATGTCTGACTCGATTCGAGGGAGTTTTTGAGTAGATTAACTATAGACCAATCGAGTCTGGCATAACGAATCTTTTCTATTTAATACATTGTTTTAAAACAATTATTTGAATTTTTCGCCGGGTCTGACACCGCAATTGACACCGCAATTGCCGCAATTGCCGCAATTGCACCGCAATTTGCTTAAACTTATATATATTGTTAATATGAAAATAAGAGATCAAATAACGAGTCGATAAGAATGGCAATAGTAAAAATCCAGATTGTTCTATCAAATGTATATATTCCATTACAAATTTCACAATCCATGTCTGTCGTTGTAACAGATTTAGCAACGAGGCGCTCATTTAATTTTTCTGCGCCGCCAATTCGTTCAATTGTCATATATGATGACAACCACCCAATCTGGTGGCAACGGAATCCTAAAAAAGAAGAAACCGGAGAATTGGAAGTTGATTGCTGTGACAGCGTGGTTACCCTATTTAGCGACAAAAGTTTTGACCATTTTATTAAAGAATTTTATAGAAAATTTTCAATAAAAGAATATGGTCTTTGTAATAACTGTTCGGATACCGCCAACTTTACACTTGATTATTTTTTTCCAGAAAAAAAGAAGATCGACCGTTTTTATGCTGTCTATAAAGTATTTTGCTGTTGGGGATTTCTTGGGACGGCAGGATGTTTCCTCTTTCCCGGCCCATGTTTTATGAATTTTCCTGGCGATATTTATAAAAAGGCCAAAATTCTTTCCTATCAACAATCACAAAATAATGCAGTCAATTTTTTTAAAGAAGAGAAAATGGTTCCAGAATCCCGTCAGGGACCAGCATATCAGCAGATGTTCGATCTAAATTAATTTAAACAGGCTCTCGCAATGCCTCAGCATGCTTCCATAACTCAGGTACCCCAGGTTTTTTTCCTTTTTGCGTACTTTTTATGGGAACTAGCCTATAATTAACCTGAGATATCTGCCTGAATATTTAGGGATAAAAAATGCAAATTGTCTCAATAACGCTCGGCACCCTGAAAATTCCGCTTATTCGGCCTTGGATCACCGCAGTCCGGCGTACCGAATACGTTGAAGACGTGGTGGTGATGATAACAGCGGATAATGGTGCGGTAGGGTATGGATCAGCAGCGGCCACCCCGGCCATTACCGGTGAAAGCCTGACATCGATTGTCAATGTCATTGAAACGCTCATTGCCCCCAAATTAATCGGCCAGCACATTGATAACTTCAATCAGCTATTACATGAAGTGCAGACCTCCTTAAAAAAGAATACGTCGGCCAAAGCTGCGGTAGATATTGCTCTACACGATCTTTTTGCGCAGTATTGCCACCTCCCTTTGTATAAATTACTGGGTGGTGCGGTTAATAAAATTAAAACCTGCGTCACTGTGAGTCTTAAAGATCCCAACGCTATGGCTGAAGATGCTAAATTACTGGCTAATCAGGGTTTTGAAATTATCAAAATAAAAGTGGGGCTGAACCCTTTAGAAGACATTGAGCGTATTAAAACCATTAGAAAAGCGGTAGGCGATAAAATCAAAATTTTAATAGACGCAAACCAGGGTTGGAATGCCAAGAGCGCCGTGCAGGTCGTGAGAACTATCGAAAAACAAAATTTGAATGTTTCAATCGTTGAACAACCCGTGAAAGCCAGTGATTTAACTAATTTAAAATTTATTCGTGATAGCGTTGATAGTTTTATTATGGCAGATGAGTCGTGTTTTTCTCCGGCAGATGCTTTGGCGATTGCCAAAATAAATGCGAGCGATGGCATCAATATTAAACTCATGAAGTCCGGTGGAATTTATAACGCCAATGCAATATATCATATTGCGAATAGCGCCCTAATTAATTGTATGGTGGGTTGCATGCTCGAATCACCGATCGGAGTTGCTGCGATTGCCAGTTTTGCCGTCAGTAAGCCGGATATTTTATTGGCTGATTTAGATCCTATCGGTTTAATAAAAAATAATCCCGTCATTCACGGAGCACAATTACATGGCAATGAAATTGTATTATCCGATCAGCCTGGACTAGGAATTCAAGGATTTACCGAGGGATTTACATTGAAAACCGAGATACGATAATGCATTACGATCCCGCTTTCTGGTGGTCACTGGCAAGTTTGTCGCTGATTGTACTGTATGCCGTTTTGGTTTTTAGAAACGTTGACCCGCTTGTAGCAACCGCTATTTGTGTCGGGTTAGGATTTGTCTTTAATCGTTCCACGCCCCTGCAAATGGGTGAAGTAATGGAGAACGCCTTAAAATCATTTCTGGCATTGGTCGGTTTTATTATCATGCTTGGACGTGGATTAGGAGAAGTCTTAACCGAAAGCAATGTCAGCCATAATTTAGTGCATAAAATTGTTTATGGCATTGGCATCAACACCCTGCGGCGAGTCAAAATAGGAATCGTGATTTCCTCGCTGGTGATTGTGGGAGTTCTGGGAACATTGGCGGGAGGCCTGGCTATTCTTGGCGCCTATTTTGCGTCCCATCGCCGGCAGCGTGCGATTAACACGGCCTGGTCTTGCGGTCCTTATGCAGGCCAGCGGAGAAGAAGCGTTAATTCTTGGCCCTTTTACACCGCCGGTGATTGCTTTATTGGGTGTTACCGGATTAACGTATTCGCATATGTTATTGTTTGCGGCAATTCCCATTTCGATTGTCACCATTCTGGTATCCTGGGTGATGTCTAGCCGGTTTCAAAAAATTTATGCACAGGAGCAGTTTACGGACGAAGAAAAGCAGGGACAATTTATCCCCAATAAACGCCAAAACGTCAGCACTATTTTTTTCGTGATGGGATTTTTGGCCTGTGTCGTGTACGGTTTAGCAATGCACGCGCAGACTTCCTATGTGGTGTTTGTCATGTTGTTTTTAGCCATCGGCACTGGCCTGGTCAGTGGTATAAAAATTTCAAAAATATTCGATTTAATTTTAATAGGCATGCAAAAAAATCTGCACTTGTTTTTTATCTTTATTCTTCTCGATCCATTTTTAAATTTGGTGCAAAGCGCAGGAGGATTTAAGGCTCTGACGCAGTTATTTATCCCTCTGGAACATATGGGCGGTAAACCCATGATCGCTATTCTGACAGGAATAACCGGTGCATTTGGTATGCCGGCAGCGGCTGCCGCCGTTATTAAAATGCTCTATGAAATGTTTTCGCCGGTGGCTACATCCATGCAGTTATCATTAACTACTTTTGCATTTAGTATTTTGCTTGCGACCAGAATCACCAACTTTGCGTATCCGGGCGCCAATATGTTCGCGGCGATGGGTTTTGCCGGAAGCGAAAACGTTAAAGCAATGATCAAAAATGGTTTGACTGTCACGGTAGTGCAGTTAATTTTTTTGATCGTGCACTCATTTTTATTTGCCTAAATTCCAGAAGTCTTTCCCGCTGATCAGGCATGTGGATAAACCACATGCTGTAAATTAGCCTCAAATTGAGCTGAATTTAACTTTTCACTCAAGACCCATGGATGGGGTCGAATATACCATGTGAATATTGACCTCATCCTCACTTTTTAGAGATAGTTTTAGAGATAATGATGTCATAAGAACCAGGTATGAACCTGCAAGTTAACAGCGTGCCATCAGTCCCACCATGAAATTCATAGTTATCGTTGTGTTGATAGAATACAAAACAAGAATGTGTTTGGGGATGATATGTAGCATTACCTAATCCATATTTAAAACTACCATACGCAGGGCACGAGCCGGCACTACTCATTTTTTTGCTCATTTGCTTGATGCTTTTGCAACCAGTGTCTATTGTTAATTTAACTCTTCCTACCTTATGGGGATCAATATAGTCATCAGCTTTAATGTTGGAGGATTTTGAAGTAAAAGGCCCAAAATAAAGCCTTTCATCTGTGTGATTATGGAAGGTGTACATGTAGGTGGGGTTAGCAATACAAATACAAGTGCCTGATAATGCTATAATTCCAACTATTGGCGATATCAATTTTTTCATTTTTACTACCTCTTTTCTGGATTTCTATATCTAAATTATAGCATTTATTTTGACAAATATTTATTCCAAATCAACGCAGACGAAACAGGTTATAGTCATCGCGCTTGAGTTTTCGATATCGTCATTGCGAGCGCCAGCGAAGCAATCCAGTACAGAGCTTGTCCGAAGTACGTACTGGATTGCTTCGCTGGCGCTCGCAATGACAAGTTGAACCTAAAATTCATTCCGAATGACTATATACTCAAAACGATTAGGTTTTCGGTGTTCTAGTCCATTATCATATTCTGATTCAGATGGAACATGATCCAAATCGATGCGCCGACCAGTATACACAGCAGAATCAGGGTGTAAATAAAAGCGGACCAGTTCCATGATTGCGCGGAGGATGGTTGCATATGCAAAAAACAAACCAGGTGCACGATAATTTGAGCGACGGCGAAAAGAATAATCGTTATTAACGCTGCGAAACCTGCTATGGCGGAAGTCATAACCAGAAAAAAAGGGATCGCCGTTAGGATGATGGAGAGTCCAAAACCAGTGACATAAGTCTTAGCGCCGCCACTGCCGCTAAAACTGGTAATATCTTTATTTTTTATTTTCATTTAGAGCGACCCCATAAGATATACAAAAGTAAATATGCAAATCCAGACGATATCGAGGAAATGCCAGAACAGGCTCAGTAATATCAACCGTGATTGGGTTGGCAGTATTAAATCCTGCCTGAGAATCTGCACGATCATAACGGCCATCCAGATTAAACCCAGAGAAACGTGCAGGCCGTGGGTTCCCACAAGGGTAAAAAAGGATGACCAGAAAGCATTCTGGGCAGGTCCGTTTCCGGTGATAATTAAATGATAAAAATCGTGTATTTCAAGGGCAACAAAGGTTAAACCTAATATAAACGTTATAAAAATCCACATCAGCAGGGTTTTTTTGTTTTCCTGATCCAGAGCATTCATGGTCAGTCCAAAAGTAAACGAGCTGGTTAACAGGCAGAAAGTTTCAACCAAAATAACAGGTAAGTTAAACAAACTACTTTGAGTATGAGTTGGGGAGTGACCGGCATTCAACATAAAATACGTAGCAAATAAAGTAGCGAACAACACGCAATCACTCATGAGATAAATCCAGAAACCAAAGACTTTATTCGAGGCGATTTTAATCAGTTCTGGATCTGGAGAATATGTGGGAATGCCGGGTAAAACTTTTTCTGACATATTTAATCCTGAGTTATTGCGCTAGCTGAACAAGCCTCTTCCATTTTTTTCACTTCATCTGCTGTTACGTAATAATGCGTATCATTATCAGATAAGTGCAGCACAACCGTGATGAGAATTGCGAGTATGCCGAAAATAGCCATCCACCAGATATGCCATATCATGCCAAACCCAAATGCGATGCTAAATATACCCATAAAAAACCCGACGGCTGTGTTTTTAGACATAAGGAAATCCTGATACACGGGTTGCTTTGGTGCGTTTCCCTGCTGTTTTCTTTTCCAGAATTCATCACGGCTGGTGACGATGGGTATTTCCGCGAAATTGTAAAACGGAGCGGGAGAAGGCACGGACCATTCTAGCGTTCTGCCGTTCCACGGATCGCCGGTGTAATCACGATTTCTTTTGCGCTGTATAAAACTCACCACTAGTTGCAGCACCAGAAAAAAGAGGGAAATAGTGAATATCACCATGCCGAGAGCTGCAATCCACATGGGTGTTTGCCAGGCCGGATTGTCATAATGATTAAGACGACGGGTCATGCCCATGAAACCAAGGAGATATAAGGGCGCGAAAGTAATGATTAAACCGAAAAAAAACAACCAGAACGCTACGACACCCAATTTTTCGTTGAGCTTAAAACCGAAGGCTTTTGGAAACCAGTATATATATCCAGCCAGAGCGCCGAACACAGTCCCGGAGATAATAACGTTGTGGAAATGGGCGATTAAAAATTCACTGTTATGTAACACAAAATCTGCGGGAGCCATCGCCAGCATAACGCCGGACATCCCTCCCAAAACAAAAGTCAGTAAAAATCCCACAGTCCACAACATCGGAGTTTCAAATCGTAATCGCCCCCGATACATGGTAAATACCCAGTTAAATACTTTTACTCCGGTCGGCACGGCGATAATCATTGTCATTATTCCAAATACGGCATTAACAGTTCCCCCAGCGCCCATAACAAAAAAGTGATGTACCCAGACGATGTAGGAAATAACGATAATTGCCAGAATGGAATAAACCATCGAGGCATAGCCAAATAACCGTTTATTGGCAAAATCGGACACCACTTCTGAAAAAATTCCGAAAGCCGGTAAAATAAGAATGTAAACTTCCGGATGGCCCCAGGCCCAAAACCAGTTCACGTATGTCATCATATTTCCGCCGGCGTCAGGCGTGAAAAAATGCATTCCCAGGTAGCGATCGAGCGCTAATAAACCGAGATCTACCGTGAGAATTGGAAATGCGCCAACAATTAAAATAGTCGTTCCCAAGGCAGCCCAGGAGAACAATGGCATTTTCATCAAGGTCATACCGGGCGCTCGCAAATGAGTAATCGTCACCAGAAAATTAATGCCGGTCATGAGCGAGCTAGCGCCTGCGATCTGTAATATCCAGATGTAATAATCAACGCCGACGTAAGGACTGTATTGCAGTTCTGAGAGAGGCGGGTAACCATTCCATCCGGTCTTTGCAAATTCGCCGATTCCTAAAGAAATATTCATTAGCACCACGGCTGCTATCAACAGCCACAGGCTGATTAAGTTCATGGCGGGAAAAGCCACATCACGAGCGCCAATCTGCAGTGGCAATGCGACGTTGATTAAGCCGATAATAAAAGGCATGGCCATAAAAAATATCATGATAACGCCATGACCCGTAAAAACCTGATTAAAATGATCCGGCGTCAGATAGCCGTGCGCAGCGCCGTGCGACAAAACCAGTTGCGAGCGCATCATCAAACTATCTATAAATCCGCGAATTCCCATAATAATCGCTACGGCAATATACATGATGCCGATTTTTTTATGGTCGACGGAAGTCATCCATTCCTTCCATAAGTATTTCCACCAGCGAAGATAAGTGATCAACGCTAACACCGCCAGAAAAGCCAGAATCATGCCCCCAAACGCGCCCATGATGATGGCATTGTGATAATCTATGGCTGAAAGGTTGAGTTTACCTAACATTATTTCTCCGCGGATGTCGTCACATCCTTAAATAAATCCGGTTGTACCGATGAAAAATATTCGACGGGATTATTCACGCTGGGCTTTGCCAGTTCACGATAATTATTTTGATCCATCTTTCTCCCAGCATGTTGCACGCTTTCGACCCAGTTTCTGAATTCAGCGCGGGACGTCGCAATCGCGTCAAAAGTCATTCCGGTAAAGCCAAAACCGCTGAAATTTGAGGATATTCCAGCGTAAACGCCAGGTGCATTGGCTATCAAATGAAGTTGCGTCTGCATTCGCGGCATAGTCATGATTTGGCTTCCCAATTGAGGGATGAAAAAAGAATTCATTACCGTCGCCGAAGTCAGAAAAAAATGGATTGGAACGTCAACCGGGAAAACAATTTTATTAACGCTGGCGATGTTTTGCTCTGGATAAATAAACAGCCATTTCCAGTCCATTGAAATAACCTGAATGACGAGAGGCGGTTCCGATGCTTTTAAAGCGCGGAAAGGATCCAGCCTGTGACTGGCTCTCCACACCAGACCGGATAAGATCACAATGATTATTCCAGGAACGATCCAGATAGCCCATTCCAGTATTTTGGAAGAGCTCCATTCCGGAGCGTATTTCGCTTTTTTGTTGGATTGCCGGTATCGCCAGGAAAAAAGCAGCGTCATGATAATAGACGGTAAAACCACAAGGAGCATGAGCGCTGCGGCGATAATAATAAGGAATTTCTCATTCAGTCCGACATATCCGCGTGGATCCAATATCACCACGCCACTGCAACCGCTCAAGAAAAAGATAGAATATAACAGCCAAATTATACGCAGCAGCGTGCTGAGATTTGATGAGGCAGAATATTTTTTGGGGAGATCTTCCATGCGAATTTTATTTCATCCAGATGCGTTGGCAACGCCAGTGTTATTGTATTGAATGCTCTGGCATTGTCAAGACACGACAATTAAAAAATAAAAAAATTTTTGAATTTTTGTAAAATTTTCGATCCGAAATCAAGAAGCGAGATCGGAGCTCTATGTTTCTCCGTTCCCCAATAGTTTTTTAAGGTAGGTTGATAATTTATCGAAATCCAGGCTGGATTCGCGAAAGCCTATGTAACCATCGGGACGTATAAAGTATATTGCTGTACTTGAAACGTGGTAACGTTTAAAAATAATTTTTGTATCCTGGGATTTTGTCAGTACATGAAATTTGACCCATTTTCGATAGCAGGTTTCCAATTCCTTAACTTGATTTTCAAGAATCATTGCTTTTTTGTGATCTGATTTTATAAAGATCAAAACATGACAGTGGTTTTCTTTAAAACTTTCAAACAAGGTTGAGCTTTCTAAAGGTGCATCAGGAGCCCTGGAGCCTGCGCCAGGTCCTGCTAAAAAGCGTGAGTCAGCACCGCGGGTATTCTCATCGATAAATTTATTTTTCTCATAACGTATGCCCAGCTCGGACATAAACCAGAACAGGGATTTTTGCATTTGCGACGATAAATTCACTATTTTCATGGCCAGCGATAAAAACAATGGACGGCAACCCATTAAAATGGGATTGGGAGAGGTTAGAAAACCAAAAAATCTGTCCGTTGAATGATTCAGTTTCCTGCCAACGGCTTCCCGCTCTATTTGATAGGTTTGTAACAAATCATCGGATACATTGTTTTTTAATACCGTGGCGATTTTCCAGCCCAGGTTGGTCGAATCCTGTAGCCCTGTATTCATTCCCTGCGCACCCACGGGCGAATGAATGTGCGCAGCATCGCCCGCGAGAAAAACACGGCCTTTTTGATATTGTGTAACGGACCGATGGTGTAAATGAAACCGGCTCATCCAAACCGGATTTGAAATATTAATATTCCTGTGAGTAATTTTTTTGGTTAAGTCAATCATTTCTTCTAATGTCAACGGAGTTTTTGGGTCTGGAGGAGAACCTGAGATTTTTGCGCCAATAATCCGGCTCAGATCGGCGCCTAAAGGCGCATGTAAAAAAAATCCCGCGGTATCAAAAAAAAGCATAAATTTGGATTCTGGAGGAGATGGCCATTCGACTTCTGCGTCCGCCAGGAAAAAATCCTGTTCGTAAGAAGCGCCAACAAAAGGAATTTGCAGTATATTACGTACTATACTGTGAGCGCCATCACAACCCACCAAATAACGGCAGGTAATTTCTTCCAGTTCTCCGGAAACTTCATGTTTAATAACCGCTTTAATATCATTTTCATTTTGGTGAAATGTGTCCAAACTGGTTTTTCTATCGATATGAACTCCATGATTTTCAAGATGTTCAATAAGATATTTTTCAGTTTCAGATTGCGGTAAAAAATAAATGGAGGGAAATGGAGTATTTTTTAATTTTATTTTATTGAGATTTAATTTTAATTTCAGTTTACCATTGACGAAAAAATTAGGTTCCGCACCGTGAACGGCTGCTTTTAGAAAATTATCCACAATACCGAGATTTTGAAAAATTTCCATGGTTTTGGCCTGAATGCCAAAAGCTCTGGATTCATGAGCGCGATCCGCCTGTTTATCAATGATTTTGAAAGAAACGCCAAAACGCCGCAACTGACAGGCCAACATTAACCCCGTCGGTCCACCGCCCACAATCAAAACATCCGTATTTACTGACATAAAAAACTTCCCGATAAGGTTTTATTATAGGGCCTGTTTACAATTCATTAATTATTCGCCGTCATTGCGAACGTCAGTGAAGCAATCCAGTGCGGAGCTTGTTTAAAGTACGAAACTGGATTGCTTCGCTAGCGCGCGCAATGACAAAATTCTTGTGTAAAACATAATTAATGAAGTAAACAGACCCTATTATATCACCAGAAACATTTCTGTTGCACTGAATCTTGAGGAAATCCGCGTCAAGCGGGTTCAATAGCCCAAAGATAAAATTTAACCAATTCTGCTAATTTGGCGGCGCCCATTTTGTGCATAATATGGGCGCGATGGGATTCTATGGTCTTAATGGAAATACCTAGTTTATAGGCGATCTCTTTACTCAGATCGCCTTCAACAATCAGTTGTAAAATTTCCAACTCCCGTTTGGTTAATGATTGCAACCGTCGGCGAGCAATTATATATTGTGATTTAATTTTGCCGGATTTTTGATGATCAGTAATCGCTTTTTGAATCCGCTCCAAAAGTACCTGATCATTAAAAGGTTTAGTGAGGAAATCAAAAGCGCCTAGTTTCATGGCCCTGACCGCCAATGGAATATCCCCATGTCCGGTAATAAAAATAACCGGCCACTGACCATAACGGCTCCTGAATTGTTCCAAAACTTCTAACCCACTAATTTCCGGCATTCGAATATCCAATAAGATACACCCATCCGGCGAGAGGGGTTCAAAATGATCCAAAAAGTCAGTGCTGCTATTATAAATTTTAATCGTTAAGCCAACCGACTCTAATAACCACCGCAGAGACTGACAGAGGCCATGATCATCATCAACGATATAGACTATTGATTTGTTATCAGTTGATTGCAGGCGCATATTTATCCTGAATAGGTAATGAAACCTGAAAACAGGCGCCGCCTTTTAATCCATTGTAAGCCATGATGCTGCCGCCATGAGCTTCAATAATTGTTCGGCAGATAGCCAGACCCATGCCCATTCCATGGATTTTGGTGGAATAATATAAATCAAATAATTTGGTGAGTGATTCGGGTGGAATACCAGGACCATTATCAGAAACTTTGATAATCACACTTTGAGATTTTTTAAGTTCAGTTTCAATCATCAGGCAACGGACAGATTTTGGGGATTGTTGCAATGCTTCAACGCCATTATTGACCAGATTGACTAAAGCCTGCTCAAATTGAATCTTATCTATCCAAATCGGAGGCATCTTTTTTTTGGTCAATTTAAATTGCAGATCAATTTTTTCCTCCACTATATCAGTCGGTATCCAGTGAGGGATATGAGACAGCCATTCGTTGATATTGACAGGTTCCAGGCACAATTTGCTTTTACGGGCAAAGTCCTTTATGCGATGTAAAATAGCTCCTGCCCGCTCAGCCTGTTCTCCGGCCCGCTCCAGGGCATTTAGTAATTCGTCGGTTTTAGTGGTATTTTGTTTCAGCCGGTAAATACAACCCTTAACATAATTGGCTACTGCCGCAAGTGGCTGATTCAATTCATGCGCTAATGCCGAAGAAGCTTCTTCTATCACTCGAATTCTCTCCAAATGCGCTAATTTAAGTTGTCGTTGTTGCTGAGATAATTTTTGCTCAATACGGATTCGCTTTTTTAATTCATGCTGAAGCTGCACCGCCAACACCGATTTGGTAAAAAGATCAACGAATACTTTAACCTTTGACAATAAAATCGTTGAATCTATAGGTTTAGAGATATAATCTACCGCGCCCATGGCGTAACCTTTGTGAATATCAATCGCTTCTTTGTGCCAGGCGCTTAAAAAAATGATGGGAGTATAGCTGGATTTCTCACGGTCACGGATTAATCGGGCCGTCTCGAAACCGTCAATGTCCGGCATCTGCACATCCAATAAAATAACCGCGAAATCATATTGAAGCACTAATCGTAAAGCCTCGTTGGCGGAAGCTGCCGACAAAACGATCTGTCCTAACGGCTTAAGCATTAATTCCATTGACAGCAGATTTGCCGGATTATCATCGACTACCAAAATATAAGCCTGATGATTATTAAGCATGGTTAGAACCACACGAAAAACTCCTGCTTGACCCTTCAATTTCTCGAGTAATGGTCGAGGTAATTCCTAAAGTAGATAATAACGAACTCATCGGAGTCTCGGGAGACCGTGGTGAGTCTTTTCCGTCAGCCGATGGCGCCGCGCTTCCAAGATGCCTGTTAATCATTTCGTCGATATTAAAGGATTTATCCTGAAAATCATTCATACCGGCCTCTTGTGCCTTTAATTTATTTGCATCTGTCGCGTCGACAGTAGTTACCGCAACGATAGGTGTGCGCTTCAGTTTGTTTTCCAGTCCCTCAAGCTTTCTAATTTGCCGGGTTGCTTCATGTCCATCCATAATGGGCATCTGAAGATCCATGAAAATAAGATCTATTTGTCCTTTTAATTGAGTAAATAAATTTACGGCTTCCTGTCCATTCGCCGCAGTGGATACTTTGTAACCTTTTTTTTCAAGTTTCCTGGTCAAAATTTTTCGGTTAATTAAAATATCATCGACAACCATAATGTGAGGGCGCTTCTCATCTTCCTGTTTTTTCTCGTCATTTTGACAAAAATTTTCAACTCCAAACAAACTCAATTGAGAGTTTTTGCGTCTACTCATCAAGGAGGGTAAAGTAGAATATTCCTGTTTCATAATGATTTCTCTCATCAATAATAATTAAGGACAACAATTAACTACCGCTGGGACCATAAGTAAAACCCTTGCCCGACTCTTTACTTGTCCGGTTAATGTTCGAGGTAAATCCTAAACTGGATAATAACAAACTATTCGGAGCATCAGCAGTCCGTGACAACCCTTTTTCTTCTGATGGTGTTAAAGTGGCTGTATTAAGAGGCTCGTTAATTAATTGGTTATTCCCCTCACTCCGATGATTCGGACCGAGAATGGCTCCGCGGATAGCTCCGACGCCATTTTCTACCAGGGGAACAGCAGCCTGAATCTTATCAGAAATGCTTTTCAATTGATCTTTCAACAAAGAATTCGGTTCGCTGGAGTTTAATAGCTTTTCCAGGTTAAATTGAGCGCTTAGTAATAGAGCAACAGCAGCATAAACCCCCTTAATTTCAGGAGTTTCCCGAGCCAGTATACCAGGATTCAAATCTGAAAAACTGGCTGTAGCGTGATTTTCGTGTTTTCGCTCATCATTTTTTTTGTGAACAAAATTCTTTAGTGAGTTCTCGAGAGCAGCCGCGGTCAATTTGGGTTCGTTCAGGTCTTGTTTTTTCATAATAGCTCCTATAATTGATGAAACAATAATATACATTATCCGCAAAACTGGTTAAAAAGAAATCCGGATTTATCTGGGTATATATCAGGGAAAACACCTATTTTTTTTTAAAAAAACCTCTTGAAAAAAAAAAGTGAACGGAATATTCTGGGGGTTTACGTTAATATTAAGGAGGATTTATGAGACCAGAACAAGAAACCAGCGATAACCCATCGCTATATTCCAATCATGAAATTCGTAATCTTTTTCAGGCTCTTTCTGGACTGATTACAAATCTTCAACTCGGGATGAAGCAGTTAGAAAAAATAGAAAAAGCCGGTGAGAACAAAATGGTTGATTCAGAGGAATTTTCACGTGTGATGAAAACAGCTACTCAGGGTCTCAAAACCATGAGTTTTTGCGCAAAGCAGGGAAAATATCTCCTTGATAATAAACTCCTATTTTCCAAATTAGAATCTGGAAACGTTGAAATCCACCCGGAACCCTTTGATCCGCAAAAAGTTATTCAACAGGTTATTGATATATATTCTTCGATGGGCATTCAGCAAAAGCAGATAAAAATAATATCCAATCAGATTCATCGTGCCGGTTCTTCTCCTTATGTAAAAGGAGACCCATCCCTTTTAATACAAATTCTTTCCAATCTGCTCAATAACGCCCTAAAGTTTACCGGTGAAGGCGGAACCATTGAAATTACATTACAGGAAGAGCTTAAAGAAGAATCCGATCATTCGATCTTATGCTTTTCAGTCAAAGACTCCGGTATTGGTATGACTGAACAGGAACTACAAAAGCTCTTTAAGAAGTTCTCACAAGCCAATTCTGAAACATCCGGGAAGTATGGGGGCACGGGTTTAGGGTTAAGAATTACTAAATTATTGGTGGAATTGATGGGCGGGAATATTCAGGTCGCCAGTCAAAAAGGTAAAGGCACAGTATTTACATTCAGCATTGCCTGCAAGCCCTGTGCTATCAAAGAACGATCTGTTGACCTGGATCAAAAATACGAATTAACAGAAACGCCATCCGTTCGCCTCGACGGTATTAAAATACTGGTTGTGGACGATGAAGTGATAAACAGAAGACTTTTAGACCATCAAATGAAAGCCGTCGGCGGCACTTGTTATATGGCCTCTGATGGAAAGCAGGCCATTAATTATATCCATCAAAATAAAGATAAAGTGGATATTATTTTAATGGATGTTCAAATGAAGGAAATGGATGGACTCACGGCCACCAAAAAAATACGCGAATTGACTGATATACCAGTGATCGGCATTTCCGGTAACACGGGTGCAAATGCTGAAGATGAAGCCAAACAGGCAGGTATGAATTACTACTTAACCAAACCAACTAACACAGCAGAGCTTTTAAACATCATTTCCGGGTTAGTAAAAATTGATTCTCAAAAATTGCATCCGATGGTGTTGCCTCCTTCTCCTTTTGAGCTGTGCGAAGAAGAAAAACCAAAACGTTCAAGTCCCCGAAAAAGTTTTAGTAGCCCTGATCCGCGCGGTTTGGAAGCGCCTGATACCCCGCGGGTTAACAGAATTAGTTCTGCTCCTCCCGGGAAAGTAGATCATTTCCGATTGTGGGCGAACAATTATCCTTTTGAAAAGTCTTTACCCAAAGTTTCTGGTAAGAGTTTGCATTCTTGCAAAGCTTAGTTCATCATAAGCAAATCAAATTCATCAGGATAGTTGAGTATAGGGAGTATGGCTGAAAAAATAGATAATTCTTCCAATCTAGAAAATTTAAATATCAAAGAGCTATTAAATGTTCTGTTAGCCGTTCAAAAAGGCAATTTTAGCGTGCGTATGGCGCCGGACCGGGTGGGTCTTGCCGGTAAAATTGCCGACACATTAAATAATATCATCGACAGCAACGAAACCCTCACCAAAGAATTTGAAAAAATGAGCCGCATGGTTGGCAAAGAAGGCAAAACCACCCAACGCGCCGTCGCCATGAACCTGCGAGGCGACTGGGCAAAATGCATTGAATCGGTCAATAGCATGGTTGCTGATTTGGTGCAGCCCACCAACGAAATGGCTCGGGTCATCGGGGCAGTGGCCAAAGGCGACTTATCCCAAACCATGGCGTTAGAAATTGATGGTAAGCCCTTGCAAGGTGAATTTCTGCGCTCGGCGAAATTAGTGAACGGCGTCGTTGGGCAATTATCCTCTTTTGCTTCCGAAGTCACCCGAGTGGCCCGCGAAGTGGGTACCGAAGGGAAATTGGGCGGACAGGCCGAAGTCAAAGGAGTTTCCGGAACCTGGAAAGATCTTACCGATAACGTCAATTCCATGGCCAGCAACCTGACTGCTCAGGTGCGCAATATCGCTGATGTGACTACCGCGGTAGCCAATGGCGACCTCACTAAAAAAATCACGGTCGACGTCAAAGGTGAAATTCTACAATTAAAAAATACGATCAACACCATGGTCGACCAACTCAATGCCTTTGCCTCAGAGGTAACCCGTGTGGCCCGTGAAGTCGGTACGGAAGGCAAACTAGGTGGCCAGGCCGAAGTGGAAGGGGTTTCCGGGACATGGAAAGACCTCACCGATAATGTTAATTCCATGGCTAGTAATTTGACTGCCCAGGTGCGTAACATCGCTGATGTGACGACAGCAGTGGCGAACGGCGATTTAACCAAAAAAATTACGGTGGATGTCAAAGGCGAAATCCTGATGCTGAAAAACACCATCAACACCATGGTTGACCAACTGAATGCCTTCGCCTCCGAAGTGACTCGTGTGGCGCGTGAAGTGGGTACTGAAGGAAAACTCGGCGGTCAGGCGGATGTCAAAGGCGTTTCCGGGACCTGGAAGGATTTGACTGATAATGTGAATTCGATGGCGGGTAATTTAACGGCTCAAGTGCGTAACATCGCTGAAGTGACTACCGCGGTAGCCAATGGCGACTTAACTAAGAAAATTACGGTTGATGTGAAGGGCGAAATCCTGATGCTGAAAAACACCATCAACACCATGGTTGACCAACTCAATGCCTTCGCCTTCGAGGTGACCCGTGTGGCCCGCGAAGTGGGTACTGAAGGTAAGCTCGGCGGGCAGGCCGAAGTCACCGGCGTTGGTGGCACCTGGAAGGATCTGACCGATAATGTGAATTCCATGGCCAGCAACTTAACCGCTCAGGTGCGCAATATCGCTGAAGTCACGACCGCGGTAGCCAATGGCGACTTAACCAAGAAAATCACCGTTGATGTGAAAGGCGAAATCCTGATGCTGAAAAACACCATCAACACCATGGTCGACCAGCTCAACGCCTTTGCCTCCGAAGTGACTCGTGTGGCCCGCGAAGTGGGTACTGAAGGTAAGCTCGGCGGTCAGGCCGAAGTCACCGGCGTCGGTGGGACATGGAAGGATCTGACCGATAATGTAAATTCCATGGCGGGCAACTTAACCGCGCAGGTGCGTAATATCGCCGAAGTCACGACCGCGGTCGCCAATGGCGACTTAACCAAGAAAATCACCGTTGACGTGAAAGGCGAAATCCTGATGCTGAAAAACACCATCAACACCATGGTCGATCAGCTTAACGCCTTCGCCTCCGAAGTGACTCGTGTGGCCCGCGAAGTGGGTACTGAAGGTAAGCTCGGCGGGCAGGCCGAAGTCATCGGAGTCGGCGGCACATGGAAGGATCTGACCGATAATGTGAATTCCATGGCGGGCAATTTAACCGCACAGGTGCGTAATATCGCCGAAGTCACAACCGCGGTAGCCAATGGCGATTTAACCAAGAAAATTACCGTTGATGTGAAAGGCGAAATCCTGATGTTGAAAATCACCATCAACACCATGGTCGACCAGCTCAACGCCTTCGCTTCCGAAGTCACCCGGGTAGCCGGCGAAGTGGGTACCGAGGGCAAATTAGGAGGACAGGCTTTCGTTAAAGGCGTCGGCGGCACCTGGAAAGACCTGACGGATAACGTGAATTCCATGGCGGGCAACTTAACCGCTCAGGTGCGTAATATCGCCGAAGTGACGACCGCGGTAGCCAATGGCGACTTAACCAAAAAAATCACCGTTAATGTCAAAGGCGAAATTCTGCAACTGAAAAATACCATCAACACCATGGTTGATCAGCTCAATGCCTTCGCTTCCGAAGTGACTCGTGTGGCGCGCGAAGTAGGCACCGAAGGTAAACTGGGCAATCAGGCCATTGTGAAAGGCGTGGGCGGCACATGGAAAGATTTAACAGACAATGTGAACTACATGGCCAGTAATTTAACCGCGCAAGTCCGCAGTATCGCTACCGTGGTCACAGCGGTGGCGAACGGTGATTTGAAACGTAAATTGGTATTAGAAGTGAAAGGTGAAATCGCCGAGCTGGCGGAAACGATTAATGGCATGATCGACACCCTGTCGGTGTTCGCCGATCAGGTCACTACCGTGGCCCGGGAAGTGGGTATTGAAGGCAAATTAGGCGGTCAGGCTCATGTGCCGGGCGCCGCCGGCCGTTGGCGGGATTTAACGGATAATGTCAATCAACTCGCCGGCAATTTGACTACCCAGGTGCGCGCCATCGCCGATGTCGCGACGGCGGTGACTCAGGGAGACCTTACCCGTTCAGTAGCCGTTCAGGCGGCTGGGGAAGTGGCGGCGTTAAAAGATAATATTAATGAAATGATTCGCAATCTGAAGGATACCACACGCAAAAATACGGAGCAGGACTGGCTAAAGACTAACCTTGCCAAGTTTACCCGAATGTTGCAGGGGCAACGCGATCTGTTAAGCGTCGGGAAACAAATTTTGTCCGAGTTATCACCATTGGTTAGCGCTCAGCACAGTGTTTTCTACATCGTCGAAAGCGTCAATGAAGACACGAATATCAAATTGCTGGCGAGTTATGCTTACACAAAAAGGAAGTATTTATCCAACCTGTTTAAAGTGGGCGAAGGATTAGTCGGCCAATGTGTTCTGGAGAAAGAACCCATTTTAATTACCGAAGTGCCCGCCGATTATATCAAAATTCGCTCGGGTTTAGGTGAGCATGCGCCCGAGAACATTGTCGTTTTACCCGTAGTATTTGAAGGCGAAGTAAAAGCGATTATCGAATTAGGTTCTTTCAGTCAATTTACCCAAGTGCATTTAAGTTTTCTGGAGCAATTGACTGAAAGTATCGGTATTGTGCTTAATACCATCACCGCCACTATGCGTACTGAAGATTTATTGAAACAGTCACAATCATTAACTGAAGAATTGCGTAGTCAGCAGGAGGAATTGACTATCACCAATAAACGCCTGGAACAACAAGCCCAAAACCTGCAACAATCTGAAGAATTGTTAAAGCAACAACAACGCGAGCTGCAAAAAGCGAATGAAGATTTAGAAGATCGCGCCGAGCAGCTTGCGCTACAAAATACGGAAGTAGAAAAGAAAAATGAAGAAGTGGAAACCGCTAAAAAATTGTTGGAAGAAAAAGCTTCTCAATTAGCGCTAACTTCACGTTTTAAATCCGAGTTTTTAGCCAATATGTCGCATGAGCTCAGAACTCCTTTGAATAGTCTGTTGATTCTGGCGAAGGTGCTTTCTGAAAATGATGAAAGCAATTTGACGGCAAAACAGGTGGAATATGTCCAGACTATTTATTCTTCTGGAGCTGATTTACTGGATTTAATTAATGATATTTTAGATTTAGCCAAAATCGAGTCTGGAACCATGTCGGTCGAGGTTAGCGATATTTCATTTAACGATATTCGGGATTTCGTCATGCGTACTTTTAAACAGCTGGCTGAATCCAGGCGTTTAAAATTTGAAGTGATATTAGAACCCAATTTGCCAAGAACCTTTCATACGGATGGTAAACGCTTACAACAGGTATTAAAAAATTTATTGTCGAACGCCTTTAAATTCACCAGCGCCGGCAAAGTGACGCTACATATCAGTCTTCCGGCATCAGGCTCTGTTACATTCGCTGTCAAAGACACCGGCATCGGTATTCCGAAAGAAAAGCAGCAAATCATTTTCGAAGCTTTCCAACAGGCCGATGGAACTACCAGCCGTAAATATGGCGGTACAGGGTTGGGACTTTCGATCAGCCGTCAAATTGCTCATATGTTGGGAGGAGAAATCCATTTGACCAGTAATTCTGGAGAAGGAAGTACGTTTACCCTTTATTTACCCATATCCTACACTCCAGTCCATAAGCGGACTAAAAGTCTGGAGCTCGTTCGTGAAAAAGCGCCGGCGCCTGAGGTAGTCACCATGCGCCCGAGAGCGATGACGATGGAGAAGTGAAGGATGCTTTTCAATTACCTCTGATATTGATTGGCGGAAATGATTCTGATCTGGCGGATACACTATTAGGTGAAGTGGCTGCGTCGGGTTACCAGGTTAAGTTCATTGATAAAAATGAAAGAATTTTCGATTTAACTCGTGAGTTCACACCACTCGGCATTTTTCTTGAAATACGGCCAAACGGCGCCGATAATCAACTGGTAGTGCTGGATCGATTGAAAAATAACCGCGCGACTCGCCACATTCCTATTGTAGCGATCGTCGATGAAAGTTATTCTCCAAATATTTTAGCATTAGGCGCACTCACTATTTTATCAATTCCGGTATCTTCCACGATACTTCATTCGATATTGGAAAAAATCCAACATATCAATCGGTCTTCCGAGCGGCGAATATTACTCATGGAGCCAAATATCAAATCCCGGCGGCGCATTTTAGAATGTTTGCGACAACCTGCTATCATCGTTGAAGAAGCCGTTTCTGAAGAAAATATGTTTGATTTGTTATCTCAGCGAACCTGGGATGGTTTAATTCTCAGCGCTCAAATGACGACTCATAATCTTTCCAGGGCCTTACAAATCTGTCAAAACAGTTATGGGAGTGATGGAATTCCGGTTATTCTTTTGAATTTCTTAAAATCAATGAAAAAAGAGTTTCAGGAAAATTTAGAACTCTGCAAGCATTGGCTTAACCTGCATATCACTGAGAATTTAAGTGAATTAATAAATCAGGTGACTTTGTTTCTTCATATTCCCTTCGATACTCTGTCAGTTAAATCTCAGGAATTACTGGAATTGGCCTGGCGTACCCACCCCATTTTATCCAAAAAGAAGGTGTTGGTGATCGATGATGATATTCGCAACATTTTTGCCTTGACCAGTGCGCTTGAACGTTATCAAATGCAGGTGTTATTTGCAGAAAGCGGCCGTGACGGTATTGAATTATTGCATCAAAATCCCGATGTGCAGATTGTATTGATTGATATTATGATGCCTGAAATGGATGGTTATGAAGCCATCGGTTTGATTCGTCAAGAGCAACGATTCAAAAAATTACCGATTATCGCTTTAACCGCCAAAGCCATGCAGGATGATCGTGAACGTTGTTTAAAGGCAGGAGCGACCGACTATATCACCAAACCAGTCGATACGGATCAATTATTTTCTACCTTACGAGTGTGGCTCTTTGAAGGAGCCACAAGCTCTGATGATCCAAAGAAAAAACGGGATAATTATTCGCCTTCTAAGGAATGTGTTATTGTATAGCAAGGAGACTAAAAATGAGCTTTCTTAAAGATTTTCAGACGTTTATTATGCGAGGAAACGTCGTTGATTTAGCCGTCGCTGTCATTCTGGGCATGGCTTTCGGTAAAATTATATCCTCATTAGTCGATGGTATTATCATGCCTCTCATTGGCGTTTTATTAGGTGGGGTCAATATCGCGACGAAAACGACTCACGTAGGTCAGGCAATTATAAAATGGGGCGCTTTTTTACAAAGCCTGCTGGACTTTTTAATTATCGCATTCGCAGTGTTTTTGCTAATTAAAATGCTGACCGCATTAAGAGTCCCTAAAGCCTCCGCAGAACTTTCTCCTCAGGAAGTCTTACTGACTGAAATCCGGGATATACTTAAAACAAAATAAATATTTGGCATATCTAATTTAGAGGCCACTATCAAAAAGCATAGTCATTGCGAGCGTGAGCGAAGCAATCCAGTTCGAACTTTGTACTGGATTGCTTCGCCGCGCTCGCAATGACCAGTCTTTGGAGGAAAAAAACTCTTAGCTTGACGCCTATGCGGTCAACCCTGCCCCTCCGAATTTTGCCTCGACAGATGACCCCGGCGCCCTGATTCGGGTTCATTGCCGGTCGTGATTTATTTTTGATTTTTCCTTTAGGACGGTGCTTTGTTAAATTAAACACGCTGTTAAAAATTTACGGATGAGAGATTGATTTGAATAGGGTTCCCGCATTAAAATTTGCACAAAACAGGGAGCAAGACTTTTGTGTTT
>CAVQJI010000055.1:0-6774 GCA_963712715.1 uncultured Pseudomonadota bacterium | reverse complement strand
GTTCCTTTGAATTTATGGTATTTCGAGGACCACTTCACCCGAGTGAAATTTTTTCTAAAAGCTCCGCAACCTGCAGAGGAATTAAAACTGTCCACTCCAGAAAAAATCCTGCAAAAAGTTTCTCCGGATCAAATTACGGAATTCAGCAGGAAAGAGCACATGTTTTATTTGAATGAATCATTAATCTCACCACTGCGTGAATTGGTATATACTCAAAAAAATACCGGCGACGATCAATATCACTGGCGTCTACAGAAAGGCGGTTACTTAAATTATTTTAATCAGGAAGGGCCGGTACATTTTTTAATTGTTGATATTTTATCGCCGGAATCCTGGCATTTTCTAATCCATCACCCTAAAATTACCCGCCTTTCGGTAGTTAATTCCATAACTATTCCTGACCTCTGGAAAGATTTATTTACCAGCGAGCAGTCCGTTACGTCTACTCCGGATTACAAAAAATCATTGACGGAGCACTCCGGCGTAAAAATCTGTGTGGCGAAAGAAAAAGATCAATGTGCAGTAAGCCTGGCCTTAAAACAGGAAAAGACCCGCAAAACTGTCGTTCTTCATACCTCACAGGACACTGACGCCGGCCTAATCACGCATTATGATGCCAGACTGCAATATCAGGATGGCATCCTGATTCGTTTGCTGGAAGAAGGATGCCGGGTGGTAATTACCGGTGAAACTCTAATCAAAAAATTTCCAAATCTTTTTAATGAATTCTCCCTGGTGAGTCTCAATAGAGAAATTCGCAAACTTTATCAAAAAAATGGAGAAACGGTTTTATTGATTGATCCGAAAGTACTGAATCAATATCCCTGGTTACAGCACCTGGAACAGTTCACTGTTGAATGTAAACCATTGCCTTCCAACAACTACCCGGCAGGATACAAAGGTCTCAGGCAGGCCATACTGGACGGGAATCGTATTATTTTGGCCGAAGGACGGAAGGCCAGCGGCAAATCATTTTCGCTGACCCAATTGGTGAAAGAAGGGTTCGCCCAAGTTTTTAGTTATACCCTGAGTCCTCAAACCACATTTAATCAGTTAAAAAAACTGATTATCCAGTGGGCGCAATCTCATCCAGCCGGGAAAAATCAATTTTGTATTCTGGCTTTTGATGAAATGAATCTGGTCAGACCGGAAGTGCTGATGTGGTTACAGGCCATGGTGACCACGCCGGAATATATGATTCTACCGGATGGTGAAATCATTCGTTTAAGCCCAGAGCATTGCGTGGTGGGATTGATGAATTCCGCCCAACAAACGGGTGGCCGGCATGAACATGCCATTTTAAAATCCATCTCCGCGACCGTTACTTTTCCTCCCCTGTCACGCGAAGTGATTCGCAATGAGATCATTATTCCCGCTTTAAAAAAAGAATGTCAAATCAGCGATAATGAAGTTGAACCCGTGGCTGATTTCCTGATCGAAATACGCAACCAGATTGAAAAACTGCAGCCGGATGTTCAGTTAGACCCCCGCGATTTTTTGGCCATTATCGCCAGGATTGCCAGTTGGGATTATGATCCCGGAGAGATTAAAACGACTGAAAAAAATCCGAAAACCCCCGAATACCGCAGCGCATTGAAAAAGGCAATTCTCGAAATCGTGTCAACAGAATTATCCTCTTCAAAATTAATAACATTTCAGAACTGGTTAAATATGCTATTCGCCGATGTTGACAACGATGCTTCTCCCTTTTCGAAAAATTGGGTCGAAGCAATACTGAAAGAGGATAAGGAACTGTGGAACATCGAAAGTAGCCGGCAACTCATGCACAGCATCGCCGATTATTTTCAGATGCATGATTTCTATGAAAGAAAACACCAAAAAAGCATACCCGGAAAAAGCGCCCTGTTACTTTTGGGTGATACCAACACGGGTAAAACATTTTTATCCGAATATATGGCCAAAAAATGGGGATATGTTTTTGGAGAAAACTGTTTTACCTGGACGGCGGGCATGCATGGCGATCTTATCACTTTCATAGAAAAAGCCAGGCGTGAAGGGTGGATGTTGATTATTCATGAAATTAATATGTTGCCTACGGAAGTGATTGAAGGTGCGTTAAATTCAGCGCTCACCGGTGATGCGCATCCTGGATTTGGGTTGATAATGACGGCGAACGATTTTGAGGGACGGCAAAAGTTATCCATTCCTTTTTTATCCCGCGTAAAAATTAAGCGGGCTCAAAGCCAGTCGCCTCAGGAGTTACTGGGTCTGTATCCCATTTCACCCGATAATAAAGAAATTATTCTGGAAGCTTACCAGTTGACAGATGGTCAGGCCAGCATCCGTGGTTTAAAAAATGTCATCGGGCATGATCAGGCAGGAATGAATATTCATATGGCCTGTGCGATGGTGTTTGGTTTATTACAGAAAGAACCTGCGGAAACGAAAAATAATGTCACCGAATCCGAAAATAAAGAACAGAACATAGACTTTCTTAAGTTAACCGGATCGGATCGTTTAATAGTGAGTGAAAATCCCTGCCTGGTGTCTTCAGGAAAGCTCGATGTGACAAGAGGGAAGATTGAATTGCCTGCCCTGCTCCCCAATGCCACGGAAAAAGACCGGCAGTTACGCCGTCATTTAATATTACTGCACAGTCTGCATTTTCAGATTGCAACCGCGATGGGAATTAAAAATTCACCGATGATGGATTCGCTCCATTCATTACAGGCATTGGCAATGACGCGCCATCTTTTCCCAAAGTCAAATCCCGTGCTGATGATTTTTTTAAATGAATTACTGCCTTTAAAATCCATTGCCAATAATAAAACCGGGAATGATATTATCGGTACTCAAATTAAAAAATTTCAGAAACAGGGCCACGATTTCCCAACCAGTATGATCTTACTCTGTATTCACTGGAATACGATATCCCTCTTCGAAGGAAAATCCGTTCCCTGGAGAAAAATCCGGTTATTATGCAAAAATGTTCCCGATCATTATCGCTGTTTGCAGGTACTGGAGCAGGTGGCCGCATGGATGGAAAAAGAATCGGAGAAATTACATCATGGATTGACCGACTGGTTCTCTACGCTGAACTCACCCTTTGGTCTCATGGCCAGTGCTAAAAATGGTGCGGCGGCAACCCAATCATTACTGGAAAAAATCACATTCTTCGCGCAAACATTACAGAAGCCATGGAATTTATTCGGTTCACTTAAATTGTTCTCTGGATTGGGTTTAAGTAATAAACTGGTTGTTGATAATAAAAATATCGCGCCAACTCTTCCTCCGAAAAAAATCAAGGCTTCTTCAGGAGCATTATCTTTAGAGAAGGAATACCCCAATTGGGCTACCTGTCTGGATCAAAAATCATTTAATATTCCTTTGTATAATTATATCTTAAAAAACGGGAAGCCCGCGCTAAATAATGGTTCCATGGAAAAGGAAGCAATGCCCAGACATTTTTTTCCTGCAGAGGAACCAAAGTCTGCTGTGGAAATGAAGACCTTTATATTAAAAGCACCACTGAAACGTCATGGCAATGCGGTACCGCTATTGGTCCCTCTGGGTTTTTATCCCAAAATGAGTGATAAAAATATAAAAGTGGAATGGTTATCCGGACGATTTTATGCGATTTTTAATGACGCTCAGGCAGAATTATTCACGAAACCTCTGGAATATAAAGTGCTAAAGGGCGGATTCAATGTTGACCCGCATTTTAATCCGGTTCAGGATGCCAAGTCGATAATTGATCAGACGCAATTACCGCTACCCATTCAGAAAGTCCTCAAGGACATTCCCGAAAAAAAACCTGAAAAGATAGCCCAATTTGGGCAGGAGCTCGCGGAAGCATTGGCCAAAAGCTTTTTATATTTTGATCGTAACGATGCGCAGGCGCGCCATGAACTGGAGGTAGCCTATCACCAGGGACTGGAAGCCGCCATTGCTTATGGTATCGAAAAATCCACAGTGGTTTGTTTTGAAAGTGCTATTATATTATTCGACCTGCTCACCACAGCGCTTGCCAAACTTCCTGTGTCATTGCACCTGGTCTCTGGCATGCGTTGTGAACGGGGAACCATCACTAAAGAAGGCCATAGTTTTGTGGTGATGAAATTTCAGGATGGCCGCCAGATTATCCTCGATTCAACCCCCTCACGTCTTAAAAGTAAATATAAAAATAGGCCAAAATCATTAATATCATCAACTCCGATATTCAATGAGCAGCCGATGATAGAAAATCCGATTCTTGGCTTTTGTTATCCCGGAATGTCCGGCGCACTGTCCGAATTACTGATGCCATTTTATAAATTTTCATTTGATCAAAGCACCGCTTATGGCATGGGTCCGGAGGGCGAAATGATTCCTCTGCGCCAATTTGCAGGGTTAACCAATTTCTTTAAAATAAACAGGTTGGCTCAATACCGGCGGCCGCAAACATTATTCATTACGTCTTTACCTGATGGATGGCGTCCCTCGGGTTCTTTGAATGAAAGATATCAAAACCTGAACTGTTTACATTTTTTAATGAATATATTTTTTGAAAATGGATTTAAATTTTTAATCTGGAATGAAAAAAGAAAACAATTTGTTGAGGCCGCCAACGCCGGTCATTTGTTATCTTTATTTAAAGACCTAAATACTCCAAACAGGGAATCGTGGGAAGAATTGAAGAAAACGTATCCTCACTCCCTATTAAGTGTGAATCACGAGCTGTTAGATCAAACTCTCCAGGGCTTTGCCAGAATATTGTCAAGGGTATGCACTGAACAACTATACACGGATTATTCGCAAAGCAGGTCAACAACAACGTTTCTGGAATCTAAAGACAATCCTCTGGAAAATGTTGAGGAAAAGGAAGTACCTCGGTTTTACGCTGGATACGACTTATCAAAACTGGAAGGAGGTATCAATGAAATAATTAACAATTTTTGCCATCAACAGCTCGCTGAGTATTCAGAAGATATTAAATTCGAACTCGAAATTGGTAATTTAAACTTTAAAGAAAAACTGGATTTATCTCAATTAAATGTTAAAACCATTGCTTTTACTGGATGCGTAAATGTTTGCCCGGATTTTAATAAATTACCGACAGGTTTACGGAGTATTAGTCTATCCGAATGTAATTTTATTGATTGGGATCCTGAAATAATTATAAACGGTTCAAATTCACCGCCAATAGCTGAATTGGAGATCGATTTACTGCCAACATGCACGATTATTAAAGCCCATAGCCCACTCAAATCGTTCGGATTATTTACTAACGTATTCTTTTGTCCCGATTCCTCCTTCCAAAAAAAAATGAATTGTCTCATTTTAGAAAAAAGATTTAGAGATTAGGATTGGTGATAGAATTACAATCGGTTCATTGGTTTTATACTCTACGGTATTTCAATTAGAAAGTTTTATCAATAGAACTGAAAATGATGAGACTTGGAGGAAAGTATTAAAAAACACAGAACAGATTGTGATCGTTTTAGATACGAATGATAGCATTATTACAAAGCGCGTTGATCGACTAATAGAAGTTTGTGGAAATAAGAATTGTGTGATTTTGAAAGCCAGAGAATTCATTCAGAATTTTATTTCAAAAACGCTTACAAAAAACCCGATTGCTTCCCCAATATAACCAGCTCCAAAGACAGAATCGTAAAGCAATTCTGGGTGTGAAATATTAGGGCAGAACATCAGTGACTAAAAAAAATCATCGGTGATACGTTAAAGCGTTTTGACAAAGCGATTATTTGTTCCAAAGTCAGCTGGCGTTTACCGTGTAATATTTTAGAGACATGAGACTGGCTACCAATCTCAGGTAAATCGCTTTGTGTTAATTGATGCTGCTCAATTAAAAACAACAATATTTCCATTGGTTTCATCGAGCGCAACGGATAGGCCTGTTTTTCGTAAAGTTCAATATGATCAAGCAATAAATCTAACAATTCGACCGTACTGGCATCTTTTTTTATTTTTATCTGTGCTTTTAGCTGATGCACTAATTCTATCAAACGTTGATTTTCCAATTCATTAGTAGGCACTTTCAAGTATTCGGCAATATAACTAAAATGCCGAATCGTTTGCTCGACGTCTTTGTGCGATAAATTTTTCATAACTGACCTCGTCTCAAATGCTCAGCATTTTTAGATTGGCTATACTCTGCGTGCGTCCAAACTATTTTAACTTCGACCATCTTCAATGCGTAATCAATTTCAGTAATTAATCGGTATTTATTACCGCCAATGTTAAAAACCGTGTAACCAGCCGACAGATAATCTGCCGAGGGAAAAGTTCTTCGTAGTTCATTGAAACTGCGGTATTCACTTTGACTAACCAAAGCTTCCCAACCCGACAACGGACGGATACTATGCGGATGTTTCTTTTTGAACTGATCCAGTTCCTTCCTGTTAATGATCCTCATTGCTGTATTATATGCCAAAATGACATAATTGCAAGCAGATTAAAATAATTTATTTTCTATCGCGCCAGTTTGCTCAGACTCAAACTACTAAAACATAGTTTTTTGTCAAGTATAGTTTACATAATTCAGCAATTCCCGCTGGGAATAAAATGGATTCAAGTAAATGAAATATAGGATTAATTTTTCATAAAGAAAAATAATTTTCGTAGAAAATTCTCTGCGCGATGGGGGTTTGCAAGGGGGAGCAGCGCGCAGCGCTCCCCCTTCATTCCGAGCATCGGCTCCGCCGAGCGCAGGATATAAACGAGCGCAGGATATAAATAGGAAGCAATTTCCGCTGTACCCAGCGGGAATTGCTGTACATAATTATGTTATTTAGCATTTTAGTCGTTCAA
>CAVQJI010000054.1:0-138250 GCA_963712715.1 uncultured Pseudomonadota bacterium | reverse complement strand
CAGCAGATGGGCAAGACGCTGGCGCGGCGCACCGGAGCGGTCTGCTGGCGTACTACGACGTGATGATCAGCAGCGGTCCGATGGAGGGGACGAACAACAAGATCAAGATGATGAAGCGGCAGGCGTATGGGTTCCGCGACCGGGAGTTCTTCAAGCTGAAGATCCTGGCGATTCATGAGACGAAGTACGCCTTGGTGGGTGACTTTCCGTCTCGGTACATAGCGATTCGCGAGGTTGCGGCATGCTACTTCCGCGTTGCCAACCTTGAAAAAAAAGCCATGACTTCCCCCTTACGCCGTCTCATCGCCCACTAATTACGTGACGCATTCGACGTGTTCAACGCTGCGTGGCCCGGGCGCCGACCTGTCCCGTTCCAGCCTCCGCGACGCGCCCGTCTTCCGCGACGAGGAGGCTCCGTTGGCTCACGTATCCAGGATCTGGCCGGGGACACCGACGGCACGGCTACCGGCCATCTGGGCCCTCCTGGTGCGCGAGGGCTGGACGGTCAACAAGAAGGCGGTCCGGCGCCTTTACCGCGAGTCGGGGCTGAAAGTGGCCCAGCCGCGGGCCAATCCCAAGCCCCGCCGGGAGCATGGACAGGACAAGAACGCCTGCCATCTCCGGCCCGCGCGGCAAAGACGATGTATGGACATGGGACTTCATCTTCGATCGTACCAGTGACGGCCGAAGCCTCAAGTGGTTGAGTCTCGTTGATGAGTACACCCGAGAATGCCTGGTGTTGGAGGCGCGCCGGAGGCATGACCGCCGAGGACATCCGGATCATCCTGGCCGAGGTCGCAGCCCGGCGCGGCGGCCCGCCGTGCCGGATGCGGAGCGACAACGGGCCGGATTCGCGGCCGAGGTGGTGCGGTCGTGGCTGGAGGGGACCGGCTCCGGGGCGCTGTACATCGCGCCGGCGAGCCCGTGGCAGAACGGATACGCGGAGTCGTTTCACAGCAAGCTCCGCGACGAGTTCCTCAACCGCGAGGAGTTCGAGAACGAACCGCAGGCCCGGGCGTTGGCCGCGCTCTGGAAGGAGGAGTATAATACCGAACGCCCGCACAGTTCCCTGGGATACCAGACACCGGCCGAATTCTCGGCGACTTGTGTGAGGTATGTGCCTATCGATGAAGACCTGCCCGATCCCTCGTCTACTGAATCGACGAACAGGTGACCCCCATTATCACTGGACCAAGAAATGGGGAGCAGGCCACCCTCTGATGATCATTCTTGGCCCACTGAGCCGTTACTGGACATCGGGAGCGAGATCGCACGATGGGGCGATCGGGCCACGACACCAGCCCCGACTGGCACCTGCTTCAGTGGCGCGACCACCAGCGGACCCGAATCGTCGCGGGATGCCGGGCCGGTCGGGCCCCGGCCGGGATCGAGCGGACCGTGGCAGGCGTGCCGATTCTCCGATCCCCGATCGCTTCTCATCGCCCCGGGAAAACAGGATCGACACCGGCTCCGCGACACCGGCTCCAATCCGAGGTCCGCCGCCGACCCTCATGGGCTCAGCCCACGTACGATCCGTAGTGCAGTGCCAATCCGGCCTCGGCGCCCTTGATGGACGCATTGAGTTGGTCCAGAGACGCCGGCGTCACGCGGCCGTTGCCCTGACTGATCGGTCGCCGAACTCCTGCAGGAGACCCACTTTCTCGAACACCTCTTTCGCGGCCTGATAGGTGAGACTTCCAGATACCAGATACGGGAAGATGAAAATGCCGCCCGCGCAGACGACGACCCGGCCGTACGCGTAATGCTCCGCACAGGCCAGGACGTTGTTGCCGCTGTAGGCGTTGGTCCCTCGAAGCTCTTGCACGTAGGCGAACGACTTCCACGCGGCCTTCACCAGATCCGTGTACGCGATGGGGCCGTTCGGGGGCAACGTCGTGCGCAGCAGCTTGGAAGTCCGCATCCGCCGCATCAATCCATCCCTGTTGAGTCGTCGCTACTTCCAGTGGTTCGTCCTCAGTGGTGTTTCAGCGTCCGTCCGATCTCGATGGCGAGCCTCGCTGTACGGGAAACAGAGAGCAGTCAGTGACCAGGAAGTCGGGAGGGGGTCGGGAAGCGGCTCCTGAACCCTTCGATCGGCGGGAAGTCGGAAACCGCTCCCGACCCGTTTGCACGTTCCTATTATTCTTCCTCCCGTCCTACGCCAAGCTGGACGCGAGTGGAACGACGTCCGGGCCGGCCCAGGCGGATAGCGATAGATCGCGTACGGAGGCTTGGCCGTCCGGTAGCTTTGACCAGGATAGAGCCCGTGGTACTGCACGAAATCGGAAATCCAGTGTTTGCCGTCGAACATCGCCATGTGCCCGTGAGGATGTCCGCTGATCGGCTGGACGATCCCGACGTCGCCGGCGCGATGCCGGTAGGTCGAGTCGGACGGGATCCCGACAAACCCGACGGCCGTCAGGCTGGAACCGTAATCCTTGGCAGAGCCGTGGCGGACGAGCTTCGCGCCTCCCGCTTCGATCGCTTCCCGAACATGCTGTGCGGCACCGGCCGGTACTGTGCTTCGCGGCATGGGACCGGAAGATCGACGCCTTCGCGGACTCCCATGACATGGGTCATTCTCCTCTGAAGTCAGGAGGGCCGAGGGGAACCCGAGGGGCGACTGGCCGAATCGCGGGGCAGAGCGAGAGAACCGGCATCAGCGCCACTCGGAGGGAGGCCGCAACGATCCCGTGCGAATCCCCATCAGCAGAGCGCGAATCCTCCAGACACCGTGACTGGGTACCACCGCCGGCCGCTTCCAAGGTATCGGCTCCCCAGGATCGGGAACGCCCCGCCCCGGATGGGCCGTGCATCGCTGCGTTGCTGTCCGGCGCAGCCCCCGGCTCGGTCCCTTTACCGTGCTAGGCAGCCCGAATTGCAACTTGGGACAGAAAAGTTGGCGACCATCCCGGCAGACCCGCGACGCGTTTCCGAAACACCCGCCCTCTTCGTCAATCGATGCCTTCTTTCGCTGGGCCCACGATGAACTCGCCCCTCGGCACCGGCTCGCTGTGCCTCGGGCGGCATGGCCCTCGGAGCCCGGCTCGTATATCATCGATCGATCGCAGGCTGAGGGCCCAGGGGACGCGATGAATCGGGGCGACTTCCAGCAACTCGCCTATGTGCGGATCGACGAGGCGGCCGTGCTCTTCGCCCAGGGGAAGTACGACGGGGCCAGATTATTACCCCGGCACGAAAGATCCTCACGTAGGTCGGGCTTTCCAGCCCGACTTTCAAGGCCGTCGGGCTGGAAGCCCCGACCTACTTCCTTGCCGGCGTAATACCCGGCCGGATACGCCGTCGAGTGCGGGCTCAAGGCTTGCATCGCTCGTCAGACGAGCCAGGACGATTACCCTCCCAAGCCGAAAGCGATACACGATGACTACTCAACTGACATCGATAAGCTGGTCGAGACCGCGGGCTTGACGGCCCAACGAGACGCCGATGCCGCCACCATCCGTCCTGGGGACGAACTGGGACATCGTCAAGGACTCGACCGAGGAGGGCCGGTCCCGACGCCAGGCGCACGCCCAGGCCCAACAACTCATCGCGGCGATCGCGACGCCGCACACGCGGTGCTCCCATGGATCAAGCGACGTTGGTAGGCCCTCAGATCGATGACGTCACGAAGCTGGTCGACCAGCTCAGGCGGGACGGTTTCGACGTCAAGGCCGCCTTCTGGTTCTACAGGAGCGAGGCCGACCAGTGGTACCTCCACATCGCCTCCGACGCGGTCGATCAGGAGATCGGTCTTTTGAAGCCTACTCGGCCTTGGGCCGGACGAGGAGACAATTGCCGGATCTCGCGATCGGTCCTTTCGAGGTGAAGCTCGTCGCCCCGGACGACCCGGTCGCGAAGGCGGTCATCGACTTCCTCGCCAGGCGACCGACTCGGAGGCCGGAGCGGATCAGGGGGACCAGGCGGGAGACGTTTATATTGAGGACGCCTATTTATATCATGTTTGAATGGGAAGGCGTACGCCGGTCCCGTCCCGACGCCGCCCGGCTGGCCCGGGCCGCGAGGATAGGACGGACCGAATGATCTGAACTGGCACTTCTCTGGCAATTCACTCCGTCCCCCTGTTTGGCTTCGCCCAGGCCGGCGCACGCGCGCCGGCCGGAAGCGGCGCGTCGAGGGGATGACGCGGAGCCGGTGGATTCGAGCCGATTGCACGCGCGATCGGTGCGGCCGAATCATCCGCATCTTCTCAGGCCGGACGACCCCGCGCCAGACGGGCCACGAATTCGGCGTGCTCGGGTGAGTCCAGGCCCCGCTGGAGGGCCGCCTGAACCGCCCTTCCCGATCGTGCCGAACCAGGGCGGCCGCATCAAGCCAGAGGCCCCGAAACACCTCGCTCCGGAGGATCCCATCAGCCGGCGGCCTGGACCGGCTCGAAAGCGCCCGTCGCGGTTCACCATACCAGTTGACCTGGCGATCGAGTACCCGCCAGACCAGAGCACCTGCGCACCCCCGTTGCCGGCGGTAGGCATGGAGCTTCTTCCCCAGGTCGTATGCTGACGCTGCTGGTGCGACCTCCGCGACGCAGCTCCGGCGCCCTTCGACGTAATCGTCCTCGCCGATTTGCATCTGCCCGCCCCGCTCCGGCCGGATGAACAGGAGGCCGTCGGGCTGCGGTTCGTTCTCGGGGTCGAGCCGGATGCGTCCCGTTATCTCCGACCTCGACGCCCGGGGTATTCCGCCTCGGAATTTCCCAACCAGAGACGAGCCAAGACTGCGGCCTCACTGAAGTCGCCTGGCGGACCGGTGACGGCATGTAAACCTCTCCTTCGATGAGCTCGGCCCTCTTGAGGTTCGGCATGGCGTCGTAGCGTCGTTCGAACTCCTCGGGGTCAGGCGGTCGCCGTTCTCCAGCGGCGGGATCGCCCCGTTGCCGGGCGGCTCGGTCGGCCCGGCGGGTTGGGTCGATGGGTGGAGGGAACGGCATGGGAAGGGCTCCCGAGACGATGATGCCTTTCGGGCGAGCGAGCGACGACCTTTATCGTACGACACAACCGATTGACCGGCAACGCGGACCGAATCGGGGTTCCGACTCTCCCGGTGATGTCACCGAGCTAACTCCGGGCTGGCACTCGGATCGGGCTCGCCTCGATCCGCTTCGTCACTGGCAAGGCCGAATGGCCCTCGAGACTGCGAGGACTGCTACCGCCATTCGCTGGTCGTGGGCTGCCGATACCCGTGGAGAAGGGGAGTCACCGCCGTCGGAGGCCGTCGATCGAGAAGACGGACCGCGACCCAGGCTGGGGCCGGCCGCCGCCGGGCCGTCGGCAGCGAATCGTCGCGGGCTGTCGGGCCGATCGGTCCAGACGGGCACTCCGGCCGGGCGACCGGGACGGCCCGGAGCGGCATCCCTGCGTCGGGGAGCGGCGCGAGCCGGGCGAAACCGAGCCGGCTCCCGATGCGAACCCGTCGTCAACGATGCCGGGCCGGTCGGCCGGAGGGCGACGGCCGGGACGGGACGGGCCGGTCGGTCCCCGGCCACGATCGAGCCGAAGGGCGGACTTGGTGCCGATTCTCGGTTGCCGACCTCCTCGCACCCGAGCGGATCGGTCGCCGACGCTCGCAGCTCGGCTTTGATCGCGACCGAAGGCCGCGCCGCCAGATTTCCGGCGGCATTGAGAAAGTCTTCCGCATGACCCATGCGCATGGCTTCTGCAGCGTCAATCGCGGCCACTGGGTGCTCCCAAGATCGTTCCGTCGGTCGTCGGGAGACCGGCTCGAACCGACCCGAAGCGGCTTGACGCCATGTCAGTTCGGACATAGACTGCGTCAACATGAGTCCGAGTGAGGAAGGACGTCCGGCGCGGAAGCCGCTGGTGCGACTTCGCGGCGAGATCAAGACTCCGCCCTTCTCGACAGAGGCGAGGGTGGAGACGGGGAACCCATCTCGCCGGCTCCAGGAGGGGGAAATGCTCGGGATGCCGCATTCGCGGCCCATGCCGAGCATCGGACCGCGGTGCCACGAAGTCAGGGTCCGGGACGAGAACCGGATTTGGCGGGTCGTATACCGGCTCGATCCGGATGCTATTCTCATCGCCGGGGTCTTCTCGAAGACCACCCGTCGGACGTCGAAGCACGACATCGACGATTGCCAGCGAGTCCTGAAGCGTTACGACGAAGCGGCGACGGAAGCCAGGAAAGGAGGAGGCGGATGAACAAAGAGAAACGGCGGGCCTTGGAATTGGCCGGGTTCGTCTTCGAGGACGCCGAAGATTTTCTCGAGCTCACGGCCGAGGAGCGGCGGCTGGTCGAGCTGCGGCTCGCCGTCAGCCGGGCGGTCCGGGCCCGCCGGGAGCAGCAACATCTGACCCAGGAGCAGGTCGCCAGGAAGCTGAAATCCAGCCAGTCCCGAGTCGCGAAGATGGAGGCCGGAGCGGCGGACGTCTCGCTCGACTTGTTGTTCCGCGGGCTGTTCGCGCTCGGCGGGAGCTTGAATGATCTCGGGCTCACGCAGTAGTGCGGCGGGCGATCGGATTTTGATCGGTTGCGAATCGTCGCGGAAGGTCTGGACTTTCGGTCCGCTTCGCTGGTCCGTCCGGGCGATCGCGGCGGCCCGGGGCCGTAGTCCCCGCTGGGAGTTGCCGCGAGCCGGGCGAGACCGGGCTGCCGCCCGCTCCGAACCCGTCGGGGACGATGCCGGGCCGGGCCGGTCGGCCGGAGGGCGACGGCCGGGACGGGACGAGCCGGTGCCGATCCCGCCCCGAGTTGCCCGGATGTCCCAAGAGGCGCGGCGTCACGAAGGCGCTCATCCCCGCGGGGCGATCCCCTTCGAAGACGCCCATAGAGGGCCACCGATGCCCATAGAGGCACCTCTGGGAGTGGCCCTCTATGGGCTTTCTGGGCTTCAAATGCGCCGGGCCGCTTCGACGCCGCTGCCGCCACGATGCATGCACTCGGCCCGGCGGGATCGACTGGCCGAGGGCCCGACCCGCGTCGCGAGGAGCGGTCCGGCACGAGCGGGGCGAGCGAGCCTCGCGGATCGGCCGTCGGCCGGGGCCCGGCGCGGGGCGAAATCCAAGTCGTTTCCCCCGCGTCGCCCCGTGGGTGGGGACACCGGCGCGGGGGTGGTGTTCGGCGAGGAGTGTCTTTTTTCTCCGTTGCGTGCGATTCGTAGCGTCTTCTCGATCTGTAATGCGTTATGCAAAGGAGGGCTTCTGACATTACCCGATGTTCCGCCATCGGTCTGCTACCCCAGCGGGCGTCACCGGCAACGGCGAGGTCCGAAGCCTGGGGGACAACGTAACCTCGATCTTCGGATCGGCCGTGGACGCGCGAGCCGACACGGCGACTGCCAGCATCACGGCGGTCGGGGGCCAGCAGTCCGGGTCAGGTCAACCCAGGTGAAGTGCTGATAAAGGCCGTAAACAAAGACGAGCCAAAGATGCTGTCAGGCTCGGACCAAAACGGTACGTGGCCAGGTACGGGGGTTGCAATGTCCCCCGTCGCGGATGACGCACCACCGGCCGAAAGGCACGACCTTACCCCGGAGCGATCGAGGAGATGAACGAAGTAACCCCGTTGCCTCCCCGCGAGGGAAGGCCGACTGCAAAGGAAGCTGATGAGGCAGCGGGGAAGGGATGAGGGAGGAAGCGAACGCCGGTCTGTAATGGATCGGATAGAGGGTGAGTCCGCCCACGGATGACATCCCCCTCGCCGCGAAAGCGGGCTGACTTCCCTCGGGTGTTCCGTCACGAGAGGACCTCGGCCAACCGACTAAGGGAGACAAGCAGATATGTCGGCGGCAGAAATGCTCGCTGGTGCGGCTCCCGAGCGTACGCCCGACTGGCACTCCATCAATGGAAGAAAGTCTGGCGCACGGTCCGTCGGCTCCAGGCGCGTATCGTGAAGGCTGTCGCGGAGGGCAGATGGAATAAAGTCAAGGCTCTGGTCTATCTGCTCACGCACTCGTTCGCTGGCCGGGCTCTGGCCATCTTACGAGTTGTCAATAATTCGGGTGCGAAGACTCCCGGTGTGGACGGAGTCCTCTGGAACACACCGGAGGCCAAGTCGGCCGCTTTCGCCACCCTGCGTCGGCACGGTTATCAACCGCAACCGCTCCGCCGGGTGTACATCCCCAAGAGCAACGGCAAACGGCGAGGCCTCGGGATTCCCACGATGACCGATCGAGCCATGCAGGCTCTCCACTTGCTCGGTCTCGATCCCATCGCGGAATCCCAAGCCGACGGCCATTCCTATGGCTTTCGGCGGGAACGCCGCTGTGCCGATGCGATGGCTCAGACCCATATCCTGTTGAGCCATCGGCACGGTCCAGAATGGATTCTCGAAGGGCGACATCAAAGCTTGCTTTGATAAGATCAGCCATGAATGGCTCTTGACACACGTCCCCATGGACCGGCAGGTGCTGGGGAAATGGTTGAAAGCGGGTTTCCTGGAGAAGCACGCCTGGTTCGCCACCACGGAAGGAACACCTCAAGGCGGGATCGTCTCACCCGCGCTGGCGAACTGGACCCTGGATGGACTGCAACGGCTCCTGGCGGAACACTTCGCCAAGACGCCGAAGCAACAACGGATGAACAAAGTCCACCTGGTCCGCTATGCGGATGACTTCTTGATCACCGGCACATCGAAGGAACTTCTTCGTGATCAAGTCCAACCTCTCGTGGCTCACTTCTTGAAGGAACGAGGGCTCGAGCTCTCCCACGAGAAGACCCGGATCACGCATGTGGAGGAAGGCTTCGATTTCTTGGGGCAGAACGTACGACGCTATCGCAACGGCAAGGTCCTGACCAAGCCGTCGTCGCAGAGCGTCAAGACGTTCCTGTCCAAGATCCGGAAACGATCGACAGCTCGGGCAGCCTGACGGCCGGAGAACTGATCCAGCGTTTGAATCAACAAATCAAGGGCTGGACCATGTACCACCGTTATGCGGCGAGCAAACGCACCTTCGCGTACGTGGATCATCGGATCTTCCAGATGGTGTGGCGCTGGTGCCGGCGACGGCACCCGAAGAAGGGCCGGAAATGGATCAGGAAGAACTATTTCCCGCCGCGACGGTCATCGCCACTGGGTCTTCACCGGCACGCTGCGGGACCAGAAAGGCCAGGGCCGGCCGATCCAGTTGATGGCCGCAGCCAAGGTGAAGATCATTCGTTATGTGAAGATCCGAAGCGCCGTCAATCCCTACGATCCGAAGTGGGAACTGTACCTGGAAGCACGGCTGGGTTGGCAACTGGCCCAAACGCTGGCGGGTCGCAGTCGGATCGAATACCTTATGGAAGGAACAAAAGGGACGATGTCGGGTCTGCGGTCAACCGCTGCGAATCGCAGAGGAAGACTGTCAGATCCACCATCGGATCTGGCGCAGCCGAGGCGGTCCGGACACGGCCGACAACATGGAGTTGCTGCATGCCAACTGTCATCGGCAGATCCACGTGCAAGAACGACGGACGGAAGCGGCCGCGTCCCGCGAGGGGCGTTCGTGAAGGCTTGAGCTGGATGAGGGGCAACTGTGGCCGCGGAACGCGGTGTTGAATCCCTGACTCAGTCAGGAGGAACCCGGAGGAATGTTCCTGGGTCATCTGGTTGACCTGAAGGCGAAAGCCGGAGGGGAAAAGAGCATGCCAGAAAAGCGGGAGCCACTGGAAGACGCTGAAGGTGTCGTCCCGCAAGACCCGCGTGATAAGGCGAAAGCTGGATTGCCTGAATCCCAATCCCCAGCGGTGCAACCTCACACTCGCTGCTACAGCGTCTATAACGCAGCGCCACCAGGGGCGGATCGTTAAGCTTTCGCGATCGGCCACCTCCGACTGGCGGGGCGATGAAGAACGACTTCATTGAAGGGGATGAATGGGACGCCTACGTCACGCTCGATACGTTCAGCACCAACGGAACGCGGGATGGCCTAACGGGCGCGAGTCCCATGGTCACGGAGTCTCCGTAGTAGTCCGAGGTGGGGAAAGCCCGTCCACATGGCGAAGGGAGACAGGTGGTCTGACGACCGAGACGTCAAGGTACGCGAGATGCGAAACGCCGAAACGGTCTTGGGAGTCATTCGTGAACGTGGCAGACGAAGGCTGCCGCTGGAGGACATCTATCGGCAACTGTACAACCGCGACCTCTACCTGCGTGCTTATGGGCGAATCTACCGCAACGACGGTGCGATGACCCCTGGCTCGACGCCGGAAACCGTGGATGCCATGTCGCTGGAGAAAATCGATGCGATCATCGGCTTGCTTCGCCAGGAACGCTATCGCTGGACCCCAGTCCGACGGACGTACATCCCCAAGAAATCGGGAAAGTTACGTCCGCTCGGCATTCCCACCTGGTCGGATAAACTGCTGCAAGAAGTGATTCGCTCCTTCCTGGAACGCCTACTACGAGCCGCAGTTCAGTCCGGCACTCCCACGGCTTCCGTCCCGGCCGCGGTTGCCACACCGCCCTGGGAGAGATCACCCAGCACTGGAGAGGGGTCAAGTGGTTCATCGAGGGTGACATAGTCTCAATGCTTCGACCGGATGGACCACCCGGTCCTGCTGTCCATCCTGGGTGAGAAGCTCCACGATCAACGCTTCCTGCAGTTGCTCGCCAACCTGCTCGAGGCAGGATACTTGGAGGATTGGAAATATCACGCGACGTTCAGCGGCTCCCCGCAAGGCGGTGTGGTCAGCCCTATCCTCTCCAACATCTACCTCGACAAGTTGGATCAGTTCGTCGAGACGGTGTTGATTCCAGCCCATAACCACGAAGAACGACGGAAGCCCTACCCGCCGTACATGGCCCTACTCAACGCTGCGCGGAGGAAATCGGACGCCGGGCAAACCGACGAGGCATGGCTGTTACGCCGACAGGCCCAGCGGATGCCCTCGCGTGATCCCAACGACCCCGACTTCCGACGCTTGTGGTATGTCCGGTATGCGGATGACTTCCTGCTCGGCTTCAGTGGGCCACGGGAGGAGGCCGAACAGATCAAGACTTCAACTGGGGGGATTCCTGCACGACTCGCTCAAGCTCGAACTCTCTCGGGAGAAGACGCTGATCACCCATGCGCGAACGGAGGCGGCACGATTCCTCGGCTACGAGATCGTTACCCTGGACGCCGATGAGAAGCACGACCTTCGCGGTCGTCGCTGTATCAATGGCGCACCGGGGTTGAAGGTCCCCGTGGATGTCATCCGGACGAAATGCTCTCGATACATGCGGCGAGGCAAACCGAGTCGACTGGCTGCTCGGCTCCGTGACACTGATTTCGGACACTCCGCGCTGATCTCCACCAGGACGGGCAGGGATGCCAAGTCGTTATGCTCTTGAAAGATAGGGCCTGCATCCCGGGGAATGAGGGTACTTACCATCCTCACCACCGGAGATGCAGACCATGGGCACCGAAGCACCCACACCCGTCGTTATACCGGTTCACTGTGCCCCCAAGAAGGCCCCCTGCCCAAAGTGTGGCAAACTCGGCCGACGGAAACGAACCGTGACGCGCAATGTCCGCACGGTCGCCTCCAAAGCGATCGTCTCTCTCGCGATCACCTACGGCGAGTACGATGCCCGCTGCGACTGTTGCATGACGTTTCACAACACCCCGGAGGGCGTGCTCCCCAAGGCCAAGTACGACAATAAGGTCCGCGATTTGGTCCTGGACGTTCCTCGAAGACGGCATGAGCATCGAGGGCCCTGGTCTCGATCCGGCGTGATTCCTCCTCGACCTGTACCCCGGATTTGTCTACGTCGTCCTCCGCGGCCGTGCCGAGCAACTCGACATGGCCGCGCATCGCCGCACCGTCCTGGAGCACTTCCGCGGTACGCTCTGCGTCGACGAACTCCACCTGGGTCGCTTTCTTTTGCTCCTGGCCACCGACCCGCTCTCGGATCTGCCGGTGGCCTTCGCCCTGGTCGCCGCCAACGACCAGGACCACATGCAGCGGTTCCTCAAGAACCTTAAGACCTGGGGCTTGAATCCCCGGGTCGTCGTCACCGACGGTTCGGAAGCCTCTACCCCGCCGTGCTGGAGGAACTGTGGCCCGATGTGGACCACCAGTTGTGCGTCTTCCACGTTATCAAGGACATCAACAAGCTGATCCTGGATGCAGTGCGGCGGATGCGGACGGCGATGAATCGCCGGGGCAAGGCGCGGCGCAAGAAAAGCGCGGCCGCAAGGGGGCCAAGTCCAAAGCCGCCGCCGCCCGACGGGGCATGACGGTCAAGGAGAAGGCGAATTTCGTGTTCAAGCATCGTCATCTGATCGTGAAGCGTCGCGAGAACCTCGCAGAATCGGAGAGTGGCAACCTGGCGCGGATGCTGGAATACCTACCCGAGTTGGCCACGCTACGACGGTTCTCGGATCGGATTTACTGGGTATTCGACACGTCCAAGGACTTCCACCAGGCGAGTTGCCGCCCCGGGCCGCGGTCCTGCGTGATCCGGCGTTCCCGGCTTTGGCTAGCCGACCAACACGTCAGTACGCCTTGTACACCGCTTGTGCGACGAACTCCGGCAGCTCCGTCAACAACTGTAATCGATACGTGACCCAGGATTCACTTTTACCGAACTTCCGGGCTAATTGTGCTTGCGAATAGGCATGATGCATCGCCATTTCCTGTAATAGCCGGGCTTCCTCCAACGGTTCCCACGGATGCGATTGATTCATTTTATAAGAAGCCAGGAGCGCTTCATCCGCAGACTGTTCACAGATTTGAATGGCGATTTTATCTTTGCCTAACGAACGGGTGGCGCTGATACGCAGATAGCCGTCAATGACTATCCAGCGCGCGGCGGCACTCGCCACGGTCGATGCGATGGGAATCACCGTGATCGGCACCAGTAAGCCGTGCGTATGAATGGACAACATCAACCGATGCTGGGTTTGCGGCGTGCGCTGGCGCAAGTGTTCGTAGGCCATATCCAGGCAATGCCACTCGGCTTCAAAGCAACTGTTCTCCGGTGTGTCCGGTGTGGCGATTGGCGATGTGATTACGTTCATATTCATGGGGTCAGCCTACGAGACTCTATGGCCGTCTGCTATAAGGTGATCTCTTTGCAAGATTGTTTAATTTACTCAGATAACTCTAACCCATTGAGATAAAAGTGATTTTTGCACGTAACGCGTCTCTCTTTGCAAGATTGTCCTTTTCTGGTTCAGTCACCGGAACGATGTCGTAAATACCTGATAATATAAGGGAATTTTCAAGATTTTCGGACGATTTCTTAGACAACGCGTCTATCTTTGCAAGATTGGGACGCGCTTTTGCCGCATCGCGCTGGTCGCGCTGGCGTTGTTGCTTCCGATTTCGGCGCACATAATCGGGGTGCATTGAGCGATAGGTTCGCCAATAATCCCGGCGCCGTTCTTGCCAGCGCTGATTCGCTGCCTGCTGATTCGCTCGATAATCGGCGTCTGCATTTTTCTTTCGCCGGTGCCACTGGCTCCTTCTAAGTTGTTGACACGCCGCTTGCGCGCAATATTTCTGAGTAGGATTCCGTTGCGTGATAAATACTTTCTTACAACTCAGGCACTTTTTTTTTATGCACTGCATTGATGTTGTCCCTCCCATGATTTCCTATCGGTTTTTTTTCATCCAGATGTATAGTGAATCGAGGAAATTCGAAAGACGATGACAACCCGTATCGAAGTCTATTGACGGGAAGAAGTGAAAAATAAACTGGTCATGATGTTGTGGGTCGGTGATAGCGCCGCTGCGGATTCGATGGAGTCACGATACTTTACCGGCGCGATACGCGGCGAAGCCGCCCAGTACTCATTCGTCATCAAGAACAAGGTATAGATGATTTCTTCATATAAAAGGTGTGAAAAATTTTCGTGATCGTTAAAAGCGTAGAAAATATTAGATCGCACACAAACCCGGCAGCAGCTCCGATCCTTCTCTGATCAGCTATTCATTAGATGAATGACGAATTATTTTTAAACAAGCCAAGAAATGGGTGGGTCAGTTTTGTTAGCAAAAGGTGGGTCAATTTGGTTTAGCGCTGACATTCTGTTTTCTACCGATTTCTATATATTTATTTAAAACATAATTAACCCCAGCTCTTGTTAAAGGCTTTTGTTGTTTGTTCTTAAACAAATTATCAGTTTGAATTGTAATTGCATTATCGACTATATATTTCTTAATTATATTAGCAGTGTCGTTACCAATAGGAACAACTCTAGTTTTGTTACCTTTGCCCTGTAAATATACAATTGGTTTTGAATCTAATCTGATTTGTTGTAATTTTAAGTCAAGAAGTTCTTGTACTCTAGCTCCTGTATCATACAAAATTACAAGCATTGTTAAATCCCGGTATTCTTGTTTTATTTTTTTATTTGGTAGACTAAACAAAATTTTTATTTCATTTAAGCTTAAATACGATATAGCAGATAAGGGAGTTTTCTTAAATCCAATTGATAATATGCTTGTGCAAAGATTGAAATAAGCAGGCTCTCTATGTTGTATGTATCTGAAAAACGAATGAATAGCTCCCAACCTTTGATTTCTAGTAGCTATGGAAATTCGTTTTTCTTTTTCTAACCACAGCAAGAAATCTTCTATAGATGGTGCCGTAATATCATCAAATGATAATTTGGAACTTTTTATTTTATACTTTGTTTCAAAAAAACTGATAAATTGTACGAATGTATCACGATACGATTTTACAGTATTAATAGATGCTCCCAAATTAGATGGCAAATATTCACTAAAAAATTTTGTAATATAGAATCCGAGGTTATTCATTATCATGCTCCAATTTTGGAAAAACACCTTGATAAATATTATTTGTTAGAATTCTTACATTATCATAATTTTCTTCAGTAAATCTTAGATAGTACTCTGTTTCAGTAATATGTTTATGACCTAAGAATTTACTAAGCAAAGGCAATAAAGTATATGTATCATATCCACCAGAAACCATCTTTTCTAATGAGTGAACGGCGAAAGTGTGCCTTTTATGCCGCGCGCGGCATAATCGCCATTATGCCGATTCCCTTATTATTCCGATATATTTTTAAATATTAGAGTAACTTATTGTAATTTAAAAAGAATATTTGCAATTTTTCTTAAACAACTCGGCATAATAAGTATTTCTCCGTAATATAAATAATTAAATTTATTTTTATGGAGAATTGATATGCTAGAAGAAATTTATCACGACAAACTCGCTATTCAAGAGTTACGTCAAGGTGTACTGGGTAAATATATTGATGATTTCACATTATATTTACATGAATTAGGATATTCAAAAAAACAACTTCAGCCTCGTTTAACTGTGATTAGAAAACTAAGTATATGGTTAAGAAAAAATAACATCGACCTCTTTGATTTAAATGAAAATCAATTAAATCGGTTTGTTAAGGTTAGAGCAAGGCAATCAACAACATTTTTGCGATGTGGTCATAGAAAAACTCTAGGCTATTTTATTGATTATCTTCGTTTAAAAAAAGTTATACCACCATCAATTCCTGTTATACCTGAAAATGAATCTATCGAAAGGATCATACAAGCCTATACAAAATATTTGGATGAAGATAAAGGACTCTGTGCTTCAACAATAATAAAAAATAAAAAAGATATTTATAATTTTCTTTATAAACAGTTTGGCAAAAATAAATTTATTCCAAAAAAAATTACACAAAATATGATATTGACCTATATCATAAAATTCAAAGAGTGGCACGCGCTGAAAAGTCTCCAAGTGATGGTTAGCGAACTCCGATCATTTCTTCGATATTTAGTAATGATTGGAAAGATCAGTGCTGAACTTGCAAATTGCATTCCAGCTATGCCCGGTTGGCGAGCTGCGCATCTTCCTGTATTTCTTGTCAAATCAGAAACTAAAAAACTATTAAGAACATGTGATCGTAGCACCCCAAATGGACAGCGTAATTATGCTATTTTACTCTTGCTGATGCGCTTAGGATTGAGAGCATCCGAAGTACTCAATCTAACACTCGATAATATTAATTGGGATCTTAGTGAATTAGAAATTAACGGTAAGGGTAGAAAACGTCGAGTACTTCCACTTCCAAGTGATGTAGGAAAAGCAATTGCTTCTTATATTTATTACGCTCGTCCAAAATGTTTAGATCGCCACGTATTTATCCGTAATTTTCCTCCTTATAAAGGTTTATGTAATCCAAGCAGCATTAGCACAATAGTTCGTAGAGCACTGATTGCTGCTTCTCTAAAACCTCGGCAAATGGGTGCTCATCTTCTTCGATACACAGCGGCTATGGAAACGTTGAGTAATGGAGCTACTCTCTTTGAAATTGGAGAACTCTTGGGGCATTGCTCCGTTGATACCACTGCTATTTATACCAAAATCGATGTTGTTTCTTTAAAAGAACTAGCCAAACCATGGCCAATCAAATAAATGGAGGTTAACAATGAAATCATTAACAACTTCACTGCATGAATATATTAAGGTGAGAAGATCACTGGGTTATCAGCTTAACACTACAGAAAGAAATTTAAAAAAATTCATAACCTACTTGAAAAAAAAAGATTGCCAATACATTACTGTAGCATTAGCTTTGGAATGGGCGACACTTCCCAAAAATGTTAAGCGATCTACCTGGTCACAGCGATTATCTATTATTAGGCTATTTGCTCAATACCGGATAGCAGAGGATCCGCGCACAGAAGTTCCATCGCCATACCTTTTATTAGAGCGGACAAATCGTTCAAGACCCTACATTTATAGTGAGAAAGAAATTCGCCAACTGTTAAAAGCTTGTCAATCACTATCATCACAAGGACTTCGTCACCATACCTACTATACTTTCTTTGGATTAATAGCAGTAACGGGATGCAGAATTAATGAACTGATTTCATTAAATCGTGACGATCTTGATACAAAGAATAACTGGATCATTATCCGCAATTCAAAGTGTAATAAGTCACGTCTCCTCCCATTACATCCAACCACAATGCGAGAATTGAAAAAATACAGCAAGATTCGTGATCAGTTTCCTGTACATGACATCAATGCGTTTTTTCTTTCTGATCGTGGAACACGAATAACAGAGTGGAGTGCACGCTTTGCTTTTATTCAAATATCAAAGCAAATAGGACTGCGAGGTCCCTTTGATTCCAACGGACCCCGCATCCATGACGCTCGTCACACATTTGCCGTTAAAACTCTTCTTAATTGGTACCGTAAAGGAATTAACGTTAACCAAAAAATCATGTTGCTTTCCAGTTACCTAGGGCATAAAAAACCAACCGATACCTACTGGTACTTGACGGGTACTGCTGAGTTACTAGCCCAGGCAACTACTCGACTTGAAAAAAATATAGGAGAATAACGATGAAAACAGATTATTTTTCAGTTCTGCTTCAGAAATTTTTTAGTGATTATTTGATCTCACAGCGACAAGCCAGCGGGCACACGATTTCGTCATATCGAGATACATTTTGCTTATTTTTAAAATTTACTCAAAAGTATTTAAAAAAAGAGCCATCAAAAATTAAAATAGAAAATATTACTGTTGATCTAATAAAAGAATTCCTAAAAGATTTAGAGAAAAACAGAAATATTAGCGTTAGAAGTAGAAATCAAAGACTCGCGGCCATTCACTCTTGTTTCCGATATGCCGCCCTTCTTTATCCTGAGAGAAGCAACTCAATACAGCAAATATTAGCAATTCCACATAAAAAACATGATTATCCAGTAGTTCAATTTCTAACTTCTAATGAAATAGATGCACTGTTAGCTATGCCTGACAGGACAACTTGGCTGGGTCGACGTGACTACACACTCATGCTTCTGGCTATCAGGACGGGATTTCGTGTTTCAGAAATGATTAGCCTACGTTGGGATAATATTATTTTTGGATCAGCTTCTCATGTGCATTGTATCGGCAAAGGTCGTAAAGAACGAACAACACCTATTACAAAGAAAACAGCTTCGGTTATGAAATCATGGCTTAATGAAAATAAATCAAATAGCGAAAATTTAGTATTTACTAACGCTCGTAAAGGAAAACTGAGTAGAGATGGGATTGACTATATATTAAAAAAATATATTAGATTAGCCAGTGATCATTGCACCACTTTAAAAAGAAAACGTATCTCTCCGCATTCACTTCGCCATACTGCAGCCATGCAACTGCTCGAAGCTGGTGTGGATACTATGATTATAGCCCTTTGGCTTGGGCATGAATCTATTGAAAGTACTCAAATTTATATAAAAGCAGATCTCAAGATGAAAGAAAATGCTCTCAATAGAACTAAAGATCCAAATATAAAATCACTACGTTATAAACCAAATGACAAGCTAATGGAGTTTTTAAAATCGCTCTAATTATGCCGATCTGGAATTACAAAAAACACTATAAAATAAGGGTATATATTATCAGATCGACATAATAAGGGAATCGGCATAATGCCTTAGGTCATGTATTCTAGGATATTTATGTCTACAATTATTTTTTTTAGGTATTTGTGCTAAAGCTAAAGTTCTATGATACAAAATTTTAAATGTGCCATATGGAACTTGTTTTCCATTTGTTGTTCTAAAAAAATATTCTGCATTTATAGGGAATGTATAATTTAAATGATATTCTATAAGTTTTTTTCTTAAAGAGTCAGATACAACAATTAATCTATTTTCATGGTTTTTGCTGTTAAGTATTTGCATTGCCCCGGTAGTAAAATTTATATTTTGTAATTTTATATTTAGCAATTCAGATATTCTCAGACCACAAGTGTATAAAGTAGCAAGCATGATTACAAATGTTGGTGTATCCACATGTGTTAAGTTATCAACTTTATCTGCAACTCTGAAAATATTTGTAATTTCATCACGCGAAAAAATATATGGAACAAAATTTGATTTCCACATTCTATTATTAATAGGTGTAGGCGAAAAAATATTATCATATCCAATTGATGTTAAATATTTTGCAAGTGTTGTAAATGCCGAACAGCGTTTACCCTGATTTGTATGAGTCTCATTACCTCTTTTAGCTATCCATAAGTCATACATTTCTCGTGTCATTTCTATCTTGTTATAGCCATATTTAGATAAAAAAGTATCAAGTTCTTTAAATCTTAAAACTGTTGGTTTTTGATAATCATATCCTAAACTTCTTCGATAATTTATGAAGTTTGGTAATATATCTTTGAATGGTCCAATAAATTCTGGAATTTTATACATTTGGCACTTCCAAAGATAAATTCTTAAGATTTTTTTCATCAATGGTTAAATATATCTCTGTAGCCCTGGTGTTTGCATGACCTAGCACACTCGAAATTGCACTAATCGGCACGTTGTTGCTCATTAAATTAGTTGCCAGGCTATGCCTTAATGCGTGCGGCCCATGATGTCTAGTTGAATAGTCAATCTCGGCTTTATCCATGTATTTATTAACGATTCTCTGAAAACTACTAATAACCAGCTTATTAAAAGGAGCATATGTTGAGATAAAAACATAGTCTTCATCTGAAGACTTAGGACGTCTTTCATTTTTCAGATAATCAATTAATGGAATTTTAATATTATCAAGAAAGGGTAAAGTTAATAAGCTATTAGTTTTTAATTGGGTAACATTAATTGTATTATTATTCCAGTCTAAGCTATTAAATTTTAGATTAGCTACATCACTCACTCTCAGCCCTAAATATACTAATATTGATAACACCGCTAAATCACGTTTTCCATGTGTAGAGTCTAAATGAATACTATCTAAAAGCCTTTGTATTTCTTCCTTTGAAAAATACGATAGTATTTGTGTATCAGGAGCCTTTCTGACAGTTGGAAAAGCTTGCTTTCCTGTAAAGTTAATTAATTTTTCAGAATGCAACCACTCAAGAGTTTCTCTTAATACAGTAACGATTACATGCTTTGTAGCACGAGCATAGTTATCTAATGAATTTATATATGTGTGAGCAGTATCTACTTCTATAGTGGTTATATCATTTATTCCAATATTATTTAGATACATGAGAAATTCAGACATTACCCATAATTTTCTCTTTTTACTTTTTAAAATTATGTTTTTAGAATTAATAAAATCACGAAATTTAAGGTAAAAATCCTTGAATTGTGAGGGTGTATCAATAGTTTTTTCTTTTTGATGCATTTTACAAAATGTACCAGTCAGATAAAATTCATAAAGAATCAAAACCGGTCTTCGTAAAACTGTTTGCATAGAAGAAGATGGATTATAATAATCAACATCGTACTTTTCTCTTAAAAATTCAGCCATTATTGGAACTGTGACTGTTGTAATACATTTTTCCGCACAATATTTTTTAAAATGATTTATTATCCATATAGTGTTAGATACTACTTCTTTGCTGTATCCATCATTTTTCATCTTTTGTAACAAACTGGTCATTAGATTTTCAATATTTTTTGTATCCATAGGACTTCTCCCATTTCGATTTGAATACATAAATATTATATCATATTTAATATGCGAAGTTATAAACGATAGGATCCTTGATTTATATGAGTTTATTTGACGTACTTTACATAATGAATTACTTTACATACCATCGCTTATGCTAAGCTATGCATAAACGGTGATAAACAGCGTTAACCAGGGCTTCTTCAATCGCGATGTAGGGATAATTAAAAAAGCGGCGGGCTTCTGCCTGATCGGGTAATTTGATGATTTTTTCGGTAATGAAATTATTACGGATATACCGCAAAGCGCTGCGTAATTGATGGTCGAGAGGGCCTTTAAAAATTTCTTCCTGAATTTCATCGCCGCCTTCTCCATCTGGAAAATACACGACGTCAATTTGCGCATAAGGAAAAAATTTATCGGGTTGATCGTGAAAAAATAACAGGCCAATTTCCGCAAGCCAGTAAACAAAACCATCAGTAAATAATCGTGGTGCGTTTCGTTAGTCATTTTTTGTAGTCCCTTATGCCAGGCCGCTAATTCATGGGGCTTAATATAAGTTTGCCGCCGTTTGACGCGATACCAGGTACGGGTTTGCGATAGCCGCTTGACGGGGTTTTCGGTAATCAACGAATGGCTTTTGGCGTCTTCATATTGTCCGGTTGTTCTTCTTCCAGGGACTTTTTCTTTGATTGAGTCTTACATTGAGGCAAGGGGATCAGAAGGTAGGGATTCGCAGAAATTTTAGGTTGTTTTTGATAATAGTGATTGATGACCTTAGTCATGGAAGGTTTCTTTGCTAAAGGAGAACGCTCCAGTTTTTGGAGAGCAGACGCTCGTTCTGGAGGCCTCATTTCCGCTAATATTTGTGCAAGTTCTTCGCATAAACTGTCAATGCTATAACCTCGTGCCTCATATTCCAGCAGTTTTGCCAGTTGGCGATCAAATCGGCTTCTATGTTTAGCTTTTAAGCTTTCAGCGATGGTCATTGGGGCAGCCCGATCGGGAGGTGTGACGGGGTGATGGACAAAATCAATCAGCGTCTGCCGGTTATCACCCGTAAATTGAATCGCCAGGGCTTCTTGCCTGGATCTGATTTTTAGAATGGACATGCCAACTCCTGATCGCTCTGATATCTGAAATGAGGATTTTATCATGACTCAGGAACGCTGTTCAAACGCATGAACAATTCGGCGAGTGGATAATAACTCAGCAGGTGAGTCACCCGGATTGAACATCTTCCTGAACATCAATTATACTTTCCAGGTAATTGAAAAACTGGATTTTTTTAACGGAAAGTGACAAAATACTCGATTTTTTATTCCAGCAGGATTTAAATTGATTAAGACGATATTAATTGACGATCATCAATTGGTTCGATCCGGTATTTGCGAAATGCTGCGACAGGAAAAAGCCATTTCGGTGCTGGGAGAAGCAGGCACTGGACGGGAGGGGGTAGAATTAGTTCGCCGCTTTAATCCCGATGTGGTGCTTTTAGATCTCAAATTACCCGATCAGTTGGGTTTGGATGTCATGCAGAAAATCCTGCGCGTCAACCCGGATACCAGGATTTTAATTGTTACTTCAGTCATTCATGATTTATTTTTATTTCGTTTACTGGAAGCGGGCGCCCACGGTTACCTGACTAAGGAGGCCAATGTCGATGAATTAGTACGGGCCATTCAATCTGTCGCCGCCGGCCAGCGAGTGATCAGCACACAGTTGGCGAAACGTTTAGCGCTGACTAAAATCGATTATAAGAAAGATAATGTATTTGATACTCTTTCTGAACGTGAAATGGAAGTGATGATGATGCTGATTCGCGGAATGCCCGTTAAGGAAATGGCCGAAAAACTCCATATCAGTCATAAAACCATTCATAGCTATCGCGGACGTATTTTTGAAAAGTTAAATGTTGAAACCGATTTAGCGGTGACTTTGCTGGCCATCCATCATGGCCTAATCGTGTTAGAGGATCCTCCGGTGGGATAATGGTAGTATTGATAAGGATCATTCGTTGTCAATTCTGTAAGTAATTTTTGACAAAAGTGGCTGGTTTTAAAACTTGAATCCCCTCATACCCGGAAATATCTAATAAATGCTTGTCGCCACTAATAATGATTTTGCAATGAGCACTTAACGCGCATGCAATGAATTTATCATCATCGGGATCGGATGAAACAGGCTGCGGCAAATTGATCGGTGATATAACGGTACTATGGATGGTCATTAAGTTAATAATAGAATTCACATCAACGCCTTTATATTTTTGACTTAGAATTTCACCCACTCGGGTATATTCATGGATAATATCTTTTGAAGTCACGATCTCCATGAGGTTTTTATGCCATGCTAAAAGAATTTGATTCGGAGGACCAGACCAAAATATCCCGGACATGAGTACATTAGTGTCCAGTACTATTCTGATCATTGGCCGCGAGCTTCTTTAATCGCATCTTTGATGGACTTTTTATTTAAACCGGCTTTTTTTGCTACCTTTCTGGCCTGAGCCACTAAGCGGGTAAACTCCTGGGCAGAAGGTTTTTTGATGATCTTTAAAATAACAACGTCTTTATCGGCCACAACGACAAATTGATCGCCGGTATGGAGACCTACTTTATTTCTGACATCCTCCGGGATAACGATTTGTCCTTTAGACGACAGTTTTGTGGTAGCTAAAATACTCATATTATTGGCCTTATGGGTTAAACTTACTGGTAAGATTATAGCAAAATTTTAGAAGTTTGGTAAGAGCCTGATTTTAAGGCAGGGTTTAGTCGAGAGGGATTTCTTCTCGGACAGGGTTCCGTTTTTTTCACAGTGTTAATAGATTAAACCTCTTCAACCGCCGGTGTTAGACTCAGGTTATCCAGTCCGGTCCGACCAGTTCAAAATTTGTCCCAACTGTCCGGTCCTTGCATTTCTGACAAAAGCCGAGCTAACATATAGGCGTACCCGGAAGGTGTATCTAGCACCCGCCGAGTACTAACCACCGTCAACGGAGTTAACGTTAACAATGGCTAAGAAAAGTCTAGCAAATTTTTGTGTCGTCGTCTTGAAAAACCGCCGTTTCAGGCGGAATGGGTTTCCTTTTGAAAAAAGTATTCAGCCACATCTTCTTGGTGTGGCTGGCTGCTGCCTGTCCTATTTTAGGACATCTAGCGGTTCAAAGGAAGCTTTTTCGCTGATGAATGGTAGCGACGACACGTTGTGGGCGATCTTAGTTCATAGCCTGTGCGGCCAACGAACCGATCGCCGGAGCGTTCCGCACGGGTGGTGGCCAATGGAATTTAACCCACCAGGAGGAACCCATGCAGTCCATCACACACAATCCTACTAAAAACAATGCTCAACATATTATTGAGGTTTTTTTAAAAAATATTACCCATGCCTTACCCGGATTTATCTTTTGGAAAGATCAGCATTCAGTGTATTTGGGCTGTAACCTGAATTACGCAAAATTAGTGGGCCTTCGTTCCTGTGAAGAGATCATTGGCAAGACGGATCATGAATTAAACTGGCAGCCGACCGGTCATTCGGCTGAAGAATTTATACAGGGGGATCAGGATACCTTAAACGGTCACCCGATCACTAACCAGGAGGAAACATTAGTACTCCCTGATGGAAAAAAACTTGTCACCCTCGTGAGTAAACTTCCCATTATCGACGACCATCATCAGGTATTAGGTATCGTGGGTTATTTCTCGGATATTACCGCATTAAAACAAAAAGAAAGAGAATTGCGCCAGGCTAAACAACAGGCCGACGCCGCCAATCAAGCTAAATCCGCGTTTATCACCAATATAAGCCATGATATGCGCACTCCTTTGTCAGGCATTATCGGTATGGCGCAGCAATTGGCTGAAAGATTACACCATGAATCCGATAAAATAATCGCCCAGGATTTAATTCAATCCAGTCAGGTGTTATTAAATTTACTCAATCAGGTCATTGAGTTTTCCAAACACGAAGCCGGTGATTTGCCGGTTTATGAAAAGAAATTTAATCTGCAGGAATTGGTGGATCACATCGTCCGGTTGGTCAAGCCTTCAATTCAGGAAAAAAATCTCGATTTCCATGTCAACTATGACGCCAAAATTCCCTCGACGCTGATCGGCGATCCGGTTCGGATACAGCGTATTTTGCTGAATTTAGTGAGTAACGCCATCAAATTTACGGCACAAGGATCCGTTGATTTGCGCCTGAGGTTAATTCAGCGCAGGCACAGACGCCTGGTGATTCAATTTGAAGTTCAGGATACCGGGATCGGGATTCCGCTGGATAAACAAACATTGATTTTTACCCGCTTTGAACGGCTGCATCCTGCGTATCAAGGTTGCTATCCGGGCTTTGGCTTGGGATTGGCATTGGTCAAACAGTTTATCACCGAATTAGACGGTGAAATTTCCGTCACCAGCGTCGAAAATCAGGGCACGAGTTTTACGTTACTGGTGCCTCTCCGGGAATCTTTAGCATCCCGGCACTCACCGGGAGTCCTGGAGTTTATTCTGCCTCATGATCAGCGTGATAACGCTGGGGTAGTCGTCAATTCAGTGGCTCATGCCGTCACGCCGGCAGCGAAAAATAAACTGATTCTGGTTGTAGAAGATCATCCCATCGTACAAAGAGCGGTTCAAAATAGGTTGATCAATTCCGGTTTTCAGGTGCATACGGCAGACAATGGAGCTCAGGCGCTCACGCAAGTGCAGTCGCATGACTACGATTTATTACTGATGGATCTGGGTCTGCCGGATCAAGAGGGTTGTGCGGTGGCGAAAGAAATTCGAATCTGGCAACAGCGGAATCAGCGTCCAGCATCGATCATGGTTGCCTTATCCGCTCATTTGGATGAGGAAATCCGCCAACGTTGTCTGGTGGCGGGCATGATGGAAACTTTTGTAAAACCATTAGATGCACAAACTGTGCAGGTCATTGTGGATTTATTGAAAACAAAAAGGCCAAAAAAGCAGAATCAAAAACATTCCTGTCGAATCGATAAAAATAAAACGGATTCATTCACCCGGAGATCACATCGTCATGGCTAACCTGGAAATCGTCAATGAACAATTAGCGCCGCTGATTGAAAAAATTAAAAACCATTCCCTTTACGCCGCCATTGATTCTATAGAAAATTTGCGGATATTCATGGAGAACCATGTCTTTGCGGTGTGGGACTTTGTCTGTTTGTTAAAAGAATTATACAGCCGTTTAGTGACCACGCGCGCGCCGTGGTTCCCCCCGAAAGACCCCTATAGCGCGCACCTTATCAGCCGAATTTTAATCGAAGAGGAAAGTGATCATGCCCTGGATGGTCAGGCCCATTACAGTCACTTTGAATTATATTTGCAGGCGATGCAGGCCATGCAAGCGGATACCCGACCTATAGAATATTTTTTGCAACGCTTAAAACAGGGAGATATTTTGATCGCGGCGATGGAATCTGCTCAATTATCCGTGGCGATTCAGCATTTCGTGTTAACGACGTTTGGTTTTTTTGACCAGGACACCCCCATTTTGGCTGCGGCCTTTGTGTATGGCCGCGAAGCCATTACCACCGCCATGTTTACGCCCCTGGTGCAGCGGTTACAGCGTTCCATCCCTCAGCATCAGCAACCATCCATTCAGCTCTTATTATATTATTTCAATCGGCATATTGAATTGGACCACCACGAACACTTTCCCCAGGCTTTAAAAATTTTGCATCATCTGGCCGGAGAAGATGAGAAAAAATGGCGGGAAATCGCTGTTCACGCCCGGCTGGCTTTGCAGTCCCGTCTGGTTTTTTTAGACCACATTCAATTCAGTATCCAACAATCCAATATTCAGTGCGCCATGAGCCTTTCTTGAAAGAAAGGCAGGAATAGATTTTTAAAATAATCCGAATAAACCTGCTTATCCCTGATGAACAACGGCCTGCTTATTCTGCGGTTGAGTGATGGGAACAGATTTATCCAGGATCAGAGCCGTCACTCTGTTTTTCTGCCGATCTAATAAAGGCGCTTCAATCAAAGCAATGGCAAACACGATCAACCCAGCTATCCAAATCACGCGATCCACTCTCCGATGGGAGAAATCCTCTTTATTTTTTATCGAATTGATATGATACCGACACCACTGTGTCAAGAACCCAATGAAAAACACAACGATTGATTTTTGAGATCGACCTGGGTTAAATCGATAGAAAGTATTATACCGAGCAGTGGATTTTTTTTGGGATTTCATGACTTTGATTTCTCCTATGGTTGGTTAAATTACCGAAGCTCGATATCGATGCAGGCTTTTTCTGGTCTACCCGAGGTAAGAGAACAGGAGGGGATAACTGGGGTGATGAACTTACCATTTTCTGCCATGTTTGCAGATAGAATTGCATGTCGGCCATCCACTCGGTTTGCCGAGGATTTAAATCTATTTGATTCCAGTATTGGTACAGGACTTGATAACGGGATAATTTCTTTTGCAGAGTAGTCCAATAAAGCGAATCAGTACTATTGGCCGTTTCCAGTTGGTTCAATTCTTCTTTCAGCAAGGACAGCACGATCGGAATCCGGTCTACCGATTGCCAGGAAGAATTAAAAGAGTGAACCGTTGATAATAAATGTTCCATGGTTTTTTCTATCCTTAGAATTTTCGTGATCCTGTTATGTAGTCTAATCAATAGTGGTTAAACAGCATATCTGATTTTTTGATGAGGCGTTATCAGAAAATTCAATCATTTGATGTGAGATATTTTTCAAATCGTTGGATTAATTCATCTTTTTGAGACTGCACCAGGACATCCGTAGTTTCATTGAGCTTAGAGAATGATCGAACAGGGTTTGCAAAACAACTCTACGCTTACGTTGGCGGGCAGATTGTTGCAAAGAAACCTGTTTCTTAAATTTTCCAGGATCTTTATTCTTACCGTTCCTCTAGCCCTGATATTTCACACTCAGGTTACTGCGAAATATAAGGCGTTTGGGAAATCGTTCACCACTCGTGCAAAAATGCCAATATCGATAAAACTGATGCCACCTTCTTTCATATAAACGGGGTTCTTTACACGGGATTTTTTATAATTTACACGGCAACGATAAGCCGTTAAGATGCTTTATCATGATTGAACTGGATTTTGAGCCATAAGGAGACCGGCATGCAAAGACCCCATCTTGTTGATTCAACCAGTACCCCTCAACAACCACCATCACTGACTGACAGTCAGTCCTCTCAGCAAGACATCAAAACCGTTTCACCGCGTTCCCCCACGGCGACATTGCCCGCTCTGCGACCCGCCGATTTGCGCATCGATCAGACGGTTCAGGAAGAGAAAGGCGTAGCCTTACATACCGGCGTTTATGACGGACAAGCCGTGGGATGGTACAGCAGTCCGCTGAAGCTGGGGCGCAGCATCAGGCGTCCTGGATGGCTTTGTTTCAATGCCGTTCACCCTTTTGGTTGAGCGGTCTTAGGGACTTGTGAAATATCGAAAGCCAACAACTGAATCGTGATAAAGGCTCCGCCCCAAATGGGATTGGGTGAATTTCTGACTTCCTCAACCGCCGACTCATGGTCGGCGCGTTGTCGGATGGTGCGGGATGTGGCGGTGGGGCTGTATCAATGCCGGACTTCCGGCGCTGACGCATATCACCTGGAATCCGCGGCAATGCTATCTCGATACCCAGGGCCGTGCGCAACTCCTGCCTGGCTTCAGCGAAACGGCGGTGGCCGAGGCCGACGATGTCTTAGCGTTAGGCCAATTATTATGGTGTATGGTGAGCCGCTCGACGACTCTGGTGAACGGTTGGGAGCAAGGCAAAGGCTTGCCGCGGGATTGTCCGCCGGCGGTGATCGCCCTGATTCGGGCCTGCACGGATTCGACCGTATCCGCTCGTCCCTCGTTAAAAACGTTAGCGAAAGGATTGGATGTGTTGTGGCAGCGGGTCGAGCAGGGATTCTCCGAAGGTCTACCGACAGTGCCACAAGAGCTGTCACCCCTTCAAAAAGACCAGAAATACGAAACACCCTCGCTGACCGACCCCACCGCCACGATCACTCAAACTCAGCTCAGTCAGGTGCAGAGTAGCGGTTCACTCAATCTCTTGTTAGTGGATGATCAAACCGTGAGTTGGCTCAGCGCTGACGATCCACGTTATCAGGTCGGCCTGAAATTGTGCGCATTGCGAAACAGTCTAGCGCAACCGATGGAGTCCAAAGCGTCACTACCGAAATTACAAGCAGAAAATCCAACGCACACTCATTGGGAATCCAAAATTGAAATGCTGCTCTGGCTGGGTGAAGAAGGCGAAGACCCGAGCCATTCCTTCCAGGAAACCGCCTGGCAGTTATGGCAAGCGCCCCACTGGCAAGCCTATCGTCCGGGCGATCCGCCGCCGAGCGCCTGGCTGCCGTTATTCATTCACCTGCATCACGCCAGTGGTTCACCACTCTTTACCCGCAACCATCAACTGACCACTGACGAAATAGCGGATTTTACCGACAGTGAATGGCAAACCTTACAAAGCCACTATGCGTTGTTCTGGCTGGTACAAGGCGTGGGCGGATTAGCTGAACCCTGTAATGTCTATGAAACCAACGCCCTGTCCCGCGCTCAGGGCCGCACGCGCCTGCTGTTGCATACGGAGCAATCCGTGGCGTTTCAACTCGAAGAAAGCACGTATTTCATGCCACAGGATGCAGAGGGTCACTTATTACCGGCGCGTTATGCCCGCTATACGACCGATCCTGACTGTGATTTCAGTCCCTGGAAAGGGCATTACTCCGGGGTGATCGGCACAGAGGTGCGGGAAGTCACTGCTCCCATGACCTTAACGCCCGCTAAAGATTTAGCACTGAACCGGGATGCGCTGAAATTGCCAACTCCGGAGGAAGAAGCTAAAAATACGCTGGGCAAAGGCTCCTTTGGTGAAGTATTGCGCGGAACGTATGAGGGCCAACCGGTGGCGGTTAAACGTTTTAAGAAGTCCCAGTTATTGGCCAGAGATCAAGCACTACTCAAAGACGAAGCAAAGGTGATGGCAGAGTTGCAGTCGCCGTTTCTGATCCACTTGTTGGGTTTATCCCTGGAGTCGCCGCCGTTATTGGTGATGGAACTCGCGCCGGGCGGTAGTTTATACGATCTATTGAAAGACGGCAGCCAGGCGTTGCCCTGGTCACAGCGGTTGCGTTTATTGCGCGATATTGCGTTAGGTTTGAGTGTCCTACATGCGCATGAATTACTGCACCGGGATTTAAAAAGCCTGAATATTCTGCTGGATATGAATGGCCGCGCCAAACTCTGCGACTTTGGTCTTTCTACTTTAAAATCTCAGGTCAGGGACACCAGCGAAGTGGGGACCTTGCTCTGGAATGCGCCCGAAGTGCTACAAGGTAAAGGCGCTACCGCTGCCAGCGATATTTATAGTTTTGCCATGATTTGCTGGGAAGTGGTGACCCGCCGTCTCCCGTATAGTCATCTGAAAACCGACGAGTTGGGTCGCGACTGGCCAAAGCGGGTGTTGATGCCGCTAGTCCTGAAGGGACATCGGGAAATCGTTCCCACTGATTGTCCGCTGGAATTAGCGGTCGTGATTCAGGCTTGCTGGGCGCAAGACCCCGCCCGGCGTCCCACCGCCAGTCAAGTGCCGCAAGTGCTGGAAGGGTTATGGCAACAAGCCGTCATCGCGGAGCAATCCCGCCCGGCGTTCACCCGGCAAACCAGCACTATCCCCCAGGTATCTCCCCCATCCGTCTGGAGAACAAGCGGACAGAGCCGTTAATGCGGGAGAAGACTGATGAAAAATCCCTATCGATTCACCCGGGCAAAGTCAAAGCCAGGTCTTTTGACGTGACTGCGCCCACGAGTTCCACTCCCTCAACCGCCCTCGATCCAGATTTTAGCGACATATCGTCGAATTTATTAGACAGTCTGAAGTTGGTGATGACACAAAGCGTGACCTCCGTGGAGGTGAAAACAGACACTCTTCCTCAACCAACCCCCACGCCAGCCTTATCCTCCGGCACAACTGCGCCTGGAGATCCCACGCCTTTATCCTCCCTGTCACCAGAGATGGCTCACAGTCTGGAGCTGATGGAACAAAGCGTTACCTTGGTTGAGAGGAAAATAGACCCTCCCCCGAAACCAGCGCCCACGCTAAATTTGTCCCTTGGCTCTGAATCGGCGGCAGCGGAATTTAAAACCTTGCTGGCGCAAAGTCAACAGCAAAAGCAGTCGCCCTGCTGGCAGGACAAACAATCGCCGTCCTACACCCTGGGCGTGAAATTACATCGTTTGCGGGAGAAAGTATTAACCGACCCTTATATCACCCAGGAACTGTCCTGTTATATCGAGCCCAACGGTCAGTCGCAAGCCGGAACGGGACAATCTTCTGAGCCGTTATACCCGTGGGTCCAACGCGAACTGCTGCAAGGTGCGGCGCAAGTCCTGTTACTGCAAGGCTTAGCCGGCGCAGGCAAAAGCACCTTTAACCGCTCTCTGCTGAGAACCCTGTGGCAGGACCCGGCTTGGCAAAGTTATCGCCCGGGCGACCCCATCCCCCGAGCGCCGGTACCGGTGTTTATTCCCCTGTCATCCGTCCAGGTCAATCCCTGGAATCTGTGGGATTATTACCATCATTTACCGGAAATTAGTTTCACCTCGGAGGAAATCCGTCTATTGCAAAGCGATTATCATACGGTCTGGATTGCTGACGGCTACGATGAAATACCTGGACAGGCCGCGCCCAATGTGTATGACGGAAATCATTTGAATCAGAGCTCCGGGCGAGTCAAGCTGGTGATTGGCTGTCGCAGCCAGCGGGTGCAAGCCCTCAACGAAGCTGACAGCTTTGTGCCGCATACCCTGAACGGCACACCCGATTGGCCGGGCTACCGGACGCGCCATGTGTCGCCGTTTACGGTGCAACAGACTCAGGATTATATCGAGAAATACGTCGCCCAACATCAGAACGATCCCGAGCGCCCGAAAGACTGGGATGCCGCACGTTACCAGGCCGAATTTAAGGCAATTCCTGAACTGCAAACGCTGATCGACACGCCGTTTATGTTGTGGATGACGTTATCCATTTTGCCGGAATTGACAAAAGCACAGTCACTCACTCCCGCCAAAACCTCATCGAAAACCGAAGACTCGAAGGACGAAAAAACCCCTCGCGAAACGACAGAAGCTTCAGACTTCTCAGAAGTCAAAACTGCCCGGCGGACAGAAAAAACCCCAATCACGCGCGCCGCGCTCTACGACCGGTTTATGGACACCTGGTTTACCCGCCAGGCGAAGAAAGCCTACCAGCAGCGCGGTTACCTGAAAGACCCCGCCGCGATTCTGGGCGAATCGTGCAAGCAAGCGTTAAAACAAGCAGCCGATCAAACCGGCGGGGATGATGTGCAGGTCCATTGGCTGAAAGCGGCGTACCGGGTATTTTGCCTGACGTTTGCCGAACACCTGTGGCAGACAGGCCAGGTCGGCCTACGGTATGAGATCCTCTCGATGCCGGAGTCAAAAACCGCCTCCCACGGAGAGACCCTCTCGCTATTACTGGGCGACGTCCTGCCGGACAGCCGATCCTTGCGCCAGGGTAGCCCGCTGCGCGAGAGCAGCGACCACACCTGGAGCTTTATGCATGCCTCTTTATTGGATTATTTTATGACCACCAGCGTGGCGGAACAATTGTTACTGATCCCTAAGCCTGATCAGAACCTGGTTCCCGTTCGCTTGTTATGGACGCGCTATTACGAGCGAGCTGTAGCGTTATTCACGCAACAGCGTTTGACACCGGATCAGGTGCGTTTTTTAGTGGACCGCACCCAAAGAAACCCGGCCTTGCAGGCCGTCTTCTTCCAGTTAATAGAACGCAGTAAAACGGACAGCGCTATCGCCGTGGCCAGCGGTAATGCCGCGACAGTATTGAATGTCAGCGGTGTCAACCTGTGTGGGCGAGACTGGCCAAGGGTACGCATTCCCGGCGCGAACCTGCGCTATGGGATACTGGCGCATAGCAATCTGTTAGGCGCGGATCTCACCGGCGCGGACCTGACCCGCACCTGGCTGTATGGCGTCAATTTACGGGGAGCGACCTTGGAATGGGTCGAATGGGGAGAGTATCCCCGCCTGGTATGTAAAGGAGTAGTCCGAGCGATCGCTTATCATCCCCGCGAGCCGTGGTTGGTTATTGCGCGAGATAATACGATTGAAATTCGGCGCCGGGAAACGGGTGAGGTGGTCGGTCAACCGCTCACCGGGCATGAGGCTTGGGTGACGAGTGTGTCGTTTAGCCCGGATGGGAAGTTAGTGGCCTCGGGGAGTTATGATAATACGGTGCGGCTGTGGTCGGTCGCCAGCCAAGAGCCGCTGGGTGCGCCGCTCACCGGGCATAAACTTGGGGTTAGGAGTGTGTCGTTTAGCCCGGATGGGAAGTTAGTGGCCTCGGGGAGTGAGGATAAGACGGTGCGGCTATGGCAGGTCGCCAGCGGAGAGCCGCAGGGCGCGCCGCTCACCGGGCATGAGGCTTGGGTGACGAGTGTGTCGTTTAGCCCGGATGGGCAGTTAGTGGCCTCGGGGAGTAAGGATAAGACGGTGTGGTTATGGTCGGTGGCCAGCGGAAAGCCGCAGGGCGCGCCGTTCACTGGGCATCAGGGAGATGTGACGAGCGTGTCGTTTAGCCCGGACGGGCAGTTAGTGGCCTCGGGGAGTGGGGATAAGACGGTGTGGTTATGGTCGGTGGCCAGCGGAAAGCCGCAGGGCGCGCTGCTCACTGGGCATGAGAAGGGGGTGACAAGTGTGTCATTTAGCCCGGATGGGCAGTTAGTGGCCTCAGGGAGTAAGGATAAGACGGTGTGGTTATGGTCGGTGGCCAGCGGAAAGCCGCAGGGCGCGCCGCTCACTGGGCATCAGGGAGATGTGACGAGCGTGTCGTTTAGCCCGGACGGGCAGTTAGTGGCCTCGGGGAGTGGTGATGATACGGTGCGGCTGTGGTCGGTGGCCAGCGGAGAGCCACAGGGCGCGCCGCTCACCGAGCATCGGGGGGAGGTGTATAGTGTGTCGTTTAGCCCGGATGGGAAGTTAGTGGCCTCGGGGAGTGAAGATCAGACGGTGCGGCTGTGGTCGGTGGCCAGCGGAAAGCCGCAGGGCGTGCCGCTCACCGGGCATGAGAGAAGGGTGAATAGTGTGTCGTTTAGCCCAGATGGGAAGTTAGTGGCCTCCGTGAGTGAAGATAAGACGGTACGGCTATGGCAGGTCGCCGGCGGAAAGCCGCAGGGCGCGCCGCTCACCGGGCATAAGATGCCGGTAAATAGTGTGTCGTTTAGCCCGGATGGGAAGTTAGTGGCCTCGGGTGGGGATTATACGGTGCGGCTGTGGTTGGTGGCCAGCGGAGAGCCGCAGGGCGTGCCGCTCACTGGGCATGTGGGTTACGTGACGAGTGTGTCATTTAGTCCGGATGGGAAGTTAGTGGCCTCGGGGAGTGAAGATCAGACGGTGCGGCTGTGGTCGGTGGCCAGCCGAAAGCCGCAGGGCGCGCCGCTGATCGGGCATGAGAGAAGGGTGAATAGTGTGTCGTTTAGCCCGGATGGGAAGTTAGTGGCCTCCGTGAGTGAAGATAAGACGGTACGGCTATGGCAGGTCGCCGGCGGAAAGCCGCAGGGCGCGCCGCTGACCGGGCATACGAGAGAGGTGTGGAGTGTGTCGTTTAGCCCGGATGGGAAGCTAGTGGCTTCGGGGAGTAGGGATAAGACGGTGCGGCTGTGGTCAATAGCCAGTCGCCGCTGTCTGGCTATTTTTTCTTGGTTTACTGCCATTGGGAGTATTGCCTTTCAATACCCTACGATCCAGCCCACCCAATGGGGTGATGGTCCACTGTTGGCGATGGGTGATGAAAAGGGTGCCGTGAGTTGGTGGCTGCTGTCGGCGGGATTATACCGGAACTCCGAGCGGGTTGAGAAATTGATCCGTCCGCAACAGTTGTTCGGCAAACGTAAGGCTCAGCAACCGCAACCGTCGGCATGGCGGTTGCTGGGAGCTTCCCCTTATTCGGGCATGCAGTTATGGACGCCTGGGCTACAACTATCGGGTTGCCGCATGGATCTCCTCAGCAAACGGCTATTGGAACAATACGGAGCCGACGTCAGTGAAGTCAAAGTGATAACCGCCCAGGTAGAAGAAAAAGAGGTGAAATCCAATCAAGCAAAACCACCGTTATTGGCTACTCTCGCCGGTTTATTTAAACGCCAACCCCATTATTCTAACTCAGAATTACTCGCTCAGGCCGATCAACGGGTTGCCAGCATTAGTCATGAGGGAAGCAGGCAACATTACTTAGCTAAACTTGATGATTACCGTAAAAACAGGGACACTTTAAGTAAAGCCGATCGAAAACAACTCAAGGAACTCATTAAGGATTTGCAGCGCTTACACCGCCATCCAACGTCTACTGTAACATCCCCAGCTTATTTATCGCCGCCCGATCAAAAACATCAATCCAAACTTTCTGTCAGTTTAGAGCAACGGCTTTGGTCTTTCCCCAAACCCAAACTATCCATCACGTCCTCTTCCAGCGCTGCATCGTCTTCCTCCAGCTCCAGCAGCACGCTGTATTCCAGCACCTCGAGTTCGCGATCAGCAAGTACATCGTCTACCTCGACAACAACCACTTCGCACCTGTAATGGCTAATCCTGGAGTTGCAGTGGAGTGGACCTAGATTGATGGCCCCGCGGAGAACGACCACCTCGACCACGCCGGTTGTCCGTCTGTCCTCCCCACTCAACGACAGAAACGGTTGTCTACCCAATTGCGGCAACGGCAGATGTTTCTGAGTAGCTGATCGTGAGTACTCAAAATTTTCTGACTCGTTGTTGCTAATAAAATTGACCCATATCCCGGGTTGAGTTTCACGGGGAGAGACTTTGAGCCGTTGGAAGCTGAATTTCTTGGACTTTTTCAGCTTTTGCCTGCAGGTAAGTTTTTTGATTTTCTAGTTCTTGTATTCGTTGTTGTTGTGCTTTCAGTTGATCTTCCGTGACGACGCCTTCACGATCCGAGAGATTACAAGCCGGGACAACCATGTCAGCGATATGATTTTTCAATTCATGATTTATTTTTTCACGCTGCTGTTGAGCTTTAGAAAAACGCGAAAAGAATCCATACCAGCCGGTAATCGATTGCTCATAATTTTGGCGGTGAGTCTCTATCGTTAGAATTTTTTCCTGCACAGACGCTGAGTCAATGGCCACTGGATTGGTATGCAGTTGACGTTTAATCTCTTGGGCATTCTCTACCAGATCAGTCAATGCCTGACGTGACGGTTGACTGAGAAAATAGGCGCTTTCAGGATTTTTAGGGAGGAAATCACGGCAGGTTTGAATCATTTGCTCCAGGCTCCACGATAATTGGGAGATGCGTTTTTCGTGCGCAATGAGAATTTGGTTGCGGTGTGTGGTTAAAATCAGGTGGTCTTGCTGCATTTCCTGCTGAAGCGTTTCAGCAGTTTTTAAGATATGCCCGGCATAATCAGTGAGGCGTTGCCTGCCTTGATGAACGTGTTGCACTAAAATTTCCTGGATTGGAGTTTTCATCACATCGTGGCAGAGTTCTCGATAAACGATGCGAGCTTCCCTTTCCACCTGAATTTTATGCTCAACGTAACCGTCTGACAATCGCATTTCCGTCGATGCTTTGGAATAAGTCGGCAGATCAGCCGGTAAGCTTTGGGTAATGCCCTGTGAGTGAGCCAGAGTGACGGCATTGGGTTTTCTGGTCAGTTGGGCGTACGTTTGACCGATTTGTTTAACCTGATCTTCCCATTGAATGAGCATCTCTCGTTGCTCCTGGTAGCTCTGCCGGGCCTGTTGATAGGCTTGCTCAAACGTCATCGGAGGAATTTGCCGGTCTTTGGCGGTCTGATGGATATCCCGGCGTACCGTTTGAGTGACGCAGGCCATTTCGATCAGGTCATCCGCCTGTCGCAGCCAAATCCGCCGTTGATCGTGTGTCCATTTTCTACTGATCAGTTGTGCAATACAGGCATGTACCGCCTTTTGCCAGGCCGTTTCTCCCCATAAACAGACCCATTGCTGACAGTGTACCATCATTTTTAAAACGAGATATTGCAGTAAAGATAATTGATGGCCTTGAGATTTTTGCAGTGCCGCTTCCAGCATCCTCTGATATTCTGGGGTATTGAGAAACGACTGATAATGCGCCATCCGTAAAAGAATCTCTGCCCGTTCACACACGATTTGTAAATTTTTCATAGATCACCTCTTCCAACAATCAATCCGATCAGAGCATCATCCGACCAGTCCCCGGTAAGGTATGGCCGGGAACTGAATAGAATGATCAGGGTCATCAATGATTAACCCACCCGGCAAGCGCCCATGGGCGGCAGTGGTTTGTCCAAAGTGGTTTGCAGGTCATTCGCGGCCTCCTGACCTTTGACGTTCCAGATACCGCACAGCCAGGCGACACCCAGCGACAATATGGTCGCCACCCCTTTGGCGAATTTCATAGCCAGACTATCCCGGTCCTGTTCAATGACCGGACGATGAATCCTGAATTGCACACGAAAATCCTTCACCTGTTCCGGTGCGGATTTCACCGGCGTGCTGAGAGTGGCTTGTAGTGCGCTCACCGTTTGATATTTTTGTACGGCCAAAGACGGGGGCTGCTCTGGTTTTCCGACAGCGCGTGTCGGGCCCATGACTAATTTCTCCACCGACGGTCTGGAGTCGGTGACCATTTTCATCTGGGCGTGCTCATTCACGGGTGGCGCGCCAAATAATAATGTCCGCTTTTGGGTACTGACCATATAGTTTTGTTCAGAGTCATTTTTAGCTTCTTTTTCAACTTCCACAGCCAGATGGTTTCGATAATCCTGGCACAATTGCTGGAGTTCCTGCTTCTGGCGGGTGACCGGCAATAAAGTTAGTAAAGTTTTCTGTACTTCAAGGCACACTTGCTGCTGACCTGACTGCCAGGGACACCAACGCCGGATAGCATTTCCCAGCGTGCCATAACGGCTGACGTTGATTAAATCCACTTTATCCAGCAATCGGGTCAGGCGTGCTGCTAAGCTGGCGTTGAATACCTTTTGCTGATGATTGGCGTCAGTGGTTTTCCCTCTGAAGCGTCTCTGTGTTTCCGCCTGGGCCTGCTCAACAATCGCCAGGGCTTCCTGATCTAATGCCTGGCTAATATTAAATACCGAATTTTGCGCCGTACATTGACGATGGGTTTCTAGAAATTGTTCGATGAGTTTGCTCATATTCTTTCTCCTAAAATGAAATCAAATAAAAAAATCCATTCAAAAAATTTTCCCGTCTCCGGTTATCCCAATTTGGCCGCCGTCGGTCTGTTCACAATGCCCTGCATTTTTTCCGAGGCTTTTTCACCTTTGACACTGAAAATGCCGCAGAGGGCGGCAACACCTAACGTGAGGATGGTGGTGACCCCTTTGAGAAATCGCATGGCGGTACTGTCCCGATGGGCTTCGAGCACGGGTTTTTGTTTCTCCAGCGTTTGCTTAAATTCCTGAATCTGTGCTGGAGCCGGTTTCGCAGTCAGTAAGGTGTATTGCAGAGTGGTCACGGCTTCGTATTTCTTCACCGCTTTTTGCAATCCTTCGTGTTGATTGAGCGGCAAAGATTTGGATTCTTTGATCAGGAACGACTCTAAAGCCGAGGGTTTTTCTGTGGGTCGTAATGGCTTTTTGTAGGAAGTCGTCGGTTCAGGCAAATCGAAGCCATATTTCCGGGAGACTTCGGGAAAAGCACTATTGAGTTCTGATCGGATATCCGCCGCTAAATGCGCTTTATATTCCTGACAGGCCCGTTGCAATTGCTGTTTTTTGTGAGCGTCTGCTGTGCAATGGATCAGTGCTTTTTTAACGGCTTCGCAGGCTCTAAAATTGTCATGAGTTGGATTCGGATGCCAGTCGACGATCAATCGTTGAAGGCGATCGAATTGATTAGGGTCATGCAGATTGACACTGTCCAACTCCGCGGTGACGCGCGCCTGCACACCGGCTTTGATTTTGTCCTCGGTGACTTTATATTCCTGAGTAAAACCTGGCCGATTCTGACGCATATGCTCCGCCGCCTCCTGATAAAGATGTTGAGCTTCCTGACCCGGCGTGGTTGAAAACGGCGCCTGACGTTGAGGGTGCTCTTGATTCATGAGCGCCTGAATTAATTTAGACATAAAAAATCTCCTGGTGTTTGATTGAGTGAATTCAGTCAGCGCATTTCTAAAGGAGACGCACTAACCGATCCTGCATTGGGTTAATAAACCCGGTTATGGAATAGGGATAAGTGTCGAAGTGTTAGAAATTAAAAAAGTGTCGGTGTCGGTATTGAATTAAGAAATTGTTTTTGTGGTTTCAGTCGTCGATGATTTAAATAGCGGTCGTTGGCGATGATGCCATTCCGCCAGAATCAATTCTTTCAAATAAGGCAACGTCTCGGTGTTGATCAGGGTATTGACTAACTTATAAAGTGAAGGCATCCACCGGATTTGTTCAGCGATTTCTTTCTGGATCTCGACTAAGGCATCAAAAGAAGGATCACTCAGTAAACGTTTCTTCTTTTGATCTGAGTTCGCGTTTTGATCGGTTTTTTCAGTATGATTGTTCATTGGGTTAATCCTGTTTATTCGTCCCCTTGTTAGCATTTGATAATGACGCTATCAGTTGCGTTGCGCGGTGACTTACGGAATAGCCTGCCATATTACGAGGATTCATAAAATGAAATTCACCTCACTTTTTTTCACGACTTGATAACCAAAAGTTCACGACAGACCCTCTAAAATTGACCGACCGGAAGAAAGAATCAAAGACTTACGCGATTTTTTTACGCCCAAAATAACGTTTTCGGTCAATTTTAAGGGTCATCTCGTGAACTTTTTGCCATCATGTCGTGAACTTTTGCGCTTTCCATTTCAGTGTCTTTCCTGAGAGGATGATTTCACTCGTGAAGGCAAGCCCTTCACTGAAAAATTTTATCAGGGAGCACGATGCATGGATATTCAATGGTTTTTAATCGACGACCTTCGCCCGTATGAGCGAAATCCCCGCCGCAATACTAAAGCGGTGGATAAAGTCGCCGACAGTTTAAAAACCTACGGCTGGCAGCAGTCGATTGTGGTGGACACTGATCATACCATTGTTGCCGGTCATACCCGCTGGCTGGCCGCAAGAAAATTGAAAATGGAAAAAGTTCCGGTTTTGGTGGCTAACCATCTGACACCGGAACAGGTCAAAGCCTATCGTATTGCCGACAATCGTTTAAGTGAAGAAGCCGAATGGGATTCGGATTTATTGCGTCAGGAATTAGCTTCATTAAAAGAACTCGATGTGGATTTGTCATGGACTGCCTTCAGTGAAATCGAATTAACCAAATTACTTGGCACATTATCAGAATCCGATGAAGAATCCTTAGATGGGTTAACACCGCAAAATATGATTGTGAGTCAACCGGGCGATGTTTGGGAATGTGGGCTTCATCGGGTGATGTGTGGGGATGCGACATCTCCCACTGATATAGCTCGACTGATGAATGGTGAGAAAGCCGATTTAGTGTTTACCGATCCGCCCTATAACGTCGATTATCATCAAGCCCGTGGCGCTTTCAAAGGGCGCTCTATTCAAAATGACCACATGAATCCACAGGCTTATTTGCAGTTTTTACAAACGGCTTTTGCCAATGCGGTGACGGTGGTGAAACCGGAAGCCTCCTGGTATGTCTGCCATGCCTCCCAATTTCAGGATTTAGTCAAAGAGGCGTTGGAATTCAATCAGCTGGTTATCCGTTCTCAGATTATTTGGAGCAAGAATCATTTTGTATTAAATCGAGGCCGCTACAAAACGCAGCACGAACCCATTTACTACGCTTACCGCAAAGGCCAAGTGGATGCGTGGTATGGGGATCGTGCGCAAAGTACGGTGTGGCCGTTCGATAAGCCGTTGTCCTGCGATCTTCATCCCACGATGAAGCCTTGGGCGCTGGTACAAAAGGCGCTGCATAACAGCAGCTTAACAGGCGACCGGGTGCTGGATATGTTTGGCGGAGCCGGATCCACCCTGATCGCAGCCGAGCATACGCACCGCCAGGCGTATCTCGTTGAGATCATGCCGCAGTATGTGGACGTGATCTTGCGTCGCTTTGAGAAACACACAGGCAAAGCGGCGGTGTTGTCCGGAACAGACCGGACATTCGCGGACTGTGTATCAGCGCGACAAGGCATGAGTCATGGAGAGTCAGCATCATGAGTTGACAGAGAGCGTTCAACAAAAAATAGGTGAAGCTCTGCGGATTGGAGCGAGTTATGAACTCGCGGCGCACTATGCCGGTATTAAAGTGAAATGGTTTTGGCGCTGGAAAAAGGATGGTGAAAATGAACAGGCTATCTTTGAGGAGAATTATCACCAAAAGTGCAGAAATTTTTCACGGGATATTCAAGAGGCCCGTGCCGAATATAAGGTGCGTTGTTTGGCAAAGATGGAGAAATTAGGCCATAAACACTTTAAACCGCTGCATTGGAAATTTGAATGGTTATCCACCTTTCAATGTCAGGGGCAACACAAAAATAACCAACATAAAAAACGCAGGAGTAAGCGTCATGAAAATAAAGAGCGTAGTGAAGCAAATTAAAAGCATGAGCCAAACATGGGGCTGTCGGCTGTGGTGTGCTTTATGCCAGCCTAACAGTTTAGCCACCCTCCGCCTGTTTTTGTTGGTCAGTTTAATCGGCCTGTGCGGTTCGGCACTGGCGGATGGAGACGATATTTTAGCAGGCACTGACGCCAGTCTGTGGGCGACACTCAATGGCACAGGTAAAAAATATATCTACGCGGCTGAAGGCATTTTAGGATTAGCTGGCTACATGAAAACCAAGAATTTGGTGATATTGAGCGGTATCGTAGTGGTGTCGATCTTTTTCAACATCATCCTGTCGATGGCAGGAGAAAGTGCATGAGCTACCGCATTCCGCAAACCCTCGATGAGCCGATTAAATTCATGCTCTGGACGATTGATGAACTCACTGCTTTTTTAGTCCCGTTTTTAATCCTGATGCTGGTGTTTAATAGCCCGGTCTGGGGCATGATCACCGGATCCGGTGCGTTATTCGGTATTAAAAAATTGAAAGGCGAACAGGGTCATTATTTTATGTACCACTGGCTATATTGGCATGTGCCGATGTGTTTAAAACTCAAAGCCACGCCGCCTTCTTATTGGCGGGAATTAATCGGATAAGCCCTACAGGAGCAAGTATGCAACTCACTCATTATAAATCGCGATTACAGGGAATACTGGCGCAGAGGAATGGTTATTTAGTATTGGCCGCACTCCTGGCCCTGGTCAGTTTATTGTTGACGAGTCAGTGTCTGCCGACTGATTGGCCGGGAACGGATTGTGATTACACCGCCTGTCGTGAATCAAGCCTTTTGGGTAGAAGCCAGGGCCGTCTCTCCCGAATATTTATCGCAAATGGCTTCATTTTTAGCTCAATTACGGCTGAATCTCACTCCCGGCAATGCGGCTTATCAACAGGAGACTTTACTGCGCTACACCGATCCCGCTTATTACGGTGATTTAAAAAATGAGTTGGTCAGTGAGGCGGAACAATTAGAAAAAACCCATACCAGTTTGATTTTTTATCCGGTGGAAGTGGTGGTCAATACCCAACAGCTTACCGCACAAATTACCGGTGATTTGAGCGCCACGGTCGGCAATGATCATTTGCCGGTGCAGCGGATCCATTATCAGCTTCAGTTTCGCTATTCAGAAGGCAGACTGTGGCTGAAATCCTTCGAGGAAATTAAAAACGATCACAACGATGAGCATTCAAAATAGGAGAACATGATGCTTAAAAACCTGTTAATCGATCCTTATTCAAAATCCCTCTATTTTCTGGCAGGTATTATTTCCGATGCTGATATTTTCAGCAAAGGCACAACGCGCAGACTTTTATCGCTGAAAATAATTCGCAAATTTCCGCAGAAATATCCGCAAAGGAATTGACGCGAATTTCGGTGGCGGGAGATCGTATTACGCTGGTCAGAGGTTCTGAAGGCGCTTACCAGATGAGCAATGACACGGTTCAGGGCGCAGTGTTTATTAAACCCATCATCATATCAACCAATTACCCATAAAATTTGTCCCGCATTCAGAAAAACTAAAAATAAAAACAAAAAACAACCAAAATTCAATGTCCAAAATCAAAAGCAAAAAATAATCTTCATCCATCAAAACCATTTTATTTATTCATTAGCACTGAACAAGGGTCGGCATTACGTATTGAACTTAACGCCGCGCTCTACTCGCGGGCCGATGTCCTGGTCCTCAAACCCCAGGAATTGGAGAAAGAAGCTGCGAAAACCTGGGAAACCAGTGAGCGTTATACACAAACTTTAATTCATCTGGTGGATGCGGTTCTTCAACACAACATTCCAAACGGCTATGTGCAGACGGTTTTGAAAAAACCGAAAGAATTCACTGTCGGGAAAAATTTCGATTTGAAATTAACCGATCAATATATCGGTGCGCACTTATCGGTAGAGATCTATCAACTCACCAATCATTCCCGGCAAACTCAAAGCCTGGCGGAAGAAGATTTGTATCAATCCGGTGATCGCGCCATTTATCTGCAAGCCACCACGCTTGCCCCTCATCAAACCATTCAACTGATTAAGGTGACCAGCCATGTCTAAACAACCCTACGATGCTGAAAAAAATGTGGATACGCAGCCCAGCCGAATCAGGAAAAAACAACAGAAGGCGCTAGCGATCAGCCTCATGATTTTGAGTATACTCGGCTGGGCTTTTTATTCACTCTTATCAGGCCACGTTCAGTCTTCCCACACTATTCATAAACCCTCGTCACAACGGATGGCCATGGACAACCCGACCACACATGTCGACAGTTCCGGGGTATTTATTGAGAAAACCCAAAATGAATTGAGCCGGGAACAAAAAACAACCTCCGAATTGCAACAACAATTAGAATTCCTGAAAAAACAAAAAGAGCAACAGGAAAAAACCAATCAATCTCAAAATGACGCATGCAGGGATTACAGGCTCAACTGAAGGCGTTAGAAGAAAAATTGAATCTCGCCAATCCGGCATTACCGGATAAAGACTCATGACCCCAATGCTGATTCTACATCCTCGAACCTCGATCATCAGGCGGATGTGGTTTCCCTACAGCCGCTGAAAGGCGTGAACGATGATGTTCTGGCGTTATCCCCTCTAAAAAATCAGTCTACGGCGGCACCCCTGATTAAACCCTCTAAAACGCCGGATACGTTTGTCCCCGCCGGTACTTTTGTGCGCGCCGTCATGTTAGGCGGGGCGGATGCTTCCACCGGCGTGAATAGCCAAAGTAATCCCACACCGGTGTTATTTCGGCTATTGGATACCGGTACGTTACCCAATCATCATTACAGTCATTTGAAAGATTGTGTCGCCACCGCGGCGGCTATCGGCGATATTTCTTCCGAACGGGGATTGATGCGACTGGAACGTTTAAGTTGTGTCAGCCCCAATCATCAAGAAGTGATTGAATTACCGGTAGAAGGCACGGTCTTTGGGCCGGAAGGTAAAAATGGCGTGCGCGGCGTGCCTTTATGGCGAGAAGGCGCTTTATTGAGACGCGCGTTTGTCGCCGGCACGTTGTCGGGCTTCTCTCAAGGCATTGCCTCGCAATATACGACAACGTCGATCTCACCCTCCGGTGCAGTGAATACTATCAATAACGCCGATATTTTTAAATATGGGGCTGCTCAGGGTGTCAGTAATGCGATGGATAAAATCGCGGATTATAACATTCGGCGAGCCGATCAATACCATCCCGTGATTCAGTTATCCGCCGGGACGATAGTCGATATCGTCTTTTTAAAAGGGTTTTATTTAGACGGCCAGAAACACGACAATGAAAAAGAATCGATTTTGCCGCCGTTTGAATCTGTGGCAACCACTTCCCACGTACTGCAACCATCAGCCATGATCACCGGTCATGAATAACCCATCCGTCACGCCGGCAACGAATTCCGCCGTGACATCGCCGTTGCCGGTTTCCCCTTTACCCTTAACGCCAGCGCAAATTAACGAATTGCAAACCCGTAATCAGTCAGAATCAAGCGACCGATTTTCTTAAATCTTAAAAGAGGAGTTTTTTATGTGGAATTTTCAACCATCAAAAAAGTTAGTCCATGTCAGTTTATTGCTCGGCTGTGCAGCGATACTCTCCGGTTGTGGAGAATTAAATTCTCAATTCACCTGCCCGATGAAGCCGGGTGTCACCTGTCGAAGCCTGGATCAGGTCAACACGATGGTGGATCAGGGAAAATTAGCAGAAGCGAAACCAAATCCCGCACCCTCTTCTGACCCGGTACTGACGGTCAATGTCAGTTATTCTGCTGATAATAATGAAGTGACCCGTTCCCCGGAGTCAGTGATGCGGCTTTGGATTGCGCCTTATCAGGACAGTCAGGGCAATTACTTCTCATCGACTCAAGTCTATCACGTGATTCAACCCGGCCACTGGTCTACCGATCCTGCTATTGAGGATAGTACTCATGTCTAATGCTCAACAATCATTTGACTTATCGGCCTTATTTGCGCGGGTTGCCGGATGGTTCGGTGAATCACCGCCGACCGGTTTTGATAAAAACCATACCCTGGATTCTGAATTGAGCGACCTGTTAGCACAGTGTCCTCTTTCCAGCTTATTACCGTATGAAACCTACGATCCGGAGCATGAAATTTTTATCAATAAACGCAGCCTGGGCTTTATGTTGGAAGTGGCTCCCTTGACCGGCGCGACTGAAGCCAACGTGCAAATTCTGGGGAGCCTGTTAACCGATGTGTTGCCGATAACAGCGGATTTGCAATGTTTGTTATGGGCGTCGGATAAGATCGGTTCTGCTATTGATGCCTTTGCGCAGGAACGTTCCGCCGCCGGCGAGATGTTTGCCTGGCTCGCACAAAAGCGCGCCGAATTTTTAAAACAGGGCACGCTGGATTCGCTCATCAGGAGTGGTTCGTTTATTTTAAGGGATTTTCGGCTGTTTTTAGTGATTTCCATCCCACTGAAAGAAATCTCTTCGGATACTCAAACCCTGATTCGATTGCGCGAAGATTTTGTCAGTTCTTTGAATTCCGTCAACATGGCCAGCCGCTCGATTCCCATCACGAATTTTATCAGTCTGATGATCGATTTACTCAATCCTTCGACCGACCCTTATCCTTCGCAGCAGCGTTGGAACGAGTATGACCCCCTGTCACGGCAATTAACCGACCCTGAATATCAATGCCAGGTCTTTACCGATAAATTAATTTTAAATAAAAAGGGTAAAAAAGCGTGGGAAATTCAATGCTTCAGTGTCCGTGATTTCCCGGAAACATTGGGCTTATGGCAAACCGGCGAAAATTTAGGGCAATTGTTTAATTCCGGCTTTGCAAATTCCCTGTCCTTTTATGATGAGTTTTCATGTCCGGGCGGAAGATGTCGAAAAATCGGCTGCTAAAGCGCAAATGCGGTTTATGAATAAAGACTCCACCGCCAAAAGTCCGTTAGCAAAATTTAAACCCGGCATCGGCAAAGAATATCAGGACTGGAAATTTGTGCGGGATCGCTTAAGTCAGGGCGACCGCCTGGTGAAAGTCTTTTATCAGGTGATTTTATATACCTTACCGGAGCAGTCACCTGGCGCGGAACGTAAATTAAAGGATTTATATCGCGCCAATGGCTGGAAGCTTCGTAAAGAATCTTATGTGCAATTGCAGTCCTGGTTAGCGGTTTTGCCGATGATGATGACCGAAGGCATGTTTGATGATTTAAAACGATTAGGCCGTTTGCGCACGATGAATGCGCTCTCGGCCATCAATATCGCGCCGTTATTGGGTGAATGGAAGGGCACGCAGCGTCCCAGCTTATTCCTCCCCGGTCGGCGCGGCCAAATCGCCATCTGGAATCCGTTTGATAATCCAGAAGGCAATTATAACGTCGCCATTGCCGCCACCTCCGGCAGCGGTAAATCCGCGCTCACGCAGGAATATATTGTGGCATTACTTGGAGCCGGTGGCCGGGTGTGGGTCATCGATGTCGGTCGCTCGTATGAAAAGACCTGTAAATTATTAGGTGGTGAGTTTATTGAGTTTAAATCCGATCAACCGATCTCTCTGAATTTGTTTACTTACATTGATCAAATGGATGATGAATCTTTAGAGATTTTAAAGCCTTTGCTGGCAGCCATGGCGCGACCGCAGAGTAATGTCACGGATGAAGAAATGACCTTTTTAGAAAAAGGCGTCAAAGCGGCCTGGGATCAAAAAGGTAAAAATGCCAGCATCACCACCGTGGCGGATTGGCTCAGCCAACAGGCCAGTCCGATTTGCACGACGCTTTCGCATTTGCTTTATCCCTACACCAAACACGGCATGTATGGCAAATTCTTTGAAGGCCCTTGTACGCTGAACATCAATAATAATTTTATTGTCTTGGAACTGGAAGAACTGAAGCAGAAAAAAGATTTACAAAAAATTGTTCTTGTTAGTGTTGATGTATCAAATTTCCAAACGGATGTATTTGGGCAGCCGTTCACAAGTGAAATCCTGTGTGATCGATGAAGCCTGGGATTTGTTGGGCGGTGATCAGGAAGGCGCTGCGAAATTCATTGAAACCGGTTATCGCCGCGCCAGACGTTACAACGCTAATTTTGTCACCATCACGCAAGGCATTAATGACTATTTTAAAAATGCCACTTCTATCGCCGCTTTTGAAAACTCCGCTTTTAACTTGATTTTGGCGCAAAATCCCGAGGCCATTGCGCAATTACGGGCTTCGGAAAAATTTCCGATGAACGATTACACCGCAAAATTATTCCAAAGTGTGCGTAGAGCCGATGATTATTCAGAATGTGTGATTAAAAGTCCGCAGGGATTGTCGGTACACCGAATTATTTTTGATCCGTATTCACGGATTTTATATTCGTCCAAAGGGGACGAATTTGAGGCCGTTAAACGGCTGCAAGCTCAAGGATCATCGTTGCAGGCCGCCATTGAGCAGGTCGCGCAACGACAATTTAATTCTTCATCTCAACCTAAAAGGAAATCCATATGAATAATAATTATCATCAGAGATCATAAAAATAACGGTTATTATGCGCCGCGACCGAATGTCGCCCTCATTGCTGCACTCATGATGTTAAGCGCTTTGATGGGGACGACGATCACTATCGTGCTGAGTCGAGTATTCTGCCGAGTCCATCCCTAGCGACGGTGGACATGACTGGCTTGATGTATCGGTTCGTGAAATCCGAAGCGTCGGGATCGGCTTCTTTGACTGAGAAACGTATTCGAAGTGCGTGCGTTCAGTCAACAACTGGAGACTGTACTCAAAGCCATCGCGCAGGAAAAACATGTGATTTTAGTGCCTAAAGAAGCGGTGATTGCCGGCGGCAACGATTTAACCGCAGAAGTGGCGTCGCGATTATCGTTGTCACGTTCTCCTTCAACCTCATTCGTGGAGAAATCGAATGAATCTCAATAACCCCCGTCATCGAAAAATTTTACTCCTGTTGGTGTTGGGAGGTTTTTTAGGACTGTGCTGCTTATCGATATCGATTTTCGCCCAGGATTTAGGTGTCGTGGGCGTGACTTATCCGATTGCGGAGACTGATTTTGTCACGATGGCGCAGCAAAAAATACAGGAAAAATTAGGAAGATGGCAGTTTTCAGGGTTGGCAGATTCAGCAACAGGAATCGGTTAGGGTTGCAGCGGATCGCCCGTCTCCGGTCGAGGGATTGCGTCCCACAATCCAGGCTCGACGGTGGTTTTGGGATCCGTCCATCGTTATTCCCTCTGATGTGCGATCTGCCAACGGCGTCTATTGTATTCAAGGTCGGTGACCGATTCAATCCTTTGGAAAAAAACAGCTTAAAAAATGCTTTGATTTTTTTTAATGGCGATGATCCGGAACAGGTGACCTGGGCGCAGAAACAGAATCAAACCCTGAAAGGCCGGGTTTTATTGATTTTGGTTAATGGCTCCATGAGTCAGGTTCAATCCCATTTTCCTCAAAAACACGTGTATTTTGATCAGGGCGGGCGGCTGACTCAAAAATTACAGATCACGCAAATTCCCGCCGTCGTCGAGCAGGTCGGGAAACAATTGGAAATCAGCGAGGTGAAACCATGAAACGATGGTTAAAAACGCTTTTGCTGCTCACCGGAATCAGCGGGTGGATTTCGGCTGCTGTCGCCGGCATTACCCCTTGTACCGGTCGGCTCATCAATCCGGTCACGGATATTTGCTGGGATTGTTTATTGCCGATCACCATCGGCTCGACACCGGTGATGACGGGCGTTAATCCCGATACCACCAACCCGCCTAATACGATTTGCACGTGTGGGAGTTTTCCGTTTCCCGAAGTGGGGATTTCGGTTGGTTATTGGGAACCGATGGAGCTGATTGATGTGACGCGCTCACCCTATTGTTTAGTCAATTTAGGCGGCATTCCCTTGATGGAATTACCGAATGATGGCGCTGTGGCGGTGGACGATCCCAACCAAAATACCGGATTTTTTTATGTCCATGCCTATCATTTTCCGATCATGCAGATGTTAGGTGTGCAATCTCCCCGTTGTGCGGATTCAGGTGCGCCCATGCTCACTTATCTCAGTGAATGGGATCCGACCTGGGAGGATGAAACGTTGGCGTTGATTTTGTTTCCTGAATCGCTGCTGTTTAACAACCTGCCGATGCAGGCCGCCTGCAGTGTGGATGCGCTCTCGGCTGCTGCGTGGTTGCCCAATGACGAATTATTCTGGTGCGCCGGCGCCCAGGGCCCGATGTACCCGCTAACGGGTTCTGTCGGCGAATACATCGGCGGTGTACAAGGCACAGTCTTATTGAGTGAGCGGCTGATTTACAAATTGCATCGATTAGGGTTGATGGCGGATAGCAGTATTGGGGATTTATGCAGTGCGCATACGACCACGACATTTCCCAAATCCCGCTACCGTTATCAAATGATTAATCCCATTCCGACGGTAACGCCGGGCGGCTGTCAGCCGTTTGGACGCACCACGATGTTATGGGGATCGATGTTGGAACCACCGATCAGTACTGAAAATTACGGTTATTTAATTTTTCGCAAGCGCAATTGCTGTTTTGACAGAATAATTCATCAACACATCAGGAGGTAAAGACTATGGAATTTTTATTTACATTACCGCCTGGCGGTGTAGTCTCGGTGTGACCGTACGTTATGGTGTTGATTAGATAACAGGTATGGCTCATGTCTGCGGATAAAGAACAGGCCATCCGCTCATCCACACCGATAGTCCATGATTCTGTTTATATCTTCATTTCATTCTCGATGCCGAAAGAAAGTCTGCAACAATGGGCGGTACAGGCAAAAAAGATTGATGCACCGCTGGTGATTCAGGGATTAGTCGACGATTCCTTCACAAAAACCCAACAGGCGGTCGCCGCTTTATCGAGCGAGCATCAAAGCGGTGTGGTGCTGGATCCGCGATTATTTCGGCAATACCACATTAGTCAAGTGCCGACAGTAGTTGTTGTTCATCCAACCGTATTGAAGCCGTGTTTGCCGAATCAAAGCTGTTGGCATCCTGACACCACGGATGTGGTCAGCGGAGACATCGGTCTGGAAGCGGCTTTGCGAATCGTGGCTGATCGAGGCGACAATGCCGTCGTCGCCCAACGGCTTTTAGCGGAAGTGAGGCGTCATGAGCTATTCTGTTTTGACGGATGAAAAAAATCAAAAAAAACTGGCTGCGCTATTTGATCATCAGTTTCAGTTGGAAATGTGCCGTTGTATTGATCTGGTTCGTGATGGTGTGGTGTCTACCCTCTTCGGCGAAAGCCGATAATTTCTGGGAAGAACGGGCGGTGGGTTGGCATTGGTATCAGGATCCTGAAGAAGATCAAACCGTCTCTCCCGATTCGACGGTGACCAGTGATCCCATTGCCACGATGGACGCTTTGCACCATCAAGTCCAGCAAACCCTGGATCAGGCGATTTTAAATCCGACGGAAGACCATATCCGTCAGTATATTGCCTTGCAAAATCAACTCGGAGAACGCGCACAGCGTTTTGCGGATGTTTGGAAAAGTGTGCTGCTCAACTATCCCGAGTTGGATTTTTCTCTGCAACATCCGACGAATAATCTCGCTAAACAAATTGACCTGGATCAGGCTCGTCAGCAGGAAAATTCGGCTATCCACCAATTTGCCCGGCATAATGGTTTATTCTTTTTTTATCGTAGCACCTGTCCCTATTGTCAGCGATTTGCACCTATTTTAAAGGACTTTTCATCGCGTTACGGTTTAAATGTGATTCCCATCTCGACGGATGGGATTTCGTTACCGGAGTTTCCCAATTCCCACTCGGATCAAGGTCAGGCAGTTCGGCTTAAAGTGACTGTAGAACCGGCATTATTTACTGCTGATCCTACAAACCCGTCGAATCGTACCAGTCAGTTATGGATTGCTCAGTGAAGAAGAATTGCGACAAAGATTGCTCACGATAGCCCAACAAGCAGAATCACCGGAGAAAAATCCATGAAATACCTATTTATAAAAAAATATTTAATTTTCTCGTTGTTTTCTTTCATCACGGTCACTGCTTTCGCCAGTGTGAATTCCGATTTGAATAACTTCTTTAATGATCTGGGATTTTCCGACAATACCACGGCTCCCAATGCCTATTCCGGTCAGGAAGCCGGGATATTACAGTGGCGGCAGTTTATTTGCGAGAGACAGTGTTCGTGATGTGCAAATTGCGCAGGTGCAGTTGCCGAGTTTTCGTTCGGGTTGCGGCGGCATCGATTTATTTACCGGGGGATTTTCGTTTATTGATTCCCAGCAACTCGTCAATTTGATGAATAACATTATCAATAATTCGATGGGTTATGCCTTCAATTTAGCCCTGGAAAGTGTCACACCGGAAATCGCCAATGTGATGAAATATATCAACACGATAGCGAACACCATCAATAACGCCAATATCAATTCCTGTGAAACCGCCGCCGGATTAGTCGGTACGGTTTGGCCGAAAACCCATGCAGCCCAGCAACAGGTCTGCGAGGATATCGGTAACAGCAAAGGATTATTTACGGATTGGGCAGCGGCGCGTCAGGAATGCAGTACCGGCGGCGGTATGACCCAAATGCTCAATCGGGCGCAAAACGATCCCAATTATCAAAGTATGTTACTGACGAGCGGTAATATTGCCTGGAAAGCGTTACAGAAAAATTCGTTTTTGAGCAGTGATCCGGAGTTGGCAGAATTACTCATGTCGTTATCCGGTACGCTCATTTTACAGGGAGGTTCCAGTGATGACGCCAGCCACCAGTTTAAAGTCCTGGCATCTTTAAGCTCCGATAATCAATTATTGAAAGCTTTATTGCACGGCGGGACTGCTAAAGTCTATGTCTGTGATTCGACCAATGCCGAAGGCTGTTTAAATCCAACCGTAAAAACGTTAAATATTTCGCCGGATTCCGGATTGCAGAAGCAGGTGTCTCAGTTACTGCAGGACATGACCAATAAAATCTTGACCGATACGGCGTTGACGCCAGCCGAAATGGGTTTATTGCAAACCACGCGGATACCGCTCTATAAAATGCTGAACGTGGAAAGCGCCTTTGTCGGCGATAAAAAAGTGCTGGATATTGTCAGCTTTGCTGATGTGATCGCCACTGATATTTTATTTCAATATCTCGATGAAAACTTATCCGTGGTGCACACCAGTGTCAGTAGTCTGCAATATCCTGAGTCCATCATGGAACCGTTTGAACAGGGGATCAACCAGGCGCGTGCGGGTGTCCTTTCAGCACAACGCAACGCGACTTCACAAATCAGTTTGGCGGCGCAACTGATCAATCAAACCCAAACCATCGAACAAATGCTCGCGGGCGAATTATCGTCACAAATGTCGAATACCCTGCAATGGGCGGATCGGTTAAGGCATTAATCAAAACTGATGAAAATGCACAGGAGAAGATAAAATGGCACAGGAAATTGCAGTCATCACCTACGGCAACGGTGATATTTTACGGGAGCTATTTAACGCCATCGCCGCCGCGATGGGAGATTCCACATTCAGGACGCTGATTCATCTCAGCATTCTGCTGGCGGGTACCTGGGCCATTGGCAAATTAATGTTTAAGCGTGACTTGATGGTCGGTGTCGGTTGGATTGCGCTCTATTTTATGGCGTTTTATGTGCTGTTTTTACCGAAGGCCACGGTCAATATCATTGATCGCGTGCAACAGGGTAAGGTTTATGCGGTGGATAATGTCCCTTTGGGTTTAGCCTGGTTAGCCAATATCACCACCGCTATCGGGGACGGATTAACTCAATTGATGGAGCAAAATTTCTCGCTGCCGGATGATTTGCGTTATGGACAAACCGGTATGGTGATGGCGTCTAATCTGGTGACGGCGGCCAGTACTTTTCAGGTCACGGATCCGGATTTTGAGAAAAATTTACAGGGCTTTATTCATCAATGTGTGTTTTATGATTTGCTATTACATAAATATTCTTCGCAGGAATTATTTACCGCACCCCACATCTGGCAGTTTGTGACGGAACACGCTTCTCCCGCACGGGCGTTTTTATATAACCAGACGGTGGTCACTTGCCGGGATGGTGTGGCTTCTTTGAATCAGGATTGGCAGACCGCCATTACTCAGGCCGAAGGTCGCTATGCCGCACGGTTATTTCCTGAAGAGACTGAAGCCAAAACTCAATTACTAAAATACCTGCCGCTCAGTTACAGCTTCCTAACGGATTTATCCGAAAATGCGTCGGATTTGATGCAGCAAAATATGATGGCGAACGCCATTCAAAGCGGTTTACTCAATTGGAGTGCTCAAACCAACGCGCCGGCGGCCCTGGAGGGTTATGCCTTTAATAAAGCCCAACAACAAAACCGGATATCCAATCGCACGATGGGCGATATGGCGGCTTACTGGCTGCCGTTATTAAAAAATATCTTTGAGGGGATTTTATACGGTTCTTTTGTGTTTATTTTCCTGTTAATCCTGTTTCCATTCGGCCTGACGGTGCTTCGGCAATATGCGTACTCATTGCTTTGGTTGCAACTCTGGGCCCCGTCTCTATGCCATCATCAATTTGTATGTGAATTTTTATGCCCAGCATCGTAGTTTGGGAGCGATTAATTTAGGCGAAGGATTGCAGGGTTTAACTCTGGTGGCGCAATCGGGCTTGGCGCAGGTCAACTCGGATATGGCCGGTTTAGCGGGTTATATTTCGCTGAGCGTGCCGCTAATTGCCACGAGCTTAGTGACAGGGCTGCACCATGCCTTGTCGCATTTAGGTCAATATGTCGGTGGCTCGGTGCAATCCAGCGCCACGGCCAGCGCCGGAGAAGCCGCCGTCGGTAGCTTCAATTTAGCCAGCACCAGTTTTAGCACCCATAATGCTTACAATACTTCGGCCAATCATTTTGACGACACGGCGCGAACGGCTTCGGGATCAGTAACGGATCAAATGCCGGGAGGCTCCACGATCACCATGACCGCCGACGGTTCCGTCGTGATGAATAATCAGCCAGCCGTTTCCAGTTTGGCTACGCAAATTAACTGGTCTGAAGCGATTCGCAGCAGCGCGAGTGAACAGGCGGATAAATCTTATTCGGCGGCACTGAGCCATCAAAAAGCCTATAACGAAGCCATTTCAGCAGCAGAACGCGGTGTGTATGAACTCAGCCGTCATCAGGCTTTATCAGAAGCCAGTGGATCCTCCTTTGTGACCAGCAATAGTGTCAGTGATCTACATGCATTAAATGATCTCCAGCAACAGGTGGTTCAAACCGGTGAAGGACGCAACGAATCTGAGTCTGCTTCAAAGAATCGAACGATGAATGCGGGTTTAAAAGGGCAATTAGGGGTGGGTGTAAAAGGAGCGGATGGGCCGCTAGAAGGGTCAGTATCTATTGGTGGCAATGCGGGGGTTCAATGGTCATGGGATCATCGACAATCGGATCAACAATCGTTTTCCCAATCAGAAAGTACTGCGCATAACACGGGTTATGCCGAAAATATGGATACGGCCTTACGGGCAGTGGCCGAAGGTCATTATCGTGCCAACACAGAAGAAGGTAAGCGAATTTTAGACAGTATTTCGACATCATTGGATCGTACTCACCAAGAGCAACAACAAGCCTCAGCGCAATTTCAACAAGCTGAAACCTATCGGAAAATTGCCAGTATTTCTGAAGAACAATCTGCCAGCATCAACGCTAATGCAACACAAGAATTTATGAATGAAATGCAAAAAAGCGGTCAAGACCTACGCTCTATCGAAAAAATGATGGTCAATCACCCTGAACAGGGTAAGGCGCAAGCAGAACAGTTTATGCATAAAAAGGTAGAGGAATACTTTCATCAATTCCACGAGCAGGAAAATGCATCTCCTGAAAAAATAGGTGAAATCTCTCGTGAAAATATGCAGATACTCGAAAAAGAATCGTTTAAAAAGCCAACTCAATTGGACAATACTCAAAAATTGGAAATCAAAGCACAGGCCGATCAAGAAGGGCTGGATCGGGAACACAGGGTGGATAATAAATTTGCACTGGATGCACAGAAAATAATTGCTGAAAAAACGGCAGATGTCGAGGGTGGTCAAAAGCAATTGGAGTCAAGACAGAATGAAACCATCCGGGAAGTGAGTATCAATCAAGAACGGCTTCAACGGCTGGATTCAAAAAAGGCTAATCATCATGATTCCAATGTCGATAAGTAGATTGATATTCTGCACTACCGGGATTCATAGGGTCATGATTCCAATTTTCTCGAAGTTGAGCAGCCAGATCGTATTCCTCTTCTTCAAAAATTGTGCCGTGAGTCAATGGGTGATTATCTCCTAAAAAATAGGATGAATTCGACGAATACTTTTGAGGACGTTTTGGGAAAAGAGTAATGCGTAAAACGAATCCTACAAAAGCGGTGATCAGAAGAAAGAAGGCGAATGCTAAAAAAAAGCTAAACATCAGGCATAAAAAAAAGTCACCGAAGTCGATGATGGGTAGCGTACCGTCTTCATAGCGACGTTGTGCTAATAAAACGAAAAAACCGAATGGGAGCAAAACAGTGGAGGCAGATAATTGGATTAACCATCGCCGTGTTTTTTTCAAGGCTTTGATAACGAGAGGAGCGTGGATATGGATAAAGGACTTCATTTTCTTGCAGCGGTATACAAATACCAACCATAGGAAAAATTGGCTTAAGGTGAGTATCCAGTCTCCTGTCACGAGGCTGAATAAGGCGTAAGCGAATATGTCAAAAGGACTTAATCCATGATGAGCGGTGTAACACAACAAACCAAAAATCACCAGACCGATGGTCAGGGCAATCAGCCAGCATTTTTTGTTTTGTGGAATAAAAATATGATCGGTATCCATCAATTTAAAAAAAACCGTTTCCAACTGATGGATGTGGGTATTGCTTTGAGTCATTTTGCCCTCCCTGAAAGGAATGTTCCTATCCATTATGGCCTATTTAAGGCGCTTTTTTTATTATTTAATGCTATCAAAAAGGATGACATTGTCAAGTTTTTTCAACAGGTTATTGACGAGGTTTAAGTATGATTAAAAAAGGACGCATCAAGCAAATGACCCGCGGCGGTCAGGTCATTTTGCATAATTTGCGCATGATGGGACAGGTGTTGCAAAAAGTCGCTTTCTGGCTGTTACCGATAGTGCCTTTAGTGGCGGTCAACTGGTTTTTTCTGACCACCCGCCGGGAGGATCGATGGATGGGTTGGCAATGGCTGTTAGCTGAATTTCATGGGTTCTTTTTTAACAGCCATTCCAAACAAAAGTTTGTCTTTCCCAGCGAAGAAACCATGACCGCGACGGTTGGGCAAATTTTGTCAGCGCCATTTGTTCAAAAGAGTGTCGCGCTATTGGAGGTCGCTGCTCACCATAGTTTATGGGTGGGGTTGATCGTTTGGATATTATCCGTGATGGGCGTGTTAATTTGGCTGAAAAGACGGGGTGAAGCCTATACCGCTAATAAACCCCTCAAAGGGGATCGATTGTGTGACGCTGCGGTGGTCACGCAAAAAATTGCGGCCGGGAAGAGTGGCGCTTCTCATCTGGTCTTTGGCCGGGAACGCCTGCCACTGCCTAAAGACGCTGAATTACAACATATCCTGATACACGGCACCACCGGCACCGGAAAATCCACGGTAATTAAAGAATTACTGGATCATATTCGTGAACGGGGTGAGCGCGCCATCGTCTACGATAAAAGTTGTAGCCTGGTCAGTCAGTTTTACCAGCCGGATCAGGACAAGTTACTGAATCCCCTGGATCAACGTGGAGCAGACTGGAGCATCTGGGGGGAATGCCGGGATAAAACCGATTATGAGAATCTGGCAGCGGCCTTAATTCCGATGGCGGCCACGGCGCAAGACCCTTTCTGGGTCAACGCCGCCCGCACCATTTTTGCCGCCGCCACGTCTCGCCTGCACCGGGACCCCCGTGCCAAAATTTTGCCGTTATTGAAAACGTTACTGACTTCCAATGTCGGACAGTTACAGGAATTATTGAAGGGTACGGAAGCAGAAAGCCTCATGTCCGAAAAAACTGAAAAAACCGCGATTTCGATTAAATCCGTGTTGGCGACGTATTTAAAATCACTGTGTTATATCCGCGATGAAAACGATCCCTTTTCCATTCGGCAATGGATCCACCATGAGGGCGCTGCGGAATGGTTGTTTATCAGTTCCACGGGTGATCGCCACGAGTCCCTTAAACCGCTGATCTCGGCCTGGCTGGATATTGCGGTGAATGCACTGCTGAGTTTGCCAATGGATCCCAAGCGCCGGATCTGGGTGATTTTGGATGAACTGGGAAGTCTGCAACAATTGCCCTATTTGACCAGCGGATTGGCCGAAGCCCGTAAATTTGGCGGCTGTTTTGTGATTGGGGTGCAAAGTGCGGCGCAATTGGCCAAAACTTATGGTTTTGAAGGCGGGCGGGAAATTTCATCCTCGTTAAGCACGCGATTTATGTTTCGTGCACCGGATCCCGAGATTGCCCTGTGGTCGTCAAAAAATCTGGGCGAAACGGTCATTGAAGAAGTCCGCGAAGGGATTTCGTATGGAGCCAATACCATTCGTGACGGTGTTTCCATTCAGAAAATTGAAGTCCAAAAGCCGGTCGTGTCGGCCTCTGAAATTTTGCAACTCAATAACCTGATGTGTTATGTCCGCGTACCGGGAGACTATCCCATTACCCAATTACACATGCAGCCTTTTAACCGCAAGCCATCACAAATGGGATTTCTCTTACGTGCGTTTGAACCCGATCCGTTATTGCGGGAAATGGAAAAGCTGTCGGCTGCCGGTCATGGCTCGGGAGATCCCGCTGCTTCACCGGCCACTGCATCAGTGGTTAATCCGGCGCAAAGTGTCCCCGTGGAATCTGGCTCAAGCCCTAACAGTCAACCCACCCTGGAAACAAAAGTTGCTCCAACCGATACGGCTCCCCGCAGAGAAGATGTTCTTCCAGAGAAGTCCGTGGATCCCGAATTGGCGAGTTGTGATGAAATCGGTTGATGAAAGACAAAGATAAAACCCGGGAGAACCTGTCATGCTATCCACTAAAATCATCAAAAATGTCGAACAGGCCGCGCATTATTTTTTAGGTCAGGATAATTATTACACCGAAGGTAATTCTTTAGCGCAGGAACACAGTCAATGGTGGGGAAAAGGCGCGGCGGCATTAGGACTTTCCGGCGCTGTGGATTCCAAACAATTTACCGCTTTATTACAGGGTCATTTACCCAGCGGTCAACAGTTGGGAAAAAAAGTCGATGGTGAAATCATTCATCGCCCCGGGTTTGATTTAACCTTCAGCGTCCCCAAGTCCGTATCGATTTTAGCGTTATTGGGTGAAGATGAGCGGATTTTTAAAGCCATCGAAACCGCCACGGATCGTGTGCTGGAAGGGATTGAACGGGAGCAGGCTAAAACTCGTGTCAGAAAAGGCGATGTTTTAAAAGTGGAGCGCACGGGTAACTTAGTCGTGGCGCGATTTTTACATGATATTTCGCGGGAAGGTGACCCGCAACTCCACACCCATTGTGTGGTGATGAACGCCACCCTGCGTCAAGACGGCCAGTGGCGATCTTTGGCTTCCAAACTCGGTCATTATGCGCAGGATACCCCGGATACACCGGATGGTTTTTTAGAGGCCGTGCGTCATCATCAAAAATATTATGGCGCGTTATTTCGCGCGGAACTCGCGTATGAATTGCAGCAACGCGGCTATACCGTCGAAAAAACCGGCGCACACGGATTTTTTGAAATCGCCGGGATTTCGCGGGAAAGTCTGGCCACGTTCTCCCAACGCCGCCGGGACATTGAAGCGTATTTAGAATCCCACGGCTTGTCGGGCGCCAAAGCCGCCGAATTAGCCACGCTCAAAACCCGTCGCGCCAAGCAAGCCATTGACCAGCGAACCTTAAAAACCCTGTGGGAAACCCGGGCCGCTTTGTGTGGCGTACTGGCCTTTGAAGAAGTGCGAGAGGTAGTCGCGCAATCCCGGCAGCAAGCTGCCGGGACGCTATCCTCTCCGGAGCAAGCCCAACCGATATCGGTTGAAACGCTGGAAAAAGCGCAATGCGCGATCAAAGAAGCCATGGCGCATCTATCTGAAACGCAGGTGGCGTTAAAAGAAACCGAATTACTCACTCGCGCCATTTATTACGGTATGGGCGATGTGCCGGTATCGGCGCTGATTCCCGCCTTGCAAGCCGTACAACGCTCCGGGGAGCTCATTCCGATCACGGGTGATGACAAAGGCGAGCGACAGTTTACCACGCCGGCTTTGTTAGGTTATGAAAAAGCGTTATTGCAAACGATTAATCAACCGCATCTCTAGTGGTCAACCGATCATTGAAGCCTCCTTATTGAAAACTTTTTTGCAGCAACATCATGATTTAACTCGCGAGCAGCAACAGGCCATTCGCACCTTATTTTCCAGTGATCGACAGCTCATGGCATTAACCGGCCCCACCGGTTCGGGAAAAACCCATCTCATCGAACCGATGATGACGTTAGCCAAAATCGGCGGCTATCAACCGATTTTGTTAACCTCCAAACAGGCAGAGACGGTTGAACTACAAAAACAGATTCAAAAAGCGCCGACGAATCTGCGCGAATGGCTGCAACGACTGTTTGACAATAAACAATTTGACACCGTTTTTAGTTATTTGAGGAAAAGTCAGGAAACCCCTTCGCGACTGGAGTCCTGGGTGCAGCACCATCTCCCTGCGCCTAAAAAACCGATGATCTTTGTGGATAACGCCACTCAATTATCTTCTCGACAAGTTTGCGAACTCCGATCCCAAGTGCAACGCAGTGACGGATACGTCGTGTTCATCGGTGATCCGCAGTCCACCTTAACCTGGCGCGCCGGCACGCCTTTAACGCAATTATTGGCTCATGGCCTATTGGCGGCTGAATTAACCGGCCAACCACTTAAACCATCCGATCCCTTAAAAACAGCGATTACCCATTCCTTACAAAAAAACATCGTGGCCGCATTTGAGCAGATCGGCCAACGCCTGATTTCCATCGAAGACCGGGAACAACGCCATACGGTCATGGCGGCTCAAGTGGCGGGATTATCTCCTGAAGAACGAACACGCACTGTGGTTTTAGCTCCGACGCAAGCGGTCGCGCATGAGTTAAATGTCGCCATTCGTGACGCATTGAAAATTCGCGGAGAAATCGACAAAAACCCAAAAAATGAAATTTCCCTGACGGTGTTATTGCCGCATTATGTTCGATTAGCGGAACAACACACGGCACGTCATTATGCCACCGGCCAGTGGATCCGATTCCACCAGGAGGATCGGGCTTTGCGGGTGCACCGAGGCGATTATTGCCGGATTGAAAAAATCGATCAAAAAAATAATGAATTACTGCTGAAAAACAGCCGGGATAAAAAAGGCCGGATTCACCGCTGGAATCCGGATAAGTCTCCTGAAGGTTCCATCGAAGTGTTTGATGAAAAAACCCGAGCCATTGCGGTCGGTGATACATTACTGTGCCATCGTTCCAACAAAGCCCATGGGTTGGTCAAAGGAGATCGGGTGATCGTGACCGCCGTCACCGAACATCATCTGACTCTGCGCCATGAATCCGGCAAAACATTGCCGCGCTGGAAGTTATCGGAGATGTCGTCGCGGCATTGGGATTATGGCATTGCCTTAACGCCGCTACAGGCTTCCCATCGGCATCCGGATATCGTCATTGCCTATCAAAACAGCCAATCCCGCCAAAGTCATCAACGCGCTTTTTATTAACTGTTGGCGCAGGCGGGTCAACAGGCGTGGATTTATACGGAAAACAGCACCCAATTGCTTAAAACGCTGGAAAAACACACCGGCGATAAATTAACGGCAATAGAGGCTCTATTAAACCATCCCGCCTCTGATGCCAAAGTGAGTATCCCGTTCAACGGCAGATTATTTGCGGCTGTTAGAAACCGCCGTTCAAAACGCCTTACAACGATTCCCCGAGGCTTCCTTATCGCTCTCCCGGGCTGACGCTACCGCACTCGCGGCGAAAGAAGCGGTGCAGTATGCCTTAGCCTATCTCAGTGAAAAAGAAGCGGCTTTTGAGCACAAGGAAGTCATGACCGTGGCGTTATCCCATGTCTTGGGCCGGGTCAATCAAAAAGCGTTACAGCAAGCAATCCTTCAGGCGGAAAAACAGGGCGAATTAATCCGGGGCGTGTATTCTGAGAATGGTACGCGCTGGACCACCCGTGAGGCGCTGACGCTGGAAAAAGAAATTGTTACGCTTGGCCCAGCAAGGCCGCGGGGCCTTGCCGCCCAGAATGTCCCTGGAGGGGGTTAACGCTTATTTAGATAAAACCCCCGCCAGTGAAGAACACGCCCGGGTGTTACGGGAACTGGCGGTGCAAACCGACCGCATCGTGCTCTTACAGGGTTTTGCCGGCACGGGTAAAACCACCCTGCTGCAACATATCGAACAGTTACAGCACATTCAGGGGGCCTTGCAGGAAGGCCAGCAGGCTTTATTGTGCTTAGCGCCGACCCATGCCGCCGTCAAAGAAATTCGAGGCCGTGCATTAGCCGGTTACACGCTGGACCGGTTTTTATTGAATGTCGCCGCCGGCAAGCTCACGCCGGAAGCCTATCGAGGCCGCTGTATTGTGGTTGATGAATCGTCCATGGTGTCGAATCAACGCTTGTGTGATTTTATCAAAGCCCTGATTCATCTGGATGCTTCGGGCATGTTGGTGGGCGATATCCATCAATATACGTCGGTTGATTCCGGCAAACCCTTTGAAATCTTACAGCGGGTCGGGTTATCAGTCGTGCATTTGACCTAGATTACCCGGCAAAAGGAAGAAACCCTGCAAGCCGCGGTACAAGCCGTCTATCAAAAAGATTTCTCGCAGGGTCTTTAAGATTCTGGAAAATCGCATCATTGAGGTCGGTGGTTTTATCGATGATGAAAACAAGCGCCAGGATAACCGCGCCGAGCGAATGGCTCTCATCGCCGAGGATTACGTCAGTCGGGATGTCGTGAGGCGGGCGCAGACCCAGATCATCACCTTTGGTAACGAGGATCGGGTTATGCAGAATGATTTGGTTCGGGAAGGGTTAATCCTTGAGGTGAACTCTCAGGGCCTCGTTTGACCACCGATATTTTAGTGTCCCGGCGCTTAAGCGAAATTGAGCGCAGCCAGGTAGGGTTTTATCATGTCGGGGATATTCTGCGGTTTAATGTCAGTCAGTCCGGCGGCATTCATAAAGGGGAATACTGGACAGTGGCGGGTATCACCCCCAAAGGGCAGCGCCTGCAACTGGAGCGTCCCGGCTCCGATCCGGTGCTGTGGAAGCCCCAACCCTACCAAAGCGGCAGGCGGGCCGGGGTGGAAGTCTATGAGATCGAGCGCCGGGAATTGATGGTCGGCGATTTAATCCGCTGGACGCGGACGGATGAGGCGTTGGGGCTGCTCAGCCCGGAGGTGGCGCGGGTGGAAGCAGTGATCTTGCCGTCAAAAACCCAGGAACCCCATACCAGTTGCCGCAGCCGCTGGTGAAACCGGGAAGACTTTGCCTCAAAAGCCGCCCATCGATCCGGCTAAAATCATCGTCCGTTCATTGCAATTAACCGATCAGGGGCTAACGCCGATGGGCAATCCGATTGAACTGGTCAGCACTAATCACCGTCTGCAACATTGGGATCATGCTTATGCGATCACGGGTTATGGTGCGCAGGGAAAAACCATCACCGAAGTATTGATCAATGCGGAAAGTTACCGCCCGCAACTCACCAGCCAGCGGTCGTTATTAGTTGTCCTTACCCGAGCCACCCATCAGGTGACCTTGTATACCGACGATAAAGAACGATTACTTCAAGCCATCCAAAATAATCCAGGCCGTAAATCCAGTGCGCTGGAAGCGGTCGGGGAAATTCCCACTTCATCAACCCCACCGTCGTCATCTTCAGGTCAGAACCCTGAAATTTCTCAAGACCGCCGGGGCTATGATCGGATCGTGTCGAAGGCCTTTTATCCGGATGAAGCGGCGGCTCCGGGGATGGGTACGTCAGAGAATCCCGATGCCTGGCGTTTAACGATTTCCCAGCCCGAAAGACAATCAAGAAAATCAAAATCATCCTGAAAATAAACTCACCATCCAATCCGGGTCGATCAAAACAAAACCCACACCACCCCCTCGGCTGGATGCTCAGCGGATCAGTCAATTTTTAACCGATCAGGCGGAGTCCGTGGTGGAGCAATTATTGGGTGAACCGAAAACCAAGATGGGCGGCCAGTACCGTTATGGCAGTAAACAGGGCAGCCTGGTGATCACCCTGAACGGCGACAAACGAGGGTTATGGCATGACTTTCAAACCGGTGAAGGTGGCCATCTGTTGGACTTAATCGCCTTCAAAAAAGATCTGGATAAGCGGCGGGATTTTCGGGTGGTGTTGCAGGAGGCTTTAAAAATTCTAGGGACTTCTTCAGCGGATATCTGCCGTCCAGGATAGCGCCCTGGCTTCCCCGCCTAAATCCGCGAAATCGCCGCCAGCAGCCTCTCATACCCTCACCCCGGAACAACAGCGCAGCCTTAACTATGCGCGGCGGCTGGCGAAAGAAAGCCGACCCGTGGCAGGTACTTTGGCGGAACGCTATTTAAGGGAGCATCGCGGCATTGCGTTGGATAAATTTCCTGACAGCGTGCGTTTTCATCCGGGCATTTATTCGCGCCGGAATGAAAGTGTAAATCCGGCTCTGTTGGTGGTGGCGAAAGACAGCGCCCATCAGGTGCAGGCGGTACAGGCCATTTTTCTGGATAAAGACACCGCTCAAAAGGCGGATGTCGAAGTGAAAAAACAAACCTGGGGCCGCCCTTCTCAAGGATCGGTTGCGCTACAACCCTGGGGCAAAGCGCCGGTCAGCCAGGGGGTCACTTATCTGGCCGAAGGCCCCGAAACCGCCCTGAGCGTTTATCAGGCTTTGGGGGGTGCGGATGTGCGGATTACCCTGGGTAAATCCAATTTTAAAAACATCGATCCGGCCAAAACCCATCAAAATATTGTCCTGTGTTTGGATAATGACGGCCAGAGTCCACAAAGTGATCGACTGATCCGTTTTGCCGCCGAACAGTTACAACAGCAAGGCAAAACCGTCTGGATGGCCCAACCTAAAATCGAAGGCCAGGATTATAACGATGTGTTAAAAGAACAAGGGACGGCAGCGGTGAAAACGGAATTACAGCAGGCAGTCCCTTATGCAGAGGCTAACCGCCTATCCCCGGATAAAATAGCTCTTGGCACGGGTTCGGATGCGGTTTCAACTTTAGGAAATCGTTTAGGTGAATGTCAATTAGCTCAGGAAAAACAGGTTAAGGTGGAGGGCGCTCTCCTGTTGCCGGTCATAGAGAAAATGCCGTTATTTCAGGAAGACCCATCCTGGGAGGTGAAAGACCTGCGTCCTTCCCCGGCTCATTCCGTCCCCGCCGCCTCAGCCGATTCCGCAGCGGGAACGTGAACTGGAATTAGACCTTTAATGCGCTTCTCAAGAAGAGGCGTTATCCTGAGCCTTTAACCAGGCTTCAACCCGGGAGGTGGCTTTCTGTTTCGCTTCCTTTAAAAAAGCATTGCGCTCGTCAAGGCTGCGTTCAAACCCGTTTTGAATGAGGTAACGGATGAGATAACGGGATTCCAATTCCCAGGTCAACAGTTTTTTTTGCGGATCCTTTGATGCGGAATCGTTTGAATGGCCACTGGAATGATGCTCCGCCGCTTCTTCGACTTTAAGTCCCAGTTGAATGAGGTGTCGAATATAATCGGCCAGCGCAATCGATTTTTTTTCAGCCTGTGCCTGAATTTTTTTATAATCGCCCTTCGAGATATTGATGCTGCTTCGTTTCATAATGTCCTCCAATTTTCTAAAAAACAGTAAATAGCCCTTTTGCAGCGTCCATCAATTTCACTCTATTGTTTTACCACAAGAGGTGCAGATGTGCACTCCTTTTTTTAAAAAATGGCTGAAAACAAAGGGATGTGGAGAGGTGCAGATGTGCACCTCCTGAAAAACCATGCACCTCTTTGCACCTCATCAAGAAAATCCGCTATTTTTCGTGCATGACCGTACTGCAGTGTAAGGGTTTGAATGATTGAACTTTTCCGCACAAGCACTCATAGTGCGACGGGTGTGGATCCTCACTCAAAAGAAAAGACGCGATCTGACTAAGCTCTGATGTCGTTCTGTATTCCATTGTTTTAACAAACGGATTTTTTTCATGCATTCAATTTAACGAATTTTAACGGGTTTTACAAACGATTTTTACAATGATTGTCAGATGCTTGATTTAATTTTCAGGTTGAGACTCGATGGGCAATGAATTTTTAAATTTTTATTTTTAATGGCTGATTTAATTTACTCTGAGTGATCATGCATAAAAATAGATTCATTTCTCAACTATTTTACAGTTATTATTGAAGTGGTGTAAAAATTTTTTCACTGGTTGTTATGACGCTTAATTTCAGCTTGCAGTTCACTTTTGAATGAGTTAGGGTCCCTAACAGGTGGCGAAATTATTTTTATAAAATGATGACGCTAAAAGTCAATCAATAGATAAAAAAGAGGTATTTATGGCGCTATTAACTCCACAACAAAAATCTAAAAAAATCCCGATTTCGTTGCGATTTGATGAATCATTGTTAACGCAAATTAAATCTTACAATGAATGGGTTGGTATTGGACGTGTCGATCATTTCTTTGAACAGGCTGCACGATTTGTTTTAGAAAGGGATAAAGATTGGCAGAAAAAAGCCGAACAATGCTCACAGGAAAACTCACAAAATCAGCAGGAATAAGCTGGATAAAAAGGATGGAAAGCCGCCTTATTATCTCGGCGGCAGTTTAATCTAATGTCTAGTGGGATGAATTTTCGATGGCTTTTTTCCAAGCGTCCAATTCCGCGTCTAATCGCTGAATTTTTTGTTTTAACTGTCTTTGCTGTCGGCAGTATTCATAAATATGTTTGGGTAACAGCAGGCATCCCATGAATACAGCATTTGCAAAAGAGTAACGCCAGCGTGAGGCAAACATTTGTATTTTTCCTGCTGGCAATACGCTTTCTAAAAGTTGGGGAGTGAATACGGCTTGAGGATCGTCAATCTTTTCGTATTCCTCACTGTGGTCATTCCCTGAGTTTTTTTCATGTTTTTCTAATTTTTTGATGAGCCGCAAAATCCATTGATGAGTTTTCCATCGCATACAAATTGGTTTTTCTCCCGCTTCCATCAGCAGGCAGGTTTGTAACAGTTGATGAACTTCAATCAGAGAGTAGGCTGGGAATACAAAGACTTGCTTTTGTGTATAAAACTGCACGACATGGGTGATCCGATCTGTTGAATGAGTGGTGTTGTTTTGACTCATTTGTTTTCTCCTTAAGTGTGTCTTTGTGGGTGCTTTTTTCTTTTGCCTAAGCAAAGGATTCCTTTTAATGGATTCAGATTTTGTTCTCTAAAATGAGGGCAAAAGTTTGAATCTTTATGTTGTTAACAATAGTGGTTTCTATGGCTTTTGTAAAGATAAAAATAAATCTTTTTATTATTTTTTATGATTTATTTACAGTAAGTTAAAATAATTAAAGATTCTATTTTATTTTAAAAATTCCTTGACAGTTTTCGCCGGGTCCGCTACATTTATCTTATAGGGCAAGGGAATTTTCCCTTGTGGTTTTAAAGATTATTTTTTACTAGGAGAGTCACTATGCTAACTGCGATTGATCAGGAAAATTTGGCGAAGTCTAACCAAAGCACTCAGTTATTGTTGCAAGATTTACAAGCCTTAACTGGATCGGACAATCTATTACTCGGAGATATTGCTCTTGAATTGATGAAGCAGGTATCTCAGGTTGAATGGCGTTTAAATCGGATTATGTTGATGACAAAAAATGAGAATCAGGCCGCTTAATGGCCTGATTTTATTTCATTATGAAAAAGGAGTTTTAAAATGAATGAGATCAATGAAACAGCGAAAACTATTATTCAGCAGTTAGGTGGTTTAACTTTATTACGGCTATTGTTAGGTACTCGGCAAGTGCTTTTCAGTAATAATGGCGTCCGTTTTGACATCCACGGATGCGCTAAAATTAATTGCGTGAAAATTGAATACGATGCCGGAATGGATTTATATCAAATGAAGTTTTTTCGCGTGTCTGCACACAAAGCTTCCCTCAATTTGGTTGCTCAATATGAGGAAGTTTATGCGGATCAACTGTGCGATATGATTGAGTCCGAAACCGGGCTTTTTTTGGGGCCTTTACGAATTCAAATGGTTCAGCGGTATGCCTGAGTGGAGAGAAGTGCGGCCTATTCGCACTATTCGCAGTCGTTCCTCACTGAAAAACATTCCCGGCATCATTCGGGTTTGTTTTTCATATTGGGGCGAAGGTAAGTCAGGATTGACCATTTATATCGGCAAGCAAATCTTAAAAAATCTGGAGATAACCGACAATGCCAGAGTTCGTTTTTTTGTCGATGGTGATCATCCGTGGCGATAGCTCATTACCCCATCGGACGATACTCAAGGTTATCAATTGATCAAAGTGTCTAATGGTTGTGTCAAATTTCAAATTATTTGGCGAGTCGATATTCCCCATGAAAGGGAAAGAAAAAACCGGCGCGTGGATTTTCAATTGACTGCAAACGGCATTCAGATGAATGCTGAACTTCAACCATCGCCCTCTGAGACCGTCAGAGAAAAACCGGGTTATTCCGTCCCCACCTGTTCCGAGATTGGAACTGATGAGGTGCCTGCTGTGACGGTGGGTAGTGTTTCGTAAGTAGGCACTCTCACGCGCATCACAGCGGCATAGCGTTTCGGTTTGACCTCAAAAAGCCAGATGAACGCTGCGGGTGCCTCTAACACCTATACGGAGAAAAAAGAAGCGAAAGCCTAAAGTTTATTCCCTATGAAATCCTCACTAATTTATGTCAGCTTTGGTGTTCTTGCTCTACTATTTCATCTATTTTTTGCAGTCATACAGAAGATTTATCTTGAAAGTACATAGGGGCGCTTTTATAATGGCCATATGAAAGGAAACATCATTAGTTTCTTTATGAATTCTACATTTGTAACGTATCTCACCGGATTTCTGGATCCGGTCACTTGGGCAAAAGTGGCCAGGACGCATCGATCTTTATCGAATCTCTTTGCGGAAGAAAATAAGGAATTTTGGGAAAAATGTGTGAGACGCGATATCAGCAATTGGCCAAAACCTCGTGTCAGGAAGAAATTCTTTAAAGAAGATCGCATTGAAACTTATAAAGAAATGTATGCCCGAGTATATTCGGTTATTTTAGAAATTAAATTATCCAAAGATCGATCCACCCAACATCTTTTTCAGTTATTCTTCAAGATACTCGATCATGGTTTTGAAAAATTTGATACCCATTTCCCTCATTTATTCTCGTCAGCGGTTATCAACACCAGTTTTACCCCAGAACCCTCCACTTTTTTAAATTTTGCGGCCCAGCGTGGCTATACTGATTTGTTACAGTACATTCTGCGTCAGGGGGCTGGAGTGAATACGGTCATTCCTCTATTAAAGGCGCTAGGCACAATGGGTGTACCTGTTGAGTTTGCGGGTAAATCGGCTTTAATGTATGCGGTGAAGGCAAATCAAACCCAGTGTGTCTCTATCTTAATTGAAGCCAAGGCTGATGTGGACTATAAAACTTCATCATGGGATACCGCTTTGCATAAGGCCGCAAGGAAAAAATATACCGATTGCGTGAAGATATTATTAGAAGCCAGGGCTTCAACCAACATGACCAACGTCTGGGGCCGAAGTGCATTAGATGTCGCTCCAAAAAATTCGCAATGTCGTCAACTCTTAACGAAAGCCGTAGAGAAATCCAAAAAACCCATCGAACCTGCTAAACAATTAGTGATGAGATAGTGCTTTTGGCTCATGATAGATTCTATGCTCTTGCCCTAAAAAAAGGTTCCAGACCAGACCATACGGTTTCTGCATGGGAAGTTGCGTTATTCGGCCTCTGTGGGTTTTGGTATGGCCGTTGATGAAGCAACCTGGGCGGCGGTTGGGTGTGTCTCGTAAAAATACGCTATCACCTTCATGACAGCGGCATGATGTTCCGGTTTTACTTCAAACAACCGAATAAATGCTGCGGGCGCCTCTAACACTGAATAACGGGAAGCATTTTGACGAATCCAAAAGTCGGCAACCCGCGCCGGCGACATCAAATGGGTAGCGTTAACGCCTTGCTGATGCAGGACATCGATAGCAAGGGCATAGCACCATTTTTTAATTCTTTTGTGGGTGCTTTTGTATTTGGAGTCCCCCGCCCATTCGATCAGGTGCGGTGGCGCTATTTTTTTGATCTTGCCGTATCGCGCCGCCGCCGCTTCTAAGGCGGTACAGGTTCTACCGACCGGTTGTTTTAAATCCAACAGGGTTTTAAAGAGGGTACGGCTTTCGGGATCGGAAGCGCAGTCGGTTTCCTCCAGGGTGTCCGCTAACGCAGGCACACCGGCCCTGGCCAGGATGCCGCTCTGAAATCCATTTTTGAGGTCAATGTGTTTCTCCATCTGGCGCGCTTGTTGAAGTAAGGTACTGAGGATCATTTGATGGGGGATAAAATCCAGGCCCGCCCGGCTCGCTTCCAGAGATAAGCGGGTCAATGCTGCCAGTAACGGTGTCGGCATTCGAACGGAGACCTTTTCCAATTGGTCAACCGTTATTTGCAGGGATTCGCCGAACTGCGTTTCAGCCAGCCAGTTTTGGAGCTGCACGATTTCGTCCGGCTCCATTTGCTCCCATAAGCCGGGGAAATCGTCGGTATCGATAGGCAGTGAACCGAGGGAACCGAGTTGTTTGAAATAGAATTTAGATTTCTGAGTGGCCGGATCCATGGCTTTATACCGACGGAACACATCCACCCGAATTTTCTTTTGGGTTTTTATCAATCGCATTTCGAGCATTGGGGCAAGCCTCCCTGATTTCAGGGAGGATTCCCTCCCCAACAGTTATCGGTAACGCACGGCGTCGCCGACTGAGCCGGGACGACGTGTGTCGAGATTGTACCAAAAGAGTTGGCCTTTGTGACCCTCTGTATGTGGATGCTCTTGAATATAAAGGGCGATCAACGGGCTGCCGGGAATCGCATCTTCAATTCGGATCTGTTTTTGAGGGTCGATGGAAAATAACTCGTGTAAATCCAGGTATTTCGTCCACTGGCCGGCTTGCTCCGGATTCGAGGCAAAATCCCAGCGCAGACCACTGATCACGCAGTATTCCACCCATCCTTTTGGATTCACTTGAAACGAATTGATGATGGGCGTCTCTTCCTGGTGGCGGGAAGTCGAGATCCAGCGCCTCACCTGCTCGCTGACAGTGATCAAATCTTCCATAAAAAAGCGGTAACAATTGCGGACAAGCTGATCGTAATAGAGAGGGTTGGTAACCTGATCGGGAGGTTCTACAGAATAGGCGCGTTTAAATAGCGGAAAATCCGGCAAGGTACGCAGTTGCTCGGTCAGTTTGGGGTGTCGCAAACAAGTACGGCTGCTCAGCAAATATGGCTCAAGATGGCGAATACGCTGGGCTAAATGTAGGTGAATCGGTGGTGTTGGGTCATCCGGCTGGGTGGGGCTAACTGAGGGCGGCGTGTTTAAGGGTTGATCGCCATGAGTTGTCGTGGTGGTAGTGGTCGTTAAAATATCGTGGGTCGTCATCATGTTTTCTCCTATACCCGAGGGGGTTTTTAGACTGCTCTCCGTGAGTAGTCTTTCTATTGAACAGAGTTTAGGCCGGAAAGGGGCTGGCGTCAATAGAAAATAAGATAAATAAATATCTAAAAATAAAACAATTAGTTTTAAATCAATATATTAATATAAAAAGAGATTTTAAAAATACTTTAAATGAGCCTTGACAAAGGGTGCCTGGGTCCGCTAGAGTTAACACCATGGAGTTTTAAGAGGATTGGCCTCTTAACCCAAACAAAAACACCCATCGGGTATAGGAGCATGTATGCAAATTAGGGACGCCCTGTCTATTTTAAACCTTCATGAACATCCCATCACGTTAGACGATATCAAAATAGTTTATCGACGCGCCGCCGCTAAATACCACCCGGATCATAATCCGGCAGGGTTGGAGATGATGCAGTTGATCAATGCGGCTTACGAGGTACTCAAGCAGGCGTATGCCGACAATAAAATCAATCATGAGGATCGTGCCGTCGATACTCCGGATTACGGTGAAGCCTTTAATACCGCGTTAAACGCCATTAAAGGGTTAGGATTGGACATTGAAATATGCGGCGCGTGGATTTGGGTGAGCGGTAATACCCGGCCCCATAAAGAAGCGTTGAAATCCGCTCATTTTCTGTGGTCGCCGCATAAACAGCGTTGGTATTTTCGGCCTGAGCATTACAAATCCCGCAATCGTCAATCGTGGAGGATGGAAAAAATTCGCTCGGTTTATGGTAGCCGGGCAACGGAAGAAGAGGTTGTCCGTCATAGAATGACTGCATAAATAGTATGAAATCCTCTGGGTGGTGTGATCTGCTCAGAGGATAAGAAAAGAGGACAGGGAAAACCCCTGATCGTGTTGAATCTATTTTAAGAAAGGAGTGAAAAATGGCTTATTTAACGCTTTATGTGGTTTTCAAGATATGAATTGAAGCTTCGCTTTAAAAGTCAATTTTGTTATCTTGATGCCTTAAAAAGGAACGAAACCAGGGAATTTCCAATAGGTCGTTTACGTTATTTTAGAGATAATGTCTGGAGTTTAGCGTTTTATACTTACAGCAATGAAACCTATCAACCGTGTGTATTCTTGAATGGGAAATGGGAGGGTACATTGGAAGAAGGGTGCCCTTCCGGCGACCATGCGTGCCGTAATTAAATTTTTCAATTATGATGAGTTTGCGCAGCGTCCATTTTCTTGCAAGAATGGGTGAAAATGCTTGATTTTTAAAATATTCTGATACAAACTCTCGCCAATGACAGGATTGTCATCATGAAGATAAAAGGAAGATCATTTGAATATTACCTATCAATTGCCGATGATTATCAACAAATCACGCGAAGAATTAGATGCAGCGGTTCGTGAAATTCAAACCAGTAATTTAAGCAAAGAAACGCAAGACTTGATGATTGGTTGCATTGAATTTGCGACCTGGTTACCCGAAGCGATTCGCGAAAAAAACATTAGTATTCGCAACCTTCAGCGCATGTTATTCGGCGAAGGTGGGAGTCACTCCAGGAAGAAAAAAAAGAAAGACAATAAAAATTCTTCGAATCCTCTGGAAAAATCAGTAGAGTCGTCTACCTCGTCGAATGCAGAGGGAAACGCCGATTCTCCTCCCGGCGACACGGGCACGAGTGGCGACAACCCACCCAGCGATCTGGTAGCCCAGCCTACACCGGAAACCACCCGCAATACCCGCAAAGGGCATGGTCGCATCGGACAAGCCGCCTACATCACGGCCATTAACATTCCGATCGCTTTGGACATATTCCAAGCGGGTAATGAGTGTCCCGATGGCTGTGGTGGCCATCTGTATCCGCTCAAGCATCCTGGCGTGGTGATCCGCATCACCGGTAACGCCCTGGCGACGGTTCACCGTTATCTGTTAGATAAGTTACGTTGTAATTTGTGCGGCGAGGTGGTAACTGCTCCGTTACCACCGAATGCACCGAAGGAAAAATATGATCATGCGTTCAAGGCACAATTGGCTATTCAAAAATATTATGTGGCGGTTCCATTTTATCGTCAGGAAAATGTGCAACGATTATTAGGATTTCCCTTGCCTGATGCCACGCAGTTTGAGCTGGTAGAATCCGTGGCCGATGCGGCCTATCCGGTGGTGAATATTTTAGAAAAAAAAGCGGCCAATGGGGAATTAGTTCACAATGATGATACCACGGTAAAGATATTATCGATCATGCAAGAGAATAAGGCTAATCCCGACAAGAACCGCCCCGGCATGCATACCAGTTGCATTATTGCCAAAGCCGAAGGTCATACCATCGCCTTATACTATACGGGAAAACGCCACGCAGGAGAAAATTTAGAGCAAATACTGCGCCATCGTGACAGTACTAAACCAGCGATTATCCAGATGTGCGATGCTTTGCCGGTGAATATTCCGAAATCATTTAAAACGATCCTGTGTAACTGCCTGGGTCATGGCTTCAGAAAGTTCCGGGATTTGTTGGATTTTTTCCCTGAACCGTGTTTAAAGGTGATGAAATCTTTGGCGGTGGTGTTTGAGGTAGAGGAAAAAACACAAGGGATGTCATCGATGGAACGCTGGCGTTATCATCGCCAACACAGCAAACCGGTCATGCTGGAACTGAATCGGTGGCTGAAAGCCCAGTTAGCGGAGAAACAGGTGGAGCCGAACAGTTCACTGGGAAAAGCAATGCGTTATTTGTTAAAACACTGGAAAGCGCTGAGGCGCTTCTTAATTGTGCCCGGCGCGCCGATTGACAATAATATCGTCGAAAGGGCCCTCAAAATACCTATTCGAGTACGTAAAGCGGCGATGTTTTATAAAACCCGGCACGGTGCAGCCATCAGCAATATTTTGACTAGCCTCATCCAAACGGCGGCGTTGGCGGGAGAAAATCCGTTTGATTATCTGGTGGCTTTGCAAGAATACAAATCGCTGGTGTTTAAAAACCCGCAAGAGTGGCTGCCGTGGCGTTACCGGAAGACTTTGGAAAGCCTGTGTTTTCGCCTGGCGGCATAACGGGTGTGGGAATAGAGGGAGTGACCCGTCGCCAGGGTTCGGATAATCGAGCCTGGAGGGGATGACCCTGGTTGAATAAAATGAGCAGTTCAACCGGTTTAATGCGATGGGAATCTTCAGGAGTTGTCGGCCACCATTTTAATTTTCCCGCGGAAAATCGTTTAAGGCAAAGCCAAAACCCGGTACCATCAAAGACTAAAGCCTTAATAGCCGTACGGTTTTTATTGGTAAAGACAAACACGATGCCGGAAAAAGGATCCTGTTGGAGTTGTTGGCGGCAAAGTGCGACGAGAGAATCAATACCTTTCCTGAAGTCAGCGGGCTGGATGGCGAGCAGCAAAGGTTGCGTGGGTGTGAGTGCTAACATGGTTAAAACTTCCAGTGTTGAATGAGCATACTGAGTCCGTTGGAATCCAGATTTTTAATGGTTAACTGTGCGCCATCCGGTCGTTGGCATTCGACTTGATAAGTCTGATCGGCAGTAGGCGGTAAAAAAGCTTTAACAAAAGAAGTGGGTGGCTGAGCCGATGGTGTCTGCTCAACCGAGTGAGGCTCTGATGAGCGCTGAGTGATTAAATCGAGATGTTTGCGCAGTTGGGCATGGTTGAGTCTCAGTGTCTTTAATATCTGGCGTTGTCGATAATGCGGAATCAGTTGGACGACTTGCCGCCAAAGGTCGAGAGGAATGGCTTTCTCACGTTGTGGCTTTTTGCGCCAGTTATCAAAAACCTGTTTAACCGAATCCAAAGTTAAGTGGTCTAAATGAACTTGAGTGTTCGTAGTCATCGTTGCTCCTTATAATCAATGAATGGAGCCATGAGCATAGCGAAGCGAACCATGGAAAATCACGCACGCTTGCCGGAAGTCTGGAAATTATGCTGTGGAACTCTATGATAAGGCGAAAATTAAATTAGTGCACGCAACTCTGCCGGAAGCACACGAAGAAGGCATTGAAGTCTGTGAAGCGCATATAGGGGATTAAGCAGCCTTTCGTATTTGCTCTTGAGTAAATAACTGAAACTTAAGTGTTAATAAAGAGTCCAGTTGCTTTTGGTGAGAGGATGTCATGGCCGCAAAGAATCCACTAATAGCACCGCTAAATGCATTGAAGTTATCGTAGTATTTTGAATACAGACACTCCTTTTTCGTTAATCTCCACAGACGCTCAATCAGGTTAAGATTTGGAGAATACGGAGGAAGGAATATCAGTTCAATTCCCGGTTTTTCCGCAAAAGCCATCACCAATCGACATCGTTGATATCGTGCGTTATCTAAAATAATGCTCATGGGTAGTGTGGCATTATCGGCGAGTTTTTTTAACAACTCACACACTTGAGTGGTTTTCTAAAATTTAATTCGGTTAAGCACTTAATGCCACCCTCTTGATACATGCGAATATAGTGGATGATGACATTTTCGCAAAGACCCGTAATGCTTGTTATCTGGTCATTGGGTGTATTTTCAAATCTCAATAATACAACAAGTGCCCGACGCCTGATAACGGGGTGGATGTGATTTTGCTGTAAATCTTTTAGTTGGTTTTGTTTCTCTACCGATAATTTGATCTTGATCATCATTAACGTTCCATCGCAAATTAAGATGGAAATATGATGAACTCTTATACAAATAAATCAAGAAATTAAAACCGCATTTTGTGACCGCGCGCAGTATAGCTTATCAATTAGAGGCCTTTTCTGATCTATTGCATATCGCTGATGGTTTCCCAATGCCAGTTTGTCATTTCAAAAGAGCTCACGGTAGCCGAGTTTATGCGGGTGAAGCCGATTATGGTTATTGCGCTTCCAAAGGGGAAACCTACTACGAGTTTAAAGGCAATATGATGATTAACTCAGAAGGGGTCATTACTCAGATCACTGCAGCGGCGGCTCATATCATAGCATCATGGCGGGAAACTGCCCAAAGACTGTAGAGCCTATCCCATCACCTATAGCCAGCCTTTCTTCATCGGGACGAGAGGAGAGACCATTATGGGCAACGGCATTCATTGCTTGATGTCAATGGATAAAAGCCAAGCAACGACCACACTTTTTACGTGCCACAGGCGTACGGTTTTATCACGACTTACAGGGGCAGCAGTTCACCATCCACTCCGACCTGGCCAGATTCTGCCACAACTGACGCAACACATGCCAATTAAACGTACTCTTGTTCATTGCTCCATGAGGCGAAGAAGCTCTATTGAAACAAAAATTGAAAATCTTCATAATTGAGCTGCTCGAGAAAAGAGTGATCGGCAGTCATCAGTTGATCTGCAATTTCCTGTTTCTTTGCCTTCAGCAGGAGCATTTTTTCTTCAACGGTATTTTGCGACACCATTCGATAGATATTCACGGGCTTATCCTGCCCAATTCGATGTATTCTATCCACAGCCTGCTGTTCAATGGCCGGATTCCACCAGGGGTCTAGAATAAAGCAATAATCGGCGGCGGTCAGATTGAGTCCCAACCCCCCCGTCTTAATTCCAGCCAACAAAATGGGAATTCCCTGATTTTCCTGAAAACGAGTCACGATCTTCATGCGCTCTTGAGATTGACCATCCAGATATTCATAGGGAATTTCCAGATCATCGAGCACTTTTCGAAAAAGTTTAAGCAATGACGTAAATTGGGAAAACACAACGGCTTTATGATTTGAAGCCACGAGTATCTTTAATTTTTCGATGAGAAACTCAAATTTGTTTGAAGAGACTTCAGAAGTCTCTTCGTTTTCATCGGAGGGATATATCAATCCAGGCTGATTCAAAATGGAATTCTCAAACAGCAATGGATGGCAGGCAGCCTGCCGCAGCCGCAGTATCCCTTCCAAAAAGAAAGATTTATGATAGAAAAGTTCGGCAGCCTGCTGTTTCAGCTGCTCCTGATAATAATTTTTCAATGAAGTATAAATATTCTCTTGCCTATCGATCATGGGAAGAATAAGCACTTGATCCAGCTTATCGGGCAGCTCTTTGGCCACCTCACTCTTCAGCCGTCGTAAGATTAACGGACGGATCCCCTTTAAAAACCGGGCCAACATGGAATTTTGGGCAGAGTCACTTTGAATTTGGGGGTCCAAAGTCTTTAACAAAGCGGGGTTAGTAAGCCCTGGATTCAAAAATTCAAAGAGCGAAAAAAACTCGCCCAGGTGGTTTTCAATGGGGGTCCCTGAGATCGCCAAACGCTGAACACCTCGCAGTTGATTGACCGCTATCGTGATTTGGGCTCCTGAATTCTTAATGAGTTGAGCCTCGTCCAACGCTAACAAATCAAACTGATATTTCTGAAACTCCTGCACATGGAGTCGCGCGAGACCATATGAAATGAGAAACAGATCGTAGTGCTCGAACAATGACTCAAGGCGGGACACTTCGGGAGAACGCAAAATTAAAACCTTCAGTCCAGGGGCGCATTTTTTGGCTTCCTGCAACCAATTTTCCAATAATGAGCGAGGGCATACCAACAACGACCTAAAACCCTCACCCTCACCCTTTCCCTCTCCCCGCAAGCGGGAGAGGGGAATGGTTGGAATGGGATTCAAATCTTTTGAGATCCAGGTAGGCCAGGATTTGAACGGTTTTGCCCAAACCCATATCATCGGCAAGACATCCACCCAGGCGAGTCCGCCCCAGGAAATGCAGCCAGCTTAACCCCATCTCTTGATAAGGCCGGAGCGTTAACTTAAACGTTGGCGTCGGCCGCAGGGGCTGCAAACCGTTGATATTCAGTATCTCACGCCGAATTTGTTCGAATGCGGGATCACCTTTAAAATTAACGTCTCCCGAGTTCTCCGCCATCTCCGCCATTTGAGCAAAATGAAAGGCATGAGCCATGGAGAATCTCAAACTTTCTTCTTCCTTTCCGGATAAGTTTGGGCGCCGAAGTGCAAATAGCCGCTCAAATTCCTGATACCACCGTTCGGGTAAAATCCCGAGCGAGCCATCACTCAGCTGGATGAACATGCGCTGTTTCTTCAACATATGAATCAACTGCCAGGCTGAAATCTTCGTAGCCGGCTTTCCAGCCAGGAGATCGACTTCAAACCAGTTTAGATGAGTCATGAGCTGAATCTCAATTTCTTTTAGGATTTTGATCTGGAGGTTTTCAGCCCAAACTTCCCATCCCCGATTCAATAAAGTGTAGAAAATCTCTGTGGTATGAGGTAATCCTATATTAAAAGAACGGCGCACCTCGTTCCAGGAAAGTCCGGTACAGCTTTCCACTTCTCCCAAACCTGCGCGTTCAGTTTCAAAATCTGGAACCTGAATAGACACATGGTATTGGCTTTGGCTACTTGCATAATCGCCACTGGTACAATCCATTCTGCGCACATCGACCCGAATCACCCTGGGCCGGGAAGGCGTCCTTGTCCTTAAGTCCTTATGAATTTCGCTGGGATACTCTATACCCGCAGTCCGAAACCAGGCAAACCCTTCAATCCTGGTTTTAAAACTCCTTTTGTCATCCTTCGTTTTGACATAAAAAATAGGCTGAACCGGTGCAACGATGGACTCTATGTTCACCTGGATAGGCCATTCAATGGCGCTTCGATCTAACAGCGACAAAAGACGATAAAGAAACTCTCTCAATGAAGCCTCCGGACAGCGAATCGCTCCGCCGGAAAGTAGCGTCTCAATCCAGGGGTATGTCGATCCAGTGTATTCGAAAAGCTGTTGGCTGTGACGTGCAATCCCTCCCGGCGTCACAGCCTGGATATCCCAAAGATCAGTAGAATTCCCTTCAGAGTCGACAAACTTTCCCCAGAGCCTCCACTCCTCATCTAATGGTTGAAGTTGCGCCATAAAACGCACAGGAGGGGCGTCAATCCAACGGTATGTCTTAGGCTCCGGATCAAAATAGAATAGCAGCCCCTGGTCACAAAGGGTTTTCAAAACCTCAATTTCCTTTGACGCAGGCAGCAAAATCCTAAGCTCACCACTAAGATAAGTAAAAAAATAAGGCCTCAGCGCGTTGAGCCATGCGGCATCCATATGACCCAGGTAAAGCACATCCAGGGTCTCGCGAGAATGAATGGGATGAAGAGTTGAATCGGAAACCAGTTCATAAAGATGTAGGAGGCATGAAGTCGTGGGTATTTCCTGGTTTTCATGCAGGGTTGAATCAAATTCTAACTTAAATCTCAGCCTGCAATCTACATCACCGTTTCCAGGATCCCTACTACCTGGCGGGATTTCCAGGTCCTGACTTTCCCACGCCGTCATAAAAGGCGTAGTTTTTGAGTATTCTTCAATGGCCTCAAGTTTGGTAAGCCAGGAATTCTCTTTTTCTTTTTGGCTATCCCTTTGAGTGAACTGCAATTTTTGGTAAAGGTTAGAGTCTTTCATGTGTTGTATTTATACTTTTGCATACTGGCTAATATCCTGATACTTCTTTACATTGCCGCCACTGCGTTCAAGAGACAGATTGATTAACTGCGACCGGTCCTGGCCTTCGTTCACGTACGTCAGAAAAATCGACTGAATATAGGGCTCCACCACATGGATCTTGTCTTTCGGCGTGACGACCATGACCTGTAATCCCAGATTCTGAAACAGCTCCATGGCATAGCGTGAATTTTTTTCATCCGATTTGCTAAATGCCTCATCGATAACAATAAACCGAAAGGAATTTCCCGACGATTTTCTTCCTTTGGTGAGGTGTCCGTGCGCATCTTCCAGGTTCAGGCCATACTGATATGCGATGGCGGACCCCAAAATAGTAAATGCCAATTTTGCCTTTTGACCGCCTGACAGACCCGCGGAATCCGAATAGTAATTTTTCTGCTCGTGAGTCTCCCGCACCTTTTCCAAAACCGAAAAATCAGCCCAATTTCTGACATCGGTTACTTTTTTACACCAACGTTCTTCATTCTTGAGACGGTCAAGCAAAGTCTTAATCCTTTCAAAGCAAACTTCACTATCGGCTTCCTGATTTCCTTCAGCCCTGGAATCCAATAGAGCATACTTTAACAAATGATGAAACTCCCGCACCTCAACGTCTTTGTTTCTGGTGAGCTGGAGCTGTACATAAGTATTTGGAGAATAATTCATGCTCATCAACACGTGGTTGAGCTCTTGAATCGTTGCTTCAATCTCTTCGTAAGCCAGATCCAGCGTCGATTTGAAGGCAGCCATGTCGTTCATGACACTCCTGTTCAGGAGCTTACGGAAGCGGCGCTCATGTTCCGGCAAAGACTCTGCCTGTAACTTTTTTTGCAAATCAAGATAACCCTGAAGTGACTCAATCGTGGTATCTAAATCGACCACCTGTTCACTAAAGCGCGTTTTAAATTGAGTCATTTTTCGCACTAAAACGACTTGCAAATGCTGTCTCTCCGCTTCAGACTTATCCGCTTGAGAACTGAGTTCATCTAATGCGGTTTTTTCCAATAGCACATAATCGCGAAGGCTCAGGTTTGCAAAATTCAGCTTGCGCTTTTTCATAAAGGCCTTAACCCACCCGGATTCCTCTAAAATCTGCCCAAACCCACTCAGCGTTTTTTCGCAATATTCTATTTCTCGAGCTAATTCCTGCAGGGTATTGTGGATAATAGCCATTTCTTTCAAATACTGATCTCGCAGGTCCTGATTTGCCCGCAGGTCATTCTCAAGGCTCTGCAAGTCCTTTTGGATTCGTCCACTTTTATGGTTCACGTTCATCAGGGTAGCTTGACGTTTTTTTATTTTATCGATTTCACCGGCGATAGACTGCCAATCAATCGTTGAAAAATCATCTATCTTACCTAACGCTTGCAGAGCGACTAATTCAGACTCGGCGCGGCTGATCAACCGTTCGGTGGATTGTAGCGCATCAACAGCCTGGTCATGCGATTTCTGGCGGTCCTGAATTTCTTTTAACAGCCAGTCCAGGTTCTCCTGATTATCCCACCCCAGAATGAATCGATTTTTATCATGAATTGAAAACCGGTCATCTTTTTCATTTAAATTCATCCCATGCTTAATGAGTCCTTGCGGGGTTATCGCTTTAAACTGCTTTTGGAAAACCGCAAGTTCTTCCACACAGGAATAATCATAATGCTTGATAATCTGCTCTTTAAGCCACTGGATATAGGGAGATTTATTTCTAAACTCTAATTTGTGAAAGAGTTTATTGGACTCAATTTGATTGAGCGCAGGCAATTTAACATTAAATTGCTCATCAATTTTCTGAAAAACCAGTCGAATCCCAATGTTTTTGCGATTTAATAACTTGCAGACATCGGCATAGATATCCTGAGGAACCAGCATTCTCAAAGCAAAAGAATGTAACAGCTTTTCAATCGCACCTTCCCACTCAGGGTCCTGCACTTTCATTAATTCAGCGACAAAGGGAACTGCGCTGGATGGGATACCCAAGGCCTGGACGAGATCATCCCGGACCTGGATCATATTCATGGGCAGGCGATTTTTTCTATTTTTTAGGGATTTGACTTCAGAGACCAATGCTTCTATTTCCTGAAGAATTTTCTCCTGTTCTTTTTTATGTAAATAGTGCTGATTTCTATGCTCAGTCAACTGAATTTCGGTCGAAGATCTGCGCGTGTTACAATTTTCCAAATTCCTGGCAAATTCTTTTAAACTGGGTCTCGTCGACAAACCTAAAATCCTGGCCAATTTAGCATAATCATCTCCCTGTTTTTGTGCAAACTTTCTTTTTTCTTCATATTGGTCCAGAATAAATTTAAGCCTCTCGAGTTCCTGGCCAGCCTCATCTTGTGAAATAAGACGCACGAGTTCTCCTTTTTGTTCATTCATTGACTTCAATTTAAACTCAACCGCTTTAAGCTGGGCTTCGCCCTCTGTCAGCTTTCTTGAAAAGTCTGACTGCTGACGAACAAGGACTTCGTTTTTACGGCTTGCAAAACAATAAGGCAAAGCTCGCCGCTCTTGTTGAAATTGACCTAACCTGATCTGGATGGTTTCAAATTTCTTATTTTCCTCCACTAAAGGATTCAGCTCATCCAGCTGATTTTTAGAGAGCAATATGGCTTTGTAAGCCAGTTCGAGATTTTGATAATTCGTATAGAGCGAATTTAAAAGTTCTTGAGATTCATTCGCATTCAGCATATGTTTTCGCACAAATTCATTCAGTCGGTTGATTTCTTTAATCGCCGTAATTTGGTTAAATAAATCCAAACCTTTTTCCGACCTGAAGCCCACATATCGAATAAAATAAGCCTGATATTCAGAAAACGTCGTAAAAATGGTGGTTTGTGGAATAGCTTTGAGCCGGCTGCGAACTTCTTTAGAATTTTTGATTCGACTAAAGTGTTCTTTAATCGAAATCTCTGAATGGGATATAAAGAAAAGTTTGTGTAAAGTGGCTTGCTCAAACCAAAAAAACTGCCCGATGGTAATCGATTCACGAGTGAGTTCATTTTGGAATTTGGCCAGCAATACACTATAGTTTTCTTCTTTTCTGAGACACTTCGTGACCGCCACCGTGTCATTTTGTTCCCGGGCATAAGCCCCCCGAACATAAGTTAACTCTGTTCGCTCTTTTTTCTCATTCCCGGAGGCCAGATTATAATTTCGTTTCAAATTGGGCACCAAAAGCGTCAGGAGAGCATCCACCAGAGTGGATTTACCAGACCCATTTTCACCTGTCAGCAAAGCACTAAAACTTTTTGGCTCAATAACCCAGATTTTTTCATCAAATGTACCCCAATTATAAACCTCAAAACGATCGAGTTTAAATCCGGCACCGTTCATCATTTTTTACTCCTTAACCCCTATTTCCGCCATCATTCGCGTTTTAATTTCAACCAGTTTCTCAGCATCGAATTGCGCTTTAATGATTCTTCGCACTTCAAATGAATTCTGATTGCCTTTTAATTCTTTTAAAAATCCCAACTCCACCACTCGATTGATCAGTGCGTCAAATCGTTTGACCTGCTTCGTTTCATCTGTTTTCTCCTCATAGAATAATTTTAGAAGATCATAAATGTCGATACGGGAAAGCACTAACCGGTGATCGTCATTCACTTTAGAATCAAATTGCTCCAGGGCTTCTCGCAGCAAAACACACAGGAGGCTGATTTCAAAGGAAAGAGGAATCCTCCGCACCAGGGTTGGCATCTGAGAGGTCGCCGGATATTCCTCTAGAGTTCCCTCTTCACCCTCCACCACGGCTTCCCCATCGTCAATTTCCCCTTCCTGATTCCCTTCCTGGTGTTGCTCCAGGCGCCCCTGCTTGAGAAAAGCGTAGCCATCGTCAGTACTTAAATGCAGTTGAAGACCCAGAGCGGAGAAATACTCCCGGATAGCTTCCTGATAAGTCAGTAGCGATTCCCAATACTTTTTTTCATCGGAAACAACAAATCCTTGTAGAAGCTTAATCAGAACGGATGAAAGAGCCACGTTCTGTTCTGGTTTTTTTATTTTCGGAGAAGAATATGTACCCATAGAACTTTACCTTGTAAAAATCACCTGTGGAACCGTCAAAGCAAATCCTTGTTCAGAACAAAGAATCTTCTCGGTTTCATCGAACCGAATCATATGTTGACTGCTCCTGGTAGCCATCAACAAATAACCCAGCACTTCAAAAGTACCAAATTTAATTGGAAATACCTTAACAACCTCCGACAACGACACTTGACTCATATTCACGAGCAACTTTTCAATGCGAGCTTCGAGTTCCGATTCCGAAATGGGTGGGGCATTCATGATCGCCGTCAAATTCTGAAGCGCCTGCATGGAGTCTATCTCTGCTGAAGTTTCTAACTGTTTATTGGCAAACCGGGCGTCACAGCCGGGTTGCCACAAAGGACGGGAAAGAGGCAAGTAAATTCCAGGGCCATCCTGTAAGGTTGTGAAATCTTTTGGCCCAGGCTCTAAGAATGCCGGATGTTCCAACAGCAACTTCTTGATCTCGGAGGCGAGTTCTAATACCCGTTTGTTTTCCACCAGCGCTTTTTGGTGCAGAAGTTTTCTTAACTCTTCGGAAAGCCTGAATTTAGACTTCAATACCTTCTGCCCCACTTGCAGGAGTTGGCTTTTCAGTTTAAGTATGCTCGAATCGAATTGCCGGTCCGGATTTTTGCGAACAAATTCCCGAATTTCTGGAGTTTCTAATATTTTTTCACTCAAAGCCCTGAGCTGATTTTGCTGGTCCTCCGAAATCAAAAAACTCCAAAAAGCCGAGAAACTTCTTCCCTGATCCGACTCCTCAAGGCCATCATGGGCGTCCAATACCTCTCGTAAAATTTCCCCTTTCGTCACGGCCTCTTTTAATTTCTTTTCTTTAATTTTTCGGGTGATGTCTTTAAAAATGTCTTCAATCAGGCGAAATTCTGAAATCAGCCGCCGGGAATCTTCAATTAAATTAAGAAAACGCTCTCGAATCTGGGTGGCGTCCATCCGATGGACCATTCCTGTGGCTTGAATGGCCTTGATTTCATCCTCTAATTTTTTCCGCTGCTCTTTCAAAAATAACAGGCGCGATTCCGGATTATCCTCCGTTTGATCCGCAATCCGCTTCATGCTCTCATAGATAGAAAGAAAACGGGATTGTGTACCCACAAACTCTCTTTTTTCCAAATTTTGCATCCACTCGAGTGCGCGCTCTGTGTCTGCTGTCAGCTCTGTCATCGGTTCGTCCTGATTCAACTCAAAATATTTGCGAATAAATCCCTGGTTGTCATTGCTCCAAAGATCCAGAAATTGTTGAGGCAACAGAGTATATTCTTGCCTGGCATCGTCGTCTAAATTTTCTAAAAACTCAGTCAACAGTTCTTTCAGTTCAGAATAGGGGATTTGCAAGCGATTTTTAAATTTAAAAGCAAAGAAGAAAAAACTCATGGCCAGTGGCGCTTGTCTACTTTGTAGCAAGCGAAGCGTGGCTGAGTGCTCAATGTGAAATAATACCCGCTCGAAATCCAAAAGTTGCTCCTGGTGGGTGGATAGGGAATATCAATAGGTATTATATTAAAAAATCGTTGATGAAGTCGATGTTTTTTGAAACTCAGCAGCTCCCGTTCAAGGTATACTTTCCTTGTTGTAACATTCCGGCAAGATTCCGGCAAAAATTTCTCAGGTTACTGAGAGGCCGGTGGAGAGTTACGATAATTTTTTGATTTTTATGCTTTTATTTGGTGGGCCAGCCGAGATTCGAACTCGGGACCAACGGATTAAAAGACAAAAGACCCCATCATAGGGTTTTTGATTTTAACCCAGAAATAGTGCTGTAACTCTTTGTTTTAAAAATTATTTTTTTGAAATGGACGTCCTTCACAAATTTGTATATTTTACTATAAAATCATTTAATCGTGACCCCTTATGACCCCTTGATTCCGGCAAAATTCCGGCAAGGATTTTTTGAAAAACTTTCCCGATTTTGCTTAAATTTAGGAGACCCACTAATTTTTTATCAGTAATCCTGGCCAAGTTTGTTATTTTTAGACTTAAAAATATCTAAATAGCACCGCCCATAATATGGTAATTCTTTTCTGGCGATATTATGTCTTCAGAATACCTGACACTATCGCCAACCCATCTGCTCCCCCACATAGACAATAAACTTGGGTGCTTCTATTTAGAAGAGGGTTGCAATACACACAAAAGTTTGTATACTAACCAAATCTTTGAAGTATCTAAGTTTATGGTATTTCTAGAAATATAGGGGCACGTGCCAAAAAGATAGAGTTGTGGATCGTGCAAAATATTTGATTGATCAGGATATGATCACGCGCAGTAACCAAGGAGGGTAGTGAAGACAACGGGGAAATTGTCATGAAAAAGAATGCTCGCTCTAGCCGAATGTCGATTCGGCATTTAAGTTCTAGCCAAACGGTGATTCGGTATATAAAAGAAAGGGGGTGGATTTTACATCGCATAAAAGGTAGCCATCATCAATTCAAACATCCTGATAAAAAAGGTACAGTTACAGTTCAGCATCCAGTTAAGGATTTACCTGTATGGGTAGTGAAAAGTATTTTAAAACAGGCAGAATTACTGTAAGCCACACAAAAATCGAATGTACGAAAAATGTAAATTATAATAGCAAGAAATGTATATTTATGGGAAAGAGGAGGTTTTAATGTTTTTAACATACGTAGCTTTAATTTATAAGACAAAAAAAGCTGGCAAGTATGGGGTTACCTTTCCTGATTTTCCTGGCTGCGTGTCAGCTGGCAATACAATAAATGACGCTGTAAGGAACGGACGAAATGGATTAATTTTCCATATGGAAGGAATGCTTGAAGATAAGGAAAAGCTGCCAAAGCCTACCTCTCTCGAAAAAATAATATTGTCTCCTGAAAGTAAGTCAGCTATTTTCTGTTTTATTAACATTATTCCTCCAACTGGCCGTTTAAAAAGAATTAATATCTCAATCGATACAGGCTTGTTGGCAGAAATAGATCACGCAGCTAAGCTTTGCGGAAAAAACCGTTCTGAATTCTTAGCTGAAGCAGCACAACAAGTTTTGGCATAAAAATTTGGAGTTAATATGCTTTTAAGAGTATTCATAACAACAAGGACCAAGCTCAGAAAGATAGTTTAATAAATTCCTCTGAAGCATCTGCAGCTTTATACAGGCCCTGGGGCGCCACCAGAACAGCAAGCTTCTCATTGCGCAAATGAATGAGGAACAAATTCAAAAAACGGTCGTCAATTTAATAGCCCATGCAAAGGAATGATCATGAATGAAGTCTATGACACGTTAATAGCCGCTAAAAAAGAGGGGCTCTTTTTGCCTACACTCTCTATGCTATTAAAAAGCGCTTATGACGCCAAAACTATCGCCGATACGATCGTTCAAATTCATAACAATCAAATAACAGATGTCTTAAGCGAATTAATGGCAACAACCTCAGAAAATATTTCTAAAGACGATTATTTTCTAATTCTTGGGATGCTAACACTTGCAATACCTCATTTTGAAACAAAAGTCGAAATAATGATGGCCTGCGTGAAACATTTGGTCAGATACACTATGGGAAAATTAGCGCCCGAGGCTACTCTTTCATCAATGATAGATTTCTATCTATCGAAACCCTCACAACTCGTAGAAGCCATGGCGCTTATATTAAACGCTCCTCAGCAATGGCATGAATTCTTAAGTCCGGCTCTCGTAGCAGGGACACACCTAGATCTCATTCATTATTTCAACCAAGCCTTACAATTAAAAAACCATGAGGACGTTGACATTCGAAAAAGAACATTATTTGCATTGGGAATGATGCATTATGCAGGAAACACTGAGATATTAAATCAGGCTTACAGTACCTTAAGGCAAATCGCCGACACTGAAAATGATAACCCACTCTTAGCCATCACTTTAAGATCTGTTCTTCATTTATATCAAAATAACCCATCATTAGTAGAAGAATCTCATATTGCCAATATTATCAACCTTATTTTTTCTAAAGGGAAAGAGTATACCTTGCAAGTTTTTTCAGAATGGCTAATCACTACAAAAAATAGACTGCCGCCACCATTTTTAGATGTTTTTTTAAGCCATATCAAAAAAATGACTGTATGTAATACAAATACACTTAAAAATATAGATCGCTATATTGTTAAATCTCTACAAAAAGAGGAAAATGGTAATGTTCTTCAATTTCTTGAAACCGTAATCCTCTCTAATCATTTTTCACTGACTTTATTTGAAAGTACAGCCTATGAGCTATATCACAATCACCTTGATTTACTCAACCAACTGGCTACTCGATGGTTACGGCGGGGCGAACCAACACTTTGCTTAGCCATAGAACATATCCTCTGTGCTTTTTCTGATTCTGAACAAAATCTCTACTTAACAAGCGTTTCAGAAGAATTGGCTGGTTGTCAAAAAAACGAATTTGTTTTTTTCATAAGAAAAGCGATTGGCTACCTTTTTTATCATCCTATTGCAGTCACTAGCTTGATCGTTTCATTATTAGAAATGACCGATGAAGAAACAACAGCACTAATCGCACCCTTTTTATTTGATCCGCTTCTTGTCAATTATCCTGGCAAAGTCCAGAGCTTTTTGCAAGAGATGCAAAATAAAAAAACAGGTAGCGTAAGAACACTAATTCAACATGCTTTGGAGAAATCCGACGCTTACTTTGAAGATATTAATGCATCGGGCAAAATTCCAGAACTACTCCCTTCAGAATTCCATCGAGCCGCCCATTATAAATTTTTAAATCAACAGATAACAGCCGCATGGATGAATCGACCAAAATCTGTTTTTGAATTATCTGCCAAAAAAATCACACTACTTTATGGCAGAAAATTTATTTACTATCAACAAGGATTAGGCGGCAGAATTTCCCGCGCTGAAGCTCCTCTGCAACAGCACCGTTTTTTTCAAGAAAGACCCCGATTAGAACGTCTTTCTCCTTTTGAACTGGAACAAATGCTCATCATTTTCAGAAGCGAGGAACTCACTATATGAAGCAGATGAAACTCATTATTAAAGAGTACTTAAGTGCTTTAAAAGAAAGAGATGAATTGGACATCGTACTGCCAGATTTACTGAGCGAATTAGGATTAAATATTTTATCAAAACCAATCCGTCGAGGCACTAGACAATATGGCGTGGACATCGCTGCGGTAGGGCAATTAGATGAAAAACCGGAAGCCCTCTATCTGATCTCAATAAAACCAGGGAACGTCACTCGTGAAGCTTGGGATAGCGATCCTCAATCCCTTCGACAATCTTTAAATGACATATTAGACGTTTATATTCCCACCCATATACCCCCTGAACATAAAAGTAAAAAAATAGTCATCTGTATCTGCTTGGGCGGAGAAGTCCTTGAAGGATCTGTTAGACTCGCGATTAGCAACTATACTAACGATGTTAAAACTAAAAATCCTTCTATTGAATTTATAGAATGGAATGGCGATAAGCTGGCAGAAATGATTTTATCCAATTTTCTCCAAGAAAAATTTTTGCCCTCTCATCTACAATCTCATCTGCGTAAATCCTTAGCACTTTTAGATGAACCCGAAGCGTCTTACCGCCATTTCAAAGACTTAATCCTTACTATTACAAAAAGAGATTTTTCTAAAGATGCTGATAAGATAAAAGCTCTCCGACAACTGAATATTTGTTTATGGATTCTATATACTTGGGCAAGGGAAATAAACAATATTGAATCTCCTTATTTATCTAGCGAATTAATACTGCTTCACTCGTGGGAATTATCTAAAGAATATTTTTCCAAACAGACAAAAACAGCCCAGGCCATTCAATCAACTTTTCTTTCCATTTTGGAAATACATAAAAAAATCTCCTATCAGTATTTATCTGAGAAAATTATTCCACTGACTGGGAAAAAGCATTCAATTTCTAGTGCTGTTTTGCCCTCCAATCATATTGATGTTAACCTAAAATTATTTGATATACTGGGTCGCTTAGCAGTAGGTAGCTTATGGGTCTATCACGCGAAAGAAATAAAAAACGAGAGCGAAAAAAATCAAGATGACTTAGGCCCTGCCCTGAGCATGCTGTCAGCCGCATTAAAAAATTTAATTATTAATAATCCAGTTTTGTTATCACCGCTTAAAGAGGATCAGACAATAGATATTCTCATGGCTCTTTCATTTCTTGCATTAGATAGCACTCATCATGATTTTATCAAAGAATGGTTAAATACACTATTTGACAATGCTGTTTTTGCATACCAATTTCATAGAAGTTACCCCAGCATATTGAATTCTTATTCTGATTTGCTTTCGCATCCTAAAATTAAAAATGATGAATATCGTCATCAAGTTACAATGTCCAGTATTTTCTATCCGACGATTGCACTATGGGCTGCTTTAATGAAAGATGATGCGCTTTACAAAAAAATACAATCTTTCAAAAAAGATCATCTGAAGCATTGCAATTTTCAATGTTGGTATCCTGATGAAATGTCCGAAGAAAATTTTTATACCAATCAAAATACCCACGGATCTACATTGGTAGATGTTTACATAGAGCAATCTGCTGAAGAATTCATGACTCAGGTGTTTGGCGAATGTAACCATATACCTCGATTAGAATTGCTCTCTGCAGTCCGTTTCGGTCTATGGCCAATCATTTTAGTAGCTTGTCGACATTATCGACTCCCATTACCCTGTCAAATTATTAAAGACCTTAATATTAAGGCACCAAAGGAGTCAGGCCTGAAAAAATGACACTTCTTGAATTTTATAATTAAATCGAATGATGGCTTCTTATAGTAATGAACATTAGTAATCTGCATCTAGAGTAGAAAAATTGATTTTTAATCAGTAGATCATCAATAGATTCTAGCCTCTCACTCACACTGAAGAGCTAATAATTGTAAAACCATTTTGAAAGAAAACATGTTCTAATTTGTTAATTGCATCCTTTACTACAGTTGATGAATTCAAGTAATTTTGAAATGGTTTATTAAATAATTCACCATATTGTGAAATAATATTTTTAATTTTGGTTAATAAAGTTTCTATTTCTTCCGGAGTTAATTCGGCGACCTTTCCAGTTGATATTTCCATAGAAAGTTGACCAGCGGCATTATCAGGATCAATGTGCGAATATTTTTTATTACGTAAGAACATAAGCCTACGTCTTCTATCCTTAAGAGGCTTCTTTTTTAGACTTCTTAAATCATCTTCTATTAAATCTAAATATATTTGAGCAGAATTGTCCGATACAACCAATTGGTGGAGTTCGTTTTTTAATTTGTTTAAAAATGTACCTATCCCAAATGCCTCATTTTCTTTTTCATATAAATTCATTAAACATTGAGCAGCATAAGCGTGATGTGCTTGACGAGTATCTTCCAAAAACCAGGTAGATTTATCGTATAAATTTTTATTTCTTTTTAGCAACTCAAATATTTCACGCGCCCAATGCCAATGTTGGTGTGCTTTCACACAAATTCCCAATATAACATCATAGGAACTTTTAACTTCATTTGAGAGTCTATTAATAAGCATAAGTATCTCCATTATAAATCAAAACCACTAAGATAAATCCATTTAGTTTGTTATATAAATATTGACCGTTGATATGGGGGCTGCTGATCCTAAGTATTGATGATCATATTCCTCCTAAAGCTAAGTCCTACTAAATCTGAAGAAAAATCCATCTTTATTATAATTCTATGGCATATCTGGGTAAAAAAGACTGCTGAATGATTTCAGATCGTGTAATCTTAGAAATATTATAAGCTTTAATGCCCTGCACTCCTCTTCCATGTAACTCATAAACATACAAAAGTAGATTACCGGTGCGTGGTCTTCTCAAAGAATAAGGCTCTACCAATCGGGTCACGCCGTCATACTCAATCTCCACACATAATCTATTTCTAGCTGCATAGCGGATCTGGTTTAAGTGATAAGCATTCGGCTCAACAAAAGCCTGTTGAGTTATAATTTCTGGAAAATTACTGCGCGATAATGATCGTTCTTCCAATTTATTTGAAATTGCTGGTAAGCTAGGTTCAAGGTCATTATCCATCCACCATGCTAATGCAGGGCGAAGCTCAGAATAAAAGGTTTCAACGGATGGCAGTATCTGTACTTGGTGTCTAAGCTGATCTTCCCATCCAGCTTTCAGCTCCCCCAAGCCAATTCTTGAAAAAATTGCATCCACGGACGGCGCTGGAAGAGATTTAAATTTAAATTTTTCTCTAACACCGAGCTTTGCCTTTCCAATATCTACATGGCCTCGAAAATTTCGACTAATATTGACAATATCATAAATATCTCTAGCTCTACCTTGACGTTCATAAATTGCTCTGGTTTTCTCCGCCAAAATTTCATTTACGGAATAACAGGCAATCTTTACTGAAAAATTAGGAGCATCGCTATAAGGATGAAAAACGGCTCTTATATCAGGCGTATCAACAATAACTTCATCGTTGGTAATGTCAAATTTTATCCGTTGCTGAGTCCGCCCCGAAAGACCTAATGGACCAGAATATGTTAATTTAGCTATATATGTTGGATTATTTTGTTTATTAATACTTTCTTTGACTTCTATTCCTTGATTGCCAAAAATAATTCCTACCTGCTGATAAACAATATTTGTAACCTCAGTTAAAGCATTCAAAATTTCATTTTTGTTGTATAGACCTTCTTTTGGAACAGTAAAATCTAAATCCTCAGAAAACCTATAAGTTTCGAAATAGCATTTTTTTAAACAAGTACCACCTTTAAACAGCCATTGAGATAACTTCGAGTGCTGAGAGATACCATATAAGATCCAACTTAGAACGTAATCTTTTTCGACAGTAGTAGGTAAAAGCTTCATTGCGCTAGCAGCAGCGGTTATCTCTTGTTTAGTGATCATGAAATATCACCTAGGGGAATATTTAATCTAATACCCCAATAAGTATCAATGGGTCCGGATCGTGGCCCATGAGGATCAAAATTAATAATTCCAGTTCTAATTTTTGAATGAAATTTATTTAATAAAGAGGGAGATTGATGCAAAATTTTTTCAGCTAAAAATCCTAACCGCTTAAATACAGCGCCATGTCCCAGTTTTTCTGCATATTGCCATAGAGTTTCAATATTTGCCTCTTTGCTTTCACAATACGCCCTAAAAATATCTAAAGCATGACGCCCTCCACCACCTATTTCAGGATCGCTCATAATATCAATGATAGCGCGATGAATATTTGCTATCAATACCGGTTTATTGCTAGACCAAATTTGTGTTGTGCCAAAAATATCTTTTAGAGCAATATGCTTAGTTTTATATGTAAGCCCAGCAATAACCTGCTCTGCCTTTCGTTGTTTTTGGGTCGTGAAAATCATTATCGAGTTAAAAATCTGCTCGGTCAAATCCCAATGCTCGGCTGCTGTCCAGCCTGAGATATAGCCGGGTGAAAATATTTCCATTGCAATAGCCCAAGCATCCTCTGGTATCGGATTAGCACTATCGGAGCCCAATGGAACAAGGCGATAAATTCCAGCCCTTAATCTTTGCAACCAACCCTTATTGCACAGACGAGAAAGAATTAAATTAGAGTAGGCCCGACTATAGCCTAACTCTTTTTCAAGATCAGCTGCTTGAATAGTCAGTCGCCCAGAACGAGCTAGTTGATCAATCAACTGCCTTTCCAGTTGGCCTAGACCTGCTTGAACAGTTTTATATTTAGAGTGCATATAATTTCTTAATTTGATATCTTTAGTAATTATAATAGCATCTAATAATAAAAAGTCAAAAAATATCTTTAAAAGATATTTTTTGCAATTTAAATATAATTTTTTCCGGCAAAATTCCGGCAAGGAATTTTTCAGAAATGGAGAACTTAGAGAAAAATTGCTATAAGGCATTGATTATTTTAAGTTTATTTTTGGGCCGGCCGGGATTCGAACCCGGGACCAACGGATTAAAAGACAGATGCACCAGGTGCAAGATGCCTGAGTAGAATCAAAAATTATTGGTATAACTATTTGTTTTTAAATAATATTTATTAATTTGGACGCCCTTCTCTATTTTGCATAATTTACTACAAATTCCTCAAATCGGGACCCCTTGTGACCCCTCGATTCCGGCAAAATTCCGGCAGGGATTTTTTGAACAGTTTTCTTCGTTTCCCCTCATTTTATTAAGACCCACTGATTTTTGATCAGTAATCCGGCATACAGACCAACTCTGTTGTTAAACGTGCAGTCGCAAATTAAAACCTGAAAAAAATGAAAGGGCTCCTAACGCATTTTTTTCGATAACACTGCGTAGGCCTCATTCAACCCGACCATCGTTTGCGCGCAATCGGGGGTGGGACATTTATCAGGGTGAAACTGTTTCGATAATTGACGGTAACGGCGCTGAATCTCTTTTTCCTTCACCCCAGCCGTTAAACCCAATCGGCTTAAGGCTTCCGCCTGACTCAGCCCCGTCTGCGGATAAAGTCCCCATTGATGTGACCAGTTCAATCCTTCCCGATACGCCAGTGAATACAGCGCCATGTGCGCCGCGACTTTGCCCACCGTGGTCAGCTCTGGGGAAATCTCGCCCCAATGCGCCGCCTGCTCGACCAACCCCATCGCTGAGTGACTGGTCAACGTCGCTAAACTATAGGCCAGCCCGCTGGCCAGCACCGGCTGTCCGCTCATCAGTACGTTGATACCCAGACCATTGAGCCATTGCAAAGTCGGCTCTTTTTCCAGAAAACCGATTTCATCAAAACGCAGTCCCTGTTTGAGTACATGAAAAAACTGCGGGGTTTTCCCCAGCTTTTGCTCTAACGACTCAATCACCGGTAAAGCCGTGCGCGTCATCACGGTATCCAGCACACGGCTGAGCCGTAATAACGGCGTGATGTGCGCGAATACCGCGCGATTGACCGCGCCCAGCGCGTGATAGGCATAACCGACTTGATTGCTCACCCATAAAGCAATGCCCAAAAAACTAAAACCCACCACATGATTCAGCTGATGCGCCAGCTCCGGCGGCAAGGGTTCCCGCAGAGCGGCGCTCCAGGATTGTTGATCCAACTGCCGGGACATGGCCTGAGAGGACAACTGGCCCAACTGATAATCCGGCTGCTGGCTGACGCTGAGCGCCAGCGTCGCCGCGGCCTTTTTCCACATGGGCCAGCGTGCCTGCAACGCTAATTCCTGATCGCTGATTTGTGCGCATAACCTGCGTTTCTGTTGTGTTAACGCCGTCAGCAATTCAGGACCCGTTTGCGGTTGATCCTGAAGCGTCTGATACAAACGCGCGACCAGAAAATGCGCCTGCGGATGCTGCACGCATTGCTGAAAAAAGGCTTTTTTCTCATACGTCAGCCTATGACCGCAAAAGTCGGTTGGATTTCTGCAACATCATGAAATAACTAGATTATTTCTAAATCTCCAGTCACAACTACAACAGCCATCAGAATCATTACCATCACGTTTTTACGAAAATTTTCAGATTACCTCTCAATAATGATTATTTTTTAGACTTTCTTTATGGATTTTCTGATTTTTGAATGTTATAGTTATGACTTATTACTCATAACTATAACATTTGAGGCTATCATGTTAAATCGGCAGGAATCCATCGCGATATTAGGAAAGCATTTCAGACAAAAAAAAATTGCGACGATAAAAGACATCATGTTGTTAATCAATGCTAAAAACAATATGGGCGTGTATCGTCGATTAAAGGAGATCGATTATGTTTCCAGCTTTTCAAATTCAGGTATGTATTACACATTAAAAACGGTTGCTGACTTTAATTCATCAGGATTATCATTTATTAATGAGGTTGGTTTTTCACTATACGGAAATTTAAAACAAACATTGATTCATCTTATTGAAGAATCAGCATCTGGAAAAACACATCAAGAATTGGAAATTCAATTAAAAATAAATTTAAAAAATTCACTTCATAATGCATTGCTTGATTTAGTCAGATCAAAAAAAATATCACGCATAGCGCCTTCAAATTCTCATGTGTATCTATACGTCAGTGTCCATGAAAATCGGGCGAAAAAACAAATATCGAATCGAAACGGGAAAAAAATAATTTTAGAAAAAAGTGAGCTATCGGATTGGGTTATTGTGGAAATATTATCGTCTATTATACGAGCAAATCAGATAGCCATGATTGATTCACAAAAAATTATTTCAGACCTCTCATTAAGAAATGTGATTTTATCAGAAAGTCAAGTAAATGAAATATTAAATAAATTGAATTTAAAAAAAACTCTGGGTTATCGATAATTAATATTCTCAAAATATATTTAGATAGAATTCTGTGTAGCATATCAATAACAAAATTATTTCAGGATAGAATAAATTTATATTTTAGATTTCCCATTGAAAACTGCACATTATGTGGAAATAAGGTTAAAATTTACAAAACAAAGGTGAATAAATTGGTTACTCTTTCGATAGGAGAATTTAATGCGCATATTACTCAATTACATTGTGAAATTTGTAAAAAAATTTACTATCCAGAAGATATAAAATCACTTTTCCCCAAGAACAGTCGATTTTGTTTTGATACGATTATTTATGTTGGAACTGAATTATTTGTTCATCATCGTAACGACGAAGAAATACAGAAATCTTTAAAAGAAAAAAATGTTTCAATTTCATTACGAGAAATTAGTTATCTTGGAAAGAAATTTATTGTGTATCTTACATTAGTACACCGTGCCTGCCAGGATAAAATTAAAAATTATATGGGGAAGAACGGCGGTTATATTTTACATTTAGATGGGACGTGTGAAGGGGAAAGTCCGCATTTATTTAGTTTCATGGATGAGTTAAGCCGTATCGTACTAAATAATATAAAAATACCCTCTGAAAATGCTCAACAAATAAAGCCACCGCTAGAAGAAATAAAAAAAGTGTATGGTAATCCAGTCGCTATTGTTCATGATATGAGCGGAGCCATCATCAGTGCCGTGGAATCTGTTTTTCCTGACGTGAAAGATTTCATTTGCCATCTTCATTTTTTAAGGGATATTGGAAAAGATTTAATGACCGTAGAATATAATTCCATTAGAAGATTACTAAAAACGCTGAGGACGCGGACTACCCTGAGAAAATTATCGAGAGAATTTAAAATTTATATTGATCAAGGTAATGAACTAAAAACAAGTTTCAATCATTGTATGAAGAAAGATTTTTTCAAAGAAAATAATGGTTCATTAATGCCTCCCGTGGCTTTTTATTTGTTGGTTACCTGGGTATTAGAATCAAAAAGTGAATCGCATGGTTATGGATTTCCATTTGATAGACCGCACGTTGATTTTTGTGATCGATTGCAAGCAGTATATTCTCTGCTTAAAAATTTGAAAAAAGAGATGCCTTTAGATTCTCCAAAAATATCTCTTGCGAAGCTGAGTAAAACGATCAATGATCACTCACTAAAAAATTCATTGACGTTAATAAAAAATAAAATATCTATTTTTGATGAACTGAGAGATTCCATGCGAATAGTATCTTCAGAGGGTGAAAAAGGATTAAATGATAATGGTGATGTCGAAGAAATGAAAACTATTGAGAAAGGTGTCAAAAAATTTAGAACTTCAGAAAGAATAATTCAACTTTCAAAAAATGATATTCGATTTAAAAAAATGATCAACCAAATTGATAAATATTGGGATAAATTATTTTCTGATCCCATTGAAGTTAAAACAAGAGAATGTGTTTTGTTGATTCAACCGCAAAGAACAAACAATATGCTCGAACAATTTTTTAGAAAGATAAAAATCGGTAGTCGAAAAAAAAGTGGCACATCTTCACTCTCTAAAGTATTGAAGGCAATGATAGCCAATACACCGCTGGTGAAAAATCTTGGCAATCCTGAGTATGTCGAAATTATTTTAGAGGGAAAAAAGAATTTAGCAGAGCGATTTTCTGAGATAGATATTGCATCCGTTCGCATGGCCTTGCGACAAGAGGATGAGGCAAGGAAGTATCCTAAAGGCATGGCGAAAATTTTTAAAATATCTGACCTACCCAATAAAATCATTCAAATCGACTCAAAAATGAACAGAAAAGGGTAAATCCAACCGACTTTTGCGGTCATAGATCCCCTCTTCCACTTTTGTTCATCTGATGCGGATGTTGAACTCGTATCGCCCTCTTCTTCTACCAGCGCTCTACCGCCGGAAGCGCAGCGTAAACGTCATTTGTTCATTAAGGTGTTAAAAGAAGAATTTTTGGCTGAGCTGAAATACCTATTGGACGTCGCCAATGATCGAGCCGTGGCAGGGATACCTTGACAAAAAAAATGGTCGATCAACTTAAAAAAGTAGTGTCTTTCATTCCTGGCAGCAGTGTGATTGAACCTCTTGGTGACGTCGCTGCGTTTGCATCCATGCATCATGAAAATAAGAAAATCAGCAAAATGGCTTCATTGAGTGATGAACTGGATTTGCCACGATTGCATATCCTATTAGATCACGTCGCCAGAGAAGCGTTTCGACGATATGAGTACTTTATTGTAGTACTACTCAGTGATGAACCCACAGAAGGAATTTTCCGCTTTGCCCGCACAGGTGCGCATAGAATGCTGGAAATGTTATCGCGCAATTCCCAAGCCAATGGAAAAGGGGGATTCTCTATCCCACTGAATGAAGGTATTTTATTACGCGGTTTGACTATGACCGCAAAAGTCGGTTGGATTTACCCTTTTCTGTTCATTTTTGAGTCGATTTGAATGATTTTATTGGGTAGGTCAGATATTTTAAAAATTTTCGCCATGCCTTTAGGATACTTCCTTGCCTCATCCTCTTGTCGCAAGGCCATGCGAACGGATGCAATATCTATCTCAGAAAATCGCTCTGCTAAATTCTTTTTTCCCTCTAAAATAATTTCGACATACTCAGGATTGCCAAGATTTTTCACCAGCGGTGTATTGGCTATCATTGCCTTCAATACTTTAGAGAGTGAAGATGTGCCACTTTTTTTTCGACTACCGATTTTTATCTTTCTAAAAAATTGTTCGAGCATATTGTTTGTTCTTTGCGGTTGAATCAACAAAACACATTCTCTTGTTTTAACTTCAATGGGATCAGAAAATAATTTATCCCAATATTTATCAATTTGGTTGATCATTTTTTTAAATCGAATATCATTTTTTGAAAGTTGAATTATTCTTTCTGAAGTTCTAAATTTTTTGACACCTTTCTCAATAGTTTTCATTTCTTCGACATCACCATTATCATTTAATCCTTTTTCACCCTCTGAAGATACTATTCGCATGGAATCTCTCAGTTCATCAAAAATAGATATTTTATTTTTTATTAACGTCAATGAATTTTTTAGTGAGTGATCATTGATCGTTTTACTCAGCTTCGCAAGAGATATTTTTGGAGAATCTAAAGGCATCTCTTTTTTCAAATTTTTAAGCAGAGAATATACTGCTTGCAATCGATCACAAAAATCAACGTGCGGTCTATCAAATGGAAATCCATAACCATGCGATTCACTTTTTGATTCTAATACCCAGGTAACCAACAAATAAAAAGCCACGGGAGGCATTAATGAACCATTATTTTCTTTGAAAAAATCTTTCTTCATACAATGATTGAAACTTGTTTTTAGTTCATTACCTTGATCAATATAAATTTTAAATTCTCTCGATAATTTTCTCAGGGTAGTCCGCGTCCTCAGCGTTTTTAGTAATCTTCTAATGGAATTATATTCTACGGTCATTAAATCTTTTCCAATATCCATTAAAAAATGAAGATGGCAAATGAAATCTTTCACGTCAGGAAAAACAGATTCCACGGCACTGATGATGGCTCCGCTCATATCATGAACAATAGCGACTGGATTACCATACACTTTTTTTATTTCTTTTAATTTTATCCTGGCAGGCACGGTGTACTAATGTAAGATACACAATAAATTTCTTTCCAAGATAACTAATTTCTCGTAATGAAATTGAAACATTTTTTTCTTTTAAAGATTTCTGTATTTCTTCGTCGTTACGATGATGAACAAATAATTCAGTTCCAACATAAATAATCGTATCAAAACAAAATCGACTGTTCTTGGGGAAAAGTGATTTTATATCTTCTGGATAGTAAATTTTTTTACAAATTTCACAATGTAATTGAGTAATATGCGCATTAAATTCTCCTATCGAAAGAGTAACCAATTTATTCACCTTTGTTTTGTAAATTTTAACCTTATTTCCACATAATGTGCAGTTTTCAATGGGAAATCTAAAATATAAATTTATTCTATCCTGAAATAATTTTGTTATTGATATGCTACACAGAATTCTATCTAAATATATTTTGAGAATATTAATTATCGATAACCCAGAGTTTTTTTTAAATTCAATTTATTTAATATTTCATTTACTTGACTTTCTGATAAAATCACATTTCTTAATGAGAGGTCTGAAATAATTTTTTGTGAATCAATCATGGCTATCTGATTTGCTCGTATAATAGACGATAATATTTCCACAATAACCCAATCCGATAGCTCACTTTTTTCTAAAATTATTTTTTTCCCGTTTCGATTCGATATTTGTTTTTTCGCCCGATTTTCATGGACACTTATAGTGGACCCCAAAAACTGGACAGGTGAATAAGATATAATCCCCTGAAGTAATGGGAGATGAAAATGAGTACAATGCGTAAAACATACAGCGCGAGCGATAAGGCTAAAATAGCCCTGGAAGCGTTGAAAGGGGATGTCACACTGAATCAGTTGACGGCGAAATATCAAGTCCACAGCACCCAAATAAACGCCTGGAAGAAGCGTTTAAAAGAGCATGTGGCGGAGATATTCAAAGACCAGCGAAGCAAGGAGGATTACAGCAAAGAAACGCTCATTGAAGAGCTGTATAAGAAAGTGGGACAACTCCAGCTGGAAATAGACTGGCTGAAAAAAAAATCTGAATTATTCAACTGAAAACCAGGCGCGGGTTAATCGAACCCGCGCACCCTTTTTTCAGTATTGACCTCTTGACTTCGGATCGAAATTTCACAAAAATTCAGAAAAATTTTTATTTTCAAAGCGTTACGGAATTTTTTGTTTTTTGATTGTCGTGCCTCGACGTGTTGTAATTTAAGCATAAATGAAGTAGGATGGAGCGTGCTTTTTTGAAAGGAGTGACGATGTTTATTAGGAAGAAAAAAAACGCTGGCGGCACCACATCAATCATGCTGATGACCAGTGATCGCAAAGCAGGCAGAAAACATTCTAATTTGCGTTTGCTTAAAAATTTTGGCGCATCCAAGGATGCTGCTGAATTAGCACTATTGATTCAAAAAGCAGAAGAATATAAAAAATATTTAATAAGTATTTCAGCCAAACCATCCGTACTAAAAATCGTATCACCACGCGACATTCAGCGTTGTTTTTCGATGAATGTGGGATTTTTAGATGTCTACGGAAAATTTTTTGATAAATTTTTTTCAAATTTAAATTTAAAAGCGCATGAAATTAAAAAATTACATGATTTAATCGTCATGCGCATTGCTTCCCCTGCCAGCAAAAGAAAAACAGCCATGATATCACGTGAGTATGGCATTGAGTGCCAGGTTGATTCCATTTACAAACTCATGGATCAATTAACAGAAAATACCATTATTCAAGCTAAAAAAATCATTCATAATCACTCAACAGAGTTATTGAAGGCACAAAAAGAAACCGTTGACGTGATGTTTTATGATTTAACAACAGTTTATTTTGAAACAAACTCGCAAGATATTCTGAGAGATTTTGGATTTTCTAAAGATGGGAAATGTCAACATGTACAAATTATGTTAGCGGTAATTGTTACCAAACATGGATTGCCAATTGATTATGAAGAATTCCCAGGAAATTGTTATGAAGGCCATACGCTAATCCCGGTCATTGAAAAAATTAAAGCACGTTATGACATTGAAAAAACCGTATTGGTTGCCGATGCGGCATTAATGAATAAAATTAATTTATCAGCATTAACCGAAAAGAAAATCAATTACGTGATTGCAGCGCGTGTTAAAAACAGCAAAAAAGATATCCAGAAAAATATTTTGGATCAGAAAACATACCAGACTATTTCTTCAACTAAAGAAGATACTATTTTATCTAAAGAAATTAAATTACCCACTGGCGACACGCTTGTTGCTTATTATAGCAGTAAACGTGCTAGAAAAGATGAGTATGAACGAGAAAAAGCCATCGAAAAAATAAAAAAATATATTAACAGTACCGCAAAAAGTCAGCTCACGAGCCGATTAAAAAAACCATATATTAAAGTGACCAGAGCAGCAAAATTAGAAATTGATTTGGATAAATTAAATCAGGAAAAAAGATTTGATGGATTTTTTGGTATTCAAACTAATTTAGAAAAAATTAATCCAAAAGAAATATTGAGTACTTATCGTGGATTGTGGCAAGTAGAACAAACCTTTCGAATTGCAAAATCTAATCTTGAAATAAGGCCTGTTTTTCACTACAATACTCAAAGAATTAGAGCACATTTTTTAATTTGTTACATAAGCCTCGCATTAGTTCGGTATGTTGAATTTGAATTACTAAAAAATGATTTACATTTCCCTGTCGATCAATTACACTTTTTATTAAATCAAATGCGAGTCACTAAAGTACATCATGCTGATAACAACATCTATGTTTTATTCGAAGACCCTCCGCCGGAACTCGTGTCGATTTACAAAGCTCTTAGCATAAGCTGGCATAAGAAATTTAGTCAGGAAGTCAATTTGTCGTGCCTCGATGATTCTAACAGATTGTAATTTAACAATTTTTTTTATTTTTGATCCGAAGTCGAGAATATACTGCTTGCAATCGATCACAAAAATCAACGTGCGGTCTATCAAATGGAAATCCATAACCATGCGATTCACTTTTTGATTCTAATACCCAGGTAACCAACAAATAAAAAGCCACGGGAGGCATTAATGAACCATTATTTTCTTTGAAAAAATCTTTCTTCATACAATGATTGAAACTTGTTTTTAGTTCATTACCTTGATCAATATAAATTTTAAATTCTCTCGATAATTTTCTCAGGGTAGTCCGCGTCCTCAGCGTTTTTAGTAATCTTCTAATGGAATTATATTCTACGGTCATTAAATCTTTTCCAATATCCCTTAAAAAATGAAGATGGCAAATGAAATCTTTCACGTCAGGAAAAACAGATTCCACGGCACTGATGATGGCTCCGCTCATATCATGAACAATAGCGACTGGATTACCATACACTTTTTTTATTTCTTCTAGCGGTGGCTTTATTTGTTGAGCATTTTCAGAGGGTATTTTTATATTATTTAGTACGATACGGCTTAACTCATCCATGAAACTAAATAAATGCGGACTTTCCCCTTCACACGTCCCATCTAAATGTAAAATATAACCGCCGTTCTTCCCCATATAATTTTTAATTTTATCCTGGCAGGCACGGTGTACTAATGTAAGATACACAATAAATTTCTTTCCAAGATAACTAATTTCTCGTAATGAAATTGAAACATTTTTTTCTTTTAAAGATTTCTGTATTTCTTCGTCGTTACGATGATGAACAAATAATTCAGTTCCAACATAAATAATCGTATCAAAACAAAATCGACTGTTCTTGGGGAAAAGTGATTTTATATCTTCTGGATAGTAAATTTTTTTACAAATTTCACAATGTAATTGAGTAATATGCGCATTAAATTCTCCTATCGAAAGAGTAACCAATTTATTCACCTTTGTTTTGTAAATTTTAACCTTATTTCCACATAATGTGCAGTTTTCAATGGGAAATCTAAAATATAAATTTATTCTATCCTGAAATAATTTTGTTATTGATATGCTACACAGAATTCTATCTAAATATATTTTGAGAATATTAATTATCGATAACCCAGAGTTTTTTTTAAATTCAATTTATTTAATATTTCATTTACTTGACTTTCTGATAAAATCACATTTCTTAATGAGAGGTCTGAAATAATTTTTTGTGAATCAATCATGGCTATCTGATTTGCTCGTATAATAGACGATAATATTTCCACAATAACCCAATCCGATAGCTCACTTTTTTCTAAAATTATTTTTTTCCCGTTTCGATTCGATATTTGTTTTTTCGCCCGATTTTCATGGACACTGACGTATAGATACACATGAGAATTTGAAGGCGCTATGCGTGATATTTTTTTTGATCTGACTAAATCAAGCAATGCATTATGAAGTGAATTTTTTAAATTTATTTTTAATTGAATTTCCAATTCTTGATGTGTTTTTCCAGATGCTGATTCTTCAATAAGATGAATCAATGTTTGTTTTAAATTTCCGTATAGTGAAAAACCAACCTCATTAATAAATGATAATCCTGATGAATTAAAGTCAGCAACCGTTTTTAATGTGTAATACATACCTGAATTTGAAAAGCTGGAAACATAATCGATCTCCTTTAATCGACGATACACGCCCATATTGTTTTTAGCATTGATTAACAACATGATGTCTTTTATCGTCGCAATTTTTTTTTGTCTGAAATGCTTTCCTAATACCGCGATGGATTCCTGCCGATTTAACATGATAGCCTCAAATGTTATAGTTATGAGTAATAAGTCATAACTATAACATTCAAAAATCAGAAAATCCATAAAGAAAGTCTAAAAAATAATCATTATTGAGAGGTAATCTGAAAATTTTCGTAAAAACGTGATGGTAATGATTCTGATGGCTGTTGTAGTTGTGACTGGAGATTTAGAAATAATCTAGTTATTTCATGATGTTGCAGAAATCCAACCGACTTTTGCGGTCATAGGAATCGAACAGACGACCGGCTGATTACAAAGCCTACACTGATTGAACGAGAAAGGCAAACTGCTCATTAACTTACTGAAAAATAATGTATTTTTAGTGTTTAATTTTAGCTCAAATCAGGTTGCCCGTTAGTTAAAAGCCTAGTTGAGCCTAGTAAATCCTAGTTGTGTCCTGCAAATCTCCGATCCCAGCTTTTGGCTTATTTTATCAAAAATAGTCCTCAAACACTACTTCATCTTCCAATTTTACTGAGACCAGCTGACCTTTGATTAGTAAAACTCAGTTAATTGTTCAACTCGTTTCTCGCAGAGATTCAATCGTTGATACTGACAAATCCGTCACCTCGGCAATGACCGTTATCGGCAAGCTGTTTCTACAGAGCAGCACTTGGGCTATTCGCCGGCGTGCAATGGAGATTCCTTGTTGACGATCAGCCACACGACCGGTGGCCTGGCCATCAGTGTACCCTTTGACGTAACCACGATCCTCAACCACTTCCATTAGCAAAACTTTCCAAGATACCGAAGCCATATTTTATTCTCACTCAAATTAGTAATGCGAGAATCATAGAACGTTTCCGCTCTTATACGAATACCGTGATTTCATCACAGCCTGAGTAATCCACTATCACCAATGGCTGCTAAACCTTCATCGCCTGCACAATAACATTTACTTCTTCGCGAATGACACCACCGCTATTGAGCACTTGCACGGTGAATTGGGGATGCTTCACCTGCGGCACACGGCCTGTAGAAAACAGACGATTGCTATCGGAATATTTTAGCCAAGTCGGTAAAGGGTAGGCTGGCGGTAAATGATCTGGCGACTCTTCTATCACTCGTTTGCATGGGCGGAATAACCGTGAGCAACAACCCGTAGTAGATTTGGTTTCTTCCAGCTTCGGTAATTTCACCTGGATTTTTCCGACTTCTTTAGGTTCAGTGGTTAAAGCGACGTGGAATTCTTCTCCAGTGATGACAATCGCTTCGTGTTTAACAATACGATTTCTGCAACAGCGGTTTAGTAGCAATGCGCGATTTTGATAGGCTTCATATAAACTGGCCAAGCCGGATAATAATGGAATTCCAATTTGCAAAAACATCATCAGATTCGATGTACCCTGCACACTGATGGTGAATAAAGTTGAAGTTTGGCTCTCATCATCATGCGCGGTGAGTTCAACATTGATCACATGAGCAGTTAATGGATCAGTATCCCCTCTTCCTGGCATCCCCCAAAATTTTAATTGAGTTGGATCAAACGATAACCAAGACGGTAATATACTCACTGAGTAAGTGAGATTATCGCCATTGGGATCTACAAATGTTTGCTCGGGCGCATAGAACACAAAAAGTTCGTTGACTTGCGCCACTTGATTCGATACCGGCAAATACACTTGTGGCGGATAATTGGGATTGACGTTCAACATAAATGAAACGTTGTAATGTGCCTCTTGCGAATCGGTTGCGATGAGAGTGATGTCATAGCTGCCCACATCAGTGCTTTTTGGCAACCCGGTAAAGCTGAGATTGTTTGAGATAAATTGCAGCCAGGATGGCAATGATGCGCCATCGGTTAATAAAGCACTATAATTAAGCGCTTCATCACTACCCAAAATACTGGATGCATTCACTTGAAACGCAAACAATTTACCTGCACGTGCACTCAGTGGAGCGATCTCTGAGCCAGATTGAGATGCTGATAAAATAGTAATATTAAAATACCTGCTATTACTGCCGCCATAACTATCTTGCGCAGAGATTTTTAAACCTTGAGTTCCAGTGAACAATGGCGCACCGGTAAATGTGCGTATAATCGGATTGAAAGATAACCACGACGGCAAAGGACTACTATCCTCTTGCGCAGCAGAATAAGTCAGCGGATCGCCATCCTCATCGATAAACGTATCACTCGGCAATGTCCATACCCAAGGTTGATTTACACTGGCTATTGGTAACGATAATATTTTATTGAATACAGGAAAATGATCCGTGCGCAAAGTAAACGAGGCAATCACTTGTCCGCCAGCACTATTGGTGGCAATCAACTGCAAAGTATACATCGTGATATTGGAAGTATTAGCTACACCGAAAAATAGCAAGGACGTTGTATTAAATTCCAACCAATCCGGCAACGGCTGATTATTCATGCCTTGCGCTAAGTAACTCAACGCTAAACCAACCGGATCAAAGAAACTATTTTTAGGCACAGAAAATTGATATGGCGATCCAATGGGAGCAAGCTGATTCGGTATTCGATGACTGAGTACCGGCAGAAAACCGACCGAAATGGTAAAATTTACCGTCGGTGTTTCCGGACAGATATGATCCGTCGCTGACAAGGTAATGGTGACATTTCCCCAATCACCGCTTTGTGGTACACCGCTAAATCCAATCGTCAATGGATTAACCCGTAACCAGTTTGGCAACGATTTCCCGCCTATCATACTGGCGCTATAACCAATGACATCATTATTGGGATCCACAAATAAATTCTGCGGAATAAAATAATTAAACAACTGTCCCACCCATGCCCGCTGCAATGGAATACTCCCATTCAATTGCGGGGGGCCCTCGACACGAACGGTAAAATCGATATAACTTTCACCCCCTAAATCATCAATCGCCGTTAAGCGCAACGGATAATTGCCGACATCCGATTCAGATGGTAAAAGTGTCAGTTGCCATTGGTTTAAATCAATAATCTGTAAGCCTTCAATTTCATCTGCCACATAAGCCGTCGTGCCTAAAACTGCTACTCCATAAGCGAACCCTGATCCTGCCAGATAAATGCCTAGTAATCGAGGATTTTCTAGATTGCCCACATCAATAATCTGTAAGCCTTCAATTTCATCTGCCACAAAGACTGTTTTACCTGAAACCGCTACTCCATAAGAGGACCCTGACCCCACCGGATAACTGCCCAGCAACTGCGGATTCGTCAAATTGCTCACATCAATAATCTGTAAGCCCCCAAGGTCATCTGCCAAAAATACCGTTATGTTAGAAACCGCGACACCGTGAGCGCTCCCTATTATCTGAGTAATACTTAGCAACCGTGGATTCGTTAAATTACTTACATCAATAATCTGCAATCCTGCATTATTATCAGCCACAAAAACCATTTGACCAGAAACCGCTACTCCATAAGTGTACCCTGATCCTGCCGGATAAGTGCTCAGCAACCGGGGATTCATCAGATCGCTCGCATCAATAATCTGTAAGCCTCCAACTCCATCTGCCACAAAAACCGTCGTACCTAAAACCGCTACTCCATAAGCGAACCCTGATCCTGCAGGATAAATGCTTAGTAATCGAGGATTTGTTAGATTACTCACATCAATAATCTGTAAGCCCGAATAACCATCTGCCACAAACACTGTTGTACCTAAAACAGTCACGTCATACGCCATACCCGATAGACCTGCTGGATAAGTGCTCAGCAACCGTGGATTTATCAGATTGCTCACGTCAATAATCTGTAAGCTAACATCATCTGCCACAAAAACCGTCTCGCCAGAAACCGCTACTCCATTAGCCGCGCCATAACCTGCGTTTGTTGCAGGATAAAAACTTAGTCTAACCGGAGTCAGTAATAATTCACACCAACTCGGTGCTGGCTTTTCTTTTACTAACTGCAAAAATAACGTCAAAAAATTTCCACGAGAATTAACAAATAATAATTCGCTATTAAGCGGTAAAGATAATTGATGATTCGGAAATAGGCTCTGATCTAGCAAATCACTTCGTATAGCACGCGGCTGATAGTCCAGTGTTAACGTAAAGGTATGGCTACCTAACTGATGAGTTAAATTACGTGCTTCCACTGTGATAGAAAAAATTTGTCCTGGTAGAAAGTTAGACGGTATACCCACTAAATTTCCTGAGCGAAGATCGAGTATTTGTATGCGGCCGATGTTTACATCTCCAACAAAGACTGTTGTACCAAAAACCGCCACATCAAAAATCGATCCTAGATACGTATTCAGTAATCGAGGATTTGTTAGATTACTCACATCAATAATCTGTAAGCCCCCCATATCATCTGCCACAAAAACCGTCTCGCCAGAAACCGCTACTCCATAAGCGCGCCCTGCCCCTGCCGGATAAGTGCTCAGCAACCGGGGATTCATCAGATTACTCACATCAATAATCTGTAAGCCTCCATAAACATCGGCAACAAAGACCATCGTACCGGAAACCGCTATTCCATTAGTGTACCCTGATCCTGCTGGATAAGTACCCAGCAAACGAGGATTTGTTAGGTTGCTCACATCAATAATTTGCAAGCCAGAGTTGTCTGCCAAAAAGACCGTCTTACTTGAAACCGCTACTCCATTAGCGTATCCTGCCCCTGCCGGATAAGTGCTTAGCAAACGGGGATTTGTTAGATTACTCACATCAATAATCTGCAAGCCAGCAGAACCATCTGCTACAAATACTGTGTCATCTGAAATCGCTATTCCTTGAGCATATCCACCCCCAGTTCCGGCTGGATAAGTGCTCAGCAACCGAGGATTTGTTAGATTGCTCACATCAATAATTTGCAGACCTTTTAAATAACTCCCCAGAAAGAGTACTGTACCGGAAATCGCTATTCCAATTCCCCCAACACTAGTTGAGCCACCCGGATAAGTACTTAGCAACAATGGATTACTCATATTGCTCACATTAATTATTTGCAAGCGCGCGGAACTATCTGCTGCGAATAATACTGAGCCCGAAATCGCGAATCCTGCAACATTGGACTGGTAGCTACTAATTAATTTGCATTGAAGGTTAAGCCAATTTGGTAAACTTGTTTTTCCTGTTTCCACTGCACCTAACAAAGTGTAATTTCCAGAAAAAATATTATCTAGGGAATAGCTATAAGGTTGCCCTATCTCAATCACTTGATCAGGAATCGGATTAACTACCATTACTGAACTTTGTTGAGTTTGCTGTTGTAGTAAGCGGCGTCGAATGGATGAAATTTGGGGTTGATCGCTGTCTTCTTCGGTGATCGTGATATCGGTTAATTCTGTAGTCTGTAAATCAGCTAAAGCAGAAGATACAGATTGTTTAAAATCCCCCCTGCCCCTCTTTTCCAAAGTGGAGATTGTGACGGATGATTCGGCAGATAAAGTGGTTAACGCGGAAGATTTGTCGGAATCTTCCAATGATTTTTCGCTGCTGAACCATCCCGGCAACCAGCCGGTGGTGCGGGCGAGCAAATAAGTTGCTGTGGTCAGTGCAAACACCGCTGCGGCTTTAGCATAGTGGGACCAGGATGATTGAGATTCGGATTGTGTTTGGCGCATAAAAATTTCTCCATTTATTTCAAATTCAAACAATGCATTCTCTTCAGTCAAAGCAGCGCAGTTATTCCGGCGTTTACACTCGCGCAGCTTGCACTGTCACTGATACTTCTTCACAAATCACGTCGGCGCTATTTAGCACTTGTACTGTAAATTGCGGATGATTGACTGAAGGTACTCGGCCTTTGGAAAATAAGCGATTATGATCCGCATAATAATCTAACCATTTCGGCAAGGGATAAGCCGCTGGTAAATGATCCGGTGATTCTTCCAGGATATCTTTGCAGGGGCGGAATAAGCGCCCGCAACAATTCATGTCGGATTTTTCTTCTTCCGCCTTCGGCAGTTTCACTTGGATTTTTCCGACCTGTTCCGGTTGGGTTTTGAAATCATAATGAAAATCTTCACCGGTGATGGCAACCGTTTCCGATTTCACAATCCGTTGCTTGCAACAACGGTTTAATAACAATGCTCGGTTTTGGTAAGCTTCATATAAACTGGCTAAGCCGGATAATAATGGAATTCCCACCTGCAAAAACAGTAGCAAATTCGATGTCCCTTGCACACTGATAGTAAACAGCGTTGAGGTTTGACTCTCGTCGTCATGCGCGGTGAGTTCTACATTCACCACATGCGCTGTTAACGGATCAGTATCACTTCTGCCGGGGGTACCCCAGAATTTCAATTGCTGTGGATCGAACGATAACCAGGATGGTAATGGATTGACGGTGTAAGTCAGATTGTCATCATTCGGATCGACAAAAGTTTTTTGTGAAGCAAAAAATACAAACGATTCGCCGACTTGCGCCACTTGATTGGATATCGGCAAATACACTTGTGGGGGATAATTGGGATTGACGTTTAATACAAAAGAAACATTATACTGAATTCCTTGCGAATCCGTTGCGATCAGAGTGATATCGTAACTCCCCACATCTGAACTGTTTGGCAAACCCGTAAAGCTGAGACTGTTCGAGATAAATTGCAACCAGGATGGCAAGGATACGCCATCGATTAAAGAAGCACTACAATTAAATGTTTTACCACCAAAAATACTGGAAGCATTCACTTGAAATTCAAACGATTTTCCTGCACGTGCACTCGGTGGCGTAATGACTGAACCCATTTGGGATTCTGATAAGATAGTGATATTAAAATACGTGCTGTTACTCCCACCATAGCTGTCTTGGGCAGTAATTTTTAAACCCTGAGTTCCTACCAATAATGGCACACCGGTAAATGTTCTGGTAATCGGATTGAACGATAACCATGAGGGTAAACCGCTGCCGTCTTCTTGCGTAGCAGAATAAGTGAGCGGATCGCCGTCCGCATCGGTAAATGCATCACTCGGTAACGTCCATACCCACGGTTGATTCACACTGGCTATTGGCAGCGATAATACTTTATTGAATACAGGAAAATGATCTGTACGCAAGGTAAACGATGCAATCACTTGGCCACCGGCGTTATTCGTGGCGATCAATTGCAAGGTATATACTGTGATATTAGAAGTATTTGCTATACCATAAAATAGCAACGCACTCGAATCAAATTGCAACCAGCTTGGCAACGGCTGATTATTGACGCCTTGCGCCAAATAGCTCAGCGCTAAACCGTCAGGATCATAAAAACTATTTTTAGGCACAGAAAATTGATAAGACAGCTCAATCGGCGCGAGTTGATTGGTGATCTTATGACTGAGCACCGGCAGAAAACCGACCGATAAAGTGAAATTCACTGTCGGAATTTCAGGACAGATATGATCCGTAGCCGATAAAATAATCGTAACATTTCCTGCATCGCTACTTTGTGGCACACCGCTAAATCCAATCGTCAATGGATTGAACCGCAACCAGTTTGGCAACAATTTCCCGCCTATCATACTGGCGCTATAACCAATGACATCATTATTGGGATCCACAAATAAATTCTGTGGAATAAAATAATTAAACAACTGTCCCACCCATACCCGCTGCAATGGAATACTCCCATTCAATTGCGGAAGGCCCTCGACACGAACGGTAAAATCGATATAACTTTCACCTCCTAAATCATCAATCGCCGTTAAGCGCAATGCGTAATTGCCCACGTCGGCAAGACCCGGAGTTAAAACAATTTCCCATTGCGACACATCGATGATCTGTAATCCTGCATAATAATCCGCTACAAATACCGTGTTGCCTCTGACAGCGACATCATAAGCAACACCATTGAGACTGTTGACTACCGTAGATAATACCCGCGGTGTATTTAAATTACTGACATCTATAATCTGTACACCTGCATATTCATTCGCCACAAACACTGTGCTACCGCTCACTACTATCATCAAAGCAGCACCACCAAGATTACACGGTACTACAGACAATACTCGCGGCGAAAACAGATTGCTCACATCCACAATCTGTAAATAGTCATAATCCGCCACAAAGACCGCGCTACCACTGACTACTACTCCCGAAGTCTGGCCATTGGGACTATTGGGGACTATGGATAACACGCGCGGCGCAGTCAGGTTCGTGACATCAATGATCTGTAATCCTCCATCACCCACTGCTTCAAAAACTGTGTTGCCGCTAACGGCTATGGCGTCACTGAAAGAAGTGCCAACAAGACTAGGATTATTGGGGACTGTAGATAACACTCGCGGCGCACTTAAGTTACTGACATTTATAATCTGTAGCCCTGCATCTCCATCTGCTACAAAGACCGTGCTACCGTTTACTACTACATTCCAAGCAACACCATTAGGGGCATTCGGTACCGTAGACACCACGCTCGGTGCTTTCAGGTTCGTCACATTAATGATTAGTAATCCACCCCTGCCATTCGCTACAAAAACCATGTCGCCACTAACGGCTAAATCATAAGCAAAACCATTGAAACTACTCATCGGTAGATTAGACAATATTTGTGGTGTATTCGGGTTCGTAACATCAAAAATTTGTAAATCAGCACTATTTGTTGTTAAAAAGAGGATATTACCGCTCACAGAGAGAGCATAAGCGGCACCAGTGATGATGGCATAAGTACTCACTGTTGTTGGTGTCATTATCATATTAACCCAGCCTGGTTCGACTCGACCGTTCAGTAAGCTCATGGTTAGCTGCAGAAAAGAGGAACGCGGGTTGACAAATAATACTTCACTCTGCAATGACACTGTTTTGGATTGGCCTGGAAACATACTCTGATCCGCCACCGTGGTCACCGGCAATCGTGGGAATTGATCGACTGTCAGCACAAAAATATCGGTTTGGAATGAGACAGCAGTATCCCCAACGCTAATTAGCAAACTCAACTCTTGCCCGGTCGGCGTTACCGGTGGAATACCCATCAGATTGCCTTGACTGATATCGATAATCCGTAAACCTGCGCCAAACTCGGTAATAAACACCAGATTGTCGATGATTGCTACTCCAACAGCTTCACCACTAGTGGGATTATTCGGCACCGTGACCACAATGCGCGGATTCATTAAATCACTCACATTTACTATCTGTAAACCAGACACTCCAGCTCCCACAAAAACAGTGTCGCCGCTAACAGCTACAGCTGTTATCCCATTTGTCATTACTGTAGACAACACACGTGGTAAAGCCAGATTGCTCACATCCACAATTCGTAAAAAAGAATTGACTACAAAAACTGTGTCGCCACTCACCGCTATATTCACAGCATTAGCAAATATGCCACCTGTTACAGATAATACCTGTGGCGCACTCAGGTCATTCACATCCACTATCTGTAAACCGGCTACCCCATCCGCCACAAAGACTATGCTGCCGTTGACTGCTACATCATAAGCAATACCATTGGGGCTGTTGGGCACCGTGGACAACACACGTGGCGCAGATGGGTTACTCACATCCACAATCTGTAACCCTCCTTTCTCCTCTGCGACAAACACCGTAGCGCCACTAACCACAACATTTAGTGCCGTGCCGTTTAGATTATTAGACACCACGGACAACGTACGCGGCACATTGAGATTACTGACATCTACAATCTGTAAACCAACACTAACGGCCACAAACGCTACATCGCCGCTGATCGCTATCCCATTACCAACTACTAAGCCGGTAGAATTTGCTAAAGTAGACAATATGCGTGGTGTACTGGCATTAGTCACATCGATTATCGTTAAAAAAGCATTGTAATTTAAGGTAAAATCACCCGCTAAAAACACAGTGTTACCGTTAACCGCGACATCGTTAAATGTACCAGCTACGGTAGCCAGTTGCTTATATTGCACGCTCAGCCAACCCGACAATGGCTGGCGGTTGATTTGCTCCACGGTAAGAAACGTATAATTGCCAGAAAAAACGTTATCGAGGGGATATTGGTAAGGCTGCCCCATTTCAACCAGTTGATCGGGCACGGGATTCGCCACAATGACCTTGTTCTGTTGGAGTAGATGCTGCGAAGTGGTGTAAATAGTGTCTCCCTCTAACTCCGGAATGGAGGCTGAGAAATAAGATTCATCAGCAATTGAAGTAGACAATGCACCTTTTTCATCATCGCTCTCCGAACGAAACCACCCCGGCAACCAGCCGGTGGTGCGGGCGAGTAAATAGGTTGCCGTGGTCAGTGTAAACACTGCTGCGGCTTTGGCGTAGTGGGACCAGGATGATTGAGATTGGGGTTGGGGTTGGGGTTGAGTTTGACGCATTAGAAATTCCTCCATTAATTTTTGATTTCTGTGACTACAGTCTCGCAGCCTGTACGGTGACGTTTAGTTCTTCACGAATTACATTGGCTCTGTTGAGCACTTGCACGGTGAATTGGGGATGCTTCACTTGCGGCACGCGGCTTGTGGAAAACAAACGATTACTATCGGAATATTTTAGCCAGATCGGTAAGGGATAGGCTGGCGGTAAATGATCCGGCGACTCTTCCATCACGCGCTTGCACGGGCGGAATAATCGTGAGCAACAACCCGCAGTGGATTTGGTTTCTTCCGGCTTCGGTAATTTCACTTGGAGTTTTCCGACTTCTTTCGGTTCTGTTGTTAAATTGACGTGAAATTCTTCGCCGGTGGTGGCAATGGCTTCGTGTTTGACAATGCGATTTCTGCAACAGCGATTTAGCACCAATGCGCGATTTTGATAAGCTTTATATAAACTCATTAAACCAGATAACAAAGGAACGCCTATCTGCAAAAACAGCAGCAAATTCGATGTCCCTTGCACACTGATAGTAAACAGCGTTGAGGTTTGACTCTCGTCGTCATGCGCGGTGAGTTCTACATTCACCACATGCGCTGTTAACGGATCAGTATCACTTCTGCCGGGGGTACCCCAGAATTTCAATTGCTGTGGATCGAACGATAACCAGGATGGTAATGGATTGACGGTGTAAGTCAGATTGTCATCATTCGGATCGACAAAAGTTTTTTGTGAAGCAAAAAATACAAACGATTCGCCGACTTGCGCCACTTGATTGGATATCGGCAAGTACACTTGCGGTGGATAATTGGGATTCACATTCAGCACAAACGAAATATTGTACTGAATTCCTTGCGAATCGGTTGCGGTAAGCGTGATATCGTAACTGCCCACATCCGAACGGTTGGGCAACCCGCTAAAGCTGGCAGTGTTTGAGATAAATTGCAGCCAGGAGGGTAATGAGGCGCCATAACTCAATGTTTCGCCACTACCAAAAATACTGGACACATTCACCTGAAACACAAACAATTTGTCTACACGTGCCGCAACGGTCGAATCGACTTGGGATTCCGGTATGATGGTGATATTGAAATAGGTGCTGTTACTACCGCCGTAACTATCTTGTGCAGTCATTTTTAAATCCTGGATTCCAGTGAACAAGGGTACACCGGTAAATGTTCGCGTAATAGGATTGAAAGACAACCAAGACGGCAAGTTACTACTATCTTCTTGTGTAGCAGAGTAAGTCAATAGATCGCCATCCGCATCCGTAAAGACATCATCTGGCAAAGTCCACACCCAGGGTTGATTTACACTCGCCAGCGGCAACGATAAGATTTTATTGAATGCGGGAAAATGATCTGTGCGCAAGGTAAACGAGGCGATCACTTGACCACTCGCACTATTGGTCGCAAGTAACTGCAAAGTATACACCGTAATATTGGAAGTATTGGCTACACCAAAAAATAGTAATGAAGATGAGTTAAATTGCAGCCAATTCGGCAACGGCTGATTATTCACCCCCTGTGCTAAATAACTCAACGCTAAGCCTACCGGATCATAAAAACTATTTTTAGGTACAGAAAATTGATAAAGCGATCCAATCGACGCGAGTTGATTCGGTATTCGTTGACTTAATACCGGCAAAAACCCCACTGAAATCGTAAAATTCACTGTGGGTGTTTCAGTGCAAATATGATCTGTCGCCAACAAAGTAGTCGTTAAATTTCCCACATCACCAACTTGTGGCACGCCGCTAAAACTAATAGTTAACGAATTGAATTTCAACCATGACGGCAATAATTTTCCGTTGATTAAATTAGCACTATAACTAATAACGTCGTTATTGGGATCAACAAATAAATTCGTTGGTACAAAATAAGTAAATGACTGCCCGACCCACGCCCGTTGCAAAGGAATACTGCCATTCAATTGCGGAGGACCTTCGACGCGAACAGTAAAATCAATATAACTGCTACCACCTAAACTATCTGTTGCAGTTAAACGCATAGGATAATTGCCGACATCTGCCATAGAAGGGGTTATTGTTAAGGTTTGTTGACTCATATCCAGGATTTGTAAACCGGCAATATTATCCGCAACAAAGATCGTTGATCCTGACACGGCCAAGCCGTAAACATATCCTATTGAATTGATCGAATAGGTACTCAATAAAATTGGCTGACTGAGGTTGCTCACATCCAGCACCTGGAAACCCACATACGTATTGATAAAAGCTGTCGACCCTAATAGCAGCATAGTGTAAGCATTCTCTGTCATCACATAGCGGCTCCGTAAAATCGGCGCGCTGAGATTACTCACATCTAGCACCTGTAGGCCTTCAATATTCGCTACAACGACCGTCGACCCCAACACCACCAGGTCGTAATCCGCCCCAGTATAAATGAAACCTGTCGTGGCTGAAAAAGTGCTCAGCAAAATCGGTGCGCTAAGATTGCTCATATTCAGCACTTGTAAACCAGCAGAGCCGCTACCATCTGCGACAAAAACTATCGATCCTGACACCACTACGTTTGAAGCATATCCACCATAACCTGCTGGATAAGTACTCAGCAAAATCGGCGCGCTGAGATTGCTCACATTCAGCACTTGTAAACCAGCAGCGCCGTCTGCGACAAACACTATTGATCCTGACACCGCCACACTTGAAGCAACTCCACCTGAACCCGCGGGATAAGTGCTCAGCAAAACTGGCGCGCTGAGATTGCTCACATTCAGCACTTGTAAACCCGCAGGGCCATCTGCGACAAAAATTATTGATCCCGATACCACCACACCACCGGTCTGCTGTGAACTCAGCTGATAAGTGCTCAGCAAAATCGGTTTGGTGGGATTGCTTACATCCAACACCCATAAGCCAGAAGGCACGCTTGTGAATAAAGCGGTGACAAAGAGCGTCGTCCCTGATACTGCCAGGCCGTTAGTACCCATGAAAATCGGGGGTGAATAATACGCCGGATAGTTGCCTAATGAATAGCTGCTTAATAACAGGAAATTAGGTATTAAGCTTAAGCATGCGGGCTTCACCCCATTCCCCTGCAAGGACAAAGACAGAGATAAGCCTAAAGGGGCAGAACTGCTAAATAAACGGGTACTCACAGGTAATGCTAATGTCTGCTCTGGAAAAACACTCTGATCTGAAACCGCGGTTTGAAGCGAATAGGGGAAATTATTTAGGATCAACCGAAACGATGAAGATAATTTTTCTCCGGTTACTAAATCCTGAGCCGTTAAAGTGATAATTTGTTGTCCTACATGACTCGTGAATGGAGGAGTACCCACAAATAAACCTTGACTTAAATCCAGCACCTGTAAGTTATAACCATATCTAGGGCCAACAAAGACTATCGATCCCGATACTGCAATACTTTGAGCTCCCGATATATCCATCTGATAGGTGCTCAGTAAAATCGGTTGGCTGAGATTGCTCACATCCAACATTTGTAAACCACCAGTAGACCTATCTGAAATAAAAATCATTGATCCCGATGCTGCTACAAATTCCGAGATTACCGGATAAATGCTTCGCAAAATTGGTCGGCTAATATTGCTCACATCCAGTATCTGTATACCATTCTTATAGTCCGTGATAAAAACCGCCGATCCCGATAGGGCTATGCTTATAAAAACACTACTTGAACTCACTGGATAAGTACCCTTTAAGATCGGTGTGTTAAGATTACTGACATCGAATATCCGTAAACCCCCGGTATCGTCTGCGACAAAGACCGTCGACCCTGATACCACTACACCTACATCTGCTCCCACTGCAGGATAGGTGCTCCGTAAAATGGGCTGGCTGAGATTGCTCACATCCAGCACCTGCAAGCCGGCAGTCCAATCCGCGACAAAGACCGCAGACCCTGATATGGCTACATCAGAAATCGACGTTGCACCCCGATAGATGCTCCGTAAAACCGGTGCACTTGTATTACTCATATTCAGTATCTGTAAACCAGCACTATCCGCGATAAAGACTGTCGATCCTGATACTCTTATAACGCCTGCTTCAAACGCCGGATAGGTGCTCTGTAAAATCGGTGCGCTGGGGTTGCTCATATCTAGCACCTCTAACCCAGTTCCACTTCCCGCAACAAAAACTGCCGACCCTAACATCGCCACACTACCAGCCCCGCCTGGAGTCAGATAGGTGCTCAAAAGTTTAGGCTGAAAGCTCAACCAAGCGGGTAAAGGCTGTCCTGCTTGGGTAGCTATCAAAATAATTGGATTGCTGGATGAAAAAATACCGGACACTGAAAAATTCCAAGGTCTACCAATCTGAGCGATTTGATCAGGGATTGGATTGACTATCCTTAATGAACTTTGTTGAGTTTGTTGTTGCAGCAAGCGCCGTTGTGTGGATGAAATTTGAGATTGATCGCTTTCTTCTTCGGTGATGATTAAATCGGAAAATTCTATCGTTTGTAAATCAGTTGTTGTTATCATTGGGATTAATGATGTTTCTGTAGATGACGTGGTCAATGCAGAAGATTTGTCAGTATCTTCTGATGAGCCACTAAACCATCCCGGTAGCCAGCCAGTGGTGCGAGCGAGCAAGTAGGTTGCCGTAGTCAACGTAAACACCGCTGCGGCTTTGGCGTAGTGGAACCAGGATGATTGGGGTTGGGTTGGTCGCATGAGGTTTCTCCTTTAGTTTAATAATGAAACCCCGCGATCAAAGTCGCGGGGTGACGAAATTCCGATCCAGCCGCAGGGCAACGGTAACATAGGTCGGGGTGACGGCAGGGCAGCACCGGCTGGGGATGACCGTCTTTGCTGCGGGTTCTGTACCAGTGCTTAAACACGACTGTGGGGAAGATTGGATTATCCATCTGGAACCCTTAATTTTCAGCTCCCACAGTAAGTCTCACACTACTGCTGCTGCTGGGGCTGACAGGTTCTATCAAATCTCTACTCTTCCTCCGATTTTCGCTATAAACCGAATTCGGACTGCTGCTGGTAGGATGCCTTTGGGCTAAGATGTTCAACTCGATTCCTCGATCGGAATCGAGGTCGGCCTTGGATTCCCGCTGCACGACAGGCGTTTCTTCATCCGACACCACCGTGTGGGAGAGCATCGGTGCGGATTCCAGCGATACCACTCTGAGTGAAAACTGCTCCAGAATAATCCCTGCCTTGTCTTTCACCTGCACCACCAGAGCCTGGTAACGGATATCCGTGGGCACCCGGCCTTTGGACAATAACTGATTTGAATCCATGTCGTACTCCAGCCAGTATGGCAATTCAAAACCACCCGGGAGTTTATCGCGCTCAGATTTAAACAGCTCACTCGGATGCTTAAAGAAGCTGCAACAGCGACGCGGATCATGCGGCAGTTCGACCTGCAGCTTATAAATCTGTTCCAACGGGGTTTTGAAGGGGTATTTAAACGCCTGGCCCATCACCGCGGTTTGTTCCGGTTTTCGATAACGCTGCGGTTTGTAACGGTTGATGCATAACGCCCGCTTGGCATAGACACCCAGCAATACCGTAAAAACAGATAACAAGGGGCCGCCGATTCTTAAAAACCAGCCAAAATTGGAAGTGCCTTGCACGGTGACAGTGAATGATGTCGTAGTTTGGGCTAAGCCATCACTGGCGCTTAAGGCAATGTCGATGATTTTATCGGAAATCGGATTGGTGTCGCTTCGTCCAGGCGTGCCAGTGAATAAACTGGAACCGTTTTGACTGATAAACCGCAACCAACCCGGTAAATCTTCACCATCAATTTGCCGAGTGCTGTAAGTTAAAGCATCATTGTTGCGATCCGTAAACGTCCCCGTCGGCACAAAGAACGTAAACAAATCGCCGATACTCGCCACCTGATTGGACACCGGCTGCGAGACGTCCGGTGGATAGTTGGGATCAATGGTGAAAGTCACCGGCAATGCCACGCTGCCACCTTGCCCGTCTGAAGCAACAACTTCAAGGTTAAGCGTGCCCTCATCCTGCACCAACGGCCAGCCATAAAAGCTCATATTGCCGGGGGTAAAACTCAACCAGCTCGGCAGCGCACCACCGCCTTGTAGCGTGGCGTTATAGGTTAACACCACACTGCTATCCGCATCGGTGAACAATCCAGAGGGCACGGTAAAATTCACGGTTTTCAGTTCACGGAAACGCGGTGGAATCGGAATCGTCCCTATGGCCTGCGGGAAAATCCGCACCGTCACATTGAACGTGGTGCTGCTGCTGCCGCCGTACGGATCGGTGGCGGTAATGCGCAAGGGCAACACCCCCTGATCCACCGTCGCCGGTACGCCGGAGAAAGCAGCGGTAATTGGGTTAAACGTCAGCCAACTGGGCAAGGGTGCGCCACTGGTTTGTTGGGCGCTGTACGTCAGCGGGTTCGCATCCACAAACAAATTGGAGGATAAAGTCAGCGAGAACAACTGTCCGACTGGAGTCACCAGCGAATCTTGATTGATTCCTAACTGGGGTAGCGGTTCGACTAAAACGGTCAATTGGCCACTCGCCTGGCCCCCATAGACATCCATCACGATGACGGAGAGATCATAACTACCTGCCAGGCTAGCGTTGGCCAAGCCGGAAAACACTTGGGTAAAATTATTGAAAGTAATCCAGCTCGGCAACGGTTGGCCCGTGGTCAGTTGCGCGCTATAGGTCAAGGTCGGGATGGGATTGGAGTCGGTGAACGTGTTCGACGGCAACGCCCACTGGAACGGCGTATCAATCACCACGCTGATTCGACAACGGCAGATTCAAGGCCGGCAGATAATTGACATTGAGAGTAAAACTCACCGTCGCAGAACCCTTGTTGGTCGGGTCTACGGCGGTCAAAGACACATTATACACCCCCACCGCACTGCTCTGCGGCACACCCGTTAAAGTCGCCGACACGCTATTGAAAGTCAGCCAATTAGGCAATGTCTGACCATCGGCCAATTGCGCAGTGAAACTAAGCGTGTCGAAATTCGGATCGGTGATCAATCCCTGGGGAATAAAATAACTGAACGCCTGCCCCACTTTGGCAAACTGCGGTGGAATGACCCCATTGACGCGCGGAGCCCCTTCCACCCGAATATTGAAATTCACCGAGGTGGGACCGCCGTAAATGTCGGCAACGGTAAACGTTAAGGCGTAATTGCCTTCGTCGTTTGTCGTCGGGTAGGCGTTGAGTTGCCAGGTGGAGACATCTAACACTTGTACACTGGTGTCCGCCGCTACCACCACTGTGGGCCCGGAGACCGCAACGCCATAAGCGTTGCCTGGCGTATTATAGCTACCCAATTTGCGTGGGGCCGTGGGAATGCTCATATCCAACAACAGCAAACCTTGATCATAATCGGCGACAAACGCCACACTGCCTTGAACAGAAATGTCATAGGGCTTGCCTTGGGTGGAGGAATACGTTCCCATCGTTTGCAGAGTGCTGGGCGCGCGGTATTAATCAGCAGCAAGCCGTCAAATAAATCGCCTACTACCGCACTGGTACGATTGAACGGCGTAATACTGGTGGCGTAGCTGGGCGTAGTGATCGCTCCTAATTTAACCGGTGCGCTCGGGGTGGTGACATCCCAAATCTGCACACCGAAGGCGTCATCGGCGACCAGCAGCTCGTTGTTCAAGGGACTTTGCCAAGTCACTTGGCGGCCAATGCCGCTAGTGTTAAATTGCCCCAAGCTAACTGGCGCTGACGGATGGGTCACATCCACCACTTGCACGCCGCCGTTATCCGCCCAAGCCAGGAGGTTATTCATTAGCGCCAGGCCATTGAGCGCTTGAGGAGAAGTGAGTTTGCCCAGCAAGGTTGGGGTCGGATTGATCACGTTGAGAATAAACAGACCCGCGCTGCCCGCCACATAGGCGGTATTGTTCTGGACAATAATATCCTGAGTGCCGGACACGGCATAACTGCCAATCACTGTCGGTGCGGTGGGATTGGCGAAACTCACCACTTGCACGCCGTTAGTTTGATCCGCGATATACGCCGTCGTCCCCTGGATCGCCACTTTCTGCGCGGAGCCGCCCGGCAAAGTGACCGAGCCGCTGAGCGTTGGACTTAATGATAAGCTTAAAAACCCCGGTAAGGTGGTATTGGTGGGATTATTGTTGATATTCAATGCTAACACCAACGACAAAAACGTGCCGTCCGGATCGACAAATAATACGCGGGTATCGATGGCTTGGCTAAAAGGAACCAAGGGGTTCGGATTCAACGACAGATCGGTGATGCCGGTATTGACCGGATGCGGCAGTTGATCGGCGGTGAGCTGAAATGAATCGCTGGTCAATGTCATATTGGTGCTTTGAGCCGCGACCATGATCGTCCAGCTTTGGCCGGATAGCGCCACGGTCGGCGTGCCGGTCAGTTGACCGGTGCGCAGATCGGCGATTTGCAGGCCGGAGGAACCATACGCCATCATCAGCAGACTACCTGACAAGACCATCTCTGAAGCGACACCACCTGATTTATACGAACCCCACAAGGCCGGTTGGCTGGGATTACTGACATTCCACAGGGAACCCCAGCGTATCACTGTCAAAGGCTAATGAGCCTTGCACCATCACGGCTTGTACCGAGCCGACGGCAGGAAGGGTCATGACCAGTACCGGCGCAGACGAGTTGGTGACATTCACAATCCGCAGACCGGAAGTCCCGTAAGCCACATACGCCAGCGAATTTTGCACCGCCACATCATAGGCTTGATCACCGCCGACAACCACATACGATCCCAGCGGCACGGGGGTGTTGAGATTGCTGACATTCACCAGGCGCAAACCAGCGCTGCCATCCGCCACATACGCGACCGTCCCTTGTATGGCTAAGCCCATGGCGGAACCGGTCAGCATTAACGAACCATTGATCATGGGGTTACTGAGATTGGTGGTGGAAACTAACATCAACCCCCTCATAGTATCAGCTACCGCCGCCACCGTACCACTCCAATAGATATCCCGTGCACTAGCAGGCAAACTTAAGCTGCTGAGTAAAGTAGGTTGTAAGGGATTACTGATATTCACAAATTGCAAACTGCCTGGCGCCACCATAGCCACAGCCGCCACTGAGCCTTCGATTGTTATCCCATACGCATAACCTGGTAAAGAAAGACCAGTGACTAAGTTGGGTTGAGCGGGATTGCTGATATCAATCACTACTAAACCGCTGCCGTCTACTGCGACAAAAGCATAATGGGATTGAATGGCAACATCCCACGCCAAACCGGGAGTATTGAAACTACCGGTAAAGCCATATTGCAGACTGAGCCAGGACGGCAAGGTTCCGGCGCTCAAGGCGAAGTAGCCGGGTGAAAATACGCTGTTTAAGTTGTAATTATATTGCTGCAAAGCGTCAATCACCTGATTGGGAATGGGAGTTTGCACCGTCACCGGAGAGGCGGTTTGCAATAATCGGCGCTGTGCGGCTTTCACTACCGATGTGTCAATGACAATTTCATCATTCTGCTCTATCACGCCTTCGGATTGCCTATCCAGCAGGATAGGCGGTAGCGACTGTTCCTGAAAATCGGTTAAGAGCGGAGGGGATAACAGATCAGTAGTTGAAGCAACAGAAAATAATTCGGTCTGTTCCGTCAGTGGCTCCGGGCTCATGGGAGTGAGTAAACTCTCCGACGAATCGCCGACAGTGAGTTCCGTGGATTCTTCACTGCCCCATCGCCGCCAATCCGGTAAAAATCCGGTGGTTTTGGCTAATAAAAACGCCGCGGTACTCGCGGCGAAGATTAAACCGGCTTTGACATAAGCCGAGTAAGAAGATTTAGGTTGTTCGAGTCGCATGGGTTCCTCCTGGAATTTCAATGATTAAAAATCAGTTTTATATACGATATACGGTAGGCGCTCGCGAGTGCGATGGGACTGGCCTGGCTGGGTTCTTTTTAGGGTTTTTGTATCGCCTCCTACTGCACGGTGACTTTTTCCCACTCCGCATTGGCAGGAGCATTGGATTGCTGTTGTTGTTGTTGCTGCTGCTGACGTTGCTGATACGCCTGCTCAAAATTAATCGGCGGTAAGGTGATCGGCAGAAAACCCGCTGATTGCGTTAAATCCGAAATCTGTTTGCGCACATACGGAAATAAAATCCCCGGGCAATAAGCGCCTAATAGAAAATCTTTTTGTTTGTCATCAAAATTCACTAATTTGAAAATCCCCTCTTGAGTGACTTCCAGACTCAACGCGGTTTGTTGTTGGGTTTTCATCGTGACATGAAAGGTCATGGTCACTTCAAACAGATCGTTATTCAATGACCGGTTTTGGATATTCATTTCGACCGTGGTTTCCGGCTTGACGTCTTTGAGTTCCTGCTGAAAAATTCCCGGCGCATGCGGTACTTGGCAGGATTGTTTCTGGACATACAAACGTTGAATCTCGAAGACATTACTGGGTTGCTGTGCGGTGGATGATTCTGACATAATTAGGTGCTCCTGCAATCAATATTGATGTTAAAGATAGGATTGTATCCCACTCTGTTGCTTTGTAAAGAATATTTTTCTTAAGAACAACTTAAATCAGTTGAAAATATGGGTAAAACGCACCACAATGTTTGCGATCACGCCGCAACGTGACCTCTTCAACATCGGGTGATCTGAACGGGAGTTCCTGTTGTGAAACAGTTCTTGTTTAGATTCCCTGGAGAAAGCGTCTTGCTGTCCCAGGTCTTGCCGCCTCGTATCAACGGAGAATCTGTCGCCAACACAGAAGGGCGAGGAATCTCTGAAGGTTTGGATACAGGCGTCACCGATTGCGCTCCCCCGGAGGGTGACCCGATTCGGATTAAAGTATCCGTATCGAGAGGGGATGAGCCCAATTCATTGATAGGTATCAGCTCAATTTGAGATGATGACATGGACGAAGGCCTGGTGCTCTTCGTGATCGTCCAATCCCTGAACCTCCGCTCTATCGGTTTCTTTGTTATCCATTTCTTGAATATTTTGATTTTGAGGTACGATGTTGATCGTAAATTTTTCTAAAATCACACCGGCTTCATCTTCCGCCTGCACGATTAATGCTGAACAGTTAATTTGAGGAAGCGCTCCTTTGGAGTGTAGCGTATTACTATGTGGATCATAGATCAACCACCAGGGTAATCCCTCAGTACCCGGTAGCCGCCGTTGTGCCGGCTTAAAAAATTGGCAACAACCTTTTGACTCGGGCACAGGAAGGGCTGTGCGGAAATGGTGTATTTTCTCTTCAGGGGTAGTCAAGGCATAAGAAAATTTTTGACCGATCACCGCCGTCGGATCGTTTTCTTTCAGTAACGTATATTGATTTTTCCGGCAATAATTGAGAAACAACGCACGCGCTTGATACAGGGCATACAGCGTCGTGAAAAATGAAATCAACGGCGCACTGATCGTGATCGCTAGTTGACCCCAAGAGATGCCTCCCACTTCAATATTAAAATTAGTACCGGCTTGACCTTCTTCACTTTCTGCCAGGACTTCGATACCAATGGTGCGAGTGGCATAGAAATTCGTATCTCCATGACCGGGGGTTCCCAAAAAAGATAAGGAATGGTTATCAAAATTCAGCCAAGCCGGTAATAGTGATCCATCCTGCTGTGTGGCATTAAAAACCAGGGAGTTGTTATAGGTATCGATAAACAGCCCGTTAGGCAGAACAAAACTAAAGGCTTGACCCACCGTCGCTACTTGCGTTGATAAAGCCTGAGTCGCTACCGGCGGCACATTACCGCGCACCACCAGCTTGAAGTCCATGTCCACACTCGCACCCCGGGTATCGTTCGCAATTAAGGTTAATGTCAGAGTACCGATGTCATTCACGCTGGCCATGCCTGAAAAACTCAGCCCTTGGCTGTTAAATGTCAACCAACTCGGTAAGGGGCCTGTTAAATAAGACAAACCCACCTGATCCACATCATCGAAGCTGGTGGCCGGAACGCTAAAACCAAAAGGCACTTGAGCACGCACCACTACCGGCGATTGAGGTTGGCCTACTACGGGGAAATGAATCACTTGCAAGGTGAAATTACTGGTTGCCGAAGCCCCAGCCGGGTCGGTGGCGGTCACTTCCAGGACCAAAGAGTCTTTATTCGATGGTGTTCCCGAGTAGAGACGATTTTGTGGGTAAAAAGTCAGCCAGCCAGGCAACTCCATACCGCTGGACTGCTGGGTGGTATAGATGAGCGATTCACCATCCGGATCGAAAAAGCTCGTATCAGGCAGAGTAAAACTAAAAGGTTGACTAATGTCTGCTAATTGAGCGGGAATCGACTGGCCTACCTGCGGAAAGTGTTCGACGATCAAAGGGAAAGTGGTCGTCACGTTAGCGCCAACGGGATTGGTCGCTATGGCGACTAGCCCATACTGCCCCTTAGCGGTGCTATTGGGCCATCCACTCAGTTGCCGGGACATTTCGTTAAAACTTAGCCAACTCGGTAAAGCCAGTCCATTGCTTTGTCGAATGTCATAGAGTAATACCAAATTATCGTCTTCGACAAACGTAGTTGAAGGGAGGGAGTATTGATACAGGTGATCAATATCAGCCAGTTGCGATGGAATAGAATTGTTGACTCGTGGAAAATGCACTACTGTCAGATTAAACTGCTGCTGCGCCGATGCACCATGAGGATCAGTAGCGCTAAGCATTAAATTAAATATCGCTATATCTGTCGGTTGGGGTGTCGGTTCACCGAAAAAAGTCAATGTTTGGGGGTTAAACGATAACCAACTCGGCAACCCCGAGCCACTTGATTGGCGCGCGACATAAGTCAAGAATTGATTATCCTGATCAATAAAAGGATTTCCCGATAGTGTCCAACTGAAGGGTTGGTTCACGTCCGCCAATCGGGAGGGGATGAGATCGCCCACTTGCGGGAAATGTTCTACGATCAGGAAAAAATCTGCCGTGGCGTTCGCTCCGACAGGGTTCGTCGCGACGATTTCCAGCGTATATTGACCAGCCTCCGTGATGTTAGGCCAACCGCTCAGCTGCAGGGAGGTACTATTAAAAGATAACCATCCCGGTAACGAGCTATTGCCTGCCTGCCGAGCCGAATACTGCAATACCGCCTGATCTGTTTCTGTAAAAAGGTTACTGGGAATGGTGAACGTGTAGGGCACGCCAATATTTAACAACTGATTAGGCACCGTAGTCGTAGTCGAGGTTTCCGGAAAATAAGCTACGGTTAAATTAAAGTCTTGCCACGCAGACGCGCCATAAGGATCGCCGGCTTGCAAGCGCAAGGTGAAAGTTCCTACCGGTAACGTCGGCAATCCAGCAAAGATGAGTGACAGAGGATTAAAGGACAACCAATTGGGAAGGGGTAAGGATAAGCCGCCGTTGGTTTGCATCGCAGAATAGGTTAAGACATTATTGTCCAGATCAATGAATGTCTTCGGCGGTATGGGCCAATTGAAAGGAATGCCAATCCCTGCCAAAAGCGGTCTCAGCGTCACTAAAGGGTTTATGGTGGGAAAATGTTCGACAACCAAAGCAAAAGCCGCCGAGACTTGACCTTGATAGGGATCACTCGCCACCACCACCAATGAATAAGTACCCGTAGTATTGGGCTGACCTGAAAACTGTTGTGAAGTCCCATTAAATTTCAGCCAGCCGGGTAATGCCAAACCATTACTTTGCTGGGCGGAATAAAATAAAGGATAATTGTCCTGACTGAAAAAAGTGGCCGCGGGCACGGTCAATTGATAAGTTTGATTAATTCCCGCCACCTGGTTGGGAATAGCCTGTTTGACAACGGGTAAATGACTCACCAACAAGCCGAAGTGGGTATTCACACTACCGGCAATGTTATCCGTCGCCGATAACCTGATGGTGAAATTACCCACATCCTGATCCTGGGGCGTACCGGCAAACGCTGCCGAAATGCCATTAAAAGCCAGCCAGGCACTTTGGTTACTCTCCAATTGTGCGCTGAAGCTGATCACATCTAAATTCGGATCAAAAAAGATCCCTTGTGGAACAAAGTAATTAAACGTCTGCCCCACTTTGGCGTATTGAAAGGGAATCGTTCCATTCATCTGTGGCGGACCTTCCACTCGGACAGTAAAGGGCGCTGAAACCAATCCACCATAAATATCAGTGGCCACCAATTGTAATTTGTAATTTCCAACATCAGTCACCGAAGGGGCGATTGTTAAGGTCTGTTGGCTCATGTCTAATACTTGCAAGCCGGCATTCGAATCCGCGACAAAAACCGTCGACCCCGATACGGCTATACCACGGGCCTGTCCTAAACCCCCTAGATAGATGCCCTGCGTGATTGGCGCACTGGGATTGCTCACATCTAACACTTGCAAACCACTCCAATCATCCGCGACAAAGACTGTCGACCCCAACACGGCGACATCGTTAGCAACCCCGGAACCCGCTGGATAGGTGCTCAGCAAAACCGGTGTACTGGGATTACTCACATCCAACACCTGTAAACCGGGACTCCCATTCGCGACAAAAACCGTTGACCCCGACACCGCTACACCACAAGCATTTCCGGAACCCGCCGAATAGGTACTCCGTAAAATCGGTGCGCTGAGATTGCTCACATCCAGCACTTGTAACCCACCTACATCATCCGCAATAAAGAGCATCGACCCTGATACGGCTATGCCACAAGCATTTCCGGAACCTGCCGAATAAGTACTTCGTAAAATCGGTGCGCTGGGGTTGCTCACATCCAGAATCTTCAGGCCAGCGTTCCAGTCCGCCACAAAGACCGTCGATCCCGACACGGCGACATCGTTAGAAAACCCGGAACCTGCCGGATAAGTACTCCGTAAAATCGGTGCGCTGGGGTTGCTCACATCCAGAATCTTCAGGCCAGCGTTCCAGTCCGCCACAAAGACCGTCGATCCCGACACCGCTACACCTCGAGCAGACCCGGAACCTGCCGAATACGTGCTCCGCAAAATGGGCGCACTGACATTGCTTATATCCAGAATCTGTAAACCAACTACATCATCCGCTACAAAGACCGTCGACACTGACACGGCTACACTATAAGCATTTCCCGAACCTGCCGGATACGTGCTTCGTAACTGTAAATTAGGTGTTAAACTTAACCAGGAAGGCTTCACACCACCTCCTCGTAAAGACAATGACAAGGATAAGCCTAAAGGGGTAGGGCTGCTAAATAAATGGGTACTCAAAGGCAAAGACAATGTTTGACCCGGAAAAACACTCTGGTCCGACACCGTCGTTTGGGGCAAATAAGGGTAATTATCCAAAGTTAATTTAAACGATAAGGATACGACCTCTTCCGTCACTAAATCTTTAGCCATTAAGGTAATGGGGATCTGCTGTCCTGCAATACTGGTGAAAGGCGGCGTCCCCATTAAGGCGCCTTGACTCACGTCCAGCACTTGTAAGCCGACGGTAAAATCTGCGACAAAGATTGTTGATCCCACTACCGCCACACCTTGCGCATCCCCATCCGAACCCGGCGGATAAGTGCTTAGTAAAATCGGTGCATTCGAATTACTCACATCCAACACCTGTAAACCACCCAGCCCATTCGCCACAAAAACTGTGGATCCCGACACGGCGATGTCGTTAGCAAATCCGGAACCTGCCGGATACGTACTCAGCAAAACCGGTGCACTGGGATTACTCACATCCAACACCTGTAAACCGGGATTCCCATTCGCGACAAAAACCGTCGATCCCGATACCGCTACGCCACAAGCATCCCCGGAACCCGCCGGGTAGGTGCTTCGTAAAACCGGCGCACTGGGATTACTCATATCGAGCACTTGTAAGCCCAGCATTCCAATCCCCCACAAAAGCCTTCGTTCCCGATATCGCTATGCCACAAGCATCCCCGGAACCCGCTGGGTAAGTGCTCCTTAAAATCGGTGCACTGACATTACTCATATTCAGCACCTGTAAGCCCCCATTCCAATCCGCTACAAAGACCGTCGATCCCGATATTGCCACATCATTAGCAAACCCAGAACCTGCCGGATAGGTACTTCGTAAAATCGGCACACTGGGATTGCTCACATCGAGCACCTGTAAGCCCCCATTCCAATTCGCCACAAAGACCGTTGATCCCGACACCGCGACACCTCGAGCAGACCCGGAACCTGCCGGATAGGTGCTCAACAAAACTGGCGCACTGACATTGCTCATATTCAGCACCTGTAAACCGGCTACATCATCTGCCACAAAGACTGTCGACCCTGACACGGCCACGCTGTAAGCATTCCCTGAACCTGCCGGATAGGTGCTCAGCAAAGCAGGCTGGAGACTCAGCCAAACGGGTAAAGGTTGCCCGGCTTGTGTTGCGCCTAAAACGATCGGGTTGCTGGATGAAAAAATACCTGACACAGGAAAATTCCAAGGTTGACCAATGGGAATGAGTTGATTGGAAACATTACCGATGATGCTCAACCCAGAACTTAACAAGCGTCTTGCCGTTGGGGATGAAAAATCTGCCGAAGATTCATCCGAAGGGGTTGGTGAAAGACTGTCAACTACCTCTGTTACTGATACATCGGATTCAGATTCACGGGTTACCTCAGTGGCTGTTTTAGCTTCAGCGACTGTCGGTGCTGGTTCGGTTTCAGTATCCACCGGAGTAGTCAATGACGGCGCTGTTAAATCGATCTCCTGAAAATCGACCAAAGTCGATTCTAAAATCTTAGGCACGACAATTTCTGACACCAATGTCCCTGGCGTTGAAAAATCAGCCCATTCGAATGCTGAAATGATCGATCCCGAGGACTCTTGCGAAGTCAGCGCAATATCTCGCTCTTCACCCTCAGAGGCGATTGAACTGCCCCAGAGCCAAGTGGGCAATAGCCCACTGGTTTTCGCTAAAAAATAGGTCGCCGTAGTCGCCGCAAATACTGCACCGGCTTTTAAGTACGTGCTGGGAGAATAGAAAAACGATTGGGAATCTTCGGATTGGTCAAATTTCATAAAGCACCTCCTTGCTTAAGTCTTAAACTTTATTATTTCTTAGGCTAAGGTTAGGGACAAACCTCTTCCTGGAATCAAACACTTTCTCAAAACAAAACCCATCTGCTGGGAAAAGCGGGATCATTACCCTGTTTTTTAGAGCGTGAGCTACCTCTGCCTTATTTATTGCACCGTCACCTTCTCCCACTCCTCATTGGAGGCGGGAGCATTGGATTGCTGTTGTTGCTGCTGGCGTTGCTGATACGCGCTGTCAAAATTAATCGGCGGTAAGGTGATCGGCATAAAACCCGCGGATTGCGTTAAATCTGAAATCTGCTTGCGCACATACGGAAATAAAATTCCGGGGCAATAAGCACCTAGCAGAAAATCTTTTTGTTTGTCCTCGAAATTCACTAATTTGAAAATTCCCACTTGAGTGACTTCCAGACTCAACGCGGTTTGCTGTTGAATCTTCATGGTGACATGAAACGTTAAAGTCACTTCAAACAGATCGGAATTCAACGCTCGGTTTTGAAGATTCATCTCTACCGCGGTTTCCGGTTTGACGTCTTTTAACTCTTGCTGAAAAATTCCCGGCGCATGCGGTACCTGGCAAGATTGTTTCTGGATATACAAGCGTTGAATCTCGAAGACATTACTGGGCTGTTGGGCGGGCGGTTCTGACATAACGTGTTCCTGCAATAATAAATAAAATCCTATAAAATCCTGTTGGCATACTCTCACGGCAAAAAAAGATTTTGTCAAGCTTATTTTTCTTAAGAAATGCTTAAATCAGCCGAAAAAAGGGTGATTAGGACGCACTTGTTCTAATAACGCATCTCTGGCTTCAGTGATCAATGCCATTTTGGCCGTCGCATTGTTGCAGTACTCACCCTGGCATTTATCCGGATGAAATAATAAAGAAAGCCGGCGATAGTGTTTTTTAACGGATTGTTCCGTGGCCGGCGGCTCCAATAATCCAAATTGCCGTAACGCTTCCGTCAACGGCATTCGGGCAGGCTTAGGCGGAGCGAGTTTAACCGCCCAATAAACGCCTAACTGATACGCTGGTGCGTAAACGGCAATATGCACCGCTACTTTCAGAAAATTCAGCGATTCCGCTTTCATGGGCCGGTAACGGGCGAAGTGATCGACGCCCTGCATCGCCGCTTCGCCCGCTGCCGTCGCCAGCACATAGCCCATGAACGGATACAGCCATGGCTGGTTCCAGGCCAGCAAGCCATTGATCACCAGCCCATTGCACCACTGCAGGAAGCGGTCGTGTTCCAATAAGCTCAGCTCATCGGTGCGCAATGTTTGACTTAAAGTGAACGTTTTTGGCGTGATGTGTTCCAAGAACGGAATCACCCAACGCGTGAGTCCGCTATCCACGGTATTCCCCATCCGAAACCAGGCGGTGATTTGTGCCGACAACACCCGATTAATCGCACCGATGACATGCGCATAATATCCGGCATACTGGGAAGCGCTTAAGCCGATGACCAAAAAAGTCAGTCCTGTCAAACTCGCGCACTTTTTTTTCATCGGTTCCGGCAAGGGTTCACTCAAGACCGGGATTGATCGCGGCAGTTGGTCCATCTGTTTGACGCTACCCAGAAAAGAGACTTGACCCAATTGGTAATCCGGTTGTTGAGTAAGGCTGACCCACAGACTGGCCGCTCCCCTCTGCCATAGGGACTGATTCACCAGCAGTTGGGATTCTTGCTGGGTGACTTGAGTGATCAGTTTCGTTTTTTGAAGCCGTAACGCAGAGAGCCATAACGGTGCAGTCGCGTGAGCTTTGGTTTCTCTTTCTAATCGCGTCAGGATCGTTTGGGTGGGTTGTTGTTCAAAACACTGCTTAAAAAAAGCCTTTTTTTCCCAGGTCAATCCACGTTGTAATTGAACGGACTGTCGCCACGTACTCAGTGGTGGCGCTGTGTTCCCTGATCGTAGATGCGCTAGCCAACGCTCGTAAACCACGATAATTCGTAATTCGCGAATCACAGCAAGCCCCTCTATTTTTCCCCATCGTTGCTGTAAGGGACGAACGCGGGTTTGCAGATTGAGCCAAATCGTGGCATAAAATTCATAAGCGCAATCTAAGGCCGGTAAAATAGCTTCCGGTTTTAATAAGGCCGCCAGCAGATTTAAATCAGGATGAGGGTCAGTCGATGAAGCGGGAGTCGAAATCCGGTTATCCAAGGGTAAATCTCGCCATAATTCATCCACCCGATTCAACCGTCTCTGAATGGACAGGATCACGTGTTGGCCTCGCCGCATCATCGCCAGAGATCCGGCTTCAGGCGGCTGCCGACGCTGCAACGATACCCAGGCCCCAGGCTGTTGCCGCCACTCTCCTACCCTCTTTTGCCAACAGTCCAGTAGATCCGTCACGTTTCTGTCTACAGCCAGGCACTGTTCCCGGAGGGTTTGAGTATTCAATGTCAGAGCTGATGTCGGCAAAATGCTTTCCTGTTGCGCCAGGTTTTCCTGCAAATGCTTCACCGTCAGGGCCAGAGCATCATCCGCCTCTGCTCGGAAACTGTGGCTGATCTGTTGCAAACGCCCTTGCAAATAGTTTTGTAACTGTTGCTGCATCGTCGTACACCGTTGCAGGAGTTTTTGGGTAGATTCGACTGAAGGATTGGTCGTCTTGGTTTCGTGAGCCGATGTCTGCGAATCCTGAAAACGTTTGCATTCCTGCTGATATTTTTGCTGATATTCATCGAAGCGTTGTTTAGCCTTGGCGGTTAAGGCATAGGGATAATGATTCATCAGTGAGGCATAGATTTTCAACTGAGTTTGGATCAATCGCAAGTGGATTTCTATTTTAAACAAAACCATTAACGACGACTGAGATATCGACGTCCTGGGCAAACCTGAGGATGAGGAAGCGTATTTCTCGTCCGGAAGATTCAGTCCAATGCCGTCATCCTTGATTTCGTTGGTTTCGTTCGAAGTTTGAATATTTTGATTCATAAAAAATCACCTGGATAAATTGACCACCAATAAAGAATTTAATCTGAAAAAATCAACTGATATCTCCCGCGGCGCTGACGAAACGATCATAATACCTGAGCCACTGTTCGCTCTTCGCCCTGACTGTCGGAAACAGTGGGGGAAGACGGCGGGATAGAATGAGCGCTTCGGTCGGCTAACAAGGTGTTCTGCGAGCTGGAGAGTTTGGGCAGCTCTATGGCTGACGACTCCGCAGCAGTTCCAATTCTCAGCTTTTGCACCACCGCTTCGGCGATTGCTGGCGCGGCTTCTTCGATTTCTTTGGGGGTTGCTTGCGCTTTGAAAAAGGACGAACATCCATTGCAACAACTTTTGTCTTTGAGCACAATGTTTCGGGTTTGCCGGGCGATTTCATTGATCAAACCATCCCGAGCAGGCGCTTTCATGTCTGCAAAGTTTAAATCTACTCCGTGCTTGTCCAATTCAAATAATATGCTACGCACCGCACTCTTGAAATGCACCATCTGGGTATTGGTTGTGTGGTTCATAAAACCCGTGATCTTAATTTGACAGGCTATTTCTTTCGCCACCGGACGCACTACCGTTAAATCATATTGATCCGTACTGTCTCCGAGCGCGTTCGCGAGTTTTTTATTCGCCGCCCGTTTTAAGCAGACTTGCACTACAGTAAAGAGAATGCCTATTGTTCCTGATACGACCGCGCTGATAATCGCTTTCTGGATCGTCGTGTAACCGCTATTTCCACCCAATATCGGCGAAGGGACGTTTACCGGGGTAAAGAATATACTGGCGTCTAAACTGGCGCTCTGTAATCCAAATGCCTGAGCCGCCGCTTGATAGCCCGGTGTCACCGTATTGCCGTCTTGCACAAACTGCACCTGGTTTTCTAACAGTTGTTGCTGGCTAAATGAGGTAATCCAAGTCTGCGGCTGCGTGACTAAACTAAAATGGCCATATTCAATGTTGCTAACGTAAAACAGGGTGCTATTGCTCAGCGCTTGGCCCGTAGGAGGTTCTTGCGCCGATAAATACTGATTCGATAAAATCGTCGCTTCCCCTTGCGTCACCGTGAGATAATTATTCACCAATTGCGGCGCATACACGCCTTGATTAGAAAAATACACGTTGGCTGTGCTGGAGGCGCTGCTGTGGCCGGTCACGCCGGTCGCCGTGACAGTGTAACTCGGCGTGATCAACGTGTCATCCTGAGTCAATTGAATTTGCCCGGCTTCCAATTGCGCTAACGTAAACTGACTGACAGACGTTCCCGTGGTATTCGAACGTGATGACCGCGTGTTGTAGATTACTAACCGTTAACACCACTTGGCTCGGCGTACTACCATCCGTCACCGTGACATTCAGTATCGCCGTTGTCAACGTAAGCGTTTCGCCCGGCATGATGTTCAAAATATTCTCCGTGATGATCGGTGCGCCGGTAAAGTCAATCACCGCGACGCTCGGGAAAGATGGATCGTACGCCGTCATTCACTAGCACCGAATAACTGGGCGCTTGATTATTACCGTCATGCACAAATTCCACCATCCACTTGAATCTGTGCTTGACGTAAAGGAAGTGAGATTTTTACGGGGATATTACTGACAGGCACGGTCGCAAAAATAACCGTCTGCACATTGCCTACGGTAAATATAATTTGGCTGTTATTATTCACCCCGGAACTCCATCGCTTGTAAATTATTTAACGATAAAATACGCTCTGACCGTTTCTGACGTCAGTTGATTGTTCAGCAAAATAATCGGCAAGATAGACTTGGCGTTGGAAGTCGAGAGTTGCTGTAGGGCTTGAAGTAAAGGTTGATGGTGAGGTTAAAATTGGTAGTAGAGGTTGGTGAGAGTGGTTGGAGTGGGTGTGGAAAGATGAAGTTAAAGTCGGAGTGACGTTGGGCTGGTGGAAACGGGTGTGGGCTGAGTGTCGTAGTAATAAAAGTAATATTAGCCACAGCAGGGCCCGTCCAGGCAATCCCAGCGCTTTCAATAGTGATATTGAAACTCGGCGCAAAACGCTGCCATCATGAACAAATTGAACACTGCCATTCACTAATTCAGCTGCGTGAAGTTCATCAGTGAAAACCTGCGCTGTGTACATAATTGAAATAGACCATGAGTGACATTACTGGGAATAAACACCAAGGTGTTATTGGGATGATTACGGTCATAGGCCCCTAAATAATCGAATTTATAAGTCACCGTCGCACCGACAGTAAAGAGATAAGCTGTTGTTGACCAAAACCGGCGGTGCATCGCCAAAAATGACGTAAGCACAACCCAAATTACATCCCGGCGCGCCAATGATAAGATCATCAACCCCATCGCCATTAACGTCTCCCGCTGGGCTAACGACGAAACCACTACGTCGTACCCAATGTTCTCCATCAATTTTAAATCCATTCACGCCGTTCAGACTTGAAAGAGGTAATAATCCCCCTGGACCTATTTCTGATCCACCCCATACCACATAACTTCGCCCGGCATGAATATTGTAGATAGGGTGAGCCAATCAATAAATCAATCACCCCATCACCATTAATATCCCCCGCCGCAGTGGCGACTTGTCCACTCCAGCTATTTTATCATTCCCCATCTAATTTAAAGCCATTCGTACCATTCAAATTAGATAAAGATCACGCCTCCTCCAAGACCCGCACCACCAAACACCACGTAGCTACGGCCGGTATAATTGTTATGGCCAAAAGCGCCAATCAATAAATTAGCCGTCCCATCATCATTGAGATCACCTGGAGTACCTATCTCCATATTGACCTGATCAGATGATTGACCTGCATCTCCCAGCGCTTCATTATCTAACATAAAACCCGTTGTGCTATTTAATTGAGACAAAGACAATAAACCTGTATACCAATTTTAGATCCACCAAATATCACGTAATTGCGGCCTTTATTGTTATGATAAGGCGCTTCGTTGTGAATCGTCATAGCCATCACCATTGAGATCTCCTTCGGGATTAATGGAATAACCACTCCAATCATTCACCATTTCACCATCTATTTTAAATCCATTGGTTCCATTGAGATTTGATAAATTAAATACGCTAAGTCCATTGATTTTCGGACCACCAAAGACCACATAGCTACGACCCTGACCGTTGTTATAATCAAATCCCCCGATCGCAATGATCGGCATATCCATCCCCATTGATATCCCATTTTTTGTGGAGACTTAATTTTCCTGTGTTAAACCCCGGAGAAATACTAAACCCCACGATAGCTGTTAATTTCACCTGAATTTTAAATCCATTCATGCCGGTTAAATTGGAAAGCAGTAATGAACCATTCCCGCCGACATTTGAACCACCATAATATGACATAACACACGCCGCTTTGATTAGCGTCTGAGGAGCGCCAATCATCACATCATCATTACCATCGCTATTCACATCCCCGACGGCGCTCAATGAATAACCACTATAATCCTGTAAATCCTCGCCTTTTATTTTAAAGCCATTGCTGCCATTTAAATTGGTCAGCGACAATGATCCCGTACTTCCTACTTGAGGTCCGCCAAATACTGCGTAACTGACACCAAATTGATTATTATTGGCACCAATCAATAGGTCGGAATAGCCATCACCGTTAATATCACCGGCGATACTGACGCTCTCGCCAAACTGGCTACCCGCATTTTCACCGTTGATCTTAAAACCATTCTGCCCATTTAAATCCGTTAAATTTAAATCGACGGAAATTGTCCCTGTTTCATTGCATCTCCTTAAGTTGATTGATTTATTGTGTTCAGAAAATCCTAAACGTTCCTATCGCTACGATCATAACACCTGAGTCACTGTTCGCTCTTCATCCGGATTGTCTGAGACGGTGGGAGAAGGGGGTGGAATAGAGTGAGCGCTTGGGTCGGCTAACAGGATGTTTTGTGAGCTGGAGAGTTTGGGCAGCTCCATGGCTGACGATTCCGCGTGGTTCGGATTTTTAGCTTTTGCGGCACCGCTTCGGCAATCACGGGCGCGCTTCTTCGATCTCTTTAGGTGTTGCTTGTGCTCTGAAAAATGATAAACATCCATTGCAGCAGTTTTTATCACTCAATACCACTCTGCGCGTTTGCCGGGCTATTTCATTGATTAGCCATCTCGAACAGGTGCGTTCATCGCCGTAAAGTTTAAATCGACTCCTTGCTTGTCCATTTCAAACAGTATGCTCCGCACCGCACTCTTGAAATGCACCATCTGGGTAGTGGTAGTGTGGTTCATAAAACCCGTGATCTTAATCTGCCGGGCTATTTCTTTGGCGACCGGACGCACCACCGTTAAATCATACTGATCCGTACTGTCTCCGAGCGCGTTCGTGAGATTTCTCATTCGCCGCACGTTTTAAGCAGACTTGCACTACAGTAAAGAGGATGCCTATGGTTCCTGATACGACCGCGCTACACCCCGTCGACGTCGCCGGCGGTGCCCTTCGTGATTCCGGAGCGACCGCCACGCAGCACCATACTGAGCACGTCCGCGGCATCCCCCGCCGCGCAGGGCACCCCGCTGACGCTGACTGCGACGATCAACCCGGCGGCCGCGACCGGCACCGTGCAGTTCAAGGACGGAGCCACCAACATCGGCCCCCCGGTGGCCGTCAGCAACGGCACCG
>CAVQJI010000053.1:0-25185 GCA_963712715.1 uncultured Pseudomonadota bacterium | reverse complement strand
GCCGGAATACTTTAAATTTCTTAAATCCATGGCGGCCACACACTCCGGAATCCCCTGTAATTTCACTTTCTTCGCCCTACGATAGGTCGAATAATTACCAAAAATGACGTGCTTGGCCGCTTTACATTCGATACGGCCTTTGACACTGCTGGTGGGACGACTCCTCAGCTCCGCTTCATAGACTAACCCGAGCTCCTCCCGTCCACTGATACTCATGTTGCGCAGTAGATCGCTTTTTGCCATCATCGCCTGGTTCAAGCATTCACTTCCGCTAATCATGTCATTTCACTTGTTTCTTGGTCGCCTCTTGGATTGCCGACGCATCTCCAACTTTCACTGTTTTACCAGATTCAGTAGATACTCGATTTTTGGGGAGCCAAGACCATCAAACCCCCTAATTTCTTTTGGGAATAATCACAGTTCTTGATCTGCTTTGAATCAAAGCCGGTTCATGATCAAAAATGAGGGGCTGCCCCTTTCACTTTTCTGTACATCCCTGACCTCCGAAAGAATATGCTAAAATAATTTTTTAACAACTTTTCAGTTTTTTGGACGATGCCGCGGGACGACGAGAAGCTCAATAACAGTTCATCATTTAAACAAAAAATCCGCTTTTCTAAGCGGAATCATCCGATCCATCGAACGTTCCTTGTTTAAAAAAATGACATCCTTGAGTGAAGCTATTCGCGTTCGAAATTCCCTACCCCACCAGAAAAAGAGAAAAGAGAACTTGTCCATTTTTTTATCTCTCAATCGGCATGAAATAAACAAAATAGAGCGCGAGGTAAAGGTTAGAAGATATACAATTTCTCTCTTTCCTTTTTCTGGTGGGTAATGAAAAGTAAAACAGGGAAAATGGGGCATGATCGGAAGGATTCTGATCATTCTTGATACAATCTATATTGTCTATGATCCGCATCAGTTTTTATCCTCCAAATGGCTCATTTTTATTCAGTCGAAATATTTTTATCTGGGCGAATTTTTCACTTTTTGAAAATTTACGTGTGAAATTTTTAACACGCCCGCGGCGAAAAACGGAATTTTATCCGCTTGACGTCGGGACTTACGTTAATTTTCAAAAAATGAAATGTGTTCCATAGATTTAAATAGAATATTCCAGAACTGTATAGATGATTGTAGAACTCAATAGAACATTTTTCCAATCGGAAACGTCCATTGAGCCTGGAAAAATAGTGCATTTTGACGATGACCCTTTTGCTCAAGGAGATATTTTTTATGGAAAAGAAATTATCGCGCATCATCAGCCTCTCTCAAGCGATGACAGAATACCCGGAAATGATGCTAACTGCTTTTGATCACAAACTGTCGCCGTATTTATCTTTTGTCGTCATTGACGGATTACCGAGAGGGTTAGATCGCAGAGAACTGGAGCAAAAAAGCCAATATTTTCGCGCTCTACATAAAAATAAAATATCTAAAAAATAACTGTTTTAGCATATTGAGGCAGCTATATAGTAATTCAACATTAACTGTAGCATCCATCAAACACTTCGATTGTATATCAGCATGTTTTATGCCAATTTCAGCAGCTATGACCAAATGGTGTTTTCATGAATCATAATCGATGCACACCGCTTTGAAAAGGTCTAAAATATCCTCTAAAATTGAAATTTTTATCTTTGCCGTCTGGCTTAAAAACAGAGTATTTACACACTCCTTTGTGGGTACTAAAAATGTGTACATCGGACGTTCCTTGTTTAAAAAAATAAAATCCCTAAAGTAATCTGATATTCGTGTTTTAAATTCTTTACCCCACCAGAAAAAGAGAAAAAGAGAACTTGTATAGATTTTAACCTTTACCTCGCGGTTGATTTTGTTTATTCCATACTAATTAAGAGATAAAAAATTGTACAAGTTCTCTTTTTCTCTTTTTCTGATGGGGTAATGAAAAGTAAAACGGGGAAATGGGGCATGATCGGAAGAATTATGATCATTATTGATACAATCCATATCATCTATGTTCCACATCAGTTTTTATCCTCCAAGCGAGGTGTTTTTTATGGAAAAGAAAGTATCGCGCATCATCAGTCCCTCTCAAGCGATGGCAAAATACCCAGAAATTATGCTAACGACCTTTGATCACAGACTGTTGCCGCATCTGTCTTTAGTCGTCATTAACGGATTACCGATGGGATTGGATCGCAGAGAACTCGAGCAAAATACCCACATTCCGCACCAGTTAATCCGCATTTTTTAATTTAATTATTTATTTATTAGCGTTAATCCGTTGAGAACAGTATAAATTATATATGTGCTGTGAACATAATTTTAATTCGGATTCTGGAATTGCAAAATTCATGCTCAATTTCTCTAAAAAGCAAAGCATTATGCGCAATTTTCGCTCTATTTAATATAAATTTTTTACTTTAGGTGTGCGGAATGTGAGAAAAAAGACAATGTTTTCACAGTCTACACAAAAAATCCAAAAAAACTTTTGAACACAAATTTTGTTTAAGAAGTACTAACCTGTTGGTGGTTTGAACCCCAAACCTGGAACCTGCATTCTCCCCCGACAGGCTCTATGATATGCTGCATTTATTAGGATTTTCTTGGTTTTGTAGACGTTTAGAGCGAATTTCAGCAACATCACTTCCTAACTCTTCTACTGTCTGGTGTAAATTTTGTATAGCGTTTGAGTAATCTTTAAGCTGTTGAGTGGCTTCTACCTCCTGCGAAAAGAGGCGTTGTGGATTTAATCTTCTCGGTTCAGGCTGGGCATATAATAAACCTGCTCCTGCACTTAAAGTTTCATCTTTCTCTTCTTCCAATTTTTTAACTTTTTGTGCTAATTCTTCTTTACTTTTTTCTAATTGCTTAATTTTGGCTTTCATTTCTGCCAATTGTTGTTGAATTTCTGTGGGAATTTGAGAAGCACTACTCGTTGAATCTGAAGATTTTATTTCCTCAGATTTGGGAATAAGACTTTTAAAAGTCGTAACAGGGGTCATTCTTTCTGGACTTTGATCCATTTTATTTTCTGGAGTACATTTTAAATGTTCTGGCAAACCTCGATACTGGTATTGATTATCTTGCATCACCATCTGTAAAAACAATTGTACAAGATCCACATCTGTTTCCACACAGTACTTGTCACTCATTAAATTTTGCAATAAAAAAGCCGCATGTTTTAATGCTAATACTTCGGATGACTTGATTTGCTCATCTCTTACCACACTCCTATATTGTTTATTAATCCATTGTTGGGTTTCGTAAATCAGCCCAGATACTCTTTCTAATGGTGATTCTATAGATTGCTTTTGCTCTTCAAGAATTTCATTAGATTTTGCTATTGTAAGCTGCAATGCAAATTGATTCACTATTCTATTCGCTTGACTAATATCCCCTTGAAAATGTTCTTGTAACCGGTATAACTCTCTGATCTGGGCGCTTTCATTTCCAAATTTAGTAAGACTACTAAAAATTTGAAACAATATTCCCACACCTGGCACTGTTTTGCCGATGGAAGTGATCACATCAAAAAATACTTGTTTTTTATTCGCTGTTAATGGGATTTTACCACTACAGATCACTACAGCAGCAGCAATAAATTGATTCAGTTCTTGACGAAGTTTATTGTAATAGAGCTGTAACACAGTATTTTGTTGAATAAAACGATGTTCTTGTAAGTTTCGTTCTTTAGCCTCTGTTTCCGATTGAAAAGAAATCACAAATTTGCCCATCTGAGTAACCAACTCAGTAATTTCGCCAAGATTAATTTCAGGCTTGTGGTCATGAATTCTATGTCCGAGATGTATACATTCAGTCAGCGTAGCTCTGGTCTTTAATTCTTCTACCGGAAAATTTTCTTTACTTTCTTTCTCATCAGATAAGATATATTCAACTGTGGCAATCGCAGGCAATGTATTTTTATCTGGCAATGTTTTTTTCCCCAAACTCAAATCCTTTAAATAAGTTACTACTTCGGATTTTTTTGCTTCCTCAGCGAGTTCTAGTGGTGTCACTCTTGAATTTGTTTTAGCAACCATCGATGCGCCCCAGGATAATAAGATAATAACTATTTTTAAGTGTCCTGATGCTGCTGCTAGATGCAACGGAGTGAACCCTTGTTGATCTTCACTGTTCGCGCTAGCGCCATATTGTAATAATAATTCAGCAATATCTTCTCTCCCTTTCTTGGCAACCAAATGCAAAACAGTTTGTTCAGTCGTGGTTTTTCGATAAATAAGGCTAACATCTTTTACGATAAGTGATGCCACAATAGTCTTGTAACCTCTATCGACAGCTTTATGTAGTGGCGTCCATAAAGTATGTTTTTCCGCATAGCAGACTTCAATCTTTTCTTCTTGTAAAAGCTCAGCCACTACTTTTTCATTACCTCGTCCAGCCGCCATATAAAGTGCTGTCCGATCTAGATAATCAACTAAATTGACATCGCTTGTTTGTTTTAATAAAAATAGGATAATTTCAGTAAAGTTGAGGTGAATTGCAAAAATCAACGGCAACTCACCTTTATCATTACAGGCATTCACCTTAGCGCCTGCTTTAATAAAATAAACGACCTTCGCTAAGTCGTTAGCACGTATCGCTTCGAAAAGCTTAACCGTATTTTCTTTTTCATACTGCTCATCTAACAGCACGGTTTGAATCTTTTGGGATGGTGAACAAGAGGTATAGGTAGCAATTAAAACATCTTGCCATAAAACAGCGTTTTCAACGCTGTCACACTGCCAACTCAGTTCATCTGCCCTAACAATTATATCTGCAGTTTGTATTAAGCCATGAACGATTTTTGCACATGCATTCATTACCTCAAGATGAGGTTGATTGACACGTAAAGTCACTGTTCGCTCATCACGAACAACTTCAGGCTGTAAACCCACCAACGCCATGCGAAAATCACATGTGATTTGCAAAGAAGGCCGCAACTGCCAAAACAAAACTTTTAATTTCTGACCCACTTGGGTGAAACTTATTAATTCATTTTCATTTATCATAGCAATTAGAGGAATTGGATATCCGAATTCTGAAATTGGATCATTTGAAATGGGATCAAAAGTATGTACTGCATCTGTTATGGGATTAATAATGGTAAGAGACCAATTTGTTTTATAAGAATAACTATACTCAGAAATCTTATAATTAGATAACCTCTCGACAAGGATGTTTCCATTGCTCATTTTTAAAATAGAGTGTATTGGATTAGAGCCAGATTCAGGTTTTAAGCAATCTTTTCGTGATTTCTGTTTAAGGTTCCAAAGAAAATTTTCTTCGTCGGAAACAACAAAAAGATATTCTTCAGAAATTGGCACTATATCTCTAACACGGGAACGAAATAAGATCTTATCAGAATTAGTAACACTATCCCTCATATGCACAGAATATTCTTGACGATCCTTGTCCTCATAAATTAAATCCCCATTAACATGTTCAACGACTAGGTGTTTGCTGGAACTATTCTCTATCACTTGCCCTGTGGTTTGATCCCAAATGGTCATGGTTGAATCAGAATCATTGCTTGCAACGACTGTTACAAAATTTCCATTGCTTAAGCGGGAAAATTTGACCTGTCTCAGGTCACTTTTTAGAATAGTGGGGTTATCACCACTATATAATAAAAGCTCAATTGTCCGCACTTCCTTGCAAGCACGGTAATCCCATATACGGATTAGACTAGCAATATACCGAAATCCTCCCTTTGGATTAGGATTAGGTTTACATTTTCTAGAAAGAGAAATTAAGAAATTGTCTGCAGCTAATAGAGACAAAAACTGTTCTCCTTTTTTTTCTGTTAAAGTTCGCAGATAATTTCCCGACTTTAAATCCCATAATTCTATTTTATTATCTGTTCCTCCATTATCACCAGGTTTAAAGACTGCCATCTCCAACCCGGGAATAAGAACTGCACATCTATTTAAACGCACATAGTAAGGACTAAGGTCAATAAGCCTGTGAGACGCAGGGGCCTTGGGAATTCTTTTATCGTCTTCATAGAACATAGACAACGAGGAGAGTGCAGCATGTCGCTCAAGTTCTTGGGCAGCACGCTTCAGAGCTTGAGAATAACCTGGTAAGACTTCTTTGATTTCTAATTTCTTGATTTTTGGTAATGCTTCTTCTAATGAAGTAGTTGTCAATTTTTCTTTTTGTTCAGAAGAATTTTTAGCATCTTTCGCATCATTTCCTCTGCGAGTAAACCACGTGGTGAACATATATTCTCCTTGGTGTTGACTTTAAAAAGAACAGACTGACAGGAATCGATATCGTTTGAATTATATAAGGATGAGAGTCGCTTGTATATTCGAAAGAGTTTTGTGAGAACTGTTTGTTTACACCCAGACAATGCCTGACTATAAAATGTCTTTTAACTAAAAATACATTCTTCACTGAAGTTCGATCAATAGTTTAATTATTATTTTAGATGCTGTTATTGCATACCTCTTTTACCCTCATAAACCACCATTGGAAATGGCGCAGACAAAGATTCAGATTTTATTAAGTTTTACCTTTGAGGGCTTAACTAGAATTTGCGTTTTTATATTATGTCGCAGAAGCGTAAGACAGCGCCAACGGATTCACGCGGTATAAGGTGGTCGGTTTGCGGGTATTGAGTTTCACCGGCGGGCTGATTAAATGACGTTCTTGAAGCCGGGCTAATTGCTTTCATTAATCGCTCGGATTGACCTTGTTTTTTATTCCTTAAGGCAAAACGAATCTCCGCCTGAGTAAAGGAACCTTGGCCGCGAGATTGAATCCATTGCCAGACAATTTGAGCGTCATCGCTGGCGGAATCCCGGCACATCCATTGAAACACCGTCAGGGCGTGGAGACGAAGGACTTCGATCAGGCGTAAGGCGTTTTGCATCTTGACCACGTGGATATCTTGTTTCACCAGTCCATATTCGGCCACGTGTAATAAACCCGCTAATCGCAGGGCAAATCCCGCTAATTTACCTCCCCAACCGGGATAGCTACCCAACAGGCCTTCGGGTCTTAACTCGCTTTCCAATTGCAGTTGAAAAGCCCGCCATAACCCCTGAGCTTCTGGGAGAGCGAAGATATTTGCATATTTTCCCCAGGAGCAGAGGTCTCAGTCTGTTGTCGGCTGTTTAACAAAGTCATGATCATTTGGTCATAAGTGGCTTGCAATTCGGATGACAGAGGGGGTGTGTTATGAGTGCGATAACCCAAGTGACTTTTGGGCAGAACATATAAAAACCGTTCCAGTACCCCTTTACCCAAATACGCTTTTTTTCCTGCCATATTTTGAATCACAATCGGTTGCACCGTCAGCACCACTGTTAAATAAGGATTCAAAATGGTACTCCGATCTTTACGATGAACGCGCACTTCACCTCCGTCGATGCCTTTGAGCAAAATATCAATATTCGCGGAACCGTGATTGTATAAACCGGCTAAAGTCTCCAGGATGCCACCTTCATCGGAAAAAATCGCTAATCGACCGCCTTGTTCTGCTACCAGATGAGTCAATGACTCGGGTGTGGCGTCGTTAGTAAACAACACCGGTAACGGAGAAATGGGCGTGAGTGCCATCTCCTGTTGAATAATCGCTTCAAACAGGCGGCGTTGTTCTTCCGGGTCTTCAGTCTTGGCGGCTTTGGTGCGCAAATTTTCCAGAATACGTTCTTCCGTTTTACGGGCGGCACGTTGGCGTTTAATCTCATTTTCCCGCTGCTTTTTCTGTTCTTTTTCCCAACGCCAAAGCGGTTGAGTGCAGGCTCGCACCACCAGCGATTTATGATTGGCTGGCGGCAGTGCAATCAGCGTATAAATATTCACGGGTTCTATCCAGCCCGGCTTTGGAGAGACAGCACAATAACCCGCTAACGCCGTCGATAAAACCCCCAACAATGTCATCACACTGAGCGCCGGCGGCGTCTCACTGGCTTGGGCTAAAGCACCGGCAAATTTACCCAGCACACCGGGCAACCAATCTGCCGGGATTTCCGGGGTTTCTAAGGGTTCAAACAGGATGGGTTCATTCCAGGCGGCAGCCTGTTCCCAATTCGGCAATTCAATAATGGATTCTGGGATACGATGAGTCATGGCATTATCCTCGTAGATGGTGAATACCGATACGCAATACCAGTGTTTTAGAGGCTCCCTGCCATTGAATACAATGGGCTAAATCCATGGCGCGGGAAAATAAACCCAAATGGGCATATAGCACCCAAACCTCGCGCTGAAAACAAAAATTCAATGCATAGTGTTCCGCCGGTTCAGGGCAGTACAAACACACCCCTTTGGAGGAGCGGATCCGCTGCAGGCTCAGCCGGTCTACTGCAATAAAAATGGGGTTGCCAACAGGATAATGACGCAATTCATCGGCATAAACTGGTTGAATGGGATGACAGACTGAGCGGGCAGCCTGCTCAAAGGAAAAAGCGGGATCCGGTTTGCTCTCATTCATCGATTTTGTCCCGTCTGCAGAGATTGTGCCGTGCTGCGACAATGACGCTCATTCAACCAGGTATCCAGATCGTCTTTGTAATAAAAAATCCGACCCCGCTTGATATATCGCGGCCCAATGCCACCGACGCACCACATCGCTAAGGTTTTCTCCTTAACGCCCAAGTAATGGGAAGCGTTGTGGACATCCATCCGACCATCGGGATAGATATCAATGACAGGGGTTTTAAATCGTAAGCTGACTTCCGTTTTCATAGTAGGCTCCTTTGTTTTTTTAATCTAGAATGGGTCCCGCCACCAGGACTGAACCCATTGACTTTAGCAGAGGGGGTTATTATAGTGGGCATTATTCGTAGTGTAAAGGACTACTTTAGTAGTCTAAAGGACTATGGATAAATACAGAACTTCCGAGAACAATTTAGAAGTTTACAGCACTGAATGGGAGAATAAAGCACATGACTGAAACCCAGAAACGGGTGAAGAAACCCAAAAAAAGGCGGATAACCAGAACGTCCGAACGGTGGTAATGACTGTCAGGATTAGCCCACCACTTCGATTTGTCGCCGAAATGATCGCGCGGCATCAACATCGCACGGTATCAAGCCTGATGGAATCCTTATTAGCCGAAAAAGCCGCTAGTTATTATCTGCCAGTGGTGTCGACCGAAAAGGCGCAAACCAACGATTACCTGTTCGGCCAGCGCCATACTGAAAAAATCATCGCCCAAGAGGTTGGTGAACAGCTCTGGTCTGCTGAGGACGCCGATCTCTTTGCAGGAATCGCTTTATTTTTACCAAGCCTACTCACTGCCGAGGAACAGGCTCTGTGGCAGGTAATTATCGACATCCCTTACTTCTGGAACCATTTTGAAATCCATATCGAGAACCCGGCGGGACAAGTCGTGGATAAAGAGTGGTGGCCACTGGTGGATTATCGCGGCTTAAATCGGGAGCGGCTGCGCGAACATTGGCTATTGTGCCAAGCGATTTTAGATGGTGAAAAACCGTTGCAACACTTAAAGGAACTCAACCTGCCACCCGGTAAGCCGGTTGAAAAACCGGATTATTATCCCCCCATTAAAAAAGTAAGGAGCCCCATTAATGCGCTGCGCGCAAACCAATCAGGAAAATAACAATGTGCTGGGAAAGCTGAAATCAGTTAGATTAATCAGTGAGGACGTGTCGTCTAGTCGAGGCCGATTTCACATTGGTGCTTTATGCCCGTTAAGGAGCTTGGTCCAGGGTGTCAGCGACACGCTCATTGGTGAAATGCTTAGCATTATCCCGTTTAGGAGATTGCCTTTTTTGCAAACACCTACTTTACGTCACGTCCTCTTTGTCATCCACCCACACTTGGAGGAAAACATGGAAAAGAGTACGGTAATTGAAGGTCATTCGTCAACTGCTGTGTTGCCGCGACAGGAAACAGCCAAAGGAAACCCCTCAGATTTGTCAGTGATTAAACCTAATGCAGCAGGAATTGATATTGGTTCGCAACAACATTATGTGGCAGTGCCAGTCGGTCGAGATGAAGTGAGTGTACGCGCGTTCGACAGTTTTACATCGGATTTACATGCGTTATTTGATTGGTTAAAGCGTTGTGGTATAGAGACCGTGGCGATGGAAGCCACAGGCGTGTATTGGATCCCGCTTTATGATTTGTTGGAGGCACAAGGATTTGAAGTGTATTTAGTGAATGCTCGGCACGTCAAAAACGTGAGTGGACGAAAGAGCGATGTGAAAGATTGTCAATGGTTACAAAAGTTGCATAGCTGCGGATTATTATCCAGAGCATTTCGTCCAGAGCTAATGATTTGCCGCTTACGCAGTTATCATCGTCATCGGGAAATGTTGGTTCAGCAAGCAGCCAAGCATACTTTGCACATGCAAAAAGCGCTGAGTCAGATGAATCTTCAGTTGCACAATGTCATTAACGATGTGACCGGCGTTACGGGAATGAAAATTATTCGAGCCATTATTAAAGGAATCCAAGACCCGAAAGAATTAGCTCAGTATCGGGATAGGCGGTGTAAAAACTCAAAAGACGTCATTGAGAAATCCTTGCAAGGCAATTATCAACCAGAACATCTTTTTACGTTGAAACAAGCGGTGGATTTATACGATGTTTATCAGGATAAGCTGAAAGAATGCGATCAAGAAATCGAAGAGGTATTAAAAGAGCTGGAAAGTCAGGTGGAAATGAAAGTGGGAGAAGTGCCCGCTGCTAAAGCTGGGGCACGGAGTGCCAATGCACCAGATTTTGATTTGCATACACACTTATTTCATCTGACGGGAGTGAACTTGGGGTCATTGCCGGGAATTAGCAGTTATACGGCGTTTAAAGTGATTACGGAAGTGGGTTTAGACATGAGCCATTGGGAAACGGAAAAGCATTTTGCAGCCTGGCTGGGATTATGTCCTGGAACAAAAGTATCAGGAGGAAAACGCTTATCGGGAAAGAGGATGCCGAATGCGAATCGAGCCGCACTCGCTTTTCGGGTGGCGGCCAATACGTTGTGGCGAAGTCAAACCGCGTTAGGGGCTTTTTATCGGCGAATGAAGGCTCGATTAGGAGCAGAAAAAGCGGTGACAGCGACGGCGCATAAATTAGCAAAATTATTCTATCAGTTACTGAAATATGGCAAAGATTATGTAGAGAAAGGCCAAGCTTATTATGAGGAGAAATATCGGCAACGCACTGTAAAAAATTTACAGAAACGTGCCAAACAATTAGGATTTGATTTAATAGCCGTTCCAACAACGACTTAATAAAATCAAATAAAACAATTAATTATAGTTAGTTATTTAGGAGTGACAATCATGACGATTAAATTTACTGTTTTGACTCGCGCCAATGTCCGCACCCTGGCTCCCAAGAAAATGCTACAAGAACACGGCATTGAATTTGACCGGTTGGCTAATGGCGATGGCCGCTGGTGGATCAACATCATGGTGGACGGCCAGCGTATCCATCGGGTGGTCGGAAAAGAATCCGATGGCACCACGCGCCTGCATGCCGAAGAATTGATGGCCAAGTTACGTAGTGAGGCACGAGATGGCCGGTTGAATTTACCTAAAGGCCGCAAACTGGCTTTCAGTTTCAAAGAAGCGGCTGAGAAATATCTGGAAAAACAAATCTCGACTCGAGCCAAAAATCTAAAATCTAAGATTTCTAAACTCAGGCTGCATTTAATCCCCTTTTTCGATAGGACACCTCTCGATAAAATTAACGATATAGATGTAGAGGAATATAAAAATAAACGTCTGGAAAAAGGAGTTAGTGAAACCACAGTCAATCGAGACTTAGCCGTATTATCACATCTTTTTACTAAAGCGGTGGAATGGAAATGGTTGAATAATCGACCAATGACCATCAAAAAATTCAAAGAAGATGAATCCCGCAAAACCTATTTAACCGTAGAACAAATCGACAGACTGTTAGCTGCGGCGAAACAAGATGAAAATCAATATATTTATCCTTTCATCGTTATCGGCCTGGAAACAGGGATGAGGCTGACTGAAATTTTATCCATCCGCTTAGAGGATATTGAATTAGATATTCAAAGGATATTTATTCCTCAAGCTAAGGCAGGAAAAAGACCTCAGCCCATAACGGCTCATTTAGTGGCTGTTTTGACTCCTTATGTGCGAAACGCTCTACCCAATCAGATATGGTTATTTCCTTCGCAAAGATCTGAAACAGGTCACTGTGTGAACATTGTAAAACCTTTTCGCCGAGTAGTTGCTGTCGCTGAGCTTAGTGTTAGCGAAGTCGTTCGGCATACCTTACGCCATACCGCCATCACACATTTGGTACAAGCGGGCGTGGATTTACCTACAGTTAAAAGAATTTCAGGACATAAGACTCTCAAGATGGTTGAGCAATATAGCCACCAGAACGGAGCTCATATTCAAGCGGCTATGGATAAATTAGATCAACGTTATCGAGCTAACCTAACTCCTCAAGATAAAGAAAACCTTGCTACGCCCGGGTAATTAAAAAATGTTTTGGCTTCCCTCAAAATCATACATCTTAATCTATTATTTTAACTACTCTGGCTAAGTCCGAAATTTACTGGCTAGAACCTAACCCTGTCGCACCTTCTGGCTGGTAGGCCTTATCAATGTATAAAGAAAAATTATGTTTCATATAATGCATCCAAGGCACATAGTTATTAATTTCAGTTATAACTCCTGCAATTGGATATCCTTGGTTTTCAGAAGTAAGCATCATTGCGAGCAAGTGATTTTTAGGGATTGGGCTTCCATCCGCTAATACCCCTCCATCAGGAAAAAACCTTATGCAAAAACTTTTATTTACAATAATCATCTTGGGAAAGCTGGCTAATCTTGTAGGGTGAGCATTATAATATGCTAAAGCGTATTCATACAAAGTATTGGGATTTATCCCCCCGTAAGCAAATACGGCTCTATACGGCCAATAGGAAGTAAATTTTTCTTGCAAGTCTTCACGTACTATTGACGAATTTGATAAAGATAAAGTTTCTTTAGAAAATTTTGGAATACTTGCTACATTTTCAATTGATTCCTCAAGAGTGTTTTTATCAAGAAAGGACTTAACCGATAACACCCCCGCCACGCTTTCTGTAATAACGGAAGTTTTTTTGCTTTGTTCAAATTTTGGGAACAGGTTATTTTTAATTATTATGTCAATTTGCTTAGATTGTTCTTCTTCAATATTGATTACGTTACCGCCATTTATAGCGACCAAACAATCTGGCAGATGCTTGTTTAATATATCAATAAGCACCTCTTCTCTATTACTCCCCGTATCTGGTCGATGTTGATTAAAAGATGCCACGTTACTCTGGGCATTAAGAATATCGGCAATGTGGTTAAAATAGGATTTCATACGATAACTCCATAGGCAAAACCTCAAAATGAGTATTATACTGGCAACTCTATGGCAATTTAAAGGCTTGGGAAAATCTTGGCTTGGCTGATAGTTTGAATTAATGCTTGATTGATGGTTAATATAAATCCTAATAAATAATCTACGGTATTTTTTGAATTATTTTTTATGATTTGAAAATAAATAATTAAATCCAATTACTAATAATCCAATAATGTTTGCAGTAGTTGTACTGAGCAATGTAACTATTGGCATTGTTGGCATCGGTCTTTTTATTAAAGGAACCAAACCAAATTGATAAATTATAAAAATAACAATTACAACCAAAATATAGATTCTTACAAAATTAAATGTTTTCTTTAAATATACTTTTCTTGCTTCTTGATTTTCTTTATTAACAGAATTTTCATGTTCTAACCGATCTATTTTTGCTTTTTCTTTCCTTGTTTTTAAATCGGGTTCTTTATCAATTTCTATTTCAGAATTTAACTCTCTAAATTCATCATTTCTTAAGCCCATTGAAATATTCCTTTATAGTTTCATTATCAATTGCTTGATTTTTTTTATTAGGTGAATAAACCTGATCCCATGGGCTACCTTTAATATGCGTCCAATTAGATAATTCATATGCGGTGTACTTTTTATAACCATCCCAAACTTTATTCAAAAGAGCCACAATTTCCTCTTCTTCGATATTTTCAGCTATTGCGAGCATATTAATGTTAGTGTTTCCGAAGCGTTTGAATTCATGGTATAGAGATTCTATTACGGGACCAAATTTCCAAGCTTCTATGGGCTCCTTTATCAATGGACGATTTAATAATGCCAAACTCCACCCATGAGCAATATATACTAGCTTTGATAATTTCATCAAAGTAATTGGCTCGCTCTCATTACTAGATTTATCAATAAAAAAATTTGCTACTGAGGCAGCCGGATATGCTTCCATAGTTAATCTCCCTGTAACTTTTAAACGCTTAAACATATTACACTTCTATAGCTTTTGATTTACCCTCAATCCTTAAGAGCACATTAATTTGAGTTTTTGATATTCCCTTATTTAAATAATAACATGCTTTTCTGACAAGTGTATAGTCACTCAGCGACGCGCCTTATGGCTTCCGACGTTCTATAAAGTTCTATTAACTTCCTTTATTTTCTAGAAATTTCTTGGCACGATTACACTAGAATTACACGTAACCAAGCTGTCCTCTAAAATATTCTCTTCTAACTCTTTGATTTTATTATGGGCCGGCCGAGATTCGAACTCGGGACCAACGGATTAAAAGTCCGCTGCTCTACCGACTGAGCTACCGGCCCAATTTGGTTTGCGGGTCGTTCACAATGACATTTCACTGGCGAAATGACTGCTGCGAAGCCCATGAGAAATGCATCATACCTGTTTCTAATAAAATCACAAGAGTTTTTTAAAAAACGGTCATTTTTAGTTCATTGTTTAATAATCTATTTATATGAAATTTCCGGTATTGCCAACGTTTTTATGGACCCCTAACCTCCATAACATGAAACTAAACCGCGGGTTTTCTTTACTTGAACTCTTGATCGCGATAGTCATTATTACGATCCTGGTCACTGTCGCCTATCCATCTTACAATAGTTACCTCGCAAAAGGTCGTCGGACTCAGGCTATGATAGATCTGCTTTATATGGCTGGCCAACTGGAATCTTTTTATACTCTACAAAATACCTATCAGGGAGCGGCGCAAAGTTTGGGTCTTAAATCCACCACGGACGATCATAGCTATCAACTCGTCGTGCAGTCTACGACTGACTCCAGTTATAACTTGGCCGCAGTGCCTAATAGCGCTCAGGCGGCCATAGATCAGTCCTGCAGCACACTCACACTCAACGAACTTGGCGACCGGGGGGATACCGGCACGCTAACACCCGAAAAATGCTGGCAATAGCCAAACACGAACTATGGACACCATCCATATCACCGGAAATGATTATCCACTAGAAATTCCTCCCAAAATTCTTTAAAAAAATCTTTTCTTTAATAATTCCTTAAGGTTTAACTGGGATAATTGACGTTATGGATAATCATCTCATATCAACAAACGCGATAAACCAGCTTCAGGCTGGCTTAAATCAGATCGCTGGAGCCTTGCAGAAACAACCCAATCCGGGCTGGGCTCAGATGGACAGGTTAAGTCAACAGCGTTCAGTTACCCAAGCAATATACCATGTCCTTGTGAATATTTTTATCCAAAATCCGAAACTGGCGCCGCTCACTCGGCTTAGTCTGGCTGACCAACTCTTATTTCGTAAAGCTCTGGGCGTCCATGCGCAATTATTGGCAAGAGCGGCGCTCAATAAGGTCTACCCTAATCCTGACAACACCAAAGATCAGGTCAATAAAGATATCTTTAATAAAAAAATAATCACAGCGCATAAATTTTTCGCCGCGATAATCATTATTATTTATCAACTCCAGGACGCAGAGGCGTATCGGGAACAACTACTCAAAGACCTGAGAATACAATTGACCGCGCTGGCGGAGAAAGAAAAATCACAAACTCCGGAATATACGCAGACAGAGGTTGTCGATAAATCTCCAGTCCTCATGCCAATCCCCTGTTTGATACCGGAAGATGATGAAGATTTATTAGAACTCCTGGAAATTCTCGAATTAAAAATAGGCGCTACCCATAAAGATATTGAGACGGCTTTTTTACGATTAACGGAAGTGTTTACCCCAGAAAAAAACCCTACAGAATATGCCGTCCTCAAATATGCTCGTGATACCTTAAGGCGCGTGGAGGCCAGCAAGCTGGCGAATCTGCCTAAAATTTCATCTGAAGAAATCAATTTTCTGGTAACTCACCCACAATTTAAAAATACCCTCAATAAAGACATTTCCCTGCGCGAAGTGCGTGAAGTTTATTTAAAATATGACCCTTCCAAAGAGCCTTCATCCAGCAGTCCGATTATGCAGAAATTGCAAGAATATTTCGGATATAACCCTCCCAAAGAGCCGTCATCCAGCAGCCCGATGCGCAAACTGCATCTGACTATGCAAAGATTAGAATATAAATTCGGCGAGGATCCTGACAAGAAATTTAACCTGGCGAAAGAATTTTTAGAAAAACCCGGGTTATCACCTCTTGGTCAAACCCCGAGGCCAAAGCCCCCCAAAGGCTAACGCCCTCTCCACTCGGTTGGAATTTTTCATAAAGAAAAATAATTTTCGCAGAAAATACCCTACGCTATGGGGGATCGCAAGGGGGAGCGCGCGAGGCGCTCCCCCTTCATTCCGAGCAATCGGCTTTGCCGATGCGCAGGATATAACCAGGAGCCATAAACGCTGTACTCAGCGTTTATGGCTATGGCCGAGTGTCTGAAGCAATAGCATCCCGACCCCAACAACGATGGCGCTGTCGGCAACATTAAAAGTCGCATAATGCCAATCGGCAATATGAAAATCAAAAAAATCAATGACGAAACTAAAACGCAGCCGGTCAATTAAATTTCCCGCAGCGCCGCCAATGATCAAACTCAAGGCGCAGGCCGTCCAGGGGTTTGGGGAAGATAAACGCAACAGCCATATCAATAATACCAGAATGACTACTACGGAAAGGACACAAAAAAATAAAACCTGCCAGCCACCCGCCTGATTCAGAAAACCAAATGCCGCGCCTGGATTAAAACTCAAAATCAGATTAAAAACCGGCAATAATTTGACTGGCTCACCCACATGCAAATGATGCAGAATTAAATATTTGCTTAACTGATCCAATAAAATGACCAAAATAATCAGTAAAAACCACGGTAGCGCTCTTCTAATTTTCATTGCGATGTCACTCTTACAAAAGATAGTTAGGCAAAATGCCGGGTTTCTCCGGGAGCAGAAATATTTTCTACACAACGTCCGCAAAGAGTGGGATGCTTTTCATTCACACCCACATCCTCGCGGCGCTGCCAGCACCGTGCGCATTTTGTATTCGGAGACACAATCACTTTGACCCATAAACCAGATATGTCTGTGGTTTCGACATCGTCGGGTCGTGAGTCAAGAGGCAATATCTGAGCGCTGGAAGTGATCAGCACGAAACGCAGCTCGCCACCTAATCGGGATAATTCCGCAAGCAATTTTCCTTCAGCATATAAAATAATTTCCGCATCCAGCGCTGAACCAATATCCCCGGATCGCCGGTGCGTTTCCAACACTTTATTGATAGCATCCCGCACCGGTATCAGTAATGACCAATCAATCTCCGGAGCAGCTTTAAAATCCGGGAATTGATTGTACCAAGAGGTTAAGAATACGGATTCCGCACGTTTTCCGGGGATATATTGCCAAATTTCCTCAGCCGTAAAACTGATCATCGGCGCAAGCCAACGCACCAAAGCTTCAACAATATGGTACATGGCAGTTTGCGCGGAACGACGTGCAATTCCAGAACGATAACTGGTGTACTGCCGGTCCTTGATAATATCCAGATAAAAACTTCCCATCTGCACACTGCAAAAATTATGAATTTTTTGGTAAATTGTTTGGAAACTATAATCGTTATATGCGGTGATGATCTCCTGCTGCAGCGCCGCGGTTTCCGTAATCGCCCAGCGGTCCAGCGGCAATAATTCTGAAGGCGCCACCAAATCGGTTTCCGGTGCAAAATCAAAAATATTCGCCAATAAAAAGCGAACGGTGTTGCGAATACGGCGGTAGGCGTCCACGCTGCGTTTTAGAATTTCTTCGGAATAATTGATATCCAGCTTGTAATCCGCGGACGCTACCCATAAACGCAGAACATCCGCGCCTAAATTTTTTGCCACATCCACCGGAACTACGACATTTCCCAGCGATTTTGACATTTTACGTCCCTGACCATCCACCACATATCCGTGCGTCAATACGGTTTTATAAGGCGCCTCATTGCGCAAAGCCACTGCCGTCAGCAAAGAGGTCTGGAACCAGCCGCGATGCTGATCAGAACCCTCAAAATATAAATCCGCTGGGAAACCCAGCTCTTCGCGCTTTTCCAGCACGCAGAAGTGACTACTGCCCGAGTCGAACCAAACGTCAAGAACATCGTTTAATTTATCGTAATCGCCTGCTTCCTCGCCTAATAGCTCCGCAGGATCAACCGCAAACCATCCTTCCACGCCCTGCTTTTCAATTATCTGCGCAACTTTTTCCATTAACTCTAAAGTTTCCGGGTGGCGCTCGCCAGTGATTTTATGGATAAATAAAGGGATGGGCACACCCCACACCCTTTGCCGTGAGATACACCAGTCGGGCCGTGTTTCCAGCATCCGGCTGATCCGCGTCTTGCCCCAGGCTGGAATCCACACCACCTGTTCAGCCGCGCTCAGTGCCTGATTGCGTAACCCGCGTTGATCCATACTGATAAACCACTGGGGCGTAGCTCGAAAGATCAGGGGTGTTTTATGCCGCCAGCAATGCGGATAACTGTGTTGAATAATTTCCTCATGGAATAAACGGTTATTTTTTTGCAGTTCGGCGATCACGACATCATTCGCTTTAAAAACATGCAAACCACCGACCAGGAGCCATAGAGGGTTAAAACAGCTGTTCGAATTGACCGGATTATCCATGGGTAATTGATATTGTTGCCCGACAACATAATCATCCTGCCCATGCGCGGGGGCGGTATGCACACAACCTGTGCCTGCCTCAATAGTGACGTGATCCCCTAAAATGACCGGAACACGCCGTTCCAGATAAGGATGTTGCAGAATCAGCCCTTCCAACTCTTCTCCATTGACTGTCGCCAGCACTTCGTATTCCTGCACGCCATAACGTTGCATGACCGCAGCCACTAATTCTTTCGCGCAAATAAGCAGAATTTTCTGATCTTTCCAGTTTAAAGTGACTAGAACGTAATCAAAATTTGAATTAACCGCTACCGCCTGGTTGGCGGGCAGCGTCCACGGCGTGGTGGTCCAGATCGGTAAAAAAATAGTTTCTGCCGGTAATTTGATATTAAAAATTTCTGCCACGGCTTGCGAATCCGCTACTGCGAAACCCACATCAATCGCTGGCGACGATTTATCCTGATACTCCACTTCCGTATCCGCCAGTGCCGAACCGCAGGCAGTGCACCAGTGTACCGGTTTTTCACCGCGATGCAGATGCCCATTGGCTATCATCTTCGCCAAAGCCCGAACGGTGTTCGCTTCATAGCGAAAATCCATGGTTAAATAGGGATGCCGCCAATCCGCGACGACCCCTAAACGCTGGAAATCTTCCAACTGGATGGCGACCTGCTCTGTGGCGTATTCGCGGCAGGACGCCGCGAAATTCTTTGGGCGAAAGCTTATCGCTGACCTTGCCAATTTTTTTCTCGACGTTCAATTCGATAGGCAGACCATGACAATCCCATCCCGGAACATACGGAGCGTCATATCCGCCCAATATTTTCGACTTAACCACCATGTCTTTAATGATTTTATTCAACGCAGTACCCAAATGTGGGCGCGCGTTAGCATATGGGGGACCATCGTGCAGAATAAAACGTGGTTTTCCACGGGAGTTTTCCCGTAAACGACGATATAAGTCCAGCGCCAGCCAGCGCTGTAATATTTCAGGCTCCCGCTGCGCAAGGTTCGCTTTCATCGGAAAAGCCGTAATGGGTAAGTTCAGTGTGTCTTTATAATCTTTCGTCATAATCATTTCCGCACATGTTTCTCAAAATCTCCTCAGGGGAATTTTAGTATGTTATATTAGCTCCTTTATGCAAGCAACTAGAGGCTCATGATATGTTAATAACAGCTGACACGTCCCGTACCGTGATTGTTTCTATTCATTTTTCTCCAGAAAATGATGCTCCGGCAAAAGTGGAAGCTTTGCTGCGTGAATTGGGCAATCGCATCACCCTGCTTGACCGCGTTCAGTCGCAGAGCAATACCACCCTGTTTCTCAGGGTGACGGCGGAATTGCTCCCAATATTATCAATAAAATCAATTCACTGGAAGATGTTGGTTGTGCCGCGCTGGATCCCACTTTTGCTTTGCATCTGGGAGGCAAAATTGAAATCCGCAGTAAAATCGCCGTCACCAATCGGGAAGAACTGGCGCTGGCATATACTCCTGAGGTTGCTAAAATCTGTATGGCCATTCACCATAATCCGGAACAGGCGGAAACCTTTACTATTCGCCATAATACCGTCGCGGTGATTACCGATGGTACCGCGGTGCTGGGATTAGGAGATATCGGTCCCAAAGCGGCTCTGCCCGTCATGGAAGGTAAGGCGCTATTATTCAAGGAATTTGCGAACGTCGATGCTTTCCCGCTGTGTCTGGCCACCACCAATATCGACGAATTTGTTCGCACTGTGAGCTATCTGGCCCCCAATTTCGGGGGGATCAATCTGGAAGACATTTCCGCGCCACGGTGCTTTGAAATTGAAAAGCGGTTAAAAGCCAATCTGGATATCCCGGTATTTCATGATGATCAGCACGGCACCGCCGCTGTGGTCACCGCGGCGTTTATCAACGCCATGAAGATTACCGGCAAACAGGCCCATCATCTTAAAATTGTGTTCAGCGGAGTTGGGGCAGCCGGTACAGCCTGTAAAAATATGCTGCTGCAATTAGGGGCTCTCAACATTATCGGCTGTGATCGTAAAGGCGCTTTGGTAAAAAGCCGTACCGATCTGGATTCCAGTAAACGGGAATTTGCTGAATCGACAAATCCGGATAATCTCACCGGGTCTTTAAGTGAAGTCATGAAAGGCGCGGATGTTTTTATCGGTTTATCCGGTCCGAATGCTATAACAGTAGAAGATTTAAAGAATATGAATAAAAATCCCATCGTTTTCGCGATGGCAAACCCCATTCCGGAAATTATGCCGGAAATCGCGGCGCCTTATGTGGCGATTATGGCCACCGGCCGCAGTGATTACCCAAACCAGATCAACAATCTCCTTGCTTTTCCGGGCATTTTTCGCGGAGCGCTCGACTGTCGCGCCAGCGATATTAATCCGGAAATGCAAATGGCCGCTGCTTACGCGATTGCTAATGCCGTGGATGAAAAGGCGCTACGCCTGAATATATTATCCCCAGTGTATTCGACAAAAATGTAGTGCCCGCGGTCGCCGAAGCTGTTATTCGCGCTGCCCAGCAAACGGGTGTCGCCCGCAAAAATCATATTTTCTAGACACCGGCCTACTGGTATGACTGGCCAGGCCCGGGAAACTCCTCGAGGGGTTGAAAGCTTCTCGTGCGAACGAGACCTCTCTTCCGGGACTTCCGACACTGCTTACCTCAATATTTAACTTACTCCAATCTACATGAGACAGCTTAGTTATCAACTATTAAAAAAGTCTTAAAAAATTCTAATTCGCTCACCCCAAAGAAATTCGAGAATTATAGGGCCTTACTGTACATCTTTAACATTTTATTAAGATTTCAGGATTATATTATACCGCTGATGTCATTAATCCTGATCATGTACAAACACGCATAATAAGTAAAAAAGGCCGAATATGCAGAATCATAGAGAATATGAAAGAGCTTCCTGGGATTGCGTTATTAAATTAATGGATTTTAATAATCAGAAGTTTTCCAGAAAAACTGATTTTTCAGTCACGGGAACTACGCCATCCATTGAACGCCTTGTTGAGCTTAAATCCGATTGCTTCATACTGGACACCCGGGAATTAAAAAAAGCGGGAACCTGAATATACTGCTTGCGGATTGGCAAATTTACTATGGCGGTAAAAATTTGGAAAAATTTTATAATTCCTATCAACAGTTGCTGCGGGTACTATCAGAAAACCAGTTTAAGGTGTATGTATTTAAAGGAAAAACATTACATCAGATCACTCACGAAACCGATCTGTTTGACTGCTACGATACGCCGATGTGGTTTCCACAAACCGCGGAAATGAATAGTCAATTATCATTACTCGGTTACGATGCCTCACAATTTTAATTATTGATCATTTTCAAATGTTTCAATTGATGGAAGCTGTCAGGAAAAATGATAATCACTATTCAGAGAAAACAAAATTTCTGAAGGTTCCGAACTCATCAAACTCAAAGATCAGGCCCTGGCAAAGTCTGATTATACTTTGTCGTTATCACTGGATCTGGATGATAATACTTTTTCCAAAATTTTAAACGCATCCAGACATCGCGAAGTTAAAACGATTGAATTTTTGCTGCCGCAATATGGTTCAACACTGGTGGACGTTAATAACAAAATAACTCAACTGCTGGCGAAATTCGACAGTTTTTATGGAAAAAATAAAAAGCCGCCGGGCTTAAAAATTGATTTTTTAACATTTATTAATTTTATCGATGGCAGAGCCCCCTTTTTTAACTGCTTAATGGATAATTGTCTGGCATATTATAAGTCCGATGAGTTGCGTAAATTACATATTCTTAATTACCCAAGCATATTAAATTTAAGCCGGCATCTGCAAATTGAAGAATTACGCATTACCTCTAAATTTAACCCTAGTGATGAAAAATTCAGTTTAATAACAAATCCATCGACAACAGAAAACAAAAACATAATAAATATTAATGGATTGAAATCACTGCGAAGCTATGAACACAACATTGACAGGGAAACCGTATCCACCGCTGCTTATTATACAGAGGAAATGTTCACCCGCCATAATCAGCCATTTGATTTTAGCGAATCACTTCATTTAAAAACCCTGTTTCTGCCGATTAGTCCAGAAAGCAGCGGTGACTATAAACACTTTCAGGGAAAAAATAATCTTATCAATTTCAGGGATCTGGAGTCTCTGCACACAGACGGGAGGTTATTACAAGGCCTGGATAATTTTTCATTACCCGAATTAAAGCAGATTACTGTCGACCTCGATAGTCTGGATGAAGAGGGACAAAATGAATTTTTAAAGTCATTACAGAAAACACCCTCTCTAAGCTATATTAATTTGTTATCGATCAAAGTTAAAGTTATCGATTTTAGCAAATTCACTCAATTAAAAGTTTTCATTTTTGTATCGGGCCATTGTAAAATTATTCTGCCCGCAGGATCATGGAACTCAATTTAATGAACACAACCCTGTCTTCTCCGATGAAATTGCCTGAATTAAAGGTATTAAATTTAGAAAACATGAACCTTTCTCATATTGATATTAAAGAGACCGCGGCAATCGTTAAACCAGTTAATAATAAAAAATTGTACCCACATAGATAAATTTATGGATTGTTCGTTTCCTCGTCTCTCTTCTTTAATTATTGACAATAATCTGCTTAAACCGCTTAATCTTGATCGTTATCCTGCTTTACAACACCTGAATATAGTTGGATATCGCTTGACTCAGATCCAGGAAAGAATAACTTATACTTTAATTCAGGATGAATTACTTGAAAATAAAAAAATTCCTGCGATAACCAGCGCTGCCTTCATATTGATCAGTTTAATCCAATCAAATATCCGTGGATACTCAATCTTAAATCTCTCAGTTTAAAGGTGGATTCATACAATGAAAATAACATTGATTTGCGACATTTCACCCAGATGACTTCATTTCAATTCGAAACGCCTAAGTGGTTTTGCATAATGCCGGGATTATATTTACCACCCAATCTGGATTATTTAAATTTAAAGTTATATAAATTCCATGACCTTCTTTCGGTAATACATAGTTTACCAACAATTATATTTAATTTAAACGAAATTTTGTCACGCAAACCTCTCGTACTGACTATTATTGGGCATGATGGGGTATCCAGAAGCAGTATTCTATTAACAAAAGATTCTTTGCAGACACTATTGAAAGTAAAATCAAAATGATGCCGGCATTGATAAACTCGAAAAAGAACCGGTTGATTTGCCTGCCCCGAAAAGAAGCGGATTTTTTCCTGAGAGAAACGGCGCCTGGCTTAATCCCAAAGCGGGGAGGTCAACTGACCGATAAATGTTCCTCCTCTTCAGAATTTGACGGGCAAACTAAAGCGGATCCTGATAAAACCTATCAGGAAGACAGATTTATTTACCGGCATAACGAACCGAGTCAGAACCTGAGTCGATCACAACGCATGATTATCGTTTTCAGGCTCTTACTATAGGAAAAACAGCGGATTTAATGGCCGTAATGATAGCGCCGAATTCCAGTGATGTGATTGATCTGGATAAAGAAAGCAAATTTCTTAATTGGCATTCCCGAAAAATAACCATCAGACGAATTCCAAAAAAACAGTAAAACCAGGCTGTTTTTATGCTACTATTACCATACGTCAGTTATTAGCTACTTACTCTCATATCACCTGGCAGACGAAAAACTGGTTGCCACTAACCATGCTGACTGCTCAGGATCATTTATCCGATATTTATTTACCGGCGAATATTAAATTACGTTATAACCGTGTCAGTCAGCAATATGAAGTTTTTCTTCCGGCATCTCAAATCAGAAATTTTTCCGAGGAAGCCATTACTTATGTTTTTAGCACACAGCCGGCGTCCCCATTCCTCATTTCCTCCCATCACACTCCGCCGTTAAATATTGAATTGGTCAGGACGCTGGAACAGGTGTTTTCCATTGAAGATAAAAAAAGATTATTACCCACTGAATTTTCAGAATTTGTACTGGAATTTAAAACTAATCAAAATCCTGGAGACCAACTGGCAACTCTGGTTGACTATTTATCAAAGAAATTTAAAAGCGGTGATTTAGACGATAAACCTGCTTATCTTCAATTAATCCATTTAATACCTTCTACCAGATTTTGGGTGCAATCGTTAATAGAAGCCAAAGGAGCTTGCCGTCACCGGGCCAAATTATTTTGCCTGATTGCAACACATTTTTTAAAGCTCAATGTTCGACTGATTGTTCGCGGTGCACACGAAGATATTGATTATGAGGATAATGGCATATTCAAACGCATCGACCTTGGCGGTTTTCCTTTAAAACGATTACCACCCAACAGAAAGTC
>CAVQJI010000052.1:0-5034 GCA_963712715.1 uncultured Pseudomonadota bacterium | reverse complement strand
TCAAAAAAACGGCATTCTTTTTTAATTTTCGAACTAATTTATAGTACGGTGATACCAATAACTCATGGAGACTAAATGGAAAATATCATCGTGCTACCCAATACCGCTACTGATGAAGTCAAAAAAATTGACTGGGAATCAATGGTCGCAGCCTGGAAAAGCAGCGGATTAACTCGAAAAGAATTTTGTGAACAACATCAACTTAACCATAATCAATTTCTTTACCAGAGAGTTAAATACGATCAAAAACGCGGACATCCGTCTGAATGGTTGAGCGTGCAACAGAGCGGGAAAAAATCATCCGCTTCACCCATAATGGGTGTCACCTCGATGGCGACTGGATTTCTATTAAAAACTCCCCAGGGTCATCAATTATCAATTCCCGCCGGTGCGGATGCCCCTACCTTAAAAATATTATTGGCTTTTATGAGAGAAAGCACATGTTAACTATTCCAGCAGAGACACCTATTTATATTTATACTGCCGCAGTAGATATGCGTAAGCAGATTAATGGATTAGTAAACCTTCTGGTCGAATCATTTGACCAAAATCCACAACAGGGCGGTCTGTTTGTCTTTACGAATTCCCAACGGAAAAAACTCAAGATATTATTTTGGGATAAAAATGGTTTTGTACTCTACTACAAACGGCTGGAGAAATCCCGGTTTCAATATTCCAAATATCTACAGGGGGATAAAATCATCGTCAATACCGATCAACTCAAAGCCTTGCTGATGGGGTTAGATTTTTATTTATTGGGAGAATATCCTGCCGAACAATATAGTAATTTTTTCTAAATATATTCTGAAAATCGCTATAAATGAAGTGATAAATACAGATATTATTGCTATAATAACCGCATGTTTGATATAGAAAAATTCGTTAAAACCCAGTCAGAAGAAGATCGTGAAGGTCTGGAAAATTTAGTGCGGAGCTTTGCTCATAATATCCAGGAAAAAAACATTCTTTCTCAAGAAAATACTATTTTAAAAAATCAGCTCCGGTTGCTCAAGAAAAAATTATTTGGCGCCAGCAGCGAAAAATCAAAACCCGATGAACCTTTGATCGATGGTGAATTACAATTATTTAATGAATTTGAGTTAACGTCTCAGGAATGCGATAAAACCGCCGCCGAAGAGTATTCTTCAGAACCTTCGACAACCCCTGAAGAAAATGTCCCTGCAGCCAAAAAGCCAGGCCGGCGAAAGTTACCCAAAGATTTACCTCATGTGATTATTGAACATGATTTATCCCTGGAAGATAAACAATGCGCCTGCGGCGTGGAGATGACCTGCATCGGCATACAAACCAGCGAAGAAATAGACTATGTTCCAGCACAACTGCGAGTGATTGAGCATCATTGTAAAAAATATATATGCGAAGCGTGCGCCAAAGCGCAACAGAAAGATCCCACTGTCCCGGTACCCTCTCAGACCGCTAAAAAACCAGCATCCCTGATTGAAAAAAGCATTGCCTCCGCGGGTTTATTGGCCCATATCGCCGTCGCTAAATTTTGTGACTATTTGCCTCTGTACCGGCAGGAACAGATTTTTAAAAGGTTGGGCCTGGATTTATCACGGCAAACCATGAGTGTCTGGATGCTGAAAGTAGGTGCGGCCATTGTTCCGTTGATTAATCTGATGCAGGAAGAGATTTTAAATTACGATGTGGCTTATGCCGATGAAACCACCGTGCAGGTACTCAATGAACCCGGGCGGCGAGCGCAAAGTAAATCATTTATCTGGTGCTTTATCGGCGGCCCACCGGAAAAAGCCGTGGCGATTTATCAGTATCATCCCACCCGAAGTGGCGAAGTGGTGAATCAGTTTTTGGAAGGCTATCGCGGTGGGCTTCATTGTGATGGATATGCCGGTTATCAAAAATTAATCCAGTCCAGTCAGGTGATTGGCCTGAACTGTTGGGCGCATGTGCGGCGCAAATTTAAGGAAGCTTTGCCCAATGGCGAAGAGAAAGGCGTAGCCGGTTATGTGATGCAGCAAATCCGAAAATTATATTATATAGAGACGCTAATCAAACGCCGTGACTGTGAAGATAACGCCGTCAAAACCATTCGTCAAAAAATGTCGAAACCGATTTTAGAGGCTTTAAAAATCTACCTTGACCAGAAAGCGCGAACCTCATTACCGCAGGGGCTTTTAGGTCAGGCGATTGCTTATACCCGGCAGCGGTGGAAATATCTCACCACTTATCTGGAAGACGGGCGTTACGAAATCGACAATAATCGCACTGAGCGAGCGATCAAACCGTTCGTCATGGGGCGAAATAACTTTCTGTTCAGTCAAAGTGTTGACGGCGCTCATACCAGCGCCAGGCTTTATAGCTTGATCGAAACTGCCAAAATGCATTTACTCAATCCGGTTGAGTATCTCAATTATCTCTTCACGGAACTACCCAACTGTAAGAGCGTCAGTGATTATGAAGCGCTACTACCTTACAACATCGAGAATCCGAATCTAAAAATGAGCATTTAAGTAGGGTTGGGGGAATAGGGTCTGTAAATAGACGCTTACAATCAAACCATCAAAAATGCCATTACCGGACATGAACAGGCTTTACAGCAATGGCAAGGTCGATTGGAGATCGAGATATTTGGTAGTCGAAATCCCCTCAAATTACTCTTAAATTTTGGGACACCCTTGGGATATGTCGTAGCCTACACCATTGCAGACCTGGATTGTTCGCTGCGCCAAACCTATACCTTCAAACGGTTAGGCATTTTCCCGGAATCGCAGGAAACAGGATTTAAGCTGGTATGGGAGATGAAGGATGTGCTGGCACAATGCCGACAATGGCGACATACCGGCGTCACTCGCGAGGATTATCGCGAAAAAAATAAAACAGCCAAACGCGCCATAGCACTCATGGGCAATTTGCCCTCACGAATTTTAAAGCAAAAAAGTAATATGGTATCGAAAAAAGAACCTGCATCTTCAGTAAAAAATTGACAATGGGTTGCTGTTGCCTGCGGGTATGTCAGCGCAGGATATTATGTTTCTGAAAAATACCGTAACAGTTACGTTATTTGTAATGTTATGTTATTTATAAAAGATTTTACCCGCAGAGAAGAAGCGATGCAGGTGGGCAAGCAATTAAGCCGGTCGGGGATAGCGCCGCTACAGAGTTTACGGAGCTGCTGGCCGTAATCGGCGCGGTGCGCGGCGAAGCCGCCCGATGGCCTTCGGATGTGCTACCCTCGGTACTCAGCCTGATTTAAGGCACAAAGCGCGTTCAAAGCTGCGGGAAATAGAAAAAAGCGTTAAACGTCCCGAATGGCACAAAGTGAGCAATCCGCGCAAGGTTTCACCTGGTTAGCCAGCGGCCGCATTGAAATACGCTGTTTTGACATGGAACAAAGGTGAAAATGTGTACTCCAATAAAAAAGCTATATACAGGGGTAATGCCTCACGGCGTATCCAGTAGATAAAGAAATTGCGTCCGCTGCCTAGGCTTTTCTACCATGCTAAGCAAGCACTCAGTGTATCGTCATATCCGTTGTTCGGGTAATTGTTGAAACTCGTTGTGCCGAGAAAGTCGGTAAATTTGGAAGGAAAGTATATCGGCTATGCACTGAATCAGCCGGAGAAGTCGACCTGGTTTCTTCTGCCTTTCTACAGCTCCAATAACGTTGGAAAAAGCGGCGGCCCGTGTTGACGAGGGCTTGTATCCAGGTACTGTTTTTATAAAACAAAATACTCAGTCCGGCCATCCCTAAAATAAAAGCGCCTGACTGCCGCCCGTGAGTAATGACGATGCGGATTCCACAGAAGTAGAATCCGGTAAAGCTAAAGTCGATTGAGATGAAAGAGTTTCAGCGGTATAAGGCCAATAAAAGTAATCCGGTTTATCAATTTGATTATCGCTACTGATGAATTCCCAAATCGTTCGATTACTAGTCGCCGGACTTTTCATCATGTCACACGATTCGCTGGCTGGTATGTTAGCATGACAACGTTGATCATCACAGACTTTTTGCAAGGCTTTTTGTTGGGTAGCGATTGCTACCGTCGTATCGTTGGCCGGATTACCTTCAAGACGAATAGTTGTGAGATTGGTACACGGTAAATTTTTGCTAAAGGAGTATGCCTTCATTACCGATTTGATTGTGGCTGAGACTTAAAGAATTTAACGACTTAGGAAAATTTTAGTCAAGTTTTGAATGGCAGTGTCGTTTAATTGATTATTATCTAACTCTAAACCAATTAATTGACTTGACCTATTAAACGCCCCTGTGCTCAGAACACTGATTTGGTTACCATACAAAGCTAAGGAAGTTAATTGACTTAACCCGTTAAACACTCCTGCGCTCAGGACACTGATTTGATTATAGTACAAATATAAGATAGTTAATCGGCTTAACCCATTAAACACTCCTGCGCTCAGGACATTGATTTGATTATTATCCAAATCCAAGTCGGTCAATTGGCTTAACTCATTAAACACCCCTGCGTTCAAGACATTGATTTGATTAGAGTTCAAAAATAAGTGAGTTAATTGACTTAACCCGCTAAACACCTCTGCATTCAAGATATCGATGTTATTGCCGTCCAATTCCAAGTAAATTAACTGACTTAACCCATTAAACACCCCTGCGTTCAAGATATTAATGTGATTAATGCTCAAATCTAAGTCATTTAATTGACTTAACCGACTAAACCCCCTGCGTTCAGGACTCTGATTTGGTTAAAGGAAATCCAAGGTAGTTAATTGACTTAACCCGCTAAAGACCTTTCATTGAGAACACTAAGCTCATTAAAACTCAAATCGAGGGTAGTTAAATAAAAAAATCTGAAAAACTATTGTTAGTGATCTTTATAATATAAGAATCTTTAACTTAAGGCTCTTCAAACGAAGGGGAAAATTTTGCATAAATTGGCGTGTTAATATAGAGGGAATACAACGGTTCCCTCCTATTGATAAAGTATGGAGTGAAACCGGCAATAAGGTTGAAAAATTTAGCGGAAGAGAACTGATTTGATTGGAAGAAATATCCAATTCCGTAAGGGTTATCGGCAA
>CAVQJI010000051.1:0-71988 GCA_963712715.1 uncultured Pseudomonadota bacterium | reverse complement strand
TCGCATTTCCGCGAATACTGGGGCGAACTATCGGCGGAACACCACGCATACTTTGGCGGGTTATTTCTTCGATCTTGAATCCAGCTTCGGTAATGTTTAGTTCTGTTGGCCGAGTTAAGTGGCAACCACAATTGATTATCTTCCAAAAAGGCTGTAGACGTTTTTGCCATTTAAGTCGGTTCAAATTCTCAGTCGCTGCAACGTGCTCAATAAAAATTAGCTGGCCGTTGGGTTTCAACACACGATAGGTTTCAGATAGCATTTGCTGTGGATTTTTGACTGAACAAAGCACTAAGGTGGAAACCACCGAATCAAAATGACTATCAGGAAAGGGTAATAATTCGCCACTACAGGCTAATATTTTTATCGGTAAGTGCGGATATTGTAATAATTTCTTGTCTAGCTTTTGGCGCATACTGCGATTCGGCTCGATCAGCTGCAAACTTTTAACAGCTGCTGGATAAAACTCAAAATTAGCACCAGTGCCACAACCTAATTCCAACACAGTTCCTGATAAATTCTTTAATAAGGATTGACGCCAGTCACGCAAACAGCGCTCTTCTGCATCCCTCATTAATCGATCATAGAATTTTGCAAATAACCAGGAAATCATATTTAAATCCCCGTCTTATTTTTAATCTTGAGAAAAGCACTCATTTCTTGAAAATGATTTTGTTATCGGCATTATTTTTTCCTCGAACTAACTGAACACCTATCGATCACCTTCTGAATAATTTCAGTTTGAGTCAGGTTTAAATCCTATTAGAAAAATCCTTGTGAATGGCAACAAGATTTTTTTATTGGATTGTAACGGATATTGTTTCGAAATAGCATCGACATAAATTTTGGTAAATTTCTGTTGGTTTTCACCATTCATATTAGCCATTACTAAGCGTAAGTTCGTACCTTTCACCCATTCAAGAATCTCATGATAACCAGCCATTTCTTGAAAATATTGAGTTTCCCAGAGTAAAAGTTGATTGACTCCGGATTTTGTCAATAGCTCATAATACCATGGTATCTTGTAAACAGGCTCATTTAGAAAACCATAACGTAAATTGCTGAGTAGATGTCGCCAATTCTCTTGACTATGCAAAATCTGAATGCTGACTTGATGCATCGGGCTATGAAAATTATTCGGCATCTGAATGGCTAATACCCCGCCCGGATTGAGCCATTCAAGAAGTTTCGGAATTAAAATTTCATGTTGATCAAGCCATTGCAACGAAGCATTCGCAAATAAACAATCCACTCTTTGCGATGGGATAAATGATGCAATGTCGCCTTCGATAAAATCCAATTCGGGGTAAGCGCTTTTGGCTTCCTGGAGCATGTTTGGCGACGAATCAAGGCCAATTGTTTTAGCATGAGGCCAACGTTGTTTTAACAAAATCGTACTATTCCCCGGCCCACAACCCAAATCATATACTGTGTTCGGTTGGAAAGAATCCGGAATTGCCGCGAGCAAATCCCGAGCTGGGCGAGTTCTCAAGTTGAGAAATTGACTGTAAGTTTTGGCGTTCCAGGTATCACTCATATTAATGAAGTCATCGCGTTTTGACATTCTACACCGGCCACTGCTTTTTCATCCATTAAAAAATGCTGACGAAGAGAGTCCGGTGACATGGGAGGCTCATCAAGCAAACAGTTTCGCCAAATCTGCATCATGTCTTTATTGAAAATTTCTTTATTAAAAACAATTATTTTCGGCTTGATGTGCTCGATAGCCTGTTGCCAATCAGATGAAGTAACCTGAGCTAAATCAGGCCGATGCGTAATGCGAGCGGCATATTTTTGCAAAACCGCTTCATGCAAATGACAAATGACTAAAATTTGCTGATTATAATGCATAAAAAATGTTTGTTGTGGAATCAATCAACTATTGTCATACTACCAAAATATGGTTATAAAATCTCGCCCCATTGAATTTCATGAATTATCCGATCTCATTGAGTTCGATAAAATCCATTTAGTGGATGTGATGAAAAATCTCGGCATAGCCAAATCTAAATGTCCGCCCATGCTCGAATATGCTGAGATTGCTGCGGCTTATCATCGAGGGGATATTTTGTTATGGCTATTAGTCGATGAGCATTTGGCAGGATACCTGTGGAGAATAAAACAGCCGGACTGCCTTTTCAGCGCCGGCGCTGCCATTAAAAAAGAATTTTATGGCTTAGGACTGAGCCGTTATATTATCGATTTAACCGAAAAAATTGCAAAGAAAGCAGGATTAACCGTAAGTAGAGTAGCAGTGATTCCAGAAAATGGTCGCGCAGTGAATGCTTTTATGAAACGCGGTTATCAAATCACTGCCTACACATCAGCTTATTTCGGTTCACAATATCCAAATACTTTCCGATGTCTGATGCAGAAAAATTTTTCTGAAAATATGGATAAAAAAATAGTGACCGATTCTTGCGAAGTATTGTGTTCGGATGAAAAAAGCATCAAACAAATGATCGATGCCGGCTATATCGGAACATCTTTGATTCGATCAGTCGACAAAGATTCATCTAAAAATAAAATACAATTTCAAAAATTTTGAGGATTATACTCAAAACGATTAGGTTTTCGGTGTTATGGCGCCCAGTGACCGGTGAGATTGAAACGTTCTGACTGAATTTTCGATATCGTCATTGCGAGCGTTAGCGAAGCAATCCAGTACAGAGCGTTGGCTGGAGTACGAACTGGATTGCTTCGCTGACGCTCGCAATGACGGTTGAACCTAAAAATCATTCGGAATGACTATATATCGAGATCCTCGTAAATATTCCTTTAACCAGACAAGCATTTGCTCTTGGGTTAGCTCGGTAGTATCCAAAATCACTGCATTTTTCTCTACAGCCTGTTTTTTCAAAAATTGTGACCAATTATCCATTTCTGAATTGATTAACTCCGGTTGTAGACGTCCTCCAGCAAGACGTTGATGACGAATATGATTCTCACAATGAACCAAAATAATTTGATACCGATAAAAACCCAATCCTCGCAGCGCTGATTCGATATAAGTTAAATTGACTTGACCCTCTATCAATATCAGCTCTTTATCCAAGCATTGCTTAAATTTCTGCACCCAATGATAGGTCATGGCCTTTTGCCATTCACTGCCGGAACCATAGACAGTCAACATTTCCTGTTCGCTGGGAACACCGATACTATCAAAGTGAAAGCAGGCTACTTTATTATTTTTTCCTCGACAAAACCGATTGAGTAAAGTTGTTTTACCCACTCCTGATGCGCCGGTTATAAAAATAATCATGGGATATGAATCAGCCTGCCGAATCGCTGCTTCATTAGCTTGGTGGAATACTTTATGGATGAACTCTGTCTTGGCAGTGGTGTATTGCTCACGATCATAAGTATATTGCTTTGCTAGATACTTTTTCAATAATTCATATTGCAATCTTTCTTCCGGATTATCTCGCAAATAATCCCTAAACAGAATTTTCTCTCGCCAATGATGTGAACTCGGTTCGAAAATATGAACATGATGAGTGCGCTTTTCTCCAAAAGGCGGCATACCTTTGGCAAAAAACAGTCTTTCTTGATCAGGGTTTTTATCCCAATATTCGTAACCTAAATCTTTGAGTACTTTGATAGCAATCGGTTTAATTGCGTTCAGAGAATCTACGGCGACTTGAATATCAATCACGGCTTTCGCGCTCATACCTGGAATAGCGGTGCTGCCCACGTGTTGAATATCAATGATATGTTGCTTGGGTAAAATATCATAAAGCCTGTTAATCTCTAGTGCCGCAATTTGGGGCCATTCCTCACTATAGGCAGAAAGCTCGATGGCGTCATTTTTATAGATTTCATAGTGAAATAATTCACTTCCATTCCACCACTTCTGTAGCCCAAGAAATAGAAATCCAGATTTCAATAATACTTTTTGAGAAGCAATATTTTCTGGTTCTGCGGCAGAAACAATTTTGTCGATTTTTATATTCTCAAATGCCCAACGAATAAGCGCTTTAGCCAGTTCAGTCGCATACCCATGACCCCAATATTTTTTATGGAGTCGATAGGCTAGCTCAATATCCGGTTGTTCATCATAAAATCCTTTATGAAATAAACCAGCTTGCCCGATAAACTCACCGGTTTCTTTTTCAAATACACAGCAGAATCCAAAACCATACTTTTCTTGATAAGGAATGGCGATATTTAAAAACCGTTCCACCTGTGCTTTGGTATGTGTAGATCCATCGCCAATATATTTCATGACGTCAGGATCTGATCTCAAAACAACCAAATTATCTAAATCTGACCACGAGGGTAACCGTAAAATCAGCCTTTCAGTTTCTAAAAATATATTCATAAAATATCTACTTTTTGAGCTAAAATAACATGGCTTCCTGGTTGGTCGCAATATTCAGCTAAGCATAGAATCGAGCTAAATTTTGAATAACCGGATAATCATCCAGGGTAGCGGCAATCAACTGAATTTTCTGAGGATCACAGATCGATTTGTCTATAAAATATTGCGCCACTTCTGTTTGATAACATTGCTTGCGGCCCTCATAACGCATTCCTGCTCTTTCCAATACTCGACGAGATCGCTCATTGTCGGGATGAATGACCGCCAATAACCGGTTAACTGATAAATTCTGGAGTCCCCAATGGATACATGCCTTCACTAACTCCGTGCCATAACCCTGGTTCCAGAACCATCAGGTGGGTTTATTAATAAGCGGGATGTTTCAATAAAGATATTCATATTTAATCTCTAGCTAAAACAAGCATTATAGCATGAAGCCGTCACCTAACTTGATCGGAAAATGGATAGCGGTTATCTATTATGCTTACCACAAATAGAGAGGCCAGAAACGCAAAATCCGGTAACTTAATTTATGACATCTGAAAATGGAAAATATATATTTATTGATATAAATCAAATAGTTGTGATTTACGCCAACACACCGATATTACTGACCCAGTTACCGTCTTATTCTCATATTGAAACGGCTTGATTTTTTAATATAATAATGATATATTATTATCAATATTAATTATAAATTAGATTATTATGAAAGCAACAATGATTGGCATCACCCTAACCCTAAGTAGCGCATTAGTTTATGCCGTCCAAACAGCCATTGTGAAAGGTTTGGGCGGTGAGATCCCGATTCCAGTCATTGTGCTGATTCAAAGCATGGTCTGTTTAGTGCTGATTCTCCCCGTTATCTTTGCGCAGGGGCGTGTGCGAGCCACACAGCTCATGAAAACAAAAAATATAAAAACACATATCGTGAGAACGCTGTTCAGCTTAGGAATCAGCTATTTTTTATTTTCTGCCGTGAAGTTTATTCCTTTGGTGGATGCGGCGTTGCTGACTAACACTGCTCCGCTGATAATGCCTATTCTGGGATTTTTGTTTCTGTCAAAAAAAATTAACCATCGTTTATGGATACCCTTGTTGATGGGTTTTATTGGAGTGGCCTTGGTATTGCGACCCAATGGTGAAGTTTTCCAAATGGCTGCTTTGCTCGGTTTGGGAGCGGCAATTTGCATGGCGGCTTCAATCATGCTGATACGTCAGACTTCCAAAACAGATGGAGCGTTAACCAGTGCTTTTTACTATTTCTTATTTTCTGTACCCACTTCGGCTATGATTGCCACGCCATTTTGGCATTCTATTTCCTTAGATCAATTATTGGTTTTATTAGGAATCGGCGCATTATTCTTTATTGTCCAGATTACCTTGATCTATTCGACCAAATTTGTTAGTGCACAAACTGTCTCTTCTCTTTATTTGTTTAATATTATTTTTTCAGCTTTAATTGGCTGGATTATTTGGCATTCCGCACTCAATCTTATGATGATGTCCGGCATGATGATCACCATGATAGGTGCTGTTCTGACTATTCAAGCACAAGGACTTTCGAAACCCCACCAACCGATGACGGCCAGCGCTCATGAATGATGATATTGAATTTTTAATTTGCGATACCGCGCTCTTGTGGCGACGGTTATTAAACAGCCAAACCAGGTTGATCGGTATATCAAATATCGAGCGCCGAATTATTATTAATGTGGAACGAACGCCTGGAGCAACTCAAATTGAAATTGCCAATCTATTAGAAATAGAGCCACAAAATTTGATTCGCCCGTTAGATAAATTAGTCGCCGAAAATTTAATTGAAAAACGCCCAGACCCTAAAGATAGACGTTCAAATACCTTATTTATTACGCAACAGTGCCGGACTGTTCTTGCTAAAATTAATAAAATGATGAATACCATGCGTCCGATTGCTCTCGCGAATTTATCTACCGAAGAAATCGAGCAATTGAAGGAAAATCTAGTGAAAATTAAAGGAAATCTTGAATCTCATTTGACACCGAGTGAAGCATGAAGACTTTTTCAATGAATAAATAATGAGGGTTTATACGTTAGCACTAGAATTCAGGAAAATCATTAAGTTGATTATGTTTCATTATTAATATCTGATTTAAGAGTCTCCAATATAAATTCAATCCTTTTTTCAACATTAATCCTTGGCAATTCAATCATGTGGTATCCATATTTAGGATAAAATTTTATTATCTGATTGTATTCATTCACTGCATCATCAAAAGAATTTTTTCTTTCATCGTCTTGCTGAAAAATTTCTTTCCAAGGTGGTGTAATAAATATAAATCTGTGAAATCTTAATTCGTTAATTAAGTAATTATATTTATGTATTTTGATGGATTGAAAGTAGCTAACACCTTCCAAAAAACTGCGATCAAAGAAAATGACATCATCTTTAACAGCTTCCATTTTTTCAGCTTGATGGTATGCTGCTATTGATTTTGTAATTATCATCTCGCAGCGGACTAACGGATCAATGTCACCATGTTCTTTAATAATATTTCTACAAACTTCCTCTACAACCGCATACCCTTGATATTTTAGATTGGAAATCAGCGTTGATTTACCGCCTCCAGAACATCCAGATAGAACAACTAATTTTTTCATTTTTTGAATTTTCACTATTTCGTTAATTTAATCGCCCGACATTGACATCCTCACCGGTCTAAAGGCCGATGATTCCAACAGATTTAGTATTAATTTATTCCCTATTTCCAGTTGACCGCCAAATCAGGTAATCCAACTAAATCATATCTGGCATAGACCAGTGTATCACTCACTTTAGCAGTCAGCGGTTCTCTCCTGTTGGCTTTAAGTTTACCTTCGAGAACAAAGCCTAATCGTTCTGCCAATTTTTTGCTGCGAACGTTGTTAACATCGCAAGTGATGCCCAATCTTTCAACTTTCATCTGCTTAAAAGCATATTGAACAACAGCATTGAGCGCTTCTGTCATATAACCTGACCGTTCATAAGAAGTCCTTAGCCAATAGCCTGTTTCTGCACTAGGCACTTCCCATATAATATGGTGAAAACCTGTTGCTCCAATGAGTTGATTATTTTCTTGATTAAAAACCAGTAGCGGCAACCAAGGCTCTTCACTTTTCTTTAATATCCAATTGGCTGCACACAGCCTTACATATTCTTCTGAATCCTCTATGCTCGGTTTTTCTTTTGCCCAATCCATAAATTGAGACAAAGTTTTAAAAGATTCGATAACGGCCTCATTGAGTGCAACGCCATCCCCCACTTGTGGTGGCCTAATCAGCAGTCGGCGCGTTAAAATAGGCATCGGTAGATTAATTAAAATGGATTTCATATTGATCCTATGAGATTATTTGTATTGATGATGCGCAAACGCCTTGTGGTAAAATGCATCAGGGCTTATTATATCAAAAAATAGGGTGATAAACTCTTGAGGAACACGTCACAGAAGTTCCCTAAATCAGGTTTAATTTTCTTTCTTTAAATCAAGCTGTAAATATACAACCACTTCTTTTTGAAAGGGATTGAAAGCGGGGTCTCGAAACGGAACAAATCCGCGTTGCTCATAAATTCTCTGAGCACGTTTTTCGAGAGGACTATTGCTAGTGAAATAAACTCGCAAATAAGGTTTTCCAGTTTTCTTAACGGCGTTAATGACCGTTTCCAAAAGCTGTAAACCGATTTTTTTCCCTCTATATTGTGGATCGACGAAGAACCATCCCAGCCAGGCAGCTTCATCGATATCTTCATGCCGAACATAATAGCCGACGGCCTCAACGACTCGATTATTTTCTTCCGCAATCCAAAACTGGATGTAAGTTGCACCCTGTTCTTTTAATACGGCTTCTTTGTCTGGATTCAAACTGTTTTCTAACCAAAATGCAATTCTAGCTGGATCATCTTTATCAAACACTCGCTGGCCTAATGCAATGGCATCGGCCAGAGATTCTTTTTCTAATGGTTTAATGGTGATTGTCATTTTTTGGTAATTTGATGCAAAGTCAGTGCATTGCCTTCAGAATCCAGAATAATCGCCATTTGACAAACTGGCGTAGAAAATAAATCCATTTTAAATGGAATCCCACCCGATTTAAGTTGTTTAACGAATGCTTCCAAATTTTCTACCTCAAAAGCAATTTTACCGCCGGCGTCACTACTCGGTTTAACCTCTTCCGCCAAAGTGGTTATCGCAAAACAGCCGCCGCCAGGCAAGTCATATTCCACCCAAGCTCCACCTGCCGAAACTGAACCAGGCGTTAACTCCAGAATTTTTTCATAAAATCGCCGCGCCCGTTCCATGTCTTGAACCGGATACATCGTAAACGCCACTTTTTTAAGCATATTCACTCCTCATCTAAAATGAATGATAATGATTCTGTCGATCCACTACAACTCAAAAGTCATGGTTTTAAGTTATTTTGATTTAGCTTTTGTGCTTCCTAATGCCTCGACTCTGGCGATGAGTCATATTACCGACAAGGCCCATGGCTCTGCGGTCATGAACTTTATCAACATGGGATTAGCTACAGTAATTGTCCTCAGTCTTGAATGGTTTCAAACCACCGTGATTTTATTATCCATCATCTATTTATTGATTGGTTTAGCCATGTTAGTGATTTATTGCCTTAAAATTAAATCACTGCCAGAATGAGCACATGAGCAATACTCATTATTCAGCTTTTGCATTGGAAGCCTGTAAGATCACGCTATTTTGCCTGATCGTGACAGGGCTATTTAAACTGCTGGGCGCTACCGATAATACTTTATTAATTGTCTTTAATATGGCGGTAATGTCGTCAGCAGCTACTTTCTCTGTCGAGAAAAAGCATTTAAGGCACGTCGTTTTAGGAAGTAGCATTATCGTACTTTCAATCGTCATCGGGGGCATACTTGGATATTACTTTCCACTACCGGCAAAATTGTTAACTATTCTCTACGCCGGACTCGCTTTCTATCTTCCCAAGGTTAAATATCAAACCAATATTTTTGTGACTGGTTCGGTGATGTTTTTAATCTTTACCGCACTACCTTTCACTTGGCAGAACGGCATTCATTATCTTGTAGATGGTTTACTCGTCGTAGTCATTTTTATGATTTTCTATTTTTTATTCGAACGAACTCGAAAAGCTGAAATTTCGGCGCCTCTGAGTGAAGAACAAACTCATCGCTATCACATCACAGCTATGATTGCGGTTATATCTTTAATATTGGCCGAAATTATCAGCTATTTTTTATCAGCACATTTTCAATTTTCACATTTATACTGGATCGGCTTGACTGCCCTCGTAGTGATTCAAAGTTCTCAAAGAAAGACCATTCAAACTTCATTCAAGCGAATATTGGTCAATACCGCAGGCGCTTTAATTACAGTTGGATTGTTCGGTTATCTCATTCCACCGACATTTTGGATAAACTTGGCGGTATTGATATTATTTTTGTTTTTGATTTTCTTTCTAGGCTTTTCCTATACCGGCAGAACATTATTTATCGAATTATTTGTTCTAGGCTTCACCCATTTACTGGGAAATTATCATAACGTACTGGCCTATGACCGAGTAATATTGACTTTAATTGGCGGCGCAATCGTGATTATCTCCACTTTCATAATTTATTTTAAAGATAATCAATTCATTCACAAACAGTAACAATTATAGTGCTGTGTAGCATCCTCTTTACAAATTTTAACTTATTTCAATTGTAATCGCCAACGAGGCGTTTGAATAATCCGTCGGAAGTGTTCAACCAGTTTTTCCAAGCTAATCAGGAAAAGTCTTGTCTCTTCTTCAAGAGAAAACTCCTCTTCCAGTATAGCCAATTCAAGTAAAGCATGTTCTAACGATGTTACTGAATTGAGTGCTGGATTTTTATAATATGAAAGTAAAACTTGAATGGTCTGACGGGAATAATTTGAGACTTTTTGTGGTAATATGGGAACATTTTTCAATGAGTTCAAAAAATTTTTAATGACAGGGATCAATGAGACGCTTAAATGATAACGCTTAAATAAAAAACTAATCGGTTCATAGCGAAAATCTTTTAAGGTTTGTTTGATATTTTTTAAATCTTGATCGAGTTTTGACAACGCTTGAATACGTTGATCTATTGAAGTTAACGACAGCGAAGCTTCAACGTCGGCCCAAAAATGAATATAAGCTTCACGTAAGCAAACTAACAATGTTTTAGGAAATAGGAGCGTTTGACCGGTAACGCCAATGATAATACCGACGAGAATATCAACCAGGCGGCTCGCCATATAATTGACTATATCGCCGGATCCAGATAAAAGGTAAAATAGATTGGCCAGTAAAATCGTGGCAAAGAAAATACAGAGAGTATAATTGACGCGAACGAATAAAAATACCAGAAATACGATCAACAAAGCTGACCAACGAGACAGTGGGTAAGGACTAAAGAGATAATGCGCCAATAAGATACCGGCAATCACGCCGAGAGCAGTACCTAATAAACGTTGAAATGCTTTTTTGGCGCTAGCGCCTAAGGTATTTTGATCAATCACAATGATTGTCAGCGCCACCCACGAGGCATTTTGAATTTTGACAAAATAACAAATCCAAAAAGCGATTGCAATCATGATAGCAATACGCAAAGCGCGCTGTATCAGATAAAGCGATCGATCTAAAAGTATGGGTGGTAAAATGACCTTATCACGATCGAATAACACATTCATACCAGCAACAATCAATGTCCCTAAAAGAATGGACTCAACACAGGATAATACAGCGGCTGGATTATTTCCGGGCAAACTATGCGCAATCACCATAAAAACCAGTATAAATAGTCCGGTGGCGTTACTTCCCGGAATATACCGTGGCAAGCAATATAATAAAAACGAGGCGATGAGCAGCCAGGTGATCACCAGCCAGCCGGTTGAGTTAAACCCAACTGTGACGCCGACTGCGAATGCACTCGCAATTCCTGTACCGATTAAGCTCAAATGACGTATTTTTGCTGTGCGGCCAATTTTGCTAAAAGGCAATAACGCCACAATCACCATCACCCAGATCAGTTGAGACAAAGAGAACCACTTCGCTAAAAACACAGCGATCGTGCAAGATATCGCGATCATGCTGGCATTTTTAATGTCGGCAGCAGTCAATGATAATTGAAATTTATTCATGATGCTCCGAGAATAGACTAGATAAAGTCATCTGTTGCAAATGACCAGCCATAAGTTGGATATTGCTCCCTCGATAGGCAGGACGATGGTAAAGATAAATTTTTATAGCGGTGGGCTTATCTTTTAGTTTTACCTCTACTAACTTACCAGCGATGACTTTTTCTTTAACGGTAATATCCGCTGACCATATTAATCCAAGACCCTCTAATCCCGCGTAAAGTACGTTAATGCCGGAAGTGGCTGAATAATTGCCATTAATGGTAATTTTTTTATTATTTCCCAATATCCATTCATTCTTGGGTGATGCCTGTGTGGCAATTAAGCAATTATGCTTCTTTAAATCTATCATTGTTTTAGGAATACCATTTTTTTTAATATAATTAGGCGCGACATAAATACTGCGATGAACAGTAAATAAATGTTCTTTGACCAGTTGTTTCTCTTTAACATCTACTTCACTGATAATGAAATCCACTTCACCATTGAGCAAGGCTAAAGGGGAAGTTTCTTCAATAATTTTTAATTGTATCTTGGGATATTGGTCAAGAAATTTTTTAATGTGCTTAACAAATAAGTGGTTGTTCAAAATACAATTCGGCACGCCGATAGTCAGAAGACCGTGTGGCTTTTCCTCTAAATGACAAATTTCATTTCTAGCCTCTTGAATTTCCGTCAGGATTTTTTTAGCGCGAAGTAAATAAACATTTCCTGCTTCGGTTAAGGCAATATGCCGGGTTGTGCGGTGCAAGAGCTTTTTACCCAAAGACTCTTCCAAACGTTTAAGCTGATTGGTCAGCATAGGCGTAGAGACCTGCAAATACCGCGCAGCCTGGCTAAAGCCGTTATATTCAGCGACAGCCACAAAACCTTTGATACAAGATAAGAAATCCAGCGACATAGATTATTATAAAATCCGTAATAAATTTTTATAGAATTTGAATATTATCATATTTTTATTAAATAGTATAATTCCTCTCAAGGTAAATTAAACTGGAGAATTAAATGAGAACACCTTTATTAGCTGATCAAAATGACCAAATCAATGAAACTATCGAAAGCAAGGGAATGGGTTCAGAGAAATGGCATATGCTGTTAAGGATGGTCGGACGGCACTTGGCGGGACAAGGCACAAACCCAGGGTTTTTAGACAAAAAAGAAAGTTTTACAGTCAAAACTTTAACTAAAGAGACTTTAGGTGAAGTGCGTTTAGTAAGTTGGCGCGGCCTACATCAGGACAGCCGGCAGAATTGTTACACTTCCAAATATTTCATGGCTCCATGGGATCAGATCATCGATCCCTGTAATATGTTAGCCCTCCGAGATGGTGAGGGCGCCTGGATTTGTTGCTGGCTTCCGTGTTGCATAGCTGTTTGTCCATGTACTCTTACTGTCAGTGTATTGTATTGTTTGTTTGGCGTTGGCAAAGACCTTCATAATTTTTCCAAAAAAGGTTTGACACAACTCGATGATAGTAAAGGAATTCCAATGGGATTATTTTCTAAAAAGCCAAACAAAGGCCCAGAAAGACAAATCATGCAGGAAAAATATCCATGAATTTTAAAGATGGAAATGCTAATAATGCCTGGAGCGATTGCCACATCATTATCAAAATCTTATTGTCAGTATCATCAGATTTTGAGAAGTATTTTTCCACTCACGCGACCTGAATCTATTAAACGATGAGCTTCAGTCTACGAAAAGCGAACGAAAATGATCTGCCAGAAATTATTCAAACTGATAGCCCTGTACCTTCTGGGCGACAATCAACATTTCACTTGTCTTTTTAGTTGAGAATTTTGAACCGTCAACTCCACACTGTTCCAGAATTCTAAAACCATTGTTTGCTAACATCTCTTGAAGCTGCTTCAATGTATAAATTTGCAGAAAAAATTGACCCTGAATCAGCTTGGGTTTTTCTAAATCCTTTTGTAGGAAAAAATAATCATCAGAAATCAAATGATTTCGTTTTCTATCATACCGAGAATATTGCAGATGGTGGATATGTTGATGATCTATTATTTTGGTTTGATCCGTTCTCATGGCTGACAACGTTTGCTGGTTTAGGCTGTCAGCATTGAATATATCAAACACATAAAGGCCGCCTGGATTTAAATTTCGATAAATATTTTTGATTGCTTTTTCAAAACCAGCTTTAGTTAAATGACCAATCGCATTAAATATAGTGATGACTGCATCAAAATGACCAAGCCGTTGGGTGCGCATATCGCCTTGCAGAAACTGCACTTTAACATGTTCCGTCCGGGCTTTTCGTTTCGCGGTTTTTAATAAATCAGGACTTAAATCCGAACCCGTGACCTGAAAACCTCGTTTGGCTAACCAAATCACTTGTGACCCTGTCCCGCAAGTCAAATCAAGTACAGTCTGCACTCGACGTTTTTTCAAAATCTTCTCAATAACTTTATTACGCCAGTCGGGAACACTACAGCCCAACACATCAAAGTATTGACATAATCGATTGTACGCTAACGGCAAATTGAGTTTACGCATGATCGATATTGTAGCAATTTTTTCAAGGAACAGGTATTGCAAAAGGCTTTCCCTTTTCCAATACCCAAGTAGCTAGAATTTTAGCACCCTTTGATCCAGCTTTGCTGTAATGGATTTCACCCGCAGGAATTTGATAACTTTCACCAGCTTTAATGATTCTTGGCGCTTGACCTTTCGCCACATAGGTAATTTCACCCTCCAGCACATAACAAACTTCAGGCCCGGTTTGTACCTGCTGATCTTTAACTGCATCAGGAGCGAATTCAGTCATCCCCAAACCTTCCTGATAGGCCGTTCCCGGCACATCGACTCTTTGTAAAATATGGGTTTGCGGTTTGCGTTCAGAAACGCCCTCCTCTGCAGCAAAGCATAAACCCGCAGTCGTCAACAGCAGAATAAAGGCCAAAGATTTAAAATAATTGTTCATGAGTAAATTGCTCCTGTATCTGATTCAAATTGTTTTTTTATACATTGATCGTGCTGCGCAAACTCAGAGATTATCAAATTAGCCGCTGAAGCAATAATATTCGAACGATCAGTTGAATCCGATTTGTTTTCAGTGAAATAAATCACCATGATGATTGGGTCACAATGAGGCGGCCAAATAATACCGATGTCATCGGTTGTATTATATTGCCCGTGTCCGGTTTTGTCTCCAACTACCCAATTCTTGGGTACGCCTGCCCGAATTTTAAAATTGCCCGTGGTATTATTCTTCATCCAATCCAACAGCATCGCTCGCTGAGATGGCTGTAAAGCATTTCCCACTGTTAACTTTAGCAGGCTATTTCCCATTGCAGAAGGTGTAGTAGTATCACGCTGATCTCCTGGGATAGCCGAATTAAGTTCAGGTTCAAAACGATCGATTCTGAAAATGTAATCACCGACGGATCGAGCATAGCTGTTGATTACGTCAGGCCCACCTAACAGATTCATCAATAGGTTCAAGGCAGCATTATCGCTATATTCCATAGCTGCCTTACTTAATTCGGCAACGCTCATGCCAATACCTATCAATTTTTCAGTGATTGGGGCATACTCACTTTGTTTAATATCTTGCTGGGTATAGATTATTTTTTTCTGTAGCAACTTCGAATCAGTCTCTGCTTTTTGCAAAACAGCAGAAACTACCATCACTTTACCTGTGCTGCAAAATGGGAATCTTTCGTCCGCACGATATTGAAGCTTTTGATCGTTACCAGTATTAACAGCATAAATCCCGATCCGTCCGCTTGAATTTTTTTCTAATTGTGCGAGTTGCTCATCAAGAAAATGATTGGCAGGCACAACGGAAGATGCATGACTGGTACCTATCGAAAATAGAATAAACATACTCATCAAAAATAAAAGAGATTTTTTAATTAAAATAGTTTTCATTATGACCTCCTCCTTCAAAATGGATGATGGTACTTTTAAATCGATATGTTGTCGAATGCTTATAAAATGCGAACACTAAACAATTTTAGATACCGGACAATTTGCATAATCGGCGCCGGATTGAGTATGATAAGACATGCCTGATGATTCAATTCTTAATTATCTTAACATGGCCGAGCTGAAGCAGTTCTGCAAACAGCACCATATCCCTTACCATATTACGGTCGAAATGCCTAACAGCATCTTAAACAAGGCCCTACTGATCGCAAAGGCATTATCCTGAAACAGATTCGCCGCTACCTCAAAACCGGCAAGTTGCCTAAAGGCACCCTATAGGCATTTAGGAGAATGATTTATGATTTTTAAAATGTATGATTCTGGAATTTTCCAGATTGATGGGATCAATTATCCTGCAGTTGGTTTCGGTACTTATCCCTTAAAAGGAGACGCTTGTTTCAAGGCCATTCTTCAAGCGGCTGAATTAGGATATCGTATTATGGATACTGCAACGTTTTACAATAATTTCATTCCGATTGGCAATGCACTGAAAAAATTTGATAGAAAAGATTTTTATCTGATTTCTAAAGTTTGGCCGGATAAACAAACCCCTACAGAGCTACAGCGGGATATTGAATCGACGTTAACTCAACTACAAACCAATTACTTAGACGCCTATTTATTACATTGGCCCAATAGTCAAATCATCATTGAAGATACTTTAGATAAGATGGAATCTTTTAGAAAAAATGGTTTGATTCGGCACATCGGATTGAGTAATGTCAATGTTAACCACTTGAAGCGTGCTTTAGAACATCATGTTCCCATTTCATGGGTGCAAATAGAAATGAATCCTATTTTTTATGACACGGAGCTCCTTAAATTCTGCCAGGAAAAATCCATTGCCATTCAAGCATGGGCTCCACTGGCTAGAGGACGTTTGAGCAAAGATCATTTGCTCAATAAACTTGGGAAAATATATCATAAAACTCCCATGCAAATCGCATTAAAATGGATTATGCAGCATCATTGCGTTCCTTTACCCGGCAGCCAAAATGAAAATCATATGCGTCAAAATTTAGATATTTGCGATTTCACGTTATCGCAGGCGGATATGCAAGCAATCGATCAGCAAGCTGCTTCAGGAGAACGAACCCGAATCACTCCAAATTTAGGACTTGGCTTTACTGATGAGTTTGACTTTACTTACGAACAATGTTGGCCTATTCGCGAACATACGGTGTAAATACTATGACATCAAGAATGGAAGGAATATATGAAAATTGCAAACGAATTGCCCGCTGTACCATCGAAACTTACCGTGCCCTATTCCCTGCACGCCCGACTTAAGAAAAAAGCGCCTTAAAACAGGGGTTATTTTTTGCAAATTCATCAAATACTGTTTTCGTCACTGAGGCTACAATATCGTCACGACTTTTGGCGTCCTGTTGGTTTCCTACCGTATAAATAGCCAATACGATGGGTTTACATAAGGGCGACCACATGACACCAATATCATTGGCAATACCATAATCACCGAATCCACCTCCTGTTTTCTCGGCAACCACCCAGCCAATCGGAACACCGGCGCGTATTCGTTTATATCCGGTGGTATTATTTCTCATCCAGGTCATTAATTGCGCTCGTTGAGATGGCGCTAATGTATTGTCTAATGTCAACTTTTGTACGCTCATCGCCATCTCTTTAGGGGTCGACGTATCCTGTGGGTTTTTCGGATTTGAATTGAGCTCTCCATCGTAGTGCTCAATATTAAATGTCTTATTACCCATAGAAGACGCAAAATCAGTGACGGATTTAGGCCCGCCTAACTTTTTTGTAATCAGATTCATCGCAACATTATCGCTATAACTCATGGCCGCTTCGGATAGCTCTTCCAGGGTCATGCCGCCAGTCACATATTTTCCTGTCACAGGATGCCAGGACATCAGATCTTTTTGTGTATACACTATTTTTTCTTGTAGTAATTTTTTATCTTTCTCGCTTCGTTTTAATAGCGCAGCGACTGCCATCAATTTGCTGGTACTTTGCACTGGAAAGCGTTCATCCGCCCGATACGCAATGATTTGATTGTTATTAGTATCCAGAGCATAAACGCCAATCTTTCCATCAAAACTGTTTTCCAATTCCACAAACTGTTCTTGTACCGGGTAAGTCTCAATGGGTCGGATATTGGCAAATGCAGGAATACTGATTAAAGAAATAACCATGGTCAGCAATAATCGATATTTCATACAATTTATCTCTATTAAAACTATTAAATAAAATCTAAATGAATGTTTACCCGTACATTATGCTGTTAGTGCAAATGTACCAGGCGCCCTAATTTTGATACACTGTACTGACATTCTAAAAATCTGTCCATTATTCATGAGTTTCTGTATTAGTGACTAAATCATTCAATAATGACAGCAGAATTTTTTGATCCTGTTTAGAAATGGTGTCAAAAAAATCGGCATCCACTTTCTCAACGATAGGGACTAATTTTGACGCCAGTGATTTTCCTTTTTTAGTCAAGCAAACGGTCTTCATTCGAGTATCTTCTGAATGTTCACGACGTTGGATGTAACCATCAGCAACCAGTTTTTTTAATGACTGCGAAACCGTCATTTTATCCAGCCTGGATTGACGTACAATTAAATTTTGTGAAACCTCTTGATTCTTATTCTCGAACCATAAGGTAATTGCGAGTATGACAAATTGCGAATGCGAGATACCCTGTAAATCCAGGGCTTTTTTAATTAGTCTTTGCCAGGTAATGGTTGTTTGCCATAATAAAAATCCTGGACTATCTTCCGGCTGATCAAATCCGAAGGCGGAATTAGCTTTGGGCATATCGAGTTCTCACTAAATTAACCAGAGAATCCGTTTCTTTTGGCGCGGAGTCAGCCACTTTTTTAGCGACTAACTGAACCCAGAGAAAGCTGAGCAAGCCTGTGACCTGGATGGTATTCTTGATTCGCAAACCGTCTTGGGTTTCTTCTAACTCATGGATATCAAACATTTTTGCACCAAAAAACCGAGTACAATCGACAAATTTTTTATTCTCAATCAGCTCGATGATTTCTACTTTAACTGCCGGCGCACCTTTGGGCTTTAGCATAAAATAATTTCCAACCACGAACCTGCCATATAATTGACAATAATCCAGATCATCATGCCATCGAGTATAATGATCGACATCAGCCCATATTTGCCAGACGTCTTCTTTTTTAATGTTTCGATAAACTTTACTATAAGATTTTATCCACATGTTAACCTCGATTTTATAAAAATACATATTGTATATTATTTTACTATCTTGTCAAGGAGTTTTATTTTCCCTATCCGGTTAGATATAATGACCCAATGTGTGGCCGCCCATCATTTATAGATTTATCATGAAAAATACATTATCTGTCCTTTCTTCGATTCATTCTTTTGAAGAATATGAACAATTCAAACAACAAATTGATATTTTAGAAAATATTGCCAAAGAAATTCTTAGCCGGCATCACATGCCAGCAAAGTCACTTACGTTATTTTCTGAAGGCACTAATATCGTATTTCTGCACGATGATTCAAACGTCATTAAAATATTTCCACCTTTTCATCAAGATCAATTTAATAGTGAACAGTTAGTTCTGAAGCATCTGAAAGCAAAACTTTCCGTTAAAACTCCTCGCATTCAACATATCGGCGACATTGGCGGATGGCCATATATTATGATGACCAGGTTAGACGGGACACTTTTAGAAACACTCTGGGAAAGCTTAGATCACGCTAATAAGAAAATTATTATTCGTGAATTAGGCTCTTTAATTAAAGAGGTTCATGCCATACCTACTAACGGACTTGAAGAGATTGACTGCCATTGGGAAACTTTTATCGGCAAACAAATCATGAACTGTGTTAATCAGCATCGGCGTAGACAGCTTTCAGATACTTTAATTCTGCAAATCCCTGATTATCTTGCACCGATTGAAAAATCCTTACGAACCATCCATAAACCAGTGCTACTCACCGGAGAATATACACCCATGAATTTTATGGCTAAAAAAATTTCCGGCGTTTGGCACATTGATGGGCTTTTTGATTTTGGGGATTCAATGTTAGGATTACCGGAATATGATTTATTAGGCCCTGGCGCATTTCTCATTCAAGGAGATCGATCTTTGTTACGAGAGTTTCTGGCCGCTTATGGATATTCGGCAGATCAAATGAATCAAAAATTAAGCCACCAATTAACAGCTTTAATGCTCCTGCATAAATATAGCCATTTGAAAGTCCAAATTAGAATAAATGAGTGGGAACATCAAGTAAAAAATATCCAGGATCTGGAAAAATTAGTTTGGGGATTTTAATTTTTCCTGTGGACTTGAACTCTCATTCCCTCTTTTTTCTAAAAAACAAAACTGCTGGTAAAATTCGGCTGATTAAGTGCGCGCTATAGGGGGCATTCGGAGGCAACCACGGCGCGCGCGTGGTCCCGATTCGAGAATGTAATTCTTTGAGCAAGCACATGAAATCCCAGACGCAAAACACGTGATGCTCCATAAAAATGCGTAAGTCATTCAGAGAACAAATGTGGGCATACAAATCATGTTGCTTAATTTTCCGGATTAATGGGGCTAATTGTTGATTTACGGTTTCAATTCCTGGTTGATGGTTAAAAAGTTGACCACCCACCAGGACGGGATTCCCCGGCAATCGGTTCGTCAGCCGCCCTGGCTCATGAACTAAGATTGCCCACAAGGCATCCCTGATACCGAACATCCAGGAAGAAATCCCTTCCGACCCCCATACCATTTTAAAATGAAACAGGCAGCATCCTGCCGCATTGTAAAAACGCAGCATCATGCCTTTATCAAAAAGGAATTGACTCCGTCGGAACTGACGGTTCATCGAGACGACAAAATTTGTTAGACTACTCTTAGCCATTAAGTTTCCTTATGCAACTTGGTGGTTAGTACCTGGTTGGTGTTATCAGCACCCTCCAGGTACGCTTATATGTTAACTCAGTTCCATTTAATTGCAAGTACCGGGTTTTAATGATCTTTTTTTGATCAAATTTATGAAAAGTGAATTATTGAAACTGAAAAATGTCGGGGACGCCACTTACCAGGATTTGCTGAAACTGGGTATTCATAGCATAGCAGAGCTCGCGCAGGCCGATCCCGATGAACTTTATCAGAGAATCCAGGAAATCAGTGGTCAACAGGATCCCTGCGTATGGGATGTATTTGCGGCGATTATTCATGAGGCTCAAACCGGAATTCGGCAACCCTGGTGGGCGTGGACTTCACTCAGAAAAAAGCGACAAGCTCGTGGCACATTTCTATCGCAACAAAAAATAATATTGAGACCGATTACCGTTCATGACACCGATTGGTTTATCAAAATTTACAGCAATCCGATTATTATGCAGAATATTTACGATGGCAGTACACTGTCGCGCGAAGCAGCCATTGATCGCGTCAATTGTTTTCTCCAAAATTGGCAAATGCATCAATTTGGCGTTTGGATGATTACCGCAAAAGACGAACCATCTATAATAATTGGTTACTGCGTGTTTCGCTTTTTTAAAAACATAAATCCCATACTCGATGAACAAATTGAATTGGGCTATATTCTCGACCACCCTTTTTGGGGAAAAGGATATGCTACTCAAGCTGTTCAACGTTGTATTGAAATCGGATTTGAACTGCATCATTTTAATCGCATCCTCGCCACTATTCTGCCGAAAAACGTTGCTTCGCAAAAAGTTATTTTCAAAGCCGGAATGAAACATATCAGTAATTTACCGGTAAAGAATTCGCTTCATCACATTTATGAAATTACTAGAGAAGAATATACTCAAAGGGTTTATTAATCTAATGAAAAAAAATTTCACATCATATCCGGATATTAATGACGTATTGTTGTTTATCTCCAATGGCATTGAAAATATACTGGGTAAAAAATTAATTGGTTTATATTTATTTGGATCCTTAACTTATGGCGATTTTAACCCAGGCAGGAGTGACATTGATCTGGTAACCATTATCAACGAACCACTCAACCCTGATGAGCTTGTTCTAATTAAGCAATTACATCAACAAATCGAAAAATATTATCAAAAATGGAGTCAACGGTTGGAATGCTCTTATACGCCGATTGATATGCTTGAAAATATTTTGCCACCTCAAAAGCCTAGACCTTATTATGGTGGTGGAATCTTCTATGAAGAGGCCCCCTATGGAAACGAATGGATCATCAATAATTATTTACTCTATCAATGGGGTTTTCCACTGATAGGTTCTGATTTTAAGAAACTGATTAATCCTATTGATATTATAGAGGTTCAAAAGGCTTGTATTAGAGATTTATTCCAGGAATGGGAACCGAAGATCACCGATTTTGAATGGCTTGATAATAGCCATTATCAAGCATACTTGATTTTAAATTTATGTCGCATTTTATATACCGTTATGTGTGGCGATACGGCTACAAAAAAAGTTTCTGCTGCATGGGTAAAAAATAAATTTGAAGCGTGGAGCAATTTAATTGAAACTGCAGAGAATTGGCAATACGGCAAAAACATGTTAAGGAAAAATGAAACTATTCATTTTATCCAATTTGCGATAGACACGATTAAGAAAACCGTGCTGTTTCAAAAAATGTATTCCAATAACATTACTTGATCCAAAGGAATTATTTAAAAAAATAATGATGAGCTTGTAAAAAAGTACTTTTTTCATATCTACATCAGCGTAATATTAATCTATCTCATCATTAATCAAATTCAGCATTCGTTTACCCTTTATCCCAATTAACTGCCAGGTCAGGTAATCCCGTTAATTCATATTTGGCGTAGACTAAGGAATCGCTAATTTTACCAGTCAACGGGTCTTTTCTATTTGCTCTAAGCTTGCCTTAAGGTTTCAAAAGATTCAATAACGGCCTCGTTGAGTTCGATACCATCATCCACTCGCGGCGGTCTGATCAGAAGTCTTGGCGTTAAGATGGGCATCGGTAAGTCGATTAGAATAGGTTTCATATTGTTTTATTATTTCTCCAAAATTTCATTAATAATGTGCCAACATCGCTGAGCTTCAAAATTGTTCGGATGAGTAAAACCGGCTGCGGTGATCAAAGCCTTCCATAACGCCCAGCCCTTTGCCCGAGCCCACGTATCGACATCAAGCGATAATATATCACAAAAAGCTGCCCGACTTTCTCCGCTGAAGAATGTCCAGGCGATCACCAAATCGCAGGCTGGATCACCCACTGCAAGCTGACCAAAATCAATCACGGCGCTGAGTTGCCCGTTTTGAATAAGTAAATTCCCGGCGCTGATATCACCATGTATCCACACCGGCGCACCTGGCCAGTGAGTGGCGAGAGCCGCCTCCCAAATTGCAGCGACAGAGTCAACGTCAATTCGATCTTTGAGTTGACTAATGGCTTGGCGCGTTCCCATATCGTAATGAGACAATGATTCTCCACGATAAAAGCTGTGGGCTCCGGCAACAGGCCCGTCAGTTGCATCGATCGATTGAAATGCTACCAAAAAACGGGCCAGGCTCATGGCAAAATCACGCCAATCATTTACTTGCGCAAAAGCTGCCGGCTCACCCTCCAGCCATCGATAAATCGACCAACACCAAGGATAGCCTTCACCGGGTTGTCCCATGGCTAATGGTGTTGGAATCGGCAGTGGTAAAAAAGGCGCTAATCTTGGCAACCAGTGCTGTTCTTTCTCCACTTGTGCTGCATAATCCGCGGCGCTAGGTATTCGTACCAACATATCTTCACCAAGACAGAAAGTGCGATTGTCCCATCCGCCATTGGCAACAGCTCGAACGGGTAAATGTTGCCATTGTGGAAACTGCGCTGCTATCAGGCGATTGACCAGCATGACGTCAATAATTAATTTTTCGTTACTATTCATGGTGGGAATTAGGATAACATATTATGAAAAATAGGCGATTTAAAATTAATAATGAATTTTAAGACTATTTCCTTTTGTTTTAAATTTGATGATCTGCAGGTCATTTAATTCAGATGATGAATTGATATGTGTTCCTCCACAAGGCGAGTAATCAAACGACCCAATCTTTACTAACCTGACTAATGGATACTCTAAGGCAGTATAATGACGTATTTCTTTATCACATAGGCGCACAGCGCGGATATGTATTTGTTGTTCATCAATAATCAAACAACCTTGATCAGCAGGCTGACCGCCTCCCTGCGGGTAAAATAAGGTTCTATCCAAAATGATGTAATGGCCTTTATCATCTACCCCAAATGACTCGACTACCGCTTGGCCAGAAAACCGATAAGTATCTTCGTAATAAATGGGTGCGCTATTCATCAAAATGCCCTCGTTAAGATTGATTACAACCATCTGATTTAAATCAATATATTTAAAATAAGAAAGTTATTTGAATGTATTTTAACTAATTTGATTGCATTTTGCAAGTAATTTAGGTATAATAGATGTAACATAATAACCGCAGTACTTCCTATGAGAAAAGAGCAAATAGAACAATTAAGATATTTATCCCGAAAGCTGGTCAGAGAGCTGGGATTGCTTCAATTAGATCATTCTAATGCTGACATAACGCCGGCTCACTGGCATACGTTAATTGAAATTGATAAAGATCCAGGGATCACTATTTTAAAATTGGGGCATTTATTACTGATGTCAGCCTCTAAAATATCGAGATTAATAAAGGTGCTCAGCAAAAATAAATTAATAGAGCTCAAAGTGGGTGCTGACAAACGTGAAAAATATTTATATCTCACCGTAACCGGCAAGAAAGAAATAGAGAAAATAGATAAATTTTCTGTCTCTAAAATAGAAAATGCCTTCCGGTTCTTAAACGATGCAGAAATGTTAAATATTATTGAATCTATCGATAAATATTCGGGTGCTCTTGAAAAAAGCCGGCTAGCGAAAGAGCAAATACAAATAGCTGTTCTTCCTACATCCCGAACCATCAGAAAGCAAATTGTCAACATGATTACAGAGATACAGAAACATGAGTTTTCTCTGCCCGTTACTCCAGAAATTAATCAATGTGTTATCAACGCAGAACCGGATTTTTATTATCATCATTCTTACAATTTCTGGTATGCCATCGATCATAATGGAAAAGTGATCGGAAGCATCGGCCTTAAGAAACTGGATAATAAAACCGGTGAAATTAAAAAATTTTTCGTTGTTTCAGAATACCGCGGTCAGGGTGTGGCGAAAAAATTAATGGATACCCTGCTTGATGCAGCAAAAAAACATGGATTTAAAGCAGTATTTCTCGGGACAGTAGACAAACTACACGCGGCTCATAAATTTTATGAAAAATATGGTTTCAAACGTATTCCACGCACCGCATTGCCAGATCATTTTATCATAGGTCAACTAGATTCAATTTTCTTTCAACATAGCCTGTGATATATTTTCACAGGCACAGCACAATGATTAAAATAAAATATCTAACATACGATTATCGTAGAGTTGTAATTCGCCCTGATTTCGAAGAACTTCAATAAGATTGGGGTTGGCAATAAACGATCTTCCAAATGCAATTAAATCAAATGTTTTATCCAATATGGATTTCACAGCTGTCTCAGCTGTATAACTGCCGCAACCAATGAGAGTATTTCGATAATGTGAACGTATAAAGGCAGACATCGTCATCTGATTCAATTCTGTAAAAGTTTTCGTATCATCGAAATTACCAACGTGAACATAGGCAATGGGATATTGATTTAGCGAACTGAATAAACTTTGAAAGACGGCGGCATCGCGAGGATCACCTACAATTTGATTTAAATATGCCCCCGGTGATAATCGAATACCAACCCGTTCATAACCGATAATTTCTCCGCAAGCTTTGACAACATCTAAGGCAAAACGGGCCATATTCTCGACATTGCCGCCATAATCATCCTCGCGTTGATTGGTATGATGATGCAAGAATTGATCGACGAGGTAACCGTTGGCTCCGTGAATTTCAACACCGTCAAAACCAGCTTTAACGGCGTTTTGAGCGGCAGCGGCATAAGCCTCTATGAGCTGTTTTATTTCCGCTAATGTTGCAGCACGCGACGGCCCATAAGTTAAACCTGAGCTTCGATAAACGGCTCCAGTCATCACGCTCGCTGAAGGGCCAATCGGTAATTTTCCACTGAGAAAATCGGGATGGGATACGCGGCCTACATGCCATATTTGCAAGAAAATTAAGCCGTTATTTTTGTGAACTTGATCAGTCACTTTTTTCCAGTGCGAAATTTGGTTCTCATTGAAAATACCGGGAACATATCGGCATCCCAATGCCTCGGCGTTAATCACTGTACCTTCAGTAATAATCAGCCCGGCTCCTGCACGTCTGGCGTAATAGTCAGCCATTTCTGGCGTTGGAACAAAATCTGCAGACGCTTTGGCGCGTGTCATCGGAGCCATGACAATTTTATTTTTTAAATGCAATAGCTGATTCAATGCATACGGCTCAAATAACTCATGATTCATGAGTGATCTCTTGCTTAGTTTTTTTTCGCAGTAAAACACTGACGACCAGTACGATGAGCATTAATATCGCTAAAAACCACAATACTGTTTGATAACCGGATAAAAAAGCTTGTTTGAATATCTGCGTAGCCGTTCCTTCGGCAAGTGGCGTATGTTTCATTAACAAGGCAATTGCTTGATCGGTATTCATCACCACATCATTCACCCACTGGTCAATTGGAAGTTGTAATTTTTTCAAGGTGGTCAATAAATTCAATTTTGTGCCATAGGTAAAAATTAATGATCCCAGCGCTAATCCTAATGCGCCGCCTAAATTGTGCGATGTTCCTATCATGCCAGCGGCAACACCGCTGCGATCAGGAGGAACGCTAGCCATCGCGGCGGTCAGAGCGGGACTTAAAATACACGCCCAACCAATGCCAAATAATCCGTAGGCAATTAATAATAATGCTATCGTTGTGTGGGGATTGAATTGGGATTGCAGTAACGCCGAACACAATAATAATGCCAATCCTACTATCAGTGATCCTTTAGGCCCCCGTTTATCAACAATGCGCCCGGCCACGGGCGATAATATCGCAACCAATAATGTAGCCGGCAGCAAGGTAAAACCAATTTGGCTACCAGAAAAATCTTTGATGAAATGTAAAAATAAGGGAATAATGAAAAAATCCACCGCATAAAATGCTGCGAGTGATATGTTGGCAATCAATCCGATTATAAATAGCGGATGCTTGATTAGAGAAAATTGAATCATCGGAAAGGGCTGTTTATTTTCCACTCGATATAAACACACTAAACCACAGATAGCGATCACCCACAAACTCAAGACCGGCCAAGATAACCATCCCAAATTCTGACCTTCAATGATCGCTAAAATAAATGCCGGAATGCTTACCAACAATAACCCAAACCCTCGCCAATCCATCGGTTCGGGTTGAGCGCTTTTAGATTCTTTTAATGCTTTAAAGCAACAGAGCCAGCAAACAAGCGCTAAAGGGGGATTAATCCAAAATATCCAGCGCCAACCAATCGTGCTAACCAGTATTCCACCCACCGCAGGCCCTAAAGCTAAACCAAAACTGCTGACGCCCACGAGAAAACCCATCGCCTTGCCTTGATCCTTAACCGGAAAAACATTAGGAACAATGGCGAGAGGAGCCATGTAGAGTAGTGCAATCGCAATCCCTTGCAGAAAACGAAAACCAATGAGTAGCCCGAAATGATGCGAAAAACCAATGCCAATAGATGAAACACCAAATAACAGTAAACCCAAATATAAAAAAAGACGCCGGCCATAGGTATCCGCCAATTTAGCCAAGATAGCCATGGAAGTCGTTAATATCAACAATACGCTGTTGATCACCCATTGCAGTTGCAGTACGCTACTGTGAAATTCTTGTTGTATGGCAGGCAACGCCGTATTCACAATCGTGAGGTCTAATAAACCTAAAAAACTGGCTAAGCTGATACCCAATAAAACGAATCGATTTTCTTTCACACAAACCTCCGGATTTAATGAAATTATAATTTAATAGTATTTTTATGTAAAGTAGGCACTTAAATGTGTTATAGTATGGATTTGTATACTTATAGGAGGAAAACCCATGGCATCATTACCACCCGCACCAAATGACAGTAAAGCTATCTGCGCCACACTCAGTATCCTCGGCGGAAAATGGAAGATATTGATCTTATTCGCATTATACGATGGCGTTAAACGTTTTAACGAACTACGCCGCCTGGTTCCCGGCGTAACCCAGCGAATGTTGACCGCCCAGCTACGAGAATTAGAGGAACAACACATCATTAAGCGTACTGTTTTCGCCCAAGTTCCACCTAAAGTAGAATATGAATTATCGGAAATTGGGAAAACCCTAACCCCCGTTTTATGCGGATTAAAAAAATGGGGCGCTTGTTACTTAGAAAAAGTGGCAGCGTTACGAAATGGATAACTAAGTTTCTTTCATATCCACGTCCGACAAGTCACCTTTTATTAACCGCACTTGTCCGTGGATTCTCAATACTTGCTGAGATTCAAATAAAAAATAAGCAATGACTTCTGCCTCAACCGGCAGGTTTTTTAAATTTTTCCCTTTGACAGAGTAAAGGGCGAACAATTCATTCCCCTTTTCTAAAAAATGCTGATAATCAAACCGATCGATAATCATATTTTGCCTTTGTGCTATGACATGCTGAATATATTCGATACGGTTCATATGAACGCCGTTGATACATTGCTCATAATTCGGATGGTATAATTTTTCAATGGTCTCAACGACATCTAAGTGAGGGTTATAAATAGAATCAACTATAATTTTTAATAAATCGATGTTAGCCATTTTGCTCTCCCAATATATCTGCAATATCTTTGGCAGGGTCTTCTGCTTCATTCATCACGCCTTTTTTCAGATTGATTTAACGGCACGGTCTTTCTCCTCAAGGAAAATACTTTTACATGGCCTGCAGAAAAGAGAGCTGCTGGCTAGTTGTCTTGCAATCAAAATCAATGATCTGATATTCCGCAACATCTGCTTTGACAAAAGGATCTTCCGCAATAATTGCTTTCAGCGTTCGTTTATCCATAGATTTTACTAGAATCGCTCCACCTAATTTGCTTTTTTTAGGGCCGGCGAACAGAAAGACGCCTTCCTCGATATTTTGCTTAACCCATTCAGCATGAGCCGGCGCATGCACAGCGACTTGTTCCTGCGATTGAGTGTATCCGACGATTAATAAAAACATGGCATTTCTCCTCTGGTAGTAAGGCTATTGTAATGCTCGCTTTAGGTATATACAATAAGCACTTAACCCCTAATCTGCATCGTTTTACTCAGGAATTTCCACAACTGAAAATTCAATATGAATAAGCTTATGTCTAATCTCAAACTTTCCATGTGTTTGGATAATGCTACTTTAGAGAAAATGCATGAAATCCGCATAAAAGTTTTATTTCCTGATGGAAATTATGACAGAAATCATCCTGATGATAGCAACCCAAATAATTACTGTTTTGTATTTATGGACGAGAATACCGCTGTTGGAACGGTTAGATTAGATTTCTTAAGTGATAAAGTCGCAGCTATTCGTCTTGTAGCGATATTACCAGAATGTCAGGGTAAAAAAATGGGTTCCAAAATGATAGCTGCTGTTGAGGAATATGCGAAACAACATGGAGTACAAAAATTAGTAACTAATGCAGCGATTGATGCAGAAAGATTTTATAAATCGATAGGCTATGTTAATGAGGAATGGATTGATCCAGGCGAAGGCATTGCAAGGTCAACAACTCCAATGGTCAAGGTTCTTGTGAAGTAAGTACACTTTATGTCAATTTGTTATGGATCAGTCTCCAATAAATTAACACACAAAAAAGCATTAAGAAAACATAAATCCACAACAGAGTAAGGATATTTTGAACGACAAGAAAACTCGCTAGAAAAGCACACAAACTTGTTATTAAAACATTAATCAGATACATCGTTGCATTAGACGTTCCGGATATATGACGAAAAACCCCCATTCCTTTTCCCATCGATAATGGAAAAACAAATGCCGCGCCAAAAAACATGATCGCGCTGGCCAATGCTAGAAGAAATATACTGTTGGGGAAAAGATATCCAATCAAAAGTAAAACCACTGCGAAGGCAAAAAATAAATTAACGACGATTAACAGTAATTTTTCCATATTGAAAAATTTCAAGACAAATCGGCAAACCATCGTCGACAGCAAAAATACAAATCCCAAAATTAACGCTAAACGTCCAAAATAAACAGGTGAATAGTGATACCGGGTTTGAATAAGAAAAGGGCCCAGGGTATTAAAAATAATGAGCAAAGAATAGGTTAACCCCATCAACATAACCAGGGAAACAAAAACCCGATTTGAAAGCACTTCGACCAGGTTTTTTTTCATGGTAGGTAAATTAAAAGCATGGCGATTAAAATGCGTTTCAGGGACTACCCCAAAAACCACCGCACCCACCAAAGACATCATGACGGCAAAAAATACAAATCCTGCTTTCCAACCAAAGTAAGTTTGTAGATAGCCTCCGATCAATGGCCCAATGATAGGACCTATCCCCCATGCCATCGCAAATATAACACCCATATTGACCAATTTTTCCGGAGGCAGAATGTCCGTACAAATGGCTCTTACCAAAACAGCAATACCGCCCAATGTTATTCCCTGCAAAAAACGTACTAATAAAAGCATTTCGATATGGGTAAAAAAAACAGGGATTAAACTGACCAAAATAAAAATAACAATCCAAACTCTAATTAAAGTTTGTCTCCCTAAAGCATCTGTTAAAAACCCCATTGAAAAATTTCCTAGCGCATAACCTAATAAATAAATCGAAATCACATCCTTAGCTACCTTTGCTGAAATGTTTAAACTCAAAGTGATTGCAGGTAATGAAGGCGATACTAAATCAACCGCCATGCCGATGATGGGATTGATGCATAGCAAAACCAAAACGATGACTGATGTTTGTTTTTGAGAGATTGACATATTACTTCTCCCTGGGTATCCAGAAAATAGTGAATAAGGCCAGTAAAGCGATGATTAAGATAATAGCGGCTACCGAAATAATCGTTTGATTGTAAAGTGCGCTGACGATGATACTGGCTAAACTACTGAACCCCGTCATGCTAAAACCCAACATCGCTGCAGCAAAACCGCCACCATGAGGACTGGCGGACAGCGTTTCTTTGGCCAGCGGGCTGCCGGCTAAACCAAAGCCTGCGGCGTAACCCATCATACTACCAACAAATCCATACAAACTATTCGGCAACATGATGCTGCACCCTACCATGGCCACCGCAGATAAAGCGATGATAATCGCGCCCAGCCAAATAATTTTGTGCGTGCCGTAACGTCGAACTAATTTTCCGACGAATAAAGAGGTCAACATAAAAGCGCCGAAAACCGCCAATTGTGTTAACCCGAAATGTTGTGCCGCTATTTTTAACTGATTAATAATGATAAACGGCGCTCCAGAAAGATAAGCAATCATTCCACTGAAAAACAAGCCATAGCTGATCAGATGCGTCATGAAGACTCGATTTTTTAATAACGCCAGATAGTTGCTAAGCAGTACCTTTGGCGCTAATGCTTGATAATCCAGCGGTATTTTACTTTCGGGCAAGTATCGCCACAAACCGATTAAAGCAATCAATGCTAAACAGAAAACAATAAAAAAATTAGCGCGCCAGCCCAAAAGTAAAAATATATATCCGCCTAACAAAGGGCCTAATAAGGGAGCAACAGAATTACAGACATTCAGAAAAGCGAGTAATCGAACGCAGTGATGACCGGTAAATAATTCATGAATCACCACGAAGCTGATAATCGTTAAACTGCAGACACCGACACCCTGAAAAAACCGGGCGACGATTAACCAACCGATATGAGTACTGATTGCACATACCAATGTTGAGAGTAGAAATACAAACCCACCCCAAAATAATAATGCACGGCGTCCATACCGATCTGCGACCGGCCCCATGAGTAATTGGGGCGCTGCAGCGCCTAAAAACCACATCGCCAAAGTGAGCTGAACCCAATGGTCATTGGTATTAAACACATGAACCAATACCGGCATGCTGGGCATGTAGATATCATTCGAGACATTGCCGATAAAGCTATAAAGAAATAAAAATATCGGAAACCAGAATAAATTTCTAACCGATTTTTCAGGAAAACGAACAAAATTAGGCATTTTAACCTCCTAGCAGAAAAACCATTTAACAGATTGAAAACATGTTAAATTTTGAGTAGCTAAAGGGCTAAAATCATGTGACATCATCCAAAAAATTAATGAACAGGCGTTTATTATAAAGAATAGATGCTTCTAAAGCAAATAGAGTATCTTGATACGTGATTCCTTTTCAATTGGCTAAGAAACTTATTTTTAGTATCATATCATGATGAAAAAAGAACCTATCGGCAGCCATGAAAAATTTGCAGACGCTTATTCCAAAGACGTCGATAATAGACCGATCCATGTTTTTTATGAACGTCCGGCTACCTGGTCATTATTACCTAAATCACTCAGCGGCCTCAATGTACTGGATTTAGGCTGCGGTTCCGGCTGGTACGCAGAACAATTCACTAAGGCGGGAGCAAAAGTAACCGCAGTTGACGTCAGTGAACACATGGTCAAAGTGACCCAACAAAGGCTGGGGGACTTCAGGACAAGTTTTTCAAGCTGATCTCGAAAATAATCTTAGCTTTTTAGCAGACCAATCCTTCGATTTAATCGTGGCGCCTTTGGTCATTCATTATATTAAAGATTGGCAAAAACTAATGAAGGAAATGGCGCGTTTATTAAAGCCCAAAGGACAATTTATTTTCTCAACCAATCAGCCCCATATGGCTTTCCAGCTATACCATCTAAAAAACTATTTTGAACCACAAATTATTGAAGATTATTGGCCGTGGGCAAATGCTACCGTAAAATATTACCATCACACTTTAAATGACTTATCTGAATCTTTATCTCAAGCTGGTTTTGTCATCGAAAAAATAATTGAACCACAACCGCAAGAGGGTTTAAAGCAGGATCCAAATTTATACGCTCTGATTACCACTAAACCCTGGTTTCTATTTGTCAAAGCTACCAAACAATGAACCACGAGGTGAAAAAAAATGATGACTTTTTTCATCGTATTGCAATTTATATTGCTATTATTTATGGTATTTTACGAATTGGCAAGAACGTATCTCAGCTAAAAAAACTAGCCCTGGCGCATGGAAAAATATTGAATGGTTCTTATAAAAATTTCCGCCGCTCATAGATCAATTTTGACCAGGATATTACTCAAAATATTTGTTATACTATCGTTTAGTGTACCAATGTAAAGATTTTCAATAATTAAATAGGTGATTTATGAAAGCACTTATCTACCTGGGGCCCGGAAAAAAGGCTATCGAAAGCCGCCCGCTTCCTGTTATTAAAGAATCTACCGACGCGATTGTTAAGATCATTAAAACGACAATTTGCGGCACTGATCTGCATATTCTCAAAGGCGATGTGGCCACTTGCGCACCAGGTCGCATTTTAGGGCATGAAGGCATTGGCATTATCGATAAAATTGGTTCCAGCATAACCGGTTTTCAGGTGGGCGATAAAGTCCTTATTTCTTGTATTAGTAGTTGTGGCAAGTGCAAATTTTGTCGGAAAGGAATGTATTCTCATTGTAGCACTGGCGGCTGGATTCTCGGCAATAGTATTGACGGGACTCAAGCAGAATACGTTCGCATACCGCACGCCGATACCAGTCTCTATAAAATTCCCCAAGGCGTTGATGAAGAAGCCGTGGTGATGTTGAGCGACATTTTTCCTACTGGGTTCGAATGCGGTGTTTTAAATGGAAAAATCGAGCCGGGTAATACGATTGCCATTATTGGTGCAGGCCCTATCGGCTTAGCCACTTTGCTAACAGCACAATTTTATTCACCTGCTGAAATGATTGTGGTTGATGTGGATGATAATCGATTGGAAAAAGCTAAACAACTCGGTGCAACGACTATCATTAATAATTCAGATGGAAAAGCAATTGAAAAAATCATGAAAATAACGGGTGGCGAAGGCGTAGACACTGCGATAGAAGCGGTAGGAGTTCCGGCCACTTTTATTCTTTGTGAAGATATCGTCGCTCCGGGTGGTGTCATCGCCAACATTGGAGTTCACGGCGTCAAAGTAGATTTGCATTTAGAGAAACTATGGTCACAAAATATTTCCATAACCACTCGGCTAGTGGATACAGTGACGACTTCTATGCTTTTAAAAACGATCAGCTCTAAAAAAATTAATCCAAAACAACTCATCAGCCATCGTTTTAAATTTAATGATATCCTACTAGCCTATGAAACTTTTGCTAATGCAGCACAAACGCAAGCGCTCAAGGTTATTATTGAAATCGCCAAATGAGCTTGTTTTAGATTGATTTATGCTGTTCAACGATTTTTCCTCCCACATAAATTTCTTCGTGAGGAGTGCGTTTGGCGGGTTGATGAGTTTTGAGTGAAATGGTTTCAACATCGCCCACAAAATCATTAGTCATCGACATGATTCTCACCGGCTGACCTTTAGCAAGATTAAAGTGATTTAAATGAACAAACCTGATTTGTTGATTATCGATCGTTCGGTAATATAGGATTCGATTCGTTAAATCATAAACTGAACTCCACACTGTGGGGTCTGAAGAACCCGGAATTTCAATTAAATAACCTAAACCGTTAAAAGCGCTGGCGACAGCTTGTTGAGTGGAATGAGGGGGTGGTAAATTTTTTAAGAAATTGGCTGCCAAAACAAATCGGGCTTTCGTAAAATATCCTCCCGGTAACGGAGCATCGCCTCCGAATCCTTGATATTGTTTCAGTAATTGAGTGGATTCTAAATAAGACGTGTTGGTCAACGCCGGGATTGGTAACTTTTTTTGATGGTAAATATTTAATTTTCCATTCAAGTATTCCATTACGGCAGAATCTCCACCGGCATCGTGTATCATCAAATGCACTGCTATTTTTTGTCCATGAAATACTGTTGGCTCCACTTCAACGTGGCGAGCTAACTGAATAGCCTCAGCAACTGTTTTGGCGTTATCCAAAAAATATTGAACCCATTGTGACGTACCCACTACCGGCTGAGCAGGTACAGAGGGATATTCTGCACTTTCCAGCCATAAAATCGAAGCGCTTAAACCCAATTGATTCAATCCACTGACCACTGCTTGCGGAATAACCTGGCGATCAGGCCCAGCGAGATTCACCGTGGCGCTTCCATATTTTGATACCCATTCTAAAGGTTTAGAATGATTATCCATACTACCAGAGTGGCGTTTGATACCCGCAGGATTGATCACGATGAAAGCGTACGGATTAACCCAATCAAAGTTGTGGCCGATTACTGATTGACCACCTTCAGATAATTTGAATTCTGTGCAAGCATCCGCCATTGGGACAGTAAAACAGACGGTGATCGCTGTAAAAACGAACCCGAGGATACATTTTAGTAATATTTTTTTCATAAGCACCCCGAATTATTGTACCAATTTCCATGAAATCCATTGGGAATGCGATGAGGTAATTGCACAATTGCCAAGGGTTCTTTATTAATATTCATCGCATCGAGTATGTAAAGATCACTCACATCTTTTTGCTTATTGTAAACAACAGTTAAAATAAAACCATCACCTTCCGCGCTACTTAAATGTCGCGGTACAAATATCGGCTCGCTCGGTGTATTGCCTAAACCAAATTCACGAATAGTTTGTGATTGAGTGGTCAGATCATAATGGACAATTGCATCAAATGCTAAATCATTAGATTGTACACAAGCTGCAGCAAATCCATGCCGATAAGTTAAGCCCGTGAAACGCTCATCAATCCGTGGAAATTCTATTGGCAGTGAATCGAGCTTTGTTGTCACTGCTCTTTTTTGTTTGAGATCAAATGTCCAACGGGTTAATTGGGGCGGAGATTCACAGAGTGATGCTATTTTTCCTTTGGCATCTGGGAATAAATGCGCTCTTTCTGATTTCATTCCATCTAAAATAATAGTATCACCTTGTTGATAGGCGTTCATAAAATGAAATGCATGAAAAGATTCTAAATCAAACCATATTATATTTTTTTCATGACCATTACGCGGCATAATACCAATATGCGAACCCTTTTCAGGTTCCCACATGATCATAGATTTTCCTTGTTGCATGCGCTCGATACTACAAGTGAGTGGCAGCACTGGAAATATCACATAATCTTTGGTGATAAAAAAATCATGCATGAAACTGGAATAAGGTGCATGAATGATTTCAGTTTTACTCACCATTCCATCACGATTAAAAATATAATAAATAACATCATTTGTACCGGGTGAATAAGCATAGCTATGCATTTCACCTGTCTGAAAATCAAAATGAGGATGCGCACTCATTTGAGGAACTTGTTGATGATAACTCCAGTTTCCTAGCGTCTCTAAGCTCATTGGATGAATTTCTATCGGGCAAGAGGTTTCCTGTAGCGCAAATAATTTTCCAGCATACTGGATGATATTGGTATTAGCGGTATTATGAGGAATATTCTCTACAAAGGATTCTGCGTCATTAAAGCTGCTGAAGAGTGCTTTACCTAACCGGCGTTCTAATTTAAATCTTTCGGTTTGTATCCAGCGATTACGATAACTGATCTGACCATTCTGAATAAAAAAAGCGTGCAGCATTCCGTCCCCTTCAAACCAATGTTTACCAGGACTGGAAAATTGCGGATTAGGGCCGTTTCGATAAAGAACCCCATTTAATTCGAGAGGAATTTTGCCAATGATAGAAAAAATATTGTTAAACTCATTTTCTTGAGGCCATGGGGCATAATTACCTTGTAAAAATTGATTGGTTATTGTAGTCATTATTTTTTCCCCGTTTTCTGATGAGTATATTTATTAATTAGTTGAATGGCTTCATGGCACCATTCCAGTTCTGTTTTCGCATGTTTTACACCTGCTTTCACGGTCAATAAAAAATAAACGGGTTGTTCTTTCTTTTTAACCATTTCTTCAAGTTTTGTTTCAATATCTTGATAAATTTTTAGCGCTGCTTCACACCTGTCGGAATATTTTTTAATATGGTTGATTGATATTTTCGGTGTAACATTTTGACCATAGAATATTTTTAATAATAATTCATTGCGTTGTGGATAAGATTCCACATCTTCAGTTAACCATTGTTGTAATTTCTTTTTTCCAATTTGAGTCAAACTATAAACCTTACGCAATTTTGCACCTGCCATTTGTTTTTCAACCGTCACCAGTTTTTCTTTTGCCAATTTGGTTAAAGTAGGATAAAGCTGACCATTACTTTCCGTCCAAAAATAATTGGTACTACCCTCCATCATTTTTTTCATCTCATAGCCGGACATGGGCTGAATACTAAGCGCGCCTAAAATGGCGTATTGTGTTTTGTTGCCGGGTTGTTTTGCCATATATGTCTACCAGACTTATTTTAAGAAGTATATTATGTCTCAAAGACACATTTTTGTCAAGCCTCTAATACCCATACTATTCAACCAATGCTGGGTAGCGATCATTCCTTTCGGCCAATGTCGAAACAGATAGTTTAATTTTTTGTCTTATTGACAGAGTTAAATGTTTATGAGAGCTTTAAGGTATCGTTTAGCTCAACTAACTTTTGCATTAATTGGAGTAGGAATGCTGTCTGGATATGCACAAACCGATAGTCTAGTATTGATTGCGGACCCAAGAGTTTTGTCTGTTCGGATTTTAGATAACCGGGAACCCATGATCAATTTAAAAAACCAAAAAGAAATTGCTTTTGGTCCTTCCCCTGAAATTCCCGATAACCAGGATTATACTTTCATACGCAAAGGTGTATACGAAAAACTAAAGGAAGCTCAGGCATATCTTCCCCAAAATTTGCATTTTTGTTTATACGAAGGTTACAGAAGTCTTTCATTGCAAAAATTCCTTTTTGAAAAGCGTTATGAAAAAGTAAAATCACAACATCCTGATTGGTCTGCCGATCAAATCTTTATTGAATCCACTAAGCTGGTTTCTCCAATGGTTAATCAAGACGGTTCTGATAATATTCCGCCACATTCTACGGGCGGAGCCATTGACATCTATTTAATAAATGATGAAGGCGAATACGTCGATATGGGCATCCACCCGAAAGATTGGATGGAAGATTCGAATGGTTCTATTTCGCTGACGGCGTCGCATCTAATTTCGCCCGAAGCTGAGAAGAATAGAAAAATCATGAGCCAGGCTTTATCAGCTGCGGGTTTCGTTAATTATCCCACTGAATTTTGGCATTGGTCTTATGGGGATCGCTATTGGGCGTATGAGAAAAAACAACCCAATGCGATTTATGGGAGTTATCCATTTAAATAGTTAAGAGTACACTCTACCGAAATCCAGGGACCTGGTGACTTTAAAGTAATTTGCGAAACACCCTTACCTCGCATCCTTCCGTAATAAATCGGGTAAATCATTTAACCATTGACGGCCTTTTTCACCGTGAATATTAACGGTATTGTTAATCAATGCCTCTGGAATGATCATACTGACCCCGAAGCTGAAAAAGCCGCTTTTATTCTGGCAGGTAAAGATTGACTCCAGCATATTGTATTATGGCCACCCATAAACTCCTCAAAATAAACTGGCCAACCCTGCTGTTGTAATTCCTTGGCAGTCTCGCGGCAGGCTTGTAAAGAATTGAAGGCCTGAGAGCTACCGTCAGCAAATATCAATTCGGCGGGCAATGTTTCTAAGCTACCCGCTTCTAAAAAGAACCGGGTATGACGCGAAGAATTTTTAATTATTAAATCATGCAGCTCCGATTTTTTAAGGATTTCCAATGAGGGCGATTGCGCAATCACTTGCCCAAATCTATCAGGACGTGTGATCCCCGCATAAAACGCCGCTAATCCGCTGGCGCTATAACCCACGATGGTGGTCAGTTGTGGAGATTCATCGATTGACAAGCCATATTGCCTCTTTAAAATTTGAAAGAATTCTTCGGCAATAAAATCGGTAAATGTCGCGCTGCAACTATATTCTGACATACGCTTATCCGGTGAATAGTCCAAAAATACAGCCAGGCAAGGTGGAATTTTTTCTTGAGTTATTAGTGAATCCAATACAGAGGGCGTCAAAAATAAACCGAGATAATCACTGCCGTCCAGAAATAGCATCAATGGATAAGTTTTAGCAGGATCATAGTGAGGTGGAAAATAAAGCCAATACTTTCGCTCCGTATTTTGATAATCAGGATGACCAGATAATTGAGTATCGTTAAACCGCAGCGTAACACGAAGTAATCGCTTTTCCTGGTATAATTCCGCCAGGTTATTTTTGACAGAAACCAGGGGGGCAGGCGCTTTTGGCAATTCCAGAATAGATTCTTTCGCCCAAAATTCCACCGGATTTTCCCAATCTTTATAATAAATAATAGCCTTCGGATTATGAGGATCAATACCGACGGCATTTTCTGCCATGAGTTGATTGAATAACCACAGTGAGCGCGCTAATTCACCTGCCGGTTGAGGATAATGAATGTGCTGCGAGGTAGTATCGCTCTCTTCATACGGATATTCATGGGATACTATCAAAAAGCTATAACACATGCGCAAGTTAGCAGGAAGCAGCAATGTTAAATAATCAATATCTGTTTCTGGATGATTTTTCAGCAAACTGCCAGGGTTGCATGGAAATCCGGTGGATGGTGAATACAGGTAAATCGAAGTATGCTTATCACCGTTATTTTGAAATAAGAAAGTTACACGACAATAGTCAGGATCATCATTCCCCACTTCTATCAGCGGAATTTGGAGATCAGAGAGCCATTGTTGTTTGTCAACAATCGATGTCAGTCTGCTATATTCATCCATGAGCTGAGGTAAAATCCGCGATTGAGTTTCAACTGCAATAGGCTTTTTCATTGCTTTTTACCACTCTCGAATTTAAATATGTTTATGATGGAGATCATACTACCACATTTGGTGATCAGTTATAAGCCGTACCCATTGGAACGATTTGGAATTAAAGAAAAATTAACTGAATTGGCGATGTCTGAATTGCAGTAACCCTGAATATGTGATTGTTTCCGACCAAGTAATCCTCTATAATATCGGGTATGAAGAGCGTCCCATAGGACGCAAAAAAACCAGCCTTCCCGGCTTACGAAGATGGGCAGCGGCCCAAGACTTAAGAATAAGGTATATGATTAATTATTATGTAGGTTCAGAAGTAGGCCGATTAAAAAAAGTAATTCTCCATCGTCCAGATTTAAGCTTAAAACGGCTGACTCCTTCTAATTGCCACGAATTTTTGTTTGACGATGTATTGTGGGTAAAGAGAGCACGAGAAGAACACGATGTTTTTGCAGATGCATTACGAGAACACGATGTTGAGGTTTATTTATTAGAAAATCTGCTCGAAGAAGCACTAACTATTCCTGAAGCCCGGCAATGGGTGGTCGCTCAGCAAGCACATGAATATCTTTATGGCTCAGTATTAGCGAAAGAGTTGGGCAGTTATTTGCTAAGTTTGTCTGCTAAACAGCTATGCTTGCATTTATTAGGAGGTCTGACCAAAAATGAAATCAAGCGGCCATTGGGTAGTTTTGCGTTTGCTTCCCTGGCTGATCATGATTTTGTGTTACCGCCGTTACCGAATCATTTATTTACCCGGGATACTTCTTGCTGGATTTATGGCGGAGTGTCGATTAATCCGATGGCCAAACCAGCTCGGAAACGTGAAAGTGTTCATCTTAAAGCTGTTTATCGTTTCCATCCGTTATTTACAGAAAGTAGATTTAAAATTTGGTATGGCGGCGAAGACTGCGATTATATGACCGCTACTATTGAGGGCGGCGATGTGCTCGTGATTGGCCGTGGTGCAGTATTGATCGGCATGGGCGAGAGAACTACGCCACACGCAGTGGAAATGTTATCGAAAGCTTTATTTACAGATCAGGAAGTGAAACAAATCATTGCACTCACTTTGCCGAAAAATCGCGCCTATATGCATTTAGATACTGTGATGACCATGTTGGATGTGGATTCTTTTTGTATATTTCCGGGTGTCATTGAGCCTATGATTGCCTGGCAAATTACTCGTGGTGAAAACCTTAATGATTTAATTGTAGAAAAACAAAAAGACCCATTAACTACTATTGCAAAAGCATTAGGTGTTAACAAGTTGCGGATTTTTACCACAGGCGGAGATGAATATGAAGCGGAACGCGAACAATGGGATGATGGCAATAATGTGCTGGCTGTGGCGCCTGGAGTAGTTATTGGTTATGAACGTAATGTATATACTAATACCAAGTTACGTAAAGCCGGTTTAGAAGTGATTACTATTCCTGGTTTTGAGTTAGGCCGTGGACGCGGTGGTGCACGCTGCATGAGCTGTCCAATTGAACGAGAGGGTTTATGACATTTAACTTAAAAAACCGGCATTTTCTCACCTTGGAAAATTTCACCCCGAAAGAGATTAACTATTTATTAGAATTAGCTCGAGATCTGAAGCGAGCTAAATATGCAGGTACTGAACAACCTCGGTTACGCGGCAAAAATATCGCGCTCATTTTTGAAAAAACTTCTACGCGTACACGCTGTGCTTTCGAAGTAGCGGCGTATGATCAAGGCGCTCACGTGACTTACATCGGTCCGTCAAGCTCACAAATTGGCATGAAAGAAACCATGAAAGACACAGCTCGAGTGTTAGGAAGAATGTACGACGGAATTGAGTACCGTGGCTTTGATCAGAAAATCATAGATGAATTGGCGCTTTATGCGGGTGTACCGGTGTGGAATGGACTGACTACAGAATATCACCCAACGCAAATTCTGGCAGATTTGCTCACTATGCAAGAGCATAGTCAAAAACCCCTTAAAGATATTAAATTTTGTTATTTAGGAGATGGTCATAATAATATGGGCGATTCTTTAATGATGGGCGCTGCGAAAATGGGTATGGATTTTCGCATGGCGGCGCCCGAAAGTTGCCGTCCTCATCAAACGCTTATTGATCGCTGTTTGGAATTGGCCAAGACTACTGAAGCAAATATATTATTAACAGAAGATATCGAAACTGCGGTAAAAAATGTTGATTTTCTTTATACAGATGTTTGGGTTTCTATGGGCGAACCGGATTCCGTTTGGGATGAACGCATTCGTTTACTGCAACGCTATCAAGTGAATCGTCAAGTTTTAAAGTTAACGGACAATCCCCACGTAAAATTCATGCACTGCCTGCCGGCAAATCATAATCGTAATACTCATATCGGTGAAAAAATCTATCAGCAATATGGATTAGAGTCGATGGAAGTGACTGAGGAAGTATTTGAATCGTCTCATTCTATTGTGTTCGATCAAGCGGAAAATCGCGTGCATACCATTAAAGCCGTATTAGTCGCAACATTATGAAGATAGTTATTGCATTGCAGGCTGCGGCTTTTACTACGGCAGATTTTTCTTTTGATGTGTTAGGCGCTGAATCAGAAGGAATGATTGGCTATTTGCTTGAACCTGCGCATAAAACTGCTTATATCGGCGCTTTAACCGATGCACCACTGATTCTGCGTCATCAAGCGGGAACAGCCGTTATTCCTTAGAGTGGTGAGCAAGATTAGTTTTAGTCAGCAAGGGATGACGTCTGCGCCATAATATGAGGATATAGATGGGAACGCTTAACAACAAGGTTAGTGAGCCATAATAAACAACTTTTGATCCTGCACCGGCAATGGTCCAGAAGCTATAAATGAGAGCTATCAGTGCAATACTGGCAAAAATACCATATTGCAGTTTAGGCATCTTCGCACGATAACCCAGAATGATCGCTGCAGCCGAGGAATATAAGTAAGGCAACAAAGATAAAAATACGGTAATTAAACTAATCAATCCAAACTGCTTATTTAATGTAGGGGAAACTGTCACTATTAAAATGATTGACATTAACAAAGCTACTAGCACTAATCCGATAAAAGGTACATTGCGTTTATTCACACGGGAGAACAATATTGGAAATAGTTGATCATCTGCCGCTGCTTTTGCCGACTGTCCGACTAATAATGTCCAGCCCGCTAATGTGCCAAAACAAGCGAGAATTGCGCAGACGCTTACTAGCCAACCGCCCACCGGCCCTAAAATAGAAACAGCGACCAAGGCGAAGGGAGACGAGGATGCCGCCAATTCAGAGTTAGGAATAATGCCCATCATCACACAGCTACTTAAAATATAAGCGATAGCAGCAAGTATCACGCCAAACATAGTGGCTAAAGGAATATCCCGTTGTGGATTTTTTGCCACCCCTGCAGATACACTGGCTGATTCGACGCCGATAAAGGCCCATAATGTCAGCGAAGCAGCCGAAGAAATGGCCGAGAGATTAGAATGACCTGAAACATTATAGGCACTGCTAAACAGAGTTGGAGAAAACCAAAACCAACCCATAATCGCTATGCCAAGGACAGGAATTAACATTGCAGCGGTGGTGAATGTTTGTAATTTACCAATTATTTTAGGACCATAACCATTCACCAAGGTAAAAAACCAGACGATAACAATCGCTGCCAAGCATCCCATCCATGGATTTTTAAGCACTGGAATGAAATAAGTTAAATAACCGACGCTGACCAGCACAATGGCAATATTACCAATCCACGCCGCAAGCCAATAAACATAGACAGTTTGAAAACCTAAGTAATCACCATAACCTTCTTTGGCATAGGCATAAGGACCACCTGCTTTAGGATGAATTCTGCCTAAGAAGGAGAACACCCAAGCGAGCGCAAGAGCACCTATTGAAGTCAGTATCCAGCCCCATAGACTAATGCTGCCGATTTGCGCTAAATTAGCAGGCAACATGAAAACCCCGGAACCCATCATGTTTCCAGCAACCATGGCAGTTAGCCCGACCAGGCCTATTTTATTTTCTTCGTGCGTCATCACTCACCTGATTAGTTCAAAAGTTTAACATTGAAATAGATAATTGAACAGGTCACCAATCATTCTTTACGTTAGAAGCTTTGATTCATATTGCGGCTACTACGTTTAAAAATATCCAGGAATTTGAGCGGGGGAATTGAGTGAGACGGTAGTATCGGATGACAGCGAACGAATGAGGTAAGCAGTTGTTGGCCAATGATGGCGGCAGTTTAGGTCAGGGTGTGGATTGGCGCTCATGCAATCTGAATCACAGCCGCACCCGTAAATCGTCCATGACGAAGATCAGCGAGAGCTTCATTGACTCTGATTAAAGGATAAATATGGACTTCCGTTTTGACAGGAATTTTTGGGGCTAAAGCTAAAAACTCTTTACCGTCCTGCCGAGTCAGATTGGCGATAGAACAAAGACAGCGTTCTCCCCACAAAAGATCATAAGAAAATGAAGGGATATCTGTCATGTGTATGCCAGCACAAATGACTTTTCCTCCTCGTTGTACCGCGCGCAGTGCAACTGGCACTAATTCCCCGGCTGGAGCGAAGATAATGGCGGCGTCTAATGGTACAGGCGGAGTACTATCAGAATTACCGGCCCATACAGCGCCTAATTGTTTAGCGAATTGTTGAGCTTTAATATCTTCGGCGCGAGTAAACGCATAAATCTCACGATGCTGGTACTGAGCAATTTGAATCATAATATGGGCAGCCGCGCCGAACCCATATAAACCAATCCGCTGCGCATCCCCTACTTTTTTGTAGGCGCGATATCCAATTAATCCAGCACACAATAGCGGTGCAGCTTGAATATCCGGATAACTTTCCGGGATCGGAAAACAGGCCTGTGCCTTTGCAAGGCAATATTCAGCAAAACCACCATTGATTTGGTAACCCGTAAAGCGGGCTTCTTCACAAAGGTTTTCTTGCTTTTTTAAGCAAAAACTACACTTTCCACAACTACTGCCCAACCATGGAATACCGACACGCATGCCTACCTTCCAGTTTTGAACTTCCTGACCTAATTCCGTAATTATTCCCACTATCTGATGGCCTGGAATGAGCGGTAGGTGAGGATTTTTCAATTCTCCATCCACAACGTGTAAATCAGTACGGCAAACGCCGCAAGCCGTTACTTTAACCAAAATTTCATCTTTATTAGGTTTCGGGATTGGAATCTTTACATACTCTAATAGTGAGCCGGCGCGAGTCAATTGCATTGCATACATTTTCATTCACAAGAACCTCAAAAAACCATGAAGCATACTGGCATCAAGCTAATGTTATCATGTTGCAAGACATTTTAATATTGTGAGTCTTGTCCAATGCAACATGAGGCTGAAATAGGTTTTTGATTCTAATGCAAATGAGGCTGAACGGGGCTAATCAACTCACCTAATTGTTCAAAATAGAAATTTCATAGTAAAAGAGTTCTCTTTCATTCCACCATTTCTGTTTCCCTAAAAATAGGAATCCAGACTTCAATAATACTTTTTGAGAAGCTGTATTTTCTGGTTCTGCCGCGGAAACAATTTTATCTACCGGCAGGTTTTCAAAAGCCCAACGAATCAGTGCCTTGGCAAGTTCTGTGGCATAACCATGACCCCAATATTTTTTATGGAGCCGATAAGCCAATTCAATATCCGGCTGGTCATCATAAAATCCTTTATGAAATAAACCAGCCTGCCCAATAAATTCACCGGTTTCTATTTCAAAGACAGAGCAGAACCCAAAGCCATATTTTTCTTGATAAGGAATGGCCATACTTAAAAATCGTTCTACTTGCTCTCTGGTATGTATAGATCCGTCACCCAGATATTTCATGACATTAAGGGTCTGATCGCAAAGCGACTAAATGATCTAAGTCAGACCAGGTCGGTAATCGCAAAATCAGTCTTTCAGTTTCTAAAAATATTTTCATGGGGTCTCAGCTTTTTGCGCTAAAATAACCTGGTTTCCCGGCTGATCGCAATATTCATCGATGATCTGAAAACCTGCCGCTTTAATTAGTTTTAAATTTTCTGATACTGAATGACCGCTATAGTAAAACTCCTGCCCAAACATGATTGACTTAATCGATTGATCATCGACAATTTGATAATCGCCCTGAGGGCCCGCTGTATCCGCCATCGTCATTAATATAATCCCTTGCGGATTTAAGCAGTCATAAAATTTTTTTAATATGGTCGCGTGTTCATCTGCATGCACATGAAATAATGCAAACCAACAGATAATACCGTCAAATTTCAAGGGAATTTGCCAGGTTCGTATATCTCCCTGCCATAACCTTTCTTTGGAAATAATCTGTTGAGCATAATGTAATTGACGCTCGGAAATATCTACACCGTAAACATCAAAACCTCGGCTTAACAGATATTCAGCAATCGGCTTACCGGATCCACAACCGACATCCAATATCTTACCAGCCGATCTTATGTAGGGAATGGCTTGATCAATGGCGTTTTTATCAAGGCTCCATTGACGCTCTTGCCACCATTGATCCGCTATCTGATCATAAGATTGTTGGTTATGCTTGGCCATAAAATCATATTCCTGGCGATACCTCTTAATTTTTGGAACCAGCATTTTTTCAATGGCCTCAGCGCAGCGAATAAATTTATTATCGATTGCGCCAGAATCTTCAAACGTCCACGAGGCTGCTAACACGGCTTTAGAAAATAGCCAGCCGATAATCCGTTGCCGATCAAAACCAGAAATCTCTATAAACCGGTCAAGTCGATATCTTAATAATTTTTCATCGATGATTTTCTCTAACCGCGGAAAAGGAATGTCAAATTCCCGTTCCCCGATGACGCCTTGCGGGTCAATGGCCTGCCAACCGTTTTGTTCTGACCAGAGGATATTGGCATAATGCAAATCGCCATGAAGTAATACCTGCTCCCCTTGAGAATTTAATAACTCATGACTCATTTCTTTCGCTTTATTGACTAAATGCGGAGGGAAAGGGCCAGTGTGGCCCTCAAAATGGTGAGTTAACTTTTCTAATCCCTGAAACCAGTCACTTAAAGTAGGAAATGCAGAGGTTTCTGTGATGGGCCGATTTAATTTTTTGATGAGTTCAACGGCCCACACCGTCGCCTGGTTTTCATCCGGGGATTCTTCCAGCAAATTGCCCGGCGTAATTTTTTCCAGCAACATCACACCAGCTTCTTCAGCAAATTGCAGTAAACGGACGGCGCCAACGCCATTGTAATATTTAAGCGCATTGGCTTCGGCGATTAATTCTCGACTGGGAACGCCACACTTAAATACCACTTCTAAACCATGCTCAAGTTTTGCTGGAGCGACATAGTTAAAATTAGCATTCGCATAACAGTCATCTAATATCAGATTCCAGAATCTGGCAAATCGCTGTAATAAATCCGGTAAATCCTTTAACCATTGCCGGCCTTTGTCACCATGTACATGAATGATATTGTTAATCAGTATTTCAGAAATTCTCATGATGACCTCAAAGCCAAAAAAGCGGCTTTTAGCCTGGCTGGTAACGGTTGACACCCATAGATTACTCAGAAGCATTATACCATGAAGGCATCGCCAAATTTGATTTGCTATCATTAAAGCCTGATATTTTTATGAGGTGGAAATTAAATGATGAATTCAGACGCTATCATTTGGGCGCTCAACACTTTACAGCGTATTGGTTATATTATTCAAAACCCCGCACCTGAAGTCATTTTGAAGACGCCCTGGTCGTGCGTTTACCGTTTTGGCACGAATCAAGGTCATTGTTATCTCAAGCAAGTGCCGCCAGGCTTATCTTTAGAGCCTCGAGTAATCCATCTGCTCCGGGAAAACTGCGGCGCAGCCGTGCCTGTGTTGATAGCCGATAATCCTCAAGCCCATTGCTTTTTAATGCAAGATGCCGGGATCTCTTTACGGGAATATTTCAAACAGGGTTTTAATGCGGAGGTACTCATAACAGCTATTCATGATTATATTGCCGTACAACATAAGAGCATCCCTCACTTGAATCATTTACTCGATTAGGGGGCATCAGATTGGAGATTTGAAAAAATTGCGGCCTGCTACGTCACATTTCTTCAGCAAGAATCGTTATTGATCGCCGATGGTTTAACAAAACCTGAATTAAAACAATTATCCCAATTAACCCCAAAATTGACTGAACTCTGTGAGCAGTTATCTCAATGTTCTCTCCCGAATACTTTTAGTCATAATGATTTCCATGATAATAATTTATTGATTGACTTGAAAACTCAAAAAATCACCTTGGTCGATTTAGGCGAGGTGGCGATTACTCATCCTTTTTTCTCATTATTAAATATGTTGCATCAGATCAAAAAACAGGGCGGATTATCAGAAAATATTTCCCAGCATTTAGAACAGCAAACGCTGCAGCCTTGGTCGGATTACGCCTCGCCAGATGAACTATTAGCAGCCATGTCACTCATAAAACAGTGTTGGTCAATTCATAGAGCGTTGACAGTCTACCGACTTCTGACAAGTCTCGAGGCTTCTGCCGCTCAACAACTCTTGGGACAAGGTCGTTTGGCCAAGCCTTTAAGATTTTGGTTGGCTCAATCGATATAGGCAATTGCTGTGATTTCGAAAATTAATCTTGAATCTGTGATTAAGTCGGTGTTCCATGCATAGTGCTTTTTGTCAATATATAAATATCGCGAAGTTATTTTATTTCTTTCAATCATTTTGAATACAGAAAATATTATACAAAATTTCGCATTCAGCATGTTAAATGAGGAATGCAACTATATCCTATAAATTTAGCGGAAACACCAGCAGTGGGTAGTTTAAAATCAAAAACACTTACGCCCCGCATTTGCTTATCTTGATAAGTACGACCATCACTGGACCCAAACATGAGTGGTTGATTTTTTTTGTTAGCACCTATGTAAAGCATTACGTGGGTAATGGGAGGATTATGATTAGTTTTATAAGTCCCTTCCCAAAATAACAAATCTCCAGGTTTTAAATGACTAAAATCATTAGAGGAAAAATCGCCAGAAGATACTGGATGGAATCTTCCTTCCTTTACAACCCATTTATATATTTCACTAGAAGATCGAGGAACATCAACAACTTTATTAAGCTTCAATAAATAATAGATGGTTCCTGAACAATCCATACCTCCTTGTTGAGGATCAGCAGATCCATATAAATAGATGAGATCTTTTTGAGTTAAAATTAATGCTTGATTGATAAGTTTTTTTATTTTTGGTGAAAACTCTTCGTATCCTACTATCTGATTTATTGGGATAGATTGAACTTTAGAAGGAGAGAGGGCGTAACCAATGGTAAAAAATAAGAGTGAAAACACAAAAGCTATTCTCACTAAATTTTTATTTATAAAAATTTTCCTTTTCATTTTTGAATGATAACTTATTTTCGAACTATTAGCAAATCCTATAATCCTTTTCTGCCAGTGAAATTCCCTGCTGTCTTATAATGATGGCTATCCCATGGAGACATTATTTTTTATTAATGGTAAATACAAAAGGGCTGTCACTAAAAACATTATTCCAGCCAAAAATAGTGTTATGTGCACTGTAAACCTGATACATGAGTATGGAAATAATGGGCAATAGTGGGTAATACCACATTCACAATAGTGACATCTAAGATGATCATAAAAAAGCCCATACATAGCGCAGAAAAAGCGAACCTAACTTTATATTCACTCATGATGAAGCTTCAAGTTTTAATAAATAGGCTTTTTTATCGAGACCACCACCAAAACCCACTAAACGACCGTTACTGCCAATGACTCGATGACAAGGAATAATAATGGGAATAGGATTCTGGCCATTGGCCATACCTACCGCTCTGGCTTTATTTTTGTCGCCCATTTTTTTGGCCTGCTCGCCATAAGAAATCGTTTGCGCATAAGGGATTTTAAGTAACTCATTCCACACTTGAATCTGAAAATCTGTTCCCTGAATGACGAGTGGTAAATCAAATTCTTTTCTTTTACCCTGAAAATATTCGGATAATTGGTTCTTTGTACTTAAAATGGTGGGTTCATGAGGAGATCGAATCAGATGACTGAGAATTTTTTCGTACGCAATTATTTTGAAATCACCATTCCACAGAATAGTGTGTAGCCCCTGTGGTGAAGTCACAATCGTTAAATCTCCAACCGGAGAAATCACCTTGTCATAGGTGGCATCTGATGGTAAAAATTTCATTCCGCGGATTTTTTGCATAACATTTCCTCATTGAATATTCCAAAGCAACACGCTTCCATAAGCTCGCCAGGGAACCCATTTTTCAGGATTTAATTGTAGTCGCGATATCTTTTTCTGTAGTTCTAAATCAGTCGCTGGAAAGGCATTAGGATTGCGCAACGCCCGCATGGCAATATATTCTACAGTCCATTGACCGATGCCTTTTATAGCTAACAATTTTCGGCAAGTCTCTTCCAAATTTTCGGTACCATCAAGAACCAAATTTTTATTCATCACTTGGGAAGCCAGCTCTTTCAAAGTTGAAATTTTGGATTGAGTTAAACCGAGATGTGACAAATCGGTGTCTAGAATATTTTCCGGAGTCGGAAAAAAATGGGTTAGATTTATCGATTTATCCAACGATTGCCGTTCACCGCAATTTTCCACTAACCGACTCAAAACTGTCCGCGCTGCTTTAACGCTGATTTTCTGACCGATAATGGCTCGCACAGCCAGCTCAAAACCATCCCAACAACCTGGAATACGTAATCCTTGATGTTGATTTAGGAATGGCGCTAACTGACTATCTTGTTTAAGATTATTTTCAATGGCCATCGGATCACAATCCAAATCAAAAATATTTTTCAATCGGGCTACAAATTCCATGATATAAGCCGTTTTATTTAATTTAAACTCAACCTCGATTCTACCTGTTGATTTTTGGATTGCCTTAAACCATCCTCTGATATTGCCATAGGTAATGAGTCGCTGGTAGGAATTGTCATCAACCCATTCCATTTGAGAAAGCGCGCGATTTTTTAAAAAAAGCATCATCTTATCCCAGGCATAAGGCGAACGATAACTCAATTGCAATCGCAGCCCTGCCTTCGATAGTGGTGCTTTTCTAAAAGCTCTGGGGCTTTTCTGAAACCGGGTTTTAAAAGCATCATTGAAACGTCGAATCGATTGAAAACCCGAGCTAAAAGCAATTTCGGTAATAGGAAGTGTAGATTGGTCCAGCAAATTTCTAGCAATATCCAGTTTCTTGAACATTAAGATTGCGAGTGGGCTTACACCGACTTTTTGCTGAAATAGTTCTCGAAGCCAGCGTTCACCCACACCTAATTTCGCGGCTAATTCACTGATCGAGAATTCTTCAGAGGCAAAGCCATCCATCAGTCGAATAGCTCGTTGAATAATCGCCGAAGTTCCCATCCAGGCAGTAGAACCCGGAGCTGTTTCTGGCCGGCAACGCAGACAGGGCCTAAATCCAGCCTCCTCAGCCTGAGCGGCATGGATAAAAAACTCCAGGTTCTTCAATTGAGCCTTCCGGGCAGGGCAAATTGGCCGACAGTAAATCATGGTCGTTTTAACAGCTACAAAAAAATGCCCATCAAACCGGGGATCGCGAGTCAAATGGGCACGATAAAACTCTTCTTTGTTATAAACTGAATTCATTTGCCTATGATATCACCAAAAATTGAATAAACTCGCCAAAATCGGAGGTTAATGTAAGGGCGTAATTTCCTGTCCTTTAGAGCTTAGAGCTTGAATTTGTCAGAAACTATGTTATTATTCTGACAAGGTGGATTATGAGTATTCTTATTGAAAATATACTTGCTACGGCCTCAAAACTTTCTGAAGGTGAAGTTCTTTCGCCCAAAGATTTTTTACACTTAGGTAGTCGGATGGCTATTGATCAAACATTGTCACGATTAGCCAAACAAGGTCAGCTCATTCGGATTGGCCGCGGCGCTTATGTAGCTCCAATCGTCAGCCTCTTTGGCTTACGCCCACCTGCCGTAGAAAAAACCGTGAAATCGTTAGCTGAAAAAACGGGTGAAATTATTGTCTCCCACGGTGCGGCAGCTGCCAATACCTTAGGTCTCACCACACAAGTTCCCATTCGTGAAATATTTATTACCTCAGGCCCCAGCCGCAAACTCACTTTTGATGCGCGCGTCGTTGAGCTTAAACACGCTCCTCATTGGCTATTAATCATGAGCAACAAACCTGCAGGAATGGCTATCCGCGCTCTGGCCTGGTTAGGGCGCACACATATTGAAGCAAACATAAACAAAATTTATGCTCATTTTTCCACTGAGGAATGGCAAAGTCTTGTCGCAGCGCGCTCATCACTACCCTCCTGGATGGCTGAAAGCATAGGAAAAACTGATTTTAGGATAAAAAAATATGGCCGAGCAATTCCTCATTCTGAATCATAACGATCGCGCAGAAATACTTAAACTCGTTGCACTAAAAACAGGCCGCTCTGCTACTAGTAGAGTGTTTGTTTTTCAGTTTTATCACCTGAGAAATCAAAGATGACGCCGGCAGGATTTCCCGAATTAGGCACATCAGTACAAAAACAGTTGAGAATTTTCAATTGACATCTCCGATATTATTTGTTTGGGTTAACCATACCCTTAATTGCCTGGCTAATCTACCTTGACCTAATAATTGTTGCAGTGAACCAACACTCGTTAAAAGCCGATATTCGGCCAGCGCTGTATGAATAGACCAATGCCGTTGAATCAATGACATGGTTTTAAACACATGGTCAGGCGGCGCATAATCCAGCCAAGGTTGCAGAGCTTGTTGTTGTAAAGTTTGGTAAACATCATTTTGCAATAAACAATTTTCTTTAACCCGATGCAAAATATTTGATAGTGAAAAGAATGGATGAGCAATATCCACTTCGCCTAAATCAATTAGAGTGATTTGCCGAGTTTTCGGATGAATGAGTATATTATTGTCGTGAAAATCACTATGATTGAATGTGTCGGGGATAGCGTAATGAGACAATTGCTCACAGAACGAAATTACCTTTGGCGTTAATGGGGATAATTGTTTTAATTCGGCATTTGTTAATCCATCAGACCGTAATAATTCTTCCTGCTGAATGAGTTCTGAATAAAGTTCCGGAATTTTTGTAAGTCGCCAATCCGAAACTCCCAGATTTAAAAAATCTGATAAATAAGTAATACTTTTACGCTGCACAGCAATATAATCATGAATGATTTTAGTGAATAGCTCAGCATTAAATCCTTGCTTGAAAAATTCACGTAATGGGATACCTGCGTCTTGCATTAAAAAGCAGTGCTCTTGAGGATTATTGGCTATCAACTTTGGCACAGGCGCTGCGCAGGCTTTCCGCAGAAGATCAATCACTTGAGGTTCTCTGGATAAGGCTGCAGGCACTTTCTTCAGATAACAATAACCTTGTTGGGTGACAAAGCGATAAACAGAAGACCAGGGCGTTTGCAAGATGGTTTCAGGGGTAGAGTTTTGGATGGAATAACCCGATCTCTGTAACGTGTCTAATGCCCATTCAATGCATGAAACCCATTGCGATTTATTTTGCATACACAATTTTTTGATTAGCAAGCAGTTGTTCTTGAACAGATGTTACATTACCCGTAGTCTTGAGTACAATTAGGCTCGATCCCTGAGCAACAGCAACCAAGCTAATCAAAAGTAGCAACACGCTGACGACTAATTTAATTTTCATTGACGCTCCCAAGAAGTTGCCGAAAATTCTATTTTTTAATTCCAATGTATAACCCTCTATCTTTCATTAACCCATGCTTTAGAAATCAGATTTTTTGTGTTTTTTAATCAGTGATTTAATTTTATCGGCTTCTTTTCGATAATCTTTCCATGAGTAAATTAAATCATAATATTGCGCTAATTCTTTAAAAACAGACTTTCTTGACATATCAAACACTCACCGAAAAATTTTCAATTTCTTCATCTACTACAGGCTTAAACCTTGGGATATGTTGACCATTCCATAAAATTTTCTCAAAAAACATTTTCTTTGGTCGAACGAACCACGGGTTCTTCCCAAATTTCTCACAATCATATAAGCCTCTATAAACAACCATTTCTTCCTTGGTTTCGCTATGATATGCCATTCCGATCATTTCATAGATCTGACCCGTTTTATAATGCTGATATTTGTTATTAGCTGTATTTTTCATCTCTGTCCTCCTGGCGATGGAAAAGATATGCTATCTCAATATAATTTTGATCACTGATCTCAACCGATTTATTTTTAAAAAATTGGCCGCCACATTTTTCATAAAATCGGCAAGCAGTTCTGTTTTCTTCTAACACCCACGTTACATAGTGGGCATCTAACTGAGAACCGATTATATAGGGTAGATAAGCATTCTTTAACAGCATGATGTCATTGAGGTCATTCCCAAATAAGGTATTTTTAAACTTAATTATATCATTCATGGGTTTCATCGATGGATAATATTAAATAGTTGGTTGTATATCCGTTTTAAGAAAAACAATATGGAACTGGTTATCAAGGTCAACGAGTATATAAGCATTAGCAGCATCGTAGATGTAATTACAAAATTCTTTAGCGCCATGCCAATGTTGCCAGGTTATACAAAGCTGTCCATTGTCTTTAATAGTATAAGTACCTTGATCGTTCCGAGGGCCCAGTGAAGTCGGCTGAGAAAATTTGGCGCGGATATTACCATGATCATCCATGGAACCCGTAAAAACGACTCCAATTAACTGACCTGGGAATCGAGCGGTTCCCGCTGAGCTAAATGTCTTGTTGACGAAGATTTGTTTAACCTGATCTTTATCTATCGAGTTCAAAGTAGCACCGAAACCCAATGAGCAGGGCAATAATGCAATCAGAAAAATCAATGATTTTTTCATATCTTCTTCTCCAAAAAAATCAAGGTGAAATAAGGCATCTTTTGATGGATGAAACCAACCACCCAAAGATCCACGAATCTAAGGTACAGCCATTTTACCACATTGAGATGGTTTTTGGTTGTCTAAATAATACCCAATTTCTTCCGGCCAGGTGATCATCTATAGTACCTGGCGTGAAGGGCGTCCTTTACAACCTGAAGGAGGTTATTATGGGACGCAAAAAACAACCGGCCTTATCCGGCTTACGGGAACGTAAGGGGGTTTGGCATATTGAAAAAATTGTTTTTGGAACGCGGTTATACGAGAGTACGGGTACGAGCAATCGCCGGGAGGCTGAAAGGTACTTGGCTCACCGAATCGAACAGATCCGCTTAAATCAACTCTACGGAATGCGACCACAGCGGACGTTCGATGAGGCAGCAGCTAAATATCTCGCAGAAAACCAGCATAAACGCAGCATCGATGATGATGTGGATCAAGTTGCTCACCTGAAACCGTATATTGGGCATTGCCCGCTGGATAAGCTGAATATGCTCCAGCTGCAGTCGTTTATCGCAGCTAGGCAGCGACAGGGCGTGAAGAACCGGACGATTAACTATGCTTTGCAGGTGACTCGCCGAATTCTGAAGCTGGCCTGCCAGGAATGGGGGCATGAATCCAACCTGACCTGGCTGGCGGCAGCGCCTAAAATTAAGCTGTTGCCGCAGATCGGATCACGACGTACTATAGCGCCGCCGAGATCCGAAATTTGATCGACGCCGCCAACAAAGTCTGCGTTCGCCAGACCAGCACCCCGACGCTGGGACGGATGAAAGCAGAAGCGACATCGTTGACCATTGCCGAGCGGATGCAGGCCCGGAATCGGGCCAATTGGAACGAAACTGGAAACACATTCCGGCAAAATTCCGTATATGGACTCACCTGTGTTTGCAAGTGCTTTTAGCTTTAAATAACAGATCATCGCATACGTATATTCGGCATCAAGATCATCATTTGATCTGTGCCTGGATGAACATGCGCGCGTTCTTGTTCTCATCGGCAAGTTGGCTTCATAGAGCCACGGAATTTTTCAGTTTACAAGAACGCCAATTTGATCGGTTATCATCCCCCCTTTCACTTACTTTTCACTCTGTTGTCACCTCTCCATTTCGTCAACTCAACTGCTTCACAAAAGCTTGGGAAAAATCACCGAACTTTCGTGGCTGACTTATGCACATATGCACAGCCCAGGAGCTCCTTCAATTAGCGGATAGGCCTGTGTAGATGTGTATAAGTCAGCCACACCAGCACTATCTTCCTTCTTCTTAACGAGCATTTTCTAAACCCCATTGAGGTCGATGATGAGCGTTATAGTTTTCACCTCGGGTTAATAGCGCCCAAATAATTCGAGCCTGCTTATTCGCTATCGCCACGCAAGCTTTGTTAAAACCACAGCGCTCCCTCAACGCTTTAATCCATCGGCTTCTCGAATCGTCAAATTTATCCACGCAAGATAAAATGGCTCGCGCTCCATGGATCAATAACGTTCTCACATAAGTGTTGCCTCGCTTGCTGATTCCCAGTAATTTCTGATGACCTCCAGAAGAATTTTGCTGCGGTACTAAGCCTAAATAAGCAGATAAATGACGAGCATTTCGAAAATGCTTAATATCTCCTATTAATGCAACCAACGCCAAAGCACTGATGAGACCTACACCTGGCATCGTATACAATCGCTGACAATCTTCAGATTGGTTAAATAACGCCGTTAATTCTGCTTCATGGGCTTTAATTTCTTCAGCCATATTTAACCACTCCGTGTATAAACGATTTAAAGCCCGACGCATAATTGCTGTCAGCCGTTCATCACCCTCAGCGAGTAACTTAACAATTTCTTTTTTGAAATGGTTTGCTCCGGTTCTAAAACTTATCCCATATTCATGCAGCAATCCCCTCATTTCGTTGATCAACTGCGTTCGATTATTAACCAGCCGCTCTCGGATTCGCAGTAAACTTTGAATGTCTTGCTGTGCTAAAGTTTTTGGCGGTACAAATGTCATGGTTCTTTTGGCTAGCGGCTACTGCAATCGCGCAAGCATCATTACGGTCGTTTTTCTGAGTTTTGACAAAGGGCTTAACGTAGTGAGGATGTAATAGCTTGACCTCCATCCCCAAGGCAGTGAATTCTCGATACCAGTGATGAGCACTCCCACAAGCTTCCATCGCCACTGTTTTAACCTCCAATTGGCAGACCGTCCGTAAGAAGTCTTTGCGCTTTACCGAGCGGGGGTACACAACTTCACCGGTCGTTCCTAGCCCGCAGAGTTCGAAAACATTTTTTGCCAAATCAATACCCAATATTGTAATATTTGTCATGGACTTACCTCCTTTAAAAGTTTAAAAAAACATTTTGGCGCATGATGACGCCGTATTAAAGAGGTGAGTCCATTTCATTGGCACGGAATTTTCAGCCCATTATCTCCCAAAACCACCCAAGCCACAAGAAATTGTGACTTACAATTGAAAGACAGCTGATTTTAGTCAGCAGTCCTAACCCTTTGACCCCAAGCCGTAAGGCTCTTATCTTTTATACTCGCCAATCCCCTAATTTTATTATATCTCCAAAATATATAATTATACTATAGTTATTAGAACTAATATAAATCCGTGACGGATTAGGCATCTTACCTTGATTTTTTTTATTTTATCTCTAAAATATATAGTATGACTGTCGAATTAAGAGATAAAATAAAAAAAATCCTCCAAGATTGGAAACCTGGAATGGTAGCTACTTATTCTTGGTTAGAACCACGCGGGGTTTCTCACCAACTTGTGGAGTATTACGTTAAAAGTGGCTGGTTTATAAAACTGGCTGCTGGAGCCTTTACTCGGACAGGAGACCAACCCACCTGGGCGGGAGGCGTTTATGCTCTACAAAAACATTTAAATCTGCCTGTGCACGTTGGGGGACGAACCAGTATTGAATTACGGGGATACGGGCATTATATTCGAACAGAACAAAGGATCCACTTGTACGGCGCTCCTCGTTTAAAGCTGCCGACTTGGTTTAAACAACTCAGTTTGTTTAATGCTGTGTATACAACCACCCAGTTATTTGGCCGTTCAGAAGAGGGTATTAGCTCACTGAATGTAGATGGCTTTGGTTTAGACTGCTCGTCTTTGGAAAGAGCATTGCTGGAAATGTTATCTCATGTGCCGCAACTTTATGGTTATGCAGAAGCAGCCCATTTAATGGAAGGAATGAATGCTTTGCGCCCGAAAGTGGTACAAGCTTTATTAGAACAATGCCGCTCAGTCAAAGCAAAACGATTATTTTTACATCTGGCAGCGGAATGCCATCACCGATGGTTGAACCAACTGGATATAACCAAAATCAATTTGGGGAGTGGTATTCGGCAATTACCTGGGGCTCATCGTTTTGATAAAAAATATTTAATCTATGTGCCTGATCGAGAATTGAATGAAGGGTTGGCCTAAAATGAAAAATTTTTCAAAAAATTATTATCAACAAGTTTCATTATTGATTAAGGTTTTGCCTTATTGAAATGATCTACCGTGCTTTGCATTAAAAGGCGGAACCGCCATTAATTTTTTCTATCAAAACATGCCAAGGCTATCTGTTGATATCGATTTATGTTATTTACTCCTGGAGCCGCGCCAGAAATCTTTACTAGAAATAAACGATGCTCTCAGCAAGATGGCTAAGCGCATCAAACAACAGCATCCTGAAATACAATGTATTTTAGATAAAAGTGCACAGACAACATTACCCAAGCTACAAATTCAAGTACCTGGAGCTATTGTCAAGGTAGAAGTGAGTCCCGTATTTCGAGGGACAGTATTTCCAGTAATAGATGAAAAGCCATTGTGTGATAAAGCACAATCTTTATTTGAAAGCTATTTAACAACCAAAACATTAGCTCTGGGTGATTTATACGCAGGGAAGTTTTGTGCGGCTTTAAATCGGCAACATCCACGTGACTTATTTGATGTTAAATTACTCCTGGAAACCCAAGGTCTCACTGAAGAAATACGTCAAGCTTTTATTGTGTATCTTGCCGGCGACAGAAGACCATTCCATGAATTATTAAACCCAAATATCAAACCTTATAATCTACAAAAAACTCTCCATGAAAATGAATTTATGGGAATGGTATCAGAAGATCTTGACTACCAAGCTTTGGCCGAAATCGTAGAAAAATTAGCGGCAGCGATTAGAAAAAGTATGACATCAAACGAAAAACAATTTTTGATGTCATTGGCATCGGGAAAACCCCGATGGGAGCTGATGCCATTCACTCACTTGGAAGAATTACCAGCACTACAGTGGAAGTTACTAAATATTAATAATATGGATACCGGAAAAAGACAACAACAAATTAGCTTATTGGAAGCCATTTTTTAAAATAAAAAGAGAAAATACAGATTATATTGGGAATAAATCATCATGAAAATATTAGAAACCGATCGATTAATTTTGCGAACCTTTCGAACCACTGATCTTGACCAAATGACGCTGATAGATCAAGATCCAAAAGTCTGCCAATATTTAGCAGCTATCGGAACTCGATCAGGCACAACTGAAAATCAATATCGATTAATCCCTCATCAGCAATCACATTCCCTTGAACGTCCTGTGTTAAATCCAAAAAGTATTATTCTAATGTGATGAAGATCGCGTATTTTTATAAAATTTTCATAATACATAAAACTTGCTTACCTCACTACCAGCATTGAACAAGGCGTGTAGCGAAGTATTTTTTCCGCAGTGCTACCGATTAACACGTGATGAAACACACTATGGCCTTTTGCGCCTACAACAATTAAATTATAACCAAAGTCTTCAGCCATATCTAAAATGACATTGGCGGGCGTTCCCCAAGGATAAATGTATTCTACTTCGATTTGCGGAAACATTAAAATCTTTAATAAAAGCACGCATAGTTTGTATTGTTTGTTTACGAAATTTCTCTTCCGCGCTAACGATCTCTTTATCGGTGATCGCCAATGGATTAAAGTCTAGCGAAGAAATCACAGATACAACACATAATTTAGCCGAAAAATTTTGGCATAATTCAATCGCTTTTTTTAATGCTTTGGCTGATGAAACCGATCCATCAACACCACAGATAACTTTTGAAAGCACAGTTGAGGTGGCAATCCATACCGATTGTCTAGCATACCGTACAACAGCTTCCACAGTGGCGCCAGTTTTATATCGGCCTTGCTGATTGCTCGATTTTCCACCTAATAAAATTAATTCAATTTTTTGATTATTGGCAGTCTGGATAATGGCTTCTGCTGCATTTCCAATCTCAAGATAGAGTTTTTTGGGGTTATTCGCATGGCCAAATTCTTTTTGCCAAACTTCCAATCTTTGCATTACCTCAATCTGATAAAAATCATTAGAGGCTAAATCGTTCCAGGAAGATATCAACACATGGATCAGCGAAAGATCAATATTATAAATTTTTTTTAAAATATTGAGGGTTTCAAAGGCCGTTCTAGAAGACGGCGAAAAATCAGTGGGGAATAAGATCTTTAATCTTTGATCCATAAAATTTACTCCATTAACCCAATTCGTTGGGCATTATTCCTTGATCAATGCAAAAGTCAACATGCCAATCCCTATGACGATAATACAGTTTAGCAATAATATCGGCTCAAGACCAAAAAATTTATCGAGTATTGGAACTTGAATTCTGTGCAACAGTCCGCGGCGGCTATGGGCAAAAGTGGATAAATAGTCGGGCTTTCGCCACTTACCCACCGTAGCGCTTAACAACAAAATTTGAAAATAATTTATTTTACAACTACACTTCTTCTTTCCAACAAAATATATCACGCCATACCCCATTTAATTTAGCTATTTTTTCACGCAAACCCACGATCCTGAAACCACAGCGTTGATGGAGATTAATGCTAGCGCTGTTCTCAGGGAAAATACCTGCTTCGATTGTCCAAAACCCATTGACTTCCGAATCCTCAACCAGCTTACTTAAAAGCGCGTAACCTAAACCTTTACCCTGGGATTGTTTTGCCACATACACACTGACTTCGGCTACTCCGGCATAAACACAGCAGCTTGAGACTGGACTGAGCATCGCCCATCCTAAAATAGAATTATCTATTTCCGCTACCCAACGACACACGGGCAAATGACTGGCGTTCCATATTTCTCAAGTCGGAGGACTCATTTGAAAGGTGGCATTTCCCGTTTCAATACCTTCCTGGTAGATGGCCTTAACCGTCTTCCAATCATTGGGTTGCATCAGACGGAGAACTGGGTAAATTTCGCATGTCATGTTTTTTTAACCTCATATTTTAGTACAGAAATCTTGACAAGATTGCCCGATAATTTCTATTATACTAGAAATATAGAAAATAGGAATTCCAATGGATATACAAACCGCAACTACCTGCATGAGTCATTTAGGTCATCGCAGAAGGCTGGAAATTATCAAACTACTGGTTAAGACAGCTCCCAACGGCCTCACGATGAATGAGATTGCCTCTCATATTCTCATCCCGAACTCAACCCTTACCCATCATATCAAACGACTGGAAGCAGCCGGATTGATTGAAAGACGGCACGAAGCGCAAAGCATCCGCTGCCTGGTTAAGATTAATGTCCTTAAATCGCTTTCCAGTTTTTTGCTGCAAGAGTGCTGCGGCAACTCAAATCAACCCTGCTAGGTGAATTCGTCGATGGGCAAATCTAAACAACTTAATTTTTTTGACCGCTATTTATCACTATGGATTCTTCTCTGCATCGTCGCCGGGATTGCCTGCGGAAAATATATACCCGGTGTTATTCACACATTAGAAAACCTCAAAATAGCTCAAGTGAACCTGCCTGTGGGTGTTCTAATTTGGATCATGATTATCCCAATGCTTATTCGCATTGATCTGCGTGAATTACACCACGTGAAGCAATATTGGCGCGGCAGCTTGATTACCTTATTCGTCAATTGGTTGGTAAAACCCTTTTCTATGGCGTTGTTAGGATGGTTTTTCTTAAAATATCTTTTTGCTGCATGGCTGCCCCCGGCAGAAATTGACCAATATATTGCCGGGCTGATTATCCTCGCCGCAGCGCCTTGCACAGCAATGGTGTTTGTCTGGAGCTATTTATGCGATGGCGAACCTCACTTTACCTTAACTCAGGTCGCCTTGAATGACCTGATTATGATTCTGGCTTTTGCACCTATTGTCGGATTGTTATTGGGAATGACTCATATCCACGTTCCCTGGGAGATCATTATCATGTCGGTTTTAATGTATATCCTAGTTCCATTTGCAATAGCGCAAACTATCAGAATAATCGTGATTAAAAATGGCAGCGCTCTGACCCTGGAGAAACTTTTAAGACGCCTTCCACCCTTGGCGATCAGCGCCTTGCTCTGTATGTTAATTCTGCTATTTGCATTTCAGGGCAACCCAATGTTACAGCATCCCATTATTGTGGTACTGATTGCCATTCCGATTGTCATTCAAGTTTATTTTAACGCCCTATTAGTCTATGGATTATGCCGCGCCGCTCAGGAACAACACTACGTCGCGGGGCCTGCTGCATTGATTGGTGCGAGCAATTTTTTTGAACTCGCTGTAGCCACGGCCATTACTCTATTTGGATTTAACTCCGGCGCTGCGCTGGCGACCGTGGTCGGGGTGTTAATCGAAGTACCAGTTATGTTATCGATCGTAAAGATCGTTAATTTATCCAAAGGTTGGTATACACGTCCAAAAATTTAAGCATGTTGACGTTTCATTCCCGGTCTTTAATTCCTATAGTTTTTTTAAATTCCTCTATTTTTTGTGTTAGCCGGTCTCTTATCATTCTGAATTTTTTGAGTTGTTCTTCTTTCGAAAAAGTTCCGCCGGTTGGATTAGAAATATGAATTTGCATTATTATTTAATCGCATTTTTTTCAATAGTACATGTAATAACCATATACCCACGCCAGAAACCGCGACAATAGTTATCCAGGAATCGGCGTCCAATGCAACCATACCAAAAATAGAACGTGGAATCGGTAAATAAACCACAAGAACTGCGGCAATCAACGCGATGGCTATAATGGCCCAAACTATCCATGGTTGAAATTGCGTAAAAGGCTCCCTCCTTTCAGCGGTGGCCACGGAAAGAATAACGTAAAGATTCATAAAAATGATCACAATCACACTGGCCGTTTTACCGTATAACTGAATACGATCTTGAAATAGAACAAAGTTTACATAAACAAGGAGTGAAACAAACGAAATGATCAGACCAGCCGTCAGTGCAAATTTAACGGTTTCGGCCATAAAATGTTGGGTAGATTGTTTTTTTAATACCGGGGTCATAAAAGTCAGCAGAGTAGCAGGCATCCCGATAGTCAGGAAGTCGATCCAGGTAATGTAACGAGGACTCAAATGTATGCCCATTCACACATTCTCCATGGACCCCAATACCTATGGCTTTGGCAATAGCAGTCACTGTCTGCGGATGATCTCCCGAAAGGATTTTAATTTTGATTCCTCGTAATTCATAAAAACGGATAGCTTCTCCGACATCAGGCTGTAATTCATCGCGCAATACAATAAATGCCAATGGTTGCAAATCTGTCTTTTCAGACAGTGGCGCTAATGATTGGGCAAATAATAGAACTCGTAAACCTTTCTCCCGGAAAGATTGTAAAGTTTGACTCTGCTCAGCCGTCAATTGGTAAGGAGCAAGTGTTTCTGGCGCACCTAGCCACAATGATATTAGCGATTCCTGTTTTTTGACACGGACTGCACAGGCTTTAATAGTTGATGAGAAGGGTAATTCATGAACGACTTGACTGGGTAACCCTGGAAATCTTGTGGAAATAGCCCGCATCGTTGGATTTTGATAACTGACCGAGCCTGTCAATATTTGCAATTGCTCAATGGTTTCTTCCTGAGATAAATATAAAGGAACCAACCTTTCCATTGCAAACGATTAGTGCCCAACGTTCCGGTTTTATCTAAACACAAGGTGGTGATATGACTCATTGATTCAATGGCATTGATTTTCTGTACTAATACATGTTTTCGAGCAATGCGTATCGCACCTAAGGCAAATGCCAGAGTAGTGACTAAAATTAATCCTTCCGGCACCAGGGATTTAATGACAGTTGCAATAGAGAGGATACTGGATTGCATGGATATCTTCTTGATATAGGTTTCCATCAGCACCGTCAATTTTTCAGATTTTATTGAAATTACTCAAAGGTGATTTAGGGTCCGATTTATTAGCCGCCATTGCGATCGTTACGGCAGTCATCTTGGGCCAGTACCTCGCCGCAGTGATTATTATCCTCATGCTCACCGGCGGACAGGCCCTTGAAACCTATGCTATGCGTAAGGCTTCATCGGTTTTGATGGCGCTTGCTGAGCGCATGCCTGCTCTGGTGCATCGTAAAATTGCTGGCGGCATTGAAGATATTCCACTACTGGATATTCGCATTGGCGATGAAATTGTTGTCTATCCGCATGAGACTTGTCCGGTAGACGGTGAAGTGGTGGAAGGACATGGCTCCATGGATGAGTCTTATCTGACTGGTGAACCCTATCAAATTTCAAAAGCGCCCGGGGTTTCAGTCATATCAGGCGCAATCAATGGAGAATATGTGTTAACCATCCGAGCTCAAAAATTACCGGCTGATTCGCGTTATGCATCTATTGTCGCCGTATTACAAGAGGCTGAACAAAAACGTCCAACCATTCGAAGATTAGGTGATCAAATCGGTGCGATTTTCGCTCCTATTGCCGTGATTCTCGCATTAGCTGCATGGTATTTCACCGGTGATGTGATACGTTTTCTGGCTGTGTTGGTGATCGCTACCCCCTGTCCATTGATCATTGCTATTCCAATTACGTTAATCAGTGCTATTTCAATGGCCGCCAAGCGGGCTATCATTATCAAAGACCCCACCGTTTTAGAACGATTACCTACTTGTCGAACTGCAATTTTTGATAAAACCGGCACACTCACTTATGGCAAGCCAGTCTTAACGGAAATGCTTGTGGATCAAAACATCACTCCTAATTTTATATTACAAAATGTCGCCAGCTTAGAGCGTTATTCTAAACACCCGCTTTCCAGTGCAATTCTTCAAGCAGCAGAAAAAAATAAACTTCCATTACTGGATGCCAAAAGTATATCGGAAAAACCGGGGGAAGGATTAACTGGATTTATTGGCAATAATAAAATTCATATTACCCATCGCAAAAAATTATTGGAAAGATCTCCTGAACTTGTTAATCAACTTCCACCTGTTTCTGTTGGATTAGAATGTGTTATCTTATGTAATGATCAATATGCTGCTACATTTCGCTTCCACGATATGCCCCGTCAGGAAAGTACCTCTTTTATAGGCCATCTTGCACCAGTACATCAATTTAATAAAATAATGCTGGTATCGGGAGATCGTGAATCAGAAGTCAAATATTTCGGAAAATTGCTCAATTTAACTGAAATATATGCGTCGCAAACTCCAGCTCAGAAACTAGCGATTGTACAGGCTGAAAGGGCGAAAGCACCCACCTTATTTATGGGTGACGGGATCAACGATGCCCCCGCCTTAACAGCAGCCACGGTAGGTATTGCCTTTGGACAATATAGCAATGTCACTGCTGAAGCTGCAGGCGCTGTAATCATGGAAAATACCCTGGCCAAGGTTGACGAACTGATTCACCTTAGTCTATCTACACGAAAGATCGTTTTACAAAGTGTTATTGGCGGCATGGCATTAAGTGTCATTGGGATGGGATTTGCTGCAGCAGGATTTATTTCACCGGTGGTTGGCGCACTTCTTCAAGAAGTGATAGATATTGTTGCGATTATTAATGCGCTTAGACTAATCTGGGGAAAAAAAATTGAGACAGATTTTCCTAAGCGCTAAAACTAAAGTAGTTTCTGAGTGTTGCTGCGCTATTTTTTCTCATCGTTTTTTGTAGGATATACCGCTTTGATAGGAATATCCTGACTAGAAGTAAAAACTTATTATCTTCATTGGAGCATTATTTTGGCTTAAATTAATAATATTATGAGCGACGCCTTGAGGGATAAAAACCATATCACCGGCATTGATCATCCAAGTTTTACCTGAGAGTATTGCTTTCCCAGTGCCTTCTACAACTAGAATGACCTGGTCAAATGGATGCACTTCCATACCAATTTCATTTTTTGGATTAGTAGACGGTGAAACACTCATGAATACTATTTGGGCATGCTTGCCGGTTAAAAAAGCAGATTTCCAATTATTATTGGATCGAGCTTGCTTAAATACTTGTTCGGCGACAAATCCATTCTTTTCATCAATATGACTAGTATTGGCAAATACTCCTGAACAGGTTAAGAATGCCACTACCGAAATAAATAAAATAGTTATTTTTCTGAGTAGATATTTTTGCATAAAACTCCCTAAAGACCCGAAGACCCCAACATTCAGATCTTTTATAATATAGCATATAAAGAAAGATGTATCGAATAGAATTAGAGTTAAAGTACTTTGTGGCGGTTAAATGCGCCCCCGGATTTCGGGAAGACCCAAACAATGGCATCACTGAAGGCTTTCATCGCAAGATGAAACTGATTCAAAGGTGTGCCTATGGCTTCCGTAATTTTGAAAATTACAGAATTAGAGTTAAAGTATTATGTGCTTGATGAAATGCCCCCTGAATTGGGAAAGACCCGGCAAAATTCCGGCACGGGTTTTTGAGACCGTCGGGCCAATTCTAATGTAAGTGCCATTGAAGCCTGACACTTTTATTTGTAGAACGATAGTTTATCACATTCTTATAATTTTTATAGAACCTATCGAGCAAGTTAACTTTATTTCTTGATTAAATTTTTCCCGAAACAAATAGTCAAAATGGATCCGGCAATAATCACTACCGCGCCGAGGATTGTTAGCATGTCAGGGACATGATTCCATAACGCCCAGTCGAATACCCCGCCAAAAATCACAATAAAAAACATCAAAGGGGACATGAGTCTTACGGGGGCAGTCACATAGGCTAATGTAGCAAAGACTTGGTAAATGGTCCCGAAGATGCCAACACCAATGAGTAATAACCAGATCTGTGGCGTTGGAGTCTCCCATTGACAGGTGGCAACGACACCACTGACTATTGTACTCACTAAGAAATAATAAAATAGCATTTGGGTTACACTACTGGTTTTACTAACTATACGCATTTCGACGATGGCTAGCGCAGCCAAAATGCCGGAAACTAAAGCAATACAAGAGGCAATAGAAAAAATTTGATGATTAGGCCTCAAAATAAGCGCAATACCAACGAACCCAATCAAAATACCTAATCCTGCTTTATAAGGTGTTTTGGCTCCCGTTAAAAAATAAGCGATGATGGGAACGAATAATGGTGCAGTATTGTTAAGTAATAATGCGTTAACCAGTGGGATAAATCTCAAAGCATAAAACATTAAAAACAAAGCCAGCAATGCCGATAAAATTCGCGTGACATAACGCCAAGGATGACGTACTTTAAATTGAAAAGAAGAGCTGCGTAACACCCAGGGCAACAATAAAATAAAACTGATCGCGAATCGAAAAAAAATAGGAATCGATGTCGGTAAATCAGTTCCTATTTTTTTCACAAAGACACTCATCACTGCAAAAGAGAAAGCAGAAATAATGGCAAACAACGCTCCAAGACCCATATGTTGCCGATGAGGATGAGTAATGACAGTTTCAACATTATTCATAAATTATTACTATCCACCATTGTGCAAAATTTCGCGAGTAATTGAAGAGTATTACGGTGTTCTTCAATAGAATTAGCCGCACAGGCATCCTGCACAATACTCACCCGATAATCCCGGTCATGGGCTTCGCGGGCAGTAGTTTGAACAGCAAAGTCTGTGGAGACGCCACACAAGAGAACTTGCTGTATTTGTCTAGCTGATAATATAGCCTGCAGCTTTGTTGCATAAAAAGTGCTTATTCGATGTTTGGTGATAATGACATCGTTTTCTTTCACATTCAGATTTTTATCAAACTCCGTACCCCAACTGTTGAGCTGCAGAGCTTGCGTTTTCTGCACATACGAAAACAGCGGAGAAGTGGTAGGACATTCCACATAGTCTTGAGAAAACCCAACACGGACAAAAATGACCAAAGCATTGTGTTGACGTGCCTGCTGAATCGCCGCGTTGGCTTTGGCAATGACTCTGTTTTCAACCACCATTTTGGCATTAAGGGGGAGCTTGCCCTCGGGATGAATGAGGTCATTTTCTAAATCAAGAACAATTAAAGCGGTATTTGCATTTAACATTTAAATTCTCCAAAAATAGTATAAGAATATTTTATATATATTGGCGATTTATGCCAGAACTATAGCGAATATTTGGCTATACTATAAATATCATTTATAGTATACGACATTTATGAGTAATGAATTTATTGATCTAAAATCACTCAAAGTGTTTGTCACTTTTTGCGATTATTTGAATATGTCCAAAACCGCCGAAATTTTGCGCCTGACGCAACCGGCGGTTTCCCATCATATTGCTTTACTGGAAAAACAGTTTAAAACCATGCTAGTGGACAGAGAAGTGCGGCCTATGGTGTTAACCCAGGCCGGTAGACTACTCAAGCAACGTGGGATCCAGCATTTGGCGGAGTTAAATACCACAGGGCAACTGCTGCTCAATAAACAATATGAATTCATTGCCGATTTGAAAATCGGTATTTCAGAATTATTAGCGGATTTGGCTTTAGAAGCTATTGGAGGCCAGTTATCTCAGATAGCCGAGCATTTGACGATAGAATCTAGCAAATCTTCGACCCTGTTTGAAAAACTGCTGAATCGAGATTTAGATATTATTATTACTTCTAAATCCGGAGAAAACTATCCCGACTTGCAGAGCAGATTAATTTATCAAGAGCCGGTTGTTGGAATTTATAATAACAAGCTCAAATACAAATTTAAAAAACATCACGAATTGCAAGAGCTGATTGCTCGCAAAGTGAATTACATAGAATTTATGGCCAGCTTAACTTTAGGCATAGCCTTAAAACAATATTTTTATCGTTTAAATCTGATGCCTACCGGCAAAATAAAAGTAGATTCTGCAAAAAACGCATTATTATTGGTTAACAGCTTACCTTGTTGGAGCATTGGTATTCCATTACTTTTGGAAAAATTCAAATCGGATTTATACCATATACAGAGATTTAATCTTTCGGAACCGCAAGTGTATAGTACTTGGCATTTAATTTATCGACGTCATGAATATGAAAAAGCGGCTGAAGTGATAGAAACTATTTTGCAGAAGTTTTTAAATCGGGCTGTAAATAAATGACGACTTCTTTTTGAAAAGGATTATAGGCTGTTTCTTGAAATGGAATAAAGCCACGCTGCTCGTAGATTCTCTGAGCACGTTCTTCAAGCGCAGAAAAATAAACCCGTAAATAATTATATTCGGTGTCAGCCTTGCCAATTCGTCATTTCTAATTGACAAATTGGCAAGGCTGACACCGATGATGGATAGCTTGATCACATATACATCAAATGAAAGCCTGGCTCTTTGTATCAGTATATTTTACTTTAGTATGAAATATTTCAAATGGCTCGCAGTGATAGCTAACAATCACTAAATAGTGATCTTCAGTTCCTTTAATCCAATGTTCAACATTCGCTGGTATAAAAAGCCAATCGCCCGCTTGAACAATTAATGAAAAGTGTTCTTCATTAATATTGAAATAAATAATATAACTTCCATCAAAAAAGAAATGCAGTTCATCACCCGAGTTAATATGAGGTATTTGACTAGCTTCAGATCTTGACTGAGATGTTTCTTCTGCTTGTTGTTTAAAAACGGATGCTTTAGTTTGAATTAAATTTCTTTCTTCGCAAAGTGAACGCATATTATCAGGAATAAATTGAAATAATTGATTAACATTATCTTCATCTAATTCAGCTATAATAAATTGTTTTGCTTCATGTGAAATTATAAAATTTCCAACTTGAACCGGAGAAAGCTTTTGATTGACTAAATCCTCTCTTGCAAAAACGCTGCCTTTTGAATCTACTAATATACTCATAATTATTTCTCTAAATTTAGTTATTAAATTTTCTAAAAGCCATAAATAGAAAATCCACCATCTACGATAATACATTGGCCATTAATATATGAAGAAGCTGGCATAGCTAGAAAACATGCCAAGCCTGCAACATCTTCTCCAACCCCTAATCGCTTCAACGGGACTTTGTCTACGGATAAGAGTGTCACGGATAAGAGTGTCAGGCTTGCAAATTTTTAATCAAATGGAGAAGAAACTTTTAAATTGACAAATTTGCAAGCCTGACACTTTTATCCTTGACACTTTTATCCTATTCATCAGGGTCAAGTTAATTCAAGTTCTTTTAACACTCTATCAAAGTCACCCTCAAATAGGCGGTCCTGGACAATACGAAATTTCTCGAACTCACTTTCAGCAAAATCTTTGGCTATGGCGGCTGTCACTTTTCCGCTGCTTTGCAGAATATCTCTATCGGCAAATTCCAAAAACTTATCCAACCGCTTTGCCCAATCCTCCATGGTCGTGGGAATTTTTCTTCTAGCACGTTCTTCCGCTAAATCTAAATAGGTGTTAACAATGCGGCCAAGCGATTCAAGCTCATCTTTTGTCAGGTAATTTTTAGCAACAGAAACATCGGCTTTAAGAATTTTACCATCAGGGCTATTTTTCCATGAGGTTAGCCCCATATGTTGCTTAGTATTGTCGGCTCGCTTGATGATAAGTTCCGCGGCGGTATGACCGTGAATGGCGAAATGTAGCTTATTCTGTACTTTGGCAAAAAAATCGCAGGTAATCGGGGAGTCTTTATTGTAATCTACACTAGTACCATAGATATCGGTAATTTTCTGATAAAAACGTCGTTCACTAAGCCGAATCTCACGAATTTCTTCCAGGAGATGTTCAAAATAATCTTCACTAAGGAATGCGCCATTTTCCATCCGGTTTTTATCTAGTACGTATCCCTTGATTGCAAATTCTCGTAACACTTGCGTTGCCCACTGACGGAATTGAGTAGCTCGCACCGAATTAACTCGGTAACCCACCGATATAATGGCATCGAGATTATAAAATTGAGTTTGATAGACCTTCCCGTCGGCGGCAGTATTCCGGAATTTCCGGATAACTGAATTTTCCTGTAATTCACCACTTTGAAAAATATTTTTCAGATGCTCACTGATGGTTCGCACATCGACATCAAACAAGGTAGCCATCAATTTTTGTGTTAGCCAGATAGTTTCGTCTTCATGGCGCACCTCGATACTCTGTTCACCGCTTTGGCCGGTAAAAATCAGAAACTCCATCGTGCTATTGTGGATTAATAAGGCAGGTTTTTTTTTCATTACTGCTCCGCACACACCGGGCAAACACAGATCGCCTAAAAATTCCGGCAAATTTCCGGCAAAATATTTTCAGATCACGGGAAGATCGTCTAAGTCATTGATTTTAAAAGCTGGCGATCTGAATCGAACAGACGACCGGCTGATTACAAAGCCTAAACTTGATGAAACGAAAAGTCAAACTGTTTGCTAACTTGCTGAAAAATAGTGTATTTTTAGTGTTTAATTTTAACTCAAATTGGGTTGCCCGTTAGTAAAAAGCCTGGTTGAGCCTAGTAAGTCCTGGTTGTGTCCTGCAAATCTCCGATCACAACTTTGAGCCGCATTTCCGAAAAAGAGCTTTTATCACCTCCAAATTTTACTAATTTCATTTAGACCTACTGACTTTCGATCAGTAACTCTCGTGTATATCATACTCAACTCACTTCCTGCAGAGATTCTACTGCTGCCAGTAGCAGGTTTGTTGCCTCTGCAACCATCGCTGCCGGGAGGCTGTTCCTATGCAGCAACTCTTTAGCGATTTGTCGGCGTGCAATAGCCATCCCTTGTTGACGACCAGTCACACGACCAGTGGCTTTGCCATCTGTATACCCTTTGGCATATCCACGGTCTTCCATCATCTCCATCAGCAAAACTTTCCAAGATGTAGAACCCATATTTTTATTCTCGCTCAAATAACTTTGAGAATCATAAAACATTTCAGCTCTTATACGAATACCGGGATTTACTTCACAGCCTGAATCAATAACCCATCGACTACTGTATCCCACAACCCACTGCCAGTGGCTCGTTGTCATTGAGCGATGGGCGGGGCGCACCGCTCTCCGTGCTCAGCGACTGGAAAAATCCTGTGCCTGATTGAGCATCTGACGGCGACAGGTAGACCACACTGGCGCTATGCATTAAATTAGCCATCTGATCGAGTAAGGCCGGTTCTGTCTGAATCGTTAATGTCCGTTGTTTCCAATCCGGTTTGAATGGATTGGGTTTGACAGGAATACCACTATCCTGGATTAATTTCTGGAATATTTCTATGAGGTTGACAAAACTCCTCTCGGATTTTTCCTTTCGTTGCAACCACGGTATTCAGTGTGTAGTGAATTGTATCATCAACTGATCCGCCTGTGTCCGTTTGATGCTAAAGGTATAACCCTGATCACTGCACAGTTGCTGCAGCTTCTGTTTGAAGGCGGATAGCTTTTGCGCTTGCAGCGGATGAAACCGGCGCAGGCGCAAACAAGCGTGGGCTGTAAGAAGAGGGATGTTGTGGATGACGATAGCTCCTGCTTTTTATCTTCTTGATCTGTGCCTTGTGGTAGCGTCTCTGTTTTGCGTTATAGAGGGAGGCGGCGTTTTTTTAGCATCGTTTGCAGGTGAAACCGGTGCTGGCTGAGCTAATTTTTTCAAAG
>CAVQJI010000050.1:0-14210 GCA_963712715.1 uncultured Pseudomonadota bacterium | reverse complement strand
AAATAGTTTAGATGATAAATTTGATCATTTAATAAATACTTTAAGTAGAAGGCTCAGTCTGAATATCGGTGTAAATCTGCTTAAAGATTCAGACTCTGACTCCTCTATATCGAGCAAAGGCAATTAAAGGGCTCGCATCTGCCAATAATGGGATTATTCAAAATCTTTTAATTCCTGTTGTAATTCTTCGGTCGAGTAGGTCACTACTGGAATCCCAAAACTACCAAGCCTTTCTATAAATGCTTCTAGCGAAATATCAGCCAGTTTAGCAGCTTTCTCTAACGAGAGAGCATTCTCCTGGTAAAATTTGATTGCCAGGGCCTGTTTAAGCCCTAGTTTTAAAATATCTTCGCTAAAGGGGACGGCGATAAAAACTGGACGGCCATGTTTGGTTATTAATGAAAGTTTTCCTTCCTCGGCCCCATGGATCAATTGTCCGGTATGCTCGCGCAAGTCTCTCACAGTAAAAGTGTCCATTGTTTGTTCCTCATATTTGTTCTATCAAATGATAGCACAATTTTTGGTAGCTAGATAGGTCAGACCCTTTGCTACTTTAGAGCACAGCTTGAGAGATTGAAGAAATCGACTATTTTAGCGTTTGACGATAAAACGGTCGGATCGATAAGAGATTGTAAAAAAACCTGGTTTCCGATAGAGGTATTGTTGTAGCGAGATTTGGATCGGAATTAGCTATTTAATAGGGGTCTTTCGCCAAGCTGGCTGGCTCTTTTTCCGGCGTAGAGGTTGGCTTCAATGTCTTCCAGAGTGCAGCCTTTGGTTTCAGGTACCCAAAAATAAACAAAAATAATTGAAAAAATGCTGACGATGAAATAAATGAAAAAAGTGCCGCTGGGGCCGAGCACTTCAATCAAACTGAGAAAAGTAATGGCGACCAGCCAGTTAGAACCCCAATTCACACAGGTGGCCAGGCTTGCGCCCAAACCCCGCACTCTCAATGGAACATTTCCGGCTATGACCAGCCACATGATTGGACCAAGACTTATCGCAAAACCACCGATGAAAACCAGCATGCCGATTAGGGTCATCCATTTAAGCGCGCTGGTTTGATCATGCGCCTGGAAGGACCAGCTCAATAACGCCAGGCTTAATGACATGGCGGTTAAACCGGTAAAGAGCAAAAAGCGGCGGCCTAGGGAATCCACCAACGGTAAGGCGATAACCGTAAATAACACAAAAGCGACGCCGATAATCAGAGTGGTGGAGATAGCGGAACTGGCGGAATTAAATCCGGCCATCTGAAAAATGGTGGGTGCATAATAAATAATGGTATTGATTCCCGTTATCTGCTGCAGTAACGCTAATCCGCCAGCGATCCATAATGTCGGGCGAATAGTTTTGAAAATAATAGCCGCCAATCGCCTTTTTGTTGTGACAGACTGGCCTTGATAATTTCAATTTGTTCGCGAGAGGCAGCGTTTTTGCCGTAAATTTTATTCAGAGCTTTCAGAGCATCGGCTTCGCGGCCACGCGACATTAACCAGCGCGGGCTGTATGGTAAGAAAATCATGCCAAATAACAGCACGAAAGCAGGTGCGATGCCAAGGCCGAGCATCCAGCGCCAGGCGTGCGAATCGGCAAAAATCGCATCGACTATATACGACAGCAGGATGCCCAAAGTGATGGCGAGTTGATTCAGTGAAACCAGCGCGCCGCGATATTTTGCCGGGGGAATTTCGGAGATATATAATGGCGCAATATAAGAAGCGATGCCGATCGCAATTCCCACCACCACCCGGCTGATAATAATACTGGCGATATTGGGCGCGAGACTACTGCCTAAAGTACCGGCAATAAAAATGATCGCATCACTGATGAGTAAATGTTTGCGGCCAAAGCGATCGGTCAAACGTCCGCTGACCACTGCCCCGATTAACGCGCCCATCAAAACCGCGGAAACGACCAGGCCATTCATTGCCGCGGAAAGATGGAATTCATCTTTGATGAACAGGATAGCGCCAGAAATAACGCCGGTGTCGTATCCAAACAAGATTCCTGACAGAGCCGCAATCATGGCGACGATAATATAAAAATGATTTTTCATAAAGACTCCCTTCGAATGACCAGGTCTGAAAATATTGATAGCAAATGCCCTGGTGTGGCTGCGAAATTATCCGCCGGCCATGCGTTGATATCGCAGTGAGAAGGATTATAGCCATATTTCACGGCAATACTGATCATACCAGCCGCGTGCGCAGCCTGAATATCACCCAACGTATCTCCCACATAAACACTGTGGCTGGGCGTCACATGAATAAGATCACAAGCGTGTAACAAAGGTCCCGGATGAGGTTTTGCAGTGTCCAGCGTATCTCCGCTTATGGTGCAACAACTGCGTGATGACAATCCAAAATGAGCGATTAATGGCTGGGTTAGTGATTGTGGTTTGTTAGTGACAATCCCCAGGGAATTTTTGCCTGCTCTAAATAATGCAACACTTCGTCAATGCCGGCAAATAATTGAGTCTGTCTGGTTAACTGTTGTTGGTAATGATTTAGAAATGCCGTTTTAATGGCTGCAAAATCCGGATGAGCCGTATTAATGCGAAAACTTTCGCAAATCATCATCACTGCTCCGCCATGCACCCATTCGCGAAATTCAGCGAAAGGAACCGGTGGACGTTGATATTCGCGCAGAACTTCATTACAGGCAGCCGCCAAATCCGGCGCGGTGTCAAGAACGGTTCCATCGAGATCAAAAAAAACTGCCTCAATGGAATGGTTCAGTTTCATGCGACCCCATCATTGCAGCGCTGAAAATAAGCCATATAGTTGACGGAAATATCTTTGCTGAAAGAAAATTTATCAATCAGCGGATTATAGACGATGCCCTGAAATCCCTTTAAGGTCAAACCTGATCGTGACGCCCACAAAGTTAATTCCGAAGGTCGGATAAATTGCGCGTATCGATGCGTACCTTTTGGCAGTAATCGTAATAAATATTCAGCGCCGATAATCGCTTTTAAAAATGATTGCAGGTTGCGGTTTAAGGTGGCAAAAAACACGACGCCGCCAGGTTTTACCAGAGCCGCGCATTCCTGCACGAGCTGCTCGGGCTCGGGAACGTGTTCTAATAATTCCATGCAGGTCACAATATCAAAGGTTGAGGGATGTGATGCATTGAAAGCAGCGCTGTCAATGAAGCGGTAGTCAATCGTTAGTCCCTGTTGCTGCGCGTGTTGCCGGGCTACTTCAAGGAGCTGCTCAGCAAGGTCGATACCGGTCACCAGCGCATCGCGACGCGCCATGGCTTCGCTCAACAGTCCGCCTCCGCAACCAATATCCAGCACTTTTTGCTGCGCAAGAGGGATTTGATTTTGGATGAACTGCAGTCGCAGCGGATTTAATTGATGCAGAGGTTTCATGGCCCCGAGAGGATTCCACCAGTCGTTCGACAAAGCGTCGAATTTTGCAATTTCAGAGGGATCTACCGACATCTCACGGCTCCTTGCAGGGTTGACAGTCGATAATATCAGGCTCGGGCTGTAGAGTAACGTGCTCGATACGATATTTTTCTTTAAGAAATTTTCGTAATTCAGTCAGGATAGTTTGCCAGCTGCTGAGTTCATGGATATCCACATGCGCCGATAACGCGATGGTTCCGGAGGAAAGTGTCCAGATGTGCAGGTCGTGGATAGCTTTGATGCCTTGCAATTCCTGCATTTGCAGCGAAACTTTTTTTAAATCAATGTGGCCGGGGACGCCTTCCATGAGTATCAGCAGCGAATCACGGATTAATGACAAACTGGAAAATAGAATTAAAATACCCACCAGTATCGATAAAATCGGATCGATGAGCATCCATTGGGTAAAATAAATCACTGCACCGGCAATGAGTACGGCAACGGCACTGAGCATATCACCCATCACGTGCAAAAGAGCAGCGCGAATGTTCAGGGTACGTTCTCCCCGCGCCAGTAACCAGGCCACCAGCACGTTAATGATTATGCCCGCTAAAGCGATGATCATGACAGTGCCGCCGTGAACGTGAGAGGGCGCGTGCAGTCGATGAACGGCGGCGATAATAACGGCCAGCGCTATCACCAGCATGATCAAACTGCTGAATCCCGCAGCGACCACTTCGGCCCGGCCCAGGCCGTAACTGTGTTTATGCGAAGGAGGTTTGAGAGCGAGCCAGCCGGCAAATAAAGCTATGCCAAGGGCTATGCCGTCGGAAACCATGTGCCCGGCGTCTTCCCAGCAGGGATAACGATCCGGACCACCAGCCGCCGAGGGCTTCAATCACTGCGAACATGAAAATGATGGCAATGGCAAACGCGAGAATCCGATGAGTGTGATGTGGGCTGCGCTTGTGTGCGCCATGAGCGTGGTGATGATGGCCATGATGTGAATGGTTCATTAATAACCCGCCTGTTGCATACGCCATAATTTGTTGATCAGCATATTCGCAGTGGCGCCGATCCGTTGAGTGAATGTTTTCCTCTGCTCGTATTTAACCTGATAAATATCATGGGTGGTTCTTGCCGCCAGCAGAAAATTATCGCTCGTCATAATTTCATCGAGTAAATTCAGTTCCAGCGCCTGGGTCGCAAACCAGTGCTCACCGGTGGCGACCTGATTTATATTTACTTTTGGCCGGTATCTTTCAATAAAAGTTTTAAACAGCTCATGAGCATCGTTAATTTCTTCCTGCAATTTTTGCCTTCCTTCAGGTGTGTTTTCACCGAATAAAGTTAAGGTACGTTTAAATTGTCCGGCATAAATTTGTTCGAATTGTATGTCCTTTTTCTTCAGCCATTGATGGAAATTGGGTAATTGCGCTATGACGCCTATTGAGCCGACGATGGCAAAAGGCGCGGCAATGATATGGTCCGCCACGCAGGCCATCATGTAACCGCCGCTGGCAGCCATTTTATCCACCGAAATGGTGAGTTTTATTTTTTCGTCTTTTAATCGCTGAATTTGCGCGGCGGCTAATCCATAAGCATTGACAAGGCCGCCGGGGCTGTCCACGCAAAGCAGCACTTCGTCGCCAGGTTTTTTACTTAATATAATAGCGGTAATTTCTTCGCGCAGAGCATTAACCGAAGAAGCTTTGATGTCTCCCTGAAAATCCAGCAAAAATAAACGATCTCGGGAGTTTTTATGATTTGATTGTGAACGCGCTTTTTTTTGCGCTTTTTGATAGAGTTTTTTTTCAAATTTAGTTTGCGTGGTGTGATTGATGATTTCCTCATAACCCTTGTATTTATCATTCATATTTTGAATGGTTAATTTACCGGCTTTCTCTTTCTTTTTGGTTTGACTGGCAATCCAAAAAATACCGCCTGCGGCCACCAGGATAGCGATGACAAGGGTAATGGCTTTCGCAAGGAACAGGCCGTATTCACTTAAAAAATGCATATTGTTATCTCCCGGAATGTCGGCATATTTTAACACCCACGCCAGAATTGTCTATAAGATTCTCGGCTTCGGATTCTGGTGTTGCAAACATTCTTAAAAATCATTAAGATAATAATCTGATAAATTTTCCCTGGGAAAATATCAAACTATGGTTAAGACAGTTCTGGAATTCCGGAACTGTCTTGATCTTTTAGTATACAAATTTAGAAGGAGTTTTTTCATGAAATTAAGAAAATTGTCTGCTTATGGTATCGCCGCAATAGCTGCGGCTAGTTTTGCGATGGTTTCCACGGCAGCCTTGGCTCATAAAACGAAAACTGTAAAATGTTACAAAGACCAAAAGGAAATGACGGCTTCCAGCAAATCTGCTTGCGAAAAATTAGGCGGTACGACTACAAAGCCTAAGGCTTCTCAAGCGCCTGCTGCTCCTGCAGCTCCGGGTACTTCTGCGGCGCCTGGTACTTCTAATGCACCTGCAAATCAACCCTATGCGCCCAAAACCAGCGATGCTGGCGCTGGCGCGCCTCAGGCAAACGCTGCTGATCAATCGGCTGCTGCTCAGGCTGACGGCCAACAGCAAACCGCTGCAATTACCCCCAACGATGGTCAAAATCAATAATTGATTTATGATCCGATTAAAAGCCCGGCACGCTCAGCGTTGCCGGGCTTTTTTTTTCAACATTATTGAAGCGTTATGGCAATTAAAATGTGAGTCGAATGAAGATTATTAGAAAAATATTTTTAATTTGCGGCATCCTGTTAGTCCTGATAATTGCTGTGTTATCGGCATTATTTTTTATTTTCACCAATTCAGATCATTTAAAAAATCAAATTACCCAACAGGTTTACGCCCAGACCGGCTTAAAATTACAAATAAAGGGTAGGGTCAGCTGGACCGCGGCGGAAGAACTTGGCCTTCGTTTTACCGACGTTGAATTAAAACAGATTATTGACGGCGATATCTGGTCAAGTGCGAAATCTCCGCAAGTGGATGTTTTTATCGCCTGGCGTCCACTGCTTTCCCGGCAGATAAAAATTCAGAAATTAAACTGCCATCCGTGTTCTTTTTCGTTCAGAGAAAATGTTTCTCAAAAACAGGAGAATGTGACTGTCAAGGGAGATTTACAGCTGGACTTGCCCACGCAGCATTTGAACATGGAGCATTTAACGATAGACAGTGGAGATATACACGCACAGGGAAAAATCTCAGGTGATAAAATTATGCAAAGCCCCGAGCTGAAGGGCGAAATTAAAATAGCACATTTAAATTTAGCCAAGGGCTTACCATTTTTTTCCGGTGCGACAGATTCACAAAATTATTTAAAAAATGCGCTGATTCACTTTCGTTTTTTCCGAAAGGAAGGAATGTCCGGGGATATTTCGGGTGAAGAGCTGGTTATCGACCGGTTCCATGTCAGCCGCCTCACCGCACAATTTACCGGCAATGCTCTGCAGATGCAATTTCGAAATATTCATGGAAAATTGGCTGGAGGGGCTTTGACCGGAAGCGTGGCGATTATGAATTGGCTTTCATTGCCACAATATCAGATAAACGCCGCATTAACACATGCCGAAATCAGCAAGCTGTTGGAATCAGATATCTTACGGGGACCCGCGGATATTTCCACTCACTTATCACTGATTTCCGCCGGAAAAACGGCGACACTCTCTAACCTTAATGGCAATGTGCAGTTGACCATGTCCGCGGGTATTTTGAATCATATTGATTTATTAAAGCAAATTCGCGCGGTGCGCGACTTTCTTCACGCTAATCCTCACGTTGTTTCCGCAGACGTGACTCATTTTTCCCGGCTGACCGCTTCGGGCGTAATCAGCAATGGCGCATTCACCAATAATGATTTTATTTTGCAATCTCCCGATCTGCAGGCAACAGGACATGGCGCCATTAATCTGGTGAATCAGCAATTAAAGTATAATTTAATGGTTAAAGCTCAGGGAAAAATTGCAAAAGAAAGTTACGGCCTGTCAGCGCCATTAAATATAACTGGTACTCTCGCTAAACCCAAAGTGAAAATTGATCTGAACGAGATGTCTGTTTCCTTCGGTAAAACCCTGCATAATGAAATAAAAATTTTATTCGGCCATCACCACTTGACAAAAGAGGTTATCCCGCTAAACTGAAAAATTATTTTTGTTGCGGTGAAGATTACTTAACATTAGAAAAAGGTATTTATGATGCATGATGTTCAAATTAACAGGCTATCAGTGGATGCGCAATTAACTAAGTTGGCTAAGCTCAGTCATGGTGAAATGTTACATCCATCTTTCCGGAGGCGGGCTGCTATAGTGGCGGCCGTTTTAATTGGCGGTGTGGCTGCTGAAGTTTATTATCTGCCGACCCGGGATGCGACGGCAGGAGATTCTGCTGATTACAGGTTTTTTGCTACCCTCTCGACCATGTCAACTAACGTTATTCTCAATATTTTTTTTAATATTCTCGCGGTGGAAGATTTGGCAAGATTGAGAGATCCGGTGACGGGAGAATTAGTCATACCTTATAAAATTCTGGCATTTTACATCCTTGTCAGCTTTATTTCAGCGTTTTCCATGGCTTTTATAGATGTTGATTGGGATTCACAAATATCTATTGGCATTTTTGTTTTACAAATATTTACTTATACCGCTCAACACTATACGGGCGTCGTTGAATTTATGGAAATGTTGAGGGGGTTGTTAAAAAAAGCGTTTACCGCTGCCTGCTCCCGGCTGTGGGGAACACAGGATACATATGCTCATGTTGTAGGGCTGAAATACAGCACTCTGGCTCAACTGGAGTCTGGTCTTTTTTTCCTGAATAAAGAGTTCATCGATAAACCTTTTTACGTAAACAACTTTTATTCAGCGAATTGTTTGAATACTGAAGAATTAATGAAGAGAGTGTTATTTGAATATCATTACTCACCAGAAAAACTTTCCGGTAACCTGTTAGTAGAATTTCTTTATAATGTTGTTTTCCAGCCTGCGGGCTTGATTTCGCAGGTGATCGCTAATGTTGGCTATTACAATTCGACTATTAATGGATTTTTAACATGGTTCAATTTGATAGCAGCATGGGGATTGGCAACCAGTAGTATTACGCCGTTTTATATTTTAGCGTTTGTGGTCTCCTGGAGAAGTATTGAGAAGATAAATACATTTATAGTAAAGACAATTTCTGCCTTATGGCGGCGTGCTCCATCGGAAATTTTAGATGAAATTCCATACTCTATCCGAAAAACTCCCGTATTCAGTTTTCTGAGCGGGGGTAGTTTAGTAGCTATGGCAGTCCTTTCACCGTTTACCGCGTTGGATTTAGCTATAGAGGCTTTATATGGCGTCAATTCGAAACGGGCCAACTTTGATTGGATTGACCCGAATAAAGGCTATGATGACTTACTGTTGGGCGCTGTGGTCGCGGCGGTAGGATTTTTTAATGTATTTCCGGCGCCGTTCGTGCAGGAATGGTTATCCACAAAATACTGTCTTTTGTTTGGCTCCCAGGAAGAAAAGCGGGCGATTGAGATACTGCAGGTACTGAAAGCCACGATACAACGAACAGAAAGAATTCCGGTAAGGGCTTTTAGTAATGTTTATTTCTTACAGCAGCCGCCAGTGATAATTTCCGGTCTATCCATAAACTCCCCGCCGCGGCGCAGTGAAAACTGCTGTACAAGATTAACGAAATGGCTCTGTGGATTATGGGGAAGAGGTAGTGACGCCGCTCCTGAGCTGGAAAATGGAACCCAGTACTACTCTCTGACTTCGTCTTGAATTAAGAGTCTGGTTAGTGTTAAATAGATACCTTTATAATCAGCGAGAGTGGCGGAATTGGTAGACGCGCTGGATTTAGGTTCCAGTAGGGTAACCTGTGAGAGTTCGAGTCTCTCCTCTCGCAGGCTAATTATGAGGTTAAAATATGCAAGTTGATGTCGTTAAATTGGAAGGTTTGGCCCGGCGTTTAAACGTAGTCGTGCCGGCGCAACGTTTTCAGGAAGCTTATAATGAACGTTTAAAAGAAGTCGCTAAAAATGTGCGTATTCCCGGTTTTCGTCCCGGAAAAATACCCTTTTCGGTTATTGAAAAACGTTTTGGCAGTATTGTCATGGGCGAAGTGGCCAGTGAATTGATGCAGGCCGGTTTTCAACAGGCCGTTGCCGACAATCAATTAAAAGTGGCGGGTTCACCCCAGGTCACGCCGAAACCCGTTACCAAAGGTCAGGATCTACAGTTTGAAGTTTTATTTGAAACTTTTCCAGAAATTAATTTGGCTGATTTTAATCAGGCTAAAATCGAAAAAGTTGAAGCGGAAGTGACGGATGCGGATGTGGATTATATGCTTGATAAGCTACGCCGCCAGCATGCGCATTGGCACACCATGTCAAGAGCTGCTGCTGTGGGTGACCGTGTAAAAATAGATTTTGATGGCTTTATCGATGGGAAAACCTTTCCAGGTGGCAGTGGTAAGGATTTTGTGCTCGAGTTGGGATCCCGTCAAATGATTCCCGGATTCGAAGAGGGAATTTTAGGAGCCAAACCCGGAGATGACCGCAGTGTGGACACCACTTTTCCCAAGGATTACCCGGCCGCGCATTTGGCCGGCCAAAAAGCCACCTTTAAAATAAAAGTGAACGAAGTGCAGGAAGCCCATTTACCTGATGTGGATGATGCTTTCGCTGTTCAGGCCGGTATTAAAAACGGTACCGTTGAAAGCCTGAAGAAAAAACTTCGCGAAGATATGGAAACTGAGCTGAAAAATAAGCTGTTTACACGCATGAAAGATCAGGTGTTGGATCGCTTGATAGAATTAAACCCGATCGAAATACCTCAATCCATGGTTGAAGACGAAATCAAACAACTACAGGAAGTCACCCGGCAACAACTCAGTTCCCAGCCCGGCTGGAAAGGCAAAGATCCGGCTAAAATTCAATTACCACGCGACCCGTTCATCCCGCAGGCGCGCAAACGTGTCGCGTTGGGATTATTGGTTGGAGAAGAAGTGAAGCGCCTCGGAATTAAATCCGATAAAAGCAAAGTCCGCGATAAAATTAATGAAATGGTCATGTCGTCGGGTTATCACAATCCTGAAGAAATGGCCGCATGGTATTATCAAAACAAAAGACTTCTCAGTGAAATTGAGACACTGGTATTAGAAGACCAGGTGGTGGAAAAACTGTTGGAACAAGCGCAATTGACCGGGAAAAAAATGACCTATCAGGAAGCGTTTGCAATTAATCAACCAATCCAGGGATAAATAAATCATGATGAACAATAAATCCATAAACGCTAATCTGGTGCCGATGGTCGTTGAGCAAAGCGCTCGCGGAGAACGCGCGTATGATATTTATTCGCGCTTATTAAAGGAGCGAATTATTTTTTTGGTGGGACAGGTGGAAGAGCAGTCCGCGAATTTGATAGTCGCACAATTACTGTTTCTGGAGTCTGAAAATCCTAATAAAGATATTTCTCTTTATATTAATTCTCCCGGCGGAGTGGTGAGCGCAGCATTAGCAATTTATGACACCATGCAATTTATCAAACCGGACGTCAGCACCTTGTGTGTGGGACAGGCCGCCAGCGCCGCCGCCTTACTATTAACCGCAGGCGCTAAAGGTAAACGTTATTGCCTGCAACATTCGACGGTCATGATCCATCAGGTATTGGGCGGATATCAGGGTCAAGGCACCGATATCCAAATCCATGCCCGGGAAACTCAACGGGTGGGCGATTTGATCAATCAATTATTGTCTCAACACACCGGCCAGAGTCTGAAGCAGATTGAAAAAGATTCCAACCGCGATTTCTTTATGGATGCTGAACAGTCTGTCAAATATGGCGTGGTCGATAGCATTTTCCATCAACGCAGCGAAGATAAATAAATTTTGGCATGACGGGTTCCCGGGAATCTCTTGGGACATGCCAGGGCAGTCCCAGGTTTTCCAGCTACTCGTCATTGCGAGCGCCAGCGAAGCAATCCAGTTCAATGTGAGTGCCAGGTCAATCACTTGATACAAGCATTGTACTGGATTGCTTCGCTGGCGCTCGCAATGACAATAAACCAGAAAAATTTATATCTTGAAAATGGCTGGGTCCGACCATATATTAAAGTTTAGGGGGTACACTATAATGAATGGGGAAAAGCCAAAAACGCTTTATTGTTCTTTTTGCGGAAAAAGCCAAAATGAAGTGCGTAAACTCATTGCGGGTCCGTCAGTGTTTGTTTGCAATGAATGTGTCGCATTGTGTAACGATATTATTCGTGATGAAGAACGCATTCTCAGCACGGGCGCTCAGACCGAGCTGCCCAAGCCGCAATTTATACATAAACAATTGAATGAATATGTCATTGGCCAGGAATTTGCGAAAAAAACCCTGGCGGTCGCTGTTTATAATCATTATAAACGGTTACGGCACCAGATAGATCCTGACCGTGACGTGGAATTGGCGAAAAGCAATATTTTGCTGATTGGTCCCACTGGATCCGGTAAAACCTTGCTGGCGCAAACGCTGGCGAGAATTCTGGATGTCCCTTTCGCGATAGCCGACGCCACTACCTTGACGGAAGCGGGTTATGTCGGTGAGGACGTCGAAAACATAATCCAAAAGTTACTCCAGCGTTGCGATTACAATGTTGAAAAAGCCCAGCGTGGCATCATTTATATCGACGAAATTGACAAAATTGCCCGTAAAAGCGAGAGTCCTTCGTTAACGCGCGATGTTTCCGGCGAAGGCGTACAGCAGGCTTTACTGAAATTGATTGAAGGCACAGTAGCTTCCATTCCACCGCAAGGCGGCCGCAAGCATCCGCAACAGGAATATTTACAGGTGGATACTTCCAATATTTTATTTATCTGCGGCGGCGCTTTCGCTGATTTACCGAAAATCATCCAGCAGCGTACCGATACCAGTAGCATTGGTTTTGGCGCTAAAGTGAAAGACAAGGATGCGCCTACGGTCACAACTGAGTTAATGCGCCAGGTGGAACCGGAGGATTTAATGAAATTCGGCCTGATTCCTGAGTTTGTTGGCCGCTTACCCGTTATGGCGGTTTTGGATGAGTTGAATGAAGCGGCGCTTATTCAAATTCTCACCGAGCCCAAAAACGCCCTGACCAAACAATATCAAAAATTATTTGCGTTAGAAGGAGTGGAATTAAATTTTAGAGATCCTGCTCTGGAAGCCATCGCCCGACAGGCTATTAAACGCAAATCCGGCGCGCGTGGTTTACGATCGATTGTCGAACAAAAACTACTGGACGTGATGTATGAATTGCCCGCCTTAACAGGCTTACAAAAAGTCGTGGTCGATGAGAACGTCATCAACCAGGATGCCAAACCACTATATATTTATGACCAGAGCAATTCGCTAAAACTGGTTGGAGAGGACTAATCATGCAGGATACTAATAAACAGGTTATTTTACCATTACTGCCTTTACGGGATGTTGTGGTGTTTTCGCATATGGTAATTCCATTATTTGTTGGCAGACCGGAATCTATCAAGGCCCTGGAAGCGTCGATGACCCAGGAAAAACAAATCTTTCTCATCGCTCAAAAAGACGCGGCGGTGGATGCGCCGGGAGTGAATGATTTGTACACCATCGGCACCATAGCGACCGTCCTGCAATTACTGCATTTGCCGGACGGAACGGTGAAAGTTTTGGTAGAAGGTGTACAGCGCGGCAAGATGGTTAACTTAATTAATGAAGCCGGCTATCTCGCCGCTGAAGTAGAACCACTGACGGATATTGGCGTGTTGGAAGATACGGAAATTGTCGTGCTGATGCGCAGTGTGTTAAATCAATTTGAAGAACTGATAAAATTAAACAAGAAAATCCCCATGGAGTTATTAACCTCCTTACGAAGTATCGAAAATCCTGGTAATCTGGCGGATAATATTGCCGCGCATCTCAGTATAAAAATCGCCTCGCGGCAGGAAATTCTGGAACGTATCAACGTGCGCGAACGTTTAGAATTGTTGCATAAGTTATTGAGTGAAGAACTCGATCTGGTAGAAGTGGAAAAACGCGTTCAGGGGCGAGTCAAACAGCAGGTTGAAAAAAGCCAGCGTCAATACTATCTCAGCGAAAAAATTAAAGCCATTCAGAAAGAACTGGGTGAGATGGAAGAGGGTGGCACCACTTTCCAGGACGAAATTAAAGAATTGCAAAAGAAAATTGAAGAAGCCGGCATGCCACTGGAAGCCAAGGAAAAAGCCGAATCAGAGCTTAACAAATTAAAAATGATGTCGCCCATGTCCGCCGAAGCGACAGTGAGCCGAAATTATTTAGACGTATTACTTCAGGTTCCCTGGCAAAAAAGCAGTAAAACTACGCATGATTTAGAAAAAGCCGAAGCTATTTTAGATGCGGATCACTACGGTCTGAAAGAAGTGAAAGAGCGCATTCTGGAATATTTAGCCGTACAGCAACGGGCCAAAAAACTTCGCGGTCCCATTTTATGTTTGGTAGGCCCTCCGGGCGTAGGAAAAACGTCGTTAGGACAATCCATTGCAAACGCCACAGGACGTGAATTTGTGCGTATTTCTTTGGGCGGAGTTCGTGATGAAGCGGAAATTCGCGGACATCGGCGAACCTACATCGGTGCGTTGCCAGGTAAAGTTATCCAGAAGCTTTGCAAGGTTAAAGTTCGAAATCCCTTATTCATGCTGGATGAAGTGGATAAAATGGCGATGGATTTTCGCGGCGATCCGGCTTCCGCTTTGCTGGAGGTACTGGATCCTGAACAGAACTTTGCATTTAATGACCATTATCTGGAAGTGGATTACGATTTATCGCATGTCATGTTTATCGCGACCGCCAATTCCATGGATA
>CAVQJI010000049.1:0-26679 GCA_963712715.1 uncultured Pseudomonadota bacterium | reverse complement strand
ATGGAAGTTAGAAAACTATTATGTTAATATTAAATTGACTTGGAAAAAATTTAATATAAAGCATGCAAGTGCTTTAGAAAATAAAGGAGTAATTCGTATGTTTTCTATATTTAAATTTTGGCACAAAGTTAAATTCTTTTTCCTCTACATTTTTTTTCTCACCTATTATTTATTTTTAGCTTTTAAATTCAAGACATAATATCCGTAAATTTCTCATTCGAACTGAATCCTTATCATCAGCGGCACATCAGTGAATTACTGATGGGGGCATAGAGCACTCAATTAAAATGTTTTATTAGATAGGAGATTATTTCAATGAAGAGAAAGACAAAAAAAGACATTTTCGTAAACCATCTGCTCTCGTATATTGCTATAGAACAATCTCACTTATTCTCGTTTGACGACTCTCAAGCAACGCCGACCATTAAAACCGCCACAGGACCGGGAGATGTGGATTTAGTCGATGCTCTCTTCGCGCAAGGAGAAAATATATGGATTCGACAAGGAGAACAATCTTTGCGTTCTCAGAATAAAATTATTCTTAGTTGTGGAGATTTTTTAAAATTGTTTACCGCCGAGGGATGGAAACTTCCTGTTTTCTTATCCTGTCTCATGTCGGTATATGAAGTTTATGTATGGCAAAAAGATATATTTTTAGCAACGAATAAACCGATGGCAACGACAGAAGAGTTATGGGATAAAATAGCCGGGAGTTTAATGGCAAGCGCTGCACAGGTTCAACACATTTTACTGGAAAAAGGCTTAACTGGCTACATTGTTCTGGATGGAGATGCTTTTATCCGTTTAATAATGGGAACCGACCTTAGGTTTATTCCCACTCCTCGTTATTTAAAAGATATTTCTTATACCATAACGTTATATCCTGACTGGCAAACCCCTGAAGGGAGAGGGCAATTATTGACCTCTTTAAAATCGTTCCATTGGAGTGAAATCCGTTTGGCGCTTAATCAATATTATTCGCTGCCTTTATTCAAAAAATTATTTTATGAAAATATCTCCTCTCTTAATTGCAATGTGAAATTGGGAGGAGAATATTTAAAGTGTGGCAAAGAAAACATAAATGCTTATCATTCTGTTCCAGTTAAAGCATTGGAGGGTAGGCCTAAGTTTGTCCTCTGTAAAGATTTTTTTGAGGAGAAAAATTATAGCGTAGATGTGGCAGCTCTTTTTCAGCAGTATACCACACCATTAACAGTCATTTCCTTTTCATTCAGGCTTCCTTATGTGAAAAGTAATTGTACTTTATTTATATTTGATCACTTAATTTCGTTAAAGATAGAAGGTTTTGATTTGGGTAGACGTAAGGAAGATAAAGAGACGACGCAATCAGCCCATCTTCCTGATTGCAATGCCATACTCACTTTAGCCGGCGGTGAAAATTTAGAACATCTTTCTTTTACCTATTATGTAGGGGGAGCATCCTGGGAACCCGGAGTGCAATTACCTCACAATTTAGCCCGCCTAAAATCTCTGCACATCATGGTCAATATGGAACGGGAAGATCTGGCAGATTATCTTTCATTGATTTGTAAATATCCTAACTTACACCATCTATATCTTGAGTTCTTTAACAACAATACCAAAAAAATAAACTTACAAGGTCTGATCAAGCTTAAAAAGCTAGAGTTGGCAGTGACACCGAACTGCTCCAATGAAATAACAACGTGGAATATAGTAATAGAAAATGCTCCTTTATTAGAAGCGATCATGTTATGGTCCAATGACGAGGATTTGGAGCTGGATGTATATGATCGAATCAATCTCTCCTACACGGGTTGTAATAAATTAAAATACATCCAAATGGAGGGGCAGTGGCGTTCATATGTTAAAGCGGATAAGGATACATTAGCATTGTCAGGTGACACCTCCGGTCAGGTTAACATTGCCCCTGGCTATACGGAACTTCCGCAGCGCATTTCCTATTTTACCCCCCATTCATCCCAGCTTACCATGTCGTCAGTCCTGAATGCTCCACAACAAACTCGTCCTGTAGCAGCCCCTAATGCTTGGCAATGTTTAATTATGACCGAGGATTATATCGATATCCGTAATCTCATTTGGGCAATTTACGATAGGTTAGAGTATAAGCCTGATTCTGGTCAGTTAACTTTTTGTGGATTCGTACCATCGACACAAGGCCCGGTTTATTGGGTTCAAAAAGACAGTGCCTTGTTAAAACCCCAATGGCTAGAAAAAATAAAGAATGGCCTGAGTGTAGGCATTTTACAAGGGCCCATTAGCCACCATACCTGGCATCTATTACCGATGCAAAGTCCGTTAGCTGTGAATGCTCAGCAGGAACCGCTCTTCTGGGACCTGGCTTCACACCCTCCTTCCGTTTTGCAAGTATTGTGGCATGGGGAATCACGTCGTTTATATGTGAAAGCAATTGCCCCTTTGCAAACATCGGCCGAAGTCCTTTATGCTTACCGGCCGGATGAGCATTATGCTCGATATGCTGAAGATGCCCCCGATTTAATATCAGAAGAAAAAATACTACTCCCCCCAGCATTACAGGACACGATAAGCCGCGAAATCAAAACCATCCCCGGTTTAGACTTTCTGTTAGATGCCAGCTTATCCCTCACCGCTCAATTCAATCGATTGATTGAGTACTGTAAAGGATTTGAGCAAAAAGCGCTGGATCAATTTAGCGGCAAAGTGGGATCACTAGAACAGTTATTGGCCGTTCTGCGTGAGCGGCGCGGCGTCTGTGAACAGCGATCCTTAGCCTTTTTTGTAGTGGCGTTGTATTTAAAAATAAAGGTCTTGTATATTGATGGCGATGATCATAGTCGTATTGAACTCCTCTCTTCGCGGGGGCAACGTTATCTCTTGGATTTAGGCGGCGGAATTCCTCCTACCCAAATCAGAAAGGAAGATCGAGATCCCCAGCGGTTAATCGGTTCTTCATTACCAGCCAAACAATCATCGGATGAGAATGAGGCTTCTGTTTTAGCCGGGGAAGTAGATCCCCTCTTCAGCTTTGATTATCAATTAATTTCTTATTTGGTAAAGCCAATTTCCTTGGAAACTCCCGAAAAATTATGGTCCGTGGCAGCCCTTTTAAAGAATAAAACACCGGTTATTATTTTGCCTGCTCATCTGACGCCATTAGCCGCCAAATTCCATTTGGTTAATTTTATACGTCAACAGAGCGATGATTTTGTCTACATTGATGAGCCAGAGGATTTTTCCCAATATCTGCATCCGTATGCTTTTGATGAAAAAAAGCAAAAAAAGCAGCGTAAATCCGGCCCTTTGATGGAATTGATTGAAAAAGGAGGAGTGATCATCGTCAATCTCACGCGTTTTATGACGTGCCTGGCCGCTTATCAGTCCTTGTTTGAGCCCGAAGCGCAGATTCTCGGGTTGCCAGTTTCCAAAAAATTAGTCCGTGTGGTGGGTTTGGCGTATGCAGATATTGTTAAACATGATGTGTTTATTTCCCGGTGTCAGCCTTATGATTTCCCGCAGTGGACAGGCATTCCTGAACCTTTGGCGGATGATTCCTCGGAGGTCTTGGTCCGATGCATTAAAAATCCTGATAATTGGCAAAAAGAATTGTTTAAGCAGGTCACCTTAGAAAAAAGAGGAATTAAAATAACAGACGGTTGGTTGATGAAATTGGCGTCATCCCGAAACATGTTGAGTAATCCTCTGACGATCAGGGTCATCAACAGTCCTCACCATGACCGGAAATATGAAATCCTATGTGATCAAATCAACCAGGATGGACGCTTTTATTTTAATGCTGAATGGCATAAGGCGCCCGGATTAAGGATATGGAGTGATATTGGATCGTCTGTCTTGCCGGACGTGGGTAACTTGTTAAAGATCTTACCGGATAATTCTACGCCTGGTCTCAGAAAACAGATATACCTTCGAACCGATAACATTTATGAATGCGAGTATCGTCAAGTGATTGATGAAGAGATCGGAGCCTATCAAATACCGGGTTATTTAACCGGTGGAAAAATTCTTGAGGAAGAATTTTATTTACTGCAGAATTTAAATTTCAATCAGCAGTATATGCTATATGAAGCGATCAAAAAGAACCAAAAGCCGGTGACGATTCGTTTAGCCCCCGGTGTTTGTCTAGAAGGCAAAATAGGCGAACCCTGTCTCGCTTATCAAACCTCTATTCCTTCCGCTGCTTGCCGTATCAGTCGGGATCCCTCTTATGATTGTAAGGTTTTATTAGGGAAATATAAGGACCATTTAGTGATTCAGGTCAGTGAATTGTCCACCTACGCCGAGCTAGTGGCTCTATTGAAATTAGAGCAGCAAACGGATGCCCCCCTTCGATTTAGCTACCAGCCCGGTTTATTAGTGAGCACATTACAAGCGGGACGTGGGGTGATTCTCCAGGGCGAACTGCCGGAATTTCTTTTTTTGGAGTTATTTTCCGCTTTAGTTCCTAAAAATCCCTACCTCGACATTAACGGGAAACGCATTGATTTGAAACCAGGTCAATTGTTCTTGATCCAGCCGGATTCTGAGAAGGTGAAACAACGTTTAATCGGAAAAATAGCTTTTGCAAACCTGAGCTATCACCTACCTAAGGATCCCGCTTTGGTTGAATTTTTGCATTTGATCTCATTGACTCCTGGTCGGGGCGTTGGCAACCCGCCTTTATTGATCACTATGCAATGGTTACAGCAATGCAAAAACACCCTGAGTGAACGTTTTTATCTGCATCGCCATAACCCTCTGAAAGGATTAACAGCGGCACATTATTTGCCTGGTAGTCTCAGTTATTGCTATTTAAATGTGTTGGGAAAATATTATTGTCAACCTAAGGATAATACGCCGTATCGGCTGGATAAATTAAACAAGTTGTGGATGAAACATCGTATTGCTAATCAAAAAGAATTTGAAGAGCATCTTTGGGAGGCGCTGAATTGTTTTAACGGCAAAGAACTGCGTGATTTACTGGGGGCCCGCTTAATCAAAGTAATCTATAAAAACAAGCACACAGGCCTGCCCACTTTAGAGGAAACCCGCTTCGAGAGCACTTATGGGACATTAGTCAGTTTGCTGCATAAAGGGACCATCCCCCCTCCGATCACAGAGCAGTTTTCCAAGCGCGAGAAGCAAATGTATCTTTTTCTTCAAAGTTCTGCACCTATCCTCAACATTCAGGGTTTGCTGGGCATCGGCAAAACATTCTGTGTTGAACAATTGAAAGCTTCCCATATGATTCAGCTGTATGTGGGCTGGGAACAATTGGGCTCCTGGTTAAAAGATATTTCCTCTGGTCAAATTAAGATTTGGTTTTTAGATGACGCCCATAAACGATTACCGGGGACCTTTGCCTTTTTAAGAGGATTATGGTTAAGCCCGAAGAGCATCATTTATGAACAGAAGCAATATATTTTAACTGCTCAACACAGAGCGATAGTGACGGGTAATCCCAACGGTTACCGTCATGCGGAATTTCTGCAGAGTGAGACACTGATTTTTAAAATGCCTGCCTATTCCGAACTGATGCAACTACTGAAGAAGGTAGGGCTAACGGATTCTATTATGCGAGCCCTGGTGGATGCCTTTTTAAAGGTAACCGAAATCAATGCCCATGGCCTTTACTCTTTGCGTGATCTGATCGATAGTGCTGAACGTTTAAAGGGTCTAAGGGATCAGGATCCCGGGCAGCCTCTGGGAAAAGTATTTTTTGATACCTGTTTAATGGCGTACGCTTACGGCATAGACGATGCAGGCCTGCGCGAATCTTTCATTCAGTGGCTGATTACCCGTGTAGGGAAAGATTACCGTGAGCCCCCGGGATCGTTGAAGTCTTTATCGGTGGGGGGCCGTTCGTTACACATTCCCAGTGATTATTTACCCGTATTAAATTGCATCGAATTGATGCTTTGGATGAGACAGAATGCGTTGCAAACCGGGAGGGAGGGAGGTTACAAGCGCGGTTTGTTGGTGGAGGGGCCGCCTGGAGTCGGCAAATCGACGTGGTTTGAAGTCTATTGTCGACTCGCCAAGTTGATGCCCGCCGTATTCAATACGAAATCAGCGGAAGAAAAAACGACTAGCGAGGAAAAAGGCCATTCTATTTATTATAAATTGAGCGCAGGCACTCAACCGTTTTTCACGGCTCTTCAGGGGATAAACGAAACAGAACCAGTGGTTATCATCGAAGAATTAAACGACCTGGAACCGAAGGCGGAAGAGCCAGCATTTAACCGATTATTAACGAAGACAAAAGGGGGATGTTTATTATTTGCTTCGAGAAATCCTCCCATTAACAAGGCTATTCCGGAAGCCACCTTATCGCGGATGCTCAAAATGATCATCCATGAACCCTCGGCGCGGTCGTTACTTCTGATGAGCCAAGGTACTTTGGGGCCGATTTTAGGAAGAAAAATGACTGCTGCGTTTTATCGTTTTAAGCGGGATCATCCGACTACGAACACCCGTCATTTTTTTCAATTGTTTACTTTTAAGAAATCCACAGGGACTGAAAAGCGCTCTTTATTAAAAGAGGTATTGGTGCGCGCCTTAAAAAATTACCAAGCGAGTCCGAAAGCCACACCTTTAGAAAAAAGAGCCATAGAAAAGTTGCTCGCTGCGTATAATGAGCCGATTAACTTTACTGAAGCCGATGTGAAAATCATACGCGGCTTAACGGGGCCAGTAGCGAGTATCGTGGGACAATTTCTTAGCGAGGGAGGCGAATTACCGCCTAATTTCGTCAAGCAAGCCTGGGAAAAAACTGAACCCGACTGGGATAGCTTGGGTTTTTAGATTAATAGCCAAATCCCAAGGATTTTTTAATGGAACCGAAATTCTGGTTTTATGCATTCGACCCGCCAGATTTATTAAATATGCCGCTCGTTTCTATTGTATTGCAGTCGCACCACCGTCTACAATCAAATCTAGCCGGTGTATTGTTTTTGCAGCTTCTGAAGCCAGAAATACTGCAGCCCCAGCAATATCTTCGGGTTGCACCCCGAAAGCCCGAGAGCGTGACTAATGGCCTCCGCAATGGTTAATAGAGATTCTTCGCCATTTTCCGCAAAAAGCATCACGCCTGACGGAGCTTTCTCCAAAGGCTGGCACATAGAGATTCACTATATCCTGAATGTGGACATTTGACCAGCGGTTAAGTCCTTTGCCAAGGTACACACCCGCTTTTTTTTGGATGGACTGTCGAATCAGTTTGGGTAACTGATCACTCTCTTTTGACAAGCCCAGTCCCTCACCATAAATCATTGGTGGCGTAATGACCATCACTCGAATGCCGTCTTTTACCCCGGCAATACGAACTAAATTATTAATATCAGCACGGTCTTTTCTGGCGGCTCTGAACTCTAATTGCGTGTATCCACTTCACGTGAAACTGATAAGGCTGGTGGTCGAATTCATCGTAAGCTTCGAAGTACTAGGCGTGATAGCCTTAGGCGGTGAAGTTAGACCTGGTCCTCCAGGAGTTGTCAGTGAAGATACACTGTGGCTCATATCACTTCTACTGCTTGCATCACTTACAATGCTAGTGGAAGATAGCTCAGCAGAATAGAAACTAGTACCAGAGCTTGTTTGCTGTTGACCTGAAAAACTGCTGCTTAAAGATGAAGTGCTACTACTCGCTAGAGTGGGGGAAGTGACAGTAGGCTGCTGTAGCATCGACATGTTATTTTTTTCTCTATTTTTCTCAGTTAAGAGATCTGGTAAAGACCTTTCTAAATCAAAAGCCCATGCTTCAAATTGATGGCCATGTCGGCCTTCATAACCGGTGATATCTAATAACTTTGTTAGTGTTCTCATGAATTCTAGATTGCCATTTTTGGCATATTGTTTAGAGTCTTCAAATTCACCGCAGCTAAGGTTAATATTAATTTTACGAGCCTTGTCTTTAACATTACTCATGCTTTCGATAAGGTCTCTATTCGTCGGCGACGGTGACTGAGCCACAATATTTCCAAAATGTTCTGGGTATTTTAGCCCCATATAAAGACTTGCAGTCCCACTTAAACTCGACCCTATTAAAGTTCTTCTGGCAGGATCACGAGGAATCTTAATGTTTTTTTCCTCCAAAAAAGGAAATAGTTGTTGAGTGAGAAATTTTGCATATTCATCTATATACGCGTGATAATCCAGGGTTCTTTCACCCATTCCAGAAAGTTTACTTGAAGCGCCAACCAGTTCATGGTCTTTTTTCAAGCCTGGAAGTACACCAACAAATATTACCGCACAATTAGCGGGGATCCTTCCATCCTCTTTGAGTTTTTCGATGCGTTCAACAGCATTGGTTAAAAGGTAGGCCATTCCATCGTTGATAATAATAACCTGATCAATTTTTTCTTCTGGTGCGAAAACATGAATCACTCGCCTAAACTCAGAATACTCGGGAGTTGAACACAATTTTGATAAATAATCAGGCGTCACCTCCGCAGGGTGCGGATCGAGCCTGCCTCCTTTTCCAGACACTAAACTTATTTTCGCACCACTTAACAAAATTGGCCAATTGACTGGAGATAATTTTAGGTGAGAGATATCATTACCAGCATTTACACAGAAAAAACCATCACTACCATATGATTTGGAATGTTTTTGATAGGGATCCGGCAACGGGTTTGAAAATAAACCTGTTAGCTCTGGATTATATCCACTGTCCTTATAAAAATATGGAGGCATTTTATCCCTATACTCAGAGCTAATCTCAACATATTGATACGTTACTAAAGCATCTTTAGGTATGGTGCTTTCACAATACATCACATCGGTGTTATCTTTACGTTTTAATCTCTGCGATTCTAGCGTTGAGCCATAACCATGATAATCACCCTGCACGTAAAGATCTTTCTTATTTTCATCAATGTCTTTTCGAAATAGAAAGAAAACTTGCGCACTCTTATCATCGCTGGACATTTCTATGATAGGAAGTGTTTTAGTTTTGATATGTGACCAAAAAACCTGAGATAATTGATCCTTCTGCTCCTTATTTTCTAATCGATTATAATACCTTGAATATGTATCCAAGACGCCACTAAATGATTCTTTTTCAGCCGAGCCAAAATACTTATCCCAGAAGCTATTATCGCTCAAATCAACTTGAGCTGCTTCTAACTCGCTAATAAAGGTTTCTGAACGCATAAAAGCATCACAACATTAAGAGGTTAGGGGTATGATTAAGTATTTTATAATAACGCTTAATGCTTAAGAAAACATTAAGAGCTAATCAATTGCGGTAAATTTTTCTTGCCGCCTGTCGAATGACGATAAAACACCAGGATCAAAATTATATTTCCAATTCAACTGACTCTTCTGACCGAACGGTTTGTTCGTAGGTATAAGGCTTTTATTCTGATTATCTGCTTTTTCCCCAGCAGATTTTTTATCAAGCATCACTGATTGTTCTTGTTTTAAAAAAGCTGATCCATTTGATTATTATACTTAGCATCGTTATCTATAGTCATCACGAATGATTTTTAGGTGTAAAATTATAAGTTTCGCTATTATTCCTCCCTTTGAAAAAGGGAGGTTAGGAGGGATTTATATATAAAAATCCCCCTCAATCCCCCTTTTTCAAAGGGGGAAGCAGAGGAATTAATCCAAAAATTCATTCGGAATGACTATATACTCAAAACGATTAGGTTTTCAGGGAAACTTTCAAGCACGGTTCCTTGAGGAGCGGACTCTAGTAATAGGGTTCGCTTACTCGGCATAAGAAGTCCATTCTTGTTTGTGTATATTTCTCAATTATATCCTTATGTAAGAAAATTTTAGATAACATTTTTCTTAATAAAGAAAAAGCTCCTTTAGTTTATTAAAATAACTTGCTAATTAAGAACCCTTTAGATAAACTTTCTATTAATAAAGAAAATTACCAATTTCTTTATTAAGGAAACCCATGAAATATCCAGACCGAGTTGGAAAGTATGTAAAATGCTCTGTTGCAGGAGAAACCTATAAAGCTTACGTTCCCAATCCTCTGCCCCCAACCCCCTCAATTCGAATAGAAAAGCTGAGCCGACTATTGGAAAAGGCAAATGTTGCCATTGGCCGATTAGACGGGCTAAGCGTGATCTTACCAGATCCTTCTTTATTCCTATATATGTACATCAGAAAGGAAGCCGTATTATCTTCTCAAATTGAGGGGACACAATCTTCGTTATCTGATTTATTACAGTTTGAAAATCAAGGTGAAACTAGTCCTCAAGATGTCATCGAAGTCTCTAACTACGTGGCAGCTATGGAGCATGGCCTCCAGAGACTCAAAGACGGCTTTCCTCTTTCGTTGCGTCTCATACGTGAAATGCACGAAGTTTTATTGAAAGATGGACGTGGTAGTATTAAGCAACCTGGAGAATTTCGCCGTTCTCAAAATTGGATTGGCGGAACCCGACCGGGTAATGCTCGATTTGTACCCCCTCCCTACGAACAATTAAACGATTTATTAGGAAATTTAGAGAATTTTTTGCATAACGAAACCCTGCAATTGCCTGCGCTCATTAAAGCAGGGTTAGTTCATGTTCAGTTTGAAACTATCCATCCCTTTCTAGACGGCAATGGAAGATTAGGAAGATTATTAATCACTTTCATTTTATGCGTAGAAGGCATTTTAGAAAAACCTCTTCTTTATTTAAGTTTATACTTTAAAACCAACCGACAACTTTATTATGATCACTTACAGTTAGTCCGCGAAACTGGCGACTGGGAAGAATGGCTACAATTTTTTCTCAAGGGTGTCATAGAAACCGCTCATCAAGCTGTCGCCGCTGCTCAATCCATTTTAAAATTATTTGCCGAGCATCGCCAAAAAATAGCTAGCTTTGGTAAAGCCTCTGTCTCTACCTTGGCGGTTTATCAATTTTTGCAAAAATTTCCAATCAGCAATGCTAAAAAAGTAGCTCAACAATGCAATATTTCTCTACCAACAACTAACAAATCTTTAAATCATTTATTAGATTTAAATATTATTAAAGAAACCACCGGAAAATCCCGAAATAAACTTTATGTTTATCATGATTATTTAGACATCTTAGATGAAGGCTCGATGCCGATCACAGAATAAAAAATTACAATAAGACCTATGAATTGCAATATTTCAGCAAAAGATATCGAAAAAGCATGTGAAAAAATTAATATCTTTTGAACAGTTTTCTTCGTTTCTTCCAATTTTAGCAAGCATTACTGATGTTTGATCAGAAAAATCTACTCCACCACCGCCGCTTCTCTAACAACCATCGCCATCCTGTCTACAGAATATTGATGTTCAGTGAACGCCAAGATAATAGCCGGCAAACCAGACCGGGCCAAGCTCTGATTCACTTTCACCATCACTGACGGCAAGAGGATGGTTACGGCATAGTTTAAAAGTTTAGCTTCCGACAAAGAAGCAACGCCGCTGATTTGAGCGGATTGGGTCAGATAAATATTGAATACCGCTTGCTGGCGATGATGGGCTTGAATGGAGATTTCCAAGGCCATTTCCACGCTGCCATCGTCTAGCCGGGCAGTGATACTCGGGTGCATCCGGGTTTCCAACTGAGGCGGCCACAGCGGCCGGGCTTCTTCAGGCAAGAGGAAAGTCTTCATTTGAAGGTGACGACACCATTGGCGCACCAGTTTGAGAATAACTTGCGGCGGTCGTACATTTTGCTCAGGAGTCAACGCTTCCCAGCGGTCCCCCTTTTTAAGACAAAGATCAGGATTGAGCACATATTTCCCCACCCGGATTCGCTTGAATAGATACCGGTTATAGGGGTTTTGTCCTTCCACTTCATTTTTAGACAATAAAGCGGAAATATACGGGCGTTGCTTGCGATAAGCCGGACAAACCGTTTCTGGAAAATGTTCGAGTGTCGAAGCCAGTTCTCCCGCTGAAAAAGGTTTATTGATATTAAAGTGAAAACTCACCGCCAATAATAAAAATTCGGCTCGACGCTGGTCGATTTTCATTAAACGGCCCTCGGCTTGAATGTCTAAACTCTCCGGCGCCAATAGCTGAAACAACGCGGCTAATTTCGTTTGCGCAAACCGTTTATCATGAAATCCTTGATGCAATATTAAATCGAAGGCAGTTTTACCGGCGTTTTCAGTGAGATCAGGATTCGCGCCGCTGTCTAATAACCAACGCACTAGAGCTGCGTTACCTACCACTCCCGCTACCATTAACACCGTTTGATTAAACGGATTGCGAAAATCGACGCCATACTTTCTAACCTGGGCTTGAGTAGACGACAAATTAGTGCTGCCACAAGAATCAAAATATTTACGCCAAACCAGTTCAAAACTTTTTTTAGCATTCTGGGCAGCCGATAATTTTTGTTGGGCTAAAAGAGCAATCACTGAATTTTGCCGATAAATTAACGCATATTCCAACAACTGAATTTTTTGATCCTTAGACAGACCGCCTGCTTGAACTTGTTGCATCAGTTGTTGCGCTTGCGGGATGGTCATCACGTTCCAGGGAACAGGTGTTTGCTGCAAGCGATTACGGATAGCATCGGCTTGTTCCTGTTTACCTTGCATCTCCAGTTTCCGTGCTTCCTTTTGCCATTCTTCTAAACTGGATTTCGTCGTTTCCAGCGTCAGCGCCGATTGATAGCGTTCCAACTGTAACAAATCAAACAACGGGTGCTGGACTTTAGATTCCACCCAATAGACATCTTTGATCGAACGGGTGACGGCGACATATAAAGCATTCACATAAAATTTATAGATTTCTAAAGATTTATCGGTCTTTTCTTTAGCGCGTGCATACGTAAACTCGCCTTGCAGATCAGCCGGATTCACTCCCCTGGCGATCTCGGCAAAAGAGCCGCTTTCAGCACAAATAAAATCAAATAAAATAATATGGTCGTACTCCAATCCTTTGGTTTCAAAAATAGAAAACACCAGCGGCGTTTGAAAATAGCGTTTAGCGATTTCTTTCCATTCATCGCTAATCACAATCACCGCATAACGAGTGGACTGTTGGGTTTTTTGATTGAGTTCAACAGTATTTTTATCATCCGCCTGCCAGAAAAACACTGATCCAGACTTTTCAGAATGAGTGTTCATCAAATAATGACTTTCTTTATCGACTGATCCCAAGCGGGCGTTTTTGATTCTGAGGATTTGATTAGCTAACTGGGCCACGGCTAAGGAGTTGCGATAATTCGCGGTTAAAATTCGCAAGGATTGTTCCTGAGTCGACAAACTGCCCTGATAAAATAGGGTTTTGATTTTAGACCAGGAGAAAAAATTAGGATGAACAATCTGATTGGCGTCTCCGCACATCAGAAATTTTCCGGGATTTTTGAGGCTTTTATGAATTAATACTAACTGGATCGGCGTAAAATCCTGAATTTCATCGATGACCACCGCGTCATACTTGGGCTGGCAGCGTGGCAGGTAATCGTAAGACAATATGTTAAAATCCAGATAATGATTTTCCCGGCAGAAATTTAAGTAACGGATAAAAGTCTCATAAATCAATTCGCGTTCTTCCGCTAAATAAATGGATTGCTTCACCCCTAACTGAAGATAATCGGATCGGGATAAATAGGGTTTATCCAAAGCCACACCGGTGATCACGCCTCTAAATTCTTCCAGAATTTTATGCGGGTCCCTCAGCAACCTGTTGGGCTTTAAGCGCTTTAACCAGGCTGAAAACTCATGAAAACCGATTTCCCGGCCGAAAGGAATTTGAATCGCTTCCAAAAATTCACGATAAGAAAAAAAATCAATAGTCTGTTGTTCATTGATATATTGATGACCATAATACAAGCGGTGAGCATGTTGCACTAAGTAGGGCGAATGGGTCACATATAAAATATCGCCGCCGCACAATTTCATTTTTTCCAGGGTTAACGCCGTTTTACCGCTGCCGGCTGAGCCAATGATCACTAAAGGCAAAGTCGATTGATAAATGATCTCTTGATCATCGTCAAAAGAAATCCATTTATCCAACACATGAAACCGCGTTCCGGCAGGATGAAGATAACTGATGGGCTCGCTGCTCACTTCAGTAGGCTGGATCACAATTTTAGATTCATCAACCGGCACGCCCTGTAAAAATTTGGATTTTTCATACTGATGTTGGCGAATAATCTCCAACATTAAAATATATTTTTTACCTTCGTAATGGACGATTTGAAACAAAGCGCGGTTGGTATAATCCAGTTTAGCGCGATAATACGAAGTCGGCTGCAGTTTTTTAACTTCCGCCGAATAAAAATCCCCCTGCTCTAGCATGACTTTTACTTTTTGGTAAGATTTTTCGACGCCGTGTAAATCTAAATCGGTATATTCCAGCACTTTCATGGTTGTACCTGGACGAAAAAGGGTTGAGTAGCCTCGGGATGTTCAATTCGATTTTGCCGAAATCGGTGATAACACGCGGCAAAATTCACCTGTAATAAATAGATCGGCGGCCAATCCGCCTGAGTTAATACCTCATTGATATGCACACCCGCGTAACCAAATAAAAGATCACAACCCACACCATACAACTGTGCTTCGATTTGTTCCGGCGTCCTGTTAGGTAATACAAATAGACCGGCTTGGTCGATGGCGATTTCCGCACGTGATGATTGATCTTGCTGCAATTGAATGCTCAAAGCCAACACCAGTTCAAAACGATCGTCTTTCAAGGCATGATAATGCGGATTGGCCTGCAAACTCACCGGCTGACGCCAAGGCAGCGCCGGATCTCCGGTAAATGGATCCGCGGTCAATCGCATATTTTTGGTGTATATCTGCGAAACCGAGCCTGGATCTTCAATTAATAACTGAGTCATTAAACTATCTCCTTTTCATCCCATTTCCAGGATTTACCACATTATTATACTAACGCGATTCTCAACTTTTCCTAAGAAATTGTCGAAACCGATTAGCTGTATCCTTTTTCTATGGTCGAGGATATGTTAGTGCTTATGGGTCTTTTTTCCAAAGAACCAAATACTCCCATCCCGGCGGGTGATCCTAACTCAACGTCAAAATCTCGAGAAGAAGATCTCTGGCGTTGTGAATTAATCGGCTGGGATTGATTGACAATCATCGCTTGATCCGTAGAGTCATTTTCCAGCACAGTGTCAGGTGTAAATGATTTCAATTCGAAATCTGTTTTCTGTTCTAAGGTCAACGCATTTAATTCTTTTAAGTGATTTTGGCTTCGAGGGACTGGTTCCACCCACGCTGCTTTTACTTTAGCAGCGATCTCTTCTGCTTTATCTTCCATTTTTTGTGGAGTGGTTTCGGCACAGAAAAATCGCGCCAATCGCGTGACGGAACAACATGAGACATCCGGCGCCAACGCATGCCGGGTTTTGCGTGCAATCAGATCCACCAGTCGGGTTTGATCCATAGGCTTCAGTTTACTTAGATCCATATCCACACCCTGGCGTTCTAATTGGTGAATAATCGCGATAATCGCGCTCAAAGTGTCCCGGGCGGTATTTTGGCTCACATAACCGGTGATCCCTGCGATCTTCACTCGTTCTAATACACGCTTGGTCACCGGTCGAATGACATTTTTGTGAAAATCCGCCTGCTCCCTCGCCGTACTCCCTTCAGCCAGCATCGTCGCTTGCTCAAAATATTTTTCCGCACGACGCCGGATGCATAATTGCACCACGAAAAAACCAAAACCGACGACGCCGCTGATAATGGCGCCGGTGATGGCGTTGCGAATGACTGTGCTATAGCTGTTGTTATCAACAGCGGGCAAATTAAATATCACTTGCGCTGCCGCGGGGCCAGTGGTTAAACCCAATTTATCAATCACCGTCACCTGATAGGCGGGAATACTTTGACTCCCATCCTGCACAAAAGCCACTGCGGACTGATCAATCTCCGCCTGGCTAAAAATATCCACTACCTGGCTGTCAGTGAGCGTTTTAAAATACCCATGCGTAACATTACTCACGCTAAAAATTAAACCACTATCGAGGGTAAAATCATCGGTGGCTAAAATATCTGTAGGAGAAAGCGTTACCGTCTCACCCTGAGATATCATTAACCGATTATTAATTAACACCGGTGCTTGATCAAATATCACCGTAGCGCGCTGAGGCAGCGTACTCAATGCGCCATCACTGACTGATAAATCATAGCTTGGGGCAAGACGGGTTCCATCTTGGGTAAAGCATATCTGGCTATTGTTTAATTGTTGTTGCGTAAATTGGGTAATCGTCATATTGGGTTGCATCAACAAACTGAATCGGCCATTTTGAACATTGCTGACGGTAAAAATCAAATCGGCTGTTGGATGACTCAAATCTTGAGCGCTGATTTCGATCGAATTTAAAATAACCGTACGACCTTGCAAGGCATACAAGCTATTACTGACCAAAGCGAGTGAATTTCCACCTGAAGCAAAGAAAGTAATTTGTGCGTTTTGAGGGGCGGCGCTAAGACCGGCGTCGTCCGTGACTGTTACGGCGTAGATTGGCGCTAGAGCGCTTCCGTCGCTAATAAATTCAATTTCGGCGTTTTCTATCTGCTGTTGACTAAATTGCGTGATTGATGTGGTTGACGTTAAAACTTCCGCAAAATAACCATGCCGGACATTACTCACACTAAATAATAAATTTCCCGCGGGTGTGTGGTCATCGGTGGCTCTTAAATTATTAATTCCCAAAACCACCGAAGTACCTTGAGTAATGGTTAAGCGGTTATTAATGAAAATTGGGACCATATCAAAGCTGATGGAAGCAGTTTGCGCAGCGCTGCTTAATCGTCCATCGGTTAATATAACTTCATAACTGGGAGTCGAGACCGTATTATCCTGAGTAAAAATGACTTGACCATTGCTGATTTGTCCTTGAGAAAACAGATTAATCGATTGCCACGGACTACCCACTAAACTGAACTGACCGTGTTGCATTTGACTAATGATGAAAATTAAATCGCTGGCGTTAAACGATAAATCAGGATCTCTTCCCTGCAAATTATCTAAAGATAAGGTTACGTTTCCCCCTTGCAAAGCCATTAATTGATTATTGACGATGATCGGAGGCAATGGTGTAAAGGTAACTGTGATTTCTAGCGGAGAAACTTGAAAATAAGGATCATTGAACCCAATCAGTCCGCCTGGAGCAACCGGGCTGCTGTCTTGAGAAAACACGATCTGGTTATTCAATAAGGACTGTAAAGTAAATTGCGTGACTACTGAATTGAATAATTTAAATTGACCTTGTTGCACATTCAATATCGTTATAACGACCTGGCTTGATGGATAGTCCTCATTCAGAATGGTCAAAAAGCCGGACGACAAGGTTATCGTTTGGCCCTGGCTAATGACTAAATTGCTGCGCACTAACAACGGTCTTCGATAAAAAGTCACGGCTGCTGAAACAGGTGGTAAAATAAAGTAAGGATCCGCGACACTGATTTGATAAGCAGGAGCATTCGTCGTATTGTCTTGAACAAAGAACACGAGATTATTTAGCAGCTGTTGCGCATTAAACTGCGTGACAGAATAATTAAGTGGCGCTAATAAAAATTGTCCGTATTGTAAATTGCTGATGGTTAAGTTCACTTGAGTGGACGGATAATCCTCTGTCACGTTCAAAAAATTGCCGGTCAATGATAATGTTTGACCTTGATGAATCGATAAAAGATTGGTGATGACCGGCCGGCGATAAAAAGTCACTTGCACCGCTTGATTGGCAATCGCATTACGGTTAATCGCCTGAACTGAATAACTGGGCGCCAATTGACTGCCATCATGGATAAACTGGATTTGATGCGCCAAAATTTGAGATTGAGTGAATTGCGTGATCCTTAGACCTGGATTAGATAACGATTGAAAATAGCCATGTTGGACATTGTAGACATTGAATGTTACTGTCACCGTGCCGGTTGCGTTTAAATTATTGGCTGTGAATAAAAAGGTTTCTCCTGAGTGGATAGTGAGCTGATTGGCCCAAATTTGTGGAGACATGTCGCCGAACACCACGTAGCTTCGTCCTATATTGTTATTATAGCCGGGATTTGCAATAATCAGGTCATCTATACCGTCGCTATTAATGTCGCCTGCTGTGCTAATTGGATATCCGTACCCGCTAATTTTAAAACCATTTGTTCCATTCAAATCGCTCAATGCCAATAAACCGCTGTTACCTACCTGAGGACCACCGAATACCACATAGTTTAGTTGATTCCTGGGCGCTCCAATGAACAAATCCGAATAGCCATCCTTATTGATATCTCCAGCAGTACTGACTACAAAACCACTCTGACCACCATTGGTTTCTCCATCGATTTTAAAGCCATTTGTCCCATTCAAATTACTCAACGTCAATATCCCGCCACTGACAATTTCAGAACCGCCAAATACGACATAGGTCCGTCCGTTAGAACCTGCATATCCATATGCGCCAATCACTACATCATCATAACCATCGCCATTGACATCTCCCGCTGTGCAAAGCGAATAACCACAGTTATCATTTATGGTTTCACCATCCAGCTTAAAACCATTGGAGCCATTCAAGCTCGATAATAAGACAGTACTATTATTGCTGATTCTCTGACCACCGAATACCAGATAACTACGACCCTGTTTGTTTCCATCTGGATAATTACTTGCTCCAATTAACAAATCAGCATAGCCATCATCATTAAAATCCCCACCAGTACTGACTGGATATCCACTATTATCATAGGATTGTTCTCCATCTAATTTAAAACCATTTGTACCATTGAAGAAGCTTCCAAATTGTATCCAATAATTTATAGATATCTCACGGCCACCAAATACTAAATAACTCCGACCAGTCCAACTGGAGTAACCATCCGCCCCAACAATGAAATCGGCATAGCCATCACCATTAAAATCTCCCACTTTACTAAGCGAACCGCCGCTATATGAGGCACTGTCACCTTGGAAGAGAAAACCATTAGTTCCATTGAGATTAACCAAGGATAACGACCCACTATGATCGACCGCCGAACCACCAAATACCAAGGAGCTTATCCCACTCTGCCAATAACCATTTCCTTGTCCAGTTAGAACATCGTCATATCCATCGTTATTAATATCTCCAGCCCCACTGACTGAAGCACCGGCGCCGACTCCCTCACCATTGATTTTAAATCCATTAGTCCCATTAAGATTATTTAATGCTAATAATCCATTGCTTCCCACCTGCGGTCCCCCGTATATCACATAAGTTCTTCCATAACCTCCCGCATGGCCAGGCGCTCCGATCAGAAGATCGGCATAACCATCACCATTCACATCACCTGCAGCGCTGACTGAAGAACCACTCGCATCATTTGTTGCTTCACCATCGATTATAAAACCATTGACTCCATTAAGATTAGTTAATGAAATTACGACCGGGAAAATGGTTGGGTTTGTTGTATTACTAGAATTTGGCATAATTTTCTCCATAAAAATTGGTTTTTTAAAAAAATCCCCGTTAACTCATGTTTAGCATCCATAGAGCGACTTTTTTCTAGCCATCGTGTCGCCTTTTTCAACTGATTAGCTGAACCCCTTTTCCACGGTTGAGGAGACAATAGTATTAAAGGGTCTTTTTTCCAGAGAACCAAATACTCCTGTCTTGGCAGGTGATCCTAATTCAGGGTCAAAATCTCGAGAAGAGGATATCTGGCGTTGTAAATTAATCGGCTGAGAGGGATTGACCATCATCGCCTGGTCGCCAGATTCATTTTCCAGCACAATATCAGGTGTAAATGATTTCAGTTCCAAACTCATTTTCTGATCCAAGGTCATTATATTTAATATTTTTTGGTCATCCTGCCTTCGAGGAATGGGCGCCATCCACCCTGCTTTTACTTTGGCAGCGATTTCTGCGGCTTTTTCTTCCATTTTTTGCGGCGTGGTTTCAGCGCAGAAAAATCGCGCCAGGCGCGTGGCGGAACAACAGGACACATCCGGCACTAACACATGACGCGTTTTACGTGCAATCAGATCCACTAAATGGGTTTGGTCCACGGCCTTGAGTTTACTCAAATCCATATTCACACCCTGCCGTTCCAATTGATGAATAATGTCGATAATCGCACTGACGGTATCCCGAGCGGTATTTTGGCTCACATAACCGGTGATACCTGCGATTTTAACCCGTTCCAATACCCGTTTAGTCACGGGACGCACGACATTTTTATGAAAATCCGCTTGCTCCTTGCCAGCACCTTCGGCGTCAATCGTCGCTCGCTCAAAATATTTTTCCGCACGCCGCCTAATACATAATTGCACCACAAAAAAACCAAAGCCGACGACCCCGCTGATAATCGCGCCGGTGATGGCGTTGCGCACAATCGTACCGGTGCTCTGTTCTGCAATCCCTGCACGGGGAGAAAAATTCACAATGGCGGCGGAAGGAGCCGTTGACAATATTCCATCGCTGACCGACATATTATAAGCCGGGCTGTCGCTGCCGCCATCCGTGATAAATTTAATTGAACCCCCGGCAAGGCGTTGTTGAGAAAATTGTGTAATAATCACTCCTGATGTCCCGATATCTTCAAAATGGCCGTGTTGTACTATGCTGGCGCTAAAGACCAACTCACCATTAGGCGTTTCACGATCGGTAGCGCTAAGTTGATCAGAGGTGAGAATTAATGTCTGCCCTTGCGTAATGGTCAGCGTATTTTTATCCAGCACCGGCATGGCTTCAAAAATAATCTCCGCCGGTTGCAAAGCGGTGGAGATTTGCCCATCACTCACCGTAACCGAATAACCGGGTATTGTGGCGGTATCGTCCTGAATAAATTCCACATCACCGTTTTGAATTTGCGTTTGGGTAAATTGAGTCATGGCTATATCTGCCGTACTGACTAACGCAAATCGTCCTCCGGTCACTTCGCTGACAATGAATGTTAAGCCGCCCACATAACTTCCTGCCTGGGTGGCGCTCAACTGTGCTGAAGTTAAAACAATGGTTTGTCCTTGGGCTATAGATAGGGCATTGTTGACTAGAACCGGAGCGATATGGAAGCTGACCACGCTAAACTCAGCCGGCGTTGTGACCTTGCCGTTAGTTAGGGCTATGTTATAAACAGGGGCATTGCTGCTGCCGTCAGTAATAAATTGCACCTGGCCATTCTCGACTTGTCTTTGGGTAAAGCTGGTAATCACCACCCCGCGATTAGTGGTCAATTCAAAATGTCCGTATTGCACTTCCCCAATGATAAACGTCAAACTATCCGCACCAAAATTGGGATCCACGGCGCTGAGATTATCCGTGGTGAGAATCACGGATTGGCCTTGATTTACCGATAAACTATTATTAATTAAAGTGGGAGCAACGTAAAAAGTCACCGCGCTACTTTGTGGTGTGGTGGTGATGACGCCATCGCTAACCGAAACATGATATCCGGGAGTGCTGGTACTGCCATCGGCTACAAATTGAATAACGCCGTTTTGCACTTCGCTTTGCGCAAATTGCGTAACCGCTGCGCCGAGATTAGAATTTCTCTGAAAATAGCCGTGTTGGACTGCACTGATTAAAAAAATAAGACTGGGCGCTGAATTATCCGGATCGACAGCGGCTAAATTGATGGCGCTCATCAAAACTGTTTGCCCCTGCCCCAACACCAACTGATTAGTGGTCAAAACCGGAGAAGCGTCAAAAGTAACCCGAGTTGTTTGTGCGGGAATAGTCATCTTTCCATCGCTCACCGCCATGCTGATGCTGGGCGCATAGATACTATTATTTTGTACGAACTGAATCGACCCGTTTTGTACCTGCGCCGGCGTGAAATGGAATAAGGGATTGCCCGATGAACCCAGAGATTCAAACTGACCCTGGGTGACATCAGAGACGACAAAGAGCAAACCGGATGTGCTGTCATCCGGATCGGTCGCACTGAAGTCATTGCTATTCAGAACAACCGTTTGCCCCTGATTGACCGTCAACTGATTATTGATCAACACCGGCGCTGCATTGAAAAAGATTTGGGTAGCCTGTGCCGGAATCGTCATTTTGCCGTCGCTGACCGCCACCCAATTACCGGGCGCATACATTGTCCCATCCTGAACGAATTGCACGGTGCTATTAAAGATTTGAGACTGCGTAAAACTGGTAATGGGATCGCCTGGCCTATTCATTAACTCAAATTGACCGTGTCGCACGTTGCTAACAATAAACGTTAAACCGGGCGCCGGATCGTCAGGATCTGTTGCACTGAACAGGGTATTATTTAACACTAAGGTTTCACCTTGATTCAGCGTCATGGTGTTATTGCCTAACACCGGCGCTAAATTAAAAGTAATATTACAAGCTTGAGGAGCAGTGGTCATGGAACCATCACTGACAGCGATGCTGCAATTCGGCGCATTGGCGCCACCATCGTGAACGAATTGAATCGCACTAATGTCCACTTGCGATTGAATAAAACCGGTAATCGCCACGCCTGGATTACCGGCTTGCTGAAAATAACCGTGTTGCACCGCACTCATTAAAAAAATCAGGCTGGGATTATCATTGCTATTATCTAAATCTTTAGCGCTGAGTTGACTGGGAAATAACGTCAAAGGCTGCCCTTGATTCACAAAGAGATTGTTATTCATTAAAGTAGCACCGCGATGGATAAACGTAACCGAGGCGGGTTGCGTTAAGACGATTAAACCATGGCCTATTTGTACGTTATATGCAGGAGGAAAAGGGCTATCATCATGCGTAAACTGCACCTCGCCGTTTTGGACTTGCCGTTGTAAAAAACTGGTTATGGCAATGAACGAATTATTGGTGAATGAAAAATAACCATGTTCTATCCCATTAATCGTAAATAATATGTTCGAATTCCAGGTAAAATGAGCAAGGTATGTAGCGTTCAAATAACTGCTGTTTAATAACACCGTATTGCCTTTAGTACTTGTTAACTGATTATTTAATAATGAAATAGCAGCGTCCCCAAATATTATATACACGACGCCGGCGCCATTAGGAGCTCCAATCACCAGATCATCTACCCCATCTGCATTGATATCGCCTGCGCCACTGACTGAACCACCCAATTCAAAAAAATTACTATTTAAAATAAATCCATTAATACCGTTTAAACTAATTCCATTTTTACAGAAGAGAGTAATATTGCTTAAGCTCCCAATATTTGAATTTCCGAATATAATATAGCTGCAACCTGTGAATGGCGCTCCAATAATCAAATCATCCAGACCATCCGCGTTGACGTCACCTGCCCCACTGACTGAAGTACCGACTGAACCACTGCTCAAAACACCCTCTAAAACAAACCCATTGGAACCATTCAAATTGGAAAGAGTCATGTTACCTGAGTGACCAATATCTGGATTTCCGAATATAATATAGCTAGCGCCTGCGCCTGAATTGGCATACGGCGCTCCGATAATCAAATCATCCAATCCGTCGCCATTGACGTCGCCTGCACCACTGACTGAGGAGCCGAATTGATCATTACCGCTACCTATTAAAACAAAGCCGTTGGAACCATTCAAACTGGAAAGAGCAATACTACCTGAGCTACCAACATTGGATTTCCCAAACACCACATAACTAGCAGTCGTTTGCGAATTGTAACCTGGCGCACCAATGATCAAATCATTCACCCCATCACCATTCACATCACCCGCTCCGCTGACGGAGGTACCGCTCGCATCCCCACTACCAAAAATTCCATTTAATACAAATCCATTGGCGCCATTTAAGCTGGAAAGAGCAATGCTACCGGAACTACCAATGTCCATTCCTCCGAACACGATATAACTAGCACCCCCATTTGAATTAGCACCAGGCGCACCAATAATGAAATCATTGACGCCATCGTTATTAATATCACCCAAACCACTGACTGAATTACCACTATCATCACAGGGAGGACAACCATTTCCTCCATTGATACCAGTGACAACAAATCCGTTAGAGCCATTTAAGCTGGAAAGCGCCATGCTTCCAGAGCTACCAATGTTCGCATTCCCAAATAGCACATAACTAGCGCCTCTATATGAATCAGTGTAAGGCGCGCCAATAATTAAATCATCTATACCATCGCCATTGATATCACCTATTTCACTGACTGAAGATCCACTGGAGGAACCAGCAACAACTCCAGTTAAAACGAACCCATTTTTACCGTTTAAATCTGAAGGCATAATACTATTCAAGCTCCCAATATTTGGTTTTCCAAATATGACATAACAGGCGCCTGCGGATGCATTCACATTGCGAGCGCCAATGATAATATCATCTATCCCATCATTATTGAGATCTCCTGCACTACTCACCGAATAACCAACATTATCTTGCCGCCCAACTCCATTGACGCTAAAACCCGTTGCTGGCGTTAAACTAGCCATATCAACACTGGCCGGAAAACTAGTTTCTACCGACAATAAACGTCGTTGCCCGGCACGAATAGGCGGTGTATATTGTTCCAATTGAATAAAGGTATCATTGGCATCAGCATCCAATGAAAAAGTAGAATTTAAAGACAGTAAATCAAAATATTTCATCATTTTTCTCCATAAAAATTGGTTTTTAAAAAATCTTCACTAACTTAGTGTTGTCAGTCATACCGGTTTCTCATACTATAAACAACTTCACGTTTTTTCGTACGGATTAGCGGAAAGAGATTAATTGCCCTTCCGGTGGTTCTTTTTGTTTTGTATCGTCTCCGCCCGCGGCGATCATCGCACCCACTTCAAATATTCCTAAAATATCCATAAAATCTCCCAAATTTCTTAATCTACCAAAAAACCTTTGCAGCTTCTCACAGGATCAATCCATCATCAACAACGGTCTTTGGGATCGTCTCCCGGACCGGCGTTGATTCCTATTGGATTTAAGGGAACCGCGCCCTGTTGACCGGGGCCTCGAGTTAATTGTTGCTGCACGGCGGTAGCGATTCGTCGGCATGATCGCGAATCATTCTCGGTGACGCTTCCGCCTGGTAAAAACTTTTGAAGGTTGGACAGGAGCAGCATCGTTGATTACCGACAATCTGTTTGGTTTGCGCCGCTACCGCATCCAATATCGCCTGCCGATCAGCCCGTTGTACTTCATGCCAACGATCCGCGTGCAATACCCCTTTGGCTTCCAGCGATTGAATGACCACACCCACAGCGCCGACATATTCATTGTATTGATGTTGATTAATGTAACCTAAACAGCCGGTGATCTTGATGCGCGAAAATACTTCCCGCGCCATCGGCAATAAAATTGTATCGGAATAACCCGCCTGTTCTTCGCCTTCCACCACCGCCCGGGCGGCCCGATGCAAATGCGGCATATGTTTGTAACGCAAATACCACTCAATCGCAAAGAACACCAGGCCAATGGCTCCGCTCGTCAAAGCGCCGATAATCGCATTGCGAATGACTTCCGATACGTCGCCGTTCGATTGTCCGCCTGATTGAAACACCACATCGGCAGGTTTGGGGCAGCCGATACAGCCCATTCGACTATCCCATACGGATACCTGAAAATGGGGGATCAGGCTGGAATTATCCGCGGTAAATAAAATCCGGTTGTCTATCACCTGCTGCTGGGTAAAGTTGAAAATCGGCAACTTGCTGTGGTCATCAATGTCGGCAAAAAATCCATGGGACAGATCGCTAATCTTAAATAACAGGGTACCCGCTGGAAACCGGGCGCTCGAGGCTTTTAAATTCACCGCGCTAATTCCTACCGTTTCCTGTGGCGCTATGCTTAAATAAGCTCGATCCAAAGTAGGAGGAGTATCAAAATCCACTCCGCACTTGAACGTGCCACTGGCGCCTTGCTGACCATCACTCAACGTCAAATAACAAGCAGGTGCTTTGGCCGAGTCATCCGGCACAAAAACAACTTCACCGTCGGTCATCTGGCTCTGGCGAAAGCTGGGGATGGGATAATTCGGCGCGCTTTTCAAAGCAAAATTCCCATACTGCACTGTGCCGGGTACCGGCGTAAACACGATATTGTCAGCCGGCGCCTGATTACCCGCTGCTTTTAACATCTCTGGCGTCAACGTCAAGGTTTCGCCCTGGTTGATCGGTAAGTGATTATTCAGCAGCAATAAGGTGCGGGTTTCCTGTGCGTCCGTGGATAATCCCGTGCTCAATCCCACACCACCAAATCTCCATCCGGCGGAGGGTGCTATTATCATGCACAAAGAGGATACCCTGTTGAATAATCTCTTTTTGATAAAACGATGATATCGCCACTCCCGGGGTGCTGCGCTTCTATATTGTCCATCAGTCATTTCCAATGGTATTAGAAACTGCAACGTCTCCAGCGCCTGGCCAGATCGGGTCGCCAGCAAATTATCGGTCGTTAAGATCACCGGCTGACGTTTACTCACCGCAAATTGATTGCTTTGTAGAACCGGTTTCACCGAGTAAGTAATGGTGGCGGATTGTGGTGATGTACTGATACGCCCGTCGCTGACCGATACCACGTAAGCCGGTGCATCAGTTCCCTGCTGATAAAACAACACCGACTGGTCCATGATTTGCTGTTGTTGAAAACTCGTGTCTAAGGGGAGGACGGATTGCCAATCTTTTTCCGGCACAATAAAGCGGCCATTGCTGATGTTGGTAATGATAAGCGTCAATTGTGGGTCAGCGAGACCCGCATGGGTTGCCAACAAATTATCGGTCGTCAGAGTGACCGTTTGCCCCTGACTGATTTTCAGTTGATTGTTCACTAAAATCGGTAACGGATCAAAATCAATGATGGCAAATTGCGGGGATGTGCTGATGCGTCCATCAGTCACGGAAAT
>CAVQJI010000048.1:0-147719 GCA_963712715.1 uncultured Pseudomonadota bacterium | reverse complement strand
CATTAGGCCATACAGAGTCATATACCCTCCGCCGTGATTGATAATGATCAATAAGCCATAACCTTCCAGCCATTTGCTAAAAATTACCGTACCGGCGGCGACCGAGTAAACGGGCTGCTCATCGGGCGCTTCGATCAGTTCACCATTCCATTTAAGTTCACTGTTGGCGATAGAGGTGTTGAAATAATGCAGTACCGAGCCTCGGGTTGGCCAGGGCAAACGTCCATGTTGAGCCGCGAAATTTAGATTGCTGAAATGACCGGGCTTAGTCTCTATTTTGGTTTGCGTGAGACGCGCCAGATGGATCAGAGTTTGTTCCAGGCGTTTCTTATTAGCGGATAAAGCCTCCAATTGCTGCTTTTGATCGATGATTTTTTGATTGATAGCCATCATTAATTGTGAACGGTTGGATTTCATCGCTGTCAAATTGTTCTGTTCAACCTGTTCCTGCTGTTGTAATTTTTGCAACACCAGATATTGAGCGTACAACTGTTCCTGGTGAATATTAATTTTTTCCAGATTTGCCTGCAGTTTGTTTATAGTGTTAAGTCGATAAAGAGTCAAAGATTGATAATAATGAAGCAATCGGCCGGTCTCACGAAGATTCTGCTGGTTTAACAAAAGTTTCACAGGTCCCTGACGTTGCAACAAATAAGCCAACCTGATTTGTTCCGCCAGAGCTTGCTGTTGCATTTGAGTTTGATTTCGATTTAATAACGAAGAGCGTTCAAGAAAAGCGATCTGCTGTTTTTGTCTGAGAATTTGTTGTTCCGTATGCCGGCGATTTTGTGAAGCTTCGCCGTAAGCTGTATCAATTTTATTTAAATCCTGCTGTAACGCGTCGCGTTTAGTGTGTTTTTGTTGCAGAATATTTTTAATATTTTTGATTTGTTCAACGATGTGATTGAGTTGACTTTGTTGGTTACCTGCATAGACACAGCTGGTGGCACACAATAAAATAACTCCTAAATACCGCCGCATGAATGATCCTGGTTCAAATTAATTTTAGTAAATTTTTGCCGGTCATTTCCGCAGGAGGAGTTAAACCCAGCAGATAAAGCATTGTTGGGGCGACATCCATCAAACTGGGGTGATTGATAGGCTGCCATTTTGCCGCGCGCCCCACATATAACAGTGGCACCTGGTTTGTCGTATGCGCAGTATGTGGCTGTTGATTTTTTTCGTCGTACATCACTTCAACGTTACCATGGTCCGCGGTTATCAGTAATTCGCCGCCGGTTTTTTTCAAACTTTCAACGAGCCGCCGCATACATTGATCAATCACTTCCACCGCCTGATTGGCGGCTTTCTCCACACCGGTGTGGCCCACCATATCGGGATCGGCATAGTTACAGATAATCACGTCATAACCGCCTTTCTCAATCGCATCAATCAGGCGGTCTGTGAGTTCGACAGCGCTCATTTCTGGCTGTAAATCATAGGTGGCTACTTTAGGTGAAGGTATTAATACCCGGGCTTCCTCAGGAAATGGCGTTTCATTGCCGCCGTTAAAAAAATAAGTGACATGGGCGTATTTTTCAGTTTCCGCAATGCGCAATTGCCGGAGGCCGTGATTAGATAAAACCTCACCGAGGGTATTTTTCATGGGAATCGGTGGGAAGGCGATTCTGGCTTTTAATTCCGGGGTGTATTCTGTGAGCGTTACAAATTCGGCTGGGTGGGTGAAGTGAGCCCGTTTAAATCCAGTGAAATGTGAATCGGTCAAAGCAAAACAAAGTTGACGGGCACGGTCTGCGCGAAAATTCATAAAAATGATCACATCATTGTCCTGCAACGTGACAGGTGGCATTCCGGGATCATGAATAGTGGTCGCCTGTACAAATTCATCATTCTCATTACGGCTGTATGCAGCCGCCAAAGCAGTTAATGCGGACGTCGCCGTATACTGCGCTTTTCCCAGCGTGAGCAGATCATAAGCAGCCTGAATGCGTTCCCAGCGGTGATCGCGGTCCATGGCGTAATAACGGCCGATGATATCGGCGATACGGCCATTGCCCAGTGATTGATAAAGTTTTTCGATTTTTGCCAGCGAGGCATGTGCTGAACGCGGAGCCACATCACGGCCATCCAAAAAAGCGTGTAGATATTGTTTAGCGACGCCTTGTTCATGGATCATCTCAATTAAAGCCACGATATGGTTTTCCTGGCTATGAACCCCCCCGGGTGATACCAATCCCAGGATATGGATAGCGCTGTTGTTTTGTTTCGCTCGGGCAATGGCTTCTAAAAACACCGGGTTTTTTTTAAACGAGCCGTCGGCGACGGCCTCGTTAATCCGGGTTAAATCCTGTGGACCGGACGTCCGGCGCCCAGGTGTAAGTGGCCCACTTCGGAGTTGCCTATTTGACCTTCGGGGAGTCCCACGGCGCGTCCGGAAGCCTGAAGAAGAATAGAAGGATAATGATTGAATAAATAATCCATGGTCGGTGTAGAAGCATTTTTGATGGGATTATGCAGACTGCTTTCCCTGTCTCCCCAGCCATCCAGGATAATTAACACCAGGGGTTTTGGATTATTTGACATACACACCAGCTCCATTTAAAGTTCACATTTATCATGCCATTTTCTTTATAACAAAGCGAGCGTACTGTGCAGGACTTTATTCAATTTATCGTCAATCATTGGCTGTTATGCGGGCTATTTATAGTGTTGCTAATTTTATTACTGCTGGAAGAGGCACGATCCAAAGGTTTATTAGGGCAGCTCGGGCCACAGGATCTGGTACAATTGATTAATCGTGAGTCGGCGGTAGTTGTGGATATTCGTAACCGCGAGGCTTTTCGGGACGGTCATATCGTGGGTTCCGTTAATTTCCCTCAGGCGGAATTAGAAAAAGATTTCAACCAGCTTGGAAAGTATAAAGACCGGCCTATCATTATTGTTTGTGCGACAGGACAAAAATCCGGAGAAATAGCAGCGAACTAAAGAAGCAGAATTTTGAGCGGATCCATGTGCTTTCGGGAGGCATTAACGCCTGGCAAAACGCGAGTATGCCATTGGTTAGAAAGTAGGGGGTAAATATGGAAAAACATCTCGTGGAAATTTACACCGCTGATTATTGTCATTATTGTCACCAGGCCAAACAATTATTAGATCAAAAAGGTATTAGCTATACTGAAATTCGCGTAGATCTGGACGCTGAAAAGCGAACTGAAATGATTGAACGCACTGGTCGCCGCACCGTTCCGGAAATACTGATTGATAATGAATTGATTGGCGGCTTTGATGATTTGTGGGCATATACTCAATCAGGCAAGCTGGATAAAAAAATGGCTTGACATTGTATTTTAATTTTTTTACAGGAGAAAAAGATGGCTCAAGAAACTAATGGCGCAAATACCGCGCAAAATTCCGAACGACAATTTGGAATTCAAAGAATTTATGTGAAAGACATGTCCGTAGAAGTTCCCAACAGTCCGAAAATATTTTTAGAAAATTGGGAACCGGAAATGAATATGGATATCAACACCAAAGCTGATCCATTAGAAAATAATACTTATGAAGTGGTGTTGACCCTGACCATAACCGTGAAAATTAAAACGACGGTCGCATTTTTAGTTGAAGTCAAACAGGCGGGAATTTTCACCTTGCAAAATTTTGCTGAAGATCAGTTACGTCCCATGCTGGGTGCATTTTGTCCGAACGTACTATATCCTTACGCCCGGGCGACAGTCACTGATTTAGTGGTTCGCGCCGGTTTTCCGCAACTGTATTTAACCCCGGTAAGTTTCGATGCTCTGTATGAGCAGCATGAACGCGAACGCCAAAAGCAGGCCGAAGACAAATCGACCCAGCAATGAGCATAAAAAAATCCCCTATTGCCGTATTGGGCGCTGGGGCGTGGGGAACGGCATTGTCTTTATTGCTGATGCGTAACGGCAATCAAGTGAGATTATGGAGTCATGATCCCGCGCAGGTAGCCGTCATGCGCGAGCAGCGCGCTAATCCCGAATTTTTACCGGATTTTGCTTTGCCGGATGAATTGCAGGTCGAAAATGATTTAGCGGCCACCCTTGAAAATGTCCATGATATTTTGATTGCGGTGCCGAGTCAGGTATTTACCAGCGTGCTGCACAAAATAAAAGCCTGCCGTGAAAACGGCTGGCGGATAGTCTGGGGTACCAAAGGCCTGGACGCCAGCGGCGCTTTACTCCATGAAATGGTGGCGCAAGTTTTCGGTGTGACGACTCCAGCCGCCGTTATTTCCGGCCCCAGTTTCGCGCATGAACTGGCTGCGGGTTCACCGACTGCGGTGAGTTTAAGCGGAAATCAGCCGGAATTTTTGCGCGACTTGAGGACACGTTTTCATGGCGACAATTTGCGGGTCTATGAAAATCCTGATTTTATCGGCGTACAATTATGCAGTGTGATAAAAAATATTCTGGCGATTGCCGTGGGTATGTCCGACGGATTGCGATTAGGAGCGAATACCCGTTGTGCTTTGATCACACGCGGCATCGCGGAAATGAGCCGGCTGAACGCCGCTTTGGGCGGTAAATCCAGCACATTATTGAGTTTGGCGGGAGTGGGGGATTTAGTATTGACCTGTACCGATAATCAATCCCGCAATCGAAGATTTGGATTAGCGATCGGTCAGGGCGCGTCGCCGGAGCAGGCCGCAAAGTCCATTAACAAAGTGATCGAAGGCTTAAACAACATCGAGCGGGTGCGTGATTTATCCCGCCGTTTTTTAATCGACATGCCCATTACCGAAGAAATCCATAAAATTCTATATCACGGCCACTCCCCCCGCGAAGTGGTCACCAGCCTCTTAAGCCGGGAACCGAAAAGCGAGTAATTTTACTGACAAAAGGAGTTTTTTAGTCAAGCTCTTTTTATAAGGAATTAAAATATGACAGATTTATTCATTCTGGATCCTTTGACTATTGCAGAACCCTTGGTAAATTCATGGTATGCTTGGGTTAACTATATATCGCCACCCTCTTTAGCTATGTATGCCAAAAATTCTCATCAAAAATTACTTGATCAATATATTAACGAAATTGATTGTTTATCAAAAAATATTAATAATTCGAAAAAAAATTCTCAATTTTGTAACATTCAAGAAAATAAAGAAATATACAATATCAGTCAGTTAATAAAAAATACCAAAAAAAATTATACGCTATTAATTAAATTGGCGGAACAAATAGAAGCCCTCTATAAAATTGTTAAAAAAGAGAAATTAAAAGGATGTGCATTAACTTCATTATATTCTTTAGTACCAAATGAATTACGAGGAATGGTTGAATTAAATTATGATCTATCTGGCAAGATACAAATAAGATTCATTGAGAGTTTATTTTATAAAAGTCAATTTTATCAAAAAAAATTACAATCAATACTTTTATTTAGATCTTATGACTGCGGACGACTCCTAAATTTCCTAAGTATTCCTCAATATTGTGGCAAACAAGAATTTGAAATAAAAAATTCGTTTGATGATCCAATTTATGATTCAATTTTTCAATCAAGATGTAAGCCTATCACTAAAAAAGAAATAGATTTCATTTATTCTTCTATAGATGGAAAATCAATGTCACTTAAAAAATTTCAATCTTTTTTTATAAAAAAAAATTTATTTGAAAAAAAAATTTCTAAAGTTTCCAGTGAGAATTTCTTAATTAAATACATGGGGCATGCTTGTCTACTACTGGAATGCGGGAAAACAACCCTATTGATAGATCCTCAAATTGGGAACATAGAAGGAATGTCTTTTTATGATTTGCCCAATACTATAGATTATGTTTTGCTCACTCATTCTCATCAAGATCACAGCGCCTTGGAATCTTTAATACAAATTAGGTATAAAATAAAATATATTGTAGTCCCTAATAATAATCAAGGAGCATTACAAGATCCTTCTTTAAAACTTTATCTAGAAAATTGTGGATTTTCGAATATTATTGCCATGAATGAATTTGAACAAGTACATTTCCGAGATGGACTAATTACAGCAATTCCATTTTTAGGAGAACATTGCGACCTCAATATCTATTCAAAATTAGCTTTTATAATAAATTATCAAAACAAAGCAATCTTAACTTTAGCAGACTCAAGAAATGTTGACACAATTTTATATAAACGTATAGCTGCGATTTTACCTGAGATTGATACAGTCTTTATCGGGATGGATTTTATTGGTGGAGATATCTCTTGGTTATATCAACCCTTGTTATTGACCACTTTAAGTTGTAGGGCTTGCGAAAGCCGTAGATTAAATAGTTGTAATGCGGATGAAGCTTTTGAGCTTGTTAAAGCCGTTAATTGCAAAAAAATTTACATCTACGCTATCGGTTATAAACCTTGGTTGGGAAATATCAATCAAGGAGTCAGTCCCGCATCAGTTAAAATAGAAAATGAAATACAGCGATTCCAAAATAAATGTAAAAAATATAAAATACAGGCTGAAGTTCTATCAGAGCCGGCTTTGTTAAAGCCTTAACAATAATACCGAAGGAACAACTTCAGGATATGCGACTCTAAGAAGTTGATATGCTATGCCTGTAGCACCTGTCATTAAACCTGGAGTTGTTAAAAATTCTGGCGTTGATTTAAGATGATCTATTGCCTCAATAAGCTGCAGAGCTCGCTCATAATACATTTTTGAAAATTTACTATTGTATAATGAAGCTTCTAATAACAGCTCTAAATTCCCCATTCTTCCATGACATAAATTTATTGATGGAACAGAAAATCCATTTTTATTTATTATATCAATATCAGTATCTATAGTTTTTTTCCAATTATGACTTCCAAATTCTCTTGATAGGTCTAATTTTGCCAAAGCAATACCCGTTAATCCATTGCACCAAGTGAAAATAGATTCATTATCTTCTTGAGAGGCTTTCTTAATTGCCATATTGTTTTTAAAAAAATTTTTATGAACATTAGAGATGGTTTTTTTGATCCGCGAATGAGTATGTTCATAATTTTTTGAATAGTTTGACCAATGCATTAACGACCAAGCCATTCCACTAATTCCATGAGAAAAACCAAGTGAAGAATTATCCTTATTACTCGATATTTCACTGAACGATACATTTAATAAACGTTTCGCACATCTATTTAATAAATTGGTTATTTCCAGATCATTAAAAACATTTTTAATATGTAATAAAATTCGAATTAATCCAGAAATTCCTGAGATAAGATTTAATTGGGTATTATTATTACTAATTTTAGATTCAATAATTTTCAATATGATTTTTATTATGGGAATAATTTTACTATTTTTTTTAATTAAATATATATGACATAAAAGATAAAGCGTACCTCCCAATCCATCAAATACTCCAATTTTAGTAATTTCTTTAGAATAAACAGGATTATTAAATTGAAACTGCAGTTTATTTAGATATTCATCTGAGATATCATGATAGTTGTTACAATTCAATATCTTTGATGCCCAAGTATAAACAAAAATGATTCCGGCAGAACCCAGATAAAATGATTGATCAGTAAGTTGCGCATTCCAGCACCCAGATGAATCTGATACTATAGTAGGCCAATAAAAATTGGAATTGTCTTCTAACTTAATTTCCAATAAATTGTTTAATATATTCTTAACGAGGGCTATTGATTTTTTCTCAATTTTTATATTTTTCAGCGCATTTCTTTTAATTAATTTTTGATAAATTTTACTATTATTGTCTTTAATAGAATTTAATTGTGCAGCATAAAAACTATTTTTAATTAATTGGATATAAGATTTAGTATTTGCAGATGTAATATAATTTTTAATATAAAATAAAATTAAATGATATCCACTACAAATAAGTTTTATGTCTAAATTACTTCCATTACTGGAATAAATATATTTTGAATTAACCTTTGTATAAAAATATGGAATATCTGAAATCATGAGATCTTTTACTTCGTATTTAATTATGTTTTGATATTTCTCAGATGAACCAAAGGACTTACTCAAAGAAAAAAAGAATTTTATTCTTTTCCGGGAATCATTTAATAAAATTGGATCGTAGCTATCGTATAATGCCTTGTAGTAATCAGATGTATTCCTAAAAATAATTCTTGTTTCAGCTATAAGGAACAGCTTCAAGGGCGAGTTTTTTGATAATAATTCATTTTTTTTTTGTTCAATTATTTGAACAGCTTCTGTAAATCCCTCTATAAATTTGTCTTTAAAAGAAAATATATTAAATGTTTTTTTATTGATTTGTGGAAGATTTATTTTTTTTGTACTTTTTGCGAATTTTTTTGATAATTTCATCATATCCATTCCAGAATTTTCCCAAAAATCATTTTGGAATGGATAATATTGAGATTTCCCTCCACTAAATGCACTTAAATCGTATCTTGGTGAATCCTTAGACTCTTGTATATAAAATGGCAATATTAAACTAGACATGAGGTTTGGAGCGGTAATTATAGATCCATATGGGTTAACATACGCCAAACACTCGCAATCAAGCAAAATGGGACACTCTCCAAATGCAATTAAATTTGAAGCATGAATATCTCGACCCGATATTGAAAATACTAAAGCAGTTAATGCGCCTAGCTGTATATAAAATTGTTTAATTTGTCTGATATTTGTGCACTTTTTATGCTCAAAAAATTCTCGCCATCCATATTTATTTTTGTTAACAATATCACAATTATCGAATAAATTGAAATTACTATATTTATTGAACCAGCGAATATAAGATTGCATTGCAAGATCAGAAGCCAATGATCTTGGCTTATATATTAATTTATATTTCTTATTTTTATCAGAAAAAATCAATAAAATTGTACATTGACCATTTTGATGAAAATCTCCTAGCCAATTTAATCCAAACATTTTTATAGCGGCATTGGTTTTTAGTATTTTTTTTATTGTCACCAAATCTCTTTTTATTCTTAACATCAGTGTTTTAATATTTTTAAGAAAAGAAGTTAGAAGTGAAGATAAACACATATTCATTTCTGGAAACTTATCCAAAATCGACAAAGAAGTTTCTTTCTCGTATAAACAGTTAACAAAAAAATCAAATCTTGCTTGTGAATTTTTTCCTTTAAGTTGCCGTTTTTTTCTTAAATCATGCATTTCAAGAACGCATGCTTTTGAAATTACGGGAGAAGCGAATTGAATAAAATAATTATAAATTATTTTAAAAATTGTTTTTTTTGAAAAAAGAAAATCTATCTCGGAATAATTAGATTTAAATTCAATTAAATCTTCATATAAAAAACAGGCAATTGGTTCAATTAAAGCTAGAAAACAATATTCTTTACACTTATTTTGTAATGCAAAGTTAAAAAACCTCAGTTTTCTTTGCAGATCTTGATTCCATATCATTTCCCTTACGTTAAAAGGATTTAATAACTTTGCATTACTCATATATGACTTGGATTAGCATCCGCCTTCTTTTTCAGTATAAAACACTTCCGTCAGTTGCTGCCTACAAGCTTTAGTACATGAAAATTGAGCTTCCTTTTTAGGATCATTTAAATCAATTTGACTTTTATGACCCCCTACCAAGCTGATGAGTTCTATGTTAAGTTTTTGATTAATTTTCATTTTATTACCCTCCGAAAGATTTATTCTTTCTTTCTATTTGTAATTGTAGTAGTAATTCAAGAATCATTCAAGTTATTAACTTATTATACATATTGTGCTCTGGCCTAAATTGGAGATGCTATAATTTTATAATCTCGATAGGAATTATCCATGGACTTGAAAAATCATCCTTCTTTTAGTTTTAAATATAAATTTATTGTTTTAGGCATATTCATTGCGAACTATATAATAAACTATTATTTTAACATTTTTTTAACTCATCATTATAATACCGAAACTTATGGTATTATCTCGTTAATTTTTGTAGCTTTAACATTATCTACGACTTTTATTTTGCAAGGGAGCCATCTATCCTGTATTCGATTTCTTCCAGAATATTTATCCGCTCATGAAATTGATAAATTTGAGGGTTTTAGATCCTGGGCTAGAAGAATCTTATTTTTTTCCAGTATATTCATTTTAGTAATAGGTACAGTTATTATTATATTATCCTTATATTTAAGGAAATTTAATTTTATATTTTTTGGACATATTAATTTTACGATTTTTCCATTTTGGCTTATTCCTTTATTTGCTCTGACAGCTTTTCAAGCCTCTGTGTTATTATCAATGCAAAAACAAGTCTTATCTGTAATATCTAATGGATTTCTTTTTCTTATCACAATAATTATTTTACTATTTTTAAATTTTTATATAAAAAATTTAAAAATTTATTATACTTTTATCAGCATTGGTTTTGGTTTGCTGGTTACAATATTATTGCAAGAATTTTTCATTAAATATTTTTTAAATAAAGAGCATAAAAAATTACATAAGATATCAATATCAATGGCTGATAAAAAAATTTGGAGGCATGTTTCCATTCATCTTATGATAAATTCAATTATTTATATCGGTATATTTTCGCTTGATACTTTAATGCTGAAATTTTTAGGAATAAGTAATACTATTATCGGAGAATTTTCAGTTTTGATGGTTTTAACCGGAGTATTTTTACTCATTCAGAATGCCAGTATCTCTATCCTGTCACCATTGATAACCCCGCTTATAAGAAATAATAATCTTGGTGGATTACAATTAATTATGAATAGATCATTTGTATTTAGATTTTTTTTAGGACTTATAATGTTACTGATATTTTTTATATATGGTCGGGAAATACTTAATAATTTTGGAAGTCTTTATATAAGTTTATACAATTATTTAATAATACTTTCTATTGTATTTTTTATTAATTTAAATTGTGGTTTTTCAATTACCTTGCTCACTTTATCTGGGCATCAATCATCTGTAACAAAAATTATTACTTTACAATTTATAATTGTTCTATTATTGAATTTGATACTCATCCCCATATATCATCTGAGTGGGGCAATTTTTACTCTAAGTGTGGGAATTATAACTACACAATTACTGGCTGTTGCCTTAGTTAGATATTACTTGGGTTTAAAAATATTATTTTTAATATGATTCAAATCGCAGTAGCTTGGGACTGACAAATACAAAAAGAAGAGTTTTGGGCGGAGCGGTTATAATCCCCAAAAAATACCCTAATTGCTGCTTTATCCGTCTAGAATATGAATATTAATAACAGTAAATACTTTGATCAGATACATTAGGATTGGTTTTAGTGGATTAGCGATCGGTCAGGGGCGCGTCACCGGAGCAGGCCGCAAAGTCCATAAACAAAGTGATCGAAGGATTAAACAACATCGAGCGGGTGCGTGATTTAGCCCGCCGTTTTCTAATCGACATGCCCATCACTGAAGAAATCCATAAAATTTTATACCACGGCCATTTTCCCCGCGAAGTGGTCACCAGTCTTTTAAACCGGGAACCGAAAAGTGAGTGATTGACAGAATCCGTTTTGAGTTTTCAAACTTGCAATACTCGATTAATCATTTTTTACAGGTTTTGATGCAATTGCTCGCGCTTGCTTCCTTCTCGTTTAAATGCTACTCCAGGAAGCATCTGATCGCCAAAAAAAGTTTAACCAGTTTAGTAATAGCCGTTTGCAAACCGTCGTATTTTTGCTATACTTTATACAAAAAGGTGATAAGTATGACTAGACGATCTTTAAAAGCGAAGATAGAGACTCAAATTTGCCAATCCAGGCAAAACGTCTTTTTACGTCGTGATTTTGCGGCTTTGGGAGAATATGACCAGGTAGGCCGAGCTTTATTAGCCTTAGTCAGGACAGGCTTACTGATGAAAATTGGTTATGGGCTTTATGCTAAAGCGCGTTTGAATTCCTTAACTAACAAACCTATGTTAGCCGCACCAGGTGGTTTTAATCAAGTTGCTAAGGAAGCATTAGATCGTATTCATGTAAAATGGAAGCCAAATGAGGCATTTAAGGAGTATCAAAAAGGTTCAACTCAATTACCTATGAATGCTGCTGTGGTTGTTTTTAGCCGTTTCAGCCGAAAAATCGGAACTAACCGTTTTACACTGAGGGTTTCTAAGGGATGAAATTAACTGAAACGGAACTTCTTGAAGTAGCGGATACATTTGGAATCTCTCACCCAGCAATTGTTGAAAAAGATTACTATGTAGTACAGCTTTTAAAAATTCTTGAAGCTGTCAAAATCCCTGGATATCAATTGATCTTTGCAGGCGGCACATGCCTGGAAAAAGTTCATCAGATTATTTTTCGTATGTCAGAAGATATTGATATCAAATTGATAGAATTGACAGAAATTGCTAACTTGAGTAGAACTAAGAAAAAAAATTTATTGAAACAAGCTCATGTAAATGTTTTGGCGACCATAGAGGCAAGCGAAATTTTTAAAAAGTCTTCAGAACCGCTTATAAGAAATGAATATCATTTCCAACACATTTCTTTAAAATATCCCAATAGTTATAGTGATTTTGAAGCATTAAGGCCAGAAATTAAGTTAGAACTGGTTGCCTCAACTTTGTTTCAGCCACCTATTTCTACTGGAATTAAATCTTTTTACGCTAATGCAAAAAATTTGGATGGCGAAGTATCAAAACTTCTTTGTGTTAACTTAGAATCAATTATTTCTGAAAAAATTATTTCTATTTTAAGGCGTACAGCGGCATTTAGCCGAGATAATAGCAGAGAAGACGATCCAACTCTTGTCCGACATGTTTACGACATACATCTGGCCATGAATAATAACTGTAATATTGATTTGATTTATGAGTTAGTTGAAAAAGTAATCGAAATAGATCGCCAACAATTTGGCAGGCAGCATACACAATTTTTAAATATGCCAAAACATGAACTTAATTATGGGTTATCATTATTAAGAGAAAATCCGCTTCACAGGAAAAGGTACGAAGAATTTATTGGCCCTTTGGTCTATCATTCATCACCGCCAAATTGGGAGAATGCCTTTTCTAGCCTGGAAAAACTGATTAAACCATTTTTTTCATGTTGTTCTCAATTGTGAAAAACTTGTGTCCTCATCAAGGTTTATCTCCGGTTGACAGCCACATCGTCCCTTTTTAGTTTACGGCTGGACTCAGTAATTCGATACAGCCCTCGTCGGCGTTCATGCGTACGGTGGCGCCGATGGGGAGGGTGTGCATCTCCGGCTGGTGGCCGAAGGTCATGTTCGCCAGCACGGGAACGTGCAGATCGGCGGCGCAGCGGGATAATAGCTGCATAACGCTAAAGGATTGGGGAATTCGCGTTGTGCAATCATTAAATTTTCCAAAAATAAGCCCTTTAATTCGCGGTAGAATATTCGCTAATTTTAGCTGCATCAACATACGGTCCAGACGGTATACTTCTTCATGGACATCTTCCAGAAATAAAATTTTACCGCTCCAGTCCTCGGGTAAATAATTAGAGCCAATCAGAGAAGTGATAACGCTTAAATTACCGCCGATTAACTCGCCGGTAGCGCTGCCGCCGCGCAAAGTTCTTAGTTCATCGGGATGCGTGATGATATCATCTGTCGGCGTATTTAAATGCTGAAAGCGTGGCTGTTCGCCAGCGAATAAAAGTTGCTGTAATGAGTGTCGGGTGAATTGCGGCCAGGGCATGGAAGCGCCTGGACCGTGGAAAGTAATCAGCCCGGTCTGCCGATGGATGGCGATCAATAAAGCGGTGATATCGCTGAACCCCAGCACAATTTTGGGGTTCGACCGGATTAAATCCCAATCCAGTAACGGCAGTAGGCGTGCGCACCCATAACCGCCGCGTACACTGATCAGCGCTTTAATTCGCGGGTCCGCAAAAGCCTGGTGCAGAGTCGCGGCAATGGCTGAGGCCGTGCCATTAAAATAGCCATCATTCTGCTGGTGTGATACCAGATTGACTACGTTCAGATTAAGCGCCTGCAAACGCGCGCTCGCCTGGCTAATTTGCAGCTCCGTGGGTTGGAAAGCCGGTGCAACCAGCGCGACCTGATCGCCCGGCTGCAGGCGCGTGGCTAAAATAGTGCTTGACATAAGTGCTTATATTAATTAAAAACCAGCCTCATGAACAGTCTCTGGCGTACGCCTCCCAAAATGCTCAGTATAGTCAACGGTGAGGTCCATGTCTGGCGTGGGTTGCTAAAAGAGGACGCGGGTTTTCCCGTGGGAATACTCTCGAGCGAAGAATTGCAGCGCGCCCAACGCTTTCTCCGCGAGAAGCATCGCCGTCGCTTTTGCCAGGCGAGGGTATTTTTACGCCAGATTCTGGCTCATTATTTACACATCGATCCCGCCCTCATCAGTTTCCGTGAAGGCCCGCACGGCAAGCTTTATCTCAATAACACTCTTCAGAGATTACAATTTAATGTCTCGCATTCCCGGGATCTGGCATTGTATGCAGTGACCCTTGATCAGGAAGTGGGCATCGATATCGAATGGATGAATCCAGAGTTGGAAATACGGCCATTGGTGAGCCGTTTTTTTACACCTCAGGAACAGCAAGCCTTTGTGGAGTTACTTCCTGACCAACAACTGACTGCTTTCTACCGCCTGTGGACATGCAAGGAAGCTTACCTGAAAGCCCAAGGGTGGGGACTCGCCGGATTATCGCGGACGATGCCGGAGAGCGATCCAGAAAGAGTTATGAACATAGAACCAGCCCAGGAATACGCAGGAGCCCTCGCGTTGACAGAACCAAATAGCTTACTTACTAATCAAATTAGTTATTTTAAACTCAATAGTTGACAGGGGATAGTAAAATAGATCACAATATCCGGCTTGATTTCGTGGAGGGGTTCCCGAGCGGTCAAAGGGATCAGACTGTAAATCTGACGGCTCTGCCTTCGAAGGTTCGAATCCTTCCCCCTCCAGATAACGCATGATTTTTTCGCGGGTGTAGTTCAATGGTAGAACTTCAGCCTTCCAAGCTGATAGCGTGGGTTCGATTCCCATCACCCGCTTGGAAATGCGGAAAATTGGCTATGGGTTGATCTCCCCGCTGGGGCAGGAATCGCCCACATAGCTCAGTCGGTAGAGCACTTCCTTGGTAAGGAAGAGGTCACCGGTTCAATTCCGGTTGTGGGCTTAAGGAAAAAACAGGTCAGTAGCTCAATTGGCAGAGCGGCGGTCTCCAAAACCGCAGGTTGGGGGTTCGAGGCCCTCCTGGCCTGCCAACATTACGCGGTGAAAGAGATGAAAGGAAAAGTTAACGTTATACAAAATTCCGGCCAGCCGTCCGGCGGCGGGTTTGACCATCTGAAATGGCTACTCATTTTAGTGTTGCTGATTGCCGGTGTTGTGGCGAATTATTATTTTTCACAAATACCATGGGCTATACGTACCGCCATAGGTATCGTATGGTTAGCGGTTCTGGTCGCTATCGCCCTGTGGACTGCCCAAGGGCAAAAAGCCTGGACATTTATAAAAGCGGCCCGGGTAGAATTACGAAAAGTGGTGTGGCCGACCAGGCAGGAAACCACGCAAACTACTCTGGTCGTGATGGCGATGGTTGTCGTCACTGCGCTGGTTTTATGGGGTTTAGATACATTATTCTTTTGGGCCGTGAGCCTGGTGACTGGCCAACGAGGTTAGATTAAGATGACAACAGAACGCATCAAACGATGGTATGTCGTTCACGTGTATTCCGGTTTTGAAAATTATGTCGTGAATGCGCTGCGTCAACGCATTAAAATGCACGGCGTAGAAGCCTGTTTTGGCGAAATTATCGTTCCTACCGAGGAAGTGGTCGAAATGCGCGGTGGCCAAAAACGGAAAAGCGAGCGTAAATTTTTCCCTGGCTACGTGCTGGTGCAAATGGAAATGGATGAAAAAACCTGGCATATCGTTAAAAGTGTGCCGAGAGTTTTGGGCTTTATTGGTGGCACCGCTGACCGCCCTGCGCCGGTCAGTGATCAGGAGGCTGCTTCCATTTTACGGCGAGTCGAAGAAGGCGAATCCAAGCCGAAACCGAAAGTTCTGTTTGAACCTGGAGAAGTGGTTCGTGTCACGGAAGGACCCTTTGCCGATTTTAATGGCGTCGTCGAAGATGTTAATTACGAGAAGAGCCGTTTAGGCGTTGCTGTCTCTATTTTTGGTCGAACCACCCGGGTGGAACTGGAGTTCGGACAAGTAGAAAAAGCATAAACTTTGCGGGGAGCTATTGTTTAGTTAGCGTTAAAACCCATACGAGGAAACAAAAATGGCAAAAAAAATAACTGCCTATATAAAACTGCAGGTAAAAGCGCAGTCAGCTAATCCAAGTCCGCCTGTTGGTCCTGCATTAGGTCAACATGGCGTAAATATTATGGAATTTTGTAAGGGCTTCAATGCCGCCACACAGAACCTGGAAAAGGGTTTGCCCATTCCAGTTGTCATTACTGTCTATGCGGACCGTAGTTTTACTTTCGTTACCAAAACGCCTCCAGCGTCAGTTCTATTGCTGAAAGCACTCAAACTTGAAAAGGGCAGTGCTGTGCCGAACAAAGACAAGGTGGGTAAAATCACGCGGGCGCAACTGGAAGAAATTGCGAAAATGAAACAACCTGACCTGACCGCTAATGACCTCAAAGCAGCGGTACGGACTATTGCCGGCACCGCTCGCAGTATGGGTATTGAAGTGGAGGGAGTAGAATAATGAAACTCTCAAAAAGAAGACAGGCCATTATGGCCAAAATTACTCCTGGAAAGGTTTACCCAATTCAGGAAGCCGTACGTCTAATCAAAGAATTCGCCACCGCAAAATTTGTAGAAAGCGTGGACGTTGCCATTAATTTAGGTATTGATTCCCGCAAATCGGATCAAGGCGTGCGTGGATCTGTCGTATTGCCTCACGGCACAGGCCGTCAGGTGCGGGTTGCTGTATTTGCTCAGGGTGATAAAGCCGCGGCAGCGCGTGCCGCCGGAGCAGATCTGGTGGGTTTTGAGGACCTCGCGGAAAGCATTAAGGGCGGGGAGTTTGCCTTTGATGTATTGATTGCAACCCCAGACAGTATGCGAATTGTGGGAACATTGGGCCAAATTTTAGGCCCTCGTGGTTTAATGCCGAACCCTAAAGTGGGCACCGTGACCGCCGATGTGGCTGGCGCCGTGAAAAACGCCAAGAGTGGTCAGGTACAATACCGCAATGATAAAAATGGTATTGTGCACGCCTCGGTGGGTAATGCAGGCTTTGAACACAAGGCATTGGCTGAAAATATCAAAGCCTTAATCGGCGGTTTAATGAAATCCAAACCGACCACCGCTAAAGGTGTTTATTTCAAAAAAGTGACGATTTCATCCACCATGGGCCCCGGATTGCTGGTGGATGTCGGCAGTTTGTTAGGAGAATAAGAATAAAGTCTGTCATGCTTCCATCTTCGTGAGTTCGTGGATTCCAGCCTTCGCTGGAATGACACGTAGAGAATTCACGGTAGAGTTTGATTGATGTCAAACTCCGCCGTCGAAGACCGTAGGTGGTTTGAAATAACCTTAATCTTCCTACGCAGACGGTGTTGCCGGCTTGAATAGAAGCGAGACGGCCACCTCAAGGGTGGAAAATCGCAAGATTTTCTGAATGATAACGGGGACAAAAAAGAGGTCAATGTGACATTAAGAATTGACGATAAGAAAGCGATTGTCGCGGAACTGGCAGAAGTCGCCTCCCGCTCGGTGTCCGTGATTGCTGCTGAATATCGCGGATTAACCGTTGGGCAGATGACTAAACTGCGCAGTAACGCGCGCAAATCGGGTGCTGTGGTAAAAATATACCGCAACACTTTGGCGCGCAGAGCGATTGAAGGGACTCGTTTTGAATGTCTCCAAAATGCATTAGTCGGTCCTATGATCCTGGTATTTTCACAGGATGAACCGGCTGCTGCCGCACGTATGGCGCGTGACTTTGCCAAAGACAACCAGAACTTTGTGGTGCAGGCTTTGGTACTGGAAGGCCGACTGCTGGGCGCGGAACAATTAAAAGCCGTCGCCAGTATGCCTTCACGCGAAGAAGCCCTCGCACAATTGATGACGGTCATGAAAGGACCTGTCGTCAAACTAGCGCGGACTTTATCGGAAACCTATGCACAGCTCGTGAGAGCGGTGTCAGCGGTAGCCGACAAAAAACGTGTGGCTGCGTAAAAATGCACGCGGAAAATGTTATTAACAACTGATTTGAATTGAGGAGAAAAAAATGGCCGTTTCCAAACAAGATATTTTAGAAGCAATTTCGCAAATGAGCGTCATGGACGTTGTTGATTTAGTCAAATCCATGGAAGAAAAATTCGGTGTTTCAGCTGCTGCCGCAGTCATGGCTGCGCCCGCCGGTGGCGGTGAGGCCGCTGTGGTTGAAGAAAAAACCGAATTTAACGTCGTGATGACGAGCTTTGGCGCGAACAAAATCGGCGTGATCAAGGTGATTCGCGAACTCACAGGCTTAGGCTTGAAAGAAGCGAAGGATTTGGTGGAAGGTGTTCCAGCCACAGTTAAGGAAGGTGTTTCTAAAGACGAAGCTGAGAGCATCAAGAAGAAGCTGGTTGAAGCTGGCGCTACTGTAGAAGTTAAGTAATTTTTTGATGCCGGAAAATCCCCCCTAACCCCCCTTTTTCAAAGGGGGACTGAATCTTCCCCCTTTGAAAAAGGGGGGTGTGGGGGATTTTTCTATTTGCCTTTTGCCTTTAAAAATAACGAGGTATTTCATGGCTGCAAAGCACAAAACTGAAAATCTTTATACCGTAAAATCGAATACTGAAAAAAAGCGCATTAGACTCAGGCTCGGTAAGGGAAAAGAAGAAGTACTGGACGTTCCTTACCTGCTGGCCATGCAAGTGGACTCCTATGAGCAGTTTTTGCAGGCTGATGTACGTGCCGATAATCGGAAGGAAGTGGGGTTACACGCCGCTTTTAAAAGCGTATTTCCTATCACCAGCTATTCCGGTCATGCGCAAATAGAATACGTGGGTTATTCACTGGGCGAACCTATGTTTGACGTTCAGGAATGCCGTTTACGCGGCGCCACCTTTGCCGCACCCTTGCGCGTTAAAATGCGGTTGGTCGTATTTGATAAAGAAAAATCTCTCGATAATCCCGTTATTAAAGATATTAAAGAACAAGAAGTTTTCATGGGTGAAATCCCCCTGATGACTAAAACCGGCAGTTTTATTGTTAATGGCACGGAACGAGTGGTCGTTTCGCAATTACATCGTTCTCCGGGTGTATTTTTTGAGCATGATAAAGGTAAAACCCATTCTTCGGGCAAATTGTTATTTTCCGCCCGGGTTATTCCTTACCGTGGTTCCTGGCTTGATTTTGAATTTGATCCCAAAGACGCCATTTTTGTGCGTATCGACCGCCGCCGTAAATTGCCGGCAACGGTCATCTTGCGAGCCTTGGGTTATAATACCGAAGAAATTTTGGCGATTTTCTATGAATCCAATGTTTTTCATTTACTGGAAGATAAAATCGTTTTAGATCTCATTCCCAAGCGTTTGCGCGGAGAATTAGCGGTCACGGATATCCAAACCAAAAAAGGCGAAATCATTATCGAAATGGGCCGCCGCATTTCGGCGCGCCATGTTCGCCAGATGGAAAAAGCGGGTTTAACCGAACTGGAAGTGCCTGTTGAATATCTTATCAACAAGGTTATCGCCGAAGCAGTCGTTGATAAATAACGGGTGAAATTCTGGCGCAAGCTGGCCAGGATGTTACTCAGGATTTAATTAATCAGTTGAAAAAAGCCAGCATTGAATCCATTAAAACGCTTTATATCAATGAAATTGAATGCGGACCTTATATTTCAGATACCTTAAAATTGGATACCACCCGCAATCAACTCGAAGCGTTGATTGAAATTTACCGGATCATGCGCCCAGGTGAGCCACCCACTAAAGATGCGGCTGAAGCCCTGTTTAATAATCTATTTTTCTCGATTGACCGTTATGATTTATCGCCGGTGGGGCGAATGAAATTTAATCGCCGTGTTGGCAGAGAAGAGCTGACTGGACCGGGTGTGTTGTCTAAAGAAGATATTGTTGCGGTACTGAAAGTGCTGGTGGCGATTCGGGATGGTCAAGGTGAAGTAGACGATATCGATCATCTCGGTAACCGCCGGGTACGCAGCGTGGGAGAAATGACGGAAAATCAATTCCGCGTTGGCCTGGTTCGTGTGGATCGCGCCGTGAAAGACCGTCTCAGTTTAGCGGATATTGAAAACATGATGCCGCAGGATCTGGTCAATGCGAAACCGGTTTCAGCAGCGATCAAAGAATTTTTTGGATCCAGCCAGCTCTCGCAATTCATGGACCAAAATAATCCATTATCGGAGATCACTCACAAGCGCCGTATTTCCGCTCTGGGGCCGGGAGGTTTAACCCGGGAAAGAGCCGGATTTGAAGTGCGTGACGTGCATCCCACCCATTATGGCCGGCTTTGCCCGATTGAAACTCCGGAAGGTCCGAATATTGGTTTAATCAATTCGTTGTCCGTATTTGCGCGCACCAATGAATATGGCTTTCTGGAAAGCCCGTACCGGAAAATAATCGATGGCCGCGTTACCAACGAAGTGGATTACCTTTCTGCCATAGAAGAAGGCGATTTCTACATTGCCCAGGCCAATAGCCCCATCGACAACGAAAGGTCATTTATCCAGTGATTTGATCCTGTGCCGATATAAAAATGAATCAACGCTGGCATTGCCGGAAAAAATTAATTACATGGACGTTTCGCCTCAACAGATGGTATCGGTCGCTGCGGCACTGATTCCATTTTTAGAGCACGATGATACCAGCCGCGCCTTAATGGGATCGAACATGCAGCGCCAGGCGGTGCCGACAATATGTCCCGAAAAACCCTTGGTCGGCACGGGAATTGAACGAATCGTGGCGGTAGATTCAGGAGTGACTGCCAGTGCGGTACGGCCTGGTGTCGTCGATTCGGTAGATTCCTCGCGTATCGTGGTCCGTGCCGACGCCAAAGCGGTGAATGATAAAAACGGCGCGGTCGACATTTATAATTTGATTAAATTCAACCGTTCCAACTACAACACCTGTATTAATCAGCAACCCATTGTCAATGTCGGCGACCGGGTCGAGGTTGGCGATGTCCTCGCCGATGGCCCTTCTACTGACCTCGGCGAACTGGCGCTGGGACAAAATTTGCTGGTGGCGTTTATGCCCTGGAACGGCTACAACTACGAAGATTCCATTTTAATTTCCGAAAAACTCGTGGAAGAAGATCGTTTCACCACCATCCACATTCAGGAACTGACCTGCATCGCCCGTGACACGAAATTAGGCGCTGAAGAAGTCACCGCGGATATTCCTAACGTTGGTGAAAGCGCGCTGGCCAAACTGGATAAATCCGGTATTGTTTTCGTTGGCGCGGAAGTGGATGCCGGCGACATTTTGGTGGGTAAAGTGACTCCGAAAGGTGAAACCCAATTATCGCCCGAGGAAAAACTGCTCCGGGCTATTTTCGGAGAAAAGGCTTCCGACGTAAAAGACAGCTCATTACGGGTTCCCTCCGGTATGAACGGCACAGTGATTGACGTGCATGTATTCACCCGAGAAGGCATGAAGAAAGACGCCCGTGCGCTGGAAATTGAAGAAGCCAAATTTGCCAAACTGCAAAAAGATTCCAATGATGAATTGCGTATTCGTGAAGAAGCGTTATTCCTCAGCCTGGAAGAAGTACTTATTGGCAACGTCGTCGAAGGCGGCCCGGCGAAGCTCAAAGCGGGCAGTAAAATCACTAAAGCTTATCTGGATGATCTGTCGCATGATAAATGGTTTGATATTCGCATCCGCGATGAAGAAATCCATCAGCGCCTCGAAGCCGCTCAGGATGCGTATAAAAATCTGCGCAAAGAACGCGACGACAGGCTGAAAGACGCACGGCAAAAGTTAGCCCAAGGGGATGATTTAGCACCCGGCATCATTAAAATTGTCAAAGTTTACCTCGCGGTCAAGCGGCGTATACAACCCGGTGATAAAATGGCGGGCCGTCACGGCAATAAAGGCGTGATATCCACGATTGTCCCGATTGAAGACATGCCGTATTTAGAAGACGGTACTCCTGTGGATATCGTGTTAAATCCGCTCGGCGTACCGTCCCGTATGAACATTGGGCAAATACTGGAAACTCATCTTGGCTGGGCGGCAAAAGGATTAGGCAAGAAAATTGGCGACCTCCTGCAACAACAGCCGACCGCCGAGAAATTACGCGAATTGATAACGCCGATGTATGGCGTCAGTAAGGAACATAAAATCGATGCCAGCACATTAAGCGACGCCGAAGTCTATGAACTGGCTGAAAACCTCAAAGGCGGAGTACCGATCAGCACCCCGGTGTTTGACGGCGCTAGTGAAGCGGAAATTCGCGAACTGCTAAAACTGGCCGGATTGCCGGAAAGTGGTCAAACCAAACTGATCGACGGACGTACCGGTGAACCGTTTGAACGACTGATTACGGTGGGATATATGTACATGCTTAAACTCAACCACCTGGTGGATGACAAGATGCACGCACGTTCTACCGGTTCTTACAGCCTGGTTACTCAGCAGCCGTTAGGCGGTAAGGCGCAGTTCGGCGGACAACGTTTTGGGGAAATGGAAGTCTGGGCGCTCCAGGCATACGGAGCAGCTTATACTTTACAGGAAATGCTGACCGTCAAATCCGATGACGTCAACGGACGCACCCGCATGTACAAAAACATTGTTGACGGTAACCACAAAATGGATGCAGGCATGCCGGAATCTTTTAATGTGTTAGTAAAAGAAATCCGCTCGTTAGGAATTGATATTACTTTAGAAAGTGAATAATTAAGATGCGCAGCTATTTTTAAAGGGGCATATGAGCTCACTTAGCCTGCTGTACTCAGCGGGAAATAACGCAACTTTTGGGAGAAATGCTTTGAAAGATCTTTTAAAACAAATAAAAGTCGACCACGCGGTTGATGAATTTGATGCTTTAAGAATCAGTATGGCTTCGCCTGACAATATCCGTTCGTGGTCTTTTGGCGAAGTGAAAAAACCTGAAACGATCAACTACCGCACCTTCAAACCCGAGCGTGATGGTTTATTCTGCGCGAAAATTTTTGGTCCGATCAAAGATTATGAATGTTTATGCGGCAAGTACAAACGGCTCAAACATCGTGGAGTGGTTTGCGAAAAATGCGGAGTGGAAGTCACTCTCACCAAAGTACGCCGCGACCGTATGGGTCATATCGAACTGGCGTGTCCTGTCGCGCACATCTGGTATTTAAAATCGTTGCCGTCGCGCATTGGTTTAATGCTGGATATGACATTGCGCGATATTGAAAGAATATTGTATTTCGAAGCCTTCGTCGTTGTTGATCCCGGTATGACGACTCTGGATAAAGGCCAGCTTCTTTCTGAAGAAGCCTATTTGGACGCTATTGAAGAATATGGCGATGAATTTGAGGCATTAATGGGCGCGGAAGCCATTGAACGCCTGTTACGCGAAATTAACCTGGAAGAAGACGTTAAAAAATTACAGGAAGAATTATTCACCACCACCTCTGAAACCAAGATTACCAAGTTAAGAAAACGCCTGAAAATCATGAATGATTTCATTTCATCCGGCAACAAACCCGAATGGATGGTGCTCACGGTATTACCCGTGCTGCCCCCGGATTTGCGCCCATTAGTTCCTCTGGATGGAGGACGTTTTGCCACCTCCGATTTAAATGATTTATATCGTCGGGTCATTAACCGCAATAATCGTCTGAAACGCTTATTGGATTTAAATGCGCCGGATATTATCGTGCGCAATGAAAAACGCATGCTTCAGGAAGCGGTGGATGCATTACTGGACAACGGTCGTCGTGGCCGCGCCATATTAGGTTCGAACCGCCGTCCGCTCAAATCTCTTGCCGACATGATCAAAGGTAAAGGCGGACGTTTCCGGCAAAATTTATTAGGTAAACGCGTCGATTATTCAGGCCGTTCCGTTATCGTGGTCGGTCCTGAGTTAAAATTACATCAATGTGGTCTGCCGAAACGCATGGCGCTGGAATTATTCAAACCATTTATATTCAGTAAATTACAACGACGCGGTTTAGTGACTACCATTAAAGCCGCCAAACGCATGGTGGAAATGGAAGTACCGGAAGTATGGGATATTCTGGCCGATGTGATCCGCGAGCATCCCGTATTGCTCAATCGTGCGCCGACACTGCATCGTCTGGGTATTCAGGCATTTGAACCCGTCTTAGTGGAAGGCAAAGCGATCCAATTGCATCCGTTAGTCTGTACGGCTTACAACGCCGACTTTGACGGAGACCAAATGGCGGTCCACGTTCCTCTCACTCTCGAAGCTCAGTTAGAAGCGCGTTCGTTGATGATGTCTACTAATAACGTTCTGCATCCCGCGAATGGTGAACCGATTATCGTACCGACGCAGGACGTGGTTTTAGGACTTTATTACATGACCCGTGACAGGGCCGGTGTCAAGGGTGAAGGGATGATTTTTAGCGACGCCCACGAAGTGGCCCGCGCCTACCAGAATAAAGAAGCAGACATTCACGCCCGTATCAAAGTGCGGTTGAAGATGAATGACGAAGTTAAATTAGTAGAAACCACCATTGGCAGAGTTTTATTATGGGAAATCGTGCCCAAAGGACTGCCGTTCAGTCTGATTGACCGGCCGATGACCAAAAAAATGATTTCGCATTTATTGAACGAATGTTATCGCCAATTAGGTTTGAAAGAAACCGTGATTTTTGCCGACCAATTGATGTATACCGGTTTTCGTTATGCCACTTATTCCGGTGTTTCCATCGGTATAAACGATTTGGTGGTGCCGAAAGAAAAAATCGAAATTATTACGCGCGCGGAAAACGAAGTGCGCGACATCGAACAGCAATACGCATCGGGTTTAGTGACCCGCGGCGAACGTTACAGTAAAGTCGTGGATATCTGGTCGCACACCACCGAATTAGTTTCTAAAGCGATGATGGTGGAAATCTCCGCGTCGGAAAATTCATTTAACGCCGTCTGGATGATGGCCGATTCCGGAGCGCGTGGTTCAGCGGCCCAAATTCGTCAGCTAGCCGGTATGCGCGGTTTGATGGCCAGACCCGACGGCAGTATTATTGAAACGCCGATTACCGCGAACTTCCGTGAAGGTTTAACCGTCGGTCAGTATTTTACCTCTACCCACGGCGCCCGTAAGGGTTTGGCGGATACCGCTTTAAAAACAGCGAACTCCGGTTACCTGACCCGCCGTTTGGTCGATGTTGCTCAGGATCTCATGGTGACCGAAACCGATTGCGGCACCACGGTAGGCATTGAAATGCGTCCCCACATTGAGGGCGGCGACGTCGTTGAACCCCTTTCCGAGCGGGTATTAGGCCGTGTGCTTTCCGATCCAGTGATCGACCCCAAGACGAAAAAAGAAATTGTATCGGCGGGCACTCTTCTGGATGAAAAGGAAATCAGTAATCTGGAAGCGCATAATATTGATGCGGTCAAAGTCCGTTCGACCATTACCTGCGAAACCCGTTATGGCGTTTGCGCACTGTGCTATGGCCGTGATTTGGCTCGTGGACATCTGGTCAACGTCGGTGAAGCAGTGGGCGTCGTCGCGGCGCAATCCATTGGTGAGCCGGGTACACAGTTAACCATGCGTACTTTCCACATCGGCGGCGCGGCGTCACGAACCACGGCCATCAACAATATCCAGGTTAAAGTCGATGGCACCATCCGCTTGCAGAACCTGAAAACCGTCAAACAGCCCGAAGGCAATATTGTGGCGGTATCCCGTTCCGGCGTGTTAATCGTTCACGACGTTCACGGTGCGGAGCGCGAGCAGTATAAAGTACCTTACGGCGCCTCGCTGAACGTGAAAGACGGCGGCGCGGTCAAGGCCGGTCAGGTGGTTGCGCAATGGGATCCGCACACCCATCCCATTATTACTGAAGTGGGAGGCCGTTTAAGCCTGGTTGATTTGGTGGAAGGCGTCACCATGAGCCGCCAGACCGACGAATTAACGGGTTTAAGCAGTATTGTGGTGACTGCCAGCCGGCAGCGTGGTGTCAGCGGCAAAGAATTGCGGCCGATGATCAAATTAATCGATGAGAAAGGCAAGGACGTTTGTCTGCCCGGCAGCAGCGTCCCGGCGCATTACTTTCTGGTGGAAGGCACGATCATCAACAAAGAGGACGGTCAAAAAGTCGAAGTGGGTGATGTATTAGCGCGTATTCCGCAGGAAGCATCAAAAACACGCGATATTACCGGTGGTTTGCCGCGGGTGGCGGACCTGTTTGAAGCCCGTCACCCGAAAGACGCGGGGATTCTGGCAGAAATTACCGGGGTTATCAGCTTTGGTAAGGATACTAAAGAAAAGGGCCGTTTGATTATTACCGCTCCGGATAATACCAAGTTTGAGCAGCTTATCCCGAAGTGGCGCCGTATTACGGTATTTGAAGGTGAGACCGTAACCAAGGGCGAAGTGATCGCCGATGGTTCTACCGATCCACACGATGTATTGCGGTTATTGGGCGTGAACGCTCTCGCAAATTACATCGTGGACGAAGTGCAGGAAGTCTACCGCCTCCAGGGTGTGAAGATCAACGACAAACATATCGAAGTCATCATTCGGCAAATGTTGCGGAAGGTAGAGATTAAAGATCCGGGTGATTCGACCTTCATCAAAGGCGAGCAGGTGATGCGTTCCCGTATAGAGATCGAAAATGACCAGATCGCCAAGAAGAAAGGCGTGTTGATTACTTATGAACCGGTGTTATTGGGCCTTATCAAGGCCTCGTTGGCGACTGATTCTTTCTTATCGGCGGCGTCGTTCCAGGAAACCACCCGGGTACTGACCGGAGCCTCGGTGGCAGGTAAGCGCGATGACTTACGTGGCTTGAAAGAAAACGTCATGGTCGGTCGTCTCATCCCGGCAGGCACCGGTTATGCGTATCACACAGGCCGGCGTAAAAAAATAGAAGTAGTTGTAGAAGCACCAACGGCGCCTCCGACTTCCCAGGAAATGGCCGCCGAAGCCGAAAAAGCCCTGAGCCAGGCCCTGAAGAGAGACGCGGGCGAAGAAGAATAATTTTCGCTCAACCCCGTTGACAACCGCTAAGGGCTTATTTAGAATGTCACACCCTGTCAACTTGGACAGGAAAGAATTATATTCGTTTTTGGAGAGAGTAAACTGAATGGCAAGAATTAACCAATTAGTGCGAAAACCGCGCAGAAGTCAGCCTAAAAAGACTAACGTTCCGGCGCTGGAAGGCTGCCCGCAACGCCGTGGTGTGTGTACTCGCGTTTATACCACGACTCCCAAAAAGCCCAACTCGGCTTTAAGAAAAGTGGCTCGCGTACGTTTAACCAACGGCGCGGAAGTCACATCCTATATCGGTGGTGAAGGCCATAACCTGCAGGAGCATTCAGTGGTGCTGATTCGCGGGGGTCGTGTGAAAGATTTACCTGGTGTCCGTTATCACGTCGTTCGTGGTAGCCTTGATACCGCGGGCGTATCTGGACGTCGGCGTGGACGTTCCAAATATGGCGAAAAGAAACCCAAGGAATAAACAAAGAGAAACGCTATGCCAAGAAGAAAAGCAGCTCCCCGGCGCGAGATCCTCCCGGATCCGTTGTTCCACAGCATTTTATTAGCAAAATTCATCAATACGGTGATGAACCACGGTAAAAAGTCAATCGCCGAAAAAGTTGTTTACGGCGCACTCGACCTGGTGGTGAAGAGCGTCGGTCATATCGGCGGCGATGGCGAAGGTGATGGCGGTGAACAGGGTGGCGGTCAGGGCAGCAGCGGCGGCGGCAGAAAGCTGGCGAGCAGCGCCAACATTCGCAATAGCGAGGAAGCCCGGTCAGCGGCGCTCAAGGCATTCCGAAAAGCTCTTGAAAACGTAACTCCGGTGGTCGAAGTAAAATCCCGCCGTGTCGGGGGCTCTACTTATCAGGTACCGGTTGAAATCCGTGAAACACGTCGAGTTGCTCTGGCGATGCGCTGGCTGGTGGAATTTGCGGGTCAACGTAGCCAGAAAGGCATGATGATACGCTTATCGCAGGAAATTATGGACGCTATTGGCGGACGTGGCGGCGCCGTGAAAAAACGCGACGATGTCCATCGTATGGCCAAAGCCAACCAGGCATTTGCACACTATCGTTGGTAATAACAAATGAGTATAGATTTAACAAAATTACGTGATATTGGGATTATGGCGCATATTGACGCCGGTAAAACCACGACTACGGAACGTATATTATTTTATACGGGCGTCTCCCATAAAATGGGTGAAGTTCACGAAGGCGCCGCTGTCATGGACTGGATGGAGCAGGAACAGGAACGTGGCATCACCATTACCTCCGCAGCCACCACCTGCTACTGGAGTGGAATGCGCAAACAATTCCCCCAGCATCGCATTAATATTATTGATACCCCAGGACACGTCGATTTTACCATCGAAGTAGAGCGTTCCCTAAAAGTGCTCGATGGCGCCTGTGCTTTATTCGACGCCGTCAGCGGTGTTGAACCCCAGAGTGAAACAGTCTGGCGTCAGGCGAATAAATACGGTGTGCCGCGTCTGGCATTCGTCAATAAAATGGATCGTGCGGGTGCAAATTTCTTATTCTGTGTTGAGCAGATCCGTAAACGGTTAGGCGCCCGTCCTGTGCCTATTCAATTGCCTATTGGCGCGGAAGAAGGATTTGAAGGCGTCGTCGATTTAATCATTATGAAAGCCATATACTGGAATGAAGATGATTTGGGTATGACGTTTGAAGAACGTGAAATCGCCGAAGATATGGTGGATAGCTGCCAGGAATGGCGCGAAAAACTGGTTGAAGCCGCGGCTGAGGCAGAAGACTCGCTGATGGAAAAATACCTCGAATCCGGTGAGTTAACCATTGAAGAAATCAAGCGTGGTTTACGCAAGCGCACCATCTCTAATGAAATCGTTCCCGTCCTCTGCGGCAGCGCCTTTAAAAATAAAGGAGTGCAGGCATTACTGGATGCGGTTATCGAATATTTGCCCTGTCCTCTGGATGTCCCTCCCGTAAAAGGTGAAGATGACCGTGGTAAGGAAGCGGTTCGTCATCCTTCTGAAAAAGAGCCTTTTGCCGCGTTGGCATTCAAGATTATGACCGACCCTTATGTGGGCACCCTGACGTTCATTCGCGTTTATTCAGGAATATTGAAATCCGGTGACCCGGTTTATAACACGGTTAAAAACCGTAAAGAACGGATTGGCCGTCTTTTACAAATGCACGCCAATACCCGTGAAGAAATCAGAGAAGTTCGCGCCGGTGACATTGCCGCCTGCGTGGGATTAAAAGATGTCACCACTGGCGACACCTTATGCGACCCCGATCATCTGATCCGTTTAGAAAGAATGGAATTCCCTGATCCCGTCATTTCCGTTGCGGTTGAGCCGAAAACGAAAGGCGATCAGGAAAAAATGGGCGTTGCCTTGGGCAAACTGGCTCACGAAGATCCTTCATTCAGAGTACATACCGATCCTGAGTCCGGCCAAACCATTATTGAAGGCATGGGTGAATTACACCTGGAAATTATTGTGGACCGGATGAGACGCGAATTTAAAGTCGAGGCGAATGTCGGTAAACCTCGGGTTGCTTACCGCGAAACTATCCGTAAGTCCATCGAACACGAATCCAAGTACATTCGTCAGACCGGCGGCCGTGGTCAGTATGGTCACGTCTGGTTGCGAATCGAACCCCAGGAGCGGGGCGCGGGCTTTGAATTTGTCAATGCTGTGGTTGGCGGCGTGATTCCGAGAGAATTCATTCCAGCTGTCGGAAAAGGTGTACAAGAGCAGATGGAAAATGGTATTCTTGCCGGCTATCCAGTGGTAGATGTCAAAGTGACCTTATTTGAGGGTTCCTACCACGATGTGGATTCCAGCGAAATGGCGTTTAAGATTGCCGGTTCGATTGGCTTTAAAGAGGGCGCGCTGAAAGCCAGCCCGGTATTGTTAGAGCCGATCATGAAAGTAGAGGTGGTCACGCCTGAAGATTATATGGGTGACGTTGTGGGCGACCTTAACCGGCGCCGCGGCGTGATACAGGGTATGGATGAGAGTCCTGCCGGAAAATTAGTCAATGCGGAAGTTCCCTTAGCTGAAATGTTCGGCTATGCCACGGATTTGCGTTCATTGAGTCAAGGGCGAGCAACCTATACAATGGAATTTCTAAAGTATATGGAAGCTCCGGCAAATATCGCGGAAGCGGTGATTAAGAAAAAATAATTTCACATTAAGAGGTGTTTTTATGGCAACTGAGGCTTTTGTAAGAAATAAAACCCACGTGAACGTTGGCACGATTGGTCACGTTGACCATGGCAAAACCACGCTCACAGCCGCTATTACCAAAGTTGCGGCCGCACTTGGTCATGCCCAGTTCAGAGGCTATGATTCAATTGATAATGCCCCTGAAGAAAAGGCTCGCGGTATTACCATTAATACTTCTCATGTTGAATACGAAACTGACAAACGCCATTATGCGCACGTCGACTGCCCTGGCCACGCCGATTACGTGAAGAACATGATTACTGGCGCTGCCCAAATGGACGGAGCAATTTTGGTGGTTTCAGCCGCCGATGGACCGATGCCGCAAACCCGCGAACATATTATTTTGGCTCGTCAGGTCGGCATTCCCTATATTATTGTGTTCCTGAACAAAGCCGACATGGTTGATGATAAAGAACTGTTAGACCTGGTGGAAATGGAAGTACGTGAACTGTTGAATAGCTACAATTTCCCTGGTGATGATACTCCTATCGTCGTTGGTTCAGCCCTTAAGGCGCTGGAAGGCGATAAAGGCGATCTGGGTGAAAAAGCGATTTCTAAATTACTGGAAACTCTGGATACTTACATTCCAGATCCAAAACGCGAAATCGATAAACCGTTCCTGATGCCTATCGAAGACGTGTTCTCAATCTCGGGACGTGGCACCGTAGTCACTGGCCGTATCGAGCGCGGGATTATCAAGGTCGGAGAAGAAGTTGAAATTGTGGGTATCAAAGCAACCCAGGTGAGCACCTGTACCGGTGTAGAAATGTTCCGTAAACTGCTGGATCAGGGTCAGGCCGGAGATAACGTAGGAATTTTATTGCGTGGCTTAAAAAGAGAAGATGTTGAGCGCGGTCAGGTCCTGGCCAAAAAAGGCTCCATCAAGCCACACACCAAATTCGAGGCGGAAGTGTATGTGTTGTCCAAAGAAGAAGGTGGCCGTCATACGCCATTTTTCAAAGGCTACCGTCCACAATTTTATTTCCGAACGACTGACGTAACCGGATCCGTTGAACTGCCTGAGGGCGTGGAAATGGTTATGCCTGGTGATAATATCAAGATGGTGGTTGAGTTGATTGCCCCCATCGCGATGGAAGAAGGTGTACGATTTGCGATTCGTGAAGGTGGACGTACTGTCGGTGCGGGTGTTGTTGCAAAGATAATTGAGTAAACTATCAATGGCTGCTAATGAAAGAATAATAATTCGGCTTAAGGCGTTTGATCATCGGTTGTTAGATCGTGCGACAGCGGAAATTGTGGATACCGCAAAACGAACTGGCGCACGCATCAATGGCCCGATCCCTTTACCGACCAAAATAGAGCGTTATACCGTATTGATTTCGCCGCATGCTGATAAAGATGCGCGAGATCAATATGAAATACGCACTCACAAACGCCTGGTTGTCATTGTGCAACCCACTGATAAAACTGTGGATGCGTTAATGAAACTGGATTTAGCTGCTGGTGTGGATGTACAAATCAGTGTTGAATAAGTGTTGGAGAATAAAATGCTCGGGCTAGTTGGTAAGAAATGCGGAATGACGCGAATCTTCACGGATTCAGGTGAATCGATTCCAGTCACGGTGATTGAGATCACACCTAACCGCGTCACCCAAATCAAAAATTTGGAGAGCGATGGCTATTGTGCTTTACAAATCACCGCTGGTCATAAAGCGGCGTCGCGGTTAAATAAACCCATGACCGGACATTTCCGCAAAGCGGGCGTGGAAGCGGGTAATGTGGTTTGCGAATTCAGAGTGGATGCAAAAGATCTCGACGGTAAAAACGTTGGTGATGAAATCAGGGTTGACCTTTTTAAATTAGGTCAGTCGGTTGACGTCAGCGGTATTTCCAAAGGTAAGGGTTTTGCCGGTGGCATTAAGCGGCATCATTTTGCCAAACAGGATGCCACGCATGGAAACTCCTTATCCACTCGCGCCATAGGTTCTACGGGCCAAAGACAAACGCCGGGTAATGTGTTTAAAGGCAAAAAAATGCCGGGTCATTTGGGTCATGTGAAGAGAACATTGCAAAATCAGGAAGTTGTTTTAGTGGATACGGAGCGTCATTTACTCCTGGTCAGGGGTTCCATTCCGGGAGCGCCTGGCGGTATGGTCACGGTGTTGCCATCTGTCAAAGAACGGGGAGAGAAATAATGAAACTGCCAGTATTTACCCAGGCGGGCGACCGATCCGAGACAACCGTACAGGTTTCTGAAGAATTATTCGCCTGCGCATTTAATGAAGGTTTGGTTCACCAGGTAGTCACGGCTTATATGGCCGCAGGCAGAGCCGGTACTAAAGCCCAAAAAACACGCAGTGAAGTCCGTGGCGGTGGTATAAAGCCCTGGAAACAAAAAGGCACTGGACGCGCGCGCGCCGGTTCGATCCGCAGCCCATTATGGCGCGGTGGTGGTAAGGCGTTTGCGGCGACTCCGCGAAGCTTCCAGCAAAAAGTAAACCGTAAAATGTATCGTCAGGCCTTGCGGGGCATTTTTTCCGAGTTAGTGCGTCAGGACCGGCTGAAAGTTCTGGATCAATTTGCCCTCAAGACGCCTAAAACAAAAGATTTAGTACAACAATTACAGGTATTAAAAGTTAAAAAAGCTTTAATCATCACGGATCGTGAAAGCGAAGACCAAAACTTATGGTTGGCTGCGGGAAATATTCCGCACGTACTCGTCAGCGAACTGGGTTATATGGATCCTGTGAGTTTAGTGGCTTACGAGCACGTCATAGTCACTGTCGATGTGTTAAAGAAAATTGAGGAGACCTTACTGTGAGCGCGACTCGATTATTAAATGTACTGCAAAAACCGCACGTTACCGAAAAAACTTCCCAGGCGAGCGGAAATTATAAGAATTACGCTTTTAAAATCCTGCCTGACGCTAACAAGTTTGAGGTTCGGCAAGCGGTGGAAACACTCCTCAACGTCAAGGTACGTTCAGTGAAAATTTGCCGGGTGAAAGGTAAAGTCAAACGTTCTGGTAAAACTAAAGACTGGAAAAAAGCATACGTGATATTAGAGCAGAATCAAGAGATTGATCTGAACAAGTCAAATTAGGAAATTATTTAGGTAGTAGATTTATGGCATTAGTAAAAGCAAAACCAACCTCCGCGGGACGCCGTTTTGTTATCAAAGTGGTTAATCCTGAATTACACAAAGGTACCCCATACGCCCCGCTGTTAACGAGCAAAAAGCGTATCAGTTGCCGTAATAACCAGGGCAGGATCACCGTGCGCCGACGTGGCGGCGGTCACAAGCAACATTACCGGCAAGTGGATTTTGTCCGCAATAAAGATGGCATCGTCGGCCAGGTAGAACGTCTGGAATACGATCCGAACCGCAGCGCGCATTTAGCATTAGTGCTGTACGCCGATGGCGAAAGACGGTATATTATCGCGCCTAAAGATTTACACGCAGGTTCAGAGGTACAGTCGGGCCCGCAGTCACCGATTAAACCCGGCAACTGTTTACCCCTGCACAATATTCCTTTCGGTTCACCGATTCATTGTGTGGAACTGAAGCCCGGTAAAGGCGCGCAATTAATGCGCAGCGCAGGAACTTCCGCTCAATTGGCGGGTCTCGAAGGCGCTTATGCATTGGTGCGTATGCGTTCAGGGGAAATGCGCAAGATTTTGGCCTCGTGCCGCGCCTGCATTGGTGAAGTCGCCAATTCAGAGCATAATCTGCGTTCTTTAGGCAAAGCGGGTGCTAACCGCTGGCGCGGTATTCGCCCAACTGTCCGTGGTACCGCCATGAACCCTGTGGACCATTGTCACGGGGGTGGTGAAGGCAAAACTCGTGGCCGTCATCCGGTGTCGCCTAATGGGTTGCCGACTAAAGGTTACAAAACCCGGCGTAACAAACGTACACGCCAAATGATTGTGCGTGATCGGCGCGTTAAATAATTAAAGAGGTATTAGAGAGTGGCAAGATCGATTAAAAAAGGCCCTTATGTAGACCACCACTTGTTGAAAAAAGTGGGAGAAGCGGTGGCTACCAGCAGTAAGCGCCCAATCAAAACCTGGTCCCGACGGTCAATGATTTTACCGGACATGGTGGGTTTAACCATTGCGATACACAACGGCAAGGATCATGTGCCCATTTATGTCTCTGAAAATATGGTGGGTCATAAATTAGGCGAATTTGCTTTAACTCGACTGTTCCGCGGACATACCGCGACGGACAAGAAAGCCAAAAAACCGGGGGCTGAATAATGGAAGCGATGTCACTATTAAAAGTACGCCGGACTTTCGGTGCAAAAAACGCGTTTAGTCGCTGATCTGGTTCGCGGATTGCCGGTAGGCCAGGCCATGCAAGTTTTAAAATTTAGCAATAAAAAAGCGGCTCTTACGGTTAAAAAAGCCCTGGGTTCTGCTATCGCTAATGCCGAGCATAATTTAGGCGCAGACATTGATGAATTACGCGTTAAAACTATTTGTGTTGATCATGGACCGCGTTTGAAACGTATGCGCACTCGCGCTCGCGGCCGGGGCAACCGGATCATTAAACCAACCTGCCACATTAAAGTTATTGTAGCGAATGCGGAAGGGGAGAAATAAAACATGGGTCAAAAAGTCAATCCAAACGGTATCAGACTGGGCATAACCAAAGACTGGACTTCCAAGTGGTTTGCCAATAAAAGAGATTATGCTGATTACTTAAATAATGATTTGAAAGTCAGAGATTTTTTGGTGAAAAAATTGAAGGGTGCGGCGATTAGTCACATTCTCATTGAACGTCCCGCTCGCAATGCGCGAGTCGCCATCTACTCAGCGCGACCGGGCGTTATTATTGGTAAAAAAGGCAGTGATGTGGAGACGCTTCGGAAAGAGGTCGCCAATATTATGAAGGTGCCGGTTCACATTATCGATTGAAGAAGTGCGAAAACCTGATTTAGAAGCTAAATTAGTCGCTGAAAGCATCGCCGGACAATTAGAACGCCGGGTGATGTTTAGAAGAGCCATGAAGCGCGCGGTTCAAACTGCCATGCGCCATGGCGCGCAAGGCGTCAAAGTGTGCTTGGCTGGCCGTTTGGCGGGTTCCGAAATTGCGCGTACTGAAAAATACCGCGAAGGCCGAGTGCCCTTACATACCTTCCGTGCGGATATTGATTATGGTACTGCCATAGCGCAGACCACTTATGGTATTATCGGTGTTAAAGTTTGGATTTTTAAAGGTGAAGTCCATCTGCAACCCAAAGAACCGTCGAAAAAAGCAGGTCAAGAAGAAGCTACCGAGACCAACTGAGGGTTAAAACATGCGTCAACCGGCTCGTACAAAATATCGTAAGCAATTTAAAGGCCGTAACCGGGGCGTAGCCACGAGCGGCAATACGGTTCATTTTGGTGAATTTGGATTAAAGGCTTTGGATCGTGGCCGGGTAACGGCCCGCCAGATTGAAGCTGCCCGCCGGGCGATCACCCGTCATGTCAAACGCGGCGGTAAACTTTATATACAAATTTTCCCGGATAAACCGATTACCAAAAAACCTTTGGAAGTCCGGCAAGGTAAAGGTAAAGGCAATGTTGAATATTGGGTCGCCGAGGTAAGACCAGGCCGTGTCATGTTTGAGATCGAAGGGATTACGGAAGAATTGGCGCGAGAGGCATTTACTTTAGCAGCCGCGAAATTGCCACTTAAGGCAGTATTTGTTAAGCGGGAACGGGGATAAATATGAAAGCTATTGAATTAAGAGAAAAAAATACCGTTGATTTACGCAAGCTTCTTCACGAAGAGGCCAAACAGCAGTTTAAACTGCGGATGGAAAGCGGTATGGGAGAAGCCCCTAAACCGGAGCGATCAAAAAATTACGCCGTAATATAGCGCGTATTTTGACCATTATTAACGAAAAGGAGCGGCAAGCATGAGCGATAAAGATAACCCTGCCGCGAACGCTGACTGGAGTAGTGGTCAGTGACAAAATGGAACAGACCATTGTGGTTCTGGTTGAACGACGCGTTCGCCACCCCAAATATCAAAAAATTGTGCGCCGTTCTACAAAAATTCATGCACATAATCCCGATAATACCGCGCGACAAGGCGATGTTGTCGTTGTGAAAGAATGTCGACCTATTTCCAAGAACCAAAACTTGGATTCTGGAAAGTATTAAAGAAAAAGCAGAGACAGCTGAGGGGAACGGGCGATGATACAAACAGAATCGGTATTGCAGGTCGCTGATAACAGCGGCGCTCGCGAAGTTATGTGCATTAAAGTGCTGGGCGGCTCTAAGCGCCGTTACGCCAGCATTGGCGATGTGATTAAAGTCAGCATTAAAGACGCCATCCCTCGCGGTAAAGTTAAAAAAGGCGAAGTGATGAATGCTCTGGTGGTGCGGACGCGTAAACCGGTTCGCCGCGCCGACGGCTCGGTGATCCGTTTTGACAGCAACGCCGTTGTATTGCTCAATGCGCAATTACAGCCGATTGGCACCCGTATTTTCGGGCCTGTTACTCGTGAATTGCGCGCCAGTGCTCAATTTATGAAGATTGTGTCTTTAGCTCTTGAGGTGTTGTGATGCAAAAGGTGAGATCAGAAGATACCGTGGTGGTGATCGCCGGCAAAGACCGGGGTCGGGTCGGAAAAGTATTAAAAATATTAGCCAATGATCGCGTACTGATTGAAGGCGTGAATCTGGTAAAAAAACACACGAAGCCCAATCCTCAACGTAAAATTGAGGGTGGTATTGTGCAGAAAGAATCCAGTATCCACATTTCTAATGTGGCTTTACTCAATCTGACCACCAATCAGCCAGACCGTGTGGGTTTTAAATGGGTTGGCAAAGCGGTAACGCAAACGCAAAGTGCGTTATTTTAAATCCAACGACGAAGTCATTGATGTGACCGATAAGTAAGAGAGTCGAAAATGAGTACTTTACGAACATTATATGTGGACAAAATTGTCCCGGAATTACAAAAAGAATTTAACTACTCCAGTGTGATGGAAGTTCCGCGCATCACCAAAATCGTTTTGAATATGGGAGTCGGTGAAGCTTTGGCGGATAAAAAAATATTAACCCATGCCCTGGATGACATGACCCGTATTGCGGGTCAAAAACCGGTATCCACCATTGCCACTAAATCCATCGCTGGATTTAAAATCCGTGAGGGCATGCCGATTGGTTGCAAAGTGACTTTGCGCAGTGAGCGTATGTATGAATTTCTGCAGCGCCTGATTATGATTGCTATCCCCCGAATTCGCGATTTTCGTGGATTTGGTGTGAAAGCATTTGATGGCCGCGGAAATTATAGCATGGGCATCAAAGAACAGATCGTTTTCCCTGAAATTGAATATGATAAAATCGACACCATTCGTGGCATGGATATTACCATAGCAACCTCGGCGAAAACGAATAAAGAAGGGCTGGCTTTATTGAAAGCTTTTGGTTTTCCTTTTAGAGACTGATTGATAAATTAAGGGTTATTGAATATGGCAAAAACAAGTGTGGTCATGCGTAATTTGAAGCGGATAATCCGCGTGCGAAACTGCAAAAAATCGCGTCTGGCATTAAAAGAAGAGATTCGCTTAAATCCTGACACCGTTGAAGAAGCGGTTATTAAATTGCAAAAAAGAGACCGTAACGAAAGCCCTATTCGAATTCGAGCACGCTGCCGTTCCTGCGGACGCCCGCACGGTACGTTAAAAAAATTTGGTTTATGCCGTATCTGTTTGCGTCAAGCCGCCATGCGGGGTGACGTTCCCGGTTTACGAAAAGCGAGCTGGTAAGAGGAATTATTATTTATGAGTATGCAAGATCCGATCGCCGATATGTTTACACACATTCGTAACGCGCAGATGGTAGGAAAATCCACCATCACGATGCCGCTGTCAAAATTAAAATTGAAAGTGGCTGAAGTGCTTAAAAAGGAAGGTTATATCGAGGATTGTGGCGTTGTTAAGGATGCGGAAAAGCCGACATTATTCATTGATCTGAAGTATTATAATGGACAACCGGTTATCGAGTTGATCAAGAGAATCAGCCGTCCCGGGTTGCGTTTATACAAAAAAACCACCCAATTACCTCAGGTCAAAAATGGCTTGGGAATAGCGATTGTTTCCACCTCAAAAGGTATTATGTCCGATCGTTATGCCCGCCATTTAAAGTTAGGTGGTGAAATTTTATGTTACGTCAGTTGATATTGAGGTTGAATCATGGTTAGCCGAGTTGCAAAAGTTCCTATTACAGTTCCGAAGGGTGCTGAGGTGAAAATAGCCGGTCAGGATATCACCGTTAAGGGTAAATTAGGCCAAATTCACCACGCTGCCCACTCGTTAGTGCAGGTAAAGTTGGTGGATAATATTCTACAAATCGCACCTGCCAATGCTAGCAGTGAGGCCAATGCCATCGCCGGAACTACACGTGTACTGGCCAACAATATGGTCATTGGAGTCACCACTGGTTTTGAGCGCAAGCTGGTGTTAGTCGGTGTTGGTTACCGTGCTAAAGTCCAAGGCAACGTGCTGAATTTATCTCTGGGATTTTCACATCCTGTCGATTATACCCTGCCAAAGGGTGTAACCGCGGAAACTCCCACCCAAACTGAAATTGTTTTAAAAGGTGTTGACAAGCAAATGGTTTGTCAGGTTGCCGCCAATATTCGTTCGATACGTCCGCCCGAGCCTTATAAAGGCAAAGGTGTGCGCTATTCCAATGAAGTCATTGTCCTCAAAGAGGTTAAGAAAAAATAATATGATTAATAAAAATATTAAACGTGAGCGCCGCTGTGCCAAGGTGCGAGGCCGGATTCGGCGAGTGGGTGCTACTCATTTATGCGTGCACAGAACCTCGCAACATATTTATGCCCAGGTATTTTCCCCCTGTGGCGCCAAAGTACTGGCCCAGGCATCTTCTTTAGATAAAGATTTACGCAGTGAAGTGGAATATGGCGGGAACAAAACCGCAGCCGCTCGGGTGGGAAAATTAATTGCAGAGCGTTGTCTCGCGGCGGGTGTTACGAAAGTAGCCTTTGATCGTTCTGGTTTTAAATATCATGGTCGTGTCAAGGCTTTGGCTGATGCTGCTCGCGAAGGCGGTATAGAATTTTAAGTTGAGGGTTTAATTTATGCGAACGGATAATCAGGTCAATGATGGCTACATCGAAAAATTAGTAGCCGTTAACCGTAATGCGACCACTGTTAAGGGCGGACGCCGAATGAGTTTCTCCGCATTAGTCGTTGCGGGTGATGGAGAGGGCACCATTGGTTTTGGCCAAGGTAAAGCCCGAGAGGTACCGATAGCTATTCAAAAAGCGACCGAAGCCGCTCGACGCAATATGATTCACGTTCAGTTGAAAGGTAATACCCTGCAACACGAAGTGATTGCACGCCACGGCGCCAGCAAAGTGCTCATGTTGCCGGCTTCCGAAGGTACAGGAGTCATCGCGGGTAACGCCATGCGCGCCATCTTCGAAGTGATGGGCGTCCAGAATGTACTGGCGAAATGTTTGGGATCGTCCAATCCGATCAACGTGGTCCGTGCGACTATTAAAGGATTAAAACAAATGGCTACGCCAGAATCGGTAGCCGCAAAACGCGGCAAAACGGTTAAAGAGATTACTGAAGCGGTATAGGTGAAACAATGATTATGGAATCGAAAAAAATCAAAGTCACGCTAAAGGGCAGCAAATTTGGCCGAAAACGCGGGCACCGTGAATGTGTTGAGGGGCTAGGTTTGCGCCGGCGTCATCATACGGTATTGGTATTGGACACGCCTGCCAATCGTGGGATGATTAATAAGGTTTGGTATTTATTACAAGTTGAGGAAGTCTAAAATGACTTTGCAGTTAAACACATTAAAACCGGCTAAAGGCGCCAAAAAATCCAGAATGCGAGTTGGCCGCGGCATTGGTTGCGGCATGGGTAAAACCTGCGGACTGGGTCACAAAGGCCAGCATGCCCGAAAAGGCGGTTACCATAAAACCGGTTTTGAGGGCGGACAAATGCCTTTACAAAGACGTCTGCCGAAATTTGGCTTTAAATCCCGTACTGCGCGACACTGCGCTGAGATACGTCTTGAGGAACTCAACAAGGTAGAAGCTCACATCATTGATTTAGCGGCTTTAAGAGAAGCAAATTTAGTGACTCTCATCCACAAACAGGCCAAAGTATTTGGCGCTGGAACGACGTTAAAGAAGAAAATTACTCTTCGTGGTTTACGGATCACGAAAGGGGCTCGCGCCGCTATTGAAGCAGCTGGCGGAAAGGTTGAGGAATGAAACAACCCAAAATTGGCGGAGGGCTCTCCACCGGTGGTTTGATCGAACTGAGAAATCGGCTTTTATTTGTGCTGATTGGTTTGGTCGTCTATCGTTTAGGAGCCTATATCCCCGTGCCTGGTCTGGATCCCCATAAACTGGCGGATTTATTCCAGCAACATGAGGGCGGCATACTGGGTTTATTTAATATGTTTTCCGGTGGCGCATTAAGCCGTTTGACTATCTTTGCTTTAGGAATCATGCCCTATATTTCTGCATCGATTATTGTGCAGTTATATGCGACGGTTTCCCCGACGATGGCACAGCTGAAAAAAGAAGGTGAAGCGGGCAGGCGTAAAATTAATCAATATACGCGTTATGCCACTATATTATTGTCTCTGGTTCAGGGCGTTGGTATATGTAAATGGCTGGTGAGCAGCGGGGTGGTAATCACACCCGGCTTAAATTTTTATTTTGTCGCCACGGTGACCTTAGTGACAGGCACCATGTTTCTCATGTGGTTAGGCGAACAAATGACCGAACGGGGTGTCGGTAATGGTATTTCACTCATTATTTTCGCGGGTATAGCCGCGCGTTTTCCTGCCGCGATTGGTGAGATATTTACCCAGGTAAAGCAGGGGCAGATGCAGGGCTTAACCTTACTGTTGATACTGGTAGTGGTCATAGCCGTGACCGTCGTCGTCGTTTATTTTGAAAGGGCGCAACGGCGGATTACCATTAATTATGCCAAACGGCAGCAAGGGCGTACGGTTTACGCCGCCCAAACGAGCCATTTGCCTTTAAAAATTAATATGGCGGGAGTGATACCACCGATTTTTGCCCAAAGTATTATTTTATTCCCAGGCACTATCGCGCAGTTTTTTGGGGCTGCCAAGGGCATGAGTTGGCTCAATGACGTGTCCCTGGCGTTATCGCCGGGCCAGCCGGGATATATGATCGCTTTTGCGATATTAGTGATTTTTTTCGCTTTTTTCTACACTGCGTTAGTCTTTAACCCGAAAGAAACCGCGGATAATCTGAAGCGTTCCGGTGCTTTTATTCCTGGGATTCGGCCTGGTGAGCAGACCGCGAATTATATAGATGGTGTCATGACCCGCTTAACTCTGGTCGGATCTGTCTACCTGGCGTTAGTGGCATTGTTGCCTCAGTTTTTAATTTTGGCATGGAATGTCCCGTTTTATTTTGGAGGAACTTCTCTGTTGATCGTCGTTGTCGTCATAATGGATTTTATGGCGCAAGTACAAGCGCATTTAATGACTCATCAATACGAGTCAGTGATGAAAAAAGCCAAACAACGCGGTTCTAAAATGAGCCTGCTGTAATGAGGAGAGAGTAATGAAAGTGAGAGCATCCGTAAAAAAATTGTGCAGAAATTGTAAAATCATCCGTCGTCATGGTATCGTCCGGGTTATCTGTAAAGATGCGCGGCATAAGCAAAGACAGGGGTGAGCCGGAAACAGAAAACCGTCCAGTGGACGGTTTTCCCGGCGAACGCCCGGCCAGGGATGGCTGGGCTGGTACGGCTCCATGGATGGTTGCAAGCATGCATGCATGCCGTATCCAAAGCTTGATTTTTCAAGTAATCAGGGATAAGCTAGTGAACTTTTTAACGATTAAATCTGGAGCATAAAAAATGGCGCGTATTGCCGGAGTTAACATACCCGTTAATAAACACACAGTGATTGGTCTACAGGCTATTTATGGCATTGGGCCAACCCGTGCGAAAGTCGTTTGCGACGTAGCAGGCGTTGATCCAGCCACTAAAATTAAAGATTTGCTTGAAGAACAGCTGAAAAAAGTTCGCGATGCCGTAGCCGCTTATACGGTTGAAGGCGATCTGCGCCGGGAAGTATCCATGAATATCAAGCGCAAAATTGATTTAGGGTGCTATCAGGGAGTACGTCACCGTCACGGTTTACCCGTGCGTGGTCAACGTACCAAAACCAACGCCCGTACCCGCAAAGGCAAACGTAAAGCAGTCCGTGCTTAAGAGGAAATAATTAAAATGGCAGTAAAAAAACGTACCAAACGAAAATTTTCTGAATGCGCAGTACACATTCAAGCCACCTTTAACAACACAGTTGTGTCTGGAACTACGATGTCGGGCGATTTGTTAACCCAAAGCTCGGCTGGCAAATGCGGTTTTAAAGGCTCTCGCCGTGGAACCCCGTATGCGGCCCAAATGGCTGCGGAAGCAGTGGCGAAGGGTCTGTTGGACGAATTCGATGCCAAAAGAGTGGTTGTCTATGTCAGTGGACCTGGCGCAGGCCGTGATTCAGCCATACGTAGTTTATATAATTCCGGACTAGAAATCCTCAGTTTAACTGACCGGACTGGAATACCGCATAATGGCTGCCGTCCACGTAAACGGCGTCGCGTCTAATTTTTGAGAGGTTAAAGCATGGCAAGATATTTAGGTCCTAAGTGTCGTTTATCTCGACGTGAGAAAACGGATCTGTTATTAAAAAGCGGCATTCGCGCTATAGATACCAAATGTAATCTGGAACACACCCCTGGAGTACATTGGCAAAGGCGTGGAAGAACCACTGACTACGGCATTCAATTACGCATGAAACAATTGATTCGCCGATATTACGACGTATTGGAAAAACAGTTCCGTAATTACTATAAAAAAGCAGATCGCACCAAAGGTTCAACCGGCGACAATTTATTATCATTACTGGAATCACGTTTAGACAACGTGGTCTATCGCATGGGTTTTGCAGCTACCCGGGCCGAGGCCAGACAGCTGGTAAGCCATAAGGCTATCCTTGTGAACGGAAAAGTGGTGAACATTCCTTCATTCCATGTGGCAGCCGGATCTGAAATCTCTATCCGCGAAAAAGCGAAAAAACAATTGCGCATTAGCGCTGCTTTAGGGTTAACGGCAAATCGCACCCCGGTTTCATGGATTGAAGTTGATCCAAAAGAACTGAAGGGTACATTTAAAGCTGCTCCCGAAATCAGTGAGTTGCCAGCTGAATTTAAAGTCAGTTTGGTTGTCGAATTATATTCTAAATAGTTTGGGGCTCAACCTATGCAAGATGTTTTTAAAAATTTTTTAACGCCGCAGAATATTCAGGTTCAGGCTATTTCACCCAGTCATTTTCGGATTGTTTTGGAGCCTTTTGAACGCGGCTTTGGTTATACTTTAGGTAATGCACTGCGACGGGTATTGTTGTCTTCAATGGCTGGCGCTGCGATTACAGAAGTTCAGATCGATAATATAGTCCACGAGTACAGCTCGCTCGAAGGTGTCCACGAGGATGTCGTTAATATTTTATTGAATTTAAAGGGAGTCGCTTTCAAACTCGAAGGACGCGATAAAATTGAATTAAACCTTCGTAAAAAAGGCCCCGGTGTGGTGACTGCTGCGGACATTGAATTGGAAACGGGTCTTACCGTAGTCAATCCCCAGCATATCATTGCGAATCTCACTAAAGAAGGTGAACTGAATGCCAGACTGACCGTCGAAGTGGGAAGAGGTTATCAACCTGCTTTGACCCGTATTTCTGAAAAAGGCGCCAAACGTTCAGTCGGTTCATTGTTGTTGGATGCTTCGTTTAGTCCTGTCAAGCGCGTCAGTTACCAGGTGGAAAATACCCGGGTTGAAAAACGCACTGACCTGGATAAACTAATCATTGACCTCGAAACCAACGGCGCGCTGGATCCCGAGCAGGCTATTCGCCATGCTGCAACTATATTGCAGCAACAATTATCTGCGTTTGTCGATTTACAGCACGCTGCTAAAATGGGTGCGAAGGAAGGTGCGCAAGCCATCGATCCCATTTTAACCCGTCCGGTGGATGATTTGGAATTAACCGTTCGCGCAGCCAATTGTCTGAAAGCGGAAGATATTTATTATATAGGCGATTTAGTGCAACGCTCTGAAAGCGATCTCTTAAAAACGCCGAATCTGGGCAAAAAATCCATGAATGAAATCAAATCCGTATTGGTGCAGCACGGCCTGAGCTTGGGGATGAACATTAAAAACTGGCCGCCGGCTGATTTACCGCCGCCGGAAAAGATTGTTGAAGAGGAGTAATCATGAATCATCGCAAAACTGGCCGACGCCTTAATAGAACGGCGTCCCATCTCAAAGCTCTCAAAAAAAATATGAGCATTGCCATATTAAAACATGGCCAGATTAAAACGACTTTACCTAAAGCTAAAGAATTGCGTCGTTTTATTGAACCCTTGATTACTTTAGCTAAAGAAGACAGCGTGGCCCATCGCCGTTTAGCGTTCTCCCGTTTACGTAACGACGAAGTTGTCGCTAAATTATTTAATGATATTGCTCCGCGCTTTAAAGACCGTCCAGGTGGATATTCCCGCGTTCTCAAATGCGGCTTTCGTGCGGGTGATAACGCCCCCATGGCGATTATCGAACTGTTAGGTTGGAGAGAAGCCAAAGCCCGCGCCGCGAAAGGCTGGACACCGCCGCAAGAAATCAAGAAGTAAATCATCCATCTGTTATTGCGACTGTGGGACGCTTGAAACCTGATTCAGTAGAGAAGAGTTTGAACGTCGCCTTCTGCAAATAAATGTATTAGGAATTAATTTTCTTAGTGAAATACATCGGCAGCGCCGGGAACCTTTATCATTCCGGTCTGTCGGTTTGAGGGTGGGGGTTTCTGTTTTAGCTTCAACATTGGGGATGGGAGATTGCAACACTGTGGACGGTTTAGGTGATGATTTGAGAGTTTGACTCGGAGCCGTAGCCGGAGGATTTAGAGGCTTGCTGACTTGTTTTCTGGAGTCTTTTGGCTTATTTTTTTCAAAAAGCGCTGGATAGGAAAATGCGATCGCCACAGCAGACAAAATAATAGGACTGAGTATCACAAAAAGAAGCTTTGAAGCACCCCAGCCAATCAAATTACCGATCGTTCCCCCGACGGATTCACCGCTGCTGACACCTCCGGCAATTGAATAGGTTGTTAAATCCCCAATCATCATGGCGCATTTCGCCACTGTTTTGGTTGTGTTCCAGGCTCGCTGAAGTCTTGTTGGTGGAGGACCCTCCGGTTTTGCATTCCAGACAGGTAGAATTTTCTCGCGGAGATCTGTATATGTTTTAGGGTCAAAAACCTTGGAAACTTGAGAAAATGTGTTTACCACCATTGTGGTTGTCGTGCTGATAGCCGACAGAGTCAAACTAAATAAATCGGCTTTTTGACCGCCACACATTGTAAAAATTTTATCGATGCCGGATGCAGTAGTAAACCAGGTGAGAGTGGCATAAACGGTTAGAAACAGTATACTGACAAGAACCAATACCACGACTTTTGCGATGCCGGCGCCACCTCCTGTTCCATAAGTTTTAGAGAATAAGCTTTTGAATTTAATGTAATTTTCTTTGATGCCCTTCGCTTGAAATGCATAAAAAGAAATGCCAGCGATGATAGCCAGCCCAATGACGGCAGCTAACACAAAAGGATTGGAAAGAGCTACCACGATCCCAAAGAAAGCCAGCATCCCGACTATCCCACTCCAGGCGGAAGCGCCCGCGGAGATACAGGCTAATAAGGTTATAACACCAAAAAAAATTTTGCTTCCCCAGTACACGTTGGATTTTTCCCGGGTATTCTCCCGTATGGTATCGTATACCTTTTGTTTTTCGGGCTCAAATCCCGCACAGTCCAACATGGCCTTACCGCGGGTAAGTGCGCAGACTCCACCGTTACACAACGCTAAAATAATGGAGACTATGATGACAACAGGACTGGCAAAACCCAGAAGTAAAAGCATCCCGGTAGAAAAAACAAAACATAATGCCATGGAGGTAAATACTTTTCCGGTAACGAGGGGTACGCCTTTCAGTAGTCGGTTTCGGTTCTGTTCATCATTTCTTTGAAAAGGAGTATGCTCAGAGGAATGATCCGCAATCTGCTGAACCTCTTTTTTGCTCAGGCGTTTACCGCCATTTAAAAAATTTCCCCATTTGAAGGTAAAGAAACTCCAAACCAGATGGGAAAAACCGCGTTTTAAAATATCCGTGGTCCTCAGGTCGCCGACTGATAATGCATAGATTACCTTTTGAGCATAGGCTGCATTAAAGTCATACAAATTAAGTGAATTTAGAATAAGTTGCCCGTTTTTTTTAATTTTTTTCTGTAACAACATTAAAAGCGATACGCGTTTTTTTTAGATAGAGGAAAAATTTTTTTTCATCTTCATCTGTGACTTTTTTGAGTAGTTCTTGTGTTTTTTCAAAAAGAAGCAGGTAGCTGGCGGTGTTTTTTATCTCTATCAATGCGGATGGTATATTGGCCTTCTCTTCACGGGCCACTTCTTCTAACCATGTCACATAGCCATTATTATCTGAAAGTGACGGGAATTGACCAGCCGCAACTGAATTTATGAACGTTTCGAATTTCCACATCTTTTATGACCTAACTACTAACTTAAATATTTTATAACTACTTGATATTATTAATTTAAATCAGACATCGGGAAGGTGGTAATGTACGAAATGGCATCACATTTCCCTTTATCTGTTTCTTAACTTATAGCCATTTTACAGCACTATTATGACACATTTATGACATTTTTGCCATTCCAGAGCATTTCTCGCTCCCTTTTCACTAACTCGCTACGCTTGATGGTGAAAAATGTCGATCGGTTAAGAATTTGGTAACTACTCGCTCCCTCCCAATTCATGAAGCGCGTCGTCCCGCGGACAAGCGGCATAGGCGTCAGGTCAAGGAATTTTAGCCGTCATTGCGAGCGCGAGCGAAGCAATCCAGTTCGAACTTTGTAGAAATTCTGTACTGGATTGCTTCGCTCGCGCTCGCAATGACGGCGTCTTTTGGGAAAAAAAATCCTTAAACTGACGCCTATGCGGACAAGACGCGGGACGACGAGCCCAGGGCTCCCGCATTAAAATTTACACAGCGCAAAACGTTCAATTTTGCTTCAGATTTGACGAAAAATTGTCCGAAAAAGCGCAGCATAGTACTCTATGTGAGCATTTTGAGGACGATTTTTCGTCAAATCTGAAGCAAAAGTGGACGTTAATGGGTTTTAATGCGGGAGCCCTGACGACGAGCCTTTTTTCCCTTGCAAAATTGGGTAGAGTAGTTACGAAATTTGCAGCATTTCGCTGGCGTGGGAGAGCGTTTGTTGAGTGATATTTTCGCCGCCGAGCATCCGCGCCAGTTCTTGGGTGCGTCCGGCAAAATCCAGCGGTTCAATAACGCTGCGGGTGGTTTTTTTATTGATTAATTTGCTCACTCTGAAATGATGATGACCGTATGCCGCCACTTGTGGCAGGTGAGTAATACACAGTACCTGGGTTTTTTCGCCGAGTTGGCGTAAAAGTTTGCCGACAATAGCGGCGGTCTGCCCGCCGATACCGACATCCACTTCGTCAAAGATTAAAGTCGGAGTTTGTTCTTTTTGCGCTGTAATCACCTGCAAGGCCAAATGCAATCGGGATAACTCACCGCCAGAGGCCACTTTTTGCAGTGGTTGAAAATCCTGTCCGGGGTTGGTGCTGACTAAAAACCGGATGCGTTCGCGACCCAGTGGATGAATTTCCTCGGGAATGGTTTCAAGGCTGATTTGAAATCGCCCGCCCTGCATTCCCAGCTGTTGCATCCATTCAGTGACCTGCTTGCCGAGCAATTGCGCGGCCTTTTTGCGGCGAGCGCTTAAATCGCTGGCGATAGCGCTGAACTCCTTAACAATTTCATTCTGCTGTGCGGCCAGATTATGAAGTTCGGCTTCGGCATTTTCCAGCACAGTGATTTTAGCCAGTAAATCCTGATGAACGGTGAATAAAAGTTCAGGAGCGGTACGATGTTTACGCGCCAGTTGATGAATCAGGTCAAGCCGCTGTTCAATTTCGGCAAATTTTTCCGGGTCAATAGTTAAATGATCACTGTAATCGCGGAGTTCATTACCGGCTTCCTGACAGTTAATCGCCGCCTCGTTAAGTAACCGTTGAATATTCAGTAGTTCCGGCTGACTGGTTTTAATGGATTGCAGCAGATGCGCGGCGCGGTAAATCTGGTTCAAAGCCGCGTGTGAGTCATCGTCGATGGTGAGGAGCAGGGCCTGTTGTAATTGCTGCCGCCATTGTGCGGCATGATGAAACTGTTTGTGCGATTCGCTGAGCGTTTGCCATTCATCCGCTTTTAAATCAAGCTGTTCCAGCTCGGTAATCTGGTAGCGCAATAAATCCAGCTCGCTGTGCCGGTGAGATAACAGATTTTGTAACGCCTGCATTTGAGTCGTTTGCGCATGCCACTGCTGGTAAAGCTGCTGGGTTTTTTGGAGTAACGGCTGATGTTTGCCAAAGGAGTCCAACTGATGTTGCTGACCGTCGCTTTTGAGTAAATCCTGCTGTTGATGTTGACCGTGGATGGTCAACACCCATTCGCTGAGTTCGCGCACCAAATGCAGAGGGCAGGGCACGCCGTTAATGGTGCTGCGCGAAGGGCCGTCCTGTTGAATGACCCGGCGAATTAAACAGTCGGCGCCCTGATTATCAAGCTGATGTTCAACCAGCCAGGCGCGGGCATGGGGAATATTGCTCAGATCAAAACCGACGGTGATATCACAACGTGATTCCCCCTGGCGAACCACGCTGGAATCCGCACGTCCGCCCAGAGCCAAAGCGATGGCGTCGACCCAAATTGATTTCCCCGCACCGGTTTCTCCGGTAAGCACATGCAGCCCGGTATTAAAATCCAGGCTCAGTTTGTCAACCAGGACAAAATTTTGAATATCAATGTGGAGTAGCATGGGCTATCAGTCCATTATTCACGCTCATGAGGTAAATTTTCCCATTTCAGTTTCTCACGCAGGGTTTTAAAATAATTATAATCCTCGGGATGCACCAGCCGCAATAATTGGGGTTTTTTCTTCACCCGCACCCGTCCGCCCTGCGGCAGAGCGATGCGGTTTTGGCCGTCGCAACTGATATGCGGTGATACGGCGTTCGCGGTTGAAATGCGCAATTCAATTTCGCTACCGCCCGAGACCACAATAGGACGGCTGCTGAGGGTGTGGGGAAACATAGGCACCAACACCACTGCGTCCAATTGCGGGTGTAATATAGGCCCGCCTCCAGACAGCGCATAAGCCGTGGAGCCTGTGGGTGTGGCGATGATTAAACCGTCCGCTCGCTGCTTGCAAACGAATTGCTGATCGACATAAATTTCGAAGGCAATCATATGGGCGATGTCTCCTGGCAGCAGCACCACATCATTGAGCGCCACGTCCTGAGCAAATACCTCCGGAACAGGCTCTTTGTAAAGGTGCGCCTCCAGTAAAAATCGCGGTTCGATATGATAATGCCCGTCGAGAACTTCACCGACTTTTTGCAGATCTTGAGGATGGATATCGGTTAAAAATCCGAGTCGTCCGCGGTTGATACCGAGTACCGGCAGGTTATAAGGTAAAGCAAGATGCGCGGCGTTGAGCAGACTGCCGTCGCCGCCAACGACAATAATTAATTCATAAGTGCTTAAAACTTCAGGAGAAACGACAATAGGATCGTATTCCGGCATCAACATTTTCGCCGTTTCGTTATCAACGGCGACTTCCACGTGGCGCTTACTCAGAAATTCATACAAGGCATTGGCCGTTTCCGGCACCCCCGGAATCCTGGGCCGACCAACTAAAATAACTTTATTAATCACAGTCATGGTTTAAGCATATCATGTCAGGCAAACCCCGGCTAGGCTGCAGCAGGTCCCGCTGAGTACAGCGGCAATTGCTTTTGGCTTAAAACCTGTACTCGGGGTCGATGCCAGGAATGAAGGGGGAGAGCGAAGCTTCATAGGCGTCAAACTAAGAATTTTTTTCTCAAGGACGCCGTCATTGCGAGCGCGAGCGAAGCAATCCAGTACAGAATTTCTACAAAGTTCGAACTGGATTGTATCGCTCACGCTCGCAATGACTATGCTTTTTGGTGCTCAACCGCTTAACTTGACGCCTATGGAGCGAAGCTTATGCCCCCCCTTGCGATCCCTCATGACTATATGAATATATTTCTCGTTTAATATATTATTTAAGTTTATTTTAATATTTATATATCATCATATTCGAAAATTATTAATAAAGTTAGGTATGGGGTTTATAGTATGAAAAAATCAGTCGAAGTAGCCAGTTCAGTCGTTGCGGAAATAAAAAAACAGGTTAAAAGCGTGCATGACATCATTCCATTCAAAGACGCGCCTTTTTTCTACGAAGATAAAAGACAGGACTATGAAGAAAAATTTGGCAAAGAAGCCGTGAAAAGATATATAGAGGCATCTGGATTACTTAATGAAGTTCGGGAAAAAGTTCATAATATTATTAAGTTACAAGGTAATTCGAAAATCTTATCTTCATTGACGGTTGTCTCCAATCTGGCAACCGCATTATGCGGTTTGGGCGAATGTGGTGAACAAACCACTTTAGGTTTTTGTAGACTACTGGAAAAAGGGTCCCCTGCTAAAATTAGGTGGGTTATTATCCAGGGAAAGAAACAGCAATCCTATAAGCATTGTATCATTTTAATGAGTCCAGAAGATGTGTCTTTTAAATCCATTCGTGAATTTAAATCGTTCAGTGATGATTGTATCCTAATTGACCCATTGTTTGGGATCGTTGGTAAGGCTAATGAAATACATTCACTATTAAAGTGTATTATTGACGAATTTGGCCTCGACGGGATATTTTCAAATTGCTTATTTACCTCCGAGGCCAACCAAAAACTTGCTCTTTATTTTTTAGAGGAGGCAAAAAAAATCAGTGAGCAAGTCAATAAAAAATTGGATTTACCAAAAAGAATTGAGAAAATTTACGGTACTGATTCTGTCATCTCTCATTCTGTAACAGTTACCTCTGGCAATTCTGAATTGTCCCAATCTATCCAGGAACAACTGAAGAAAATTACCAATCTGGATTGGAAGTATTCCGTTAAGCAAAATAAAGCGATATGTATGGGCCTGGAGAGCAAAATTGTTGACCATCTTATCAGAGAATTTGACTATTTAAAAATCAAAAAACAAAAAATTACGGGTACGGAAAACCGGGTCGCGGCGATTATCCTCGAGAATCATAAAATTCCCGAGTTTATCCCCCCAAAACCAGATCAACCTTCAAAAACCGAAGAAATGCAGGGTTTAATCAAGTTGAACGTAACATCGTCATCAACTACGATAACGCCTGGTAACAAAGAGTCGAATAAACTCAGCATGTTTATCAAAGCATAGTGATCACCGATACTCTTTGATTATTATTTATAATTCTGTCATTGCGAGCGCCAGCGAAGCAATCCAGTACAGAGTTTCTACAAAGCTCGTACTGGATTGCTTCGCTGGCGCTCGCAATGACGGCGTCTTTTGGGAAAAAAATCCTTAAACTGACGCCTATCCGATCAAGTCGCGGGAAAACGAATCTGTGCTGCCTGGAAACTCAAAACTGGGGTTAAATTAAGTTATACCTGTCCTGTAGTCAATGTGCTGTTGCTCGAGCTGGTAATCGTTGTATTGCCAGTGGTTCCGCTGCCAATGAAGCCTTTATTTTTTGTTGTTTGTATTAATGTTTGAGTGGGTGTGCTGGGCATTCCAGGAATGATGACAGCTTTTCTAAGCGCTTCAAATTTGGGATTGAGAACCTTGCTTTCCTTTCGAGTACTGCTGGTAGAACCCATGGTTGAGCTATCGCTACTGGCGCTACTGGATAAAGGTTGTTGAAAGATAGAAGCCTTTTTGGCGAAAGAAGAACCCTGAGAAATTGGAGCTATCTTCACAGAGGATGGGCTTTTTTCCAATGCAGGGTCCTTGCTGGGAGTCGTGCTCACACCAATCGTTTCAGATTGTACTATAGAAGCCGCCACTACCTGCGCATTTCCCCTGAGTGGATTATTGATATCGTTTACCAGCACTTCCGTGTCCGGTTTTTTCGATTCTGTAAATATTTCAGCCGACTGCGGAGCCTCAGGTATTTTTGGGCTTTCAGTTGTGATGCCGCTCACGCTGATGGATGTGCTGAGTGACGCTGAAATCATTAAAGGTGAGTTCAGACTTTCAGTTACTGTGTAAGTACTCTCGGGTACCGAGGTGAAATTGCTTGTACTTAAATTTGAACCTGAGCTTGAATCTGAACTGGAACTGGAACTTAAAGATGGGATTACTGAAATTCCTTTCGGAGTCTGGGGTGGTCGCGGCTTGTTCATGATCGTTGGTATAACGGGTGGTTTTTTATCGGAGAGATTGGGTGACACAACAGTTTTATTTTCCTGTCGTGGTTTCTGGCTAAATTCACCCCATGTTGGAAAATTCTTTCCATGAAAATTTAAAAATGTCTTTATAAATGCAAACGTCACTGCGGCGGACGATGAAAGACTGGACTGATATTTTAATAATTTTTGCATGTATTCTGCACTCACACGCAGATATTCATCCAGGCCAAATTGATGCGTAACGAATCTTTGTCTGATTTTATCCTGGTGTTGTTTAATCTCCTGAGCAAGTTCACCAATTAACAAATTTTCCTCTCTAACAATTTTAGATTCGGCGGCGAGAAATTGCTCCCGAACCAGGGAATTAAAAACAGGGTTTTGATTGGCTTCGACCAGGGTTATCAATACATCGGGCACGCCCAAAGCCCACTCGGTAAAGTGGCCTGTCCACTTAGAATTTGTTTTTGCAATCTGTTTCAATGTCAACATAAGGTATGGATTGGAATTGTAAAGAGTAGAGTCGCGAGCGATCTCTAAAAGTTTTATCAATTCGCAATGGACATCCAGCTGTTTTTGTGACCTCGTGATAGCGCTTTGTATAACCATTTCTGTTCGGAGCATTCCGAACATGGACTCCAGCAGGATAGGAGCCGGATTTGCCAGTAAATAATTGGGAAAAGACTCATCAAGTATATTTTGTGAATTGAGCAATATCGAGAGTAACTGTTGGAATTTAATTTTCGCAGGAAATTCCTCTGAAACAGTGGGCCATTGTGACAGCCATTCCGTCAGTTGTTTTTTCAGACGGATCAGCAAGTATTCACTCAGACTCATCTTTTCTGACAATTCAATTTTCGAAATTTGTTTTAAGATAACCGAATAAATTTTTTCTTCATCCGCATCAAATTTGTAATTGGATACGTCGGTGTTATTTTTTCGGGATTCCAGTAATTGCGTCATAAAAATAGCCGTATTAATGGTTTTGGCAATTCCAGATTCCCAGGTATTTAAAACGTAAGAAGTGACGGGCAAGGCTAAATGGTCATCATTAAGGATCAAGGAACCGAAGTTTAATAGATCAATTCGTTTCATGAATTTCTCCTGAATATGGTTAGTAACTTCATGTTGAAAAACACCACACACCTTACCAGAACTTATCCTCAATGTACATAACGAACAATGACAGAAGAACGATAATAATTTTTACTTAGCGCTTGATTATTGTATGATAATCTCCATTAAGATAAGGTAATAACTGAATTTAGGAGGTACCATGACTAATCCGAATAAACCCGGCACACAATCCGCCGACAAGTGGCAGAAAATTGCTGAAGAAGCCGAGAAACAGGCCCCGGCAGAAGAGTCTGGGGCTCAGGGAGAACTGGAATTTTCCACTCGCCAGCAGTTGGAAGACCAGCTCAACGTACTGGAACGTCAGGTGAATGAAGCCAAGCTTCAGGCCGCCCGTTCGCAGGCAGAACTGGAAAATGTTCGCAGACGGGCGGAACGGGATGTCAGCAACGCCCACAAATATGGCGTGGAACAGCTCATTAACGCCTTATTACCGGTGGTCGACGGTCTGGTCCGCGGCCTGGAAAGTGGGGATCACGCTGACCCGAAGGTACAGGCGCTCCACGCCGGCATGCAACTAACTTTGGATCTGCTGTACAAAGCCTTGGCCAAATTTGGAGTCGAGATTATCAATCCGGCCGCTGGCGACTCCTTCGATCCCAGGCTCCATGAAGCCGTGGGAGTCCAAAAAGTCACAGGGGCCGGGCCCAATACGATCATTCAGGTTTTACAAAAGGGCTGTCAGTTGCACGGCCGGGTACTTCGCGCCGCCATGGTGATGGTCGCAGGATGACTTGAAATTCTAAAATGCCGTCCCCATTTGCAGACTAGAACATTTTTTTAAGCGGGCTTTAATTCCCATAACCACTTTTTAGAGAGGAACGATGAATGAGCAGTAAAATTATTGGAATCGATTTAGGAACGACGAACTCCTGCGTGGCAATCATGGAAGGAGGCAAAGTGCGTGTTATCGAAAATGCCGAGGGTTCCCGCACCACGCCTTCGATCGTCGCTTATGGTAAAGACGGCCAAATATTGGTAGGCGCGTCAGCCAAACGCCAGGCGGTTACCAATCCACATAATACGTTATACGCGATTAAACGTTTGATTGGCCGTAAATTCAAAGACAACGTTGTCCAGAAAGATATTAAAATGGTCCCCTACAAAATTGTCGAAGCGAACAACGGAGACGCCTGGGTTGAAGTTAACGGCGAAAAGATCTCGCCGCAGCAGATTTCCGCGCAAATTCTCATGAAGATGAAAAAAACCGCCGAAGATTATTTGGGCGAAACCGTTACACAGGCGGTGATTACCGTACCGGCGTACTTTAACGATTCGCAGCGCCAGGCCACCAAAGACGCCGGCAAAATCGCCGGACTGGAAGTCAAACGCATTATCAACGAACCCACCGCCGCAGCGCTGGCTTATGGTATGGATAAGAAAAAAGGCGACACCAAAATCGCGGTTTACGATTTGGGAGGCGGCACTTTTGATATTTCTATTATTGAAATCGCCGAAGTCGATGGCGAACATCAGTTTGAAGTGCTGGCCACAAACGGCGATACATTTCTCGGTGGTGAAGATTTCGATTTACGCTTAATTGATTATCTGGCGGATGAATTTAAAAAAGAAACCGGAATTGATCTTCACAAGGATCCATTAGCGTTACAGCGTTTAAAAGAAGCCGCGGAAAAAGCCAAAATTGAACTGTCCTCAGCGCAGCAGACAGACGTCAACTTACCTTATATCACTGCCGATGCCAGCGGACCTAAGCATTTAAATATTCGCATCACCCGCGCTAAATTAGAATCCCTGGTGGATGACCTGGTTCAACGCACCATGGAGCCCTGTAAAATCGCCATTAAAGATGCCGGACTAAAACTATCCGAGGTTAACGACGTTATTTTAGTCGGTGGTCAAACCCGTATGCCGAAAGTCCAGGAAGTGGTTAAAAATTATTTCGGCAAAGAGCCACGTCACGACGTTAACCCTGACGAAGCGGTGGCGATTGGCGCGGCGATTCAGGGCGCGGTATTATCCGGTGAAGTCAAGGACGTGTTGCTGCTGGATGTGACACCTCTCTCTCTGGGTATTGAAACCATGGGTGGCGTGATGACGAAACTCATCGAAAAAAATACCACTATTCCCACCAAGACCTCGCAGGTATTTTCAACGGCGGACGATAATCAAACCGCGGTGACTATCCACGTATTGCAGGGAGAGCGGGAAATGGCTTCGGCCAATAAATCGTTGGGCCGTTTTGACCTGGCCGATATTCCTTCTGCGCCGCGCGGCACACCACAAATAGAAGTGACTTTTGACATAGACGCCAACGGCATCCTCCATGTATCGGCGAAAGATAAGGCCACCGGCAAGCAGCAGTCGATTCAAATTAAAGCGTCGAGCGGTTTGTCTGATGAAGAAATTCAGAAAATGGTGAAAGACGCGGAAGCGAATAAAGAAGCTGACCGCCGCTTCCACGAATTGGTGGACGTGCGTAATAAAGCTGATAATCTGGTACACTCTGCCGCCAAAGCGCTGACGGATTTAGGCGCTGAAGTTTCCGAGGACGATCGTAAAGGCATTGAAAAACTCATCGATGAATTAAAGACCCTCATCAAAGGTGACGATAAAGCCGCGATTGAATCCAAAACCAGCGAGCTTTCTGAACGCTATTCTAAACTCGCCGAGCGCGCCGCTGCGAAAAAACAGCAGGGCGGTGGAGAAGCCGGTGGTGAAACTGGCGGCGCTCAAACCCAGGAAGGTGAAAAATCGGCATCCGGTAAAGAAGACGTTGTGGATGCTGAATTTGAAGAAGTTAAAGATGAGAAGAAGAAAAAGTAATATCTTATGTCAACCACCGAAGATTATTATGAGATACTCGGCGTCGCTCGTAACGCCAGCGCTGCCGACATCAAAAAAGCGTATCGACGTCATGCCATGAAATATCACCCGGACCGAAATCCGGGTGACCACACGGCCGAAGCCCAATTTAAAAAGATCAACGAAGCCTACAATATTTTATCGGATGAAACCAAACGTTCCGCATACGATCAGTTTGGCCATGCCGGGGTGGACCCGTCGCGTGGCGGTGGCGCTGGTGCTGGTGGGTTTGGTTTTCAGGATGTCGGCGATATATTTGGTGATATTTTCGGTGACATCTTCGGTGGTGGCCGGGGCCGGCAGAAGTCGGAGCGCGGGTCTGATCTGGTTTATGAGATTCTGCTGGATTTAGAAGAAGCGGTGCGCGGCATCACTAAAACCATCAAGATTCCCACCTTAGTGAATTGCGATGAGTGTGAGGGCAGCGGCGCGAAAAAGGGCAGCAAGCCCATCACTTGCAAAACCTGTAATGGCAGCGGCCAGGTGCGAATGCAGCACGGTTTCATCGCTGTTCAGCAAACCTGTTCCACCTGCCACGGCCGGGGACAGGTAATCAGCGATCCGTGCCGGAAATGCCACGGCCAGGGAAGAATCCAGCAGGAAAAGACTTTATCGGTGAAAATCCCCCCCGGTGTGGACAATGGCGACCGCGTCCGTTTAGCGGGCGAGGGCGAAGCGGGAGGCGCGGGAGCTCCTTCAGGCGATTTATACGTGCAAATACGCGTGCGCGAACACGCGATTTTTACCCGGCAAGAGAACGATCTCTACACCGAAGTGCCTGTCAGTTTTATCACCGCGGTATTAGGCGGTGATATCACCGTTCCAACATTGGGTGGTCAGGTGAATTTAGCCATTCCGGCGGAAAGCCAAACCGGCAAAATGTTTCGACTGCGCGGCAAAGGCGTGAAAGCGTTGCGCAGCGGAGCGGTAGGGGATTTATTGTGCCGGATTGTGGTCGAAACCCCGGTCCACTTAAACGACCGGCAAAAGGAAATACTGCGCGAGTTTGAAACCGAGTTAACGAAAGACGGTAAAAATCACAGCCCCAAAGCCCAAACCTGGTTCGACGCCGTCAAGCGTTTCTTCGATCACGAGAAATAAAATTCGACTATATAGTCATTCCGAATGAATTTTTGGATTAAGTCTGCTGCTTCCCCCTTTGAAAAAGGGGGATTGAGGGGGATTTTTATATATAAATCCCTCCTAACCTCCCGCCTGCACCCTTTGGGTGTTTTCAAAGGGAGGAATAATAGCGAAACTTATAATTTTACACCTAAAAATCATTCGTGATGACTATAGTCATCACCTCATGATCATTACGAAATCTTTACTGTTTCTTCGGCCAGTGCATTTTTTTCCGTTTTGGCAAATACGGCCAGTAAATCCTGTAATAAACCCGACAGGGTTTCGGTCATCATGAAAAAATCCGCCATGAATTTTTGCTGGCGGGTTTCAGCTTCCAGTTCTTTCACCTGATCGATCAGTTCGTCTTCAAATTTAATACTGCGCACGGTAAAGTCGTCCGACAGAACAAAGCGGATACTGTCTCGCCACATTAAAGCAATCTGTTTGAGTTCACAGCCGTCTTTTATAAAATCATGAATACTATTCACAAACAAATCCTGCTGCTGACAGCGAATTATACGGGTTTTTTGATTGGCGTCCTGTAGCACACCTTTTTTTTCAATGCTGAATGCTTCGGGATAATCCTTATTTTTGACCCATTGAGTAATCACCGGCGGAATTTTATGGATTTCAAAACTGTTGAGCGGTTCGCCCACAGACTTTTTAAACAAGGATAAAAACTGTTCGGTCTTCTTTTTGTTGGTGGAACCCAGCACCAGCCAATTATTTTTAATATCGATATAGGCATAAATCCGCGACAATTTACTGAAAGAGCGCGGTAGCAAAGTCATTATGACCTCATCTTTTAAAGAATTTTTTTCTTTTTTACCCAGCTTGCGGCTTCTCGCGGCTTCCAGTTGCCTGACTTTTTCCTCCAGTTCCTGACGCACCACCGCGGCAGGCAAAATTCTTTCTTCAATCTGCATGCAAATCATCAGCCGGTTGTTAATCTGCTCCACCAGTGAGGCATTGGATTCATCAACCGGCGCAACCCATCCGGCGCTAATGGGAATGGACGGCAGACACGCCTGAAAAGGGAGTAATTGCAGCCGTTCCACCAATTGATCATAAAAAAAACTGGAAGAAGGCTTTAACTGAAATAATTGAATTTGTTTAAACAGCATGATAATTCTCGCATGGTTCAGGAAATGAAAATAATGCTGGGGAACTATACCACATTTCTGCCTATATATACTCAAAACGATTGAATTTTCGATATCGTCATTGCGAGCGCCAGCGAAGCAATCCAGTACAGAGCGTTGTCTGAAGTACGTGCTGGATTGCTTCGCTGGCGCTCGCAATGACGGCTTGAACCTAAAACTCAGGCGCTTTGACTATATCAATAGTATCCTCCTATTTTTGGAAAAACGTTTCTTCCATATTAGTTTTTCTGTGCGGTTTAAGATTTTCAGTAGAATCGACTTCACCTATTGAACTATTCGTATAAGCTCTAATTTTTTGAATTTCTTCTTTAAGTTCAGCCGATCTATGGTTGTATTTCGTGCATTTATCTTCGTGTTTTTCCAGAAACTCCAGTGCATTGTAAAAATCAGCAGTTTTATATCTTCCTCTCGCCAGAGGGGCGCAACGATGATGATTATAGAGTATGAGAGTTACCTCGGATAAATCCACACCTTTTAGATTTAATTCATAAAGTGTTCTTCTCATATGTCGTTTTGCCGGTAAGTAATGTCCGCTGTTCGATGAAATATATTTTAATTTTCCTTTAACCAGATAGAGTTCACCGGATGACATTAAATATCCTCCCGCTAAAAATGAGCCATGACCAAAAAAACCGTTGCCATAATTTTTCCATTCAAATCCTAATTTTCCATAAAAATTCCGTTCTTTATCTAAACCAAATAGCATATGACAATTATCTTTTAATTCTTCACTGGCTAGATAGGAAAATTTTCCGGATTTTATTTCGAGAATATAATTTTTTCTTTGCTGATCATTTAAATAAAGAATACCCACTTTTGCATCTCGTTCTTTTTTTTCTGTTGATACACAGCTGCCTTTTTTTAAATTCCACAAAGAACTTTTTATTTTATCCGATAGTTTGCTATCAAGTTTCATAGTTATTTACCTCTTATTTGTTATCACTAGTGATGATTATCCTGCTAAATGGTTCTTTTTTAAAATCAATTGATTTTATTATTTCTATAGTTTTTAACTATCGTAAATAATGCAACTATGGAAGGGTTAGTGAATACAGCCTGCAGCACTGGATGTTTAACAGGCCTCGGGGCAAACTTGCATGTAGATAGTTTTTTAGGTAAAATAACTATAAAATTCAAATAATTAATTCTGGGAAAAAATCATGGCCTTGTTGATCAGCGCTCAATCCATCAGTAAATCTTACGGCGTTGCGCCACTGTTTACAGACATCTCTTTTGGTGTTTACGAAGGTGAGCGCCTCGGATTAATTGGACCTAATGGTTCTGGAAAATCGACCTTATTAAAAATTATGATGGGAATAGAAACGCCCGACAGCGGTAAAGTCGTACAGAATCGCAGGGAGCATTTAGTTTACCTCCCGCAGGAAGATACTTTCAACGTCACAGATTCTATTCAAAGCATATTGTTTGGCGCCAAGTCCAGCAGTTTGAGTGAAGCGGAATGTCAACGTCAGATTTGGGAAGTCACCGGCGAACAAACTTTTAGCGATCTCCAGCAGACTGCCGGCGTGCTTTCAGGAGGTTGGCGCAAGCGTCTGGCGATTGTCCATGCCTTACTTCAAAAACCCGATTTATTGTTAATGGACGAACCGACCAACCATCTCGATCTGGAGGGCATTTTATGGCTGGAAGAACTTTTAAAAAAAGCTGGTTTTGCCTTTGTGCTGGTCAGTCATGATCGCTACTTTTTAGAAAATACTGTGAATTCGATGATGGAGTTAAATCGCGCTTATTTGGAGGGCTTTTTAAAAAGCGAAGGTAATTACAGCGATTTTGTTCGTGTGCGTGATGAAGTCCGCGCCGGTCAAATGCAGCGAGAGCAATCACTGGCAAACCGGATGAGGCGCGAGCAGGAATGGCTGCAAAGAGGCCCGAAAGCCCGCACCACCAAGGCGCAATCCCGTATTGATAGCGCGGAAAAATTACGGGAAGATTTGCGTAAAGTGTCCGCCAGCAATGCCCAACAGCGAACCGCCGGTATCGATTTTGACGCCACCGGGCGCAAAACTAAAATTCTTTTGGAAGCGCGTCAGGTTAAAATGTCGCGCGGCGGCAGGCTGTTATTTGCCAATCTCGACTTAAAGCTCTCTCCGGGTTTTTGTTTGGGATTGATGGGGCAAAACGGCAGCGGCAAAAGCACGCTTTTAAACCTGTTAAAAGGCGATCTCTTGCCGGAGGCGGGTTCAATTGATCGCGCCAGTAATTTACGTATCGTCACTTTTGGACAAAAGCGCGAGCAGCTTAACCAGAATCAAACCTTATGGCAGGCGCTGGCTCCAGACAGCGACAGCGTTGTTTATAAAGGCCAGCCTATCCATGTCGCCGCATGGGCGAAGCGTTTTTTGTTTCCCCAGGATCAATTACACCAGGCTGTTTCCCGGCTTTCTGGAGGCGAGCAGGCGCGGGTGTTAATCGCCAATTTAATGTTAAAACCCGCTGATATTTTGCTGCTGGATGAACCGACCAATGACCTCGACATCCCGACTTTAGAAGTGCTGGAAGAAAGTTTAAGCGAATTTCCCGGCGCCATTGTGTTGATCACCCACGACCGGTTTTTGCTGGACCGCCTCAGCGATAAACTATTATATCTGGACGGTCACGGCAAAGCGGAATATTTCGCCGACTATGCCCAGTGGCGGCAAGCCATGCAAAAGCCCACATCAAAGCCGGCCTCCGCCGCGACCGTTGAAAAACCAGAGCAAATCAACCGCAAAAAACTGTCTTACGAAGAACAGAAAGAATTGAGCCGGTTACCCGCGAAGATTCAGAAAGCGGAAGCGGAATTGCATGCTTTGCAGGATCAATTATCGGAACTGGTGACCCTGAACGATCAGACACGCCTGACAAAATTATGCGAACAGATTGAAGCGGTTAAAACCAAAGTAGACGGCCTTTACCACCGCTGGCAGGAGCTGGAATCCTGACATCTTATCTTCAGCGCAAATACCCTTCCGCGACACAGAACATCACCAACCGTTGATGATGTTCTATGTCACAATTAAGGACTTGACCCCAAAATCCAAAATCACTTTGGTTACAGTCGAGTGGTACGCTGAGTCGCTCTATCTTTTGCTACTACCACATTCAAATGTTGCCCTAGCATGTGTAGCGCTTGTTCAAGGCGAGGGAACCTGGAGCTATAATGAGGATCCAGCAATCGGCGGACTTCCTTTTCATCGCAATGAAGTTTTTTAGCCAAAGCAATATTGGTTAAACTGCGATCGCGCATAATCAGATATAGTGCGGCTTTCGCAACTAATGTCGCGGGCAACGATGCGCAATACTGTCCTCTCTTGAGTTTGCTCGGTACAGGAATATCCAATTTCATTTCTATACGGTTTGCAATGGCCTCTTCTAAACAATCTACGGCTTGCTCTTGTGCGTCTTCTTTATTTTCTCCTTGAGTAATGGCCTCCGGTAAATCCGGGAATTCTACCAGGAATCCGCCTTTTTTCTGTTTGGTTAATTTAACAGGATAATTAAAATGTCTCATCATCGTTACCTCAAATCAATTTCTTTAATGCCAAGTTGCTTTAACATGGCATTGAATGTGCCTGTTTTTAGTTCATCTTTTAAATTACGAATAATCGTAAATCGTTCACCATAAAATAAGGTGCTGTGGCTACCTTTTCCACGACGTTGCTCAATTTTAACCACAATACCTTGTTTTTTCCCTAAGGCTTTTAGTTTTTTGAGAAATTCTGATCCCTTCATTTTCTTATTATCGGACGATAACGTCCGTGTGTCAAGGTAAATTTTAGGTTTTTTGGCGTCGTGACTGATGTTTTTTATCCTGACTCATCAGTGATTTTATTCTCATTGCCGGGCATTAACCGGTTAAATTGGCTGACCAGATACAGGGGAAAATTGAAAATATTGTTATCTTTTCTCAGATTTCTCAAAGATGCTCTCAGCAGGCATTGAGGATGATATTTAGAAGCATATACCAGCAGGCTTTTCTTTTTGCGAGAGAAACCAGCCTTGACTTCGAGTGGATAAATATTGAGTTCCTGTTCGATTAAAAAATCTACTTCGGCAATGCCTTCACTGGTCCAATAATAGAGTGGGTTGTGCGTTGCCGCTAATTCCTGGGCGACAAAATTTTCTGTAAATGCTCCATAAAATTCAGTGAATAATCCATTTTCTTCAACGACGGATTTTGGCGGGATGCGACTCATGGCTGAAAGAAGACCAACGTCCAGTAGAAAAACTTTGAAAGCGTTCTTATTGGCGTATCCGATCAAAGGTAATTTGGGCGTAGACACGTGGAAGCTTTGATAAATTAAACCCGCATTGGCCAGCCACTGGATGGCCGTTTCGTATTCCCGTCCGCGCGCGCTTTTGCGCAAGGCTGAAAACACAAATTTCTTATTCTCTTTGGCTAATTGCGCCGGAATTTGTTCCAATACCTGAGTAATTTTTATTATCTGTTCTTTAGGTGCATGTTTAGCAAAATCCAATAAATAAGCTCTTAAAATTTCATTTTGTATATCTTTAATCGCCAATAAATTTTCTGTTTGCACATATTCCAATACCGCTTCCGGCATTCCGCCAATAAATAAATATTTTTTTAACAGTTTTATCAGCCGTTCATGCAGCACATCAGAAATTTGAGAGGAGGCATTGAGATTTAATAACATTTCCCGTAGTCTGGTTTCCCCAATCGACTCCAGGAATTCAAAAAAGCTCAATGGATATAAGTCCAGAAAATTCACTTTGCCGACCGGAAAACCTTTTGTCTGAGCCAGTAAGACCCCCAATAATGATCCTGCGGCGACGATATGGAATTCGTTGGCTTGCTCTTGAAAATATTTTAAACTGTTTAACGCCTGCGGTGATTCCTGAATTTCGTCCAGAATCAGCAAGGTGGTTTCAGATTTAATATCCTGATTTAGATAAGCACGAATGTTTTCCAGAATAACGCCCGGTTTAAGATTGTCGGCAAATAAACGGTTTAGCGAGGGATCTTCTTCAAAATTCAGATAAACGGAAGATGTATACTCCTGCCTGCCAAACGTGCGCAGCAAATGAGTCTTGCCGACCTGCCGCGCTCCTCTTAAAATCAAGGGCTTGCGGGTTCTGGAGCCTTTCCATGTCACTAACTTAGAGTAAATATCTCGCTTCATGGATATGATTTTACCATTTCAGTGATGAAAAATCCAATATGTTACCAAAACGTGATTTAAATCACATTTTACCAACGAAAAAATGGCACAGGATCACGTTTTGGTAAGGAATTTATTATCTGCCGCAAATCATTTCAAGGGGGTACAAACTGTACCCAAGTCAGCAATTCCCGCTCTATTCCGGCTGGGATGATTGGAGCATACTATGATGGTTTGGATCAATGAGCTAAATTTTATAGGAATTGATGAATGCCTTTTTCAAAACACAATCGTCCTCATACGCTTAACGGCATTTTATTTATCGCGCTGTTCGCGCTATCAAGTCTCTATATTGCGCAAATGCCTTGGTTAATCAAAGCGGGTATCAGCCCGCTGGTGATAGCCATCGTTCTGGGGATACTGTATGGCAATACCTTGCGGCATGCGTTACCGGAGCTGTGGACGCCAGGTATTCATTTTGCTACCAGGCGCTTATTGCGATTGGCGATTATTCTGTATGGCTTTCGGGTTAGTTTTCAGCAGATTGCCTCGGTCGGCATGGAAGGATTATTGCTGGACGTCATCGTGGTGACTTCCACGTTGCTCTCCGGTTATTGGCTGGGTGTGAAGGTATTAAAATTAGACCGTCATCTGGCATTGCTGATTAGCTCCGGTTCGGCGATTTGCGGCGCCGCGGCGGTACTGGCGGTAGAAGATGTCCTTAAAAGCGAATCTTACAAAGCCAGCGTTGCCGTGGGTACTGTCGTCCTGTTTGGCACATTAGGAATGTTTTTATATCCACTATTGCAGCATGCCGGGGTATTTAATTTCACGGATAATCAATTTGGTATTTTTGCCGGGGCCAGTGTGCATGAAGTTGCGCAGGCGCTAGTAGCGGGCGCGAACGTCAGTGTAGCGGCTGGTAATACTGCGGTAATAGTGAAGATGACGCGAGTATTATTATTAGTGCCGGTATTGCTGATCCTTTCATTTTTTGAAGTGCGTGCGTTGAAAGAAAAAAGCCAAAGCAAAAGACGCCTGACGATTCCCTGGTTTGCGGTGGCGTTCGCCGCAGTCATTGGTTTTAACTCTTTGCATGTGTTGCCTGCACCGATAGTCGCGCTGATTAATCAACTGGATATCCTGTTATTAACCATGGCGATGGCAGCCATCGGTATCGAAACCAATTTAAACAAAATCAAAACAGTGGGCTTAAAACCCATGTATTTAGCTATTTTTCTATTTATCTGGCTGACGGGTGTGACCTATCTGTTAGTTAAATTTTTATAGGCTGGTATAGGATTGGCTGGGGGCGTGTGGCCTCGATTTATCCTGAATCAGGTTCACTGCTCATTCGAGTTCCCGTGCCCCATCCCGGCTTAACAGAAGTGATTGATTCATGTGGCTACCTGCCTTTTAAAAATAGATTGTAAAATGGTCAAAGGATGGGTATAATAAAACAATTAATTCATTCATAAAAGATAGCAGGTGGTAAACATGAAAGTCAAAAAATCAATCAAAGTACTATTTTTAGCGCTCATCTCAACGATTTCCGTTTCAGCTTTTGCGGAACCTGACGGGACTCTGGTTGTTGTAGAAAATTTAAGTCCGCTATCGATGAACGTGCAAGTGCCTAACACAGAGATTTCAGCCCAGATATTTGTACGAGGCCTGTCTCATGAACATTACGGACCTTATACCCTTGAGGCCTATAAACCCTTTAATATTTTTGATAACAGACCTAACAATGGCGGATTTGGCCGGTGTATCCATTACATCCCCGAAAATACGGTGGCGGTAAAAGTCAAAATCACCGGAGAAAAAATACTGCCCAACGGAAAACGCTGGATCGAATGTTCGGTTCAGGTTATTAAATAAATTCATCAGCAATTCCCGCTAAAGGAAAAATTAGCTAAATCCGCATGAAATATTGAAATAATTATTTTTCAATATAAATATTTTTCGCAGAAAATACCTTACGCTATGGGGGATCGTAAGGGGGAATTGCGGCAATGCGTTCCTATCTACCCCGTGATCAGTTACAATGCTAGCACCATTTTCATTTAGTTTTGACTGGTTGAATTCGTCATTGCGAGCGTGAGCGAAGCAATCCAGTTCAGACTTTGTAGAAACTCTGTACTGGATTGCTTCGCTCACGCTCGCAATGACTATTCTTGCAACCGGTCAGAATTAAATTGAAAAGGTAATAGTGCCACAGACAGGGCAATTGCTTTGATTATTCAATGAGGGGAGCGTATCTATGTATGTTCTTGAATACCAGGATTTAAATATCCAAGGTGTGGAGAAGGCTTACGCCAAAGTCGTTGAGATGATTCACAAAAATGATTTTTATTCAGCAGATGTTAAAAAACTACAGCCTACCTCTTATTATCGGGCAGAGCTCGATCACTCCAATCGATTGCTGTTCAAAATAGTTCGCTATGCAGGCGAAACTTATGCACTAATGCTGGAAGTCATTCGTCAGCATGATTACAGCAAATCCCGATTTCTCAATGGCGCGGCAGTGGACGAATCCAAAATTATCTATCCGGATAGCGAACCGGCAGAACCCATCGCCTACCTTAACAAAAATAATTCCCGGTTCCACTGGTTGGATAAAGTGATTTCATTCGATGAGATACAACAGGAAATTTATCAAACACGGCCGCCGGTGTTGATCATCGGTTCCGCCGGAAGTGGCAAGACCGCGTTGACGCTGGAAAAAATGAAGCAAACCACCGGCGATATTTTATACGTCACTCATTCACCATATTTAGTGCAAAATTCCCGTAATCTCTATTATTCCCATCAATATCAAAATGATTTACAGACCGTTGACTTTTTGTCTTATCAGGAATTGATTGAAACCATCCATGTTCCCGCAGGCAGGGAAATGACTTTCAAAACGTTCAAAGAATGGGTCAAACCATGGCAGCGTCATAAAATATTACAGAATACGCATGCGCTTTATGAAGAATTCAAAGGGGTATTCAGCGGACCGGTGATCGATAAACCTTATTTATCCCGAGCGGATTATATGGATTTGGGGATTAAACAATCCATTTTTTTGCCGGAGCAACGGGAACAGATTTATGAACTTTACGAGAAATACCTGGCGATGTTGAAACAACGCGTGTGGTATGATATCAACCTGGTGTCTTACGATTACTTATCACGCTGTGAAGCGCGTTACGATTTTGTGGTAGTCGATGAAATTCAGGATTTTACCAATATCCAGTTAGTGCTTATCCTGAAAACGCTAAAAAACCCCGGACAATTTTTATTATGCGGCGACGCTAACCAGATCGTGCATCCGAATTTTTTTTCCTGGGCGAAAATAAAAACACTTTTCTATCAAGAGGATTTGACTGCTTCTCAGCAGGTGACGCGGATATTAACCACCAATTACCGCAATTCTGTCGCAGTGACTGCAATCGCCAACCGCGTATTAAAATTGAAAAACGCCCGCCTGGGATCAGTCGATAAGGAAAGTCATTATTTGATTGAGAGCCGTTCCCCGTATGACGGTGAAGTGATTTTTTTAAATGCCGCGAGCGACAATGTCCGTGAACTGAATCGCAAAACACGCAAATCGACCCAAGTGGCAGTGATTGTATTGCGGGATGAATGGAAAGCAGAAGCGGCGCGATTATTTGAAACGCCGTTGATTTTTTCAATTTATGAAGTTAAAGGACTGGAGTATGATCAGATTATCCTGTTTGATTTTATTTCTGCGGAACCTGAGTCTTTTTTAGAAATCACCCGTGGCGTGACTGTGGAGGATTTAAATAAACCGCTGACATACGGCCGTTTGAAAGATAAAACCGATCGATCTTTAGAGATCTATAAATTTTATATTAATGCGCTTTATGTAGCGTTAACACGATCGGTCCAAAAAATCTATTGGGTGGAATCCAGCATGCGGCATCCTCTGTATTCATTGCTGGAATTGCAGGAGCAACGTGATCATTTAGCGATTGCCGGTGGCGATTCGACTCTGGAAGAATGGCAGAGAGAGGCCAGGAAACTGGAGCTGCAAGGCAAACAGGAACAGGCGGATGCCATTCGGGAACGTTTAATTCAGAAAAAACCAGTGCCCTGGGAAGTGATCACGCCTGAAAAAGCAGAATATCTAAAACAGATCGTCTTCATGCCGAATACTGATAAGAAGCAAAAAATTGCCTATTTTGAATACGTGATGGTCTATCAGGATTCCTCGGCGCTGCACCTGTTCAAAGAGCAGAAATTTCCACCGGCACAAAATCTGGAAAAAAGCGCCGATTTGATTCAACGAAAATATTTTGACAGCTCGGCGTTTAAAAATCCGGCAAGCGTATTAAGAGAAGTGGATCTCTATGGCGTTGATTTTCGTAATCCGTTTAATCAAACGCCGTTAATGGCAGCGGCGTATGTCGGCAATGCAGCATTGATAAAGACGCTGTTATCCGCCGGATCGAGTAGCGATCTCACCGATAACCACCATCGTGACGCCTTTCAAATCTTGTTGCATCGCGCCTGCCAGGACCCGCGGTTTTGTCAAAACAAATTGGCTGACAGTTATGTGTTACTCTCACCGGCCGCTTTGAGTGTCCAGGCGGAGGGCTGTTTAATAAAAATCGATCAGAAAAACATGGAATTTTTATTGTTTTACGTCACCCTTTGGCTGTTGATAAACCGGTCCCACTTTAGAGGAGGAGGATTGACGACAGCGGATTATCTCCAGGTGTTGGAAAATTTTCCCGAACGGGTACTGGCGGACTATCGCAAAAAACGGACTTATTTATCGAGTTTATTGTCGAAAAACGAGATATCCCGCCAGGATCGCTATAATCGGAAATTATTCAAGCGAGTGCGGCTGGGACATTATATTCTCAATCCGGATTTATCAATCAAATTAAGAGAAGAATGGATTCCAGTGGCTGCTCTCTTAAATGTTAACGCCAAACATCAGCTTTTACCAAAGCCCGAACGTGCCGGCGCCGGGCTTTTGATTGAATAGTTATCATTCAACGTTGACAACCATTCGCTCTTTCCATGAACCCGCTGTTTTTTTCTTCTTCAGAATGACGAATGGCAATAAAGTAAATACCAGAGTGCCCAGGATCATAATGATTTCATAAACGGTTACATTATGGATCGGCACATCAGCAGGTGGGATAAAACCGATAATAATGGCTCCGCAACAGGTCAGAATGCCGACACTCCCAACCACCCAGATACCCCATTTGCCGCCGGGAATACGGTATGCTTTAGGCACTGCCGCAGTTTTATAACGTAGTTTTATCGCCGCTGCGAATAGGCATATATAAAATATTAACGCCAGTTGTGCGGTTAAAACACTTAAAATCCAATAAGCAGTACTCATCGATTTGAAGCATAAAAACAGGCAGGAAAATGCGACGGTCATGACTGACTGTAAGATCAACATCGCCACGGGCGCGTCTTTTTGATTGCGCTTGCCTAAAATTTTGGGCAGTAAACCGTCTTCGGCCGCCACCACTAAACCTTTGGTAGGCCCGATCACCCATGCGGCCATCCCGCCAAATCCGCCGATAATAATCATGAGAATGACAATCGGCATCACCCAGCCCATGTGAAAATTATCCAAAAATACTTTGAATGCATCGTTAAGCCCGCTGATAATATTCAGCGTTTTCGCAGGCGTGACCATGACAATCGCCAGAGAAGCCAGCACCATGCTTAACACCACAATAAGACCTGAATAAAGCAGTGCTTTCGGAAAATCCCGTTGGGGATTTTTCACGGCTTCGGCATGTGAAGCGGACATTTCAAAGCCCATCAAACTAAATAAAATAATGACTAAAAAAGCGATATTGGGCATGGCCCTGAGATTGGGTAGCCAATGTTCCATGCTCGCTGTGGTGGCGAGTGGTTTACCGCTGCAAATCCAGACTGCTCCTAGTGCTATAATAGCGATCATCGGTATGATGGTGCCGCCTATGGCGCAAACCGTACTGATCAGGCTGGATAATTTCATGCCCCGTGCGTTCAACCAGGTTGCGATCAGAAACATGGCGATAACCAGCGGCACAATAAACGCTTTCTGATTCGCCAGAGCAGGATCAACCAGATAAGCCACGTTAGTAGCGATAAAAGACAGAATGGTGGGATACCAGAAAACGTTATAAATCCATTGCAGCCATATCGTCAAAAATCCCCAACGCGGGCCAAAAGCCTCGCGCATCCATACGTAGACTCCGCCGGTTTTTGGGTGGTGAGTGGCTAATTCGGCAGTCACCAGAATGGATGGAATCAGAAACAGTATACTGGCCAAAGCATAAAGCAGTACCAGGGAAAGGCCATTCGCGGCATTTGCGGGCAGATTACGCACGCTGTCAATGGCGATTACATTGATCATGACCAGACTGAAAACGCCCAGGCCGCGTTTCTTATTAATTGTCATTTCCATAAATTTTCTCTTTTTTTTAAGATTGTACAGGATAAAATTCTAAAGGCGCCTACATTCTGAGTAAAGTCAGAACGCAGGCTAAATATGGTGATGGAAAAAGGACACCACAAAACAAACCGCTGGTTTAAACCCTGCGCTTGTGGCTGGAATAAAAGAATTGATCGATGTTTTTTGCATAAATTTATTTATTATCATATCATAACGCATCCAGGGGGTCAATATGGATAATATCCTTGAAAAAGCCCGTGAATTACAGGGCTGGAGCGTCGCGCATCGTCGGCATCTGCACCAATTTCCAGAATTAAGCTGTCAGGAGAAAGAAACCTCTGCTTATTGCGCCCGGGTGCTCAGGGACCTGGGTTATGAAATTACACCCAGCTGGGGATTTGGTTTCACCGCTAATTTACACGCTAAAAACGCTGTGCGTACGATTGCTCTTCGCGCGGATATGGATGCGCTTCCCATTCAGGAAAAAAACACCCACCATTTTATTTCCCAAAATCCAGGCAAGGCTCACGCCTGCGGACACGATGGTCACATGACTATTGCCCTCACGGCTGCTCGCCTGTTAGCGGAACACTCGGAAGCTTTGCCGGTCAATGTCCGTTTTATATTTCAACCCAGCGAAGAAACTCCCCCTGGGGGAGCGCTGGGGATGATTGCGCAAGGTTGTCTGGAAGGCGTGGATGAAGTTTATGGTCTGCATAACGATCCCGGCACCCCGGTCGGAAAAATACGCACACGGATTGGACCCCTGTTGGCGGCGGGAGACAGGTTCGATTTAATTGTTCAGGGTCGTGGTTGCCATGCTGCCAAGCCTCACTATGGTTTAGACCCAGTGATCGCCGGCGCGCAACTGATTACAGGCTGGCAGGCGATCGTGTCCCGACGCTTGAATCCCGTTCACCCGGCGGTGCTCAGTGTGACGCAGTTTAAAGCCGGGGACGTATTTAATGTGATCCCGGATACTGCTTTTTTAGCAGGAACGGTGCGAACCTTCACTTCCGCGGACAGAGCGCTGATCCGCGAACTCATGGAAATTTCTCTCGAAAATTTAAAACGCCAGGGATACCAGACCGATTTTAAATATACTCTGGGATATGACGCGGTCGTGAATCATCGCGAAGGTGTGGAGCGCGTTACCCGTGCCGCCACAACAATTTTAGGAGCCGAACACGTCGATCCAATGACTGAACCCGAAGGCATCGCGGAAGATTTTGCCTATTATCTACAACACCGGCCCGGGGCCTTTTATCTACTGGGCAGCGGTAATGCGGAAAAAGGGATCACTGCTTCGTTGCATTCGCCGCATTACGATTTTGATGAAACTGCGCTGACGCTGGGCGCCGCGGTGATGGCCACGATCGTTTTGCAGGGGAAATAATTGATAATTTGGGCCTGGATAATTTTACTCGTATTCGCCATATTGATACTGATTTACCAGCGTGCTTCATCGGCGGTGGCCGCCATCGGCCTCTGCGTGTTGCTGGTGATATTGGCGCTGTTAACACATCCTCATCCGTTGATCTTGTGGATTACTGGAGTGCTTTGGGTTTTGTTCGTTTTGGTGTTTTGTGTATTTCCCCTGCGACGATGGTTGATTTCTAAAAGAATCATGGCGAAACTGGCGCGGCACTCGCCAAAATTTTCTCCTACCGAACAGGCGGTATTGTCCGCGGGTAACGTCGGTTGGGAAGTTGAACTGTTCAGTGGCATCCCGGATCTGACAAAACTAAATGGGATGCCGGGAGCGCAGTTGCACGTTCGGGAAATGGAATTCCTCGCCGGCCCGGTTGAGGAACTTTGCGCGATGATCCAGCCCTGGCAGATTAACCGTCAACAGGAAATCCCGGAGCCGGTGTGGGATTATTTAAAACAGCAGGGTTTTTTTGGATTGGTGATCCCCGAAGAATATGGCGGTCTGGGTTTTTCAGCGGCGGCTCACGCAGAGGTGGTGATGAAGTTGGCCAGTGTGAGCACTGCGATCGCCACGGTCGCCAGCGTTCCCAACTCGCTGGGGCCCGCGGAATTGTTGTTGCATTACGGTACCGATGAACAAAAAAAATATTATTTACCAAGGCTGGCGAGGGGTGAAGAAGTTCCGTGTTTTGCTTTGACAAGCCCTGTGGCAGGTTCGGACGCCAGTGCTATTGTCGATTCGGGAGTCGTATGCCGTTATGTAAAAGACAATGATGAAACGCTTGGGATTCGTTTAAACTGGAACAAACGTTATATTACCCTCGCACCGGTCGCTACTCTACTCGGATTGGCTTTCCAATTATACGATCCCGAGCATTTACTGAGTGAAGAGGAAAATCCCGGCATTACCTGCGCCCTCATTCCCGTAAATACCCCGGGGGTGCGGGTTGGTCGCCATCATCTGCCTCTGTATTGCGCCTTCCCAAACGGGCCGACTCAAGGTGAAGATGTGATCGTTGGATTAAACGCTATCATTGGTGGTGTTAGCCAGGCTGGCAAAGGCTGGCAGATGTTGATGGAAAGATTAGCGGCGGGGCGCAGCATTTCACTGCCGTCTATCGCGATGGGTGGAATTAAAATTGCCACAGTGGCCAGTGGCGCTTATGCCCGGATACGTCGGCAATTCAATAGCTACATCGGTGATTTCGGCGGGATTCAGGAAGTGTTGGCGCAAATAGCCGGGAATGCTTACATCGCTGAATCATTGCGTTTATTCAGCGTCGCGCAGGCAGATCAGGGCATTCACTCCGCAACAGCGGCGGCGATCAGTAAATACCACGTGACTGAACTAAGCCGAAAGATCATTAACGCCGCAATGGATATTCATGGCGGCAAAGGCATTTGCCTGGGCCCTCACAATTATCTGGCTCAATTCCATACGGAATCACCCATCGCCATCACCGTCGAGGGCGCTAATATTTTAACGCGTTCGTTAATTATATTCGGCCAGGGGGCGTTGCGCTGCCATCCATTTTTATTACAGGAAATCCATGCGGCGCAACACGGTGACGCCAAAACTTTTGACCAGGCATTTTTTGGGCATTGGCGCTATTTATCCGCTAATCAATTGCGCGCCGGGATTCTGGGTCTTACCAACGCCTGGCTGGTAGCCGCCCCGAAAGGGAAAAATAGGCGCTATTATCAGCAACTTTCCAGATTCAGCGCGATTTTTGCGGTAGTCGCGGATATTTTATTAATCACCACCGGCAGTGCTTTGAAGCGAAAAGAATTATTATCGAGCCGATTGAGCGATCTGTTAAGCTATTTATATATGATTTCAGCGGTTCTCAAATATCATCGGGTAAAAGAAGACTGCGAGGCATTGGCTCCGTTGACCGTCTGGGCTTGTGAAACGTTATTCGGAAATTTTCAGCAGCGTCTCAACGATTTATTGATTAATTTACCGAATGCTTTTGTGAGAGGTTGGCTGCGTCTGGTGACTTTCCCTTTGGGTAAACCCAGGTGGAAACCTGGAGATGCGATCACCGTTGCCATCGCGAAACTGTTAATGGAGCCGGGCGCGGTTCGTGATTGTTTTCGCTCCGGCGCTTATTTTGGCGGCCCATTAAACGGCTTGGAAAATACTCTTCAGGAAATTATTGCTGTCGAGCCATTATTGCAAAAACTTCAACGGGCAAAAAGGCAGGGTGTCATTGCTGGCCATCATTTAGTAGAATTAATCGCTGACGCACAGCATAAACAGTTGATCACTTCCGCTGAAGCCGCACAGATCCGGACGGCCGAGGATTTGCGTATGGCCATGATCAGCGTCGACGATTTCAAAGACACACATGGATAAAATCTGGTTTCAAAGCTACGCACCATTCGTTCCGATGACGATTGATCCCGATCAATACGCGCATTTACCCGCGGCGCTAGATGATTTTTGTAAGACTTATGCCGGGCTTAAGGCATTTAGTAATTTTGGCAGCGCCATAACCTATCGACAATTAGATCAATATACTCTGCAATTGGCCGCGTATTTTCAGCAGGAGTTAGCGTTGCGTCCCGGTGATCGACTGGCGCTGATGATGCCCAATATTTTACAGTACCCCGTGGCCTTATTTGCCGCGCTGCGCGCTGGACTTAGCGTCGTCAATGTCAACCCTTTGTATACTCCCCGTGAATTAAAGCAGGAACTGGATGATTCTGGCGCCAAGGCAATCGTGGTGTTGGCCAATTTTGCGCATGTGGTAGCAGAAATTTTGCCGGAGGTTTCCCTGCGGCATGTCCTCATCACGAAAATGGGTGATCTGTTTGGATTCCTCAAAGGAATTATTTTTGATGTTGGGACTAAAATTGTTTTGCGAAAAATGCCGCACTGGAAAATTCCCACGGCACGTTATTTTAAACCAGCGCTAAAAACTGGCGCCCAATTGAATTTTTCGCCCCCATTGATTCGCTCCGAAGATATCGCATTTATACAATATACCGGTGGCACAACAGGCACTCCAAAAGGCGCGATGTTATCTCACCGTAATTTATTGGCTAATATTTTACAATGCAGGGCCTGGATTAAGGGTGAGCTGGAGTTGGGGAAAGAGATTTTATTAGCAGCATTACCGCTTTATCATATTTTTTCGCTGACAGTGTCCTGTTTTACCTTTTTAGCACTAGGGGGAGAGTGTGTATTAATCACTAATCCCCGGGATATTCGCGGATTGGTGCGAAGCTGGCGTCGGAGTATGCCCACCAGTTTTATCGGATTAAATACTTTATTTTTACATTTGATGAATAATAGCCAATTTTCGCGTTTAAATTTTCGATGTTTAAAATTATCGGTCAGCGGAGGAATGCCTACGCAACTTGCGGTGGCGCGACAATGGCAAAACTTAACAGGATGCGTGGTCACGGAAGGTTATGGATTAACCGAGGCCAGTCCGGTCGTCACGATTAATCCGTTGGGAATACCTTTCAATCAAAGTGTGGGTTTACCTGTGCCGGCCACTGACGTTAAAATTTGCGACGACGCGGGGAGAGAATTATCCATCGACGAAGTCGGAGAATTATGGGTAAAAGGCCCCCAGGTGATGCTGGGTTACTGGAAAAATCCCTCTGAAACCGCTGAGACGCTGGACAGTGAGGGCTGGTTAAAAACCGGCGACCTAGCGCGAATGGACGCTCAGGGTTTTATTTATTTAGTCGACCGGAAAAAAGATTTAATTATTGTCTCCGGATTTAACGTTTATCCCAATGAGGTAGAAGAAGTGATTGCCTCTCATCCCGGAGTGGCGGAGGTGGCAGTGGTCGGGGAACCCGATAGCGCAACGAATGAAGCCGTTAAGGCGATTATCGTTAAAAAAGACCCACAACTCACCGAAAAAAATATTCTCGATTATTGCCGACAGCTATTGACTCACTATAAAGTCCCAAAGATTATTGAATTCAGAGACAGTCTGCCTAAATCTTCTGTGGGTAAAGTCCTGCGCCGGAAATTGCGACCTTAGCTTTTTGAGTATATAATTCGGCTTTTTTATCAACAGAGGGTGAGAAAAATGGCGATAGCACTGGTAGTGGCGTATGGTTTTGGTGGGAAGGGTGATTTTCTTTTCATTATAAATGCCGCACAGAAAATAGAAAAATTCCTGCGTTCCAGGGGCTACCTGGACGATATTTATATTATCTCGCAAGACACGGGCATTGCCAAAATACTTGAATTAAACCAGGGCAATTCGTTTGGGTTTAAAAAAATTCAATTTAAGTCATCCAAATACGGTCTTGAGGAAGAAATCTGCATTGGTGATGATAATGAAAAAGGGATTAAAGCCATTTCCGTCCACTGTTTTCATGAACTTTTGCGTAACGGACTTAAAATTGATTATGTCATTGAAGGCCCGGTATTCGACCCCCTGATGACCCGCTTTCTGAAGATTCCGCATCATGTCCCCTGGTTGCTGATGCCCGAATATTCCATTAAAGGTCATCCGGAAAGCGATAATCTTTTAGATGCCAAATATACGAATTTAAAAAACCCTCAGCGTTTGCAATTAGATATTATTCTGACTGGTCTGGATAAAGACCAAAAAGAGCGGGGAGTTTTTGTCAATGATCAATTACATCAAGTGTTCTTACAAAAAACTCAAAATGATTTCAGCTTTCGTCAAAAATATTGGGATGTTCTTTTCAAAAGAAGAAAATTCAGTGAAAACTTTTCCATAGAAGGCGGTTTAGAGGCGTACCATCAGAAACATCAACTTTATTTAGACTATGCTCAGGATCAGGATTGGAGAGAAAGCCGGGCAAATACGTGCAAATATTTTTTGCATCTGGTATTGCTCGCAGCGGATTCTAAATTGAATCAGGATGTCATTTCTATCGGTAGGCGTATTTCCTCAAAACGCAATGCATTGGTCGAAATAAATTCCGGCCTGATGGAGCAGGGTTTCAATAAAGTGATTTTAGTCGACTTAAGCGGGCTCGGTAAAGCAGAAGTCATTTTGGATGATCAAAAAAACAGTGGGCGGGTTTTGCGTCTGCTGCATATTGATGAGGTGGCTCACGAGGAAATGATCGCCTTACAGGCAATATGTGAAGATTTGACGTTTGTAACAGGCGACCAATCCAGGAGTGAGGCGCTTGGAAAATTGTTCAGTTATGAGGAATTAGCGCATAAAGAAAATTCCAATACCCAGTTTCTCAATCAGCTGAATAATCTGACTGAGAATAAGCGAGTGGGAGAGTTGGGAAAATTACTGCTACGTGAAGATTTATCTCCGCTGCCGAAGAATCAACCGTCCCGGGATTTATTTATTGAAATGATGCGGGATAAAAGTCTGGTTGCCGAGTATAAAAAAACCTGCGCCGCTATATTTACGCAGCAGGACTTGGGTAAAGCTCTCACGGATAAAATCTCTCTGTTTGTTTTAGAAAATAAAAGCGAGGATTATTTATATCATTCATTGCGGATGGCTGCCGCGGAGGGTAATAACAATGCGTTTTCCTCGTTACTGAAAGAAAATAAAGTTGATTTTTTGAAAAAAGATTGTAATGGTAATACTCTCCTTGGCTATTTATTTATACAACACGCATTTTCAATGATAGGTAAAGCTCTGCAGTATATTGAGCTTAACTTTCAGGATGACAAAGGCGTCAAATCTGATTTGAACAAATTTATCGATATCTATATCGCGGAGAACAGCGATGCGATATCGATAGTGATGATGAAATTTTACGCGAGTGCAAACCAGATAAGTCTGAACGAGGCGTATGGCAAATATTTTACAACGTCGTCCAGTGTTATGAGTGTTTATAAAGAATTAAATGTCCACCATCGACTCATAACGGCTATTAAAGAAAATGATATCGGAAAGTTCACCCAGTTAATCAAAGCTTTTTCCATCCATTTACAAACCACTTTTGAAGAAAGCATTTTAGATATTTTAATTGATTCGGGAAAATCAGATTTTTTAAAGGCGCTCATTGATTATGTCATTAAGAGTAGTATCGATTTATTTTTCGCGCTGACCTCTCGTTCTACTTCGATTAAATCGCCCTGGAAAAAATTGCATGACAAAGAATTTTTCAACAACGAATATTTGTCCGGTTTTTTTGAATTAGAATACTTGCGGGGAATAATTAAAAATTTAATCGACACAAATTCATTTGCCCGACTGCATCCCGAATGGGTGGTGTTACTGAAGTTGTTTAACCAGACTATCCGTCAGGATTCGGAAAATTTCGCCGAGGGATGGACCGTTTTAGGCGGATTACTTTGTTTGCTCGAGAAAGACCTGCTGGCAGAGAAAAATCCAGGAAATAACAATATTGTGAATTATCTGAAACAACTATTCCCGGACCCCAATAATGCAGAGGCTTCTGCGGCGCTTCGGAAATTTATATTGAGAGACGAGGAAGGCGGCTTGGCCAACAATATTTTTTTGATACAACACTTTAATCTCCATAATGATAATGTGATCACCATGAAATTTAGGTCGTCTAGTTTACCGGGTTCATCAGACTCTGAGGCGGAATCAAAAAGACCGAATTCACAATCATCACAATCAGATGAAGATGTGCCTGACAATAAAATAGGTGGAGGTTCCGGCTCGTCATCGGAAGATGATATGATCTGGAAAAAAGTGGAAAAACCACCATCGAATGATGATAAAAAACAAGAAGCCCCGGGAAAGACTCCCGCCAAATTAACTGGAAAATCAAATTTGGTCAGTCAATCGTTACTTTCAAGCCAGCGTGGCGTCATCACCTGGGAGGATTTTGTGCCGCCATCCACCGATTCTTCGTCAAATTCGTCTTCATCCAGCTCTTCCGGCGGGCCTGCTTTTAATAATTAACCCGGTAACTCCAGCTTCTGGGGACATTTTCATGTCCAGCGACGCTGGAGTAGGCGATATCCCGGTTAAACGGTCGGGATGCGTGTGCTGACGGTGGGTGATTCGTCAACCGATGAGTAACCTAATAGGGTTTCGGTTATTTTCATAAATCGCGAAATGTAACCAGGGCAGCTTTTCCCCAGATTTTCAAATTGAGTTTTTTGTGTCTGTAAAGCAGTATATACGAGCCTTAACTGAGTCTGGAGGCTTTTCTCCAGAGAAGCGCCTGGGAGTCTTCCTGCAGGCTGTTGAAGGATTTCAAAAATTCTGTCCAAATCCAGGGAAGGATATTTTTCTCTGTTTGACTGGTAAACCCGAGCCAACTTCTCCAGGCTGAATTTATCCAGCTCCGGTGCATAAAAGTTCTCTAAGCCCTTAATGACATCGTGTTTTTTCATAACCATCCCCTCCTGTGAATATCAAAAATTCTATATTATCCTGGCATTCTGGGGAAAACAAGCAAAGGTTCGGCTGAATATTCGTGGAAATCCCATGCCTAAAGGAACTGCCTGGCAGTTCGTCAAGGATATCCGCGGCCTCGGTCACCAAATTTGCGCCTTCCTGAATCAGGCGATGACAGCCCCGCGACGCCGGGTTATAGCATATTAAAGGGCGGGATTTTTTTAACAATACCGTGTTTAATTCTGCGATGTTTGCAAAGTAGTACTTTGGGTGGGTTCTTTTATTTGCATCGTAGAGGGCTTGGGACCCGGCAATAACGTTTGCGAAATCATTTGTGACAGGTTCCCATTTACGGGTTCATACACGAAAAATTGACGGTCATTTGAATCTGTAAACTTGTCCAAAAGTCTAAAATGAGTGCCTATGGGGAATAAAATTTCATATTCATATGTGAACGGATTATAGGGCGCAACGCATTTTCCCTCGTTCCCATTATTAATAATATAAATAATATTTTTAATTTTTGTAGAGCGAGATGAGCCTTCTATTCCTTTAAGATCGCTATTTTTGAAATTTTTAAAGAAAAAACCATGAGTACTCAGCAAAGATTTTTCATAGAAAATAGAATTTCTTTCCAGAAGTCCTATTCGACTTTGAGCCGCAATTTCTGTTTTATTTTCCATGGCTATTTTTTCCAGTCTTATTGATTCTCCGAATGCTTCCCCGGCAGGAAGTTTAACAAGCGCCTGCGTGATGACAGTGGCCAGTAAAAAAATAGTTTTATAGTCACGGTCTCGTATCGCTCCATTCGTTCTAAAAAATTGATTGATGGGTGCGTGAAATGAGACTCCGCAGTAGTAAACAAGGGCTTTTTGTTCTGCCGGATGCAAAATATTGTTTTTAATACCGAACTGGGATTCTAAATTTGGAATTTCCATATCGAAGCCGACCAATTTTTCTCTGAGCAGATCAAAGACTTCACTTTTCATAAAATATTCATGACATTTATTCAGGTCATTTTGAGAGAACTTAAATGACCCTATATCGGGTTCATCGGCCAGCATTTTATTTATATTGATATATCCATACCCATAAAGGATAGCAGTGACAGCGCCATCGGATTTATCTTTCTTAAACGTAATCGCATCGTTTAACACGGCGTGCACCAGCCGTTTATAATTTTCTGTGGCGATTTCTTTTGCTAAAGGCGTAGGTCCCTGTATGGATAAATTTTCGCGATTCTGCGCCAGAGCGTTTTTTTTCAACCTTTTTAACAGATTGTAAAAAATCTTTTCTTCAATAAAGCCTTCAATATTTTTACATATGACCGTTATATCTGGCGTATTTGAAAGGGGAAATTGCAGGAGGCGATCGTAATAATTTCGGGCGAAACGAATGTTCTCCGGGTTGCCACACATAGAATAGTCTTCATCCAGAAGTAAATTATTTTCGAAGGAAGGCTTTTCAAAAAGATACTCATTAATAATGTTCACTATCAGATTCTCTTTGCGCAACAACAATGAAGGGAAAAATATATACGAAAAATAGACCAGATCCAGCAGGGTTTTCCTGCATTCTTCTGCCTGTGACAGGAGCGATTCCTCGCTGCCTTCGATGGCCAATTTAAATTTTGAAAGGGAACGGGAAAGGGAACGGGTGAGATACGATTTGCGAATTTCGACCAGTTTCTGCCTGTCCAATCCCGCAGGCAGCGATTCGGGAATGAGGCTGCCAAACTTGACCAGGGTTTCGGCTTTCTCCTGGGAGTCCACCAAGGCCAGCGGCAATTGATTGAGATTATTGGGTATGTTGGGATTAGCCCCTGCTTCCAGTAAAATCGATAATTCATTATCCACAATTCTGGCGGCATAATGGAGAGCGGTGTCCCCCTGGTTATCCTGGGCATTGAGGTCGACGCCTGCCTTTATAAGATTTTCAAGAAAAATTTGCCGGGTGGTATGAAAGAATGCCCATGCTTTAGGTATCTGTTCATTAAAACGCAAGAAGGTGACCATGCATAAGGATCGCCCCATCGCATCCCGGGCACGCACATCCGCGCCCTCTCTGATCAGGAAATTGATCATGGCTACCGAAAGCATGCCTTCTCTAGAACCCTCTTTCAGAACCAGAAAGAGCGGCGTATCCCCCTCGGCCGTGGGATCGTTAATCTCTGCGCCGGCCTCCAGTAGTTGGGACAACATCCCGAGGCGGCCTTTTATGGTCGCGATGTGAAACGCCGTCCTTCCCCTGCCATCGCGTATTTTAACATCTGCTTTATGTTTTATTAAAAGATCGATGGGGGCGCCATCAAATGCCGCAATCAGTAAGGGAGTGACTTCCGGGGTCTCGTATTCGCTGAATATTAAACAACCCTGTGACCGTAAATTAAGATGGTTTGGGCAGCGTTTTATATCATTTTCGTCCAGGTTTCCAATGCGGGCTTTAAAATGCAGAAGGGTAAAACCGGATTCATCGACTCCGGTTCCCAGCCTGTTTAAGAGAGCAGTGGCGATCTTTAAATCGGCTGTTTTGGGCTCGGTTGCCAAATGTAAGGAACAATACCGCGTCAGCGAGCCGTGTGAAAAATGAATATCCAGTTCAATAGAGGGCTCGTTTTCAAATAATACCCCCAAAGTCCTGGTCCAGTTTTCCTGCACATTTATTCTGTTTTCCTGGCGCTTAACGGTCGCCGCAGTAAAGTACTCGAACTCGTCAGGGTAGGAAACAATCTTCTGAAGTAGATCTCCCAATGTCAGGGTGTCCGAAACCCACAGCACTAATTTGGTTCTTGAAGTGTTTAAAAATATCTGTATTTTCATTATTATTAACCCCTATTGGAAGAAAATTTTATTCCAAAAAAGGATTAAACGCAATAAGATCATGTTAAAGCCAGCAATTCTCGGCGAAGCCGAGAATTGCTGCGTGTACTGAGCTCTGTTTGACAGATTTGCTAAAAATTTGGTAGATTGGCCGCATGAATAGCGATTATCTTGATTTTGAACGCCCCATTGCGGATTTGGATCAAAAAATCGAGGCCTTGCGTCGAATCGGCAGCGAGCAGAAGCTCAATCTTAACGAAGAAATCACCCGTCTGGCGAGTAAAAGTAAGACCCTTACCCATGAAATTTTTTCTTCCCTGAGCGCGCAGCAGATCGTGCAAATGGCGCGGCATCCGTTGCGGCCGTATACCCTTGATTATATTCAATATATTTTCACCGACTTTGACGAGCTGCACGGCGATCGCCATTTCAGCAGCGCCCCTGAAATTGTGGGCGGGATGGGGCGTCTGGAAGGCGAACCGGTCATGATCATCGGTCACCAAAAAGGCCGCACCACCAAAGAAAAGGTGGCCCGTAATTTTGGTATGCCATCGCCCGAGAGTTTCCGTAAGGCGAAACGGTTGATGGAACTGGCAGAGCGCTTTCATCTGCCGGTATTGACTTTCCTGGACACTACCGGGGCCTATCCCGGCATTGGCGCTGAAGAGCGCAATCAAAGTGAAGCGATTGCGCGTAACCTCGCGGTAATGTCGGTGCTAAAAACTCCCATTATCTGTACGGTGATCGGCGAAGGCTGTTCCGGCGGCGCATTGGCGATCGGCGTAGGGGATATGACTTTGATGCTGCAGTACAGTTATTATTCGGTGATCTCACCCGAAGGCTGCGCTTCCATTTTATGGAAGAGCGCCACGAAAGCGGAAGAAGCGGCGGAAGCCCTTAATTTAACAGCGGAACGGCTGGCGTCCCTGGGTTTGATTGATGAAGTCATTGAAGAGCCGGTCGGTGGCGCTCACCGTGATCCCAAAATGATGGCTATGCGAATTAAAGAACGATTGGTTTCTCACCTGAATGAATTGAAAAAGAAACCTGTCAATGTACTTCTCGAAGAACGCTATCAAAAACTTTTAAAATTTGGCACTTAACAATTCATGTAAGTAATGCGGTTACCTGAACATCTCCGTGAACAACTTGACTCAATAAAAAGCGTATCCTGTTTTTACGTGGCTTATAGCGGTGGATTGGATTCTCATGTTTTACTGCATGGACTTGCCCAATTAAGACGTCAGATTCCTGGGTTGTCCCTGAAAGCGTTGCATGTGCATCACGGCTTAAGTCCCCACGCGGATGATTGGGTGGAACATTGCCGAACGGTCTGCAAGGCGCTGCAGGTAGAGTTTCATTGCGAATACCTGTGTTCCGCGCCGGGTCCTGAGAAAGTGTAGAGGCCTGGGCGAGAGAAGCGCGCTATGCTGTATTCGCAAAACGGTTACCAGCCGGAAACGTGTTACTGACAGCGCATACTCAGGATGACCAGGCGGAAACAGTTTTGCTGCAGTTATTACGCGGAGCCGGCCCGAAAGGACTGGCGGCCATGCCACAAATCCAGATATTTTTTTCCGGCCATCTCTTCAGACCCTTACTCAATTTATCGCGGCGGCAATTGCACGAATACGCAATACAACAAAATTTAAGCTGGATTGAAGACGAAAGTAATGCTGATCAGCGTTTTGACCGGAATTTTCTCCGCCATCGCATTATGCCCCTTTTGCGTGAACGCTGGCCCGGAATGACGAAAAATATCTCGCGCAGCGCCAGTCATTGTGCCGAAGCGGCGGCTGGACTCAGTGAATTGGCAAGGGTAGATTTGAACAATGATCCGCGCACGGAGAGTTCTCTTCAACGGGAACTCTTGGGCGGTGATTCTCCCGGATTATTGTCTCTGGAATTATTACGTGCCTTATCGCCATCGCGGCAGCGCAATCTATTGCGCCACTGGTTAAAGGATTCAGGTTGCCGTCTGCCGAATACCCGCCATGTCCAGCGCATTCAGCAGGATCTCATCAATGGCCGCGCGGATAGTCAACCACAGGTGAGTTGGGATGGTTGGGTGATTCGTCGTTACCGCCAATCCCTGATAGTGGAAGCTGCGGCGCTCCCTGTAAAAATAAATGGACGCATCTATTGGGATTTATCCGCACCGCTGCCACTACCGCAGGGTGAACTGGTGGCCGTGCAACAAGTCGATGGTGGAATATCATTACGCATTGACCCGCGGCGTTTAAACGTTCGATTTCGCCTGGGCGGCGAGCGTTGCCTTTTGACAGGAAAAAATCAGACGACCGCATTAAAGAAATTATTCCAGCAATGGGGCGTTCCACCTTGGCGGCGATCGACTATCCCATTATTGTACCAGGACGATGAATTGGTCGCAGTGATCGGCTACGCCATTTGTGCCCCTTTCGCCGCCTCCGCCGGTGAAATAAGCTGGAAAATAACAAAAAGATCAGCAATTCCCGCTGGGAATAAAATGGATTTAAGTAAATGAAATATATGATTAATTTTTCATAAAGAAAAATAATTTTTGTAGAAAATTCATTGCGCGATGGGGGTTCGCAAGGGGGAGCATAAGCTTCGCGCTCCCCGTAATGAAGAGCATCGGCTCCGCCGAGCGCAGGATATAAATAAGATATACAGCGAATCCCATGATATGCCGTGTCAGTTGATCCCTGGTAACCATTACCCAGTGAGACTTGAGATGAATGGATTCCCGCTGAATACAGCGAGAATTGCTGAATGGGCAAAAAACCAACATAGCCGGAAAAACATTACACTGCTATTTAATCAAAGCAGGCTGACTAAAAGATCCTGATTTTTTGGCTTTCTCTAACCCGAACGAATCAGACTTGAATAATGCCGGACAACTGCGCGATCGTATTAGAGGCGCCAGTAGATTGACTTTTTTTGACTGAGTGATTTGCAAAGCTTTATTAATAGTTAAATCCACCCACCGGGAAAGTTCTGATTTTTTTTGGGTAAATAATTTAACTGTTTCCTGATTGAGAGAAGGATATGCTTTGCTCTCAACAATATCGTCTAAGGTTTTAGTGTACTGGATTAGTTTTGTATTGATAAAATTCTGAGCCAGTTGTAATTTCTGAAAATATGTGCTTTGACCTACGCCATTATGAAGCACCTCTTCAAAAAATGTTTTAAGCTGGATGGGAATGTGATCGGTAAAATTTTCACTGCTACGATTTCCACAGATTGAAGTTGAACGCCTTAAATACAAAATAGGTTCATATTTAGCGTCAAGGGCTGTTATCAATTTTGCTTCGAGAAGGCTGGCTACATAAACAAAATCTTCAAAAGGACAGTTTTTTGGTGTAGGAAGAAAAACTGTTGGCGCATAACACTTTGTCCAGCCAAGACTGGTAAAGTCTAATAAGTTATGCACTTTCAGCGGCGGTGCAGCAGATCGACCGGATTCAAGAATGCTTTGAAAAATTTCAGGAATCTTGGCTTTTTCCGCAAGCAAACCGCGCGCATTAACTATTTGTGATGGATCTTCAGGATCTTCATAAGCCACTGTAAAGTTATATAAACAAATATCTGCTTTTGTTTCTCGCATTTTTTTCATAGCGATATCAATAAAGTTAATATCCGTGTATTGGTCGTCCGCATCCAGCCAAAAAATATAAGCTTGATTATTTAATTTCCTGGAATATTGTATAAGCTGAGTCCGGGCATTACTGACACCTTGGTTATTTTTATCGGAATATAACTTAATTTTTTCGGAATTTTTAGGATTTTTTGAAGAATATTCTTGCAAATATTTTTTAATAACATCCAAACTTTGGTCTGTGGAACCATCGTTATAAAGCAGCAAGGTCAATTCAGGATAATTTTGTTTTAATACAGACTCTATAAGATCCTGAATTCTCAAAACCTCCCGAACACAAACAAAAATACACATCCCTACACTGATCCCTACACATACGACCACTTCTCCCACACTAATTTCAAAAAAGAGCTTTGGTTAACCTTCAGTGGTTTCCGCTGAAGGTTAAGATACTGTTAACGCGAATTCTGCTTAAGGATGAATAGGCAAAAGTTCGATAGATCGGATTTCGGTGTCAGCCATTTCTAAAGAAGGTTTATGAGGATGCCACAACAGCAGCTAACATATTAATAAAGCCATTTTACCGGACTACGATGGCGAGTATGCTCCAACTGAAAAACATTTTTGAGTTGATTATTAATACTCTCAATCAAACTGCGTTTACGCAGTAGCACCTTATCAACGAGCGATAATCATTTATTTTAGTCTCTGTGTAAAGAACCGTTAAGGACTTCCTTTATGTAGAAATTTTTTTTGATCATATCGGAGGCCAACCCTTGCAATAAACCCCTTTGACTTACCAGAATTTGCGTTCTCTAAAACTTGCGGACATTAAGGTCACCAGCGTACAATAAATGTTGATTGATTATTATTTTACTCTAAAGCTTATTCACTGATTAGTGAGTTACTTAGAGGTAACTACAAAAGAAATGAATAAAACTCGTCCATCAAGAAACGAGATCACTTTCAATGGAGACTATCGATATGAAAAGAAAACGGGTACAGCAACAGGCTCTTTCCACTAAATCTAACCACGTTTTTTTTATTGACCCTACAAACCGCCCCATCACGCGAGACAATCGCAACGTGAAGTATATCAACGATAATCGATTTACCAAATACATGTACGAACTTGAAAGTATCAAGAATGCTTTTCGCCAAGGTGAGTTCAAGTCCTTTGGTTTCAATGAATGGAAGGATGTCGAAAAGATATTGCAGCCTGCAAAATTGCCTGAAGCTATTTTAGAATTTGATAAAGATAATTCTGACGAAGACAAAAATTGTTTAGACAGTGTCTATATTTCGCCTATAAAGAAGGCATTCCCAAGGAAGAACCCTTTTATATGTGGCGTTGATGGTGAAAGCTACTCAGAATCTGACTACTGCCGCTGGTTTGCAATAATTAAACGCTCTCCTATGAACCGATCCTCAGTGGATTTATCTAATGATTTATTCAGGGATTCTTTCGCCGAAGCTATTTTAGATTCATATCGTTCTGAAGTTAAAGATTTAGAAAAAATTTTTAGCAGTTGGAGGCAACCTCCCATACAGTCATATGATATTAATGCTTTAAATCTTTCACCCTTTTTAGGGTATGAGTATTTTGTATTGTTTTTTGGCATTTCATTGATCATCCATTATGATCAAGAGAAACAAGTAGACGTTTCTTCGGCCCCTTATTTGATGGCTTCATTGTTTATAACCATGGAAAAGTTTAGAAAATTACAAGATATTTTATTGTGGTCAGTGCGTAGAAATGAAGCTTTGACTAATCTCGATGTAAAATTCTTTATGTTTAACCACACTTTAATGACATCTATAATCTTAATATTACCAAAACTCGTACTAAAACTCTTACCAATAAAAGCATTATCAAAAGATGCGCTCTCTATGATAAATAACATCTTTAAGATTTTTGAGTTTAATATGCTTTTTCCACATATCAGAGCATGGAACACATTTTGTTCTAAGCGTCAAAATATATTAGCTGATGTTAGAAAATTATTTTCCGGGTTAATCAACTCTAATTATAAAACCAAAGCTTTAATAACAATGTTCGTTTTAGGAACCCCTGCAGTAATTGTTTGTTCTTCCCGATTTCCTGATTCATTAGAATTGCTCTATAAATTTGACTTCGCTTCATGCTCTATAGCCTTTGCTCCAACTTTCATATTGCCTATGCTTGATTATACGGTTAGACAGATAGAAAAAAATTCTTATCGCCATGAGAGTAAGTCTACTGGTTTGCAGACAGTTAAAAAATTTTTATGGCCTTTTATCATTGCAATATCTGCTTTTATTTTTACACTCATAGAAACTAAAAATCCCCTGTGTGCTTTTAGCACTGCCATCATAATGGCTTTTTCAATTAATATAGAAAACTCTGTAATAAGATATAATAAAATCAGTGGTAATCGTTATATCTTACGTCCTCTGAATGAAAACGACTTAACAAATACAAGAACTCAGAGCATTGTTGACGAACGCAGACCCCTACATTATCGATCAATTGACAGACACGGCGTATCATAAGCTGCGGCGTTCATCCCCTGACCAGATCATCGGTACAGATATTTGTTATCTAAAGCTATTTCGCGAGTTACTGAACGGGTTAAACTTGGTGGGCATGATGTTCCAGAGCCTACAATTCGCAGGCGATATCATGGAAGTTTAAAGAATTTCTTCAAATTATACCAACCGCTTACAAATTCTTGGCAATTTTATGATCATTCAAACTCAAATCAGTTAAACTTAATTGCTTCTGGGATAGGTACACAACTTTAACTATAAACGATTCTTACACGTGGAAAACCCGCTCACAATGAAAAATGAATCATCGGTGGATGACGCTATTTCCAAATTCTTTCAAAATCCGCAAAGGGTTACTCAGGTTCTGCCAGCTGGGATAAGACTTGCGCTGCAACAACATAAGCAAGCGGGAAATCCTATTTGCAGTTGGCAAAATGGTGAAATTGTTTGGATTGAACCAGATAAGATTCCACTTGGAATAACAATGAAAACGTTTGCTGTTAAGAGGGTCAAGCCTTTAATTTTGAAATTCTGTATTGGATTCTGAATAAATTTTTTTTTCTATATTATAAATGGTTATTTTTAATTGCTTATCCAATAGAATTCTCTATTTTATCCGGTGATAAGTTTGAGTAACTGCATTTGTTGATAACCCTCCGAATGCTAAGCCTATATCTTTGCTTTCACATATCGTTCTGCTTTTGACATCATTACCGTACGGAATTTACCAGCCGAAGGACAAATATCGCTCATCTACCCCCTGCAACAGTAATTAGATATAATGTGAATAAAGAAAAAATGCCACTGAGTAAAAACAAATCCTTATCGTCAGAATTATACCACTAAGAAAAACTCATTGCGCTTTTAGTCGGGGTCTCAGGAGATAAAAATTTATGAGGAGAATAGAAATGAAAACATTAGCGTTAGCCTTTTTAGGCATATCTTTTACGGTTGTTGCGGTTAGTAGTCAGGCCAACACTTATACTGTTAGCTTTCATAATCCTGGAAATGCAGGGCAGGATGCGATGACTCCAGATATAATCCCGGGTAACACAACGCAAGTTGAATGCTACAGTGGTAATTGCACTTCAATACCTCCCAAAAGTAACACTTCTTATAGTATTTCAAGCAAGGATTCAAGTATTACTTGGGGAACTTTTATGGCTATATTTACTTATATCGAAAGTTCAAATACCTGCGACAGCGGCGTTCAACTAACGAAGGTGACATATGCTGAGATTAGCATCTCAAATCCATCAGCAACCGACGATCCTTCATTTGTTATTAATGTGGGAGATGGAGAATTGCCTTTGGGGCTTAAGGGAACTATAGCCAAAATTTCAAATTGCGCCACTTACAAATAAGATCGTATTTATGGATTAGGTCTATTGTAATATCCAGTATTTACCAAAAAATGTTAGATATAAATAGGAAGCAATTCCCGCTGTACCCAGCGGGAATTGCTGAAGAACTTTGACTTTATGAAATATAAAAGATATCCTAAAGAGTATAGAATATTAGTTATCTGAACAGATGATGGCTAAAGCAATAACCGATTCCACGGCAGTAAGGAGAACCCGGGATGTCATTAAGCAAAGAACGCATTCTGATGATTGAAAGTATGACGATGGATTTGCTCAGAGAAGCTTATGGTCAGGAAGAAATAATACCACCGGTCGATCTGGATAAAATCGTTGTTTCAGATGGTTTGAAAATAATGGCTGGAGATTTTAAAAATATTGCTATCTCTGGCGCTTATAATCGAAAAGATCGAACAATAGTTGTCAAAAAAGGTGATCCACTCTTCCGCAAAGTCTTCACTGTCGCTCATGAACTCGGCCATTACCATTTGCATGCCGACAAACCCTATGAAATTTTCTATCGACAGAATTTTGATCAGTTAGTCGAATCTGAAGAAAAAGACCAGGAGCAGGAAGCAAACTGTTTTGCCGCCAGTTTACTCATGCCCAAAAATATATTTATTCGGTTCTGGATGCTAGTTAAAGATATTGACGAATTAGCTTCCCGTTTTGGTATATCTTCCCAGGCAGTGTATTATCGTTTGAGAAATCTTGGAATGATTTAATTATGATCAGGGGAGAAAATGTCCAGGAGGACTTCGCCAGCAATCTGGTAAAAAATTTATCAGAGCCAGAAAATTTGTCACCTGCGAAAGAAATCATCACTCAAAATAAAGCTTTTGAAAAATTATGTTATGATGATTACAGGAGTCGTTTGGAAAGCCGCAAAAATTATGGCCGTTTGATAGTTGCGCTGTTGATCATTCAAAACCTTTCCATTTATACTTTAATCGGTTATTTAGCTGGATGGAATATTGCAGCGTTACAGCAACTCCAGTGGTTGTTTAGTGTTTTAGTGTCTGGAACTCTTACAGAAACCTACTTTGTGTTTAATCATGTTATTCGCTGGCTATTCAACGAAGTCGATTACAAACCTTTTGTGTATCCTCCGGTAAAGTAATTTAAGATTTAACTGTTGATCATCTGATGATTTGAAAAAAGGATGGGGTTGTGAAGAGTTTGATCGTGATTCTGAAGTTTATGCAGAAAATTCCGTAAGCGCCCGGCTGGATATTCACTTTTAGCTTTCCAGAAAGCGCCCCACCCATAAAGCGGTTGATTTTTTTCGATAGTGATTTTGGCGCGATAGTAGGCGCAGTTTTCTACCATGTTTTTTTGATAAAAACTGGCCTCATTTTCCAGTGAGGTATTTCCCCAGAGTTGATGCAAACACAATATATCGAAAAAATCCAAACAGATGACACCGCGCGGACATAAAAGTTTATTCAGATCTACCAAAAAACCCAGGAAGGCGATAGAGCGGCCTATTCTTGCACCGAGATTAGCCCAGCCATTCAATTTTTTTAGATTTTCGGTTTTATAGTATTCTGTGATCCGGTCAAATGCTTCTTCGGAGTTTGAATCATTGTTTTCCTGAATAGAGGAAGAAACCAATAATCCTTGCATCAATGTGGAGTTTTCCTGTAAAGCTGTTTCATTCAAACGCTTATGGTATCGCACGTAAAGTCCGTGAAATAATACCAGACATCCGGCGATAATAGATATGGAGAGGTTTACCGGCTTATTCGCACTGCCGTGTCTATAAAGCAGAGTGCTGGTGGGCGCCGCTCGCAAAATTGTCATAAGAACATCAAAGGCTGATCCCTTTATTGAAACCCGTGTGGAATTGAGCGTTCCTTGAGGCAATAGTTTCCACTGTTCGTTAAAGATCTCCCGGTGAACGTTTAGGGTACGGGAAAAAAGGGCCATATAAAAAGTGAGAGCGCCGGTAAGATAAATGTAGGGAAGGTGTTTTGGATCGTCTTCTTCCATCTGGAAATATAATTGTAAAAACTGATGAATGATATAGCCGTAGGATACTCCCTCATAAACCGCATTGCTGAAGGTTTGAATAAGCACCTCTAAAGATTGCATCGGAGCGCGCAAGGCGTTAATGATCATGGAATTTTTAGGATCAATCAATCGATGGATGAATTCGTAAGCGTGTTCTTTTATAGGTTCCCAGTAAATAAGATTAAAATAGAGAACCGTTAATCCGACAATGGGTATGCCCGGCAGCCACTGCGCCCAGGGAGAGGAAGATACATAGGCGAGGGGCAAGGCATTGGAGAGCGAACCGACGACATACGTCAGATTGCCAATCATCAGATTGGTAAAAATTAATGATTTTATCAGCCCTTTTTTATAGGGATTACTTTTTTTTATTTTTCTGTCAAGTCGAGTGTCGTGAGAGGGAGTGGCTAACATTTCTGCGCTTTCAATGGGGTTTGGAAGCAATGCGTCACATCCCAAACCCAAAGTGGAAAAAATAGAAGCCAGCGCCATACTAATGACATCAACGAGAATACCCTCTAACCCCCATTGTGCAAGTAAATAACGCAGAGCGCCAAAAATAGCGACTATTAAAACAAATACATACGGCGTATCCAGAATAATACAACTGACCGTCAAAGTCTTATAAAAGTTCCGCTTATAAGGGGATATGATTTTTTCTTCGTTTCTTACGGGTAGAGTTTCAATTATTTGAATCTCGCGATTATATTGAGATTTAATCTCGCTGGACGGAATTTCACTGAAAGAATTTTCAGAACTGGTAGAACTAATTATCATCAACCGCCAGTGTACCCCGATCACCGCATCTTTTTCAATAGTTGCGTAGTCTTGATTTTAATTATAATATTTTTTCTTTTTTGTATCTTTCAGAATATCTTCGTCAACTGGCTCAGGTTTTTTAAAGTTGCTCTGAAATTTGTACCCATAGCGCTTCGGTTTCGCTAATTTTTTTTTGCAGTTGCCGTTGTAATTGCAAAAGTTTATCGAGTTGGGATTTTTGGCCCGGCTGGTAAAGGGAATTGTCGCCGAGTTGTTCGTCCAGACGGGTTTTTTCAGCCTGAAATTTTTGTAATTGCTTTTCCAGTTTTTCAGCCTGTTCCTGGAGTTTTCTTTTTTCTCCGGCGCTTTTTGTGCTGGGAGCGGCAGGTTTTTGCTCACGCTGGCTGAACAACCATTTTTGATAATCGTTTAAATCACCCGCGAAAGGTTTTAGCGTATGATCGGCTACTAAAAATAATTCGTCGGTGGCGGTTTGAATTAAATAACGGTCGTGGGAGACCAATACCAGCGCGCCCTGGTAACTTTGCAGCGCCATAGTCAATGCGTTGCGCATTTCAAGGTCCAGGTGGTTGGTGGGTTCATCCAGTAATAACAGATTGGGAGCCTGCCACACCAATAACGCCAGCGCTAAACGGGCTTTCTCACCGCCGGAAAAATTCTCTATGCACGATAACGCCATATCGCCGGAAAAGCCAAACCCGCCGAGAAATTGCCGTAAACGACTGCTTTGTTCCGCGGGGGCCAGTTTTTGCAAATGCCATATTGGGCTTTGGGAAAAGTTCAACTGCTCCAGTTGATGTTGCGCGTAGTATCCTAGTTTTACTTTATCGGCGATATAACAATTACCGTGCAGTGGTTTTAATTGCCCGGACAAGGCTTTAATCAGCGTCGATTTACCCGCGCCATTCGGACCCAGTAAACCCATGCGCATGCCGGGATAAATCTGCAGATTAACTTTCTGCAAAATGGGTATGTGGAGTTGGTAGCCAAGGGTGACGTCTGTCAGCGTCAATAATGGATTGGGCGGCGGTTCGATTTCAGGAAATTCAAAATCAAAGGGCGAATCGACCTGTGCGGCAGCGATTAAATCTATTTTTTGGATCGCTTTCAGGCGGCTTTGAGCCTGTTTAGCTTTGGAGGCCTTGGCTTTAAATCGATTGACAAAATCCATCATGTGCGCGATCTGCCGTTGCTGTTTTTCATGCATTTTTTGCTGCAGAGCAAGTTGTTCAGCGCGAAGCTTTTCGAAAGCGGAATAATTGCCGCTGTAAATTTTCAGTTGATGATTATCGACGTGAATGATTTGATCGACACAATTGTCCAGAAACACACGGTCATGAGAAATAATTAGCAGAGTCCCGGGAAATTTTTGCAGCCATTTTTCCAGCCACAATATCGCATCAAGGTCTAAATGATTGGTGGGTTCGTCCAGTAGTAACATGTCTGCGGGACACATCAGAGTTTGCGCCAGATTCAGACGCGTCCGCCAGCCACCGGAAAAATCTTTGACAGCTTTCTGCTGTGCAGCGGTATTAAAACCGAGTCCGTCGAGTAGTTTAGCCGCTCGCGCAGGCGCGCTGTAACCGTCTATTTCGGCAAATTTTTCATGCAAAAGTGCAATTTTCTGGTGGTTTTCTTGTTGTTCGGCAAGTTGCAGCGAATGCTCAATCTCGCGAAGGGCGCGGTCTCCGTCCAGCACAAAATCCAGTGCTGATTTCGCTAATGGCGGCACATCCTGGGCGAGATGGGCCAGGCGCAAATTTTTGGGAATATTAACCTGGCCGCCATCCGGCTGGTATTCGCCGAGTAATAATTTAAAAAAACTGGATTTGCCGCTGCCGTTGGCGCCGACCAGCGCTACTTTTTGTTGATCAAAAATCGTTAGATTGATATCTTCAAATAATAACCGGGACCCTAAATGTAAGCTTATGTTACTTAAATTAATCATGATTTTGCAATTATAAACCATTTAAGGGCGAATGCAATTTCAGTCAAAACGGTTTCAATGTTTTAACTAAGCTGATTGAGAAAAAATATATCGGAAGCCGTATGCGGTAGTTCCGCGCGTAGGTTCTAAAAGGGGCCTACCCGGGTGATTGAGTGGGTCTACTCACATGTTTAGCCGTAGGTGAAGTCTGGTTTGCGTTGCCCAACTTCTATAATATATCCATCAGGATCACGGATGTAACAGCGCGTTTCGCCGTATTTTTCCTTTGGCTCTGTGATAAACTCGGCTCCACGACTTCGCCATAGTTCATAGCACGCCTGAATATCTGCGACGCGTATATTCATAAAGCTGCTGACTGAATCGGAGTCGATGGGAACGCGCAGCGTTACCGATGGTTTGTCGGGTGTCGGACCGCCCCCGACGTTGACAAGGAGCCACGTATTCGCGATCTGCACATACCCCGGCGCGCCTTTGCCGTCGCCTCTGCTCAGAATACGGCCTCCAAAAATCTTTTCATAAAATCGAATCGATCGTTCGATATCGGCGACAGTGAGAAAGTGTGCGACAGTAAACCCATCCTGCGGTGGCATTTGATAGTTTTTCTGCTCGACCTGTACCTGGTTCATAGACGACTCCTATTCAGAATATTTACTCATACATTAAAGATTTAACGTCAAGGACTTAAATGATTTCCTTCTTTAATGGCGCTTTTTAAATAAGCGGTAAAGAAGACATTATCACAATTTACCGCGAGATAAGCATTTTGGGTATTAAAGAAATTAAAACAGACTGTTTTTCCGTCATACCAGTGTCGCCAGGTACAAAAAATCCTGCCCTCGGAGTCAATTTTATAATTTCCCACATCTGATTGTGGTCCATCTTTAGGTTTTGTTTCCAGTTTACCAATCAGATTTCCTTTATCATCCATATAAAATGAAAAAGTTCTCGGAGTCACATTAACCTCTTGTCCATCAAAAAGTTTACTGGTAATCGACACGATGGTTTTATTTACAAAAGCATTAATAATCTGATCCTTATTCAAGGATTCCAAATTGGCCGCGAAAACAGTGCTACTCATTGTCAGGGCAGATACGAATAAAAAAGACGTTTTCATATCATTCTCCTTATGATAAAACTATAAATATAGTGGATTTACGTACATCCTACAATTTGTATTACGCAGTAGGAGGCAACTGCAGATTTTAAATCAGCCAAACGGCAAGGTGCATGATCGCCAGCGCCAGCAATGCGGCGATAACATCATCCAGCATCACGCCGACGCCGCCGTGAATGTGCTGGTCGCACCAGCTAATCGGCCACGGTTTGATAATATCCAAAAAGCGGAACAATACAAACGCGAGGGCGAGATAATACCAGGTGGGCGGTACTCCAATCATCACCAGCGGAAAACTGGCCATCTCATCCCATGCGCAGGCGGGATGGTCTTGGGCGCCGATATCACGATTGAAGATACCGCAAACAAATACCCCCAAAATAATCATGGCGATGGTAACGGCGATATATGTCCATTCCGGGAACTGTTTCAGGGCCAGAACAATAGGTATAGCCGCCAGGGTGGCCCATGTACCTGGCATCCACGGCAAAGCGCCAAAACCAAAGGCGCAGGCAATAAAGTGGATAGGGTTAGTCCAAATGGTCAGGAGTTCCCGCTGAAGGGAACTCTCCTTCCGCGATGGGGGATCGCAAGGGGGAGAATCGCGATTCTCGCCCTTCATTCCGAGCAATCGGCTTCGCCGATGCGCAGGATATAAACAGAAAGCCATGGACGCTGTACTCAGCGGGAATGGCTGCCATATGGTTCTGAGTGATGTTTGAGTCATGCCATTACCTAACCAGGCTGTGGATAAGTTTGTGTAAAAGTTTCAAGTACATCAGTTAAGTCTCTGTTTTATATCGTTCCTGAAAATGACGCCAGTCAGCTTCTTATGTAATATTTATTTTTAAATCATTTACTTAAAATATTTATTTAAAGATCATTTCAAACTTGTGTAACCAGCCTCAATCAAAACAGAATCTTGTGTATAAAGTATCTGGAAACTATGAACGATCCGTAATATTAATAAAGTCCCGGGATTGAGGACCGGTATACAGTTGACGGGGGCGGGCAAGCCGGTGGTTAGGATCGCTGATCATTTCCATCCAGTGCGAAATCCAGCCCACGGTTCTGGCGACCGCAAATATCACTGTAAACATATTAGTGGGGATACCCAACGCACTTAAAGTAATACCCGAATAAAAATCCACATTAGGATACAATTTTTTGTCGATGAAATAGGGATCTTCCAGGGCGATTTTTTCCAGTTTAAGAGCCAGTTTAAAGATGGCTTCGTCCCGTCTGCCGGTGGCTTCGAGTACTTCATGACAGGTCTCACGCATAACCCGCGCTCTGGGATCGTAATTTTTATACACGCGGTGGCCAAATCCCATGAGGCGGAAAGGATCGTCTTTATCTTTGGCCCGTTTAATATATTCATTAATATGGCTCTCATCCCCGATTTCATTCAGCATTTTCAGGCAGGCCTCGTTGGCTCCGCCATGAGCGGGCCCCCATAAGGCGCCGATGCCCGCGGAAATACAGGCGAAGGGATTAGCGCCGGTTGAGCCCGCTACACGCACCGTGGAAGTAGATGCGTTTTGTTCGTGGTCAGCGTGTAACGTGAATATTCGGTCCATAGCGCGGCTGAAAATGGGGTTACAGGACCAGTCTTCGTAAGGTGTGGCAAACATCATATTGAGGAAATTTTCTGAATAACTCAGATTTTGTTTGGGGTGGACAAAGGGCTCGCCGATAGAAAATTTATAACTCATGGCGGCGATGGTGGGCATTTTCCCAATGAGCCGAAACGCAGAGGTGAGACGATGATCGGCCTGATTAATATCCAGCGAATCGTGATAAAAAGCGGATAACGCGCCGACGACTCCGACCATTATCGCCATGGGATGAGCATCCCGGCGAAAGCCGTTAAAAAAATGCGTGATCTGTTCATGTACCCCGGAATTACGTTTTATTTGCGCGACAAATTCATCTTTCTGGGTTTGGGTGGGGAGTTCGCCGTTCATCAACAGGTAACAGACTTCCATATAGTCGCTGTGGTCAGCGAGCTGGTCGATCGGATAGCCGCGATAGAGCAGTATCCCCTCATCGCCATCGATAAAGGTGATTTTAGACTCGCACGATGCTGTGGAATAAAATCCGGGATCAAAAGTATAATGACCGTAATTAACGAGATTCTTTACGTCAACGACATTAGGTCCGAGTGAGCCTGTCAGTACAGGAAAATCGATAGTCTGCTTGTCAATGATTAATTGAGCGGTTTTTTTGGTCACAGTCAGATGCTCCATTTGATTATTCTAATATATTTTACAAATATATAGTAAAATAAGTAATCTGAAAAGCAGTGTGATAAAATTCCGGAATCGGAGAGTTTGTATGGTTTCAACTTTGGATAATCTTAAAACACGTTTTTGCCCAAGTCCCACAGGGTTGTTGCATTTAGGTAATTTACGTACAGCATTATTTAGCGCATTGTGGGCCAAAAGCCAGAAAGGGTGTTTTTTGCTGCGTATTGAAGATACGGATCAGCAACGTTCAGAAGAGCAGTATACGATTCAGCTGGAAAAGGACCTTCTGTGGCTGGGTTTGGATTGGCAGGAAGGGCCGGGCCACGACAAGGGTAAGGGGCCTTATTATCAATCCAGGCGCTCGGCCATATATGATGATTATTACCAACGGCTGGAGGCCATGGGCGCGGCTTATCCCTGCTTTTGTAGTGAAGAAGAGTTGGCGCTGGCGCGGAAAATTCAGCGCTCATCGGGAAAACCGCCGCGATATCCGGGCACTTGTCAAAATTTAACTCAGGAACAAATTGAAGCTAAACTGGCGCAGGGCATTCAGCCGACTCTACGTTTTCGTGTTCCTGTACATCAGGAGATCCGTTTTACCGATCTGGTTCGTGGCGAACAATGTTTTAAAAGTGAAGATCTGGGCGATTTTATTATTCGACGCGCCGATGGCACGGCCCCTTTTTTGTATTGCAATGCGATTGACGATGCTTTGATGGAAATTACTCATGTGTTGCGCGGCGAAGATCATGTCGCCAATACGCCGCGGCAAATTTTAATCCTCGAGACATTGGGATTACCTATTCCTGAATATGGGCATATTTCGCTAATTTTAGCTCCGGACGGCACGCTATTATCCAAGCGACATGGCAGCCGGTCGTTGGTAGAATTACGGGGCGAGGGATATTTACCGTTGGCGATCATCAATTATCTGGCGCGGCTGGGGCATTATTATGGTCATGATGAACTGCTTTCCAAAGACGAATTGGCTGCGCAATTTAAGTTGGCATCTCTCGGTCAATCTCCCGCGAAGTATAATCCCGCGCAAATATTATTCTGGCAAAAAAAAGCGGTTGATCATTTGAGTATTGAAGAAATTTGGAGTTGGCTCGGAATTGAGTTTTTTTCATCCCTGCCGAAGAATCAGCGCGATCTTTTTATAGAGGTGATCAGACCGAATATAATGTTTCCTGCCGATGCTTATCGTTGGTCGAAAATTATTTTTGACGATGAAATAACGGTACGGGATTTACAGACAGTCGCCGACCCAGAATATTTTTCGCAAGCGCTGGCGGCATTTGAACGTCACGGTGCAGATGCCAAAAAAATTCTGGAACATTTAAAAACGGAATTGAATATAAAAGGTCAAATGCTATTTCAGCCATTGCGTCTGGCGCTGACCGGGGAACCGCACGGCCCGGAGCTGGGCAAACTAATGGTTTTAATGGAACCGCAAAAAATTAAACAACGTTTACTGAGGGCAAAACATCTTGCTGAAAATTTATAACAGTCTCACCGGCCAGAAAGAAGAATTTAAACCCCTTATTCCTGGTAAAATTGGAATTTATGTTTGCGGCAATACCGTTTACGATTACTGTCATATCGGTCATGCCCGTTCAATGATTATGTTTGACATTGTGGTGCGTTACCTGCGCAGCCAGGGATATGAGGTGACTTACGTCCATAACATCACGGATATTGACGATAAAATCATTAAGCGCGCAGAGGAGAATCACGAACCCATTGATGCGCTCACGCAACGTTTTATCGATGCGCAACACGACTGATGAAAAATCTTTGGGAATATTACCTCCGGATCGGGAACCGCGCGCTACTGAATACATTCCGCAAATGTTGGCTTTAATTCAGCGATTAATGGATCAGGGCTATGCCTATGTCGCCGAGAGCGGCGACGAAAAAGGCGATGTGTTATTTAACGTGCGGAAATTTCGGGAATATGGGAAATTATCTGGAAATACCGTTGAAAAATTGTAGGCGCGACCATCTGGATTTTGCGTTATGGAAAATTGCCAAGCCTGGCGAACCGCATTGGTCTTCACCATGGGGTGAGGGTAGACCCGGTTGGCATATTGAATGCTCAGCGATGGCGACGGATTTACTGGGTCAGCCGTTTGACATTCACGGCGGCGGCATGGATTTAAAATTTCCCCATCACGAAAACGAGATCGCCCAATCCGAAGCCGCGTGCGGCGAGCATTTCGCGCAACTGTGGATGCACGTCGGGTTGTTGCAGGTGAATGGCGAGAAAATGTCGAAATCACTGAATAATTTCCTGACTATTCGTGATGCATTGGAGAAACATCGTCCAGAAGAATTACGTTTTTTTATGATGAACAGTCTTTATAGTCGACCGGCTGATTATACTCAAAGTAGTTTAGATGAAGCTAAAATTCGTTTATGGCGCTTTTATAGAAGTATAGATGGCCTTATTGATCCACCGGAAAATATTCCTGATACAGCGGATGCTACTCATGCTTATGAGGAATTTGTAAAGGTCATGAATGATGATTTTAATACTTCCGTTGCACTGGGTCTTATTGGTGATGTCTGCGGAAAAATTAATATATTGAGACGTGACAATAATCTTGCGGAAGCTGCCATATTAGCCAGGACTGTGCTTAAAATTGGGGGGATTTTGGGTATTTTGCAAGATCCAAATTTTTTAAAATCCGCACGTTCTGATGATGAAAGGATGGAAATTGAGCGTCTCAAGTCTGACCGCGATATTGCGCGCACTCATAAAGACTGGGCGAAAGCAGATTCTATTCGTCAACAATTAATTAATATGGGTCTCGAAGTTGAGGACACTCCCCAGGGTACCCGGACGACTCGTGTAGCCCGAAAATAAAAATTCGGCTAGCAACCCCTTGTAATTTCTATTAGAATATGATAATCTTTCGCAGATATAATTAAACTAAACATATAGGTGAAAATTGTTTTATGTATAATCAAGAGAAAAACCATTCAGATCCAAAAAACATTACTTTCGAACAAATTTTAAATTCCCGCTTAAGTCTTGATACCTTTCAGGCAATTCGCACAACGCTTGCAGGGCATCCTAAAAATACAGAGGTTCGGGAAGAAAAAATCAATAGGCAAAAAAGAAAAGAGGAAAAAGACAAAATCAACGCCAATTCTTCTATCGGAACGACAAGAAATCAAATCGTACCAAAGCCTGATGCTAAGACAGTAGAATGGACACTTCGCCAGGCAGCCTTGAGTTGGAATCGCGGTGATTATGAAAAAGCGGAGCATTTATACCGTCCTGTTGCTGATCAAGGAAATGCTATGGCGCAATTTGGCTTGGGTCTGTGTTATGAGCAAAAAAAGAATCCGTTTTGTGGGCCAAACGAGAATCCACTTTTTTGTGAGAGAAAAAAGGAACTTAAAGATGCACTGCATTTTTATCGACTAGCCGCAGCTCAAGGATACTCCGATGCCCTCTGGAGACTTGGTGAAATATATCAGAGAGGATTATATCATTGTCATTCTGAACCGGAATTCATAGTAGACGATGAAGAGAAAGAGAGTATCAATAAAGCTGCTCGTTTTTATCATTTGGCTATGGTCATGTCAGACAATAAGCGTTTTACTCAGTTTGATTGCTATAAAATTCAGAAGATATATCAGGGGACAGATAAGAATTCTATAAATTTGAATCCGACAGGCCGTTATCATACGCTAATGACTATGTATTGGTATGCGGTACAATCTAAAAATTTTAACTTTGCGTCACGTAATACATTAGAAACCGGGATTCATGATCTCATAGAAAATCAGTTAGATGAAAATTTATTATCCGCGGTTTTACAACAAGATCCAAATCCTTTCTTATATTCTGAGGAGCAGAAAAGTGTTCAGATTATCATTAAAACACTGAAAGAAAAATTATATGGACTCTTTGTCCTAATGACGGATATTTCATTATTTCCTTATGTCTTGGGAAATTTAATATTTCAATATTTATATGATATACCGATTCATGCGAATTGGATTAAATTTGCGGAAAATTTGGAATTCAAAAATTCAGAAGCCTCAACCTCCATGGTAAATAATAACTGGTTTTTTAACCAAATTAAATTGATGCCTTCACTACAGAATGGCAAAGAGGGTGTGGACAAACCTAATGCTTGCATAAACCTAGATCTTTAATATTTTTCAATATAAATATTTTTCGCAGAAAATACCTTACGCTATGGGGATCGTAAGGGGGAGTTGCGCGTAGCACTCCCACTTGATTAATTTTTTAATACTCTCTAAAATCGTTTTGATTTCAAGGAGGATAAATATGATTAAATTAGCCCTGTGGGTTTATCTGGAAGCAAAACCCGGTAAAGAAAAAGAGCTGGAGCTTTTTTTGCAAAAAGGCCTTCCTGTGGTGCAGGAAGAAACTGGAACCATGACCTGGTATGCTATTCGTTTGGGCGCTTCGAAGTATGGTATTTTTGATACCTTCGCCAATGAGGCCAGCCGGCAGGCTCATCTTTCAGGCGCCCTTGCCAACGCGCTGAAGGCCAGGGCCGAAGAACTTCTCTCAAAGCCTCCCGCCATAGAGAAAATAGAAATTCTTGCCGCAAAAATTCATGAAGAAAAATAACCAGTAGTTTCTATAGTCAAAGCGCCTGAGTTTTAGGTTCAACCCGTCATTGCGAGCGCCAGCGAAGCAATCCAGCACGTACTTCAGACAACGCTCTGTACTGGATTGCTTCGCTGGCGCTCGCAATGACGATATCGAAAACCCAATCGCTTTGACTATACTTCCTTCGCGATGGGGATCGCAGCAAATCGGCAATGACGGCTTAACTGTTTTTGTAGTAAGGAAAATATGGTGAGTATTGGGGAGGCCAAGGTACCGATTGGTTTGGGTTAAATCGAAAGAAAGCAGGATTGTGTTGTCCTGCTGCAATTTGCAGATTTATAATTTGCTGATTTTGTTGTTTCACTGTTTCTTTCAGTGCCTCTATTTGTCGATCAGATTCATTTGCCTGAAGGCTTAAACAAATTTTTTTATTCTCGTATAACTTAAAAAAATTATCTTCGGATCGGTGTAATTTTCTCCTGTAACCGTGTAGTTTGTCCTCCAAACGGGAATTAATTTTTAGTAATCTAAGGTAATCCTTGTGTGATTTTTTTAACTCAGCCTGACTTTGACAGAGCTGTAGGTTTAAACTCTCTGACCCTATTTGGTAGCGATCACGACCATCACTGGCTTTTTTCGCTTTATACTGACTATGAAATAAAGAGGTCTGAAGACGGCTATTGGTAGTTCTAAATTTATCAATCTGATGATAAGCCTCTTTTAATTCTTCGTCTTTGTTATTTAACTGGGCCTGTAAATCTTGCACGCGATCTTTCAATTGGATCTGTTGATGAATGCTGCTTTCCAATTCCTGATTTTTTTTCCGGGTTTTCCTTAATTCATAATTATCGTTGTCTTTGGTTTTTAATTCTTTCTTCACGAGGTTCAGTTTTTCTTCTGGTTCACCGTCCTGTTTTTCTTTTTGAACTGCTGCATTATTCACAGGATTTAACGTAAGCGGCTTTTCTTCATAAATTTTGGAGCGTAGATTGGATATAAACATAATTGAAGTGACTAACAGGGAATTATCAGATCCTGGAAGAGGTGTGGTCTTTGGAATAAAAATATCTGCTAATTCACACAGAGCTACCCGTAAAGAAATATTTTTTTTACAGAGTTCAACAACTTTGGATAAACAAGTCTGCCGGGCGGTTTCTGGAATTTTTTCCGGGAAATTTTTCAGGGAAAACCGGTGCGTATACGCTATTAAACTTTCGATGCTGTTGTTGAGACCATGAGAAATTCCAGGAAGAAGATAAATGTCCAGAAAATCCAGGTTACTCGCAACCAGAAGGCCATAAATAGTCGCATAGTAATTTTCATTAGGAAAATCACCTTTTTTCTGGTTAAAAATATCGACCGCTCTGTGTAAAAGTGTAGTTATAATTCCCAGAAATTGCAGATTTTTCTGTTTAAGAAAAACGTCGTGACATAATTGGCTGGTAATACATGCCAGCCTTATTTCCTTGAGTAAGGATAAATTGTCTTTGCAGGAAAAACTGGTAATAGCGTCTATCATATCCTGAAATTTTTCAATATTGAAAGGCTCTTGAAAACTCAGATAATGAATGGCTCTTTGGTAAAGAAAATACATTCTTGATCCGGTTAAATCATTATTCACAGCAATCGCGCAAATTTTCGCTATCAGATCGATTATCGCAGAATTCTTTGGAGTAGAAAAAGTTTGAGAGAAGAGTAAGAGAAAAACCATGATGGGAGCAATATGAGTTTTAAAAATCGCCGGCTCTTGCGAGGATTTGGGTAATGTTTTTAAAATGGTATCCACTTTTTTTTGAAGCTTATTTATATTTGTTATTGTGAATGAAGTGTCTACCCCATCTATTTCTTCCTGGAAAGGGAATTCATCGTTCAGAGGTAAAACAATTTCCTTGGATTCAATTATTTTATTTAATTCCTGACACCTTACCTGAATCTCGGGAATCAATTTTAAAAATTTCTCATAGAAAATTCCGGTATTTTTTGCTTCATTCGAAGGAGAGGCCGGTAATAAATTTTTTACATGCGCTTTCATAATCTTTCCATGTTATTCTAAAGACAGAATTTTAACCTATAATCAAACTTGTCAAACCTGTTTAAAGATATTTTCTCATCATCATTTCTCGATTTCCAGGTGGAACTTGTGTAAAAACCGGTGAACAACCGGCGCGAGAACAATACCCATGATCAAAATGAATGATAAACCGCTGAAAAGCGCGTAACAGCCAGCGAATATCTTACCTGCAAACGTCTTGAGAGGACCAAAAGGACCCATGCCTGAGAGTATCATCGAAGCGTTGGCAAAAGAATCTATCCACGTCATACTTTCAAAACGGTGATATCCATACATGCCGATCGCCAGGGCGACGACGATGAACACTAACCCCGCCAGGATATTGCGTAGCAACCGTCTTAAAAAAATGCGGAATGGTAACAGGCTTGATGTTTTTCTCATATTGAATATTTGATCATAAAAAAAAATAAAAATATACTCTGGAAAGTTCTATAAAGATTTTTTCAATAGAACCACTTCAACAACCATCTGGTCGTGGAAGGGAAAAGTCACATAATGCAGCGACTTTATCGCAATCTTTCGAAAAAGACGGACAGGCATCCAAGGGTAATCGATCATACTGATAGCCCACCCGCCTTTTTCCGCGAATTCCTGGCTCTCCTGCGGGCTATTAAAAACCATTGGCGTCACTAATTGTTGCCTTTGTACCACTTTAAATCCTCTGGCGCCTGCATGGTATTTTATATCATCGAAATTTTGAGGCGCTTTCACTTTGTGCAGCGTCTTTTTCATCCACCAATAAAAGAGCTTTTTCAAAAAGTTGTTACTAGCGCCGAGCTGTTCCACGTGTTTTTGTATTCCGGGGAAAGCCTCCATGGTGGTAGTGATTAGCAAAAAATAGCCATTTTTTTTCAACAGATAGTCTGCCTGCGCTAACAGTACCGGCAACCCTACGTAGGAACACACAAAACTGGCGGTGACCAGATCAAATTGGTGGACAGTAAACCTTTGATCAACCTCGATAATGCTGGTTTGCACCGTGCTGATCCGGGGTAATTTAGTTTTCACCAGGTTCAGCATATCTTCTGAAGCGTCGACGGCGACGAGTTGTGCGTGAGGGTAAATTTCGTGGATGAGCATCAGCAGTTTGCCGTCGCCGCTACCGAGGTCAAGAATCGCAAGACCATCGTTCGTAAAAGCGTCTGCCGCCTGTAATTGTTCAGTGGCTGCCGTCAGCGCTGAAGAATTTATCTGAAAAAAATCTATAGTCGCGTAATATTTTGCAATCGAATCATAAAGGTTGCCAAGGCTCATGGTTTTTCCTTATTCATCAGTAAAAATCGCTTTGCGTTTCTCATTAAAGGCCGCAATCCCTTCAACACGATCTTTCGTTGGCAATAACTGCTGATAAGCTTCCAGTTCAAACCGGTATCCCGCCTTGATATCCAGTGTCAGAGAAGCATTAATTGCCTTTTTTACCTGACGCACGGCAAAAGGAGCATTCTGTGCGATAGTATTGGCGATTTTTAACGTTTCTTCCATCAATGCTGTCGGCTCCAAAACCCTGTTAACAATTCCCCATGCCGCGGCCTGATCGGCGGAAAAACTCGCGCCGCTAAAACTCAGCTCCTTGGATTTGCGAATGCCACAAGCGCGAGGCAAATTTTGAGTACCCATGGCCCCAGGCATAAGACCGAGTTTAACTTCCGATTGTGCGAAAGTGGCCGTATTGGCCGCGTAAATAAAATCACAGGCTAATGCTAACTCGAGTCCTCCGCCAAATGCTGCGCCATTTACCGCGGCGATAATAGGGATGGGGCAGGCCACTTGCGCCAGCATCGCCTGTTGTAAAGCCAGATGTTGCTGCCGCCACATGTCCAGACTGATACGTTGCCGCTCTTTTAAATCGGCGCCTGCGCAGAACGCTTTATCCCCGCTGCCCGTTAGAATAATGCAACGTAAACGGGAGTGTTGCGGAATTTCTGTTTCCCATAAATACTGGAGTTCACGCATCATCATAGAATTGATGGCGTTTCTAACCTCGGGCCGTTGCAACCTTACCGTCAGTACAAACTCATTTTCGTTGATTAAATCTAATGTTTCCATAACGTCTCCTAATTTTAGAGGTTAAGTGTCCCTAACCGGTTGATGAGCTGTTCGAAGCCGACAACAAAAACCATCCACACCCCAATAAAAATATGAGAAACGGAAACGCCAACCAGGGTTTTTTGTCGGGCATATAACCAACCCCAAAAAATACCTGGAATCAATACTAAAAATGCAAAAGAGGGAGAATTGTACAAATGCGGCAATGAGAAAATTAAATTGGAAATAATAATCGCAATCCACAGGCGTTTTTTCTCTGTGCCCCGTAAAAATACGTAAAAACCCGATTGCAGGCCGCCGCGGACAATGAGTTCCTGCAGTGGCACTAAAATAATGTAAACTAACAGGCTAATCCAGTAATACAGGGGATTTAAGAAATAATTAGGCGGCATGCTGGAACTGGGTTCAATGAGTGGCAACTTGGGGTCATGTAGAACAAAATGGATAACCGCCCATTTTGCGATCATGAGGATGGCTATAATCGGCAGGGACAGCACCAGGGCTTCGATAATATCGTGCCGCCAATTTTTGAAGCGGACACCATATGTTTTCCACGGAAATCCGCTTCTTTTCATGACCAGAATCATAATCACCCCAATGATGATGACCATGGGAGCTGAAATAATGGTGGTTACCGGCAATTGTAATTCTATATGGTGCAAAAATTGTAAACTAAGCATATAACAGCTTATTAAAGTTAATACTGTGACCATCAGCGACCCAAGGGCGGTGCGTTTGTGGGCTTCCTGCAACCGTTTTTCCATTGATTTCACCGTCACTTCGCTGAGAAAACGTAATCGCCGCGCCGTTTTTTTGGCTAAAAAAAGACCCAAGCGATTGTATAATTCCGGATATTTCTTAATTTGGTGGATGTCAAATTCAAGGACGGTCGTAGGTTTAAGCGCTTTCAGAGTTGCGCCTCTGGGAACATTTTCAATTAAACTCATTTCACCGACAGTATCTCCAGTGTTTAAATAGGCCAGCACATATTCGAATTTCTTTTTTCTGGTATGTTTTGTCACTTTCAGCTTGCCACTTAAGATGACGAAAAAACTATTGGCGGGATCGCCTTCCCGCGTCAGAATTTGATTTTTTTTGAGAGTATATTTTTTGGCGCTGTTCAATAATAATTCGCGCTCAGATGGGATTAAAAAATGAAATAATTCCTGATTGATAAGCTCCGCTTCCGCGTGATTAAAATTGAGAGCATGATTAGGCATGGTAACACTTAAAAATAAATTAACTATTCAGCCAGTGGATAGGAACGCTCACTTTTGCCCCACTCACATACAGTAGTATGCTGCGCTTTTTCGGCCACTTTTTCGTCAAACCTGGGGCAAAATTGAACGTTCTGCGTTTGCAAATTCATACCCCTGAAGAGTTATAATTCACCGAGAATTGCTGATAAGTGTATTCTGTGCAGTGAAATTATGCAAGTTGCGATGGGAGATTAGAAATGTTAACTTTCTTTCATGAGGAAATTAACCATGCGCAGTATCCGCGTTTTTGTAATCATATTTATGTTGTTTTCGGGGTGCGAAGTGCTGGCCGCTGAACCTGCGCCGTCCGTGGAATTGCTGGAGATTAAGGGTCCAATCGGACCAGCCACCGAGGACTTTATTCACCGCGGTTTGTTGCAAGCCAGTGCCGCAAAAAATTCAGCGATTATTTTGCAAATAGATACGCCGGGTGGTCTCAGTGAATCCATGCGGGGAATTATTCAGGACATTCTGGAGTCTCCGGTTCCCGTTCTGGGTTATGTTTTCCCCAGTGGCGCACGTGCAGCCAGCGCGGGAACCTACATTTTATATGCCTGTCATATTGCGGCCATGGCGCCGGGAACTAATTTGGGGGCTGCGAGTCCGGTCAGTATCGGAGTAGCCGGAGGAGAGGCAAAATCTTCAGTCTCTACGGAGGAATTAAAAACCAGACAGGATGCACAGGCGTATATACGCAGTCTGGCTGAACTACGTCATCGAAATCCGGAATGGGCGGAATTGGCAGTGAGTAAAGCCGCCAGTCTGAGTGCAGAAGAGGCTTTACAGCAGAAGGTTATTGATTTAATAGCCAATGATCCAGCGGATTTATTAACCAAAGTTAATGGTAAAATGGTTTCGGTGCATGGTCAAATGCAAACTCTTCATACCCAGGGGCTGCCAATACGCAACGTTGTTCCGGATTGGCGCACACGGCTGTTGGGGGTGATCACTAATCCCAGCATCGCTTATATATCTGTTAATTATCGGTGTTTACGGACTATTTTTCGAGTTGATGAACCCTGGTTTTATCATGCCTGGTGTTGCCGGCCTGATTGCGTTATTATTGGCGCTATACGCTTTTCAACTATTGCCCATTGATTATGCGGGTTTAGCGCTGATAATAGCCGGTTTGGGTTTTATTATCGCGGAGATTTTTTTTCCTACTTTTGGCGCTTTGGGGATTGGCGGTGCGATCGCGTTTTTAGTGGGGTCTATCATGTTACTAAAACCAGGCGCGACAGGTTTCAGATTGCCGATTCCGTTAATTGTCGCGGTAACCGCCGTGACACTGTTATTTTTTCTGGGGATTGTCGGCGTAGCCATTCGCGCCCGCCGTCGTCCAGTGGTTACCGGACGTGAGGGAATGATTGGGCAAATGGGCGAAGTAGTTATCGATCACGGTGAAGTCTGGGTTTATGTCAATGGCGAGCGATGGCAGGTTTTGGGTAATAAAACTTTACGGGCCGGACAACGCGTGAAAGTGACAGGTATTAAAGGGCTTAAATTATTAGTTAAGCCGTTATCGAATGACGAGAACAACCAAAATTAAAGAGGTTTCGGATGATGATGACAAATATCTTTTTATACGTTGTAGTCATATTTATTATCATTATTTTAATGAGCGCGATCAAAATCCTCAAAGAATACGAACGCGGAGTTATCTTCCTGCTGGGCCGCTTCTGGAAGGTAAAAGGGCCTGGTTTAATTATCGTTATTCCAATTGTTCAGCAAATGGTGCGCGTGCATCTACGCACGGTGGTCATGGATGTAGCGACCCAGGATGTTATTTCTCGCGATAATGTCTCGGTGCGCGTCAACGCCGTCATTTATTTCCGGGTTGTGGACCCTGAAAAATGTATCATCCAGGTGGAGGATTTTTACGAAGCAACCAGTCAGTTGGCCCAAACCACTTTACGTTCAGTCCTTGGCCAACATGAATTGGATCAGATGCTGGCGGAACGGGAAATGTTAAACGCCAGCATTCAGGCTATTCTGGATAGATCCACCGACGCCTGGGGCATTAAAGTCACGGCGGTGGAAATCAAACGCGTCGACCTCGATGAAAGCATGATCCGGGCCATCGGCCGTCAGGCTGAAGCGGAACGCGAGCGAAGAGCGAAGGTGATTCACGCCGAGGGTGAATTGCAGTCTGCTTCCAAACTGCAGGAAGCCGCGCTGATTTTATCCAAACAGCCGCAAGCGATTCAGTTACGCTATCTGCAAACCTTGATAGATATCGCCGGCGAAAAAAGTTCCACCATCGTTTTTCCGCTGCCCATTGACCTATTGAGCGCCTTAACAACTAAATTGCAGCAATAAATTATGTTTTTGGCTTTGGGAAGAGATAATGAACCACGCCCATCAGTAATCCGGTAATATTTATGTTTGCACTTCCTAATAATGCATCATTAACCATTTTTCTTCGTAATCAACGATTACTGTATTCAGGAATTATTCGTATTATTGTAGATTAACATTCATGCGTTACAGACGTTTATCTTTTTCAGGTTTTAGTATACTGGAAGTGCTGATTGCCTTGATGATTATTACCACTGCTTTACTGGGAATTATTTCTTTGCAGAGTCTGGCTTTGCGGCAGGTGCATGCGGCTGATTTGGAAAATGTGGCGATGGAACAGGCGGAAGCATTGCTGGAAAGATTTCGCGCAAACTGCTCGACGGCAGGCTTTGCGCAGGAATTTTCATCTGTTCAACAACAGATATCGCATTTTTTACCACAAGGCCGATGTGAATACCGTTGCTCCGGGACTTTTTGCACGGTTTCAATGTTCTGGCAGAACCATGGTGAGCAGGCGCTCACGCTCAGTTCCCTTATTTAAAAGCAGACGTATCCAGATTTTTATGCAATATGAAAGACTTCATGCAGGTTTCAGTTTACTGGAGCTGTTGATAGCCAGCGCATTCTGCACGTTAATTTGTGCCGGATTAATCACGGTTTATCTCAGCGTTAAAACCAGCAACAACCAGCAGCAGGTATTAACAGATTTACAGGATACGGAACGGTTTGTCCAAAATTTTTTGAATCAGCGTATTCGAATGGCGGGCTTCACCGGTTGCATCAATAGCGCTGATCCGGTTGACCAGAATCAGGCTGTTATCGGTTACAGCGGCAACGGTCCACTGCCTGCGGCGTTACAAAATCAGGTCATTCCGGGGACGGATATTGTGGTGATCCGCAGTTGTCTGTCCAACTCGCAAATTTCGCAAAACACGGAATTGGTATCCATGGCCTATTATATCGGCGATACGCATCGCACCAATCTTCAGGGTCAACCGGTTTTTGGGTTGTTTCAAAAGCCTCTGGAAAATGGTGAGCGAATGGAATTGGCTGCCGGAGTTGATCAGATGCAAATTCTGTATGGCCTCAATGCTAATCCGCAGGGACTTTTGGCCTATTACCCAGCCGCGCAGGTAGAAAACTGGCAAACCGTACGCGGCGTGCAAATCGATTTATTACTGAATTCTATCGACGCCGTATTAACGAAACCACAAACTTATTACTTTCATGGGCAAATGCTGACTGCTGACGATCTGCTATTCCATAAACCCGTCAGTACTTATATTGCTTTGCGGGAACGGCTTCATGAACAATAACCTTTGTTGTGCTCAATCCGGCATGGCGCTGGTTTTTTGTCTCATTTTCCTGGCGGTGGTGACATGTTTAGCGCTGACAGCCATGGAAAATAATATCTTAAACCAGAAGATGAGCGGAATTTTTCAGGCCAAAGGAATTGTCCAGAACAGCGCCGAAGCCGGGTTAATGGCGGAAGAAGCTAAAATTAACGGTCAAAGTGCAGATCTCTCGATGTTTCCAGGAAAAATTGAGCACCAGATTTCAGGGGACACTATAGACAGTTGCCAGCAACATACTTTTACCATTCTTTCTACCGCCACTTATCAGAACGCCCAAATCAGGCTGATAAGCGCCTACCTGCAGGCCCGACAACCCCCTTTACCCGGATGCCCCAAAAATCAAAACTCGCATCGACTCTGGTGGCGGCAGCAGGATATTCCTCTGACCGCAAAAGCCGCTTATAATGGGACTCACAATATGGTCATTCCGAATGAATTTTAGGTTCAACCCGTCATTGCGAGCGCCAGCGAAGCAATCCAACACGTACTTCGGACAACGTTCTGTACTGGATTGCTTCGCTGGCGCTCGCAATGACGATATCCAAAATTCAATTGTGATGACTATAGTCACTCAGTCTGTCTTGACCTGAACATGAAATAGTATACACTGGGTAGTGGCTGTAGAAGGTAAGTCGTTAAAATCAAAATTTAGAAGCGATGAGGTTATAAAAATGAAATTAAATGAATTATTAGACGAAAAAACCGCAGTTCGCCAATTTGCTCACTTCGATCAATGCATACAAGATCAAGGTAGTACTCTTGATTTACACAGTCAAAACCTAGGTGATAAAGACATCCCTTATTTATGCGAATACTTAAAACGTAATCAAACAATTGACACTCTTGATTTACAGCATAATAATATTGGTCCTGATGGGGCTACATATTTTTCTTTACATAATCAAACTATCAAGAATTTAGATTTGAATGTAAACAGGATTGGTGACGAAGGATGTGATGCTCTAATAAGGCGCCATCCGAATCTCACTGGATTGCGTGTAGAAGGTAATAATATCAGTGATCGTGGAGTTTCAAATATCCACTTAAACACAACCTTAACCTACCTCAAACTGGTAGATAATTTTATTACAGATAATGGAGCGGTTTATTTGTCACGCAGTCCAACGTTAACATGGCTAATTCTGAGAATGAATGCGATTGGAGAAGCAGGGGCATCTGCGCTGGAAAGCAATCAGAATTTAGAATTCGTTGACATGTATTCCCAACGTCCTGTATCAAAACCAATCCCCTATGTTTTAGAAGACAGACTTTTGAAATTAAATTTTAGAAATGATGTTATAAAACAAAATTATCTTAAAGAGCTTACCAGCTTTTTATTTGAATACATTTTACCGGACATCGCTAGAATAATTTTACAATACAAAGATAATGACATTGTTCCTATATATTTCGAAGCAATTCAAAACAGAATGATCGTACAGCGTCCCCGGCCTGCTGATCTGAAAGCAGCCGAAGCTGAAATTAAGAGGGTTGATAAATTATTGTCAAAATTATCTCTCTCCAAGGCTCCACCTGATCTGAAAGCAGCCGAAGCTGAAATCAAGACGGCTGGAAAATTATTGTCAAAATTATCGCTCTCCAAGGGTTCCACCCGTATCTTCAAATCCCCAGACTTTTATCAATAGGATAAAAAATATCCGGCATCAAATTCGGTGTCAGGGATTAAAAAATATTCAGGTAAATAAGTACGTTATTTGAGCATCATATCGCCTTTTAACCACAATTCCCGAGGAAGCCGGAATTACAGTCTGCTAGTGCTTCGGACAAATAAAGATGGTATAATAACGCCCAATATATAGACAGGAGTTGAGGGTTAATGCCGATCAGTTCGATTAGAAATCCTTCCCTACCCGCGGTGCTTGCATTAGCAGACGGCAGTCTATTTCCCGGTATCTCCATCGGGGCCGAAGGGCGATCCGTCGGCGAAGTCGTCTTTAATACCTCCATGACCGGATACCAGGAAATTCTCACCGACCCTTCGTATGCCGGGCAACTGATCACTCTCACTTATCCTCATATCGGCAATACCGGCGTTAATTCAGAAGATCAGGAATCAGCCCGAATTTGGGCGAAGGGTTTAATCATTAGAGATCTATCCCCCATAGCCAGTAATTGGCGCGCCAGTCAATCTTTACCCGAGTATTTACAGGAGCAGAAAATTGTCGCCATCGCTAACATCGATACTCGCCGTTTAACGCGGATTTTACGAGAAAAAGGCGCACAACCCGGCTGTATCGTCACCGGAGTTGTGGAAGCTGACGAAGCCATTTCCCTGGCGCGGAATTATCCGGGACTGGTGGGCATGGATTTAGCCAAAGCCGTCAGTGTGACAGCTTCTTATCCCTGGACAGCCCAAACCTTGAGCTTTGAAAACACCAGGATTCACAAAAAAACCGGTTTTCATGTCGTCGTTTATGATTACGGAGTGAAATGGCAAATTCTTCGGTTATTGGCCGATCGGGGTTGCCGTATAACGGTTGTTCCCGCCCAGACCAGCGCCGAGGACGTTCTGGCATTGCTTCCCGATGGCGTGCTGCTGGCCAATGGGCCAGGCGATCCCGCCGTCTGCGACTATGCGATCACCGCTATCCAGAAATTATTGACCGCCGGGACGCCTATTTTAGGCATCTGTTTGGGGTTCCAGTTACTGGCTTTAGCTTCCGGCGGCGCCACCTCAAAAATGAAATTCGGCCATCATGGCGCCAATCATCCGGTCATTGACCTCCAGAGCGGACGTGTGATGATCACCAGCCAAAATCACGGTTTTAGCGTTGACGAAGCGAGTCTGCCGTCCTGCTGGCAGGTGACTCACCGCTCTTTGTTCGATAATTCTTTACAGGGATTCCGGCACCGTGAAAAACCGGTATTGAGTTTTCAGGGTCATCCTGAAGCAAGTCCGGGTCCGCACGATATTCTGGAAATATTTGATCAATTCACTACTTTGATGGAGAGGCACAAAGCTCATGCCCAAGCGGACTGATATTAAAAGCGTTTTAATTATTGGCGCGGGGCCTATTGTGATTGGTCAGGCTTGTGAGTTTGATTATTCCGGCACCCAGGCTTGCCGCGCCCTGCGGGAAGAAGGCTACCGGGTTATTTTAATTAACTCAAATCCCGCCACCATCATGACCGATCCGGACATGGCTGACGCCACTTATATTGAACCGATTCACTGGCAGGTCGTCGAAAAAATTATCGCCAAAGAACGTCCCGACGCTTTATTGCCGACCATGGGTGGGCAAACCGCATTGAACTGCGCTCTGGATCTGGTGCGGGAAGGCGTACTGGCCAAATACGGTGTGCAATTAATCGGTGCTTCGCGTGAAGCGATCGATAAAGCCGAGGACCGGGAATTATTCCGCAAGGCGATGACCAAAATAGGACTGGAAACCCCGCGCTCCGGCCTGGCGCACAATATGGCGGACGCCTGGAAAATTTTAGAAGACATTGGTTTCCCCGCCATTATCCGGCCATCGTTCACGATGGGCGGCAGCGGCGGCGGCATTGCATACAATCGCGAGGAATTTGAGGAAATCTGTCAGGGCGGTTTGGAATTATCGCCGACTTCGGAATTATTGATTGACGAATCCATCATCGGCTGGAAAGAATACGAACTGGAAGTGGTTCGTGATAGCCAGGATAATTGCATTATTGTGTGCGGTATTGAAAATGTCGATCCGGTGGGAATTCATACCGGTGATTCGATTACCGTCGCCCCGATTCAAACCTTAACAGACAAAGAATATCAGCGAATGCGCAATGCCGCCATTGCGATACTGCGGGAAATCGGCGTGGAAACCGGCGGCTCCAATGTGCAGTTTGCGGTGGATCCCAAAAATGGCCGGATGATGGTGATTGAAATGAATCCGCGGGTTTCGCGTTCTTCCGCCCTTGCCTCAAAAGCGACAGGATTTCCGATTGCAAAAGTGGCGGCTAAACTGGCCGTCGGTTACACGCTGGACGAATTGGCCAATGACATCACCGGTGGCAAAACTCCGATTTCGTTTGAACCGGCCATTGACTATGTGGTGGTTAAAATTCCGCGTTTTAACTTCGAAAAATTTCCGCAGACCGATCACCGGCTGACCACGCAAATGAAATCAGTGGGTGAAGTGATGGCGATAGGCCGCAATTTTCAGGAGTCGCTGCAAAAAGCGCTGAGGGGTTTGGAAACCGGGATTTATGGTCTGGAATCCAAAATTGATTTTACCGACCCGGCCTGGGACGACGAGCAGCTTCACAACCGTTTTAAACAGGAATTGAGTATTCCCGGCGCCGACCGTTTATGGTACATCGCCGATGCGTTCCGTTTTGGCTACACCCTTGAAAAAGTGCAGACGCTGACGATGATGGACCCATGGTTTCTGATACAGATCGCTGATTTGGTGCACGCCGAGTCTGAATTACTGGATCGTTCCTTACAACATGTCACGCCCGGCGAATTATTCCACCTGAAGCGACAGGGCTTTTCTGATCGCCGGCTTGCGCAATTATTGCAGACGGGCGAAGCAGATATACGGCATTTCCGCCATCAACACCATATCCGCCCCGTGTACAAGCGCGTCGACACCTGCGCCGCCGAGTTCGCAACCCACACCGCCTATTTATATTCCACCTACGAACAGGAAAATGAATGCGAGCCTACTCATAAAGAAAAAATTATGGTGTTGGGCGGCGGCCCGAACCGGATTGGTCAGGGAATTGAATTTGATTACTGCTGCGTGCATGCCGCGTTGGCGATGCGTGAGCAGGGTTATGAAACGATTATGGTCAATTGCAATCCTGAAACGGTTTCCACCGACTATGATATTTCCGACCGGTTATATTTTGAATCATTGACCCTCGAAGACGTGCTGGAAATTGTCGACATTGAAAAACCCAAAGGCGTTATCGTCCAGTATGGGGGTCAGACCCCGCTTAAATTAGCCCGCGAATTAGCCAGGGCCGGCGTGCCCATTATCGGCACTTCGCCCGACGCCATTGATTGCGCGGAAGACCGCGAGCGTTTCCAGCAGCTCATCAACGAACTGGGCCTGCGCCAACCCCGTAACGGCACTGTCCGCAGCCGCGAAGAAGGATTGAGACTCGCCAAAGTGTTTGCATATCCAATGATCGTGCGGCCTTCTTATGTATTGGGCGGGCGGGCGATGAAGGTTATTTTCAACGAACAGGAATTGGCGCGATATATGAAATCCGTCGATGAAGTATCGGCGGATTCACCGTTGCTGCTCGATCAGTTTCTCGATGACGCCATCGAAGTGGATGTGGACGCGGTGTGCGATGGCCAGCAAATTTTAATCGGCGGAATACTCGAACATATTGAGCAGGCGGGTATTCATTCCGGAGATTCTTCCTGCACTTTCCCACCACACAGTTTAACGGTACCGATCCAGCTGGAATTAAAAGCGCAGATGCGGCAAATAGCCAAAAAGCTCGGCGTCGTCGGCTTAATCAACGCGCAATTTGCCATAAAAAATAATGATATTTATATTCTGGAAGTGAATCCGCGCGCTTCACGCACAGTGCCGTTTATCGCCAAAGCCACCGGATTATCCCTGGCCAAGATAGCCGCACGCTGCATGGCCGGCATGAGTTTGGCCGAACAGGGCATTACTTATGAATGCTCTCCACCGTATTTTGCGGTTAAAAATGCTATTTTTCCGTTTGCCAAATTTCCGGGAGTCGATCCCATTTTAGGGCCGGAAATGCGTTCTACGGGTGAAGTCATGGGAATTGGCTCCAGTTTTGGCCAGGCGTTTGCCAAAGCGCAGTTAAGTGGCGGGCAGATGATGCCTAAAACCGGCCGGGCTTTCATCAGCGTTCGTGAGGCCGATAAAAATCGCGCCGCGGTGGTGGCCCGCCAACTGGTGACGCTGGGATTTACTATCGTCGCCACCCGTGGCACGGCGCGGGCATTACTAAACGACGGGGTTCCTTGCGAAATCGTTAATAAAGTCACGGAAGGCCGTCCGCATATTGTCGATATGATTAAAAACGGCGATATTCAATTTATCGTTAATACAACCGAAGGCGAGCAGGCCATCGCAGATTCTTTCACGATTCGGCGTAGCGCGGTATCCCGCAAAATCTGTTATACCACGACCCTGGCGGGAGGAGAAGCCGTCTGTATTGCGCTGGAATCCGGCGATATCGGCGACGTCGTGAGTTTGCAACAGTTGCATCGGCTGGTAAAGCCGGTGTGCGAGGTTTAAGATTATGGAGAGTATCGTGAAAAAAATTCCAGTCACAGTCATTGGTCACAAAAAAATGACTGAAGAATTAGAAAAATTAAAAAATCAGGAAAGGCCGCGTATTATTAACGCCATTTCGGAGGCGCGGGCGCACGGTGATTTGAAGGAAAACGCCGAATATCATGCCGCCCGCGAACAGCAGGGTTTTGTCGAAGGCCGCATTCGTGAGCTGGAATCGAAGTTATCTCTCTCACAAGTGATTGACGTCACCAAACTTAAAAACGACGGTAAAGCAATTTTCGGCGCCACCGTCACTTTATCCAACGTTGCCGATGATACCCGGGTGACTTACCAGATTGTCGGCGAAGACGAAGCCGATCTGAAACAGGGCAAAATTTCCATTACCTCGCCGTTAGCGCGCGCTGTGGTGGGAAAAACTGTCGACGACGAAGTCGAAGTAACGACCCCGCAAGGCAAAATGATTTACGAAATTGTGGACGTGCAATATATCTGAGATGCACGCATTCAAGGAATTTTAGCCGTCATTGCGAGCGCCAGCGAAGCAATCCAGTACGAGCTTTGTAGAAATTCAGTACTGGATTGCTTCGCTGGCGCTCGCAATGACGGCGTCTTTTGGGAAAAAAATCCTTAAACTGACGCCTATGCGATCAAGTCGCGGGATGACGAATCACGAAAGAATGCCTAAAATTCGTTCGCGATGACTATATCCGAAGCAGAGGATTTCCCGATTGCTCGAAAGTAGTATTAATTATAATATTTTCTTCTATTGGAAAACTTTCTTCTAAATAGTTTTTTAAGATTTTAAAAATTTTTGGTTTTTCGCCAGCATATTGAATCTCAACATCAACAATATAATATTTTTTCTGCCATTCAATTTCATTATTGGAAATGGTCATTTCATTTTTAATAAAATTGTCATTGAAAATGACTCGCAATGGTTCTTTAAATATATTTTCGATGATTCCTTTATTGCCAGTATTGGTTTTTGTAAAATTAGTTTGAACCCAATAAAACAATTGTTTCTCTTTTATAAAGGATTCCTTTTCATTAATAATTTTATCAATATTTTTTTTTATTTCTTTTGCTTCAATTCCATTGAAGGTACAATTCATATAAATGTCGCCATTATTACTGATTTCTTTAGCGGAAAAGCTAATGGCATCTTCTGGATTAGAAATAATTTGGGTGGCGTCTCGAAAATCTTTACAATCCTGAACAGATGGGGGAGGAAAATAATCTTCGCTCAATGTGTCCAATTCTTCTTTTTTATCTTCAGTAAACGTTGAAATCAAAAATTTAATATATTTACAAAATTGAACAATATTATTGATATTACTCAATAAAGGTATTGGACTGGCACACATTAAAGTAATAAGATCAATTTCGATTGATGATTTTCTTATTTCTCTAACTAACAGCTTTGCTTCTTTGGCATTGTTATTAAATCTCGAGTAAATTTTGGCCAGAGAACTTAAACCCATTGTTAAATCATAAAGATTTATTGGGTCTTTATGAGTAATTTTAATGGTTAATTTCACATTATTATCCATACTACGACTTCCTTTCTCGCGAATTAAGAATGCATTATATATCTTTTCAGGTGTGTGTCAATCCAATGTATAACGCTCAGTGATATCAATTCTTTGCCAAATTAATACTTAATGTTGTAATATTTATCTGGGTAATCAGGAGATTGGATTTGTGTTGACAGGTCCGCAAAAAATTTTGCCGTTAGAGGAATTAACGCGTGAATTATCTTTTCACCGCCAACAGCAACGTAAAATTATTTTCGTTCATGGCGTCTTTGATATGCTTCACCGTGGCCATGTCACTTTGCTTGCGGAAGCTAAAAAGCTGGACGGAATTTTAGTCGTTGGCGTAGAGAACGATCAAAATGTTAAACGCCTGAAAGGTCAGGACCGTCCGATTCATTCAGAGGATGCGCGATTGTTTGTGCTTTCGTATCTGGCTCCCGTGGATTATCTTTTTCTCATTCCTGAGTATCCCCACGACGAGGAACTGAACGCCTTCTACACCAGTATTTATAAAACATTACACGCCGATATATTGGCAACCTGCGTGGAAGCGGGCCGTTACGGTCCGCTCAAAAAAGCTCATGCCCGTGACACGGGTATGGAATTCGTCAATATCACCGAACGCTACGACCGCACCACCACCCGGGTCATAGAAATTCTCAAGGGATTGAAATAGAACGTGCCGTCTGCTCATTATGATTATTTCGATCACGAGGCCGATATTGGCATCATCGGCAGCGGTTTGACCCTCGAAGCGGCTTTCGTTCAGGCGGCTCGCGCGGTATTCGCTTACATGGCTAATCTGGATGAAGTGCAACCGATACAAAGCCGTGCTATTGAATTTGTCGAAGAGGACAGCGAGCTGGCTTTAGTGAAATGGATAAATGCGTTACTGGGTGAAGCCCGTCAGTCTAATTTAGTCTTTTCAGGTTTTACCTTACATCGCGAACAGAATCGTTGGTCAGGTCAGGCTTATGGAGAACCTTGGCGGGACTCACTGGAACGTGGCACAGAAGTAAAAGGCGCCACACTCACCATGTTGTCAGTAAAAACAGATGGCGCAGAATGGGAAGCTCGTTGTGTGATCGATGTATAGGTGGAGATTTAAATGGATTTATCGAAGCTAAAAAAATTAAATGATTATTGCTGGACTGCGCCTTTGCGCGCCGGGGAACACCGCGGCGAAGTCTGTTTTTATGGTAGCGAAAAATTGGTAGCGGACATGGATGAAAAAGTCTTTGAACAAATCACTAACGTGGCAAAATTACCGGGATTGGTGGGAATGGCCATGACCATGCCCGATGCGCATTGGGGTTATGGATTTCCGATCGGCGGCGTCGCCGCTTTTGACGCCGGGCAGGGTGGCATTATTTCCGCGGGGGGAGTGGGATTTGATATTTCCTGCGGAATTCGCTGCTTGCGCACGAATTTAATTTGGAGCGATGTGCTAAACATCCGTCATCATTTAGGAGATATTCTCTTTCACAAAATTCCGGCAGGCGTAGGACGCGAAGGTTTGCTCAAACTATCGGTGCGTGAATTGGATAAGGTATTGCAAGGCGGTGCAAAGTGGGCTGTCCAACACGGTTATGGTTTAAGTCAGGATTTAAATTTCGTGGAAGAAGGCGGCCAAATGTCCGGCGCATTTCCTGAAAACGTTTCGGATTTAGCTAAAAAACGCCAGCATGGGGAAATGGGAACGTTGGGATCGGGAAATCATTATTTAGAAGTGCAGGTGGTGGAGAAAATTTATGATGCACCGGCGGCGACCGCTTTCGGGCTTCATGAGGGACAGGTATTAATCTCTATCCACTGTGGTTCCCGGGGTTTAGGGCATCAAATCGGCACGGATTATCTGGTCAGTTTAGCCAAGGCCGCGCGCCGGCTAGGGGTGGAATTACCGGACCGGGAGTTGGCCTGCGCCCCGATTAATTCTGCCGAAGGTCAACAATACCTGGGGGCGATGAACGCCGGCATAAATTGCGCGCTGGCGAACAGGCAAATTCTCACCCATTTAACCCGGGAGTGTTTTGAACGGGTGTTACCGGGGACTTTAATTTCCACTCTGTATGATGTCTCGCATAATACCTGTAAATATGAAACTCATCAGGTGGACGGCGAGCAGCGGCGCTTGTATGTGCATCGCAAAGGCGCTACGCGAGCGTTTGGACCGAATCATCCGGGATTGCCGGAAGAGTTTCGGACAGTAGGACAGCCAGTGGTGATCGGCGGCAGCATGGGCACAGGCTCCTATATTTTAGCGGGCAATGCGCCAGAAACCAATCGCGCTTACGCCTCCGCAAGTCATGGGGCGGGCCGCGCCATGAGCCGGCATCAGGCCAGCAAACAGTGGCGTGGCAGTGAGCTGGTGGATGACCTCTGCCAGTCCGGTATTATTATTCGCAGCGGCTCCATGCGCGGAGTGGCGGAAGAAGCCCCACTGGCCTACAAAGACGTGGACGAAGTCGCCGAGTCCACCGAAAAAGGCGGCCTGGCCCGCCGCGTGGCCTTCTTAAAGCCTAAAATTTGCGTCAAAGGCTGAAGCTATCACCCTAATGTGGGCGCGTCTCATATGCTATTTTTCTATTTTAAAAGATAAATGCAGTTTAGAATTAGACGCACTGGCAATGCGAGCCAGTAATTCTAAAGAGGGTACGCGCGTATCATTTCCACTTTCCAGTCTGGCAATCACCGGTTGCGTAGTCCCGGCTTTTTCCGCAAGCTCTTTTTGAGTCAGATGAGCGGCCTGTCTGAGTTTAACAACTAATTTAGAAATTTCATTAATCAGTAATTGTTTTTCATATTCTTGTGAAAATTCTGCGTCTTTCAAATGTTTTTCTATGACCGCCTTAAGCGTAACTTTTTTCATAATGAATTACCTCCTGCATTCTTTGTTCAGCGACTTTAATCTCACGAGTAGGCGCTTTTTGGGATTCTTTTTTATAGGCATGGAGCAACATTATATTATCTTTGCCAATAGAGACATAGAAAATTCTGACCCCTGCATCCGCTGTTTTAATTTTTATTTCCCACAGCCGCCCCCGAATTTGTCTAAATTCAACACGAGGAGATTCAAAACCTAATTCCTCCACATTTCTTAAACATGCCAACACCTTGGCACGATCTCTCGATTGGAGTTTGTCAATAAATTCTTCAACCGGACAAGCTCCATTTTTCTTTGTATAAAAAGCAATTTCCATAATACATTATATCCAATAGGGTATTAGGTGTCAATCTTTAATGAAGTAAAAAACCACTTATGCAGCTACCTTGTAGATTTGAACTGAAGAGGCAAAATATATTTCTCGAGGTGATTCCGCCGGATTCGCTGTGCGTGGAAAAGCCTTCCTCGGTCCTCCGTTGGCTTCGTTCGCTCCTGGGTGATTTTTTAAAATATTGGCTCCGCGAATGGCCCCTCATCATTTGGGTATTGGTGTAATATCCTTTATCCCATTATATTTCGTTGCGCTGCACGTAAAGATTGCATTATCCAGTTCATGCACCCTTCGCGCGGTCGGCCGGGTTGTGGTGTGTTTGTTGAGGGTATTAACCCGAAATCTTTTGAATTTCGGCGGGAAACTTTTTCTTGGATACTGATCCTCGTTTTCTTCTCAACTGTATTGTCTCATACTCATAAAATATCGCTGAGATATAATCTTTAATCATTTGTCCTGCCTGTGTTTCTGCCTTGTGGATGTTATGATTTTTTGAAATTTTTTTCAGACTATCAGTCAGTACTAAAAGGTTTTTTGCACGGGATAAAGTTTCATTAGACTTAGGGATTTTTTCATATTAAATACTCTGTGGAGATCAAAGTTATGTCAGAGTATATTTTAACATTTATTGCAGAATGTATAAACTTGACGTATAGTCATCGCGAATGATTTTTAGGTTCAACCGTCATTGCGAGCGTCAGCGAAGCAATCCAGTTCGTACTCCAGCCAACGCTCTGTACTGGATTGCTTCGCTGACGCTCGCAATGACGATATCGAAAATTCATTCGGAATGACTATATTTGGGATTTTATTTTAAATTAGGTTCTATGATACGCACCATTTCTTTATTAGTCGTAGAGGATGAAGAGGCGATTCGCGATATGTTGCGGTTTTCGCTACCTGCGGCTGAATTTACTTTGAAGGATGCTGAAACAGTGGCGCAGACGATTCGTTCACTGTCGGAAAATATTCCAGATCTGATTATCCTTGACTGGATGTTGCCAGATAAGAGTGGCCTCGATTTTATTACCTGGATCAAGCAGAAGAAATCATTGAAAGATATTCCTATCATTATGCTCACGGCAAAAGCGGAAGAAGCGCAGAAAATTCAGGGATTATCGGTGGGCGCCGATGATTATGTCACCAAGCCATTTTCAGTCGCGGAATTACGCGCCCGTATCAAAGCAGTTTTACGTCGCGGACTATTGGCCTCTCCCGAAAATGAAATTACTGTCGGCGCATTGATATTGAATGTAAACAGACACGAAGCTCGCGTCCACGGCGAAGTACTGCTGTTAAGTCCATTAGAATATAAATTGCTTCATTTTTTTGTGACCCACCCGGATAAAACTTATAGTCGCGATCAATTGCTCAATCATGTTTGGGGCGCGGATGTTTATATTGACGAACGGACTGTGGATGTCCAGATTAAAAGACTTCGCGCTAAACTGAAGCCTTTTGGCAATCAGAATTTAATCCAAACCGTTCGCGGTTCCGGTTATATTCTTATGCGAGGAAAGGATGAAAAAACCTTCTGAAATTTCCCTGGAAAATTTGCCGGAACCCGTTAAAGCGCATATTCAGCACCTCGAAAGAGTACGCCGCGATTTTGTTGCTAACGTTTCTCACGAATTACGTACTCCCTTGACGGTTATTCAAGGCTATTTAGAAACTTTATTAGCGCAGGACCTGGATGAAACCAAACCCTGGAAAAAGATATTTACGCAAATGTACTATCACAGTGTGCGAATGGCCAATATTATCGAAGATTTATTATTATTATCCATTCTTGAAACCGACGAATATCCATTAGAAGAAAAACCTAAAATTAACATTGCGGAAATGTTGAAAGGATTAGTGCGCGAAGCTAAAAATATCAGTGGTGAGAAAGAACACCGTATCACTCTCAAGGCAGACACCAGGATTTTGTTGAATGGCGCTGAAAATGAGTTAAAAAGCCTGTTTAGCAATCTGATTGTGAATGCCATTAAGTATACGCCGGCGAAAGGCCAAATCAAAATCTCGTGGACGGCAAAAGAAGGTAAAGCGATATTTACTGTTAAGGATACCGGCATTGGCATTGCCAAAAAACAGATTCCGAGAATTACCGAAAGATTTTACCGCGTTGATAAAGGGCGGTCCCGTGAAAGCGGCGGTACCGGTCTGGGGCTGGCTATCGTCAAACATATCCTATTGCGGCATCAGGGTGATTTAATCGTGGAAAGCCAGCTCGGTGAGGGCAGCACCTTTACCTGCGTTTTTCCCGAGCAGAGGACTTCAGTGAATTAATGTACACGATAAGCAAAATAAATAAAGAAGATGATGGCCAGACCGCCCAGCATGGCGTTGAGTTGTTTTATTTTTCCGGTTGCCAGTTTTAATATCACATAACTGATAATGCCCATGCCGAGACCGTCAGCGATCGAAAAAGTAAAAGGGATCATGATGACAATAATAATTGCCGGGATAAACTCCAAAGGATCGTTTACCGACAGGTGTGCAATATTTCTCAACATGAGCAGCCCCACATAAATAAGCGCCGGAGCGACGGCGTAAGCGGGAACGGATTGCGCCAGGGGAGAAATAAACAATACCAAAATAAATAATCCGCTGACAGTGACAGCAGTGAGGCCGGTGCGTCCGCCAGCCTCTATTCCGGCGGCGCTTTCGATATAGGTGCTGGTGCTGGCGGTGCCTAATAAAGAACCTGCGGTGGTGCCGATACTGTCGGCGATTAAAGCGCGCGAAAGACGTCTGGAACGGTGCGGATCCTCTCTGAACAGCGGCTGACGTAAAACTCCCACCAGCGTGCCCGTGGCGTCAAAAAATCCGACCAGGATAAATGCGAATAGAATCGATAAATTATTTAACCGTAATAAATCGTGAAGATCGATCGCCAGCAGTGTCGGTTTAATGCTGGGAGGCAATGAAAAAATGCCGTAGAAATGTGTTTTCCCCATCAACAGACTGATGGCGGTAATGCACAGTATGGAGATAATAATAGCACCGCGGATCCTGAAAAAATCCAGCGCGGCGATAATAAAAAAACCCAGGAAAAATAATAAGCTTGATGATGCGGTAATATCACCGACGCTGATCAGGGCGCTGCCAGTGGATTTGATGATAATCCCGCCGTTCTCCAGGGCTATTAACGTGATAAAGAAACCGATGCCGACCGCGGTCCCGACATTCAGGGATTCGGGCATTAACTCAATGATCCACTGGCGGATTTTGGTGAGCGCCAACAAAAGAAAAATAACCCCGGCGATAAAAACAATTCCCAGAGCGGTTTGCCAGCGATAACCTAAGGTTTGCACCACTGTATAAGTAAAAAAAACATTCAGACCCATGGCGGGAGCGATGGCGATAGGGTAATTGGACATCAGGCCACCCAGAGCGCAACTGAAAATGGTGACCAGGCACGTGGCGACATAAACCGCGCCATGATTCATGCCGGCGGCGCTGAGAATGGCTGGATTAACGAAAATAATATAGGACATAGTCAGAAAAGTCGTTAATCCCGCGGTGAGTTCGTGGGGAATAGAGGTCTGATTTTGGGCGAGTTTGAATTGGCGGTCGATAAATGATTTCATATTATAGGTTGGCAGTTTATCGATAATATGAAAAGTTTACAACCGGTTGTTCCGGCAACGATTTTATGGCATGATAAACGTCAAATCCTGTTTCTCTTTATTGACAAGGTTTATTATTAACTAATGAAACTGAAAAGACTTTTATTGCTCATCCTGTTGCCTCCTTTTTTGATGCCGGCGGTGTCGTCAGCGGCAGGATGTTACTCATTTAGCGGGGCTGTGAATTCACGGCAATACGCCTGTTTGGTCGTGGAAGCTCGCCCGAAATCCATCAGTGTATTGCATAAAGAAAATGCCGATAAGCTCCGTTATCCGGCATCGTTAACTAAATTAATGACACTGTATTTGACATTTGGCGCTCTAAGAGATCACAAAATCCGCTTTGATAGTTATTTAACCGCCTCTGCACATGCGGCGGCTCAACCGAGTATGAGAATAGCATTAAATTCGGGTGACAGAGTCTCGGTAAAATCTTTGGTGGACAGTCTGGTGGTGGTTTCTGCGAACGATTCAGCAGTGGTGCTGGCAGAGAAACTAGGGGGCACGGAAAAAAACTTTGCCCAACTGATGACCAAAAAAGCCCGACAACTCGGCATGTATAAAACACATTTCACCAACGCTTCTGGTTTATATAATTCCAGACAGGTGACGACTGCTATGGATATCGCGAAGTTGATGGTGGCCATTAAACACGATTTTCCGCAATATTATCATCTATTATCGCTGACTCATTTTAGTTACCACGGCGTCCATTATGGCAGTCACACCCGATTAATGAAAAACTATAAATGGGCGAAAGCGGCAAAAACAGGGTTTATCCACCAATCCGGTTTTAACCTGGTGTTAAATGCCAGCAAAAATAATAAAAATCTGGTGGCGGTAGTTATGGGCGGAGTGACCGCCAAAAGTAGAGACGATTTTATGCGAAGACTTTTAGATAACAGCTTTAATACCCGAAAGAGAGGCATTAAATCATCTTCTTCCTGAGCTATCGAGCGCGTTTCCATTTAATATTGCAGCCCATACTCGGATATTGCTCAGTCGGGATATGTTTTCCCGCTAATATTGCATCCAGCGCCCGGGAAAGATCATTGCCGGTAACTGGAATATCTTTGCCGGGACGGGAATCGTCAAAACGTCCACGGTAAACACAAGCAAGATTTTTATCGAATATAAAAAAATCCGGAGTACAGGCAGCGTGATACGCTTTAGCCACGTCCTGAGACTCATCATACAAAAAAGGAAATGGATAATGCAGTTTGAGCGCCGTTTCACGCATTTTTTCCGGTGAGTCATCGGGATAATCGGTGATATCATTGGAGCTTATCGCAATGAAATGAGCGCCTTTTGCCTGATATTTATTTGCGACCTCAATCAATCGATGTTGTATATGCACCACAAATGGGCAATGGTTGCAGATAAACATGACGACGGTAGCAATAGGAGACTTGAGTTCCTGCAAGGGGAGTATTTTGCCGGTGACTGTATCCATCAGCCGAAAGTCCGGCGCTATTGTGCCCAGCGATAACATGTTGGAAGCGGTTAAGCTCATACTTTTTTCCTTGTGAATCTCTAAAAGGCTCAATTATAACTAAATTGGGCCGCCTGGCAAAGAACTACGGACAAGCCTGAAAATAGAGACTAAAGAGATCAAAGCCGCTAAAATTATCAAAATGGAGGCGGCTTCTATGGAGTGGGTTTTTGCCACCAAATAGGTTGCTATTAATGGTGACGTTCCACCGAAAATTGCGTTGCCCACATTAAGCGCGATCGCTATTCCGCTGAAGCGTAAGGCAGGTGAAAAAATATCCACCATAAACAGGGGTCTGGGTCCGAAGCAGCATCCCACGGCAAATGCCATTAAACATAACATGATTATTTGCCCGGTTAAACTAAAGTGAGTTAAGGCATAAAAAGCAGGATAACTCAGTATGGCGCAACTGATCATCCCCGTCTTATAAATTTTTACTTTATCGAAATAATCGCAAGCCCTTGCGGAGAAGTATGTGGATACCATGACTGCCGCTAAAATAATAGTGTTGATTAAATAAATTTTTTCAGCGGGAAATTTTCCCAGCAAAACCGCCTGATTGGGAATAAATACCACTAATATATAGAATCCAAATGAATTGATAGTGATTAACAGAGTGCTAAAAATTAGGATCTGTGGATGTTTCCGCAGCAAATCTTTAACAGGCTTCTTTGGTGGACGCTTTATTTTAAGGAATTCCCTGGATTCAGGAAGCTGTGAACGCATGAACAAGGCCAGGGTGGCCAAAAAAATCCCTCCCAAAAATGGTAAACGCCATCCATAACTGGATAAGTGTTGTTCACTTAACACATCGTGTAATAATGCAATGCAGGCGGAACCCAGGATCATGCCTAAATGACAGCCTATATCTGACCAGCAACTAAAAAAACCTCTGTATCCATGGGAAGCCTGTTCAACCAGATAAACGAACGATCCGGTAAATTCACCGCCTACTGATAGACCCTGAACAATGCGGCACAGGATCAATAACAGAGGAGCCAGTATGCCGACGGTGTCATAAACCGGTAAGATTCCGATCAAAAAAGTAGGAACTGCCATGGCGTAAGTAGATATGATCAATGCAGTCTTGCGTCCGCGAGTATCGCCAATATGCCCGAAAATAACCGCGCCAAAGGGCCGGGCAAAAAAGCCAATCGCAAAGACGCTGTATGTTAACAAAATAGAAGTGAGTTTATGCGTTGAAGGAAAAAATTGAGTGGCAATGATTGGCGCTAAATACCCATACACGGCAAAATCAAACCATTCGAGAATATTCCCGGATAAACAGCTTATTATAATTTTGAAATTTACCCAACGAAGACTCATCAGGTCAATGTAACTTTTCCCTCCGATGGGGTCAAGTCTCGAATATATCATTACCCACAAGTTAAGTTTAACTGTTTCTTGGCGATTTTAAGCGCAGAATTTGTCTTATATTCGCGCATTGTTGCGAAAAATATAATCTACTACAGGGCAATAAAACCCTGTAACATACCTGTGGGTAATGATATGTTCGAGACTTGACCCCATCATCAACCCCTCATTTAGATAAACTCTTCGTTGGTTTATGGTCAATTGATTTTGAATTTGTTTTAAAATTATGGCTTAATTCATTGATAAAAGACTGAAAATTAGAAGAGGTGCGGTCACTGCCGTTGGAAAGAGATAATTTTGAAAATAATTCTATAGCCTGCTCACATCCTGCTGTGGCTGCTTTCTTATACCACTCAGAAGCTTTTTCTTTATCTTTTTTTACTCCGTGACCGTTTTCGTAACATACGCCTAGTTCAACTTGAGCTTTGGTATGTCCCCACTCGGCAGCTTGCTGATATCGATGAATAGCTTTCTCCCAATTTTGTTCGACTCCTTGACCATGGCTGTAACATAGGCCTACTTGAAATTGAGCCTCACTATGCCCGTGCTCAGCAGCTACCCAATACCAATGAAGAGCATTTTGCTCATTTTTTGCTACTCCTGCTCCCTTACTGTAACAAACGGCGAGATTATATTGAGCATCCTTATGCCCATTTATTGCCGCAAGCCGGTACCAATAGGCGGCCGCTTTTTCATCTTTTTCTACGCCCAGTCCTGTCTTATAATGAGTAGCTAAGTTATATTGTGAATCGCCGTGACCACTCTGCGCTGCCTTTAAAAACCAAAAAGCGGCTGAGCTTAAGTTTTTATCAACCCCGCTTCCTTTCACATAATGAATGGCTAAATTAAATTGTGCACTAATGTAATTTTGTTCAGCCGCTTTTTTATACCAATGACAGGCTTTTATTTTATTTTTTTCTACTCCATAACCCTTATCGTAGCATGTGCCTAACTTAAATTGAGCCTCGAGGTGTCCCCAATCCGCAGCTTCCCGATACCAACGAATAGCGTACATTAGATTTTTATCGACCCCTTTACCTTCTTTGTAACATTCAGCTATTTCAAATTGAGCTTCGCGGTGCGGATGATCTGCGACTTTCTCATATAATTCAGCCGCTTTTTTGGGATCTTTTGTCACGCCCTGACCCTTGCTATAACGAACGGCAAGGTCAAATAGAGCGTTTGTGTCTGTGTCGATAGAGGGTCGTAGAAGCTCTTGCATTTCGGTTGGAATAGATAGGTAATAGGTAGGAAGATCGTCATTATTTTTTTCGTATTCTAATATTATTGTCACAAGGACCAATGGAAGGAATTGAAAATAGTCCAATAAAAGTTTGGGCAGTTCTGTGCGATATTTTTCCTTCAAAAGAGGGTTTCTTCGATCCAGATACAGTATTTTACTTTCCTGAGCATCTGAGGCGTGATCTGAATCAACATTAGCATTCCAAGGTTTTTGAAAAGATATTTCTGCGAGTGTTAAGGATTGATTGTCTTCAAGGGCATAAGCCCCTAATGCTCCGATATGATTATGTCTCAAAAATAGAGTGTCTAATACTGAACGTGATAAATGAACTGCTCCTTTATTGGTAATACGGTTATATGGGATCTTCAAGCGTTTTAAAGTTGTATTTAAGGGGATACTTGAAACTCCATGATCGCCTATGTCATTACTGTTTACCTCCAATGAAGTGAGAAACTTATGGTACTTTATCAGAGCATCACATCCTTCGTCACCAATCTGATTACAGCCCAAACTCAGGCTTTTGATAGTTGTATTATGTTGAGCAAGAAATTTAGCCCCGGCAGGACCAATTTTATTTTGGTCTAAACTAAGAAAGTGAATTACTGGGTTGAGTTTTAAATATTCACAGACATAAGGGATGTGTTTATCCTCCAAATTTTTCTCTTTCAAAAGAAGATGAAATTCGTGTTTGCATTCATCAAACAAGGTAAACATTTGATCTGCGGTGTTTTTGTCTAATTCTTCATCTAGTAATTTTTCTTCATATTTCATTTTGATGCTCTTTGATTTTTAAAATTTGATTTTAATTTCCTCTGACATGGAAATCAAGGTCGTTTAACTAATAAGCATACAGTATACAAAAATAGGGGTCAAGTCTTTGTATTGGGCTGCAGCAATTCTCGGCGAAGCCGAGATTTCCTGTTTTGGTCTAACCAACTGTGCAAATAGAGACCCATTTCCAGCTTGTGGCACTGTGTTGGCTTAAATAACGCCCTCAACTCGGTTGGGTAGAGGAAGCCTCCTTACTCAGGGAGAAGCATCCAAAGTGACTTCATATCGCATCGGCTCTCATGCGAAAGCCAGTAGCCCATTCCAAGTTTCAAAAATAATGATCTTGATATAGGCACGTATCGTCTCCCAAAAATGCTTTTTACTGCCAAATTTTTTTTCGGCAAGCTTGATATTGCGTATCCGTTAATTCAAAAATTTGATGGATGCTCAGCACGTAATTTTTCCAGGTAACGTTTCGCTGCGTTCATCTCGCAATCCTGCTTATCCTGTCCATCACTATTGCAAATCTGTTCCGACATAAATGGAATGACCTGCGCTTGATCCGGGTGGGCGATACCTCCCTGCAATACCCTGATGCGAATAAGTATTTTTATCTTTTTTGTATTCCTTTACCAAACATTGCCCACAGTGAATATCTTCCGAGCTAAAAAATTCTGAACCATCTATGGGGAAATAATAGTATTCTGGAATCAGTTGATAGGCTTCCAGATGTTTGCCGCGCTGTAAACGTAAGTAATGATCTTTGAACGCCAGCTGGAAAAAATGACTGTCCATTTCATCCATAATTTCTCGCATTTGCGTTTCTTTGGTATGTTTTCCACGTCAAATAAAGTTTGTAAATTACTACGCTGCCGCTCTTCTTTCAGTCGCTCTTGAAATTGCAGCAATGACGGGTCTTGAAAATGCATACAGGCAAATCCACTCATCAACACTTTCACTGGAGATAAAAATAATATTTTTAATATTTCTTTCTAACGCGGCTTCGAAAACAAGGAGTTATATTTATTGGTTACATTCAGGAATAGATTAAAAAATAATCAATCTTGACTTCATATAGGGATATTGTGCGAAAACTTTATTTTTATCTCTAGCGACTCTTTCTAAAATTCAATGAGTTACAGTTGAGTTAGACTTTACCGAGAATTGCTGTAGAAAATTTAGCTTAGTTTTTAAAATTAAAGTGTTGGAGTCTGGTGTTATTTTAATTCTGTTAAAATTATATGCATAGGATTAGATAATAAAGCTAATTTAATTGCTTCAGGAGCATTTGGATATAGGGCTTCGAATATCTCTCTGCCATATCCGTATTTAGTTAATGCTAAGTTGATTAGCGGCTCATTTCTTTTAAGCAATTCGACCTCTAATTTGCTCAAACTCACGGCTATGCAGCATTATTTCCAGTGACCAGTATTTTTCTTTTAGTCAGCATTCCTTTCACGGTATCTTTGTTCAAATAGTATGTTTCGCTAACGACTCGGCTTAGGAAGAATTCCTGCCTTAATGTATTCATCGAAACGTTTGCTGAATTCGTTCCTCGTATCCGGTTGTTGCGTAAAACCTGCTCGTCTAATTTTTCCAAGAGCAAGAACGATATCGAACTCGATAGCAAACACAAATTCAAGAAATTTCCAATTTACTAAAGTAGTCAGATTAGAATACTTAAGAGCTTGCTTTTCAGCCAATCTTCGCCATAAATCTGACTGTATTAACATAGTCTCGGCAAGAGGAAACTTACGTGGCTCACCAATTTCCACTCCAAAATAAGCCGCAATCTCAGGCCAGAGCAAAGACCAACGGGTTGGATCACCATTCGCAATATTAAAGACTTGATCACTTGCTCCATCCGTTGTAGCAGCCCAAAGCGCTGCTTGTCCTACTTGATCTGCATCAATGATCTGAGTCATGGCCTCAAAGGCAACTCTTGATCCTGGGAAATAAAGAGGTAATCCTAACTCTTTGACGATGCTGGCATACGTGCCAATCGCAAGCGCCAGATTCATTGGATTTCCTATTGCAAAACCAGTTAAATGAGTCGCAATGAGATTCGTCCATCGCCACTGAGTTTTTTTACGTGAACGAAGATAATCCTCTTGAACGCGATTAAAAATCGCACCAATGGTAGGTGGTTGTTCCTCTCGAGCTGGTGTGGGTATAGGACCAAGATGCACACCATAATACTTTGCGCCTGTCACCAGAGTGACGTGTTGCAATGGAGCGCCTGCAGCTTCAAGTCCTTCAATTGCATTAACTAACAACGCAAGATTGGGTGTTATTTCTTCGGCATAAGTAGGATATGGTATATAAGCTGCATAAAACAAATGGGTAACTTCAGTCAGAGAGGCAAGTTGGCGGAGAGATTGTTCTTTATCGAGTAGATCAACAGCGAGAGCTTGTTGCGTACCTGGAACAGATTCGCCAGATCTCGAGAGTGCAATCACATTCCATTTGCCATCATTGGCGAGCGCTTGAGTAATGGCTCGGCCAATAATTCCTGTTGCACCAACCACAACTGCTTTTTTCTCGTTTGGTTTCATATTTCATCCCTTTGGATTTCTCTAGCATTCCATTGGTGCTTTAAAAAAATGAATCTATAATGTCATTATAGTCCATGAGGAGAACTCCATGCAAAAACTTCAAGCTGATTACTTTACCGCGTATCGCCATTTGAAACTGTCGCGTGACGCCAAAGGTGTGCTGGTAGCCGAGTTCCATAGCGACGGCGGCCCGTTCATCATGAACGCGCAAGCTCATACGGAGTTTGTTGATGCTTTTCACAGAATCGGGCAAGACCGTGCAAACAAGCTTGTCATCATGACCGGCGCCGGTGGGAATTTCATTGGTGACGTAGACTGGACGTCATTCGGAGACGTCGCTGACCCGGGCGTCTGGAGCAGAATTCACGACGAAGGCCTCCAGTCTTTGGAGAACATTGCGAACATCAGGGTTCCAGTGATCGCGGCTGTCGAGGGACGCGCCCATATCCACTCAGACTACGCACTCCTCGCTAATATTATCGTAGCGGCTGAGGGTGCGACATTCCAGGACGTCGGCCACTATGCCGTGGGAGTCACGCCGGGGGACGGAATCTTTACAACGTGGAGTTATCGAGCTGGGCCAGGTCGAGCCGAGGCATTTCTGCTCAACCCACAGCCACTCTCAGCGCGCAGCGCATACGAATGGGGAGTTGTTGCAGAGTTAGTGCCGAACGGAAAGGCAGTGGCCCGCGCTCGGGAACTAGCCGATTTGTACCTGCAAGCTCCAGAAGTGACGCGCCGAAATACGCGTATTCACTTCATCCAACCACTAAAAGAGCGTATCGTGCGCGAGGTGGGTTATGGGCTATCGCTCGAAGGAGCATCATCGGCCGCCCTGGTAAAATCGAAGCAATCGAAGAGTCGATAATGTTTACTTCCGGTAGGCCTGGGCGATCTGACCCACGAGCTTGGCCCACGGCATGTCCAGAGCTTCGTAGACCTTCCCAGCCTCTGGCCGCGCGTTGTCCTTTAGGATTTCCACCATCAATGTTGCATAGTCGGAGACAATAACGCCGGCTTGAATCATTCGCAGGAGCCCGGCTTGGCGTTTGGTTTCGCTAAAGGTTCCCGAGGCGTCGACTGCTACATACGCATCCAGCCCTTTGCTCACGGCGGTGATGGCCGGAAAAGCCGCGCAGACTTCAGGGAAATGCCAGCGAAAATCACCTTCTTGCGACTGGTTGCCGCGATGGCGCGAGCCACGCGTTCGTCGTCGAAGGCGTTGACCGACGAGCGATCGATTATTTCCATGCCTGGCAGTGCTTCGACGAGCTCGGGAAACGTCGGCCCCCACATGCTGTCGCGGGCAGTCGTCGTGACAATAATCGGCAGCTTCAGCGCCTTGGCCGCTTTAGCCAAGGCTACCACGTTGTGTTTCAACTCGCCGGTTGAATAATCGCGGACGCCCGTCATCAGTCCGACCTGATGATCAACGAGAACGAGCTCCTCATGACGGTATCAAAAACCTCATTAACCCAGTTTTGAGTTTCCAGGCAGCACAGATTCGTTTTCCCGCGACTTGATCGGATAGGCGTCAGTTTAAGGATTTTTTTCCCAAAAGACGCCGTCATTGCGAGCGCCAGCGAAGCAATCCAGTAACAGAATTTCTACAAAGCTCGTACTGGATTGCTTCGCTGGCGCTCGCAATGACGGCTAAAATTCCTTAAACTGACCGCCTATGCGACTGATCGCGGGATCCAGTGCATCGTGCTTTTACGTATGCTGTTGATTCAACAACAATAAAACTCAAAACTGAGGTTCATTAGGAGTTCTGATCCCAAACTTGGTCTATGTCCCGTTGCAAACTCCTTCTTGTCCAGAAAGGAGTTATATTTATTAGTTAAATTCAGGAATAGATTAAAAAATAATCAATCTTGACTTCATATAGGGATATTGTACGAAAACTTTATTTTTATCTCTGCGACTCTCTCTAAAATTCAATGAGTTACAGTTGAGTTAGACTTTACCGAGAATTGCTGAAATAGGTCAGAAGTAACCGGTTCGAATGAGTCTGTGTATGCACGATAAATTTTTGCGTCTTAAAAAATGGACTATAATTAAGGAAAGTTAAATCACAAAGGAGAAAAAAATGGAAAAAATGGCAGATTATACATTGAAAAAATAGTAAAAGAACTGTCTCATTTACCCGAAAAACAACGATCCGCTATATTTAAGCTTAATTTTAAAGATTTGGAAAACTTAAGTGATGAAGAGTTACGAAAAAGGTTGAGTAAAAGTGGGTATGCTGGTTTTCTCTAAGAAGATTCTCTTATTTTATGATGCTGCCTGATATCGGCCCATACACCTAAGCTGGCGAAAATCAGAATAATAAACGGTAAAATGAGGTGCCAAATACTATGCTGAGAAAAAATAGTTCTCAGCACGGTATGTTGTAATAAAATTGTTAAGCCTATCGAAAAAACCAAATAAATGAGACAAAGCAGCCAATACATTGCTTCTTTGTGGTGAAGTCGTTGCTGAGGTTTTTTGGCAAGATGGGGTAGGGTATCTATCAGCCAAGCAATGGCTTTGTGGCGTAAGTTAGGAACCTCTAAGGCATCCATCAGCATATAATAACCATCAAACTCGAGTAATGGATTTAAATTACGAAAAACCGATATATAGCTAAATATGCCAAATAGCCATAAAAAATTGGCTGCATAGGTATACCGATAAAAATAATGGCTAAAATAAAAGCCAAGCCTCCTAAAATGGAATCATTATACATTCCTGCTAAATTAACCATCATGCGAGGCCCGCGCGTACTTAACCACATATCGGAAGTGTCGGTAAAGGCAATAGCTGTAATCCAATACCAGCCGATTCCAAAACGATGAACTTGATAACCGAAATGTTTGGTGGTGAGTGCATGTGACAGTTCATGTAAAAATATTGAGATAAAACTGATGAGAATTATAAAAAAAATAATACTGTGAATATTATTTGTTTTGAGATTTTGCGTAATATGAGGTGTAATATAAATAAAACTCGCAATACCCAAAAGAAAAATTAATAACAAAATCGTCTGAGCCATTCGCGTATAAAATATATGTCCCAGTTTACGGTATAAATTACTGACAAATTGATCAATGTTTTTAAATGAATAGGAAACTTCCATCACTTTGGTAATCGTTATCAATATTTTTTGCCACCAAGGTAAGTCGGTTTTATGGCTTATTTTAAATTTTACCTGTTTTTCTAATTGTGCAAAATCGCCGGCGATTAAATTAGCTACTAAATTTTGCACCATTGCCAAGGAAAATATAAAAAAATTTTCGAATACACCCATAACAATTTCGTGCAAGGTAGTTTTTCCATCTAAACAGTTCCAAATGTAGAGTCCTACGCGCGAAAGTCGATAATAACGACCTTCCTGTGGATTTTTTAAAATGGTAATCATTTCTCCATCTGCTGTTTGTTGAGTAAATGTTTCAACTAAATTATTTCTTTTCGGCCGGCTTCTTTCTATGATTAGAGTCATCATAGCTCTAGCTACTTGGACATTGCGTTGATAAAAACTTTCAAACTGTGATTTTGAAATAGCGAGCAATTCACAATCCGTAGCTGCTTTTAGAGTGGCGTTACGTGGTGCATCGGTTAACAATGAGGTTTCGCCAAATATCATGGGAGCGGTGAGGGTCGCAATGACACGCTCGTCTTGTTCGGTTTTATGCAATACGTTTACTTCACCGCTGTTAATTAAATAGCATTTATCACCCACTTCTCCTTGAGAAAAAATAACTGTGCCGGCTTTAATGGTGACGGATTCTACAAGCTTTGCCAGTTCATGGATTTCTTGAACTGATAGTCCAGCGAAACTGCCGGCATTGCGGATGAGCTTGGCTTTTAGCATTAAGTCTGAAGCGCTCAACATTTCCGCATTCACCGCAGGCTGTTGTTGTAAAAATTGGTTTAATTGTTCGATGCTAATCGATAAGGTAGTCACAGGCTCTAAAGTGGTAACCGTGGCGGTGCGTAAACTGGTTTGTGAATAAAATCCGATTGTAGATAAACCGATACTATCGCCCGATGATAAAAATGCAAGATGCAGCCGTTTTTTTTTTGTCGTTTGGTAACCTCAGCATTGCCGGAAATAATTAAATAGATTTTGTCTATCACTTCATTTTCATGCACGATTGCTGTGTCTACGGGAAATTGTTCTTCCTGTACTGCTTGGGCCAATGCTGTCAGTTCGCTAGCCTTTAGCTTAGAAAAAATTTCGATTTCATGGAGTTTTTCTACTTTTTGTTGCAATAACATGGTTATACACACTCTAATAGCGATTTAAGTTAGAATCGATCTGTTCTATCCAAGCTAGAATGCCGCCTTTAAGATAATGTACTTCTTGATAGGCTAGTGATTTGAGTAATCTCGCAATATTTTCACTGCGCCTACCCATTTTACAGTACAAGACAATCGGTGTATTTTTACCGACACAGAGTGCATGAGGATCGAATTCGCCGGAAGGCATGAGCTCACCGCCAATATTGCAAATAACACGCTCATATTGCTCCCGCACATCAATCAAATATATTTTCCGAGTTGGATCATGTAACCAGGCGGATAATAATTGCGGCTCGATTTCTAATCCTAAATCTGCCGATTGCGATTCAGGCTCGTTAAATAAATCATGTGATAATTCCTGACAAGAACAGAGTGGACAATTGATATTTTTCCGCACGATGTACTCTTTAAATTGCATATACAGCACATCAACCTGCAACAGCCGATTCACTAACGGTTTGCCCTTGCCGGTAATTAATTTAATAACCTCAGCCGCTTGGATAGAACCAATCATGCCGGGCAAAACACCTAACACACCACTGATGTCGCAATTGGGCGATAATTCAGACGGCGGAGGTTCTGTGTATAAACATCGATAGCAAGGGCCGTCTTGATAATTAAACACTCCAATCTGCCCTTGAAATTGAAAAATACTGCCGGAAACCAGCGGTTTTTTTAATAAAAAAGAAATATCATTAATCAAATAGCGGGTTTGATAATTATCGCAACCATCTACAATGATATCGTAAGGTTCGACCAAGGTTTTTGCATTGTCTTTTTGCAGCCTTTGTTCATAAGCATTAATTTGAATATGCGGATTTTGCGCGTGCAGGCGATCATATGCGCAGCGTACTTTAGGTTGACCAATATCACTTTCATTGAATAATATTTGCCGATGCAAATTACTCATTGATACGATGTCATCATCGACAACCCCCACCGTACCAACCCCCGCCGCGCACAAGTATTGCAGAACCGGTGAACCTAATCCACCCGCGCCAATACAGAGCACTTTTGCTTCTTTTAATCGTTCTTGTCCTTCAATCCCTATGACCGGAAAATGGCGAGCATAACGGGGAATCTCGGCTTTCGTTAGTTTCATAGATTTATCCACCGACCAAGGATGTAATCATTTCGACCGAAGCGTTGGCGGGAATCGGCTCTTTTGCATCGCGGTTTCGAGCGTCTTTGCCGTTGACATAAATGACGATATAAGGGCTAATATTGACGTTTTTTGAGAAAATAATCGGTCTTAAGCGTGGAAATTCGCTTATTAAGCGGTTTAGCAATTCTTCTAAACTACAATTTCCAGGGATTTCCAGCGTTTCATAGCCTTCCGCAAAACGCTGCAAAGAGGCGTGTAAATGTATTTTGCTCATATTATTTAAATATAGCTATAATTAGAAATTATGCAAAAATCAATTTATCTTGATTGTATGGCGACCACTCCTATAGACCCGGCGGTTCAGGAAACCATGATTCCATGGATCAAATCTTTTGATCTGATGGGAATCCTTCTTCTAATATACATCCCTATGGTAGAAAGGCCGCCACGATCATATACTCAAAACGATTAGGTTTTCGGTGTTATAGCATCCCATTGACCGTCGATCCTAAATAAATTTTTAAACTATAATTAAAAGCATATGACGACTAAAAGGAATTTAAATGATTTATAATCTCGGCGGCACGATACGCGCCTGCACGCCTGAGCAAACTTTAAACAAATTAAAACCCTTTTTACTCGATGTTTTTGGCGTCACGCGCATTGCAGATGTCACCGGTTTAGACACCATCGGCATTCCTGTCAGTATTTGTATTCGTCCAAATTCAAGGATTTTATCCACTTCACAAGGTAAAGGGATAACTACTGAGCTTGCAGACATATCTGCGATCATGGAGTCTATAGAAACCTGGCATGCGGAGCGAATTCAAGGGGAAAGGATTTTCAGCAGTTATGAGCAGTTAGCGAAATCCCGGCAATTACCCGCCTTAGAGCATTTATTTCGAAGTTTTACCAGTTATGCGGATATTTTTTCCCGTGAGTTTGAGTGGTTGCAAGTGATGGATATCATGACTAATCAACCCGCTTATGTCCCTTATGCATTAATTGCCTTAGACTCCACAGCCATTAGGTCAGGTCAAGAATTATTTCTAGGCACTACTAACGGGCTTGCCGGCGGCAACACCCTTGAAGAAGCAATCTGTCATGGTCTGTATGAATCTATAGAAAGAGATTGTTCAGCCAATTTTATTCAACTCAGCGAACCAGAGAAATCACAAAGGCGGGTGCGATTGGACACCATTGATTCTGAACATAATAAAGAACTGATCCGGCGCATTCATCAAGCAGAAATAGAACTATATGTGTTTGAAACGACGAATCGCTTTGGCATAGCCGGTTTTTATGCGGAAATTGATGATAAAAATTCTATTCGCGGGCTTGGTAGTTTTGGCGGATGGGGCGCGCATCTCTCTCGTGAAGTGGCGTTATCTCGTGCTATTACAGAAGCCGTACAATCACGATTAACCCTGATCGCCGGTTCTCGTGAAGATCATTTACCTTCGTTTTATTATAAAAATATCGGCAGACACATCGAACACACGGGCTCTGAAATCCGGTTATTTCATGAGTGCGCCAACACCGCAATACCTAATAGTTTTAAAGAATGTATTGCTTTATTACTCGCTAAACTTAAACAACAAAATATTAACCATGTTTTTGTGTATGACCATACGCGCCCGGAATTAGACATCCCTGTTGCCAACGTGATCGTACCTGGATTAGATTTTGAATGGAAGTCACATCGGATGGTGAGATAATGTCAAATATCTTAGTATTTTTAGGGCCTACTTTAACCATCGCTGAAGCACAGAAGATATTGCCGAAGGCTTGGTATCATGCACCCGTTGAAGGAGGAGATATTCTCCGTGTTCTACGACTAAAGCCGGATTGCATTGTCATCATCGATGGCTGTTATGAACAAAGAGCATCTGTTTGGCACAAAGAAATTTTATACGCGCTGGAAATAGGCATTCCGGTCATTGGCGCCGCCAGCATGGGGGCTTTACGAGCTGCGGAAATGCAATATTATGGCATGATTGGTGTTGGTAAAATTTATGAGGATTATTTTAATGGGATTTTAACCGGAGACGATGAAGTCGCCGTGCTACACCAAACGGGGGCAGGCGGATATATTCCTTTGAACGAAGCGCTAGTCAATATTCGAGCAACGATTCAACAAGCTATCAAGGAAAAAATAATTACGGGCAAGCAGGGTGAGTCAATCATTCAGGCCGCCAAAAACCTGCATTATTCGGAACGGTGTATTGTTAAAGTTTGTCAAATACTTTCGGATGATTTTTCAGCATTGTTCAAATGGCTGGAATCTGGCAAACAGATTAATCAAAAAAAATTAGACGCCCTGGCCGCATTGCATTTTGTTCATCAACATTTTCCCCTGAAGCCCTTGGAGCGAGAAAAGATGGAGAAAACGATTTATATTCGAAAATTATTGATCGATGTTAACACCAGCACTTTTAATGAAAGCTATGATTTTTTGCCACAACATGAAAAAGATTTAATCCATTTAAAAAAACAAAACTCAAACTTATTTTGCCTCGTGACCGAATTGGCGGAATTACTTTCAATGGCTTATGAATTGGGATGCAGTAAAGATTTGCAGCAACCTATCAAATTGAAAGACTTGAAAATCAAAGAATCCATAGACCATTATCAAAAAGACTCAGCATTAATGATTATTTACCGGTGGGCGGCAGATATTCTCAATCAACAAAATCAGGATATCCACCACTTACTGGAAAAATATCAGCGTTGGACACAATTGATTTTTTGTCGAGACGAAGCAGAAAGTGATGGTTTGTCTCGATTTATTGATCAATATGCCCTGCTTTGGTTTTGCCTGGACGAAATCACTAAAATGCTCCGATTAAGAATTTCAGTTGAAGACGTCCGGGCAAAAACGAGTCTTTTTATGGAAGCCAATCACATTTACTACATGGAAGAATTGGAAGAATTTATCAAAAATAAAATATCCATAGAAGAATTCAATGAAATGCTGATGTCCCTGGCATATTTACAAATTGTATTTAAAGCTAGAAATTTTGATTTTTTATTGATTGAAAAAAATTTTTCTGTCATTAATTGGTTACAAAAAGCTTATCAATCGATACTATAAAACCACTGGAGAGAGATATGGGTAACTTTGTAGATCACTCTTATGTTATTGATTTAAATTATTTTTTTTATAAAAGAATCCAGATGATAAAAAAGATGATGATGTTTTTAGCGCAAGAAATAGATCAGCAGTAAAAGGGTCGGATGAGCATCATAAAGCGGAAATCTAGGGATAAAAATTAAATTTAGTGTGAGGACAGACAATGTCAAAATGATAATTATTTGCATTAGATCCAAATCCAAAATGAAGAGAGCCGTTTTCATATCCATAGAATTCATTAGCTATATTATTATAAGCTGACGGTTTATTGACTGTGTCTAGACTATAACCTATTTCTATTAATAAACGATAACGATCATCAATTGTAAATAGCGCATCTATGACTCTATAAGCCGGCTCGGCTTGTTTTGTTAACAATTTCATTTGAGTTACACGACCATTATCTAATGTTAATTTGATTGCACCATTTTTTAAAGTACTTAATTTTCCATGTAACTTTTTCATATCAGAGTTTATAGCATATGGAATGGGTGCGTGTCTGCCTAATACTACGTGGCCTTTTAGTACAATATCCCCATGTAGATTTAAATAAGGTGGGCTATTAAACAATAATTTATGCATATTTTTTGGAGTAGCATCACTAGGGCTAATATTAATTTCACCTGATGGAGCAATGCTGGTTTCGCCCAATTCTAAGTAGCCATAAAATTTATTGACGGCATAATCACCCCATTTCAATATTGCACGGGTATTGAATTGCTCATTTATAAATTCCATAGTACTTTGGTCAGTCAATTTACTGACGTTAATAAAATAAGAATCACCTAATTTTATTTGTTGTTGAATATCAATTTTTTCCAATCTATTTAAATGATCAAATAGCATTTCGGCAGACGTTTCTAATTTATCTTCTCTGCATATTAATTGTATTAGACGACTGTTACAATCTAAACCTTTAGGAGTCGGGAAAGGCCGATTGGTAAATCCAAAGGGGATATATAAAATATCTGTGTTTTGCGCTTGTTCAGTCGATAGTATTTTATTGATATTGGCTTCATTAATGATCATTAATTCCTCTTTTAAAAGAGGATTAGATTTTTGTAAAGATACATTTGCTTCTTGTGCTTTTTTAGAAATTATTAATAAAAAATTTCTATCATTAAGATTATTAAAATTAACAATAGATTTTCTGCTAATTTGAAACATTTTTTGTCCCTGAAAAAAGTAATTTTAGTGCATTTTATTCTTTTAATGAACGTTTGTAATAACTATAGCAAATAATTCTAATAATTCAAATCTTAAGAATGGCAAGAATGGCATTTTTTCAAGCCTGACCCTCTCATTTTCTTGTGAGAAGAAAAATTAAGGGTCGCGGGCAACTCGATCTTGGTAACTAGGCTTTTCTAAATCAAAATAAGTAAAAGAAGGGGCTAGTGTTCTGTTTTTTCCCCTCTCATTTGTGCTATAATTCTAATTGATTTTAGGACTTTATAAGGACATCCGGTGCAAATTAAAATCTTATCAATTGCGGTAATATTTGAGATACTCGATGTTGGGGCCGTAATTGCCAGCCTTGTATCCCGGCTAATTTTGTTAGCTACTACAAATTCGCGCCTCTAACCAATGCGGAATTAAAAAATGCAGTAAATGTAATAAAAAAATCACAGTTCTTTCATAAAAACCTTATTTTTTCCTATGACGCTGGAAGAGCCGCGCAAAACAGAAAATCCATCACCACAGGCATTAACACAAAGCTCAGTCACACGTCGAGCAGTTGCTGTTTTGTATGATACTAAACAAAATAAATTATATGAAGTTGTAGTGGATGTGCCAAAAAAACCCCTGATTTCTTGGGTAGGAAATACCTCATGCTCAACCGATGCAGAATATGTTCGATGTCAAAACTATTCGCTCCATACTTAAAAAAAATCCCCAATGGATGGACGCTTTAGCCAAACGAGGAATAAAAAATTTTAAGCAAGTCGCTCTTGTCTCCGACTTTGCTGATGCTTCTCTGTACCCACAATTAAAAAATCATCGCCTATTTAACGTAATTGCCTATTGGGTAAACGCTAATCCTCACTATATGCATCCCATTGCAGGTTTAAGCGTAGTAGTCGATGTAACCGCTCAAACAGCCACTGTCTTGGATACCGGTGTTATTCCCATGAGCGCCGGAAAAAATTTTCTGCAGGAAGAAACATCTACAATTGGACTACATAAAGCACTCAACCCCATTATCACCCTTCAAGCTAGGAGGTCCCAGCTTCCAATTACATGGCAATGTAGTAACCTGGCAAAACTGGCGTTTCAGTATTTCCTTCGATCCACATGATGGTTTAATCTTCCATCAAATTAGTTATTACGATAAAGGCAGATGGCGATCAATCCTTTATCGCCTATCATTAACAGAAATTTTTGTTCCTTATGGTGATCCGGATCCACAATGGAGTTGGCGACAGGAATTAGATACCGCTGATGGCGGCTGGGCGCTAAATGCTACACCTTTAACAAAAGGCTTAGATGTTCCAAATAATGCCGTACTGTTTGATAGCATTTCGGTAAATCCGGATGGTAGTTTACGAGGATTGCCGCGGGTTATTGCCCTGTATGAAAAAGAAGGGGAATTGCCTGGCGGCATTATCAAGGAGATGACAGGGACGCCTCACGCAAAGCACAAGATTTAGTGGTGAGTTGTGCCGCCACCTTTAACAATTATGATTACATTTTGTATTATATTTTTAGACAAGATGGAAGCATTGAGGGAGTAGTCTCCTTAACCGGAGTTATGGCCACCAAAGATGTTAAAAATTCTGACCATGATTCTTATGGACACCTGGTTGCAAAAAATATTATCGCACCTAATCACCAACATTTTTTCAATTTTCGCTTAGATTTTGATGTGGATGGTACTAACAATTGGGTAAAAGAAATAAATACCTATGCAATACCTAAAGGACCTGATAATCCCCAAGGTAATGCATTTTCCCATCAAAGCATTTTATTAAAAAGCACCTTGGAAGCACAACGAAATGTAGATATGAACACTGCTCGCTATTGGGTTATTTTTAATCCCAATGTCACTAATTCTTCGGGGGAAGCAACCGGCTATGGCTTCTACCGGATAATTATACCCTACCTTTAAACATTAAGACCAATATAGGCTTTATTCAACATCAGTTCTGGGTTACGCCTTACAATCCATTGCAAATGAATGCTATGGGTCGTTACCCCATTCTAAATGGAAACATCGATGGCTTGGCGCAATGGAGTAACCAAAATCTATCTCTCATTAATCAAGATATTGTGGTATGGTATACGTTAGGAATCACTCATATTCCACGCACAGAAGAATCGCCGGTTATGCCAAGAACAGATATTGCTTTTAAAATAGTGCCAGTAAGTTTTTTTGACCGCAATCCATCCTTAGAACCATAACAAAATGGGTGAAATTTAGATGAAAAATGAGAGAGGGTGTCAATTTATAGGGTTTCTACACTGGCGGCTGCAAACCCACCCTTACTCAACCTTTTCCGTAACTCTTCATCACTTAAGCCTTCCAAATCTTTAAAATTAAGCTTAAATATTGCGGATCGTTGTTTTTCGGGTAAATGAGACAGTTCTTTCACTATTTTTTCAATAGTGTCATAATTTGCCATTTTTTCCATTTTTTTTCTCCTTTGTGATTTAACTTACCATTTAATTATAGTCCATTTTTTAAGACGCAAAACAATTTTATGATATCAGCCCACACTCCTAAGCTGGGAAATCACGAAGAAAGGGTAAAATGAACCTCAGTTTTGAGTTTTATTGTTGTTGAATCAACAGCATACGTAAAAGCACGATGCACTGGATCCCGCAATCAAGTCGCATAGGCGTCAGTTTAAGGAAGTTTTGCCGTCATAGCGAGCGCCAGCGAAACAATCCAGTACGAGCTTTGTAGAAATTCTGTACTGGATTGCTTCGCTGGCGCTCGCAATGACGGCGTCTTTTGGGAAAAAAATCCTTAAACTGACGCCTATGCGATCAAGTCGCGGGATGACGAATCTGTGCTGCCTGGAAACTCAAAACTGGGATTAAAATGAAGCGCCAAATACAATACTGAGGGAAAAATAGCCCTCAGCATTGTATTTTGCAAGTCTATCAAAAAAACCAAATAAATGACACAAAGCAGACAATAAAGCAGCTATTGTCTTAATTTCCATCGCCAATATCGTGCATTTTTGGTATACTCTTGATTTTTTAGGGCGGGGGAAATGGACCGGGTTAAGAGATTTGGAATATTTAATGCTTTTTTATGGGTTTGCGGATGGCTGATTTCAATTAGCGCTTTTGCTGCGCCTTCGATTATCGTCAGACCTTCTGCGCCGATCGCTACTGTTCGCTTGCCGGCGAATCCGTCTACGGGTTATCAATGGACGGTCATTCATTATGAACCTGCGTTGATGAGGGCTCCTTCGCACCGTTATATACCGCAGCATAGCGGGTTGGCTGGAGCGCCTGGTTATGATGTCTGGCAATTTAAATTTAAAAAAACCGCTTTCGGGGTTTCGTTAAAAACAGCTACCGTAATTATGGAATACCAGCGGCCTTGGGAGCACATACAGGGCCGTAAGCGGATAATTCGTTTTACCATTAAACCGAAATGAGGTAATTAATATGATGTGTCAGGGGAAAAAAGTACTGATTACTGGCGCTTCCAGCGGTATTGGCCGCGCCTGTGCCGAAGGTTTTGCCAAAGAAGGCGCGGATTTAATTCTGTGCGGACGCGATGATCAGCGTTTGCAGGCAGTTGTTAAATCCATAACGGAACATCGCTACACAAAAGTATTGCCCCTGTTGTTTGATATTACGAATTCGCAGTCGGTGGAAAATTCCCTGGGGAATTTGCCTCCTGAATGGCGGGATATCGATATTTTAATCAATAATGCCGGGCTGGCGCTTGGGTATGACAAGCTTTATGCGGGAAATTTGCAGGAATGGGATAAAGTTATCGACACAAACATCAAAAGCGTGGTCTACATGACCCGCTTTGTGGTGGCTGACATGGTGAAACGCAATCAGGGCCACATTATCAATATCGGCTCAATTTCCAGCCGGACCACTTATTCCGGTGGTAGTGTTTATTGCGCCAGCAAGTTCGCCGTCCGGGCCTTAACCGATACCTTGCGCATGGATCTGCATGGCGCCCGATCCGGCTGTAGCAGGACCGTTAATAGTGGAAGATACCACTCCAATACCCTATGGATACGACGAGGGAAGACTCATTGCTTTATCAGATGTCTTTGAAAAGACGGATGAGCAAATTGAAAGTGGTCTTCTGGCTAATCCATTTACCTGGAGCGGCGAGACAGCGAATGTTCTTGTTAATGGAAAAGGTCACATGGCAGGCACTGCGGTTTCTTCCGATTGTGAACTTGCCTCGATCGATGTTGAGCCTGACAAGACATATCGTCTGCGGTTTATAGGTGGAACTGCACTCTCCTTCGTGACACTTGCAATCGAAGGCCACGAACAGTTAACTATCATCGAAGCCGATGGTTCTTACACCAAACCAGTTAGCACTTCGTATCTACAAATCGGTAGCGGTCAGCGATTCAGTGTCCTATTAAGAACCAAAAGCCATCGCGAATTATCCAAAGAGCAATTCTTCATACAAATCGAGACTCGAGGCCGCCCAACCCTCACTCGATCCTGAACGCAGCTTTAAACTACGCAGGCACTGAAAACAAGGTACTATCCTCTCCACCTGAACCCCCTCTCACCCTCCCGAATACCACACTTGGCTGGCTCGACTACAAACTCGAATCCCTGATGCCCTGACCCGGACTTCCCTCTTTCCACAGAAGTAACCCGGCGCATCACAATCCGCACCCACCAAATGATCACCAACAGCAGCATCGTCTGGTCCCGCTACAAGCAGCCCCTGCTCCACACATTCCCTTCCGAACCCTACCTCGTCTCACTCTACAAAAATGACGGTCTCGAATTCCCCTCCCTCAAGCGCGCCCTCGCCAATGGCGGCATCGACCCCGTGACGTGCTCCCTCCCCGCCGACATTG
>CAVQJI010000047.1:0-11944 GCA_963712715.1 uncultured Pseudomonadota bacterium | reverse complement strand
CCTGCGCGAGCGGGCAGTATTTCGTCAAAGCGCGAAAAGATCATTCGTGAATGATTTCCAAAAGCACTTCTATTTGAACGCGCGAGTGAGCACGGTGGCCAGGCCCGCCTCTGGCAGGACCCGCCAGTGAGGACTTGCGAGTTAGATGGGCGGATGCCGGGAATACCGCGGAAGCGGATTATAGTTAACCAGCTATACTGAATGATTGGCTAACTTTTAATCCGATAGCATTGAAGCAGCCCCGGCAGTGATTGTAATTCAAATTGAAAGTCTCTAACAGAAAAATATCTCTTCACGTTTCAGGAGACGCAACATGCATCGCGAAACCCTTGAGTATTTTGACGGTCAACAAAAACTTCTCGGCGAACTTTTTTATGATGAAACACGGCTTGGGCCTGGCGGAAGAAGCCCAATGAGCGTCAGGCGATTCTGGTATTCCCCGCTTTTGAAGGACGTGGTGATTTTGCACTGGCAGTCGCACAAAAATTGGCAGAACAGGGTTATATAGCATTAGCGGTAGATATGTATGGAGAATGGAGTAGTGGCACAAACACTGGATGACTGCCTGCGTTTGATTTCACCCTTTTTGAAGGTATCCGCAGTCTGGTAAAGAAAAACGTGCTTTATTAGCCTATTCAAATCTAAAGAAATTTTCAGGTTTGCCCATTTCTCTGATGAGTGGGATTGGCTTTTGTTTTGGCGGATGTGTGTGGGAAATAGCCCGAAGTGGAGAAGCTTTAAACTCTGCCATCAGTGTGCACGGAGTATTGTCAGCTTAAGACTTACCCAACTCGACTATCAAAAGTAAAATTTTAATTATCCAGGGTTATCGCGATCCGCAAGTTCCCGCAGATGCATTACCGCAATTTGCAGAGGAAATGGAGGCAGCTGGTTCGCCTGACTGGGTTTTTACCTATTTAGGCCATGCCAAACATTCCTTCACGGATATTCATACAGGCTCTTTCGATCCAGCTCGTGATAAATGGGTCGTGAATATAATCTACGTGCCGCTGAAAGAGCCTTCCAGTACTCACTCGATTTTTTAAGGGAAAATTCTGACAGTCAGGATTGACGAAAACTCGTCTAATGTGACAATATAAGTAACAGATTATAGTGCGCATTTGGGAGAATTAATTGATTAAAACGGTGTTGATTGACGATCATGCCTTGGTGAGGTCCGGCATTCGCGAGATGCTTCAGGAAGTGAGAGGTATCTCGGTAGTGGGTGATACAGGCACTGGACGAGAAGGCATAGAATTGGTTCGTTCTTTAATCCCGATCTGTTAATTTTAAGACTTAAAGTTACCCTATTAAACGGGTCTGGAAAGTCACCCAAAAAGTATTGCGTTTAAACCCGGATATCAGATTTTCTCATTGTGTCTTCGGTCACTAATCAATGATCTCTTTTGTGTTACTGGAAGCTGGCGCGCACGGTTATCTGACCAAGGAAGCCAAACAGGAAGAATTGGTTCAGGCCATTAAATCCGTGTGTGCCGGGCAGCGAGTGATCAGCCCGCAACTGGCGAAAAGATTAGCGCTGGCTAAAACGGATTATAAAAAAGACAACATGTTTGCAGACATTTCCGAACGCGAAATGGAAGTCATGATGATGGTTAACCCCGCAGTTCCAGTGAGAGAAATGGCGGTAAAATTAAATATCAGTCATAAAACCATTCATAGTTATCGCAGCCGAATATTTGATAAATTAAACGTTAAAAGCGATCTGGCGGTGACTTTATTAGCCATTCATCATGGCCTGATTGTTCTGGAAGAACCGATTGAATAAATACCAACCAGTTATGATGGAACTTGTTACCGTAAACCGCCCAGACCACGAAATATTAAAGAAACCTGCGCAGACGCTCGATTTCCCCTTAAGCCAGGAGATAAAGGAGCTGCTCAAGCAGATGCTGAATTATGGAAAGCCTGGCGAGTCCATACGGCAAACCGGCGGGACTTGCGGCTCCTCAAGTGGGTCATCCTTACCGTATTATTTTTTTTAAATTCCACCGGAAGCTAAAAACGTTCGCAAAGATGTTTTTGATATCGTGCCGCTCACGGTGCTGCTTAATCCTGGTTACACACCTATTACCACTGCTGGAAAAACCAAAGATTGGGAAGCCTGTTATTCTGTGCCGGATAAAATGGGAGAGGTTTATCGTTACACGGAAATAGATTTCCATGGTTTTACCGAAACAGGCGAAAGAATTCAACGTTCGGCACGTGGTCTATTAGCACGCATTATTCAACACGAAGTCGGACATATAAACGGAGAACTTTATACGAATTTATTTCCGCAATGCCGCTTTGTATCTGAGGAATACATGTGGATCATTCGTAAAGCGGAAATGACAAACGTTAAAGGGAGCTAGACGAGTGATAACCGTTATCTTAATTGATGATCACACCATCGTGCGAAGCGGTATTCGCCAGAACCTCGAAGACGTAAAAGGAATTCGAGTAATCGGAGAAGCAGGTACTGGTAACGAGGCGGTGCAATTAGTGCGAGAACTTCATCCCCAAATTGTGGTTCTGGATTTTAAATTGCCGGACATTACGGGTTTGGAAGTCACCAACCGTTTGTTGCGATTGGATTCCCATTTAAAAATTCTGGTTGTCTCCTCCGCCATAAATGATTCATTTCCATTTCGAATACTGGAAGCCGGTCACACGGCTATTTAATAAAAAACGCCAGTAAAGAAGAATTAGTTCGTGCTATTAAATCCGTGTGTGCAGGTAAGCGCGTGATTAATGCCAGCATTGCCAGCCGTTTGGCGCTCGCTAAAATTGACGAAAGTAAATCCTCTTCCACATTTAATGAATTATCCGATCGGGAAATGAAATATTAATGATGGTAATTCGCGGTGTAATGGTCAATGAAATTGCCGGCAGATTGTTTTTAAGTCTTAAAACCATTCACAGTTATCGAAGTCGCCTTTTTGAAAAACTAAAGGTAGAAAACAACGTGGCGTTAACGCTGCTGGCCATTCGCGAAGGACTTATCACGATTGATGAAGCCGGAGCAGAGTAGGAGTCTGGAAAAATATCCATGCAGCAGTTATTCAAAATAGTTTCCGGCGTTTTAGCCTTAACGGTTTCTGTTTACGCGCATGGGCAAACACCGCCGCCTGACTTTAATCAACAGATGCAGAAAATATTGATGACCCATTACAATCAATATAAAGATCAGGAATATTTTTCTGGTGCGGCGTTGTCAATCTATATTCCTAATGACAATATCAGAAATTACTATGTTGGCCGCGTCAGCCACAGTCTCAAGAGTAAATTAATATCTGGTGATACGTTATTTCAGATTGGCAGCATTACCAAATCTTTTACTGCCGCTATTATTTTACAGCTAGAAAAAGAGGGCAAATTAAGATTAGGCGATACGTTGAAAACCTGGTTGCCTCAATATAATAAATGGTCTGCCATCTCGATGACTCAATTATTAAATATGACCAGCGGCATACCCAATTACACAGAGTCGCCGCTGCTGAACTCGCAGGTTTATTATAACTCATCGAGAATCTGGAGGAATCAGGAACTGATTGATTTTGCATATCCCCCCGAACCTTTTCTCCGCCTTTAAGGTCTGGATATTTTTATTCAAATACCAATTATATTTTAGCCTCATTGATTGTGGAGAAGGCCACGCATAATACTTTTTCGCATGAGCTTGTTTCGAGAACCATTGGTATGGCCAATTTAACCAATACTTTTTACATACTCAATAATCCCAATTCCAAAATTCAGGCTCGCTTGGCATATGGCTATCACTTTAATCCTTATGAATTCCCGGCGATGGTGGGCAAGGATAGTTATGCCGGTAATTTATCCTCTGCCGCTGCAGCGGGAGGCATTATTTCCAATTCCGAAGATATAATTAAATGGGTGAAAGCGCTATTTGTGGATAGTAAAATATTGGATCAAAAGCAGAAAAGAAAACTAATGGCTTTAGTTTCCACTGACAATGGCCAACCGATTGATCAGACTACCGCGGCTAACCCGCATGGATTTGGTTTAGGACTTGCGCAAAATTTCGAAAATGGAGTTGGGCGTTATTGGTTCTATGAAGGAAGAACGATAGGATTTAGAGCCATTTATATGTATAAGCCTTGTAATGGCGTCATTATCTCCGCTATTTTTAACAGCGCCACGGATCACTACAATGACCATTCAGGCCGTTTATTGCAGCGGACCTATCAATCTATTTTGGCCCGTTATCCTCAATTAAATTGTCAGGATAATTAGGGTCTGTTGACAATTCATAAAATAACCGTCATTGCGAGCGTTAGCGAAGCAATCCAGTTCGCATTTTTGTTGAAATTATGTACTGGATTGCTTCGCTAACGCTCGCAATGACGGAATTATAAATAATTTATGAATTGTCAACTGACCTTAACAGATCTTTGGGTTGCTGCTGCAAATTTTCTGAAAATGACGGTAATCTTTGAGACTTTTCCATTCACCTCCCCAGGACCAGCCGTATTTGTTAAACGTTTGATAAGTCGCATCATTTTGCACTATCATCCCGGGAACGGGTTTGCTGCGATCAAGATAAGCTTTACCGCTGGGCGGCAGCACCGTGTTTTTCCTCACGCTGGGATTAATCAAGGCATTGATATCAATCGCATAGCCATAACTGTGCAGCGAAAATTTCTCGGGGTCAAAAAGGTCCGCCCGGCAATCAAACCCATAGGTGTTATTAGCGGCATTGCCGCGTTGTTGTTGCCCTTGAAAGTATACAGAGGTTCCATGCGTTCAATGGGAAATTGCTGAAGAAAAAGTTCATGAAACAAATTGACCGTTTCAATCCCTATTTTTTTATTGACAATTAACTGGCCAGTATGGATTTTGTGGTCAAAACCCCAGTAAGACAGCGTTAAAAACGATAAATTATTTAAAGAAACCGGACATCCGGGATGCCAGCTATACGCCAACATCAATTTTTTGGCGTCAGCGGGGATAGCGGTGAGTGTGAATGGAAGCTATCGTTCTGGCTGATTTCGCCAGCGGCGATCGCCGGGCTTGCGGCCGTTGTTATCCATAACAAAAACACCAGGATGTGTTTACTGCATCTTGGTAAATAATCAATCATAAAAGAATATTATCAATATTTACCAACCGGAGTCTAGGGCCTGTTTACAATTCATTAATTATTCGCCGTCATTGCGAGCGCTAGCGAAGCAATCCAGGTCGGAGCTGCTTAAAGTACGAAACCGGATTGCTTGGCTAGCGCTCGCAATGACAAAATTCTTGTGTAAAACATAATTAATGAATTGTAAACAGACCCTATTTTTTTTTAATCGAATACTGCCGGAGATACCAGGAATTGACCATTTTATATACTATAGTTATTGAAAGTATAAATTCTGATCAAAAATTCGAGGGAGGAGGTATGAAAGGATTTTTTTTAGCATTCACCGCTTTTATCATGGCCGTCATCAGCACCCAGGCGGTCGCTGCCGGTAAAACCATCATTTGCCCCGCTTTGAAGCCAACCATTATGGTCAAAGTTCTATTATGATCCTAAAATTGGCCGGATGTGGCATCTGACATGGAGTAGTCGGCGTACACCTGTTTGGAGTCAGGTTTCGATCCCTCAAACCACCACCTGCGGTTCGGGAAAATCCAGTAATGGTTTCCCTTTAAAGTTTCAATGCGCTGTTTTTCAATGTAAATCGGATGCAGTGGTGGCTGTGTTGGGCCAGAATCAGCAAGGAGTCAAATGTTTTAGCGCCTATGTTTCCACCCGCAATACTTTTTATTGCAACAGCTTCAGTATGAATTAACAATTTGATTTATTCAGAATACTATGATTTTTGCTGTACCAGAAATAAATTATTAATCCCAGCGCCATCCAGATAATAAAACGCACAATGGTTACCCATGGCAGGTTACATATTAAATACAAGCAGGATGCAATCCCTAAAGCAGGCACGTATGGGCTAAACGGAGTGCGGAAAGGACGGCGTAGTTCAGGGTGGGTGCGCCGCAGCACCAGCACCCCCACGCACACCGTGATAAACGCCGCTAAAGTGCCAATATTAACCAGTTCGGCCAAATCCTTAATAGGCGCCAGCGCGGAAAGAATACAAATTAAAGTCCCACAAAGCAAAATAATCCGAACCGGTGTGCGGGTACCCTTGTGAATTTTGGAGAAAAAACCCGGAATCAATTGATCGCGTGACATGGCGAGGAAAACCCGGGTCAGCCCATAATACATCACCAGCATCACCGTTGTTAATCCTGCAATGGCGCCGGCCGATAGACGCTGCGGCAAAGCGATGCCCTATCTGCAGCAGCGCATAACTAACGGGAGAACTCACGTTTAATCTCGTATAAGGCAGAATACCGGTGAGTAAACCGGCGACGAGAATATAAATGACCGTACAAATAATCAGTGACATAACGATACCGATAGGTAAATCGCGTTGTGGAAAAGCCGATTCCTCGGCCGCGGTAGAGACTGCGTCGAAGCCGATATAAGCGAAAAAAATCAATGCCGCTCCACCGATCACGCCACTCCATCCGTAAGGCATAAAAGGATGCCAGTTCGCGGGATTGACGTTAAAAGCCGCAATGACAATAAATAAAAGATCACGAATAGCTTGATGCCCACCATGATGTTGTTAAATCGGGCGCTTTCCTTCACCCCGGCGATGAGTAACGCCATCAAAGCGACAACGATCAAAAGCGCGGGCAGATTCAGTACCCCGCCAATGAGAGGACTGCGGACGATATCTGGAGGTAGGTGAATTCTTAATGAGTTAAGAAAATCATTGACATAACTGCTCCAGCCCACTGAAACGGCGGCAATGGAAATGGTATATTCGAGTAATAAATCCCATCCGATCAACCATGCAAAAAATTCGCCGATGCCGACGTAAGCATAACTGTATGCGCTGCCGCAGCCGCCGACGCTGGCGGCTAATTCCGCGTAAGCCAATGCCGCGAAACCACTTGCAAAACCGGCGATAACATAAGAAAGGGTAATTGCCGGACCGGCTTTGGTGGCAGCGGCAATGCCGGTGAGTATGAAAATACCCGCGCCGATAATAGCGCCCACGCCAAACAGAGTGAGGTCCATCGCAGTCAGACATTTTTTCAAAGGCTCATGGTCATGCCCTGACAATTGTTGGAGAGACTTTTTGCGCATAAGACTCATAAGATTTTAACCTTGCAGATAATATGAGTCATAGCAGAGGTTCTTATCACGTTCAGCGGGGGTGGACTGATTTACTCAGTCTTCTGAATGTAAAAATTTGTCATACAGGGCTTTTGCTGCTCTAAAATCATTCAGAAGCAAAAGATTTCTGATCTGAGCCTGGATTTGCGGGGGTAATTGTGCAAACATCACGTTCTCCTTTTTATGTTTTTCTGCTATATTCACTCTCATAAGCTTTTTCCTTTATTCCTTGAAAAAAACATCCTTGTTTCCTTAAAGCTTTACAAAGGCACCATACATTTTCCTAAAACTTTATGCCTATGTGTTATATATTAAAATTTTTTGATAAAAATATATGCAGGAGAAATTGGCGCAGTCATGTAGGAAATTCTTTACAAAAAGTTTAGAAAAAGATTGTTCAGGCTGTTTCCAGGATATTTAATAATCTTGAAATTTTAATCTGGATCTCCTGATATTCACTGGCCATGGAAGAATCGCTGACTATGGCGCCTCCGCCATAACAATGAATTTTGTGCTGGTTGCAGAGAAGGGTACGAATAGCGATATTACTGTCCATCCTGCCGCGAATGTCACAATAAACCATACTGCCGCAATAGAGCGATCGCTGGTGGGGCTCCAGCCGATCAATAATTTCCATCGCGCGGCGCTTGGGCGCTCCGGTAATGGAACCCCCGGGAAAGCAATGTTTGAGTAAATCCAGAGGGTGCCGCCCTTCCTCCAGTGTACCCGTGACCGTGCTGACGAGATGATGGACGTTGGCAAAACTCTCCAGCGCGCAGAGTTGCGGTACTTTTACCGAACCGGGGCGGCAGCATTTACCCAGATCATTTCTCAGCAAGTCTACGATCATAATATTTTCAGCATGGTCCTTGGTACTCGACAATAGCGATTGGGCGGATTGGTGATCCTGTTGCGGGTTGGCAAATCGGGGGCTGGTGCCTTTTATGGGCTGAGTCGTTACCTGATGATTTTTTACTCGCAAGAAACGTTCCGGCGAAAGACAAAGAATGGCGCCTTCCGGCATGTTCATATAACTGGCCATCGGCATAGGATTTTGTGAGCGCAAACGCTGATAGGCGACCCATGGCGAGCCGTGATAACCCGCTGTAAAGCGTTGCGCCAAATTAATTTGATAACAATCCCCGGCACGGATATGTTCTTTAACCTTTTCAAAGGCCGCCGCGTATTGAATTTTATTCATATTGGGCAGGAAGTTCCCGGTGAGGGAAAAATGACCCGTTCGGGAGCAGGGCTGTGAAATCAGTTCTTTAATGGCGAGCAAATCGGGATGATCGGGAGGTTCACGGCTGATCAAATAGCTGATGTGCTGCCGGTGATCAATAACGATGCTCCAGTCATAAAATCCGATGACTGCCTGAGGAAGGTCTATGTCAGTAGGCACGGTAGACGTCAGATGCGCTAATCCGTACCCCAAATCGTAACTCAGATAGCCAATGGCGCCGACAGTAAACGGTAATTCATCGGGTATTTCGGGGTGGCTCTCCCGCAGGTCGGAATTTAGCTCTGCTTTGGCAAGCGCAAATGGGTCATTCTGCCAGTCATCAGTGATAATCAAATGTCCAGGATTGGCGGCAATAATATCGAAACGGTCCATCCCGCAGCTATCAAAAAATACTGCATAAGGCTGATGGGCGAAATGTGAGAATACGGCCGCGCCATTTGCCTGATAAGGTAACCGGGTTATGTGCATGCGCTTATGATATTATAAAATCTTCCTAATGTGAGGGTTTAAATGAAAATTTTGGCTTTTGATACGGCCACTGCCGCCTGTTCTGTGGCATTGCTGATTGGCGGGGAAGTTCATGAACAGTCAGTCATAGCGCCTCAGCGCCACGCCGAACTTATCCTGCCGATGATTGAAAAATTGTTGAGCGAAGCCGGAATCACTCTGACGCAACTCAACGCCATCGCTTTTGGACAGGGTCCTGGCAGTTTTATGGGAGTGCGGATTGCCACAGGGGTCGCGCAGGGATTAGCCTTTGGGGCGGATTTACCGGTGATCCCCGTTTCCACTCTGCAAGCGTTGGCACAAACCGCCTGGCAACAGACCCGGCGTTCCGATATTATCGCCGCCTGGGATGCCCGGATGCAGGCTATTTATTGGGGCGTCTACCAATTGAACGAAAATGGATTAATGATGCCGACGCGCCCTGACGCGCTTAATCCGCCAGACGAAATGCTCATGCCCACGGGTAAAAACTGGCTGTTGGCAGGAAACGCCTGGAAAATTTACCATCAGGCATTAGCGTCAAAATTAAATCCGGATGCGCAAATAGCGGATATCTATCCAGAGGCTCGAGCTATCCTCAGTATCGCGCAGATATTGCTCTGCGAAGGAAAAGTTTCCAGCGCCCTGGAAATAGAACCCGTTTATCTGCGCAATGACGTGGCGCACAGAAAGAATTCATCGCCAGGTTATAAAAATCCTGAATCATGCTAGACTTTCCAAACCGTTAACAATAAGGATGTATTCATGCACCATTTCACAATGACTATTGATGGCAAGGGTGTTGCTGGCGAAGCACGGGCTTTTTCCGTTATAAATCCCGCAACCGAGCAACCGGTTGCCGAGTGTCCCGCCGCCAGCGCTGCGCAAATTGACGCCGCGGTAGATGCGGGATTGCGGGCATTCGCCGAGTGGAAAAAATCTTCGATTGAGCAACGTCGTGAGTTGTTGTATCACTGCGCAAAAATCATTGGCGAGCACCGTCAGGAATTGGCTGAATTATTAACCCGCGAACAAGGCAAGCCGTTATCCAATGCCTTGGAAGAAGTGGAAAGCGCGGTGGAAGAATTACAAAATGTCGCTAAAATCAGCGCTCCGAATGTGATTTTGCAGGATGATGCCGATGGCAGGGTGGAGGTTCATCATAAACCGCTGGGGGTCATCGCCGCGATTATCCCGTGGAATTATCCGGTTTATATCGCTTTGAGTAATATCAGTATGGCTTTATTGGCCGGTAACACTATTATTGTAAAACCTTCACCCTACACACCATTAACCTCTTTACGTATTGGTGAATTAATACGGGAAATCGTTCCACCCGGTTTGGTGAATGTCTTGAGCGGCGGCGACGATGTGGGCGCGCAGCTCAGTAAACATTCCCGCATTAATAAGATTACGTTCACGGGATCGGTGAATACAGGGAAAAAAATCGCACAAATCGCCGCTAAAAATTTAATACCGGTCACTTTAGAATTAGGCGGCAACGATCCGGCTATCGTCCTGCCTGATGCCGATGTCAAAGAAATCGCCGAGCCTATTTTTTGGGGAGCTTTCACTAATACGGGACAAATCTGTATTGCCATTAAACGCTTGTATGTCCACGAAAGTATTTTTGAGCCTTTGGTCGCCGAACTGAAAAAAATAGCGGAATCGATAAAATTAGGCGATGGTATGCAACCCGACACGGAAATGGGACCTTTGAATAATGCCGCGCAACTGAAAAAAGTAAAGGCCCTGGTTGCCGATGCAAAACGCGCCGGAGCCAAAATTATCACGGGCGGAAAAACGGTAAAGGGGCCTGGCTACTTTTATCGACCTACTCTTGTTACGGAATTAAAAGAAGGCGTGCGTTTAGTGGATGAAGAGCAATTTGGGCCGGTATTACCGATTATATCCTATCAAAATCTGGACGACGTCATCACCCGCGCGAATGCGACACCCATGGGCTTGGGCGCCTCGGTATGGACAGCTGACTGGCATAAGGGCGCCATCATTGCTCAACGACTGGAGAGCGGGACGGCTTGGGTTAATCGGGTTTTTACCACCCATCCCCACGCGCCGTTTGGCGGGGTAAAAAATTCCGGGCTAGGCCGCGAGGGCGGCGTCTGGGGTTTTGCCGGAGCTACCCAGGTCCAAACTCTGAGCATCGCCAAGAAAACCATCCCACCCGCTTAAGGAACGATTAATACCTCTCAGGCGCGGCGTATCTCTTTGCCTTGACCGGTAAGTATCGGTTTTTTTCATTTTTGTTCCCTGAATTTAACGGGTTTGGCTGTCCTTCAACCAGGATCTTAACTTTTTTTGGCCACTGGGCGAGTCGAATGTTTACTTAAACAAATCGGAGTGAGTTCCAGTTCTTTCAAAAATAATCGTACCGGCTACTTTTTTATAAAGTTGAGCAAGCCTACTCTGGTTGAATGTGGCACTCTCGATGTCCAGAGTAATTGCCAGTCAGTGGATGATCTCGGTATTTAGCAGATAAAGGCTTTTCTTCAACCAGCACTCGCATAATTTCCTTCAGTTTAGAAAAGTCCAATCCTCGTTTCTTAATACGCTTAACATCTCTTTCAAACGTATTTCTGTATTGAGTTTTTAACAACTTAAATCCCTAATTTATCAAATAAATCATCTACATTTTTACATTTTACAAGTCCAATACCTTGATCTGTTTCCTTTAATGCCCTTCGGGTTTTTGCATTCGGAATTTTTAACTCTAAAGGCCATTCATGCTCCCGGGCAATTTTTTTATAAAGCATAGTAATGGCTTGGGTAGGAGTAATGCCCAATTCATCCAGTACATGTTCCGCCACTGTCTTTAATGTCGGCTCATACGCGCTCTAACAAATGCTGCTTTACTCATTTTATGGATACCTCATATTAGTTCTCATAGCTAATATAATTGTAGCTCATTTGAGACACAATGTCAAATTGGGTGGATTATTCTACCTGTTTTCAGGGTCAATTTAAAAAATAATCTGATTTCGTACAGATTTCTACGCTGAGAG
>CAVQJI010000046.1:0-10900 GCA_963712715.1 uncultured Pseudomonadota bacterium | reverse complement strand
CAGAATTCTAAATCAGGAATCTGACTTTAATGACGATCCGGAAGTGCTATGGCAGTTAGGACTTTGTTATGTAAATGGCAGCCATGGTTTTCAAAAAAATCCAGAAAATGGGGCAAATTTATTTCAGCAAGCTTCCTTGCAAGGACATGCGAAAGCACTCAATAGTTTAGGTTATTGCTACTATAATGGCGTGGGAGTGACAAAAGATATCAACGAAGCGGTGCGCTTATACCGTTTAGCTGTTGATAAAGGGAATGTGTTTGCACAGTATAATTTGGGTACTCTTCACAAAAACGGCAAAGGCGTGGTCAGAGACCACAAAGAAGCGGTGCGACTATTTCGTTTGGCTGCTGAACAGAACCATGTGAGAGCACGATATAATTTAGCTTTCTTTTACTATGCGGGTATAGGAGGAGTTAGAGAAAGATGACAAAGAAGCATTTCGGCTTTTTCGTTTAGGTGCTAATCCGGATAATGATAACAATAATCCAAAGGGATCAGAAATCAATAAAGGCGTTAATTGAATTGTATAAGCTAGGTATTGGAGTGATAAAAGATGTGAACGAATCCAGATAATGGGAGATAATTTTAAAACAGGAGGAAAAATCCACCGCCAAGAACAGCCCCAAGAGTGGCCCATTATTAGGCTTGACTGGCCGCTATTTATATCCTAATGACGCCAAAACTGTGGCAGGAGATGTCCTTCGGCTTTTACGCCGCGCCACTCCCGGCGCAGTATTCCATTAGCGTGGATCAGGAAAGTTACTGCGCTCGATTCCCCGGACCGTTTTACCATACATGGTTTTGGGTTTGATGACGTTAAATAGCTGACAGAGCGTTTCGTCTTTGTCGCTAACCAGCGCAAAGGGTTAGACTCAATTTTTAAATAAATTTTACGATGGCTACCCAGACTATCTCTTGAAATACCTAAAATAACGCAATTATGCTTTTGAAATTTATCGTAATTATTCCGAAATTCTTCGGCTTCACACGTGCAGCCGGAAGTATTATCTTTGGGATAAAAATAAAGTATGGCGGTTTTGCCGCGCAAATCGCTTAAACGCTGCCCGACTCCTGCGGTGGAATCAAAAGTCACCTCAGGAATGGCCCGATCAATCATGATAATAGACATAAATTTTCCTTCTTAAACATTGCAAGGTATAGCCAGATTAGCATAAAATCAGGCCTGGTTATATCTCAGGAATAAATACTATGTTTCATGGCAGCTTAGTGGCTTTAGTCACGCCAATGCAGCCCAACGGGGCAGTGGATTACGCCAGCCTCGCAGAATTGGTAGAGTGGCATATCGCCAGCCAAACGGATGGTCTGGTGATCCTGGGCACTACCGGCGAATCCCCCACGATTGAAAACTCTGAACGTCGCCAAATTGTACAACGTGTGATTAATCAGGTGCATGCCCGCCTCCCGGTTATCGTCGGCACAGGAAGCAATTCCACCAGCCACACCATCCAGCTCACTCAACAGGCCATGGAAATGGGCGCGGATGCCACACTGATAGTAACTCCCTATTATAACAAACCCACACAGGAAGGTTTGTACCAGCACTTTAGCGCGGTCGCCCAGAAAGTGCCTGTTCCGCAGATTTTGTATAACGTTCCTTCACGAACGGGATGCGATTTACTTCCGGACACAATCCTGCGTTTAAATCACTTCACAAATATTGTCGGCGTCAAGGAAGCGAGCGGTGATGTCAGCCGGGTGGAAAAACTATTAGGATGCGAACTTGACTTGCTCAGCGGCGATGACGCCACCGCGGCGGAATTTATGCTCGCCGGAGGGAAGGGAGTGATTTCAGTCGTTGCCAACGTGGCGCCGGGGGCTGTGCATGCGCTTTGCGAAGCGGCGCGTCAAGGACATCGAGAACAGGTAGAAAAACAGGATCAACAGTTAAGAACCTTGTATAAAAATCTGTTTTGCGAAGCCAATCCCATTCCCGTCAAATGGGCGCTACACGAAATGGGCAGGATAAAAAGCGGTATCCGCTTACCCTTGACGCCGTTAAATGCAACGTATCATACCGCGGTACGTAACGCGCTGATCGAAAGCGGTTGTCTGAAAAAAGCAACGACAGGAAAATCAGGTCATTAATATGAGATATTTAAAAAGTTATATTTGGCTGGTGTTAGCGGTATTTTTGAGCGCCTGCTCACACTCCCGGCCCTCAGAAAGTAAATTTGTCGAATACTCAGGCACGACTCATCCTCTTATTGTGCCCCCGGGGATCAGTAATCCGACCGAAGTTAGTTATTATCCAGTTCCACCAGTCCCCTTAAATGCGCCCGTGGGAGCGAAACCGCCTTTGGCGCCGCCGGGCAGTCATTTGGTGGTGGAAAAGAAAAAGAAAGCCCCACCGCCCGCAACACCTTCTCCTTCAATCTCATCGTCCGTGACCAGATAAATGGAAACCAATAAACAAAATCTTCTATACGCTGGCAAAGTAAAATCTTTATATGCCACTGATCAGGAAAATTTATTAATCATGGAGTTTCGTGACGACATCACTGCCTTCAACGGCATCAAGCACGAGCAACTGGCCGGTAAAGGCAAAGTGAATAATCAAATTAACGCCTATTTGATGAACGCGCTCAACGAAGCCGGAATTGCCACACATTTTGTGCGAATTGCCGGTGATAATCAGGCGCTGGTCAAACGGTTAAACATGATGCCGCTGAAATGTATTATGCGGAATGTCGCGGCCGGGCGATTTTGCCGGTACCTGGGCATCACCAATGGCCGCCGGTTAGCGCCGCCCCTGTATGAACTTTATCTTAAGAGTGATGAACTGCGTGATCCTCTGATCAGCGATTACCACGCTCTGACTTTAGGTTGGGCAACCCGAAAACAACTGGATCAAATGGTAGACCTGAGTATGAATGTCAACCGCATTCTGAATCGCCTTTTTGCCGAACACGGTATGATTCTGGTTGATTTTAAATTAGAATTTGGATTTCTCGACGGCCAAATCATTCTGGCCGATGAGATCAGCCCCGATACCTGCCGTATTTGGGATGCGGTCACGCACGAAACCTTAGACAAAGACCGTTTCCGGCAGGATTTAGGCGGGGTGGTACCCGCCTATCAGGAAGTCGCCAGGCGTTTTAAGATTTAGTTTATAGAGTTACCGGAGAGATACCGAAGCGGTCACAACGGCACCGACTCGAAATCGGTTGGGGGCTTACGCCCCACGTGGGTTCGAATCCCACTCTCTCCGCCATTTCACCTTCCAATACGTTCCGAAATAGTCCTGAAGTGCTTGTAATTATTAGTTTTTTCAGATAAGCTAGTTCCGGTAATCTCCATTATGTACCCCTAAAATCCAGCAAAAAATGGGGTATAAAACCGGGGTACATTTAGCCCCAAAAAGGAGATACCCCATTATGCTTACGGATACGCAGGTTCGGAAAGTAAAATCTCGAGAAAAAACGTTCAAATTGGCAGACGGGAAAGGGCTGTTTTTGGTTGTTCAGCCCAATGGCTCCAAGTACTGGCGGTTTCGATATTGGTTTGGAGAAAAAGAAAAGCTATTATCTTTGGGAGTCTACCCAGAAGTGACTTTAGCTGGAGCCAGAAAGAAACGTGATGAAGCTCAGCAAATGTTAGCTGATGATATTGACCCTAGCATGGCTAAGCAGCTTAAGAAACGCGCCAAAAAGCTTGGGCCTGAAAACAGCTTTGAGGCGATTGCCCGTGAATGGCATATCAAGTTTTGCTCGAAGTGGACAGCGGAACATGGCGCAACGATTCTTCACCGATTAGAAAAAGACATTTTCCCATGGATTGGACATCGTCCGATTAATGAAATTACTGCTTCTGAATTACTGATCGTTTTGCGTCGCGTTGAAAATCGCGGAGCTTTAGAAACCGCTCATCGGCTGTGTCAGACTTCGGGGCAAGTTTTTCGCTATGCCATCGCCAGCGGTCGCGCCGAGCGGGATGTTTCAGCAGACTTGCGTGGCGCGATACCGCCCGTAAAAAAGCGTCATTTTGCTTCTATTACCGATCCCACGGCTATTGGTGGTTTACTGCGCGCGATCAAAGATTACAACGGACACTTAGTAACGCGCTGTGCATTACAATTAGCTCCCTTAACTTTTGTTCGCGCAGGTGAATTACGCAAGGCGGAGTGGTCTGAATTTAATTTTGATGCTTCTGAACGGCGAATCTCCCCTGAAAAAATGAAAATGCGCGGCGCTCATATCGTGCCGCTGTCTACACAAGCCATCGCTGTTTTGCGTGAGATACAAGCCCTGACTGGTGATGGTAAATATGTTTTTCCCTGCCTACGTTCACCAAACCGGCCTATGTCTGAAAACACGATATTAGCTGCGCTGAGACGCTTGGGTTATGCTAAAGATGAAATGACCGGTCACGGATTTAGAAGTATGGCTTCAACTCTGCTAAACGAGCAAGGTTGGAACCGCGACGCGATTGAGCGCCAACTCGCTCATTCTGAACGTAATAACATTCGCGCCGCTTATAATTACGCAGAATATCTGCCGGAAAGAAGAAAGATGATGCAGCACTGGGCGGATTATTTGGACGGACTAGCCAATTCACACAATAATACGACCATTAAGGAATACGCATGACTCCACGAATTAAAAATATATCCGAGTTGCCGAAGTGGTTTCGATTAGATAAATATAAAGCGGCTAAAAAACTCACCGCTGCTGGATGGTATGAGCAATTTTCCATTCGCAGTCAACTGATGGAATGGCTTAATACTGAAGTTGAACCTGCCCATCAAGAAACTCTTAAAACTACCCTTGCCGAAGCATTCACCGCCCTACGCGAAACGCCGATATTCAACATTAAAGGGGAGGGCAAAGACAAATTATCTATGCTTTTTTATTTTCCCAATGCCGAAAGTATTTGCAAAGATTACAACCAAATTCCCGCAGTTCATCCAATGACTTCAGAAGAATTTGAATATGTGAGAAGAGGCATTGACCCTAAAAAACTAGCTTACGTTACTCATTGGGCAAACCAGCAATTCGATCCCGACCCGTCTGACCCTCGTCCTTACAAATATGAATCGTGGATTGGTCAGCCCCTTAATCATTCAGCAACTGCCGAAGCTAAAGACGAAAACGGTTTTGGCTTTAAAGGCATAGACAGCGTCGCCGTCGATCTTAATTTCCCCGATAAAATCTTAATAGAAAATTTCAAGCAATACCTCACCGTCCGCCGTGCCGAATCCAAAACCGAACAATTATCAAAAATCAACCGCCAACAAGATTATTATGACTGGGTGCGCTTCGGCGTATTGCCTTATCTCGATTTAAAAATGTGGGAATTAGAAACCGGCAACAAAATTCCTCTTCGCGTAATCGTCGACGCTATTTTTCCGGTAGGCGAGGGCGGCGAAGAAACCGTCAGGAAAACCACAGTGCCGCTCGCCAATTCGCTGATTCATAACAATCAATTACGCATACTTATCGCACAAGTAGCAACTGATTTAGAAGATATCTCATAATTCTTTTATTAATATAATTTTGGGTGATTAATTTATGGCAAAATCAACTACCATCATCTTATAATTTATAGGTATTAGTTTAGGCATGAGTTTTTTGTGCGCTTCATCGTGCAGGTACTGTTTTCTTGTTTTATATAAACCTAAGTATTATATTATGCTTAACACAAACGCCGCACTATGGGGCGAAAGCGCTAAGCGTTAAAGTATTTATTTTGTACTTAAGATGAACAGGCTTTGTCAGGGTATTGGCTAATGTAGAGCCGGTGTATTTATCTCTATTATGCGGGAAGATAAAAAGGATATGGATGTGAGTATTAATCGAAATCAAGATTACTTAATGAGTTTGGTAAATGAGCTACGCAACTATAGGACAGAAAATGAGTGGGTTGAATTTAAGCATAATAATAGCAAGCCAGATGAAATCGGTGAGCAGATTTCCGCGTTAGCGAATTCAGCGGCTCTTCTGGAGAAGACTTATGCTTATTTGATTTGGGGAATTGATGATACAACGCATGATATTATTGGTACTGCTTTTTCGTTGTCTAAAACAAAAGTAGGGAATGAAGAATTAGAAAATTGGCTTCTCAAACTAATTGAACCAAAATTTCATTTTCAGTTTTTTGAAATAGTCATGAATAATTGTCCTCTTATTATTTTAGAAATTCCTAAAGCATTTCGTCATCCGGTGCGCTTTAAAAGTGAAGAATATGTAAAAATTGGCTCATATACAAAGAAATTAAAAGATTTTCCAGAAAAGGAGCGACAGCTTTGGAAGATTTTTGATGTAACTCCTTTTGAAACTCATATTGCAGCCAGTGATCTTTCAGGTGATGAAATATTAAAACTTCTCGATTATCCTGCTTATTTTGAGCTTCTTAATCGAGTTCTTCCTGAGAGTAGAAATCATATTTTCGAATCCCTTGAGATGGATGGTATGATTTCTTGCTCTCAAACAAAAAAATGGAATATCTTAAATTTGGGTGCTATCCTCTTTTCTAAGAAAATAACCGATTTTAAATCCATCCGACGCAAGGCCGTGCGTGTGATACTGTACGCTGATAATAGCAGGAATGCCGCTATAAAAGAGCAAGAATGTATAAAAGGCTATGCAAATGGTTTTGAAGAATTAGTCGCTGTTATTAATAATTTTTTACCACGCAATGAGATTATTGGTCAGGCGTTTCGCAAAAACGTAGTGATGTATCCCGAATTAGCGATTCGTGAATTAGTCGCTAATTCTTTAATTCACCAAGATTTTTTTATTACTGGCGCTGGCCCATTGATTGAAATTTTTAAGGATAGAATTGAAATCACGAATCCAGGGAAGCCATTGATCGATACAATTCGTTTTTTAGATAGTCCGCCTCGCTCCAGAAATGAAGCATTGGCTTCTTTTATGAGACGAATCGGTGTTTGCGAAGAAAGGGGTAGTGGAGTGGATAAGGTTGTACAACAGACGGAAATTTATCAGTTGCCCGCCCCGGTATTTGAAACAGTGGAAGAAAATACCCGGGCGATGCTGTTTGCATATCAGCCGCTGAATATGATGGATAAGAACGATCGGATTCGAGCTTGTTACTTACATGCCTGTTTAAAATATGTGACTCGTCCTTATATGACAAATTCCAGTTTAAGAGAACGTTTTGGGATTGAATCTAAGAACAGCGCTCTGGCTTCAAGAATTATTAAAGATACTATCGCGGCAGGATTGGTTCATCTGTATGATGTTGAAGCGACCCGTAAAAATGCCCGGTATGTTCCTTATTGGGCCAGATAGTCAACATATTTGACGCTATTTTGATAGATTGATTAAAATATATACAATTCCCTACGCGATACCAATATAACTGACTGAAAATATGAGACTTTATTTATTTTCTTATGGGGTTTCATATTTGATGGGTATTTGATTATTGCATTACAAAGAGCAGATGGAGTGTGATGAGGGGTGTCGGCAGAGCCGAGGGCATTAGAGGAAAAGGTATTGGCGGTTGAAGTACCCTTATTTAGGGAGGCCTAAAAATGACAAGAGACTTCGAAGAAGCCTTAGCTCTCAGCACTAATGCAGATTGTCTTCTCTTCAGAGACAGTAATTTATTATTTTTAATTTTATTTTCATATTATTATAATATGTTTTTAAAGTAAAAACTTAAATTAATCTGACTTCATCCAGTAGATTCGTCACCCGATAGGTGACCATTTGCACTAACCATATTCGGATAAGCTAGAATGCCTTAGGGAATGATCAGCATCTATAAATATGTATGCGCAGTCACGGCATTCTTGTGACGGTGCTAATAAAAACTAGTCTATTTTTACACATTTTTGATGAAATTGCCTATTTTATAGACAACGCCAACCAAAAAAGCAGCTATTGCTACAATTTTCCACTTTTATCAGCCAATTTTCCGGAAGGGAAGGGCGACGCAATCGTTCCGGAAAGGTTTTCCCCATTCATTAAACCTCGTTTTAACTGATATTTCCCGCCAATAATATGCCCTCAGTTTTAATTCCAATAGGAGATTATGATGTCTATACAAAGCCAAAACGCGTTGAGGATTCTTCGACGCAAACAGGTGGAAAGCCGTACCGGGCTTTCCCGTTCAACTATCTATGCGCGTATTGCGGAAGGCTCGTTTCCACGGCCGATTGATTTGGGCGGCGGCAGAGCGGTCGGCTGGTTAGAGTCTGAAATTGACTCCTGGCTGCAAGCACTCATCGAAAGCAGCCGAAAATCGGTTTAACCAGGAGGCGTCACATGCGTACACAAAAATTATACAAAGGCAGATTCAATCGGGCGCTCATGCCAGCGCCGCTGACTGTGTTAAATCAATTGGGCATCCATCCCGGTAAAACCAACGCTCGCGGTTACTGGCAACTCCGCTGTCCGTTCCATAAAAATGGTGAAGAATTAAATCCCAGTTTCAATTTACACCATATTGAAGGCCACTACCGTTGCCACTCCTGTGGTGTAAAGGGCAGAGACATTCTTCAGTTTTACAGGCAGATCACTGGCGCACCGTTTATCGAAGCCGCCGTTGCCCTGAGTGCATGGGAGGATCAGCGATGAAAACACCTGAACAAGCCGCTCGCCAGTTATCGGCAAAACCATTGGCGGAAGGTTATGTCCCACAAGCGCTGCACGCTTATACGGATGAAAACAATAATGTTCTTTACTGGCGAATCCGATTAAAAAATCCGGCAGGGCAAAAATGGATTCGGCCTATGTATCAGGATGCTAATAATCAGTACCATCTTATCGAACCACCTTCACTCAATAGTCAGGCAAAACCTCTGTATGGCTTGCATTTGTTAGCGCAAAATCCACAATCGACGATTTTAATCGTGGAAGGTGAATATCCCGCCGATGTCATCAACCGGTATTTTAAAAAACAAAGTGAAAACCCAACACCTTGCGCTATCACTAGCGGTAGCGCGACCAGCGCAGAGAGCGCCGATTGGAAACCTCTGGCTAATCGAAAATGCCTGATTTGGCCTGATAACGATGCGGCAGGGAACCGCTATGGCGAACGAGTACGCGCCAAACTGGAAGAGTTAGGCTGCGCAGTGGAAATCATTGATGCAGCCAATCTCCACTTATCGGAAGGCGGTGATTGTGTAGACTGGTTGGCAGCGAACCCATCAGCTATTGTCGCTGACATCCTGGCCCTTCCTCGCCTTGGCAATTTATCGATTCAAACCACTAGGGAAGTTAAGCCTGGCGACGATCAAATGATCGCCAGGCTGGCGGCGTTAAGTCCGTTGGAATATGACCGGATTAGAATCGCCACTGCCAAAGAACTGAATATCCGCCCGGGTACTTTGGATAGTCTGGTAAAGGCTATCAAAGCTGTTCAACAAAAGAAAAACAAAACGCCTTTTACTGACATGGAACCCTGGCATGAACCCATCCAGCCCGCTACCTTACCCACAGAAATCAGTCACACGATCAAACGCTTTGTCATCTGTTCACCGGAAACCGCACACGCTGCCACGCTGTGGATCGCCATGACCTGGTTTATCGAAGTCATCACCATCGCCCCTCTGGTGATCATCACCGCGCCGGAAAAAAGATGCGGTAAAAGTCAGTTATTATTTCTCTTAGCGCGCCTGGTCAATCGCCCGCTGTCAGCATCCAATATTACACCGGCTGCTTTATTTCGCTCTATTGACGCCTGGAAACCCACCCTGTTAATTGACGAGGCCGACGCTTTCATGCGTGAAAATGAAGAATTGCGCGGCATCATCAATTGCGGCCATACCCGCGATTCCGCGAAAATAATCCGGGTCGTCGGCGATGATTTTACTCCAACAGAATTTCATGTTTGGGGAGCCAAAGCCTTAGCCGGTATTGGACACTTGTCTGATACGCTGAAGGATCGCGCCGTCGCCCTGGAATTACGGCGTAAATTAGCCGATTAAAAAATTGAGCGGTTACGCCATGCTGAACCTGATTTATTTAAAACCTTAACGGCGAAACTAGCCCGTTTTGCGCAGGATTATGCTGAAAAAATGCAAAAAGCCAGACCAGAATTGCCGGATATCTTAAATGACCGTGCGCAAGATAATTGGGAACCTCTGCTGGCGATTGCGGATATCGCGGGTGGCGAATGGCCGAAATTATCTCGTACCGCCGCGGTGATGATTTCTACCAAAGATGAATCCTCGCAAAGCATTGGTGTAGAATTATTGGGAGATATTCAGGATATTTTCGATATTAATAATCTCGACAGGATTGCCTCTGCTGAACTGATTCAACGGCTTTGCGATGATGAAGAAAAATCCTGGGCGACTTATAATCGCGGCGCTTCGATCAGTCCCAGACAAATCGCCAACCGTTTAAAAGTAGCAGCCATACTTATCCGGCTGGGATACACGACCGCCAAAGGCTACTTAAAATCACAATTTACCGATGCCTTCGCCCGTTACCTGACTTCCAAGCGTAACACCGTCACAAGCCCATCACTACCGCCTCCAGATGTGACCGATGAGTGACGCGTGACGAATATAAAAGTAACCGGTCAGAAATAAGTAACGCCCAAAGCCCGTAGCGGCGCAGATTGTGACGTTGTTACGGAAATAAATCCCATAGCAATGATACCTTGTGATTCTTTGCTTCTGCATCTTTTAAAAGATGAATTACCCTGACTGATTAACTCATTTTAAAAGAAGAAATTCGCATGGAACGTGAACCCATACCCATATTAACAACACCTCCAGCTGATGATATCCAGCCTTTACTGGATTCAGCCACTAAGATAAAGGATAACAATGAAGATAAAAACAGTGGCATCTTGCTGCGCACTTTCAGTAAAATCCTTCCCGACTCCATTTCCAATATGAAAGACAGCGATAATCTTAACAGACAATTTTAAAAAATGTCATTTTTTCAGGCCTGACCTG
>CAVQJI010000045.1:0-24344 GCA_963712715.1 uncultured Pseudomonadota bacterium | reverse complement strand
TGGGTATAATTTATGAGAGTGGCGAAAGCCAAGACATCAAGCAGGCGGTCAAGTACTATCAGGAAGCGGCGCTTCAAGGGTATCCAGGCGCCCAACACAACTTAGGTATACTTTATGAAATTGGAAAAGGAGTCTCCCGTAACATAGAGGAGGCGAAGAAATATTACGATTGGGCAGCAGCACAAGAACTGCCAAATGCTCAAAATGTTTTGGGAGAATGGTACGAAATTGGAAAAAATGTACCTGCGGATCTAGAAAAAGCACTTCGTTTTTATAAGAAAGCTGCAGCACAGGGACATCCGATAGCCAAAATTAATTTAGATAGATGTTTAGACCAATATTATATTATGGGCGAACGTTATTTAGAGGGATCGGGTGTTGAAAAGGACGAGAAAATGGCAGTAACTTTCTTTCAAAAAGGGGCTGACCAAGGGTGCATGTATGCCATCTATAATCTGGGTAGGTGTTATGCTAATGGAACTGGTGTGCCTGTAAACCAGCAAGAAGCGGTATCCTACTATAAAAAATCTGCAGACCAAGGATGTGCAGAAGCTCAATATGAGCTAGCTTTATTTTATATGCAAGGAAAAGGGGTCGATAAGAATGAGATATTAGCGGCGAAATACTACCAAAAAGCTGCTGATCAAGAGCATGTAAAGGCTCAAAACAATTTAGGTAAATGTTATGGAGAAGGAACGGGTGTAAATCTGGATTATAAAGAAGCGGGCTTCTATATCAAAAAGCCGCATCTCAAGGGTTTGTTTTGAGCCAATACAATTTAGGTATGTTTTATATAGATGGGCTCGGCGTAGGGAAAGAAGAAAAATTAGGAGTGACTTATCTTGAAAAAGCGGCAGGGCAAGGTTGTGCACCTGCTAAAGATCGTTTGGGGTATTGTTATGAGACTGGAACCGGTACAGAGATAGACTTGAAACAAGCGGTTTCCTATTATCAACAAGCGGCTGAGTTGAATGATCCCAGCGGAACATACAATTTGGGAAGATGTTGTCAGTATGGAATTGGTATTCCCCAAGATGCAAAACAAGCTATAATTTATTATAAGAAAGCGACAGAACAAGGCCAACCGCATGCCCAAAATAATTTAGGATACTGTTATGAATATGGAATTGGGATTGAGAAAAATATAGATCAGGCCATCCGTTATTATCGTCTAGCCGCTACTCAAGGATTACAAACAGCAAAAGCTAATTTGGCTAGAGTGGATAATTATGGTGTTTCGCTAACAACCAATTCTTATACTACCTTTGGTGCAGGAGTTCATAATGCTTCACCGGTTCAAATCTCTTCAGACAGCGATGATCGAAATACCTGCTCATGATAGAGGGTCAGGCCCTTACTGAATCCGCTCAGTGGCTGTCAGCGAAAATCGCGGATTTCCGTCAGGATTTGGGAAAGCGCCTGGCGGGGATGGGCAGCCTCTGTAATTGGCCGGCCAATGACCAGATAGTCGGCGCCGGCGGCCAAGGCGTCGCGGGGAGTCATCACACGTTTTTGATCCCCCTGCGCGTCAGCCGCAAGGCGGATGCCGGGGACTACCAGAAGAAAATCAGACGGCAAATGCTCCCGCAGAAGACGCGCCTCATGGGCGGAACAGACGATTCCGTCTAATCCAGCCTCGCAGGCCAGCTTCGCAAATCTTATAACCATGTCCGCGGCATTATTCTGATAACCGATAATCCTGAGATCGTCGTCATTCAGGCTGGTTAATACGGTCACGCCAATCAATAATGGACGCTTGTGGGCAGGATATGCCTGAAGAGCATCACGTGCAGCCGCAAGCATGGACGGCCCGCCTGCGACATGGACATTCACCATCCAGACTCCCAGTTCCGCCGCGGAACGGCAAGCCCCGGCGACGGTTTGTGGGATATCGTGAAATTTTAAATCTAAAAAAAGACTAAAACCGCGTTGCATGATTTTATGCAGCAGGGAGGGGCCATAATGCGTGAAAAGAATGCTACCAATTTTCACGTGGCACAGCGCCGGATCGAGTTCCGGCAAAAAATTCAGAGCCTCCTCCCCGGTAGCGTGGTCTAGCGCCACGATAATGGACGGCTGTTTCTGCATATTAAATCACTCCCGCAGCGATTTTCTGTACCGGCCGGGTGGTCATCCAATGCTGACAACCTGGACAATTCCAGGATAATATGGGCGCTGCAAAACCACAATGGCTACAACGGTATGAAGGCTTGTTGGCAGCCAATTGCTGGATAATTTCCTGCAACATCCTCAATTTTTCACTCGGGCTGACATGCGTTCCCGTAAGGTACAGGCTGATCAGTTGACTTAAACCGCGTAACGAAGAATCATTTTTGACGTGATGGGCTATAAATTCAATGGCAACCTGATCGCTTTTAAAACGCTGCAGGTAATTTGCTACGGTTAATACCAGAAAAATGTTGGGGAAATCTTTCAGGCATTGCTGCAAATATTCCATCAATTCATTTTCACGGCCTAATTCACGATAACATTGACAAAGCGGGTTAATTATTTCTGGAATAAAATGCACGTCCTGCACTTTGACCTGCTGGTAATGACGGATAGCTTCGGCATAATGTTTGGTTTGACAGGCTAAACGGCCAGCGATTAAATTGGCGCGTACACAGTTAGGGTCGGCGCTAATCGCCTCATGCAAATATCCCAACGCTTCGGCGATCTGCCCCTTTCCTGCTTTCTGTTCCGCCAATTCACAATGAAACTGCGCCATGATCGAATCGGTAGCCTCGCCGGTTTGCTCCGCGATTTTTTTGGCCACCTCGATGGCTTTCAGCCAGGCCTTTTCCTGCTGATAAATGCGCAGGAGAAATCTTAAACTATTCTGACGCTCTTCATTCCAACCTTCTTTTATATCGACCAGTTCTAAAAAAATCTGCTCAGCGCGGTCCAATACACCGGCGCGCAGATAATCCTGTCCCAATGCAAACAGCGCCTGAATGTGATAACGCTTATCCAGTTCGGGCCTGGCTAATAAATTCTGATGGATGCGGATGGCGCGGTCGACTTCCCCCCGCTGCCGGAATAAATGTCCTAAAGCCAAATGGATTTCGGCCGTATCGCTGTCCACTTCCGATAATTTAATAAAGACGTCGACGGCCTGGTCAGACTGTTCGTTGATTAAATAGTTCAGGCCCTGGAAGTAATCGCGCCGGAGTTGATTCGACACCTGCGACGTGGCGCCGCGGTCGCGTTTGCCGACATACCAGCCAAACGTGGCGGCGATCGGTAATAATAAAAAATGCAGGGCCCTGATAACCATGTTTAATATCCGTGATCGGGGTTTTGGAGCAATTTTGTCAGCCTGCGGTTTTCATGGCGGAGTTTCAGTATACGGGGCGCCGCGATAAGGTATCCCAGAATGAGTCCGATGATCAAAATGATTAAAATTAAAAAGGGTAAAAATATGCTGGCTTTCGCTCCGCCGAAATAATAGTCTATTTCCACCGAGCGTGCATTCATCGTGGTAAAAATGATCCCCACGATAATGACTAAAATCCAGATAGCATATCGTATATACCGCATTTTTCTCTCAGCGAGTTATGCCAAAGGCATCAATTTATTCCATAGTCCGTGAATATTTCCCATTCCTGGCTTTCGCCGGAGCAGGCTACGCCAGAGGCATCAACCAGGCGCATTTTTCTCGAAAGAAGCCGTCATTGCGAGCGCGAGCGAAGCAAGCCAGTACAAACTCCGAACTGGATTGCTTCGCTCGCGCTCGCAATGACGATATTCTTTAATCTCAGCCTCTTAGACGCCTATGGCTGCGCCAAGGATGCCGCGAATAGCAAGCTTATTCCTGCGTGTCGTCGCCTTCTTTATTTTTCATTTGTTCTTTCAGCAAATCGCCCAAAGTGGTTTTGGTGGATTCTACGCCTAAAGAACTCTTGGTCGCCGGTTTCGATTGGGTCGCTTTATGGGAAACCTGAAGCTGGCGATTTTTACGGTCAATGTTAATCACTTTAACGTCGATCTTGTCGCCTTCCTTCAATTCTTCGCGTAAATCCTCGGTCCTTTGATGGCTGTATTCACTAATCCGAAGCTGGCCGAAAACCTGGTCGGCTAGCTGAACGGTGGCGCGCTTGGCCTCGACAGCGGTGACAGTGGCTTCAAAAGTGTCGTTTTTGTCGCGGCTATCCATAAACTCGGTCACCGGGTCTTCTTCCAGTTGACGGATGCTTAAGGAAATACGTTCACGGTCAGGATCAATGCCTAAAATAACCGCCTCAACTTCCTCGCCCTTACTGTACTTACGAACGGCCTGATCACCCGGCTCGTTCCAGGAAATATCGGACAGGTGTATGAGACCGTCAATGTCACCTTCCAGCCCGACAAAAATGCCGAAATCGGTGATGGAGCGAATCTTGCCTTTGATTTTCTCACCTTTTTGATGTTTTTCTGAGAATTCCTGCCAGGGATTCGCCTTGCACTGTTTGATACCCAATGAAATGCGGCGGCGGTCTTCGTCCACTTCCAGAACCATGACTTCCACTTCATCGCCTAACTGTACAACTTTGCTGGGATGGATATTTTTATTGGTCCAATCCATTTCGGTCATGTGTACAAGGCCTTCCACACCTTCTTCCAGTTCTACGAAGCAGCCGTAATCGGTGATGTTGCTGACTGCGCCAAACACCCGAGATGATTTCGGGTAACGGCGGGAAATATTGCGCCACGGATCTTCCATAAGCTGTTTCATGCCCAAGGAAATACGATTCTTTTCCCGGTCAAATTTAAGAATTTTAACGCGGTGCTCTTCCCCTACTTTGAGGACTTCGCCGGGATGTTTGACACGCTTCCAGGAAATATCGGTGACGTGCAACAGGCCATCGATACCGCCCAAGTCCAGGAATGCGCCGTAATCGGTAATGTTTTTGACGATACCAATCACTTCCTGGCCTTCCTGCAATTGATCCAGACGGGCTTCCCGTTCAGCGCTGGTTTCACGTTCGAGGATAGCGCGACGCGACAGCACCACGTTATTGCGCTTTTGGTCCATTTTGATAATTTTAAATTCGAGGGTTTTGCCTTCCAGATAACCGGGGTCGCGCACGGGTTTTACATCCACCAATGAACCCGGCAGGAACGCGCGAACGGAATCAATTTCAACGGTAAAACCGCCTTTAACGCGTTCAATGATAGTGCCGCTGATGGGTTCGCCGGTTTCGTAGGATTTTTCCAGTTCCAGCCAGGTGCGGGCGCGCCGGGCTTTTTCGCGGGATAATCGCGTTTCGCCGAAACCATTTTCAACGGTTTCAATAACGACATCGATCATGTCACCCACGGAAAGTTGTTCGTCGGTAAATTCAGACGCTGAAATAATTGCGTCGGACTTTAAACCGGCATTGACCACAACCTGTCCGGGCGTTAACGCGATAATCTTCGCTTTGACCAGAGTACCAGGACGTAAATCAAGTTTGGCAATGCTTTCTTCGAATAATTCGGCAAAATTTTCTTTCATATAGACCTTTCTATTGAAACCATGTTTTATCAGATTAAACATGGGTTAGTTAACATTTCAAGCCCTTTGTGGACAAAGGACTTCCCAAAAGTGCTAAAGACTAACATTTATTCAGCGGATATTCAATTTTTTTCTCCGTACATGACAATTTTGTCATTGCGAGCGCTAGCGAAGCAATCCAGTTCGATATGTGTGTAAAATCAATTGGTTAGCACTAGGCCTTGCACTGGATTGCTTCGCTCACGCTCGCAATGACAGAATTTGTCGTGTACTGAGAATTATTTTTTAATGACTGTCCGGGAGGTGCGATAATACTTTCTCCAGAACAGAGGAGATGCCGAGATCGCTGGTGTCGATAATGATGGCGTCGCCGGCGGCCTGTAAGGGGGCGACGGCCCGCTCCCGGTCGCGTTTATCGCGGATCAACAAATCTTCACTGATCTGGTTAAAATCGCTATGAATGCCTAATTTAATTAATTGTTCGTAACGGCGCCGGGCGCGCACGGACGGGCTGGCGGTGAGGAAAAATTTCAATTTCGCATCGGGAAAAACGACTGTTCCCATGTCGCGTCCATCCGCTATTAGTCCGGGAGGCTGACGTATATCGCGTTGTTTTTGCAGCAATGCCGCGCGGACAAAGGGCTTGGCGGAAATTTCCGAAGCCATTTTTGCGCAGGCTTCGGTACGGATAGCCTGACTGACATCGTGTCCGTCACAATTCATCTGCGCCGTCGAACCTTCGCTATCCGCGGTAAACGTAATTTTTAAACGATTTAATAAACCAGCCAACTCCTGATCATGCGTGGGCGGAATTTGATAATGCAGCACCGCCCACGCCACAATACGGTACAAAGCGCCACTATCCAGCCAATGCCAATGCAGATGGTGCGCCAGCCGTTGAGCAATAGTGCCCTTTCCACAGCCACTGGGGCCGTCAATCGTAATCACGGGAATGTCAGCTTCTAAAGACATAGCGACATTAAGCCAAAAAATGGTAGAAGGGGTCAAGTCTTTAATTGTGACACAAAACACCACAAACCGTTAATGATGTTTTGTGTCACAATTAAAGACTTGACCCCTTCTCTAGAGTTTTTCAGTCAGTTCGGGAACGGCGGTGAAGAGATCCGCCTGCAGGGCGTAGTCGGCGACGCGCATCATTTCGGCGGCGGGGTCTTTGTTAATCGCGACAATCACCTTGCTGTCTTTCATCCCGGCCAGATGCTGGATAGCGCCTGAAATACCAATGGCGATATATAACTCCGGCGCGACCACTTTTCCAGTCTGGCCTACCTGCGAATCATTATCGATGTATCCGGCATCGACCGCGGCGCGCGAGGCTCCTATCGCGGCGTGCAATTTATCCGCCAGCGGTTCCAGTATTTTTTTGAAATTTTCGGCGCTCTGCAACGCCCGTCCGCCCGACACCACTACTCGCGCCGCGGTCAGCTCGGGGCGTGGAGAAACGCTTAATTGACTTCCCACATAATGTGCGCGCGGATGATCAAATACCTGCTGTAATATTTCAACAGGCGCGGATGTGTCCCCCGGGGCTGTTTCCGGAAACGCGGTATAACGAACGGTAATCACTTTGATTGAATCGCGCGATTTAACCGTGGCAATCGCATTTCCTGCATAAATAGGCCGGGTAAAAGTATCCGCGGATATCACTGAAATAATATCGGATATTTGCGCGACATCCAGCAAAGCCGCTACCCGCGGCATAATATTTTTACCATAACTGGTGGCCGCGGCAAAAATATGTGTAAAACCCCCGGCAATGTCAGCGACCAGCGCCGCAATACTTTCGGCTTTATCAAAATTGTAAACTTCCGCCGGATTTATCAAAACTTTTTTCACTCCAAATTTCGCCAGCTCCGCGGCAATATCGGGAGCACGAGATCCCGCCACCAGCACAGTCACGTCGTCGCTGATTTTCTTCGCGCAGGTAATCGCGCTGGCGGTCGTCTTTTTTAAACCAGTATCGTCATATTCGGCGAGGACTAAAGATTTCATATCACTTTCACCTCATTGCGGAGCTTATCAATCAATTGCGAAACGCTTTCTACTTTCTGTCCCGATCGCCGCTCAGGAGTCGGCTCGACCTTCTGGATAATCAGCCGCGGCGCAATATCCACTCCCAGTGAATCGGCAGAAATAACATCCAGTTTTTTTTGTTGTGCTTTCATGATTTCAGGTAATTTGGTAAAACGCGGGACGTTGAGGCGCAAATCCGTGGTAATCACGCATGGCGTTTCCAAACTCACGGTTTGATGACCGCCGTCGATTTCACGCTCGACTATTATTTTTCCGTCCCCGACAGTGACCTTTGAGGCGAAAGCGCCTTGCGGCCAATCCAGAAGAGCCGCCAGCATTTGCCCGGTTTGATTGGAATCGTCGTCAATGGCCTGTTTACCCATAATCACCAGGTCAGGCTTTTCCCGCTCCACCAGCGCTTTCAGTATTTTCGCTACCGCTAAAGGCTGCACTTCCTGATCGGTCTCCACTAAAATTGCCCGGTGCGCACCCATTGCCAATACCCGCCGCAATACTTCCTGACACGGCGCGCCTCCGATGGACACGACCACCACTTCCTTCGCCTGTCCACTTTCGTGCAGACGAATAGCTTCCTCGACGGCAATTTCATCAAACGGGTTGGCCGCCATTTTAACATTTTGCGTTTCCACACCGGAAAAATCAGCCTTCACTCGCGGTTTGGTATTTGCGTCGATCACGCGTTTAACAGGAACCAGTATTTTCATCACGCTTCCTACATATTGGGATAATTGGGACCGCTGCCGCCTTCAGGGACAGTCCAGACAATGTTGTCCGCCGGGTCTTTAATATCACAGGTTTTACAATGAATGCAATTGGCGGCGTTTATCTGCAGGCGGATTTTCCCCGGACTCTCTTCCAGTACTTCATAAACTCCCGCGGGACAATAACGCTGTTCCGGCGAAGCATATTTTTGATAGACCACACTGATGGCCCGCGCCGGATCACGTAACAATAAATGCACCGGCTGGTTTTCGTTATATTTGATATTACTGAGAAACACCGAACTCATGCGATCGAAAGTGACAACGCCATCCGGAGGCGGATAGATAATTTTCCGGCATTTGGCAGCCTTTCGCGTGCAATAGCGATCCTCGCGGTGATTGTGCAACGTCCAGGGAGTTTTTCCATTAAATAATTTTAATTCAAGACCGCCCAGCAGTGTTCCCAACCCCAGGCCAAACCGAAAAAATGGCCGGAAATTACGGGCCGCGCGCAATTCTTCATAAATCCACGAATCGCGCAACAGGCGGGAATATTGTTCGAGATTTTCCCCACCCTCGCGATCACGCTGCAAAGCTTGATGCACGGCTTCCGCCGCCAACATCCCGGATTTCATGGCGTTATGGCTGCCCTTGATTTTGGGTACGTTTAAAAATCCCGCCGCGCAGCCAATCAGTGCTCCGCCGGGAAATGTGAGTTGCGGAATAGACTGGAAGCCGCCTTCATTCACGACCTTCGCGCCATAAGCGATACGGCGGGCGCCGGTAAACAAAGAACGGATCGCCGGATGGGTTTTCAAGCGCTGCATTTCCTGAAAAGGATCGAGAAAAGTATTGGGGTAATCCAGCCCAACGACCAAACCAACCAATACCTGCTGGTTTTCTAAATGATAAATAAAAGATCCGCCATAAGTGTCACGGGGTAAAGGCCATCCTGCCGTATGCTGAACCAGACCGGGATGATGTCGCTCCGGCGTCACTTCCCATATTTCTTTAATGCCGATACCGTAAGTCTGCACATCGGCGTGCGCGCGTAAATTAAAATGCCTTATTAATTCCTCGGATAAGGAACCCCGGCAGCCTTCGGCAAACAGGGTATATTTGGCGTGAAGCTCTATGCCTTCCACATATTGGGGCAATCGCGCGCCGTCTTTGGCAACGCCCATATCACCGGTCACAATGCCCTTGATGCGATTATTGTCATTGAATAATAATCTGGCGGCTGCGAATCCGGGATAAATTTCGACGCCGAGCGCAGTTGCCTGTTCGGCCAACCATCGGCACAAATTGCCGAGACTGGCGACATAATTGCCGTGATTATGAAATTGACGTGGTAACAGCCAATGCGGCGCCTGCCAGCTTCGTTTTTCACTTAAAAATAAAAACTGATCACGGCTTACCGGAGTGTTGAGCGGCGCACCCTGTTTTTGCCAGTCGGGAATCAGTTCGTTCAGCGCGCGTGGTTCAATGACTGCGCCCGATAAAACGTGTGCGCCGATTTCACTGCCTTTTTCGATTATTCCGACATGAATATCCGGCGATAACTGCCGGAGTCTAATCCCCGCCGCCAGTCCCGCTGGGCCACCGCCGACAATCAGGACATCAAATTGCATGGACTCAGCCATATTACTCCTTGTACTCTGTCAGACCACTTTCGATGACTTCTTCAGTGAAAGCATGACTTGTCACTAAAACAAGAAAATTGAAATTTCGTGACAAGTCAATAACCCTAAAAATTTGTCACCAAATCTATAAAAATACAATTTAGTGACAGGCTGTGGACAATACGCACAGTGTTCTGCTGAACGTCATTGCGAGCGCTAGCGAAGCAACCCAGTACAGAATTTCGACAAAAATACGAACTGGATTGCTTCGCTAACGCTCGCAATGATGGTTTCCCAGCGGGGTAAAAGCCTGGATGCCGGTGATGGCGGCGCCTAATATGAGTGCGTGGATATCGGCGGTGCCTTCGTATGTTTTAACGGCTTCGAGATTTTCCATGTGGCGGATAACGTGGAATTCGTCGACAATGCCATTGCCGCCATGCATATCTCGTGCTTCCCGGGCGACGTCCAAAGCCACCAGAGTGGAATTGCGTTTTATCAGCGATATGCTTTCCGTCGAGGCTTTGCCAGCGTCACGCATCCGCCCTACTCGCAGACATCCTTGCAGACCTAAATGGATGCGGGTGTGCATATCCGCTAATTTATATTGTATCAGCTGGTTTGCCGCCAGGGGTTGACCGAATTGAGATCGACACATGACATATTCGCGCGAAGCGTCCCAGCAAAATTCCGCCGCGCCCAGCACTCCCCAGGCGATGCCATAACGCGCGATTTCCATACAGCCAATCGGGCCTTTCAGTCCTTCAAGATCGGGAAACATATTCTCCTCGGGCACAAACACGTCATCCATTACGATTTCGCCGGTCAGGGAAGCTCTTAATGAAAATTTACCTTCGATCTTTGGTGCGGATAAACCGCGCATGCCTTTTTCTAAAATAAATCCGCGTATCCGTCCTTCGTCATTTTTCGCCCAGACAATGAATACATCGGCGATCGGGGAATTGGTGATCCAGGTTTTAACGCCATTGAGCGAATACCCACCCGGGACTTTTTTGGCGCGGGTTTCCATGCCACCAGGATCAGAACCGTGGTTTGGCTCGGTCAGTCCGAAACAACCTATCCACTCGCCGGTCACCAATCGGGGTAAAAATTTCTCTTTCTGTTCCGATGTGCCGTACGTATAGATGGGGTACATCACCAGACTGGACTGCACACTCATCACAGACCGATAGCCTGAATCCACCCGTTCAATTTCCCGGGCCATTAAGCCATAGCTGACATAATTGATTCCTGCGCAACCGTGACCATGCAGGGTAGCGCCCAATAAACCGGCTTCCCCCATTTCGCGCATAATCGCAGGATCAAAATATTCATCGCGATAGGCCTTAACGACTCGCGGCATGAGCCTTTCCTGCGCAAAACGGGCGGTGCTGTCCTGGACCAGACGTTCCTCTTCGCTGAGCTGTTCTCTGAAAAGAAAAGGATCCGCCCAATTATAGGGAATCCGGGAAGATGATGACTTCAATGAGTACTCTCCATGTATTACTGACGTTGGCTAAATTCCTGCATAAAGGCAATGAGCGCATCGACGCCCTCTTCGGGCATGGCGTTATACAGGCTGGCGCGCATCCCGCCCAGGGAACTGTGGCCTTTTAATCCTAATAAACCTGCTTCCTGGGATTCTTTGAGAAATAATAAATCTTTTTCAGGATCCCGCAATGTGAAAATAACGTTCATCCGCGAACGTGACGCCGGCTCGACAGGATTTTTGTAGAATCCGCTCTGATCAATGTAACGATATAATTTCTCCGCCTTGCGTTGGTTGCGCGCGCCGACAACTGCCAGGCCCCCCTGTTTTTTTAACCATTTAAACATCAGTCCGGCCATGTACCACGGAAAAACGGGCGGTGTGTTATAGAGGGATTTATTCTTTACCTGCACCGCATAATTGAAAATGGACGGGGTTCCTGATTGCGCCGGGCGGGCAACCAGATCGTCACGAATGATGACGACAGTCACTCCGGCGATACCCAGATTTTTTTGCGCCCCAGCGTATATTAATCCGAAACGGGAAACGTCGAGAGAACGGGACATGATGCTTGAACTCATGTCGCAAACCAGAGGCACATCCCCGGAGTTCGGGACTGTGGGGAATTCGATGCCATGAACGGTTTCATTGTCGGTGTAATGTAAATAAGCTGCCTGATTAAAGTCCTGCCATTGCGCCTCTGGGAGAATGTGGGTATATCCGCCCGGCTCACTGCTGGCGATCACGTTGACGTCCGAGTAGCGCCGCGCTTCCTCACTGGCGGTTTTACTCCAAAGGCCGGTAACGACATAAGCGGTTCGCGAATTTGTCCCGGCTAAATTTAGCGGCGCCGCGGCAAACTGACCTCGCGCTCCGCCGCTTAAAAACAGAACCTGGTAGTTGGAGGGTAATTGTAATAAATCATGGCAATCCTGGACGGTTTCCTCGATAAAACTCATAAACTCAGAGCTGCGGTGAGAAATCTCCATTACCGAAATCCCGGTTCCGCGCCAGTTATACAAATCAGCCTCCGCCTCGCGCAGAACTTCGGGCGGCAACATCGCTGGCCCCGGATTAAAATTGTAAATCATATTCTTCCTCAGTCCACAATCCCTCGCACCGATTCAATACCTACTAAATATTCTCCGGATGACAAATTAATTAATCGAACGCCCTGGGTGTTACGTCCAATGACCGATACTTCAGCCACGCGAATTCGTACCAGTGTTCCATGGTCACTGATCAGCAGGACTTCATCGTCATCATAAACCTGCGTTGCGGCAACCACTTTACCGTTACGCTCACTGACCTGAATGGCGCGCACACCCTGGCCACCGCGTCCGATCGCCCGGTAATCGCCTAATGAGGTGCGTTGTCCATAACCATTGCTGGTGGCAGTGAGCAGTGTGCAACGCTCATCGACGATAATTAACGTCATGAGTTTTTGCTGCGCCGATAATTTAATGCCACGTACGCCGCGCGCCGTTCGACCCATAGGACGCACGGTAGATTCTGGAAAACGGATGGCTTTACCGGCGTCGCTGACCAGCATGATCTCCTGATTGCCGTTGGTAATGCCGGCGCCGATTAAACAATCTCCTTCGTTTAAGTCAAGGGCGGCTTTGCCGCTAACCCTTACTTTTGCGAAGTCGCTAAGGGGCACTTTTTTAACCAGTCCCTGCTGGGTAGCCATAAATACGAAATGATTGGCTTCGAATTTCTTCACCGGTAGGATTGCGGAAATCTGTTCGTCTTTGGTCAGCGGCAACAAATTGACCATAGGCCGGCCGCGTGCGGTCCGGCTGCCCTCTGGAACCTCATATACTTTCAGGCAGTAAACTTTGCCCTGAGTGGAAAAACACAATATGGTATCGTGCGAATGGGCCACCAGCATATTTTTAATAAAATCCTGTTCTTTCATGGCCGTCGCCGCCTTGCCGCGGCCGCCGCGGTGCTGGGCTTCATAACTGTTCAGGGATTGGGATTTAATGTAGCCTTCCTGGGAAAGAGTCACCACCATGTCCTGTTCGGTAATGAGGTCCGCGTTCGTTAAATCTTCATGGGTGTCGAGTATGACCGTGCGGCGCTGGTCGCCAAATTGCTCTTTGATTGACAGCAGTTCTTCACGGATAATTCGGTGCAGCTCTTCCGGTTCGGATAAAATTTTCAGGAGGGCCTGGATGGTACTGATAATTTCCAGATATTCACTGGTAATTTTCTCCTGTTCCAGTCCGGTTAAACGGTGCAGACGTAAATCCAAAATCGCCTGGGCCTGCACGGGTGATAAACGGTAAATCGGTGGATGCAGCCCATATTCCTCAGCCAGATCTTCAGGGCGCGTTTGCTGGGAACCGCTTTGCGCCATTAATTGTGCCACGGTTCCGGCGGGCCATTCGCGCTGGATTAAGGCTTCTTTGGCTTCAGCAGGATTTTTTGAGGATTTAATCAGGGCGATAACCGGATCAATATTGGCTAAAGCGACCGCAAGGCCTTCCAAAATATGCGCCCGATCCCGCGCCTTGCGAAGTTCATAAATAGTGCGGCGTGTGACCACTTCCCGGCGGTGTTGTAAAAAAGCATGGATCAATTGCTTGAGATTCATTAGCTTCGGCTGGCCATTATCCAGAGCGACGATGTTGATGCCAAAGACGACCTGTAACTGGGTATGTTTGTAGAGGTTATTCAGCACGACTTCCGGCTGATCGCCGCGCCGCACTTCAATGACCATACGCATGCCGTCTTTATCGGATTCATCGCGCAGGGCGGTGATGCCTTCCAGTTCCTTGTCGCGCACCATCTCGCCGATGCGTTCCAGTAAGCGGGCTTTATTCACCTGATACGGTAATTCATGGACAATGATCGACGCCTTGCCGGAATCTTCAGTTTCAATACCAGCTTTGGCGCGCAGGAAAATGCGGCCCCGGCCGGTTTTATATGCCTGGACGATGCCCGCGCGGCCATTGATAATGCCGGCGGTAGGAAAGTCTGGGCCCGGAATGTAGCTCATTAAGTCTGTTAATTCCAGTTCCGGATTATCGACGAAGGCGATGCAGGCATCGATGACTTCATTCAGGTTATGCGGCGGTATATTGGTCGCCATGCCGACTGCGATGCCGGAGGAACCGTTCACCAGTAAATTGGGTACTCTCGTCGGCAGCACCAGCGGGATTCTTTCCGTGCCGTCGTAATTGAGGCCAAAATCAACGGTTTCTTTATCCAAATCCGCCATCAGGGTATGGGCAAATTGTGACATGCGGATTTCGGTGTAACGCATGGCCGCCGGGGCGTCGCCATCGACCGAACCAAAGTTCCCCTGCCCGTCCACCAGCAAATAACGCAGGCTGAAAGGCTGGGCCATGCGCACAATGGTGTCATAGACCGCTGTATCACCGTGGGGATGATATTTACCGATAACATCACCGACGATACGGGCGGATTTTTTATAAGGCTTATTCCAGTCGTTACCTAATTCCCCCATCGCAAACAGGACGCGGCGATGGACAGGTTTTAAACCGTCACGGACATCTGGCAAAGCCCGTCCCACGATCACGCTCATGGCATAATCCAGGTAAGATTGCCTTAACTCATCTTCAATGGTAATCGGGGTTATTTCTTTGGCCAATTGGGTCATAATTTATTCCTGTCTGCCTGAAAATTCAGTCCTATATTCTAGCATACCGCAATAAATTATCCCAGAAGGGGGTAGGGTGAGGGGTTTTTTATTTTAAATTTAATAGCCTGGGTAAGTCATGCGATTTTTCCTGAGAATAGTCTTTATGAACTTCATGGATGTGAGTACTGTTCAGGGGACGCTCGTCGATACATTGGCGCAATAAACCCAGAAAATGCGGCCCGGCGACCAGCATTAATTCTTCGTATTGATGGGCGGTTCTGCCCTGCTCCAGCTTGTGAAATAATTCGCGGGCAAATACCAGTGCTTCGTGTTGATGCGGATCGGAAGCCTCCACAAAGTTCCCATGACCTGCTCCGGCCCGGTATTGACCTTCGCGGTCAGAAACCAGATCACTGTCTTTTTTCCGGCTGTCGGAATGATTAAATTCTTTGATCAGCGTCAAGGCCGGTTTGGTGTTCTTCGAAGGGGTATACCCATAAAGAGTTGCATGGCTCGCATTGGCGACCAAAATCCAGGTTTTTTCCATAAATCCCTCAAACTCCGTCTTTACTCAAACTTTGGAATTCCGTAGTATAACCACTTATGAAAAATATGCAAACTGTCGATGCCCTCATTCATGCGCGCTGGGTTTTACCTATCGCCCCACATAATATCATCCTGGAAAATCATTCAGTCGCTCTACAGGGTGACCGGATAGCTGGAATCGCACCTACGCATGAAGCGGCACAGCAATGGCATGGACGTCGCGAGATTAATCTGACGGAACACGTACTTATGCCAGGTCTGGTGAATGCTCACGCTCATACACCCTCAAATCTGTTTCGGGGCTTGGCGGATGATCTTCCGTTGATGGACTGGCTGACCCAGCATATATGGCCCGCGGAGCTGGCGATTTTGAATCCTGAATCCATCGCCGACGGCATGAACCTGGCCATTCTCGAAATGCTGCGCGGCGGCACTACCTGTTTCTGCGACCACTTTTTCTTCCACGATACGGCTGCTGAAGTGGTGAACACGACCGGAATTCGCGCCAACGTCGGCTTATGGGTCGGCAATGTACCGACTGTTTGGGGTAAAAATGAGGCGGAGTATTTTGTCAAAGCTGAAGCCACCCTAAATAGGAACGTCTCTCATCCTCGAATTACCTGGTCTTTGGCCCCGCACAGTCCGTACATAGTTACCCAGGATGCATTCAAAAAACTCAAAAAATTATCAAAACAATTTAACATCCCCATTCATGTTCATATGCATGAAACTCAGGCAGAAATTGAAGACAGTCTCAAAAAATACGGCAAACGCCCGCTGCAATGGCTGGATGAAATGGGTCTGCTGTCTCCACAGTTTATCTGTGTGCACATGACGAAACTAACGCCCGATGAAATAGAGCTGCTCGCTCGAAGAGGGGTGTCTGTGGTTCACTGCCCGGAATCCAATTTAAAATTAGCCAGCGGATTTGCTCCTGTCCATGAATTACTTAAAGCTGGCGTTACTGTCGCTTTGGGGACCGACGGCGCTGCCAGTAATAATGATCTGGATATGTTTGGTGAGTTACGCACCGCCGCGCTGATCTGTAAGGGAATTACCCAAAATGCCACCGCCCTGCCCGCTCCAGAGGCGTTGGCCATGGCGACGATTAACGGCGCCAAAGCGTTTGGTCTTGATAAAGAAATCGGTTCGCTCGAAGTGGGCAAAGCAGCGGACATGATAGCCATTGATTTAAGCTCATATTTTACACAACCGGTCTATAATCCCGTATCGCATTTAACTTACGCTGTGAATCGACAGCAGGTCAGCGACGTTTGGATTGCTGGCAAGCAGCTACTGAAAAAAGGCGAATTTACGCAAATGGACCCCGCCGGCATTATTACTAAAGCGCAATACTGGGCGGAAAAGGCCATGCCATTTCACTCCCGCACCAGCCGATGAAAGGTCAAATGATAGTGTTACCAAAACAAATCACGATTGTGGAAGTCAGTCCTCGGGATGGGCTACAAAATGAAAGCGTGAAGGTACCTACTGCGGTAAAAATTGAATTTATTCAAAGGCTCGCAGACAGTGGCCTAAAAATAATTGAAAGCGCCAGCTTTGTCTCTCCCAAATGGGTGCCGGCGATGGCGGATCATTCCGAAGTTATCAAAGGCATTCATCGCCAGCCCGGCGTCCGTTACCCCGCCCTTGTGCCTAATCTTCGGGGCATGGAGCTGGCGATCGCGGCGGGAATTAAAGAAATTTCCGTATTTACCGCGACTTCTGAGACATTTTCCAAAAAAAACGCCAATTGCTCATTAAGCGAAAGCATGCACAGAATCGGCGAAGTGATCCAGCTTGCGCAGCGCCATCAAATTCCGGTGCGCGGTTATATTTCCTGTGTGATCGCGTGTCCCTACGAAGGCGCTATTGAACCCCGGAAAACCACCACCGTCGTTAAACAACTAATCGATATGGGTTGTGAACAAATTTCCTTAGGCGATACCATTGGGGTGGGCACCCCCGGAGACGTTAAAAAATTACTGGATGTGCTTCTACCGCAAACGCCGGTGGATAAAATCGCCGTGCACTTTCACGATACTTATGGTCAGGCGCTAGCCAATATTTATGTCAGCCTGGAATACGGCATTCATATCGTTGACAGTTCCGTAGCAGGTTTAGGCGGTTGTCCTTATGCGCGCAGCGCCACTGGCAATGTCGCCACTGAGGATGTGGTTTACATGCTCAAAGGCCTCGGAATCGAAACCGGCGTGGATTTGAAAAAATTACTTTCCGCCGGCGCCTTCATTTGCCAGCACCTCAATCACCCACCGCGCTCAAAGCTGGCACAAACGGGTTGATCAAAATCCATCGGCTCTGCCGAGCGGAGGATCAAAACAGGAAGCGGGTTCCGCTATACTCAGCGGAAGCCGCTTAGAAATTTAAGAATTCCTTAATACAAATATTTTATTATAAGAAAATGAAAAATTTCCTATATAATCAATGGGTTCGTTTACAACTCAACAAAGACATCATTGATTATCAAAAACTACAAACCAGAGTCAGTATTGATGATCTTATGGGAATATATTTATTTCTAATGTGTAATCATCAGGAAATAGCAACTCAACTTATTAAGGAGAAGGCTATAAGGTTTGATAAAAATAGGGAGCTGTACAGTACAATACACATAATAGAAAATGATTGTTTAGAAAAACCTCCGTTCATTATTTTTGACCCCAATAGCAAACTCGCCAGACCTCGTTTTAAACATTCTACAAGAAAAGATGCCACACCAAAACGAGACCAAAACCCTAAAAAATTAATAGGAAAAGGTGGTATTAAGCGGGTACGGGAAGGTTGGCTTCTCAATCCTGAAAATGGTCGAATTGAAGACCTGGCAATTTTGGTGTGGAGTGATGATAAAGTTAAAGCCTGGTCCCTTAACCAGAAAGTTTTTCAGACCTTGAGAGATGAAAAGATTTCTAACCCGTTTATTCTCCCTATGATGTTTGGCGCCAAATATTTAAAACGGACAGCGCATGGTTTCATATATCTCAAAACCATTGCTTTTGCTCCTCGCGCTGAGGGCGATCTGAGTGAATTAAAAGGAAAATCACCAGATATAGGCGATTTACTTTGGATTTTCTACGCTTCTATCAGTGGATTATCAGCTCTTCACAAAGCCGGGATAGCGCACCGGGATATTAAACCTGGAAATATCCTTTTTTTCCATACGCCACATGGCATTTCTATTTGGATTAGTGATTTTGATTTTTCCAAAATTATGGCGCGGAGTTCAGAAAAAGACCTTAAATCTTATGGAAATGGGACAGCCGGGTTTTTTGCATTCGATAGTTATTTTTTCAGAGATCTCATATCAATTCATAATTCTCTCGTAAAAGATGAAAAACAGGACAGACCTTCAAATACTCAGTTTCAAATGGAACTGAAAGTAAAGCAGAATGTTTCTTTAAGATCCAGGAAAAAAAATAATGATATGGCTTTCCATATACTTAGCAGACAATCTCATGTAGAAATCAATGAATCCGATGATAAGGCAAATGATATATGGGCATTGATGCGGGTCTGGAGAATTATACTATACACTTTTTTAAAAACGGATTCATTAAAACTGGAATTCAAAACCTGTCCGGAAATACTAAACAAAGTTCTGGATATTACCATAAATAATTTATTTTCTCCCTATAAAAAACGGCAAGGTGCAGAAACTATCTTAAGTCAGGTCAACAATTTATTAACAAACTTTTGTGCTCCTACATTACCAGCGCTTGGGTTAACATCGGAACAACATGAGACCGCAAGAAAAAAAATCCTGGCTCAATTTAAGTATTTCGGCTTAAATCCTCCAAACGACATTACTACCAGTGTCGAGGCACTGACAACTGTCGGAAGCTCTTCATTATTTTCACTTGAGACCTATCTGATTGAGAAAACGGATTCGACCTCTTCTTTTCAGAATTCGAAATAAAGTCCGGTTATTTTTTAATATTGTTTTAATAAATAGATAGTATAAACATAGCTGTTAGTCTGAATTCCCTATTAGAAATTTAATATTTAAAAACCATAGAGGACAAGCGATGAGAATAACCGTCATGATGCCCGGAAGTACCGTCGACTCCATAGACCAATCCATTGGGCAAGAGACCACCGTTTATCAATTTATCAATAAATTATCGCAAAATCAGGAACTGTCGCTGCCTGCGGGATATAGTTTTAAGGATTTTCAACTGCAAACCACTCATCTGATGATGACCATGCGGGATTTGGTGCGAATAATGCCGGGTTTTATATGGATCACAGACTCTCTGCTGGGCTCACCTCAAGTGAATGATCCTGTTCTGGACCTATCCCTCGGTCATATTCAGGAACTCAGCGCGCTGACTGAATCAAAAAACCCGGTGATTTTTTCGTCTTCTCTTCACCTTCCGCAGATTACTGCGTTTATGGAGAACATGATCAACAATCCTGATGAGAAAATCCATGCCAAAAAACTGGAAGGCGTGTTCCAGCTCGATCTTTCAATTACCGTTCCCCTCGATATCAAACATTTTAAAACTTTTACCCGAACCATTGGGGAAAGCGGCATTAAACATTTACGTCTGCATTACTCGCACTTTGATTCTGACTCTCTTGACGCTCTGGCGACAGCTATCCAACGTAATCATCATCTGGAAATACTGGATCTGGGCGCCAGTAAAATAACCAATCCACGAAACTCTGAGGCGTTGGCTTTAGCGATAGGCGCCAGTCAATTAAAAACTCTTTATATGCATAATGTCTCTCTGGATGTGATGGAGCAGAAGCGTTTTGCTCATGCTCTCAAATCCAATCGCACACTGACAGAGTTGACGATGATTAATTCAAAATCAGGGATTTGGAGCAAAACATTCGCGCAAAATTATTCTATCGAGAATTTAAAGTTAATCGGGGGATGGGATCAGAAAACAATGAGCGATGTCCTGACATTTCCGGCTCGCAATCAAAGTTACCATGAAAGGCACTACCGTAAGAAATCCAGGAATATACCCGGCTGAGCCTGGAAATGCTTCTGCCTGAAGTTCTTCTCCAACTCATTTCGCAATACACCACCGGTTTACCACCCAGGCAGGAAAGATTGTCATCCGCAGGAACCGGTTTGCGCAGTTTTCCTGCTCCTTCTTCCCAGTTATTTTCTGGCCGACTCAATTTTACTTTTCTAAACACATTACTGGACGACGCCAAAACGATACCCATCGTGAGCCGTGATGGCGCAACCCACTTCATGCTCTGCCTGAAAAGCAAATCGGAACAATTTATAACGGATGCCGTGGCACAGCTTCAGATGCTGTTTCAGTCCAAAAAATTTAATGCCCACGTTGAAACCCAAAACTCTCAATTAATAATCAGAGGAGTTTCTCTGAAACAGCTTAAAGATTCGTTGCCAGGAGCGGAAAATACGACTTCCAATTCAGGATGTTTAATATCCTGACAGTCTAGTTGGGGTCAAGTCCTTAATTGTGACACAGAACATCATTAACAGTTGGTGATTTTCTGTGTCACAATAGCTGGTAGAGAGACGTAATCGCTTACGCCTCCCCCCATTTAGAACCGCATCGTGCCCTATTAAGGCAATGGGCTCAGGACCATGTCCTTTACGTGTTTGTACCTTCAAAATAATCGGCAATATATCTTTACTTGCGGTAGAGGATTTCTTGCCGTGTACAGTTTAAACTTATCCCATTCAAAGGATTTGCGTTGACTGCGTCGATTCAGCCATTTAAACATAATTCGCTCGGCGGCTGATAGAAATATTGATACGCTTTTGCTGTTGAAACTCACACCGTAATATTGCACGTGACCTCTTAGCTTGGCGCGAAATGTTTTCCATATTTCGCCTAATGTTTTCTGGTTCCGGATTTCGCGTGCCCATGCATTTACCTTCTTGAGTTTGCTGCGCAGTCGTTTTCCGCTGGTTTTAACCTTCGGAATCACTTTCCCTCGCAGTGACTTACCCAAATAAAAGGTAAATCCTAGAAAATCAAAGCTTTCCTGTTTCTCGCCACCACTCTCTTTTGCTTTAGAAAATTTGACTAATTTGGTCTTATCTTCGTTCAGCTTTAGTTTGTATTTGGCTAGACGCTTGCCTAATGCTTCTTTGATTCGCCTGGCATCATTTGCGTATTGACAGCAGATTACCAGGATCATCCGCATAGCGAAATGCGGCGACTTTTCCAGCTGATAGCGGTTTAACCGTATCCTCTATCCAGGCATCTACTATATAATGCGCAAATACGTTTGCAATTATCGGACTGCAGCAGGATCCTTGAACGACTCCTTCGTCACTTACCTTTAGTTCTCCCTCCGCCAGTACTCCCGATTTAAACATCCTCTTTACATACCGTAAGAATTTCGTGTCTTTTATCTTCTTGTGTAGTATTTCTTCCGCAATCTGATGGTCTATCGTTCCGAAAAAGTTGGCTAAATCAACATCTATGATGCTCTCCACTTCATTCTGGTATAGATGGTCACTCAAATCCTTTATCGCATCGTGACAGCCCCGATTCTGTCTAAATCCATACGAGCAATTTAGATAAATCGGTTCGTAGATGCTATCCAGTATTTCTTGCATCCGCTTCTGCACCAGTTTGTCTGCAAAATTGCTTATCCCTAATGGGCGTGTTGCTCCCGGCTTGCCTTCCTTGGGTATCAGTACTTCCCGTACCGGCCCTGGTCGATAGGCCATTCGCTTCATCTGCTCCACCAGTTCTTTCACATTTTCTTCCAGATTTTCACCATAGACTATTTTGCTTACTCCGTCTGCTCCAATCGCTCTTCCTCCATCCAGCTCATGGTAGCAGCGGCACAAAGACACCACATTAAAGTGGTGCATCAGGCTGTGGAACTCCTGCTGCGGGTTTTGTGCCGACATCCACGCTATCTTTGTCAATTCCGTGTCCGCGTATCCTGGTGGTTCTGTTGTCCCCATCGCGTTTCCTCTTCAAAGTTGACATAACCCAGAGGCCTTCCCTCCACGGGTGCTACTCCGCTTCACCGGTACTACGCCTCATCTGACTTCCTGACAACCTTTTCAACTCCCTCGCTGTTTAGGCTTGTCGGTTGATACTCTATCCTAATGAGGGCCGTCAGGATCTCCCACGTTTACTCCTTCCACTTTCATTGCATGCCATGCTCTCAGACCCCGAGAGTGATAGGTTATACTGCCGATAGTTTTACTACGTATTCCCTACTGTCGCTTTCTGGTTCCTTAATACCATCAGCCACTCCCCAAGTGGTCTTTAACGGGGCTCAATCACTTCAACCTTTCGGTTTACGGCCTGCAATTTCCCATGCCTACGCTTAGCTTATTACGTTACCGTAATAAGCCCAAGGCTTGGTACGAAATGTGTTCGGTCACACTTTTCCGGTCGCTCTTTCAGCTACTAGCGGAGGTGCGCTTTCGTGGCGCACTAAGGACTTGACCCTGATGACTCCCCATAAGTTTTGTTAAATAGCAGCACAGAATTTGATCTCCCGAATGGCCCATTCAATGTCTATTTGTTTAAATGACCGATATCTTTGCTTTAAAGTTTGCCATCCAATACTAAAAACTGAGAGTACCTTTCAATTTTTTAATGTATTCAATTGAAAACTGAAATGAATCTTTTTTTGTATAGCTATTAATCCAATAATCCAGAGCATGAGCGTAGAAATTGCACCAATCAATAAGGCCACATTTAACCTGTTTTTTTGAAACGAACGACAATGTCTTAATCCAAATCCATTTTTTGTGTTTTTAAGATCTCTAAAGTATTCTTCGATCTGCATACGAGATTTATAAATATCAATCATTTGCTTTGCATTAAACTGTTCTATGGATAGAGATGTTACCAGCAACCAGGGCTCCTTGGCAGCTTTAGCATGTTTTTTACTAGAACTACATTGAACTTTTTTCCCACGCAAGTTTTTTTTGGTACGATTTTTGTTTTTGCCTTTGTAAATAAAGAAATAGCATTTTAACGGATTGTCTTTTGCAAGCCAGGCTTCAAACAAATAGGAGGGAATCGTTGTTGCCAATGGATATAATGATTTGATGGGTTTCCATGCCGCCGTATTTTCCCTCATATATTGGGTGTTATGACGAACTCTACCCACAAAATCCCAGCCTAATCGGTTAATTAACTTAAACCATGGGTTTCTAAACCCAGCATCGGTCACAATGATGGGTCGACAATCTTTGGGTAAAATCAGGGACAGTTGAAGCAAAAAATTTTTATGGGTTTTTTGTTTTCCATATTCACATTCCCGATAAGTTTTTGTAGGAATGGTAAGGCTCGACCACCCACACAAATGTTGGCTGAAAGCAGATGAATCTCACCACAGGAGTTAATCCAGACCAATCAATAATGATCAGAGGCTGTTTGTTACCATTTAAAATATATTGAGCCATGATTTCAAAATAAATCAAATTTTTCTTATGAAGCGTTTTATTTGAAAATAACCTATCCATTCGTTTGATATTATGTTTAACCGTCGTTCTAAGCCAGCGATCTTCCGATAGCTGTTAATGATAAGTGTGAGCTATCCGGTAGTGTTTCCGCACTTTTTAATAAAAGAGTATGGATTCGCTTGTCGATAAAATTTGCTGCGTTGTCAAATAATTTGTGCAATAATCCTTGCAAGTGCATGGTTAACTCCTTTTGTTTTATCACATTGGAAATGCTAAAACACAAAAAGAACACAGTTAGCCATGCACTGTAAATCAAATTCTCTGCATCTTATTGATTTTTAATGAATAGTTGTGGGGAGTCACCAGGCTAAAGTATAAAATCGTGAAAAATGGGGTTTATCTAAAATCCCAACACTATTTTTCACGATTCGAGACTTGACCCCCCGCCTC
>CAVQJI010000044.1:0-14498 GCA_963712715.1 uncultured Pseudomonadota bacterium | reverse complement strand
AAAATGCTTCCGGGGCGTACCGGCGCTTTCCAAAGCGTTGATAATTCCTTTGCCCACTTTGCCATAGCCAAAGATCATAAACTGATGATGGGAAAATAATTGAGTCACACTTAACATGCTGAACAAAATCGGGAAATGGAGAGCGTCCGGTTTAGAACCCGGCAAAACAACCTGATTCATCATAGTCGTCATCGACTGTCTGGCGAGTTTATTGATCAGCCGAACCAGACTGTCACCTGTACCCAGGCCGGTTTCGATGGATTTCGTCAGTGAGTTATCCACCGTAATCACGGGAAAATTCATGTTCTCATACCATTCGGGAGGAGTCTGTGTCAGTTCAATCCTGCCCAGACGGGGAATCAACCACTGCATTCTCGCCGCACAATTAAAGAAGATATCGAAGTAACCGATTCGCTTATGTTCAGGAATTTCGGGCAAAAAAGGAATGCCCGCGGCCGTCAACGCTTGTAGCGCACTATTATGCGTCACTAATTCCGGCGATACGGTAACTTCCACCGAGGCTGTTTTGCGCAGGATATCAATGACTGCCAGCGTGATGCCCGTCAGATGCATATTCAGCAATACTTTCCTGCCTTTTAGAGGCTGACGTTGTGTCCACTCATTTTCTAACCTGGTGAGACAATATCGAATGTTGTGTGGGATATAAGGCTGCCAGGCATTCTCCAGAGGCGCAGTAACCCTCGAAGTAGAAAACTGACGTTTGCCCCGCAGCAGGGGTACAAATAATTGGGAGTATCGGGTCGTATTAATATGTGAATAAACAAAAGTGGCGGGTCGCATCATTTATCTCCTGTTTTTTTAAAAGCGACTACGACACTAACGCGCATAGGAGAGGGGGACTCAGTCTTTGCGGCATTGGCACATGGACTGGTTTTATCCCACCGATGGATTTCATTGTCCTGAGCATCCCATATCACGCAAGAACCCGGCACTTCTTTCCGAATCAGTTTTCCTCGGGATATCGACAAAGTCAGCCGCCAGGACGCATCGTCGAAATCATAACTTCCCCACACTTTTTTTCCAAAAGGAAATAGCGGCTGAGGACCTGGTGATTCAAAAGCAATGAATTATCAGTTAGTATAATGACAAGCATGTAACAAACTCCATCATTGTTTCATGGTCAGCGGCTCCCGGGTGATTTCTGGTACTCGGGCGTCGCGCCCGAGATTAGAAACCCTCTAAAATTTAAAATGCAATCGAAAAAATTTTTCTTGAAAAACTTGACAGGCTTCAAAGGCAGGTGCGGTAACACTCCCTGAACTCCACGCATCAAAGCCATAACACTCTACTCAATGAAATATTCAACCGAAGTGACTGAGCGGAAATTATGTCCTGATTTATTTTTATCCAGTTTAATGCATTTTGAAATTGACAAACAGACAAAACTGTTGGCAAAATGCAAAATTCTTCCCCCCGCCCTGCATAACTTAAAAAAGGAATACGAGCATGATTAGAGTACTTCTGATCGATGACCACGCGATTGTGCGCCATGCGCTTCGCTTATTGCTGACCATCGCCAAAGATATTCAGATAGTCGGAGAAGCGGGAACCGGCACGGAAGGCGTGCAACTGGCGCGGGAATTGCATCCCTCGGTGATTGTTCTGGATGTAAAGCTTCGCATATTAGCGGACTGGAAGTGGCCACCCGCTGTCTGCGTTTAGAACCTGCGCCCAAAATACTGGCGCTCTCTTCAACCAGTCATCATGAATATTCTCAACGTATTTCTGGAAATGGGAGCATCCGGTTATCTCACCAGAGGGATACAGACCGGGAAGAGCTGATCAGAGCCATCAGGGCGGTTCATCGGTATCAGCCTTTCATCAGCGCCGCGATCGCCAGCCGTTTGGCGCTGGCTAAACTTAATAATAGCAAAACCACGCTGTTTTAATGTATTAAACAATAAAGAGATGGAAGTACTGATGTTATGCTTACGCGGTGTGCCAGCCACTGACATCGCCAAACGCTTACGGACGGGTGATAAAACAGTTCACAGTCACCGTAGTCGCATTTTTAAAAACTCGGCGTCGAAAATGAGGTGGGCTTACTATTGCTGGCGATTCGGGAGGGCCTGATAACAGTGGATGAAGCCGGTCATTAATTCCCCTCCGTCGTTTTGATTGCGGATTTGCCGATTGATACCGGGATCGCCATATTGTGGCAATTGACGCTCTCCGCATTCAATGTCAGTATTAATCTTGATAGAGATAGGAGTTAATTTTTATACAAACGTTTGCAATGATTTATTTTTTTAATTTAAAATTTATTCTCATTGATCTGAAAAGCATTTTCTTTAAGGGCAATATTCAGGGAAACCAGAATGAACACTTCACCTAAATTCATTTCAGTAGCTGCTATTATAATCAGCCTGGTGGGGCTGGGCGTTACCCTGTGGTCAACCTTTATTAGTCAATACTCGTTTGAACATACTTTGAAAGTACAGGAAAAACAGGAGGATGAGGATTTTGCAGATGAAAGCTGGAAACTTTAATGCAACTGACAGATTTTTATAAAATGATGCAGCAAGACTCCATTCAATTGAAAACACTTCGATTGAAATTCGAAGCCGAACCTCCGCCTGTCAAAGAATCCACACAAATACGATTTTACGCGATTTTATTATTTAATACATACCTTCGTCAAGGCAGCCTCATTAAAATTAGGTAACGTCTTCGCAATGCTCATATTCCCTTGATTCCCCCCTTTGGAAAAGGGGGGTTAGGGGGGATTTTTGGACTGAACACAGAAGCTTGAGCTCCAAAAAATCCCCCTTAATCCCCCTTTTTCAAAAGGGGGAAACTTCCAAAACCCCTTAGCTTGACGCCTATGCCGAGTACGGGGAGAGGGAACAGGAGCGCCTTTTTCGCACAGTTTTCCGTGGTTTCAGTTTTAAGGAGGGAACCCTGCTTAGTCCAGGAACATCGAACTGACGGATTCTTTGTGGTCAATTCGGGAAATAGTCTCCGCGATCAGGCGGCTGAGAGAAACCTGCCGGATTTTGGGATTGGCCAATGCCTCCGGGGACAAAGGTATCGTATCCCCCACCACTAACTCGTCTAAAAATGAATGACTGATATTGGCCAACGCCTCGCCCGACAATACGGGATGAGTGCAGTAAGCGCTGACAGATTCCGCGCCCGCTTCTTTGACGCCACCGCGGCGGTACATAAAGTACCCGCCGTATCGACTAAATCATCGACAATCACGCAATGGCGGCCGGTGACATCGCCGATCACATTCAACACCTGCGTCTGGTTAGGCCCTGGACGGCGCTTATCAATAATGGCCAATTCAGTGTCGTGAAGCTGTTTAGCAATTGCACGGGCGCGCACCACGCCGCCCACGTCCGGAGATACGACCGTTAATTTGGGATATTTGGTGGGTGATATAATCACTTTCCATCAGTTCACGGCTGGAATAAATGTTATCCACAGGCATATAGAAAAATCCCTGAATCTGATCCGCGTGTAAATCGACGGTGATTACGCGGGAAATGCCCACAGAAGCCAGCATGTCAGCCACCACTTTCGCCGAAATCGGCACCCGCGAAGACCTGACCCGGCGATCCTGCCGCGAATAACCAAAATAAGGAATCACCGCGACGATATTACTGGCGGACGCACGACGGAAAGCGTCTGCCATAAGACACAATTCCATAAAAGTGTCATTGACCGGTGCACAGGTGGATTGCAGGATAAAAATATCCCGCCCCCGAACGTTTTCGAGAATTTCAATTTGAATTTCACCATCACTGAAGCGGCCAACGTGAATTCGGCCCAACGGTTTATTTAAATGTGCACTGACTTTCTGGCAAGTCCGGGATTTGCATTCCCTGTAAATATTTTTAAGTCCACAACCTTTCTCTTCTATCTACTGGGGTGCCAGGATTCGAACCTGGGAATGCCGGGATCAAAACCCGGTGCCTTACCGCTTGGCTAATACCCCAAAACAAACTTTCGCATTTTGCGTGTTGCCCAAAGTCCTGTCAAGCTGAAACCACTGACATACCCTAATAACCTTTGCGCAGGTTCCTAATCTCAGGTAAATTTTCTTTTATTTTAGGAAGAGCTTTCTTTAACCTGTTTTTGTCTGATTTACCAAGGGCTTGGTGAAATAATTTAAAACTAAAAGGATAATCCCCTTTAGAATAGTCTTCAACGATCCTAACTATTACCTTGGGCAGCAGAATTAAAAGTTCTCCGTTGACTGTTTCATCATAATTTTTTTGGAAGATAAGGTTCCTTGCGCAAATTTTACTTAACAATGTGAAGAGAGGTATATTTTTAAGTTTTTTTGGACAATCCTCCCCTCCCTGTAATTGAAAGCTCGTTAAACTTTGATTACCTAAGAAAAAGCTCAAACTTAGCCAATTCATGTCGCTTTGATAGGTTAAAGTCAGTTTCTTTATAGTCTGATTAAGAGCCGCCAAAGCAATTAACCCCCAATCGAAAATTTTGTTATTCCATAGATTTAATTCGGTTAAAGGTGAATTGCCGGCTAAAGCAGCGGCTATTTTCTCATGTTGAAAACAACGTTTGCCATCTTCATAGTATTCATTAGCCACTTAAATTTAAAGTCTTTAAAAAATAATTTTTTAAAAGCAACCCAAGCCATTCAATCTCAACGCGGTGGCAGTAAGTGAAACCGAGATGAGTTAATTTATTTTGAGACGCAAGAGACTTTATCTCATCCAACCCAATCTTAGAGCCATGAATATGTAAAGTGGTTAACTGGGGTTGGTCTGAAACAAGTAACGGAATTATCTCTCTTCGCTCTGGACGGGGACGGATCGTGTCAATGTAAAAGACTATTATTTCATTGAAAGAGTGTCTCGAAAAAAATACCCAAAAATAGCTCCGTATTAAAATTATGACCTATCGTTAAAGAAGTGATAGTTCTTGATTTTAAATAAGTTAAACAATTAGAAGCCGTTTCACCTGTTTTTACCCAATGATCAAATAAAATTCCCCGTAAACACGCCGAAAGCAATAGATAACCCCCTGGAGGCGCTAGTTTATCTGTTTTTTTTATTTGATCTTGTATTCCATCCCATTGAAGAAATTTTTCCGCCATAGAGTCTGGCTTTTTATCCTGAGTTTCTAAGTCAAGCTCTGATTTGCTTTTGTTCATTATTTTCTTCCTATATTGAATTCAATTTGAGTATATAACATGGATTTTGGATAGTAAATAAGTAGCAATTCAGCAAAATTCCCGCTGGGTACAGCGGCAATTGCTTCCTATTTATATCCTGCGCTCGGCGGAGCCGATGCTCGGAATGAAGGGGGAGCGCGAAGCTTAGCTCCCCCTTGCGATCCCCCATGGCGCAGAGAATTTTCTGCGAAAATTATTTTTCTTTATGAAAAATTAATCATATATTTCATCTACTTAAATCCATTTTATTCCCAGCGGGAATTGCTGGTAGCAATTAGCTGAACCCACGGACTAGTCCCTTAATATAAGGTAATCCAATATTGATTTATATTGCAATCTTTTATTGATTTTTAAATAAAAAGCATGTATAATCCATTTTCCATTAATAACCATAAAGAAAAAAACTATGAAAAACTCAATTTTGGCTTTAATTGTCGCGGGCACTAGCGTTGTGATTTCTCCGGCTTTGGCTTACCGGTATTATCCGGCTCCTGCTCCCGCTCCTTATCAAAATAATTTTTACAATGTATATCTCCCCAGGGACAGTTTTTATGTCTCGGGAGACGTGGGATTAGGCTCCTTGCCACCCCTGAGCAGGTATTGATGCCTATATCCGGTCCCATCACCGGCGCCTCTTATGAAATAGGTAAGAGCGTCGCTGCCAGCGGCTCCGTGGGGTTTAAACACGCGCTGAACCGGCATGTGTTATTAGGGGCCGAATTTGGTTACGATTATAACGGCTCATCCAAATACACCGAAGACTACGCTCCAAACTCGACATATACTGAGTCCACTACTTACAGAATCAGCTCTCAGGATTTGCACGTATTAGCGACAGGCACGCTGGTATTCGGCCAGGGTTTTAATGTATTTGCAAAAGGCGGCGCCGCGCGGGTCCAGCAGAAATTAAGAGTCACCGATCAGGTCGATTATAGCGATCTTCCCTATTATTTAGGAGGCACCACCCTCGTAGGCTACAAACCGATGGCTGCCGCGGGATTGGGTTATCAATTCAGGGCTGTGGAGATTTACGCGCAGTATTCTCATATCTTTGGCGCCGATGCCAAAAACTTTTACCCGGATTTGTTTAATGAGAATGGCACTTTCGCGACTATCGTCAGTTCCGATACCATCAAAATGGGTCTGGCGTTTCACATTCCTGTTTAACCACACCAGGATTAACTTAAGTTAGGCGCGCCGCAACGTGTCATTCCAGCCTTCGCTCATAGGCGTCAGGTTAAGGATTTTTTTCCCAAAAAGACCCCGTCATTGCGAGCGCCAGCGAAGCAATCCAGTACAGAATTTCTACAAAGCTCGTACTGGATTGCTTCGCTCGCGCTCGCAATGACGGCTAAAATTCCTTAACCTGATGCCTATAAGCCTTCGCTGGAATGACACATTTTAGTTATTTTTTATCCCTAAATTACTTAACTATCTGCCACTGTTTCACAACAATTCGGGCAGATATATCCTGCCGGTGTAGTTCAATAACATGCGGTAAATCAACCCCCTGAACGGTATGGTAGCCATCAAATTTCGCCTGCCAGCCGTTCTGACGCAGCAGGGTTAAGTGGCCATAACTGTCGTATTTGGCTTCCTGGGTCGGCCCCGGCGCAGGTAAGCCTCGCGCCCAATACATAAAGAGGGTACCGGCAAGGACCACCCCAGATTTTGTTGCATCAGTTGTTCGGGAGTCGCCGCACTCACCGGCCGTTCCCATCCCGCTGTAAAGTCACGCGCAGAGGCTGGCCGGTAATGGTGACCGCCGCCAGGTTTAGAGAAGCGGCTATCCACCCGGTAATTATCGGGCCCGGATTGATGCCATTCATAACGCATAATCATGGGTGATTGTTGCGGCCGCTGAATACTGATAGCGCCGGAGGCATTCCAGGATCTCACCGGGGTGAGTTCCGCCTGCCGCTGTGCAGCGGTTTCGTTTTGGAAAGATCCCGGAGCCTGCGGTTTGGGTGCAGATGTGTTCACACAACCAGCCGATACGGCGGCGGCGAGCAAGATGACACTGAAGCGTTTCATGATTATAATACCTCCCTGTTAAATTCATGCGGACACCTAATAATGCCCTTATTTACCTGTGGGATCAATCATCAATCGGCGCCGATCGATATTCGCGAGCGCCTGGCTTTCAGCGCCACACAAATTAAAACGGTGCTGGATGATTTGCGCCGGTTAGAAGCGGTCAACGAAGCGGTATTATTGTCGACCTGCAATCGCACGGAAATTTACATGGAGGGCGAAAATCCGCACGCTTTGCAACAGTGGTTCCGTGGACAGTCCAGTGCGGCAAATATTAATATCGATTTTCACTGCTATCTGCATCAGGATGACGCTGCGGTCCGGCACTTGTTGCGCGTCAGCAGTGGCCTTGACTCCATGGTGCCGGGGGAACCACAGATTTTTGGGCAGGTTAAACAGGCTTACCGCCTGGCCTGTGAAGCCGGGTCGGCAGGGCAGGCGCTGCAGCACCTGTTTCCCGCTGCCTTTGCCGCCAGTAAAAGTATTCGTCAGGAAACCCAAATTGGCGCCAATCCGGTCTCCATCGCTTATGCCGCGGTAAAAATAGCCAAAAGGATATTCACGCAGTTATCAAATTGCCGCGTTTTACTGATCGGCGCCGGGGAACTGATTGAATTGATGATGACTCACTTAATGGAACAGGGCGTTCATCGCATCACTATTGCCAACCGCACTGTTGAAAAAGCGCTGCAATTAGCCTCCCCTTGCGGAGGCGTAGGAATTCGCATCGGCGATATTCCGCTGCATCTGGCTCACACCGACATTGTTATCAGCGCCACCGCCAGCCAGTTGCCGATTATCGGCAAAGGTATGATTGAGCGAACGCTAAAAGCCAAAAAACGCCGGCCCATTTTAATGATTGATTTAGCGGTGCCGCGTGATATCGAACCGGAAGTCGCCGAATTGGCGGATATTTATCTCTACAACATTGATGATCTGCAATCTATTATTGATGCGAATTTAAAAAATCGCAATGCTTCCGCAGAACAGGCGGAGGCATTGGTCGAATTACAAACCCGGCATTACATGCGGCAATTACGCATTGCCAATATCGCCGATATTATCAGCCAGTTTCGGGGAGAGGCACAGCGGTACCGCGACGAAACCCTGCTAAAAGCGATGACGGATCTGGAAAACGGACGCGATCCGCGCATAGTGGCCAGTCAGCTCGCCCATCAGTTGACGAATAAAATCCTGCATCAACCGACCCTGAAATTACGCCAGCTGGCTTACCATCAACAGACGGACGCACTGACTTTTGCTAAAAAATTATTAACCTCCGTTGAAGACGTTTAAATGAAAAATTCATTAGTAAAAAAATTATTAAATGTGACGCAGCGTTACCGTGAAATCAGCGATATGCTCAGCGATCCAGCCATTATTCGCGACCAGGACCGTTTTCGCGATTTAAGCAAGGAATACTCGCAACTGGAGCCGGTGGCCAAATGCTTTTATGAATACCAGGATAACCAGCAGGCTCTGGAAGCCGCGCAGGAATTACTGAAAGATGCCGAATTTAAACGCATGGCGGAAGATGAAATAGCCACCCTGACCACGCAAAAACAGGTACTGGAAGAACGCTTAAAAAGCCTGCTCATTCCCCGGGATCCGGATGATGAACGTAACGTATTTCTGGAAATCCGCGCCGGCACCGGCGGTCATGAGGCTGCGCTGTTCGCAGGCGATTTATTTCGCATGTACAACCGATTCGCAGAAAACATGGGCTGGAAAGTCTCCATCGTGTCAGAACATGCGGGAGAACAGGGAGGGTTCAAGGAAATTATCGCGCGTATTGAAGGCCAAGGGGTCTACTCGCAATTAAAATTTGAATCGGGTACGCATTGGGTGCAGCGTGTTCCGGCTACCGAAGCGCAGGGCCGTATTCACACTTCCGCCTGCACGGTGGCTGTCATGCCGGAAGCGGAAGAGATTGAAGCGGTAAAAATTAATCTGGCGGACTGTCGCATCGATACTTTTCGCGCTTCCGGCGCTGGCGGTCAGCACGTCAATAAAACCGACTCGGCCATTCGCATTACCCACATGCCCACCGGCATTGTGGTGGAGTGTCAGGACGAACGCTCACAGCATAAAAACAAGGCCCGGGCGCTGTCTTTGTTGCAGTCGCGCATCATGGCCGCACAACAGGCGGAACGGGCGCGAGAAGAAGCGGCGACTCGCAAAAGCCTGGTCGGCAGCGGCGACCGTTCCGAGCGGATACGCACTTATAATTTCCCGCAGGGGCGGATTACTGACCATCGTATCGGTTTAACCCTTTATTCGCTGGATCAGGTGATGGAAGGGAAATTACCGCAGGTGATTGATCCGTTAATCCGCGAACTTCAGGCAGAACAACTGGCGCGCCTCGATGAAGAATAATCAAAACACTATTAACGACATCGTTAACCAAATGACCCAAACCCTGGCGGCCAGTAGCGACACGCCGCGCCTGGGCCGAATTACTGGTCGCCGCCGTGCTACAGCATTCGCGTTCGTGGATATTCTCGCACTGGGAGCAAACTCTTACCTCTGAACAGCACCTGCAGCTTGAAAATTTGAGCGGTCGCCGGGCCAGTGGCGAACCGATGGCTTATATTCTTGAGCACAAAGAATTCTGGGGATTAAAACTGACTGTCACACCGGAGGTTCTTGTGCCTCGACCCGAAACCGAGCACCTGGTCGAGTGGATTTTAGCCAATTTCCCGGCAAGCCCGTCACTACAACTGGCTGATTTGGGTACAGGTTTGGGCGCTATTGCGCTGGCGTTGGCTTTGGAGAGGCCAGTTTGGCAGGTAGACGCCACCGATTATTCTCTTCCCGCGCTGACGCTGGCCAAACAAAACGCCGAACAACATCAACTGGCCAATATCCAGTTTTTTTTGGGTCATTGGTGCGCTGCTTTGCCTGCCAGGCGGTATTCCCTGCTGGTGAGCAATCCTCCGTATATCGCCGAAGATGACCCTCATTTGCAAAATCTGTCGCACGAACCTCTTCAGGCCTTGGCCTCGGGGGCGGACGGATTAAACGCCATTCGGGAAATAGTCAGTGCGCCCCCGATTATCTGGTTCCATCGGGCTGCCTGGTATTGGAACATGGCTATGATCAGGCCGCCGCCGTTAATAAACTGCTCCGGCAACAGGGCTTTAAGGACGTGCAAAGCCACTTCGATCTGGCGGGTCAACCCCGGTTTTTCACCGCCCGCCGTTAGGGCTGGAATGCAATCCATTCTGGAAATCGGTGATCAACGCACCCTTAAATAAAATCGATATTGAAACCGGCGGCGCTGGAAAAATACCGCTATGGCTGTTTGGATTTCTTTATTGATGATGGTAACGGCTATCAGGAAATGATTGCACGGATAACCCTTTCGCTTCGCTCTCAACCTTCAAAAAGAATAGCGCGCTTTGGGAGGATTTGTAATTATTCATTATATTGAGTAAAATTACTCAAGACCTTGAGTAATTTTTATATTTGAGTATAAGCTATTGTTTCAAAGAGATATTTTAAAAAAATTATTGAAGCGGGTTGAGGCTTCCCAAGTCCTGATCCAGGCGCTGATGGGTCCCCGTCAGGTCGGCAAGGCTACTTCTTGCCCGCCAATTACAGGAATCGAGCGGTCTGCCGTGCATTTATGCTTCTGCTGATAGTGCGGGACTGCAGGGATCCGGCTGGATTCAAATGCAGTGGGATCTCGCACGGCAGAAGCTGCTGACCAATCCCCGGGCGCTATTGATATTAGACGAAATTCAGATGCTGCCGGGCTGGTCGGCGCGGGTAAAACAATTTTGGGACGAGGATCGTTTTGCTAATCGCCCGCTCAATGTTATCTTGTATTAGGATCGGCGCCCTGGCTCATGCAAAAAGGGTTGGCAGAGAGCCTGGCAGGACGATTTGAAAACATACCGTGAGGCACTGGTCTTTCATGGAAATGCGGGAGGCTTTTGGTTTCAGTCTGGAGCAATATATTTATTTTGGAGGATACCCTGGCGCAGCTCAATTTATTAACGACCAACCGCGATGGAAAAGATATATCATTGATTCGCTCATTGAGACTACTTTATCGCGAGATATTTTGCTGATGACACGGATTGATAAACCTGCATTGCTACGACAATTATTTAAATTAAGCTGCGATTATTCCGGACAGATTTTATCCTATCAAAAAATGTTGGGGCAGCTGAGATGGCGACCGGGAACACCACGACTTTAGCTCATTATTTAAAATTGCTGGAAGCGGCCGGTTTAATCGCCGGTTTAGAAAAATATACTCCGGGAAAAGCCAGACAGCGCGCTTCCAGTCCCAAATTGACTGTTCTAAATACCGCACTCATCTCAGCTTCTCTGGAGAATAATTTTGACGAAGCCCGCGCGGATCCTACCGCGTGGGGTCGGCTGGTCGAATCCTGTGTGGGAGCTTATTTATGTAATCAGGCCGTGGACACGGCTATTCAAATCAATTACTGGCGGGAAGGCCATACCGAAGTCGATTATGTTCTGGTCCATGGAAAAAAAATCACCGCCATCGAGGTTAAAAGCGGGAATCGCAAAAAATCCCTACCCGGACTGAATTATCAGGAGTTATACCGGCCGCATAAAATTATTCAAATTGGTAATCATGGATTAACGTTGGAAGAATTTTTCAGGCCGATAGAAGATCTCGTTTAAGCGCCCGGCCTTTCAGTACCGCAATTCCAGCATGTTGTAAACTGGCCTTCCAGTTGCTCGCCGCAGTGCGGGCATTTCCATGGTTTAGATGGTGTGAAGGGTAATGAATTTGCCTGAATAAGTTGCATTGCCTTTTCATAATACCGGCTGTCCATCACCCATAATTCAGGTCTGGCTGACACAGGCGGAAGCTCTCCGGCGGCCGGGGGATATTCATTTTTAATGAAGCAAATAATTCCCTCGCTTTCGAGAATGGATTTTAATAAATATAACCGGGTTCTATCATCGGCAGTTAATAATTTTTCCATGTTGAGATTGTATCATAATTTCTTAAAATACAGAAACTTATAAAAATTCGGGGTCAATATTGTGCGGAATCAAGTCCGCCCTTAATTGTGACATAGCACATCATTAACGATCGGTGATGGGACTGTGTCACAATTAAGGACTTGACCCCTGACATCTCTTTCTAAAGTTAGGTGAATTCTGAGGCAACGTTGCGGGTTTAACCCCTAAATGGGCTGCCTTTCGGTTAGGTTATTTTTGAGGCAATTCGCCCCTGACATTCCTTCTCTAAATTTAATATTTACTTAATATTTCAATGCCTCCCAAGCGTAATTATATTAAAAATAATATGGAAAAAAACCTATCTGTATAGAAAAAAACTAATATTTCTTTAATAATTAATTGATAAAATGATATAAACCAAAAATAAGAATAAATATAGAGGTGAATATGAGTAGGGAAGACACCATCATCTTACAAATGATTAAAGATGCCAACAGTAATGGGAAAATTAACAAAATTTTGCGGGAAATTAATTTTAACTCCGACTCCGTGGGAGATGACGCACGGCTCGCGCTTTTTGAAAAAACAGACACTTTAGAAGATTCAGAAGTATCAACTGAAGAAGATACATTTTCAGAAGATTTTGAGGAGGATTTAAGCAATGAACGGATAGATAGAGAAGAAGAAGAAGAATTATCGCAAAATCTATATCCAAGATATTCAGTACAGGTTGAAAGACTTAAATCCGAAGTAAAAAACTTAAAACTGCAACAGATTCATCCTGTTCAAAATGTATTCGGTGCTTTAAATGAAGAATTAAAGCGATTTAAAGTAAGGATTAGTAAATTTAGAAAAAAAATTAATTCTAAGAACGTATCGAATAAGGGATCTTTAATTGAAAGGTTAAATCATATAGAAAAGAATTATGAACGCTTATTCAAAGAAGAATCTCCAAGAATCATAAAACAGGCTTTAGACGATTTCAATAATACTCATAAAGAAGTGGAGGATAAAAGCTCTAAATTCGATACAATTTTCCCCATTGGCGAACTTCTCAAAGTAGTTGGTGAAGATCATTATGATGGGCTACTGAAAGAAATTCTTAACACTAAGATGCCCTACATTATTAATATACCATCTACGAATGTAAATGAAGAAAAAAAATTAATTCCTGCTCAGGAATCAGAAAAAACCACAAATAAAAAGAGTGAAGAAATTATAGTACAAACTCCGCCTGACGAAGACGAAGGAGTAGTATTTAGACCAGATGATGAACCAGTTCAACGAACCTCAATTTCTCTGGTGAACACTCAGAGTGGAGATAAAATTCCACCACCTACACCTACAGACAATAAAAAAAATATGAATTCTATTCCAGAGAATAAGTCGAGGCAAAACACACCAAAACCAGAAGAAAAAATAAACAAAAAAACAGAGGCAAAGCCCCGATCTGTTATAGGTATAGTGGGTTTCTTAACCTCAGTATTTTATCGAATTTACTTATGGCTTAAAGGAGATTCCGGATCTACTCAACAGCCTAAAAAAGTAGATTCAAAGCCATCAAATAATGTAGTTACTTCTAAGCCTAATATAAATAAAACCCAGACCGCAAATACTAATGATTTTAAGTTAGCAAGACAAATACGTGCAAATACTGAGGGAAATATTACGCGAGAACCGCCAAAAAATATAAAACCAGCGACGAGCCCCCCACTCCGATTAAGACTTATGATAAAGGAACTATAACTAGCTGGATTGGTTTCACGACTGCAATGAAACGGGACAGTGAAGCGATACAGCTTGATAGATTAAACCGCTCTTCGTCGACACCAACACCCACCAGGAAAACTGAAATGCGGTGACGACAGAGAAAATCGGTGGTAGACCTATTGAAGATTATTTTTAAACCAGAACCCCCGGAATGGAAAAAGGTCATATTGATCCTGCTTATGGTAAGATATCAGTATGACAAGCGCGCAGACCCAGGTTGGGGTGTTATTGATAAATCTGGGGACGCCGCGGGGCCGGATATACGCAGTGTTCGGGGCTATTTGGCGGAATTTCTGAGCGACCCCCACGTCATCGACTTGCCGACTCCACTACGCCAGCTTCTGGTTTATGGGGTTATTTTGCCGTTCCGGCCCAAGGTTTCGGCGCATGCGTACCGGCAAATTTGGACCAAAGAGGGATCCCCGCTACTTCTGTACAGTCAACAGCTCGCCCATTCCCTGAGTATGGCCCTGGGTGACGCTTTTGCGGTCGAGCTGGGCATGCGCTATGGACAACCGGATATCGCAGCGGCTCTGCGGCGCTTGCGGGAACGGGGTTGCCAAAAATTACTGAC
>CAVQJI010000043.1:0-44344 GCA_963712715.1 uncultured Pseudomonadota bacterium | reverse complement strand
ATCAATGTCAGGCGGTTGCGGGATAAAATTTTGCGCGGTAGTCGCGCCGGCGGGTGCGTTAGGGGTGGGGACGGGCGTGTCGGCCCAAGCGCAGTAACTACCCAGTCACCAGAAAAAGACCAAAAAGTATGCGACGTAAGACCATAAAAACCTCTAAAGCTTAAATTAATGAGTATATAATAACATAATTTAATTTATTTGGTATCCATTCACCACATCAATTTTCATACGCAGAACGTCCAATTTTGGTTCAGATTTGAAAGGTTACTTTATTTGTAAGTGGAAAAACTGACTTCGTCGCGGTCAAGCTTTAATAAAATTTTCACGAATACAGTTCTTCGCTGATCTCGCCCTTTTCGCGCATTTTTAATAATAAATCCCTTTCAAATTGCACCATGCGCGTCAGCATCGATTTCGCATGTTTTTGGTGCTGGGGGTGATGGGTGGGCGACAATGCATGGCGAAGGCGGTTATTGTAGTGGGTTTTTACAATTTCCGTGGCGCTTCCGGTTTCGTGCTGAAGGGGGTGATGATCACCGGCATTAATATGGATGAGAGCCTCTTCGGTCAGTTGCTTATAAATATCACGCATTTTTTTAACTTCTTCTTCGTGATTTTTGCTAACGGCGAGCAGTTTGATCAGCGGCTGCAGAGTCAAGCCTTGCACCAGTAGAGTAAATAAAATAGTAATAACCGTCAAAAATATGATCGAGATAGAGCATCGGCAGCCTGGGATCGTCGGTCGGCAAAGCGGGAAGAGCCACCGCCAGAGCCAGGGACACCACCGGAAAGCCGCGCGTGCCACACCATGAGACGATAAAAGTTTTTTTCCAGGAAATCAGCACATGATCGCGATGACCGCTACGGCGTTGCCAGAGAAACTGATCTATGGCGATGGTCACCGCCACCCACCAGAATACCCGCAACAGAAATAAACTAATAATAGTGGAGAACTGAAAAAAATATTAATTCCTCCAATGGCACATAACTGACACTGCGAAGGATCAGGTGGGAAATTCCGTGCCGATACTAATAAATATTAAACCATTTAGAAAAAAGATCAGTGTATCCCAGACAGTCTTTTCCGCCAGGCGGATGCCGGCGCTGACCGAACGCTCGGTGCGCTTGTGGTACAACCCGGCGGCAACCACAGCCAGCACGCCAAAAAAACCCCCCCTTAAGCAAACCAGTAAGCGACGTAGGCAAGGATCAGGCTCATGATAATGGGCAGATGATTTTCGGAATGGCTCAGGAATTGCTTGATAATAATACCGGAAATGTAAGCGAAAAGTAGGCCGATCGCTATACCGCCGGCGCCGATAAACAGGATTTTATGGCTGATGGCCGGTAATGTTAAGGTATTATCAGAACAACCAGTAGTAAAGCGGTTTTATATAATACGATGCCGCAGGCGTCATTGAACAGACTTTCGACTTTAATGGTGCGGGTGATATGCCGTGGCACGTTCATTTTGGTGAGAATGCTGTTGGCGGCAATCACGTCGGTGGGAGCAATAATCGCGCCTGAATTTTCAAACCCGTCGTGAAATGAATGCCGGGAATTACCCAGCATAATACGCAGGCGATGGCTATCGCCCAAAATAACACCAGAAATACCGAGAGAGAAGTAATTACGGTAATATGCTGTTTGACGTCCTGCCAGGAAATCAGCCGCGCGGCTGAAAACAGGATGGGCGGTAAAAATAAAGCGAGGACGATATCGCTGGGCGGATGCCAGCTGGGAATATTGGGAACAAAACCCACAATTAACCCGGCGATGACGAGCAGTAAAGGATAAGGAACGTTTTTATTCTCCGCGATAGCGGTGACCACCACTACCACGAACAGAATAAAGGGAAGGCTGGTTAAAGTTGTCATAGGTTCCATCCATTTGACGCATGATAAATTTGCCCAAGAGTTCCCGCTGAAGGGAAGCTCACCCTCACGCCGATGGGGGATCGCAAGGGGGAGAAATCGCCGATTCTCCCCCTTCATTCCGAGCACTAACGGCCTTGACCGATGCGCAGGATATAAACAAAGGAAGCCATGAGACGCTGTGACTCAGCGGGAATGAGCTGAAAATTTGCCGTATTAACTAAAGTATAATATCATATTCGGCTTCCAAATGCACGAAACTTGAGGAGAAATTTATGGCAATTGAAGAAACGTTATCTATTATTAAGCCGGACGCGGTGGCGAAAAATGTCATCGGTCAGATTTACTCGCGATTTGAAAATGCGGGTTTAAAAATCGTGGCGGCGAAAATGCTGCATTTACACAAGCGTGAAGCGGAAGATTTTTACGCCGTTCATCGCCAGCGTCCTTTTTTTGTTGACCTGGTAAAGTTTATGATTCAGGGTCCGGTGATGATCCAGGTTCTCCGCGGTGAAAATGCCATTGCTAAAAACCGCCAGCTGATGGGGGATACCGATCCCAAAAAAGCATCCGCCGGTACTATTCGCGCTGATTTTGCTGAATCTATCGACGCCAACGCCGTTCACGGTTCAGACAGTGCCGCTAACGCGAAGCAGGAAATCAGTTTCTTTTTCAAATCCGAAGATATTTCCAAAATCGGTGAATAATTCATTGAACCTCATGAGCTTAAACCGCAGAGCGATGGCCGTTTTTTTAGAAACTTTAGATGAACCACCTGCGAGAGCCCGTTCGCTCATCCAATGGATTCACCAGAAGCGCGCCCTTGATGTCGTGCAGATGTCCACCCTGAATCATCGTCTGCGCGCCAAACTGGAATCCCTGACCACCGTCTCCGTCCCTGCGTTGATTCAGGAGCAGCGCGCGGATGATGGCACATTAAAGTGGCTATTAAAACTGGAAGATGGCAACGCGATTGAAACCGTGTACTTGCCAGAGGAAAGTCGGGGGACTTTGTGTATTTCTTCCCAGGTGGGATGCGGTTTAAATTGCCGCTTTTGCGCGACCGCTCAGGCGGGCTTTAATCGTAATCTCACTACCGCGGAAATTATTGGCCAGCTGTGGTGGGCGTTGTCGCGGGTACCCAAAATCACCAATGTCGTCATGATGGGTATGGGCGAGCCATTATTAAATTATGATGCCGTGGTCGCGGCCATGGATTTGATGCTGGATGACTGCGCTTACGGCTTATCCAAATACCGTGTGACGGTGAGCACGGCGGGATTAGCGCCGGCGATGGAGCGTCTGCGCCAGGATAGCCCGGTTTCGCTCGCCGTATCCCTGCATGCCCCCAACAATGCGCTGCGTTCCCAATTGGTGCCATTGAATAAAAAATACCCACTGGAAATTTTGATGCCGATTTGCCGTGAATATTTTCCCAGGCGTTCCAAACAAACCGTTCTGTTTGAGTACGTTATGCTCGCAGGCGTCAATGATCAGCCACATCATGCGCGTGAATTAATTAAATTGCTGACGGACATGCGCTGCAAGGTTAACCTGATTCCCTTCAACCCATTCCCTGGAACGGCTTATCAATGTTCGGACCCGGCAACGATCGCGCATTTTCAGTCCAACCTGATCAATGCCGGAATTCCTGCCTGGGTGCGCCGCACTCGCGGCAACGACATCGACGGCGCCTGCGGACAACTCGCCGGCCAATTTACGGATCGCACTGGACGTAAAAAACGGCATGCACTAGAATAACCCATCTTACACCATAGGAAAATTTCCATGATAGAACCCACTCTGAATTCAACTCCCTCGGGAACGACACCCGGAACGCTGCTGAAAACTGTGCGCCAGGAAAAGGGCATATCGGTGGTCGATGTCGCCGCCCGGCTGTGTTTAAGCGCACAGTTTATCGAAGACATTGAGCACGATGATTATAGTCGTATGTCGGCGCGCGCCTACGCCCGTGGCTACATCATGTCTTATGCGCAATTATTGGGAGTTCCCCAGTCTCAAATTTTACCCACACTCAATAATGTTTCCATGGATTTTGCGCCGCCCAAAAACACCCTGAAGCTGGATGAGCGATCCAATCCTGTTTATCAGCCTGTTGAATCCCACCGCCCACATTCGAATGTGTTGTTGTGGATCAGTATTTTCGTGATCATTATCCTGATTGGTTTGGTGGTGATGTGGTGGAAAGGCCCTTCGGCGCCTTCGGGCAAGTCGGCGCCGGAACATCCACTGTGGTGCCGATTCAGCCACAATCCTCTGCGCCGGCCCCTCAGTCTGCCGCGCCTGCACCAGCGTCCACACCCGCACCCGCACCCGCACCCGCTTCTGCACCCGTAACTTCATCCACACCCGTTCTCCCTGTTCCTGTTTCTACTTCTACTCCTACTCCTGCACGCACGCCCAGGGTCGTGCAGCAGTCTTCGAACAACACGCCCGCTCCGCCAGCTGCTCCGCCAGCACCGCAAGCCGCCAATGAACAAAGCGTCCTGCAACCCAGTGATTTGAAAGATTCCGGCAGAACCCGCTCACGCACCTCCGGAATGCGATTGCCGGCTCCGCGCGCCAGTTCCGCTGATGAGGGTAAACAGTTGACGGAAGCACTGCAGGCTGTTCGGGGGATGAACGATATCTCCTGAACAAACTCCCTGGTGGCAACAAATTGAAGCCATTTGCAGAGATCTGTCAACGCGCTATGGTTATCGGGAAATTCGTTTTCCGGTCATGGAACAAACCGCGTTATTCGCCCGCGGAATTGGCGGCCACCGACATTGTCGAAAAAGAAATGTACACTTTCACTGATCGCAACGGCGACAGTTTAAGTTTGCGCCCGGAAGGCACCGCCAGTTGCGTACGCGCCGGTATTCAGCATGGTCTGTTTTATAATCAGGTACAGCGATTATGGTATTTAGGACCGATGTTCCGCCACTAGTGTCCGGAAAAGGCCGTTATCGTCAGTTTCATCATTTTGGCGTCGAAGCTTATGGTATGGCGGGCCCGGATATCGATGCGGAAATTATCCTTCTGGGGCAGCGCCTGCTCACTCAACTCGGGTTGACCGGCCAGATTGAGCTGCAAATAAATTGTCTGGTACGAGCGCGGTTCGCGCACTCTACCGCGATCGTTTGGTGAATTTTTATCAGCAACATTACGATTTACTCGATGAAGCAGCCAGCGGCGGCTGGTGACCAATCCTTTGCGTATTTTAGACAGTAAAAATCCAGTGATGATAGATTTAAACCGGGCTGCCCCCAATTTACTGGAACATTTGGATCCCCCCTCCCGGCAGCATTTTGACGGTCTGCGCCGTTTGTTGGATGCCGCGGGAGTCCAATACACCATTAACCCCAGACTGGTGCGCGGTCTGGACTACTATGAACTGACGGTATTTGAATGGGTCACCACTGAGTTGGGCGCGCAAGGCACGGTCTGCGCGGGTGGCCGTTATAACCGCCTGGTGGAAGATCTGGGTGGACGGCCTACTCCCGCGATTGGTTTTGCCTGCGGCCTTGAACGTTTAGTGCTATTGTTAGCGTCTTTCGGGAATGAGCAAAAAAAATTGCCCACCGTTTATTTAGCGTTGATGGGCGAGGGTGCGAAAGAACGGGGGATTTTGTTGGCGAAGAATTACGCAGCGCTTTTCTATCGTTCCAGATTATTACCCATTGCGGCGACGGCAGTTTAAAAAGTCAGTTAAAGTCTGCCGATAAAAGCGGGGCTTTCGCAGCGGTTATTCTCGGCGAGTCAGAATTAGCCGCAAAACAGGCCACTATCAAAAATCTGGCTACCGGTGAACAGAATGCTGTACCGTTATCTTCAGTGGTTGATTTTTTTAAAAACAGAATTTGCTGACAGGGGGAGGCTTTACCATGCCAACTTATGGAACCACAATGAACAAGTGGAAATGTTGAAAAAATGGTGGCGCGATTACGGCAAATGGTTGATAGTCGCGGTCATTATTGGTCTTGCGGCCGGATTGGGATGCGTTACTGGCAGCAACAACAGGTTCGGGTCCGTCAACAGGCTTCGCTGCTTTATCAGCAATTAATCGTTGCGGATAGTCAAAAAAATCGTGATACGGTGACGCAAATGGCCGCGGAACTTACGCAACGCTACCCCAACACCGAGTATGCGGCGTTGGGGAATTTAGTGGCGGCGAAAAGCGCCGTGAATGCCAATAATCTTGCGGGAGCGCAGCAAAAATTACAATGGACGCTGGAACATTCAAAAGCCGAAGCTGTCCGGCAAATTGCGCGGCTGCGGGTGAGCCGGGTTTTGCTCGCGCAAAATAAACCTGGCGAAGCGCAGAAATTGTTATCGGTAGTGGAGGATAAATCTTTTCAGCCGGCGATTGATGGAGTTCAGGGTGATATTTACCTGGCGCTGGGCGAGGCTTCTAAAGCGCATCAATCTTATCAGTCGGCGCAAACCGGATTATCCGCCTCTTGGGGGCGAAGATGTGTTATTATCCCTAAAACTGGCCCAACCTCCGTAATTCCCGCTGGGTACAGCGGGAATTACTCCTTTTTGTATCCTGCGCTGGCGGAGCCGATGCTCGGAATGAAGGGGGAGGTGCTCCGCTCTCTCCCCCTTGCGATCCCCCATAGGGTAGGGCGATTAATTCTTCGCTTAATGAGAATATTAAAATGTTACCAGTGATCACCATAATCGGCAGGCCGAATGTCGGCAAGTCCACTTTATTTAACTGCCTGACACAAACGCGAGATGCGTTAGTGGCTGATTTTCCCGGCGTGACCCGCGACCGTCAATACGGTCGTGGCGTATTGGGCGGACGCCCTTACCTGGTGGTCGATACCGGGGGGATAGTGGAGCCTCCAATCCGGAAATGGCCAAACAGGTCGAGAAACAGGTCCGCCAGGCCATCGACGAAGCAGACAGAATACTATTTATGGTGGATGCTCAGGTGGGATTCACCGCCGCCGATACCATGATCGCCGAACAGCTCCGGGTTCATCAAAAAAAAGTCGCGTTGGTGGTAAATAAAATCGACCGTCTGGACGCGGACATCGTCACCGGCGAATTCTATCAATTAGGTTTTGGCATGCCCCATCCTGTGGCCGCCCGAAATGGCCGCGGCGTAGAATCCTTCATTCAGCAACTCCTGCAGCCTTTCCCGGTTCCGGAAAGTGTCCCTGACGCCGAAGCCGGTATATGCATTGCGGTGATGGGCAGACCCAATGTTGGCAAGTCCACGCTCATTAACCGGATTTTGGGTGAAGAGCGGGTGATTGTTCTCGATGAACCGGGCACCACGCGGGACAGTATTTATATTCCTTATGACCGCCGGGGACAACGTTACACCCTGATTGACACAGCAGGCGTGCGGCGGCGCGCGAAGATCGAAGACGCCATCGAGAAATTTTCGGTTATCAAATCCTTGCAGGCCCTGGAAAAAGCCCACGTTGTGATTATGGTTTTTGACGCGCACGAAGGAATCACGGATCAGGATATGCGTTTACTCGGCTGGATTTTAGAATCGGGCCGCGGATTGGTCCTGGCGTTTAATAAGTGGGATGGTATGAGCGAATACGATCGCGACCGGGTAAGACAGGCGATAGACCGGCGTTTGGCGTTTGTCATTTTGCCCGGCGATATTTAATTTCGGCGCTCCACGGCACCGGCGTTGGCGATCTGTATCGCGCCATTGACGAAGCCTATGCGTCGTCCACTCAGGATATATCGACTCCGCAACTCACCCAGATACTGGAGCGGGCGGTGTTGGATCACCAGCCGCCCCTGGTCGGCGCGCGCCGGATCAGGTTGCGTTATGCTCACTTGGGCGGGCACCATCCTTTGGTAATTGTGGTGCATGGTAAACAGATTGAATCCTTGCCGGATTCTTACCGGAGATATTTGGCAATTATTTCCGCCAGTCTTTTAACCTAGTCGGTATCCCGGTACGGGTTCAATTGATCAACGACAAAAATCCCTATCAAAAAAAGAATAAATAATCTATTCTACAGCTGTGTAATATTTTTGATTCTATAATTAGTGGATAAATCAACCAGGAGGAAGTTATGAAAATTAAGGAGTTAGTATTAGCGATATGCCCATTAGTTTTAGTGATGGGGTTTTTAAGTGGCTGCAACACTGTTAAGGGCGCTGGCCAGGATGTTCCGCAAACGGGTCAGACCATTTCCAATGCCGCCAGCTCCGCTACCCCCCGATAATTAAGAGCATATCAGTCGTTCGGTAAAGGCTGAAATCCGGTAGAACCGGATTGCAGTCTTCGCCGTTTTTTAGCAATTCTCGCTGAGTACAGCGATAATTGCTTCCTATCTATATCCTGCGCTCGGCATAGCCGATGCTCGGAATGAAGGGGAAGACGCTCCGCTTTCTCCCCCTTGCGATCCCCCATCGGGTAGCGCATTTTCTACGAAAATTATTGTCGATAATAATTGTTGCCATAGTGATTAAGGTATGACTGGTGTAAACTGGATCCAATGAAGTATTACAGATATTGGATAATCCTTTTTACAGCGTTATTTTTCTTTGTGGGGCCTTTGATCAATTGCCGGCGTCCGCCGGATCAAAAATTTGTTTCCGCTTCGAGGCTCATCAATCGACAGAAAGTATTCCATGAATTAAAACGCAGATCGATGTTGCCAGTGATTTTCCCGACTAAAATTCCAGTGCCAGAGAGTGGTGAACAGCCTTTGTATGTTTCTTTTAATGGCTACAGGGCTGGGAATTCTGATTACAGCAAGTTCTGGCAAATCAACATCGATGCAACTCCCACATGTGGGGGAGTGCGGATCTGTAATGTTGGATTTCTCTCTGCGCAAAAACACGGCATAGTGATTCCTGACTACCAAACTTTGCCGGGCAATAAAAATTATTTAAAAGAAAAGGTCTTGTTGCCTGGGAATATAACCGGTTATTACACCCCGTTTCACATCCAGGCCGGTGGCGTTAATCCCACTCTGGAATGGCGGGTTAATAATATTTTGTATACGCTCTCCTGGAGAATTGACGCGCCTGCGTCACAGCAAAAACAGATTTTCATTGAAACTGGCAGTTATTGCCGGCCTGAGTACAGCGTCCAAAATTAATATAGGGTGTGATATATGAATATCTTTGGTTGTGTCGCAAATAATTTAGCTGGTTAATTTTTACCCGATTAGAATTTTCCTGGGCGCAATCAGGCCGCTAACGCATAAAATTGCTCGAAGACCGGCAAGTTAGCCGCTTCACGGTGCTGGCCTTTTCTCAGCATGTGATACAATTCAATTCCCGATAACGTCGCTTCTGCACTCTGAAATGCCTTGAATCCCATCATTGGATTCACTATTCGCTTAATCGCTCGATGATCCTGCTCAACCAGATTGTTGAGATATTTGATTTGGCGAATCTCAAAAAATTGACCGCTCCACATCAGCAAAATTTCTAACTGAATGTTGATCGCTTCTAATCCTGCTTTATTCGCACCACTCTTATCAATGGTCACTTTGTCCGGTAATCCACTACAACCGATCGCTTTTTCCAGGAATTTTTCGGCGGCTTCACGATCTCGATTTTTCGATAACATAAAATCAATCGTGTTGCCTTCTTTATCAACGGCTCGGTAAAGGTAATGCCAATCACCTTTAACCTTGATATAAGTTTCATCCATCCGCCAACTCGAACTCACCGGTTTTTTATGACGTCGGCGGAAAGATTCTTCGAGTAAAGGAGCATACTCAACCACCCAACGATTGATTGTCGAGTGATCGACTGAAGCGCCGCGTTCGGCCATCAGCTCTTCAATATTTCGATAACTGAGTGCATAAGCGATATACCATCGAACGGCCATTAAAATCATTTCTTTCTTGAAATGTTTCCATTTGAAGCTGATTTCCATCTCGTGGGCTCCCTGCAAATTGGTTGTATTTTGGCAAGTATAACCGAATCGCCCAGTTTTTGCGACACAACCAGAGCTTATACTGGTTCATTGGCCCATATATTTTCGGCGTATTGCTAATGACCGCCATTTCTTGTTTTTTACATTTTTTTATTTATTTTTTCAAAAAATATAAATGAGTTCAAGATGTAATCGAAAAATTTGAAGCGTTAATGACTTGCGCTGAGTTAGTCATTGGCTTGAATTTCCAATAGTTGCACCATTGTTGGGTTTTTTTGGAAGTGATCAATAACGTTAATTTATTCTTTAAGGGCAGGAAAGATAAAATTTTAGTAAATATAGTTAAAGCTACCAACGAATTTTTTGAATTCAAGCTGAATGGCGCAACCTGCTTAAACCAGTTAAGAATCTCCGAATCGACCAGCCGCGCGACCACTTCCGGATGACCATTTTTGATCAACCAATCGATTAATACATCTGCCGATATGATGGACTTTCCTGTAGGGCTCATCAACATCCATCGCATAAACCAAAACATATTTTCTTTCTTAAGAGCAGGATAAGCCAGTATGTTCATGCCTAAATTTTGAGAGTTTTTTAGAATTTCTTAAACATAATTCAATTAACCATTTAGTGAGTTGTGGGTTTCCGGAGCCTGCCGCCAAAACAATCGTTTCTGCAGTCGGTTGCAACCCAAGTCGATCTGAGTTAGGTTTAATTTCTAAAACAGCTCGCATTAGAGATTCATCACCCATTGTAGCAATTTGATTAATAGTTACTTGTGTGAAAAAAATAAATTGATGATAGTTCTTGTTCGGATCCAGAAGGAGCTTAATAATCCTTGAATATGAACGTTCGACAGCCGAAAGGAATAAAACCATAATTTCCCTCACCCACAGTGATTGCCTCGGGCAATTACTAATTTGATTTTCAATGAACCTTGAGTCTACTCCATGTATCATCATGTTCTTGATGAGATCTATGAAATTTTTTCCTTTAGGCTTAATTTGAGATATAAAATATTTTGCGACTGTCCAATGTTTACATTTAGCCGCCGTAATTATCAATCGACTTAAAAGGACATTATCAAGTTTAATATTCCCACTTTTCTTAATCAATTTTATTATCTTTAAGTTGCCGGATTTAACTGCGCAATTAAGAGTTTCGGCATCAGGAATAATATTTTTATTTATGATTAAATTCACCAAGTCTATATGCCCTGATTCGGCGGCAGCGTTTAACGTGTCACTGTTATGGTTATGTCCAAATTTATCAAACAAAAAGTTGACTAATGATAAATTGCGTGACTGAACTGCGTAACATAAAGTTTGCCGGTCAGGAGTAATTCCTGCGCTCAAGATTAATTCTACCAGGTATCGATTGCCTGAGAGGGAAGCGTGCGATAACGTTAGCTGCTCAGGTTTTAAGTCTTTGTCTTTAGACAAAATCAAGTTGTATAACTCTAAGTTACTAAATTTGGCTGCAAGGTAGAGAAGATCTTCATCAACCTGGATATCATACTGCTCAATGAGCATTTTTGCTATTCTAAAGCAACGGGCACGCATAGCAATAGATAAAGTTGAAGTATCCAGCTGATCTTTATTAGAGGATATCCATTTTTCCATCAAATTTTCGTCTTTTCGGTCAGCTGCTAACCCAAATAATATTTTATTTAATTTATGTTTTTCATCGATTGTTGGGAGCAAATTCTCTAACTGTTTATAATTAAAATCCTTCGAATATGGTTTAGAAGAGAGGTACTTAATAAGATCTATCCGGTCACTTCCTCGATCTGGATGGGTGAGCCATTCTATCAATTGCCAATTCCTTGCACCAAGAGCATGGTCAAAGGATGGTTCCCAACCACGAGCGTCTAACTGTTCATCAGATAATTGGTATTGAAGATAAACAGGATCCAAAGGGTCTCCCCATCTTGTTCCACGGCTATATCCCCAGGTTTTAAATAAATTTTTAAAGTTGAGATAAATAGAGAAAAAGGAGAGCGAATATTTTTCTTGTGGAATGGTTTTGATGTTAAAATCAGAATCGATTCTCTGTTTCCAATATTTTTCAGAATAATGAAAATGTAAACGTGAAATTAACTGCGGGGCAACGCTAATCCCTAAAAAAGCTAAAAACATATGAAACATAGCTTCTATTTCAAAAAGGCTTGCAGGGACAGACTGAGTTTTGTTCTGATTCCCTGAGTTTTTTTTTGAATCGCTTTTATCTTTATGCATGTTAGACCTTTTGATTTCAATATTTATATTCTGCGCATAGTAACACGTTTATCAGGAATAGCAAGGCTACCACGTTGTGTTTCAACTCGCCGGTTGAATAATCGCGGACGCCCGTCATCAGTCCGACCTGATGATCAACGAGAACGAGTGCCGCATTCTCGGAAGTGAGAGGCTCGTAAGGATGGATTGGATTGCTTATAGCATTCCCCTTTGCATGTCGTTTTATGGCAACACGAGGCGATGACGAAGAAAATAACGCAGCGCTTTTACCATAATGAGAGTTGCAGTGGCAAGAACAATAAATTACAGTAGAACGTAAGTTTAATTGATTTTCAAGCGCCAAATTTTTAGGGATACATTTCGGGTATACTGCAAATTACCTTAAAATAATTACTTTATAAATCAATCAACTAGATCATGAATTAGCGTCCTAGTGGGCCCGATGTTTAAACTATGATCAATTCCGTTAGTTCCAACTGGTCGATGACTTTCAATGATCTCTCAGCTTGCAGAACTTGAGTCATTCTTTGCGGATTTTGAAAAAATTTGGAAATGGCATCATCCGCTGATAATTCATTTTTCATTGTGAGCCTCCAGTATGTTTTTCCACGTATAAGAGTCGATTAAAGCCGTAATTCGAAAATAGCTTGCAAAACTGGTGTAATTTAGTAATATAAATAGAAAGAAATTTTTTACATCTCTATACCCAAAAAATATGCCTAAAATTAAATTAGAGTTTTTAAATAAACAAATAGCCACCATGCAACCGCTCGTAGAATGCCCTGAAATTGTTGAGTTGGTAAAAGGACGCTCATGGAAAGACGGTGGTCCTATTACATTATCAGAACTTTCTTATCTAAGAATACCTCATTTGGATTTTAATGGAGCTACTCAAGAAGGTGAATTGATAGTAAACAGAAGAATTGCTATACAGACTCTGCATGTTTTTAAGAATTTGTATGCGGCGAAATTTCCAATCCAATCAATGATATTAATTGATCGTTTTTTTAAACCTGAGGAGCGGTATAAAGAAGGGATTGATTCTGAAATTGATGACCGCTCCATGAATGCAAATAATACCTCTGCATTATTTGTCAGGCGAATAACTAATAGTGAGCAGTGGTCAAACCATTCTACCGGTACTGCTATTGATATTAATCCTTTAATCAATCCATTAGTGATATATGCAGATGATAATTATGTCTTACCTCTGAAAGTTTTCCCAGAAGCCGGAAAAAAATTTGTAAATAGAGAGGTTGAACAAAAGGTATGGTGACTGAATCCGTAATTACCCTTTTTAAGGAAGGAGGATTTTCATTTTGGGGTGGTGCGTGGAAAGATCGTGATAAGAAAAGAGATTACCAACACTTTTCTACTGAAACCAGAGACGCTTTAAAATTAAAATCGAAATTATAAGCCTATTTCAGTAAGCTCACGCACAATACCTAAACTAAGCAAATGCACTAAACATTTATTAATTCTTGAAATAAAGGCTGAGATATAGCATGGGCGTTCGCAAAACTTTTTGTTCACATAGCAATAACGTAATCAATAGACGGCCAATCCGTCCATTACCATCTAAAAAGGGATGAATCGTTTCAAATTGCACATGCGCTAAAGCCGCTTAAATTAACACTGGTATAGGTTTTGGTTGGTTATGTAAAAATAACTCCAGCTGACCCATGCAATTCATCACTTGTTCCGGAGAGAGTGAAACAAACATCGCATTGCCAGGCCGACTGCCACCAATCCAATTTTGACTACGGCGAAACTCTCCAGGTGTCACACTGCTTCCCCGCCCCTTTGATAAAAGCACACCGTGAACTTCTTTGATTAATCGAAGTGATAGGGGAAACCCTTCTGATAGTCTTTTCAGTCCATAATTAAGAGCGGCAACATAGTTGCTGACTTCCTGCACATCATCCAACGGAACTCCCGGCTGCTGCTCTAATTCGTATAATAGTAAATCTGACAAAGAAGATTGTGTCCCCTCAATTTGAGAAGAAAGCACAGCCTCTTTGCGCACATAGATATAATGGATATACTGTCTAATCTACCCAACGCCATCAATGCCCGATCAAATTTCTCATGTAAATTAAACGACCATTCAATTGAGGGCTTAAGTGGTAGCGGATCAGGGATAAAAGCTTTAACCTGCTCCCCACCAGCCACAGAAACGGAATAATTATGTTATAAATCAATCGACTAGAGCTTTAATTAGCGTCCTAGTGAGCCCAAATTTTGAACAATTTCTTTTTATTGAAAAATCGCGCAATAACCGCATGGTTATCCTTCAGCCAGAAGGAGCCTGTTCTTGAAATTAAATTTCTCTTCATTTGGATGATAAAGAAAGATTCAAAATCGTGTATGCTTCTTCACGCATTTTACTAATGTCACGATCCAGATCTTTGATAAATTCGGAATCATGGATGGTAACACTCCCTCCAAAAAGACCGGCTGTAGCAATTGACTTATACTGATTTTTTAATTTTTCTACGTATTGTAGTGATGATCCAAGTTTTTCTGTGGCCTCATAGTCTATACATTGTGTTAAGGCTGCCATTGCCACCATTAATTTTTGGGTTTTAATTAACTTATTTTTGGTCTTACCGAATTTTCTATTTTTTGATTGATATTTTTTGCAACGTTGGAGAATGTTATCATTTAACCGCTTAGATATCTCGGATAAGGTTGAATAACAATTCGCAATGCTCAATTCCGGGGTTGTTTTCTTTTCAGTTATTTCAATAACTTGTTCACTTTTAATTTCCTTTTGATCTGCCCCGCAAAACAATTCGACTATCTTTAATACTTCTAATAACAGGAATCTGTCATCAGAGATAATTTTATATGGTTGTATCTTTTTTAAAATATGCTTTCTGATCTCTAACCAATTATAGTTATTTTGATAATTATCTGTTAGATTTTGCTTATCTTCTAATCGAAAAAGTATTTTTATATCTTTCTTAAGACTATCCCAGTGCTCTTTATCTTCGGTTTGAGGTTGATAGTCAAAAATTTGAGCCAATTTAGCCGACAGTGAATAGTTTTGTATTACTTGTTGTTTTAAGTCATTGGGAGTTTTAATTATCTTTTCCGATATAAGTGGGTAACCTAATCTTTGTTTTAGGAACCAGGCAGCGGCATGAGCGCAATTATTAGAAAGTAAAGCATATTTTTTATTATCCGTAATTTTTTCATCATCAACCATAATAGAATTTTGGGGAAAGGGCAATGGATATACTTCAGGTCTACCATCATATGTAGTTATTAATGAACTCAGGTGAGTACCATTTTTTAATTCACCTTTCCCGCCGTGGAAGTCAGAATCAAAAATTCGCAGGATTCCACCGTTTTTTGTCTCATAATCACCATCTTTGTTTGGAAACTGTACCGCTACCGCAGCATGACCTGCCGAAGTTTTGATATGGCTGCGATTGGGAGGAAAATAAAGAAAGCTGACTTTAGGTTGGAACTTCTTGGTAGCTTTCATTTTTTATTCTTTTAAAATTTTATTTTTATTATTCGGATTAGGTTTTTATTTACTTTTTAAAAACTGGTAAACAGACTCTATAATGCCAAATGTTTATTAACGAATTCTTAACCGTTAGAAGAAAAGGAAGGGGGCGAGTTGCCTCACAAAAAACCTAACCGAAGGAAGGCCTAATAAGGGAAAAAACGCCAACGTTGACTCATAATTCATCTAACCGAAGGAATGGGAGATGAATAGATGAGTAACTCAGTGAATTTAGAGTACCTTCGCCGTCGCTACCGCCGGGCCAAATGTAAATCTCTAGTAAGTAAGGGCATTCTGACCGCCAGGGTCGGCAGATTTTCAAGCGGCGAATTTTTTGGGGTACATTTCGGGGTATATTGTGAATATACTTAAAATAATTATTTTATAAATTAACAAACTAGCTCGTCAATTAGCGTCCTAGTGGGCCCACCATAAAATCAATAACTTACCGCACTTTTCCGACTGGTCAAATTCTGACTGCCGGAATTTTGCCGGAATGTGTTTCTCCGACCGGCATCATTTGACCCGGTTCTGCCAGGATTCGATCACTCATCGTCAGCGGTTTTATCGCACGATGATCCCTGATAAAAGACAACGTCGGCGTGCTGCGTTGACGATCGCAGACCCTGTTCACCATCTTCAATCAGATGTTCGATTTCTGCAGGACTATAATGCGTCGTAATCCGATTCGATTTATGTCCCAGCAAATCCTGGCGATCTTCCAGGCCCACTTGAGCGGCGCGCAAGCGTCTACCAAAAGTATGTTTCAAATCATGGATACGCACCGGCAGGCACGCCAGCTTTCGAGCTTTTTCCCATGATTTGTTACTCATCTGATAAAGCCTGTTTTGACCATCCAATCGGGTAAACACATAAACGGGATGCTGACCCCGCACTTCAGCAATGACCTGCAAGGCAATGTCATTGAGCACTACCAGCCGGTCAAGCCGGTTTTTGGAGTACTGGCCGGGAATCACAAAGACGCTGGTGTTCAGTTCAGGAATTGGATATTCCCAATCCCATTTCAACCGACACACCTCCTCATCCCGTAACCCTGTATTAACCTTAAACAGCGCCATACGTCGTAAATAAGGCGGCAACAGTGCAAACAGACGGTCCTGCTCGTCCCAACTCAAGGAATAAGGCTTACGTTCGTCGGTCAATGGCCAACAGTTTAATTTTTGGTGTCGCTCCTAGCCAAGTCAGATTGGAATCATCGACCCATTCTTTACTCGCCAAATTCAAAACATGTCGTACAATTTGGAGGGTGTTGTTAATTGTTTTATTCTTTACCCCCTCCCCTCTTCTGACTTCGATGAATGCCTTTAAGCAGCCCATGTGGATCATATCGAGTTCACGTTTGCCGATATACGGTTTTATTGATCAATATATGATCTGTCTGCTTCAATACTCCCCTTATGTTGGTTTTCAGCCAGATACCTGCTCGCAGCTTCTTCAAAAATACGCCGAGGACGAACGCCGTACACTTCCGCCTGGCGGATTTGATCGAGTCGAAAGATCAAACGCCGCTGGGCTTCTTTCAGATCAGTAGTCCCCGTACTCTCGAATAATCGCGTACCAGATACCGTTTTTTCAATATTCCAAACCCCACCACGAAATCGCAGCCCTGGTATGGTTTTTGTTTTTTTACGTCCCATATTACCTCCTTTCGGTGTAAAGGGACGCCCTTCACCAGGGAACTATAATATGACTGACCACTTGGGAGGCAAATCATTTTGAGGCCTTATAAAAGTGGCCCAACATCAGAAAGTTCTCAAAATTCCTTCCAGCGCGGTAGAAGACCTCCTGATTTTTTAGAGTTTTTTGCATTTCCCTTATGTTCTAGTAAAGCGCAATTTTTGCTCTCAGTGGAAATCCCCTTAATGACAATAAAATAGATCAATTCTAATTTCTTTGGTTAAAGTATGCTAAATGTTAAGAGTGATCGAGGTAAATTTTAATTGTTCGTCTAAGATTTTTTTGTAAGGATTTTTAATTTTACATAACTTCGATGGGTGTTGATTTTTAGCATCTTCTTCATCTGTTGCAGGTACACCTAATAATCGATAGATACAATAATTTTCTCTATATTTTCGCATAGCCTCACACTGTCTTTTTTTAAAGACCGTACCGTGTGTTTGTAACCAGGAAGTACTTTTAATTTCTACATAACGTTCTTTTATAATAAATTCTCCTTCTGAATTCGGGGAAATTTGACCGATCAATTTCTTTTTAATATCAAGGTCATTTATCAAACCTTCCCAAGAATCTTGTTTAATACACTTATATTCATTAATAATTGGAACAACTAATTGCAGATTTGTAAATTCTTTTGTAAAACCACTTTTATTGATATAAAAAAGTTTAAGTAAAGTTAAAGTGGTTGTTACAAAGATAAAAGTATTAGGAAATTTAGTTTTTAATTCATTTTCATAAGGTAACTTAGTGTATAAAAATAGATTATAAGTTCTTTTTTTAGTAATCAACATATCTATATATTTACCACTTTCATATTTTTTTCTATGCATATAATTTTCACATTCCTTTGGCCACATGTTAAACCATTCTACCTGGATGCTTACTGCCTGAGACCCTTGAACTCCCTCTAATTTAAAACCCTTAAACATATTCTCTTTAGGGTCGGAACTTATTGAAGGTACAAATTCAGTAAATTTACCGATGTATTTATCGCGATAATGTTGCCTAAGTTTTTGATAAACATAATTTTCTCCCCATTGACCAATTATAATAGAAGTGGCATTATCGTCTTGCTCATCGTCAGACTCACTGTTCGCTACAGATTTGCGAGTTGTCTTCAACTCATCCAATGAATTTGAATGAGAGGATATCGTTTCCATAGAAGAAAACTTCATTTTTCGATAATGCTCTAAATTAGAGTCAGCTGTTTCCATTAAAGTATCAACCGGAAAAAGGTTATCACTTTGCTTAAAATCCAATGGATTTGGAGGTATGGATGATTGAGGATGGCTCAGAATTAAGGGTTTTAATTCTGAATCTAAATGCCTTATTGTAAGTTCCAATTTTTCCCTTGCCAAACTTTTATCGTTGATCGAAATTGATTCTTTTATTTTTTGGATACAAGCATTTAAATTTTGAATTTTAAGTTTGTTTTTCATCGGATATCGAGCAAGAGACTCATACAGGAGATTAAATTGTTCATATATGACTTCCTGAGCAGTCAAATGATTACCATTTTTTAAACCTAAATTAGCGCCACGCATAACAAATTGCAAAAATAATTCGATTCTTTCCTGCGGATTTAAGGTCGCCGTATTTCGCGTGTGATAATTGGAACCCAAATCTTTGGTTACATTAAAAAAATCTTTAAATAATAGATGGGAATGAGTTTCCTTATCTCTATCTTGTACATTAATATCAGCTTTTTTTTCTAATAACAAAGTAATAATAGGTTTATTGTAACGATCTATTTTCGAGATATACATAATTGGCGTCAACCCTTCTTGATCTTCACGGTTTATATCTGATTTAGCTTCTATAAGTTTTTTTACTGTTTGATAACTTGCTGTTCCCGACTTTAATGCGTGGTGCAGAATATTCCGGCCATTTTGATCGTAAACCAATATCGCTTTATCATCGCTGTAATACATTTTATATTTTTCATAGTTTAAATACATTAATGAATATGATTTATTGTTAGCCATTTTATAAGGAGTTTGACGAAACTTATTCTTTAGGTTAGGATTCCCTTTCATTGCCAATAAAAATAACTGAGCAGTAGGCCATTCTGGATTTATTTCATTGTAGGCAGCAACATGTAAGCAAGAATTATCATGAATACCTATACAATCAACATTATTGGTTTTATTACGTAGCAACATAAAAAAATCAATATCTAGTGTTGATGCTGAATTAGTAAGCAAAGCATGCAATGGGGTACCTCTGTTATCACTAACAAAATCCAGGCTAATACCGGCAGGAACACTGTTTAACAAATCCTCTAAAATTTCATTCTTATATTTAAAAAATTTTCCACGAAATTCGTATATATATTTAAATAAAATTGAGAAAGAAAATTTTCTCCTTTCTGTGGAGTCTTCTTCTTGAGAACTTTCTAAATTATCTTCCTGTGAACCAGAAAAACTCTCAAATTTATATTCTTGGCAATCTTTCTTGGCTAAGAATTTAATGATATCTCTAATCATTCGATCGTTTTTGACTGAAATACCATATTCTTTTTCAAAACAAACACTTTTTTCAATATTTCCTATTGAATTAATAAAATCTCTGATTATTTGTTCTAGTGAATAATTGCTATGTTTCAGTACCCATTCTTCTATCCTGGCTTGATCGAGATGTTGAATGATATTCGATCGATGTTCTGACAAATAATGATTTAACTTTTTAATTAATATTTTTAATTGCATGAGTTCATCTTCGGATGAATTGGTAAAGGTGTCAATTCGATTAAATAAAACAGCTACTTCAGCAATTAATTCCTGATAAGATTTTATAACTGCATTAAATTGGGGATTATTTTTCTTTTGAGCATTACTTTTTCTTAATAAAGGTTTTAAAACTTTCTTATTTGAGTTATGCTTTTTTTGTTCAATTGAAAGCAGCTCTCTAACTAATGAGTTTACGCAAGAGGCTTGATTCACTAAACGTTTTTGGATATTCGCTTCAGATATTAAAAATTCTTTTTTACCGTTTCCTTTTTTTGAATTTTTGTCATTTTTCTTATTTTCTGTAGAGTCTTTACTGATATGAAATTTATGAGAAGACAATTTACGATGAATGTCTTGCAGTGAACTATCTAATTTTTCTATCTCATTAAAAATATTTTTTAATTCTGGCTCCAGGTTAGTATAATAGCCTATTTCATACTTTTTATCATTAGACGGCGCTATTTCAGAAAGAACCTTTTCATAATTCTTACCTGTTTTAGTTATCAACCCACGAATAATAGCATCAGCTTGCATTGGGTCGCGGATGATAGTAATTCTGTCCTTTAGGTCAGTGATTCCGTCAACTGGCTCAAATCTCTCATAAAGAGCTTGCTTGGTAAGTAAATTTCTTCTTCGAGTATCTATGTCGCCCCAATGAAATTGATATTTGTGATCTTTGACTTTTAAATATTGAAAAAAATACAAGCAGTCAGTATTGCCCCAATATAAATCATATACATAGCATATTTTCTCTTTCCTGGAATCATCATCCTGGTCTTTACGAAAACCACGGCCACAGCTTTGTATTTTAAGAATTTCCGATTTAGTAGGGCGTAGATTAATCACAATACTGGTGCGTGGATTATCAAATCCTTCTATCAACATATCGGCACCCGTTAGGACTAAAATTCCTCCGGCACGATATTGCTCAATTATTTTTTGATTTTCATCTTTATGTTTCTTGGAATTCACTGATTTGGCGATGCAGAATTCTCCCAAGTTATCTTCTTTTAGTTTTCTTCTATTTTCTTCATAACTGTTACGTAGTTTATGATCACGATCAATTTGATCTATATTTATTTTTTCTCGAAAACGAGCAGCCAAGTTTTGTGCTGAAGCAATACCCGGACAAAAACAGATACATTGTTGACCTCGATGCCAAATTTTATTCCTGGTATGAGGATCAATATCTCCACCATTCATGTATACGTCAACGATTGCCGCATATATATCTTCTTTTTGTTCCTCCAATTGTTTTTTTGCATCGATTTCCGAAATTTCTTTCCCCGCCTGTGTGTCTAATGTCATTTGCAGTCCATCAATTTTAATTAATGCCGTGATCACGGGTACATTAGCATTGATATCAATTGCTTCTCTGAAATTGAGCGGTGTGATAATGGTGGTTTCGGAAGAATGTTTGAATAATTCCTCACAACTGGACACACCTCCATCATCACGTTTAATTCTTTTATTATTGGGTGTTGCCGTATATGCATAGACATTACAGTTATTGGCCATGATAGTTTTGACCATTTTTACCTTATTCGCAGAAAAAGCACGATGCGCTTCATCCAGCACTACCGAAACAATTTTATTCCATGGCATTTCATTTAAATGCAACTCTAACATCCTGTAAGTGGTAACAACGCAATTATTAGCAGCAAATAATTCCGCTAAGCTTTCCTTAGAAGGTTTTTGTGGTATTTTTTTAACTGTGAATCGTTCGATTTTGGTTTCTGGATTCTCAGTTTTTTTGACATATTGTCTCAAACGAGTAACAGTTTGTTTGCATAGGATATTGCTTGGGCAGACAATTAGGGTTTTTTCGCCAGTAATAATAGCGATACTACCAAAAATAAGGGTTTTACCTGTGCCAGTTGCCAATGAAAAAATAACTGATTGATTCGAATTAGTATCCTTACGACTTTCATAGAATTCTTGAATTCGATTTGTTTGATACCAAAAAGGTGGTGTACTGACATATAATAATTCATTTTTTTTTACCCTCTCAATCCATTCAGCTAATCTAGCATCCCCTTTTCCTAAAGCAATAGTAGGAGCTGGGGAAGGAAGGGCTATCGATTTCTGGTCCTCCATTTGTTCTTTTCCTGTGTTTTCAATTTCTGAAATCTGCTTCAGTATATCTATTAAGCTTTTATCTACACTACTGTGTTGCCCACCTTCTTGTATTTTTTTTATTAAGCTATCTCTATGTGCAGTTAATATAGATAATCTTTCTACTAAATCTTCTTCACTAATAGGGGTAGACAACTCTGCTGGGGAGGAGGTTCTTTTCCTTTTCTTACTCATATTACTGAGAGGTATGTGGCCCTGCTTCAATTCTATAGCTTGATATATCTGATCAGATATTTGGTTACTGGGTAATTCAACATAGTATTGCAACTGCTCATAATGATTGACACCATTGAACTGGACTACTACCGGTTTTCCTGCGGTTGACTCGAATGGCATGGGGTTTGCCCCGGGGCGGGGGTAATAAATCACATGCCGCTTAAAAATATTTGCAATAATTCCTACCTCTGAAGGCAATAACCAAGTATGAGGAGAGCCCACAAAATTAGCATATTCTTTTTTAACCTCTGTAGAGATCGCTGACTTCCAATCGAATTTAGTCTTATATAACTGATTATAATTTTCAAAGGCTTTTTGTAGATCAGGTAAGGAATAAATAAGGCCATATAATTCGCCCGCATTTCTATTTAAAGCATCATAAAATTTATCACGAATAGAAGGATTATCGGGGAGTTGATGATTACGTTGGATATATTCCAGGATGGTTTGATTTTGTTTTTGCTCCAACTTCGCCTGAAACCATGGCCAAAGTTCAGAAGAAAAGTCATTTTGATCAAACAAAAATTGTTGATAGTTTTTCCTTAGCTTCTGGCTATGTAAGCCAATATTATGGCCCGACATGACGAGTTCTTTAATACCGGCAATGACTAAAATTCCGAGCGATTCTTCATGGTATGGAGCCTCAATAGTAGTCTTAATTTTTTCTCTTTTCTCTTTAATATCTGCACAGACTACTTGTTGCTCTAAATTATCCCATTGCCCTAAGACTGCATGTATAGCACAATCGCCTCCACCTTTTGTGGGAAAAACTATCGATTGATATTCATATTTGTATTCGGTAAATTGGTTGGCAGTTAGCTTTAAATCATCGGTCAGCCGCCATTCTCCTTGCTCTGATAACCCATAAATTGAGAACTTATCCCCCATAATTAAAATAGGTTTTTCTTGTAACGAGCGATTCGCATTTAAAATTCTTTTTATTTTCCTTATATCTATTTTTTGATCACCGTAATCACTCATTAGCAGCAAATTATATTTTCTAGTCATTTAAACTCCATGATAACTAAAATAGTAAAATAAGCGTTATCAAACCCCCTAAGAATGTTGTAAACCAGTACTAATTTTCTTAGCGACTCGAGGATATCCCTTGTTCTGAAATAAAGAGTTGGGTAGCCTACCAGATACGTGTTCATTCGTACAGTCAGCACCTTTCTGTCATAAGCAATCAGCCTATTGCGAAGCAAATCATTTTTAATATAATGGTTGGGGACCTCATTGATATAAGGAGAATTTGAAGATGCAAAATCCCCACTTCGAGGTTATCGGGAAGTTTACCAATATTAATAATTCCGCCGCCAAAACCCACGCTGAAGCCGTTAGATCAAAAATCTTTGAAGCAGTTGCTGCAATATGTGGCGAAAGGTGAACAGGACAAGGCGGAGCAACTCATCCTGCAAGACAAGAACTTACTGCTGCACGCGGGAACGGTAAAAGATTTATCACGCCGGGAGTTTAACCCGATTATGGCGTTTCAATATGCGTTATGGGCAATGGATTATCACATGTGGACGATGATTCAGAAACACTTGCCACTGGAAGCGCAAGCGCAACAGTGTCAAGAATTAGAAACCAATGGCACGGCGTATGGTAAGCATTTTAGCTTGCAAGGCTTAATGGGCGCATTGCAGACGTATGTGGATAATTATTCGAGATGGAATTATAACCAATGCAATGATTATTGGTGTAAAGTCGTGGGAGAAGAACAAAAATTACTCCCAGCGCACGTGGTGAATGAATATTGCCGTCCGGATCGCCCGTTTGAGCCATGCCCCTCAGAATGGAAAACGAAATTACCGCGAACTCTTGAGTTGGAAATATGGGATAGTACCCAATCTAAATATGCGAAAGTTTCGTGGTTTAAATTTCCCCAGAAAGAGAAGTCCGATTCTCTCTGGGAAGACAAGTCCAATTCTCCCGAAAATACGTCCGATTCTCTCGAAGATAAGTCCGAATCTCCCTGGAAAAATAAGCTTGGATTTAATTATGCTTTTTACAGATATTACAATTATGGCCCGACGCAGGGAGCACCTGGGTGGGATGATCTATGTACAGCCGACCTCAAAGCTCTCCAATCCTTGTGGAAGACGCGCACGCAGCAGTTGGAGTTGCTGGTGCGCCAGTTAAGTGCGCATCCGCTAGTCACTGAAAGTGCCACTAGAAAAGTGGGACCAACCACATTCCATACCTAGCACATGGATTTAAAAGAACCCGTATCGGGTTTTCTATTATGTGTAACTATTCAGCCCTTAATTGAGGCAAAGGTATGGCCGAAGAGGCCAGGATGGCATTTTCTAATGTAGCCAGAACGCGAGCGTGTCCCTCTTAAAATTCGATCAGGTAGGCGGGTCAATGTTTTTTGATAATGAATTTCCACTTTGTGTTTTAAATTCAGTAATAATCTTTCTAACATTTTTGCCCATTGCTGATTCTCCTGCTCCTGAACAAAAGTCAGTTCACGCAAATGATGCGCATTACAAAGACTATGGCCACTACCATAATGAAAATAGGGTTTAAAGTGATCATGCACTAATATCCCTTTAAAATCCGGTAGTAAACCTATTTCATCCATCGCTTCACTGCCGCGCCTGGCGTGAATGTCGTAATAAGTCAACTGACTGGTGCTGGCCACATGCAACCAGCTACGCTGCTTCATTACCCGTAATCTGGTTTCATCCACGTGTAATTTCTTCCCCGTTTTTAACAGGTTTCTAATTTGTTCTTCCATCAAACTTAATTTCTCATAGGCGTGTTGTTTTGCATTAACAAATGTGCCTACACTAATCCTTTGATGAAATACATCTCGAAAAAAATCACTCAACCGGTGGAAAGGTAATAATTGATATTGATTCAAATAAACCATTAACGCTTTAATTCGATGACCATATTGAGTGAGTTGGCTAATGCTTTTGGGCAACTTTCCCTGCGTTTCATGACCGCAACACGCACACCTCTTTCTTTGCACTCGATGTTCTGTCACTTCCACTCGTAAAATCGGAATATCAAATACCTGGCGTCGATCATATTCTCCCGCGATTTTTTTAAGCCAAGATCATGTCATTGATTTCTTTACATTTAACTTATCTCTGATTCATAACGGATGGGAAATGGGCTGATTAGTTACTGGCATGTCAGACTAGATAGATAACATTTTGAAAGCTATTCGAGCTATTCGTGGCAGGCATAACGCAGATTTTAGAGGCAAGAGATTGAATTAAAAATGTTTTTTAAATTTTTTGTCGACTCTGACACCGCTTATGCACCGCTTATGGGACAAGACTCACTCTTGCTAAGTGATTGGCCATTAGCTAATATAGAGATAAATGGATATGAACAAATATCAGGAGGATTTGAGATGCGAAAAATAATAGCCATAGCTCCCGTATTTTTATTATCGGCTGGGCTAGTAATTACACCAGTTGCATCAGTGGCGGATACTAACTCTAAACCTGTTGTGTTGAAGGTGTCCGATATTGTATTTCATCCAGCCCCGGGATTTCCCAAAGGAGCTGAAATCGTTAGCTTACGTGGTGATTTAACCAAAAATGAGCCTTATAGTCTGAGATTTAAACTTCCTGATGGGTTTGTAATTCCTTCCCATTGGCATACTAAAGATGAACAAGTTACTGTTTTGTCAGGCACATTAAATGTTGGCTCGGGTGATCAAGTGGATAAATCAAAGTCAACTGCTTTGTCGGCCGGCGGATATCAGCTTGTCCCTGCTATGGAGCATCATTATGTTTGGGCCACAGGAGAAACCATTTTTCAGGTGGATGGTATTGGTCCAAGAACAACAGCATTCGTGAATCCAGATGAATGGAAGGCTCTTATACTTAAAAGCAACCAATAAAGGAAGGTCATCATGAACAAAGTAAAAACATGGATATTCGTTGCTATTTTTTCTTTGTTTTTACCCATACTTTCACTAGCAGCAGCGCCTGTGTGGAAAATTGTACCTGGTGAAAGCAGCCTCACCTTTACAGCAACTCAAAATAGCGCGCCGGTATCCGGTGAATTCAAGAAATTCGCGGCAACTATTAATTTTGATCCGGCCCAATTAAATGATAGTAATGTTAAAGTGGTGGTGGATATGGGTTCTATTTCAGATCCATACAATCAATTGTCAGATACTCTTAAAGACGCCGATTGGTTTAATGTAAAGCAATATCCACAAGCCATTTTTACTACCACAAAGTTTACCAAGACCGGTGATAAGACCTATCAAACGGATGGTACATTAACCATTCGAGATAAAACCTTGCCGGTTACATTGACGTTAACGCAGGAAGAATATACCAATAGCAAAGCCCTTTTTAAAGGCAGTACCACAATTAAGCGCACAGCATTTGGAGTAGGTCAGGGTGAATGGTCAGATACCAAAGCAATCAAAGATGAAGTTCGTATTGATTTTACCATTTCTGCAGTGAAGTGATTTCTCATAGCATCCTCTTTAATATATCGTCTTTATCGATAAAGTGATGCTTAAGCGCAGCGCCCACATGCCCACAAAAGATAAGAATTAGCGCGTACGATAACCACTTGTGAATTTCCGTGAATAGATTTTGTAAATGTGGGTTAGGTGGGACTAAAGCGGGCAACACCCATAAACCAAAAAATGAGGGTACTAAGCCTGCAGCGGAAGTCAGCATCCAGCCCGTTATCGGTAAAGCAAACATCAACACGTAAAAAGACCAGTGTACAGTATGCGCCGCTAATCTTTCCCACACCGGCAAATTCGTTAATAAGGGAGTGATGTTGCCAATACGCCAGACAATACGCAGCATCACCAGCATCAGCGCTAATAACCCCCACTCTTTATGCCAGCCATAAAGTTTAAGTTTTTCCAGGCTGACCGGAATTCGCGTCATATATAGCCCAATAGCCACGAGCAGTATCAGTAACACTGCCATCAGCCAATGAAAAATGATTGCCACGCTGCCATAGCGGCTTGCTGTATTTTTAATCTTCATCGAGGTGAACCCTTCTCACCCATTTTGAAAGCTTCTAATTCAATTTCAATGGATACCTGGTTGCTTAATCCCGGCAACAAGGTATTCATCCCAAAATCAGATCGATTTAACTGCGTATGGGCGGTAAAACCGAGGCTGTCTTTATCAGTGATAGGATTTTTGCCCTGTTTATTTAGAATGGCGTTTAGAGTCACTGGTTTGGAAACGCCATGCAAGGTTAAAATACCTGATATTTTCGCAGTTGTTTTTCCGGTCATAACGACTTTATCACTTTTAAAGCTAGCAGATGGAAATTGAGTGGTATTAAAAAATTCAGCACTTCTAAGATGTGTATCCAACTCTTGATTGCCCGTCACCATATCCGCCAGATTAATAGTCACCTGAACTTGACTATTCTGCGGATCTTTTTCGTCAATGCTCAAATTGCCGTTGACAAACCATTTTCCCGAGGGATTAGAAAAACCAAAATGACTGATGTGCCACAATACATAGCTATGCGCAGGATCAACGGTATATGCAGTCGTGTCTGCCAATAATTCCATTGGGAATAATAAGCTGCATACTATAAGTGATTTAACGATATTAATATATCTTTTCATATTGTCTCCTTACAAAGTGATTGGTTTCGCTACTCAGCCTGCGCATTTTGCGAATTTCAGTGCTTAATAATTATTTTTCTGCCGGGGGTTTCAGATTTCCACCCACAATTTTATCGCAAAGCCCCTTAGGTAGGAATAAAAAAGCGTCAGGCTGACTGTCTTTTGCAGATGAACTCGCACAAGAAGAGTTCATGGTTTTGCAGTCATTCTGGTGCGCTTTGGCTATACCATAACATTTTTCCATTTCTGGGGTTTCAGCGGGTGCAGAATAAGCGGTCATCACCACAGTTCCTGCCGCGAGCGTTAACATACCGGCAATAGCCGATTTGACAACTTTATAAATTTTTTCCATGTTAAAATCTCCTTTAGTAATTAAATCACAGATCACTGCATGTGATCGCCACCGAGTCCTGACTCAGCAATTGAAAAATCTACAATATGTTTGCAAAGCAAGTGTTTCTGGAGGTAATGATCAATGCATAGATCGGGTTCTGCCGTCAGCGCCAGAACGCAGGCCTCTGCAAATTCTTCCCCTGTGGATAATGCAGAAAGTAACGCAAACTCACCTGGTGTCAGTTTCAGCATGTCCACAGATAATCCAGGACGTATCACCAATATTTTTTGTCCACCCAAGGACAAATCGATACTGTATTCAGGTGTATTTTGTTCTTGACACATTTGCCAAATTTCTAAAATAGGAAATGAAAATTCCAGTAACCGGTGGCTGGGATGTAACTTAAATTTAATGAAACCATATTTTTCTTGTGGGACGCTTTTCAAGCGAGTGATATCTAATACCGTACTACTTGCCGCATAGTAGGTTTGGTGGCGGGCCCATTCCAAATGAGCCACGGATGGTAAGTAAGGCATGGTTTGCGCAGGAATAAATTTATCCAAAAAATCGGCAAAATTTCCGCCGAATTCATGCAAATCACCATTGACTGGAGGAGTTTCAACTATAAATTTTTTGGCGGTTGCATTAAAAAAATCTTCGCCGACTAAACGTAAAATTGCCGGATAAATATTTTTCAATGATTCGGTTAAAGTCACTAAAGAATTATTTCGATAAATCTGCAATCGTTGCTTCGCACTAAAATCATTTTCAAAAATATTGAGGTTCAATGAAGCGAAGCTTTCATCATTCATGAGCGTTCGGATGAAGTAATTTTGTAAATCAAGCAGCCTGAGCATAAATTCCTTCCATAAGTTGCCTGGCCTTTTCGGCTTCGGCAAGTAAAACATTCAATTCAGGGATATCCTGATCCCATTCAATCAATGTAGGCAAAGGGCCAAAGCGATGTAATGCTTGCGAATAAAGGCTCCATACTGGCATAGAAACAGGCTGGCTATGGGTATCGATTAGGATACTTGAATCAGCGATTTTTTTTTCTATATGTCCGCTTAAATGGAGTTCTTTAATGTATTTTTTACCAATACTGTTTAAATAAACATCGGTTGGCCAGCCGTGATTACGGCTATTAATATATAAATTATTAATATCCAATAGTACGCCACATTGGGTTCGTTGCGCCAGTGCATTGATAAATTCATATTCCGGGATCACCGAATGCTTAAATTGTAAATAGGTGGAAATATTTTCTATCAAAATTTGGCGATTTAAAGTGTTCTGCACCTGGTTAATGTGATCAGTCAGTAGGGTGAGAGATTCTTCAGTATAGGGCAGCGGCAGTAAATCAGGTAATTGCATTCCACCTGCGGCAGACCAACTTAAATGCTCAGAAACAAGGCAGGGGGAAAAAACAGTTATTAAATTTTTTAATTTCCGTAAATGAGTTTGTTGGATACCGGTGGCTGATCCTGGTGATAAGCCGACACCATGAAAACTGATCGGGTAATTATTGCATATGTTTTCTAAATAACGCAGGGGTTGCCCTCCTTGAGCAAAGAAATTTTCGCTGTGTACCTCGAGCCAACCAATCTGAGGAAGGCTATTAGCCACTTCTGCATAGTGCTGACTACGAAGGCCTATGCCAACTTGAACTAAATGGTGCATGCTTAATTATCTCTAATCGCCTTATTCTTTTCAATACAAAACCACCAGATTTATCGGCTTTTCCAAACCAGCCACGGTTCTTGCCATACGCGTTTCTCTTTCTTGCGGGTTCACATAATTTTGTTGAATGGCTTTTGCTAAAGTTTCCGGAGTAGTCAATGCACCCGTTAATTCCACTTTATTGTGTTTTTCAAGTTTGGCTGCCAAATTGGCAGTTTCACCAATTATTGTGTACTCCAACCGCTTCTCGTTACCAATCACCCCAAATATCACTTCACCCGCCGCGAGACCCATACCCACGCTCACAAAAACATCCCCATTATTCAGTCGCTTTTCATTCCATCTGGCTACAGCAATCATTATGTCATCGACAGCTCGTAGCGCATCTGCAGCATAGCTATCAGAAGAAGTGACTGCACCGAAACTGGCCATAATGCCATCACCCATAAATTTATCGATAGCTCCATTATGTTTTTGAATGATGGGTACCAATAAACTTTGGTACTCTACCAACAATGTCATTATGCTGCCAGGCTCAAGTTTTTCTGACATCCCGGTAAAATTGCGTAAATCGATAAACATAATGGCCGCCTGGCGCTTGTCGCCGTAACCCGATTGTAACTTTTCAGAGTGCATGATTTTTTCTGCCACTCCCGAATCAAAAAAAAGTGACAAATCTCTGGCTGCGGCAGTTTGGCCCACGGCCTGGTAAAGTGTTTCTTGTGCTCGCTTAAGGACCAGACTAATTATCCCCGTTACTAACAAAATCGTGAATATAAAATCGAACACTGCTCCAAAATATAAACTACGAGTGGATGCATAGGTGACGTAGTCCCAGGTAATAACATTCATACCTGCACTCGATAAGGTTTGCCAAACAATCGCGCTCCAGCCAACTGCCGCTGTGATGCCGGAAATGATGACCCATATAGGTTCAAAACGTAATGCCCGTAATGCTATCATAACAAAAACATAATAAATGTGCGGATTTTTAAGATTAATTGTTGCTGTAGTTTCAAACTGTAGATAGTAAGTCCAAATAATAAATAACAACAACAGCATTTCACCAATGACAAAAATGCCCAGTAACCATCGAGTTAATTGATGAGTATAAGCAAACCATAAACGCAGCAATATCAAAATGGTAAATAATTCCAACCCCAAAGATGCAGAGTGTACCGGAGCGCCAGGAATATAATTAATTGGAGTAAAAAAATTAATAATACTCAGCAATACCACAACACCGAATTGTACACTGCCAACCAGTAATTCACTGTTATATTGCTGAGCTGTAATTTCTTTTTTAATGCGAAGAGGCAACTCCTGATAACTAAGCATTATTGTTTCCTCCTACAATATGCGCACACAATCCTTTTGGTACCATAATAAATTCATCTGGGTCACGATCCGTGGTTGCTTGAGCGGCACAAGAATGTTTAGGGGTAGCACAATCATTTTTTCCTACACGAACTATACCGTAGCAACGTTCCTGGGTTTTTGTCTCACTGGGTCTTGTCGAAAACCAATCCGTGTTTGCATATATTGCAACCAGAGAGGCCGCTAATGCAGCTGTAATGACTGCAGTATTTTGTATTTGACGTTTCTTCATGTTTTGTCATATTTTTGATAATTATTCATGTCAAATCTCCTTGACGAATGATTTATTTTTTATTTTCCATGATCAGGCTGGGAAAGTGTTTTGGAGCCTGTCGATTTGGTTTCTTTAGGTTAAGCTATACGTTTATTTCTGAAATTAATCCTGCGTCAAACCAGCCCTTTAATAAGGACGCGGCTCGCACGGAAGCTTCCTGCGGGTCGAACCATTGGCATAGACCTTCGCAAATATCAGCAAATGTTTGATGATTCAGCATGGCGTCAATCGCCCAGGCTTCATCAATAGTTAAAGAACAGTATTGCTCCATTAAATTTTTTCGCCAGAGTATCCAATAGGTAGGCTCTGCCTCGCGTAAAGGCTTATGCGGTCGTTTATTTTCAGAAATCTCTTGCCAGATTTGAACAACATTCCAGTATAAATTTAAACGATGAATTGACGGATGTCGTGTAAATTTAAGGGTAATCCAGGATTCGGGGGGAAGAGTCGCCATGACTGTCTGAGCTAAAGTGGTTGCATCGGCGGAATCAAATACTAAGGTCATCACCCATTCTAATTGTGCCAGTTCAACTAAATGGTGGTGATCTTTATAGTCGGGTTGTTTGGTTAGAAAAACCGGTAATTGGTCGCCAAACCAGCGAATAGATCGAAAGCCTGAAGGATACTGCTCAATATAATCCAACGCTAATTTTTCAAACACGTCATTATTTAAATATTTCTGTAAAACAGGATAATTTGAAGCTAACGCTTCTATCAAGCGAGAGCGATAGGCATCACCATAAATTGCCAGTCGTACTTCCGCGGATATTTTCTTTGTACTGACCACTAATTCATCGGCGGACTGATTTAAAAAAAATAAATAATCCTGAAACCGATTCTGTAGTTTGAATAGTTCACTCATGCTAAAACTTTCTTTTTTGTCAGATTTTTAGCGATTTTCCGCGCATAATTTAATTCAGACATCAGTTCAGATAGCGGCGGAATATTATCGTCACGCTCAATCATAGTAGACACTTTACCAAATCGCTGTAATGCGGCGGCATATAAATCCCAAACCGGATCAATGATGTCATGGTCATGAGTGTCTATTATAAAATCGCCCATATTGGAGTGACCTGCTAAATGAATTTGCAATACCCTGTCAATTGGAATCGCTTTGATATATTGAAGAGGATCATACTCATGATTGATCGAACTGACATAAATATTATTAATATCAAGTAATATCCGGCAATCCGCACGCTGGGCGATTTCAGATAAAAATTCCCATTCTGTCATGGTGGACTGATGGTAAGTGACATAGCTGGAAACATTTTCAAGCAGAATACGCTCTCCCAGAAAATCCTGCACTTGTCGAACGCGGTGGGTCACATGAGCAATAACTTCTTCCGTATAAGGTAAAGGCAATAAATCATGAGCGTTTTTACCATTCATTCCTGTCCAGCATAAATGATCTGATATCCAGTGAGGTTCAATCCGTTGCTTTAGAATTTTAATTTTTTGTAAATAATCCCAATCCAGAGAATCACTACTGCCAATTGATAAAGAGACTCCGTGCATCACCATGGGATAGTGTTCGCGAATTCGATCTAAAAAATACAGAGGTTTCCCTCCCGAAACAAGATAATTTTCGGTTAAAATTTCAAACCAGTCGATAGCCGGTTTTTCATCTAAAATTGTCTGATAATGTTCTTTGCGCAAACCCAAACCAAAACCGAGATAAGTTTTTTTCTGAATATCGTTCACGTGTCCGCATCCATTTAAAAATCAAGGATGTGTTAAAAAAATAACACATCCTTAACCGTGATTACCCGCTATTGATCCGCGGAAATGTTATTTGACTACTTTGCCATTGGCGTTTTTACAATCCTGAGCCGTTTTTTTCATCACAATTCCTTTGCCTTTGCAGCTGTTTTGACTTTTACAAGAGTTCATAGAGCTTTTACATGCGCTCTTTCCCTTACAGCTATTCACTCCATAACACTTCACCATAGCATTGTTAGATCCAGCTAAAGACGAAGCGACGGGAATAGTTGAAAATGCCAAAGCAGCCGCAGTTACAAGAGTTGCACCTAATATTTTCTTCTTGCTAATCATGATTCATTTCTCCTTTGAATGATTATAGTTAATGATTTTGACTGTTTTAATCAACAGTCACTCCCTTTGATTATAGTTCATATTTGCTTATTTTCCAGACAATGACCTGGATTAGCGGAGAGTCCACTCGGTATCTCTCCAGGGTCCCTGTGAGTAGACCCATCCGTTCACCCGGAGTCTTCAGTAGCTGGTACACTAATTTCAAAAAGCGTTTATTAGAGGTTATTTTAAGGAACACGAGAATGATTAGGGTACTCCTGATTGATGACCACACGATAGTACGCCGGGCGCTTCGCTCGTTGCTCACCAGCGCCAGGGATATTCAGATAGTTGGAGAAGCGGGTACCGGCGCAGAAGGCATGCAACTGGCTCGGGAATTGCATCCCTCGGTGATTATTCTGGATTTAAAGCTACCGGATATCAGCGGACTGGAAGTGACCACCCGTTGCCTGCGTTTGGAGCCTGCGCCCAAAATACTGGTGGTTTCCTCAACCGGTCATCATGAATTTTCTCAACGCATTCTGGAAATGGGAGCATCCGGTTATCTCACCAAGGATACCGACCGGGAAGAACTGATGAGAGCCATCAGAGCGGTTCATCGAGATCAGTCTTTCATCAGCGCCGCGATCGCCAGCCGGTTGGCTCTGGCTAAAATTGATTACAAAGCCCATGCTGCTTTTAATGTATTAAACAATAAAGAGATGGAAGTACTAATGCTATCCTTACGCAGTGTGCCAGCCGCTGACATCGCCAAACGCTTACGGATGGGTGACAAACAGTTCACAGTCACCGTAGTCGCATTTTTAAAAAACTCGGCGTCGAAAACGAGGTTGGCTTACTGTTGCTGGCGATTCGGGAGGGCCTGCTAACGGTAGATGAAGCCGGTCATTAATTGAGAATTGGCGTCATGTCAGAGTCGATAAAAAAATTAAAAACTACCTTAAAAACAAGAAAATTAGACTTAAAAAATGGCGTGTCAGACTAGATAGATATTGAAAGCTATTCGTGCCAGGCATAACGCAGATTTTAGAGGCAAGAGCTTAAATTAAAAATGTTTTTTAAATTTTTTGTCGACTCTGACACCGCTTATCACCGCTACACAAGACTTTCTCATAAAAATCACGTTCAATTTGTAAACTACGTATCAACGTGGCGGATTGACGGAAACCATGGCCTTCATCCGCAAAGGTAATATAACTCACCAGATTGCCGTGCTTTTTCACCGCTTGATACATCATTGCTGATTGCGAAGGCAACACCACGGGATCTTTCAGCCCTTGAAAAATAAGCAGAGCGCCAGAAATTTTGTCCGCAGCAAACAACGGCGATCTTGCCCGGTACCGTGCTCGCTGTTGTGGATAGGGCCCGATCAAACTATCGAGATAACGCGATTCAAGTTTATGCGTGTTTTTATAGACGGCTTCCAGGTCTGTCCAACCATAATAATCCGTTCCCACTTGAAAAATATGCGAAGTCGTTAAAGTCCGTAATACCGTATAACCACCGGCGCTACCACCTTTAATAATTAAACGCTTGGGATCCACCCAACCTTTTTTTACTAAATACAATGCTCCGGCTGTCGCTGCATCTCTATCAGCTATTCCCCATTGGCCATTTAACGCATTGCGATAGGCCCGACCATAACCCATGCTGCCCGGATAATTGACGTCTAATAAAGCATAACCTCGGCTAGTCCAATATTGTTTCTCCAAATCCAATGCCCAATAAGCTCGATTGGTCGGCCCGCCATGAATAATGACTATTAACGGCGGCTTTTCTCCTTTTGGTGCACGATAATCAGGATTTTTGGGTGGATAATAATTGCCATACGAGATTTGAGTTGCCGATATTTTGTATTTAATCAATCGTGGGACGCTGAGATAATCCCGTTTTATGTTAAGATGACGGCTCCATTGCAGCGTCGTCATTTTTTTATCTTTAAGCGTATATTGAATCACTGCCGGAGGGGCTTGCGCAGTCACGCCAATAAAATAAATCGCTTTTGAATTACTGTGAATTTGCGCAAATTCAGTATACGGAACTAGTAATTCTGTCAATTTCCGAGTCTGTGTGTCCAACAATGCAGCATGCCCGCGACCATTTTGCACATAAGAAGCTACAATTAAATTTTCATTAATAAATGAATACGTAGAAGATCCAAAATTGAATGACGCCACGCCAAATTCAGCAGCAGCAGGATACACGTTGGTCAGCTTATTCTGATCAAAACGGTACAAGTTCCACCAGCCGGTTGGGTCGGCGACAACATATAAAACGCCTCCAGGCGACCATTGCGGTTGAAAAACAGAAACATTTTTTTTATTTAAAATAGATTGAATATGGGCTAAATCGCCATTACTTTGAATTTCCGCCATCCATAACTGGTTGCTGTCCCAAAGCATATTCGGAAAATCCCAGGTAATCCAAGCGATTTTTTTACCATCTGGACTTAATGCGGGTGAAGAATAAAAATCATGACCTTGCGCAACCACACGAACGTTATGATTCAGCAAATCCACCCGAACGAGCGTATTCACCGACCGTTGATTTTTAACAATTTCCTCACGAACACAATATAATGCCGGCTGCGATGCAGCAACAACACAATCAGCGTAACGAAAATTCCCAGACGGAGTTATAGGAGATGGTTCAGCGCCGCAATTCTCCGACATATAAAGCCGATTATCTTTTTCATTTGAAAAATAAACTTTGTCTTGATTCACCGTAAACTCGCCACCGCCATAAGAATATGCCTGGCTGCGCGCACTATAATTTTTCGGTAAACAAGTTTGGATTTTTCCTGCTTGATATTTCATAATTAATGAACGGCCATGCTCGGCGGGGTCTAAAGCCGACCAATAAACATTTTCCGGAAACGCTGGATCGATTTTCATACTTTCAAAAAAAATCACGTCTTCAGCCACATTGGCTTCACTAATCGGTGACACCCAACTGCCATAAGGCGCTACACTTTTTGCATAGCAAGGCAGAAAAATGCAATACCACAACCCTAATAGGGAAAAACCAATTATTTTTTTTATTGACATGCTAGAACAAACCTCTAAAATCTTGGACAATATTTCTCGTGAATCAAAGCCGATACAAGTATACCAAAATTTGGGATTTCTTAGTAGGGTGTTTAAGTAGAGCATAATTCGGACTTATTATCGATTTCCGCTGGATTTTTTTCTTCTATCTGATGCTTAATATTTTTAGTTATCAGTGACACTAATACCACTTGTTAATTAGCTGTATCTATACTAAAAACGATTAGGTTTTCGATGTTCTAGCATCCCATTGACCGGCAATCTTGAAACGTTCTTCCTTCGAAAAACCTTGAAATACAACGAGTATTCCTGCGGCTTTTCTCAGTCAGAACGTTTCAATCTCACCGGTCACTGGGCGCCATAACACCGAAAACCTAATCGTTTTGAGTATAGCCAGCGTTGTTTCAAAGGCAAAATTTGCTCCTTCTTTGGCTAACTGATAAAGACGCGTTAACATAATCCGTCCAGCTTCAAATGCTGCCTGATTAGGCGCAAAGCCACATAAACCCTGCGCCATAATCTCTGCATTGACATAATCGCTAACGTGTAAGGGATAGAAGATTATCTGAGTCGATGGTTCGACTACAAAACTAGAAAGATATATTATCAAGTCGCGAGCCTGATGCATAATAAACCTCGCCTGAGAACAATGCGTCTTTATTCAATGCTTTCAAAAGAATCTTTAACTGGTTTAAGGATAGGTAGTGGCTCCCAGGTAATGAATGGTTGAATCCGCCGTTTTCGTTTGCCCAAATCATCGTAATGTAAAACGTCGTAAACATCTTCATGTTCATGATAACGTTGATTGGCTCTATGTAGCGAATCAAAACCAGGAATAATACCGATATTGTCTTGTGCTAATAATCTCTTGCGAATCCCTTCGGGGTTAACGATTGTAATCGGCAAACCTGCATCATGGATGCCCAAAAACATGCGGATAGATTCCTTTAAACGAGTACTCGCAGGACCGTGTAGGCTAACTGTAAAAGGGCCATCTTCACGATAACGTGAACGTGAAACAATAAGATCGATGTGTGTTGTGTTACCTCCCCGTTTAATTTCCCAAGGATGCCCACCACTTGATTTTTTCGGATGCTTGCCATCAAGCCAGTCAGAAAATTCTTTTGGTGAATTCCCATCGATTTCCGGCAGACCTTCATGTCTGCCATCTGCATAATGCTGATATAATTCTCTTCCTGATAAATTGGCGTCAACCTTATCTTCTTTACGCTGGCCAACCAAATAAGCAATCTTACAATACTCAAAAAAATCATTGGCCGTCATGGATTCTCGACTCGTATTTTTATCATTAAGGAAATACCCGGATTCTACCAGGTTAATAAAGCTTTTAACTTTTTTCTTTCCAAGATCTTTATCTATCTGATAAATTTCCGGAACAGATGCTCTGACTATAGAGTGAGGGACAATGCCATAACGTCGATTCAAAGGATAAGATTCCATTATTTTTTTATTGGCTTTGACCCAATCTTTTTTGACCACTTCTAACCATCGCGAAGCTTCCGTCAATAAATCTCTCCAGGCTACTTCAGGGTTGGGTGTATATCTCCAATGAGAATGTGAATCCTGAGATATGGTTAGCGTATTTTTCTTTGGTATAATTTCTATGGTAGGGAGGTTACCGTCCATATCACCGATATAAAAGTCTTCCTGATATTTCGTCACGGTTAAATAATGATATTTACCTTTTTTATCTGGAAAAATAACATTCCATATACGATCTTTAAAGGAAATACGATATTCAAATTGGTTTAATTTTTTTATAAAAGTAAAAGCAATTCCATTCATACAATATCCTCTAAGAATTCTTTTAAATAATCTCTAAGGGTGAGTATTCGTCCGGAGATTTTTAGTTCTGCTTCTGCTGCTTGCAAAGCGCGTTGTTCACGTTGTGCGGTTTGAGGATCGTTCATGTCCCAAGTGACTTGAATCATTTCACGATCACCGTTTTTAGCCACAGTAACAAAATCAATTCCATATCCTTCGTGAGTATTGTAGAAATAAACGGTTTTGTTTTGCCGGCGTAAATCTAAATAAACCTGATTCTCAAGAAATTGATTATAAGAATCTTTGATTTTTAATGAATTAGCGTGAATTAAACCATTATCAATGGCGTAAATTTTCTTTGGAATATTTTGAGCGCGTAATGATTCTGAATACAATGGTACGGAGAATATCAAATAAGCATCTTCCAGATAGTCCATGTAATTATGTATTGTTTCTTTTCCCACCTTAAGACCTTGGCTTTTCACGTCATTATAAAATTTATTCACGGAGAAAGATGCGGCGGCGTTAGCTAACAGGCATTTGGTGAGATATCTGAGCAATGCAATATTAGTGACATCATGGCGTTCAACAATATCACGTAAAATGACTGTATCAACATAGCTCTGTAAGGTTTCACGCCAATCATGATCATTCATGTGCTGTACTGCAGGAAAACCACCGGTAGAAAAATAATTCAATAAATATTGTCGCATCGTATCAAAACTTCGCTGACCAAATGGGGGTGGTGGCAGTTTCCATTGATGTGCTATTAAATATTCTTTGAAGCTAAACGGCCAAATTTCTGTTGCCAGCGATCGTCCGCGTAAAGAAGTTGCAATTTCAGTACTTAATAGTTTAGCCGATGATCCCGATAAATAAAGCTCAACATTTTTAGTATCTAATAATCGGCGAATTACTGTTTCCCATCCCAGGACATTTTGTACTTCATCAAAAAATAAATAGCAACAACGTTGATGGTTTTGCGGATACAGGGTATAAAACGCATCAACTAAAGCGCCCATCTGCTTGCTAGTCATTGGTAATAAGCGGTCGTCTTCAAAGTTGATTAATAGAATGCTGCGACTATCAATCCCTAGTTCCAATAGTTGATTAATTTTTTGATATAGGCAATAAGTTTTTCCGGAGCGTCGCATGCCAATGGCGACCTTCACCATTTGTTTGGACTGACTAAAAGCAATTTGTCGCGGGATGCTTTCTTTAGCCTCGGCAACGATTGCAAAAGTTTCTTCCAAAAGGGTTTTAAGCAGTTCTTCCATATGATCTTGATTATAGCCAAAAGTATCCTTTTATACAAGTACATTAAATAATAATATGTACTTATTTAAAAGGATGTCTGGGTTTAATGTTCACCAGAAATAAATTGTGGCAGATGGATTTTCAAGCGCCGAATTTTTTGGGGTACATTTCGGGGTGACCTTAAAAAATTACTTTATAAATCAATCAATTGTATCATGATTTGGTGTCCTAGTGGCCAGCAAATCCCTGCGCAATTTTTGCTGCTGATTGGATGGCTCCAACAGGGTTGTTCATAAATGAGATTCCAACTAGATAACTTTGGTGAAGGAAGGGCTACAAGTGATAATACCGCCCTCCCGCACTCGTTACAACGCATGTCTACCCACTTTAGTTTATAAAACTCTTGTAAATTTTGTTGAAAATTGTCAAAATATAACATTCTTAGAGAGCTGTTTTAAATCAAGGAGCAGATTTATGCAGGAAGATAAGACTTCGTTTTTAGTGATTCTCCTAGTATTAAACCCTTTGATCATACTGATTTTCATAATCACTTATCACTCCTTCCTTGCAATTAAGTTCTTCTGATTGTCCTCCCCATGGTACAAATTCCTCGCAACAAAGCAGTCGCCGTTCCAGTATCGCTTCTTTCAAAACAAAGACTTCTTCTTCCAGAGACTCTACCAAGTTCAACCCTTAAGTGAAAGTCGAAGTTCTTTTTATTCACCACCAAGTCCCTCTTAAAACCCGGCACTTTAATTGAGGTTGAAGAAACGAATTTAGTATTTAATGAGTTAATACATATTTTAATTAAAATGAAAACCGGCTGGTCGGAAGGTAAGGAGCAATTCGTGAAGCTTGCAATGGAAATACGAGTTTCGCCCTTCCAGACAATATCGACATTAGATCAAAAAAAAATCTTAAAAAATCAAAAAAACATTGAACAATTTTGTCAAATTTCAATACGAACGAGTTGCTAAAATACAAAGAATTTTAGGCCTACAACGTCAATTTGGGGATTTTTTAAAAGAACATGGACAGGAAAGAGAATATCAACACACCTTTGTTGAATGTTACCTGAGTGGTTTATTGGCTGACAACCTATTGAAAGGAACCTTTTCATCTTCTGATTTTGAAGATAACCGCTCTAATTTAATAAGTACTTTTCCCATATTCTGGAAGCAAAATTATGGCGCCTGGAAAAAAAATCCCAGAATGAGGAAAAAAAAGGACTTGAACATACAGCATCTCTAATTTCATTAAAAAATTTAAGCCTGACCCGTACTCATAAAAGATCTCAAAATCAAGAGCACACCACTTAAAAGGTGCTGTTGTCTTATTCTTTAATTTTAATTTACAAAGGAGCAGTCGGCTCCATCCCTTTTACCTGATTTAATTTTTTTATTTAGTTGCTGTTTGTTAAGAGATGAATTACAGTAGGACAGTCCCAAGCAGTCGGAGGATTTGTTAATGGTTAAGGAAAATCAAAATTCGAATTGGCCGATACTTAATTATCCGGAAATGCAATCAACGTTGCATCTTATACATATGGCTAATCAGGTAATTGGCAAATTAAAATTATCTCAACCTTTTGAACCTCATTGGGCAGGGGTTGCATTGTGGTTGACCAGTAATGGCCTGACTAGTGGTCTAATTCATTATAAAAAAAACTTTAGTATCGATTTAAATTTCTTAGAACATCAGATACAAATTTTATCCAGCTCCGGTGCAAAAGAAGTGATTCCAGTGACAACCTCTTCGGTTGCCGAACTCACTGGAAATATATTTCAAGCGCTTAAGCAGATGAACATTGATTTAAAGATAAGCACCATTCCTGCTGAGGTACCTAATCCAATCCCTTTTGAAAAAGATGTAGAAAAACGTATTTATCAACCTAAGTTAGCAGAGGCCTGGTGGCAAGCCTTAAGTCAGATACATCGTGTTTTACAACGCTATCACGCTTTATTCAGAGGGATTTCACCACCTGTGGGCTTAATGTGGGGAACATTAGATTTACGCGACGTTCGATATAAAGGTATTCGTGTGCCCATCACCGCAGATAACTCGGATTTTATTCGGAAAAACGCCATGGATGATGCCCAAATTGAAGTCGGTTGGTGGTGTGGTAATTCGCTTTACCCAAAACCAGCTTTTTTTTCATTCACTTATCCGCAACCATTACAAATTGAAAGCGCCAGAATAAAACCAGCGTCAGCTCGCTGGGAATCTTCCTTAGGCGAATTTTTGCTGGATTATGAGCAAATACAAAAATCCAATGACCCTGATGGGGATTTACTGGCTTTTTTTAATTCCACCTACTTTGCTGGAGCGCAACGAGCAGGTTGGGATCCAACGCTTAATACCTCAGGGTTCCCTGAACGGTGAATGCTTCAAACTGCAATCTTCCTGAAGAGTAGTCATTCCGGGTTCTCATGGGACTTATGAAAATTTACATCTTATTTGGTAAAATAGGCTCTGGAAAAAGTTTTGTCGGTGATCACTTGCAAAATAACTATGGATTTCATCATTTTGATGGCGACTGGATCCTCACTGATAAAATGAAAGAATTCGTCGAGCATGGAAAAAAATTTACTCAAGAAATGGTAGATGAATATACTGAAAATCTAAAAGAAAAAATAAAATTTTTCTATGACCATTACACTATTCCGATTGTGATATCACAAGGCTTGTATAGAAACAAAAATCGATTGGATATTTTGAAGGAATTTCCAAATATTCAATATATTTTTATTCATGCTGACGACAAACTATGTTACGATCGGGTCGAAACTCGCAAAAATTGGATTACATTAAGCTATGCCATGGAAATAAGTCAGTTATTTGAATCTCCCCATGGGTTTAATTATGCGACTATCATTAATAACCGAAAAGATATTCTATCTCTTGAAGTTCAAATCGAAAAACAACAGGGTATCAAAAAAAAAATGAAATTATAGGATAGGAAGTTCAATCGTGAAGCGCGCGCCGCCCAGCGGAGAATCGCTGATGCTTAAATTACCGCGATGGCGTTTTACAATCATTTGGGCGATAGCCAGTCCCAAACCAAAACCTGTTCTGGCGTTAGTATCGTCATTTTCTAAGCGAAAAAATGGTAAAAATACGCTATGTTTATCCTGATCACTGATACTTTCACCATCGTTGTCAAACTGGATAACACCCATTTTATCTTTCAATTCTAAAGTCACCTGAATTTGCGAATCGGCGTATTTGACCGCATTCTCCATTAAATTAAAGATCACGTGCTTCATTAAATTTGGATCGAATTCAATCATCGTATTTTGAGGGATATGAGAATTCAGGATTATCTTTTTTGAAGAATGCCTATATTTATCCACACAAACTTGCATCCATACCAGAAGATTCACAGGCCTTTTATTTAAGGATAAGTCCTGATCACTAAAACGCGCGTAATTTAAAAAAGACGTGACCAAGGTATTCAAATCAGCAAGGTCGGCTTTAATGCTCTGAATATTAGCCTGGGCTGGGCCGGAAAGAGATTCTTTTTCCAGGTGATCGATAGCAAACAGCATGGTAGAAATCGGTGTTCTGCATTCATGTGCCACAAACTGAGTTAAGTTACGCTGGGCGCTCATTAAATTTTGAATTTTATTTCCCATCCTTAAAATATTCTGGTAAAGCGTATATAAAGTAGAATGTTTGTTCACTGCCAATGAATGAGCAAAGTCGGCGCGACTATATTGCTCAGTGATACGATAAATTTTATCCAAATTTCGGCTGAATATGTATGTCATGAAAATGATAAAAGCAATCGCGATTAACACAAAAATAAAGGTGAGAATATAGGTCTGATATTGCGGATATAATAAATATGGAATAGGTCCTATTTTTAGGAAAGCATTATCGACTATCCAGATAGTCGCATATTCAATTTTTCCACCTGGATCAGGTGAAGATAATATCAAGCCGGCTTTTTGCCATGGCTGCTCATCACTATAAATAATCGAGAGCGGAATACTATAAATTTTCTGCAATTGCTGTATTTTATCCCCCCAGGCTTCACGTGGAGTTTGTTGCAGTGTTAAAACAATTAAATGCGTCATCCATGCAGAGATTCGATGAGCAACCCAAATGATCGGAATTTCCCGCATCATCAACACAGACTCGCTTTGACCTATACGCTGATAACAGATCGGTTCCGATACACCATAACCAAAATAATATTGATCTTTATCCTTGACGACAATTAATTTTCCTGACGCAACTGATGCCCCTTAGTTTTGGATAAGTGTAAAGCGGAAAGCTGTACTATGGAGGCTGTATTCCCCGCCGAAGGTTTTAACTGTTTGATCAGGCAGGCCATTGGCTCTATGGATAGAGCCTTAATCGTTCCTGCAAAGAATTAAAATACGCCTTGGTTCATGGTTTTAATGGTATCCTCAAATCCAGTTCAGACATTTTTGCAGCAATGAAGTATAAAACGGCGATGGAAACCAGTCCTAGTATGATAAATCCAATCATATATTTTAGTAACAATTTAAACATGCCATCTCTCACTGTTTATTCCAGGCTGAGGATATTAGGATATAGCCTTTAGCACGAACTGTCTTGATGCGAAAAGGTTCATCTATATTATCACCGAGTTTTTTGCGTAAATGGCGTCTTCACGCGGCGCCAAGC
>CAVQJI010000042.1:0-166992 GCA_963712715.1 uncultured Pseudomonadota bacterium | reverse complement strand
GAAAAATTTAAACGGACGACATTGACTCCGGCGGAGATTATGGCTGATAACACCTCTATATCATCGGTGGTGGGTCCAGGGTGGCGATGATTTTGGTGCGGCGCACCAAATGATCCTGTTTCCTCATTTTTATTGAGCTCGCTTGATTAGTATACTGACAGCAGGCAATTCAGAACCTTCCAGATACTCTAAAAAATGCACCACCTCCCGTACTAATATAGGAGATTTTATCACTCACACCAAATTGTCCCAGTGCGGATAATGTATCGCCGCCCCCGGCGATTGAAAAAGCTTTACTGTGAATGATCGCATTCGCGAGAGAGCGGGTACCGTGGCGATAAATTGGGGTAATTCAAAAACACCGAGGGGGCCGTTCCAGACTACCGTTCCCGCATCTGCGATGTAACCATTATAATGTTTGGCTGTCACCGGCCCAATGTCGAGAATCATATCGTCCAGATTCAGGGCGTCCAGTGGTTTGGTGACGGCTTTGGCTTGCGCGGTCTATTTCCGGTGCGACCACGACGTCCACCGGCAGGGGAAAATCAACGCCTTCATCCCGGGCGCGATTGATGAGGTCTTTCGCCTGATTTAACCAGCTTGGCTCATATAAAGACTTGCCGACGGGATAACCCTCCGCCGCCAAAAAATTATTGGCAATGCCACCGCCGACAATCAGGCAATCGACCTTCTTCAGTAAATTTTTAAGTAACTGAATTTTTGATGAGACTTTTGAGCCGCCCACCACCGCAATCAGAGGCCGCCGGGGATGTTCCATCGCTTTGGATAAGGCTTCCAGCTCCGCCATCAGTAGCGGTCCCGCGCAGGCGACAGGAGCGTATTGACTTACCCCATAGGTTGAAGCCTGGGCGCGATGAGCAGTGGCGAAAGCGTCCATCACAAAGATATCGGACTGTGCCGCCATGCGCCGCGCCAGTGCGGAATCGTTCTTTTCCTCTCCACCAAAAAACGGACATTTTCCGCCAGGGCGATCTGGCCGGGTTTTATATCGACACCGTCCAGCCATTGGCTGATCAGGGACACTGGCTGTCCCAAAGCTGCACTGAACGCCGCTGCGACTGGAACCAGAGACGCCTCTGGATCGTACTGACCTTCTTTGGGCCGTCCGAGATGAGACAAAACCAAAACCCGCGCGTTGGCTTTTAAGGCTGCCTTTAGGGTTGGCAGCGCTTTTAATTCGAGTATGGTCAGTGATTTGACCGTTTTTCATGGGAACGTTGAGGTCTTCACGGATCAGCACCCGTTTATTAGCCAGCTCCAGATCGACCATTTTTAGAACATTTATAATACTCATAACTGTAAATTTTACTCCATCTTGCCAAAAACAACCATAAATATTTTTGAGGCGATGATTTTATACCTTGCCTGACAGGAAATTTACCCTTATTATCATTCTGCGAACGGATCGGGTCTTTTACTTTTATTTTAAGGAGTGGCCATGTCAAGGAAAAAACAATTACCTTCTGCGCATGAAGAAGAATTTTTCGACCAGATGATACTGGATGACGAAAACTATGGCGAAGAAGATATGCTCAGTACCTTTGGCCAGGTCGCAGACGCTTCGATAGAACACATGAAAGTGGCTTGCAGATTGACTAATTTGATCGTGAAAAATCACGCCGGCGAGAAATTATCCACGAGCGATATTCTCGACATTTTCCGCAAAGCCTCCGAAACTATTCTGGACTGCACTCCACTAAAAGCATTATTCGAAAAAGAAAAAACCTGAAAAAAACCTGGTCCCGGGTTTCCCACACTCATTGCACCAATGGTACAATCAAAAATAGTTGGTGCAATTGGTGCAATTGATATATACTTGGTGCAATTGGTGCAATTAGCCGGGGAAAGCCATGGGACCTGTATTTGAAGAGAGGGAATCAAGGAATCTTGAATTTAAATCCCTTCTGCCTAATTTTCATAGTCTGATAAAAACCTGCGTGGCATTTGCTAACGGTGTGGGAGGAAAGATCGTCATCGGGGTTGACGATAAAACTCGCGAGGTTATCGGCATAAACGATGCTACACGCAATAGGATCTATGATGAATTTCCAAACAGCCTGTACGACGCGACCAATCCCAGTTTGTTGGTAGAAATTTATGAAAAGAATTTTGATGATATCAGCGTTATCATAGTAGACGTTCCATTCAGTATCAAAAAACCGGTTTTCATTAAAAGTGAAGGACTTCCCAAAGGCGTTTATTTACGGGCAGGTTCAAATACACGGCGAGCCAGCGCTGAATACATTGAAGAATTGATGCGCGAAAACAAACGCCTGCATTTTGATGAAGAGCCGGTACAGGCAGATATAGATATCTTATCACCTGCTCTTCTAAAAACCGTACTTCAGAAAACAGATACGGAGCGCTTACTCACAGAAAAAATAATTACCCGCTCCGGCAATCATCTGCAAAAACTGCATCCGACTGTCAGCGGAATATTATCATTCTGCGAAACGCCGGAAGTTTATATTCCCGAAGCTTTTATCTACTGCACCCGATTCACCGGTGTGGATGGCCGTGAGATCATACAAAGTGAAGAAATTCGCGGACATCTGGGAAAACAGGTTGATAACAGTTTTGCACTGGTCAAGGCCTGGTTAATGAGAGATTATCAATTACTCGGCACGAAATTACAGGGAAAATCCATTATTCCTGAAGCTGCGCTGCGCGAAGGATTATTAATGCGGTTATCCATCGCAAATACTGGATTCCTGGAGCGATTAAAATTGCATTGTATGATAACCGTCTTGAAATATTTAGCCCGGGAAATTTTCCGGGATTATTCGATTTAAATAATTTAGGCGATGGCACTACTTATCTCAGAAATCCGCATTTGGCGCGGATAGCCCGCCGGATGGGACTGATTGAAAAACTGGGGACCGGCATTCGCTTAATATTTGAAAGTTGCGCCAAAGCCGGGATAGCCAAACCGGTGTTTTTAGAAGGCGCGGACAACGTCAAAGTGGTTTTCTCATTTTCACCCGCAGAGAAAACATATTCTTCCGATGATGAAAAATTATTGGCATTTTTCAAAACCCGCAAAGAAGCCAGGCTTGCCGAAATCGAAAAATATCTGCGCGCCTCGAGAAATACCGCCACCCGAAAACTGAATTCGCTGATCCAAAAAGGTAAAATACGCCGCGAAGGCCGCGGACCTGCGGTTAAATTTATATTAAATTAATATTGATTACTTTTTAATAAGTAAATTCTAAAAATATTTTATCGGGATCAAGTCTGAAATTTTAAGCAGTTCATGAACAAAGGATCTGCTTAAAATTTCAGACTTGAGCCACTAAATTGTTACGGATTGTTGTTGGAAATATCGCTGGAACCAGGCTTTTTCTGTGCAGGTCTCTCCCAGTATCTTGCTTCATTTATATCTCGTATTACCCCAATGCCGTTCTTATAACAATCACTTAAAATGCTCCTTGGCAAACCATGACCGGATTTAGCGGATAAATGGAGGAACCGGAGCGATTCTCTCAGGTCTCGTTCCACTCCTTCGCCATCTCGATAACACCTACCTAAACAAGATTGTGCCCTAAAATGACCTTGATCAGCAGCTATACGATACCATCGTACCGCTTCTCTGAGGTCTCGTTCCACTCCTAAGCCATCTCGATAACACAGACCTAAATTATATTGTGCATCAGAAAGACCTTTATCAGCAGCTAAACGATACCATCGTGCCGCTTCTTTGAAGTCTTTTTCCACTCCAGTGCCATTTTCATAAAAACGACCTAATTCAAATTGTCCTTGCGAAAAGCCTTGATCAGCAGCTAAACGGGTTAAACGCACTGCTTCTTTGATATCTTTTTTCACTCCAGTGCCACTTTCATAACAACGAGCTAAACAATATAACGCTGACGGATCGCCCTGGTTAGCAGCTAAATGATATAGCCGTAGCGCTTCTTTGATGTTTTTTTCCACGCCATCGCCATCTTCATAAGACATACCTAAATAACATTGTGCCCGGGAATAACCTTGATCAGCAGCTAAACGGTTAAAATGCGCTGCCTCTTTGTTATCTTTTTCTACTCCATCGCCCCGGGAATAACATCCTCCTAAATTAAATAGTGCATCCCGATTTCCTTGATCAGCAGCCCGGCGATACCATCGCACCGCTTCTTTGGCGTCTTTTTCTACTCCAGTGCCATTCCCATAACGAACACCTAAATCAAATTGTGCTGGCGCATAACCCATTTCAGCAGATGCACGATATAATTGCAGTGCATATTGGGCATCTTTTTCCACTCCAATGCCACAATCATAACAGGCTCCTAAATAATTTTTTGCTTTTGCATGCCCTCGATCAGCAGCTAAACGATACCATCGCACCGCTTCTTTGGCTTCCTTTTCTACCCCAAAGCCAGTTTCATAACAACGACCTAACCACATTGTCCCTGCAAATCGCCTTGATCAGCAGCCAAATGATACCATCGCACCGCTTCTTTGGCGTCTTTTTTTATTCCAACGCCATTTCGATAATAATCACCTAAACTATATTGTGCTCCGGGATTTCCCCGATCATGCAGGATACGTTGTTTGCATGCTCTTGATCAGCAGCTAAACGATGCCATCGCGCCGCTTCTTTCGCAAGTTGTCCTTTTCTACTCCAAAGCCAGTTTCATAACAACGACCTAACTCACATTGTCCCTGCAAATCGCCTTGATCAGCACCAGGCGATACCATCGCACCGCTTCTTTGGCGTCTTTTCCCGGTACTCCACTCCACCCTGATAATAATCGCCCAGACTTTTTTGTGCTGACAGATTTCCTTGACCAGCAGCTAAACGATACCATAGCACCGCTTCTTTGGTGTCTTTTTCCACGCCAATACCCGTGCAATAACACTCAGCTAAACTATTTTGTGCGGATGAATCGCCTTCATAAGCAGCTAAACGGTATAAACGCTCTGCTTCTTTGATGTCTTTTTCACAATGCCAAACGCCATTTTGATAAAGCATACCTAAATGACATTGTGCCTTTGCATGCCCTTGCTCAGCAGCTAAACGATAGAATCGTACCGCTTCTTTGACCTTTTTCTACTCCAACGCCATTTCGATAATAATCACCTAAAACTATATTGTGCTCCTGGATCTCCCTGATCAGCAGCCAAAAGTACGTTGGATGGAATCTGTTTTTTCTGTGGTTCTTTTGGAAAGAAGTTCATTATAAAGCCTCCTAATAATTAAATTTCAAAAATATTTTATCAGGCTCAAGTCTGGAATTTTAAGCAGTTCATGAACAAAGGATCTGCTTAAAATTTCAGACTTGAGCCCTAAATTTACTGATACAGACTTGATCCTCTGGGGACGATGTTGGAAAGATTGGTGGGAACTTCTGTAGTTCTCTTCAAATATCTTGCCTCATTCACATCTTTCATTACCCCAGTGCCATTTTCATAACAACCAATTAAGGTATATCGCGACCTAACATGGCCTTGACCAGCAGCTAAACGATGCCATCGTACCGCTTGTTTCTGATCTTTTTCCACTCCAGAGCCCATCGTATAACAAATACCTAAATTCCATTGTCCATACGAATAGCCTTGTTCAGCAGCCAAACGATAGAATCGCGCCGCTTCTTTGAGGTCTTTTTCCACTCCAAAGCCACTTTCATAACAAGCCCCTAATTCATTTTGTGCTTGCGCATGCCCTTGAGCAGCAGCCAAACGATAGAGTCGCACCGCTTCTTTGGCATCTTTTTCCACTCCTTCGCCCATCAGATATAAAATACCCAAATTAAATTGTGCCTTCGCACTGCCCTGATCAGCAGCTAAACGAAACAAACGCACTGCTTCACGGTATAAACGCACTGCTTCTTTGCTATCTTTTTCCACTCCAGCGCCCTTTTCATAACAAAGACCTAAATTATATAACGCTGGGGGGTGGCCCTGATCAGCAGCTAAACGATAGAATCGTACCGCTTCTTTGACATCTTTTCCTACTCCAATGCCATATCGATAATAATCACCTAAACTATTTTGTGCTCCTGGATCTCCCTGATCAGCAGTCAAAAGTACGTTGGAGGGGATCTGTTTTTTCTGTGGTTCTTTTGGAAAGAAGTTCATTTTAAAGCCTCCTAATAATTAAATTTCAAAAATATTTTATCAGGCTCAAGTCTGAAATTTTAAGCAGTTCATGAACAAAGGATCTGCTTAAAATTTCAGACTTGAGCCCTAAATTTACTGATTCAGACTTGATCCTCTGGGGGCGATGATGGGAAAATTGGTGGGATCTTCTGTAGTTATCCTCAAATATCTTGCTTCATTCACATCTTTCATTACCCCAGTGCCTTTTTCATAACAACCAATTAAGGCATATCGCGACCTAACATGGCCTTGACCAGCAGCTAAACGATTCCATCGTAATGCTTGTTTCTGATCTTTTTCCACTCCATAGCCCATCGTATAACAAATACCTAAATTCCATTGTCCATACGAATAGCCTTGTTCAGCAGCCAAACGATAGAATCGCGCCGCTTCTTTGATGTCTTTTTCCACTCCAAAGCCATTTTCATAACAAGCCCCTAATTCATTTTGTGCTCGCGCATCCATGTGAGCAGCAGCCAAACGATAGAGTCGCACCGCTTCTTTGGCATCTTTTTCCACTCCAACGCCCATCATATATAAAACACCCAAATTAAGTTGTGCCAGCGAAATGTCTTGATCAGCAGCTAAACGAAACAAACGCACTGCTTCTTTGCTATCTTTTTCCACTCCAGCGCCCTCTACATAACAAACACCTAAATTATATAACGCTGACGGATGGCCCTGATCAGCAGCTAAACGGTATAAACGCACTGCTTCTTTGCTATCTTTTTCCACTCCTGCGCCCTCTGCATAACAAAAACCTAAATTATATAACGCTGACGAATGGCCCTGATCAGCAGCTAAACGGTATAAACGCACTGCTTCTTTGCTATCTTGTTCCACTCCAGTGCCCTCTGCATAACAAACACCTAAATTATATAACGCTGACCGATGGCCCTGATCAGCAGCTAAACGGTATAAACGCACTGCTTCTTTGCTATCTTGTTCCACTCCAGTGCCCTCTGCATAACAAACACCTAAATTATATAACGCTGGGAGATTGCCCTGATCAGCAGCTAAACGGTGTAAACGCACTGCTTCTTTGCTATCTTGTTCCACTCCAGTGCCACGTGCATAACAAACACCTAAACTATATAACGCTGGGGGGTGGCCCTGGTCAGCAGCTAAACGGTATAAACGTACTGCTTCTTTGCTATCTTTTTCCACTCCTGCGCCCTCTGCATAACAAACACCTAAATTATATAACGCTGGGGGGTGGCCCTGATCAGCAGCTAAACGGTATAAACGCACTGCTTCTTTGCTATCTTGTTCCACTCCAGTGCCATGTGCATAACAAACACCTAAATTATATAACGCTGGGGGGTGGCCCTGATCAGCAGCTAAACGGTATAAACGTACTTCTTCTTTGCTATCTTTTTCCACTCCTGCGCCCTTTGCATAACAAACACCTAAATTACATAACGCTAACGGATTGTCCTGATCAGCAGCTAAACGGTATAAACGCACTGCTTCTTTGCTATCTTGTTCCACTCCTGCGCCCTCTGCATAACAAACACCTAAATTATATAACGCTGACGAATTGCCCTGATCAGCAGCTAAACGGTATAGTCGTACTGCTGCTTTGATGTCTTTGTCCACTCCAACACCATTTTCATAATGAACACCTAAATTAGTTTGTGCCTGCGAATAACCCTGATCAGCAACTAAACGGTAAAAATGCGCTGCCTCTTTGGTGTCTTTTTCCACTCCAAGTCCTTTTCCATAGCAAAGACCTAAATTAAATAGTGCTTCCGGATTTCTCTGATCAGCAGCTAAACGATACCATCGCACCGCTTCTTTGGCGTCTTTTCTACTCCAATGCCATCCAGATAACGAGTACCCAAATCACATTGTGCTTGCGCATAGGCTTGCAGATTATTTTGTTCGGCAGCTAAACGGTAAAAACGCACTGCCTTTTCGGTATTTTGTTGCACTCCAATCCCATGTTGATAAGAAAATCCCAGGATATATTGTGCCGGTAAATTCCCCTGCTCAGCAGCTAAACAGTAAAAATGCATTGCCTTTTTGGCATTTTCCTGCACGCCAATTCCATATTGATAACAAATACCTAATTTACATTGTGCCTGCTGATTGCCTTGCCTGGCGGCTAATCCATACCATTCCACCGCGGTTTTGGCATCTTTTTCTACTCCAATGCCATTGAGATAACAATCCCCTAATTCACTTTGCGCTTCCGCATCCCCTTGATCAGCAGCTAAAGAGCATTTACGCACGGCTTCTTTATCGCCTTCCTTCACTCCAACAACATTTACGTAGTAAAAACTTAAAGTAGATCGTGCCTGCAAATTTCCCTGTTCAGCGGCCAAGCAGTAAAAATGTACTGCTTTTTCAGCGTTTTCCTGCACGCCAATGCCATACTGATAACAAAGGCCTAATTTATATTGCGCTTCCGGATTTCCCTGCTCAGCCGCTGAAAAATATAATTGCACCGCTTCTTTAATGTCTTTTTTAACTCCAACACCATTGATATAATAATCACCTAATGTATTTTGTGCTTCTGCGTGCCTTTGCCCGGCAGCTAAACGGTATAGTTCTATGGCTGTATTAATGTCTTTTTTAACTCCAATACCAGCTTTGTAACGATTAGCTAAATAATATTGCGCATGTACATAACCCATTTGAGCAGATGCATGATATAATTCCAGTGCATGTTTGGCATCTTTTACTACTCCAATGCCACAATCATAACAGGCTCCTAAATAACTTTTTGCTTTTGCATGCCCTTGATCAGCAGCTAAACGATAGTATCGCACTGCCTCTTTAGCGTCTTTTTTACATCCTTTTATACCAAGTTGATATGCTTCACCTAACTGAAATTGTTTTTCCGCATTCGTAACTGTATCAGCCATGGGATGTGTAGTGGGTAATAAGCGAGAAAGTACGTTGGGGAAGAATTTCATTATAAAGCCTCCTAATAATTAAATTTCAAAAATATTTGATCAGGCTCAAGTCTGAAATTTTAAGCAGTTCATGAACAAAGGATCTGCTTAAAATTTCAGACTTGAGCCCTAAATTTACCGATTCAGACTTGATCCTCTGGGGGCGATGCTGGGAAGATTGGTGGGAGCTTCTGTAGTTATCCTCAAATATCTTGCTTCATTCACATCTTTCATTACCCCAGTGCCATTTTCATAAAAATTAATTAAGGTATATCGCGAGTTAACATGGCCTTGACCAGCAGCTAAACGATACCATCGTATCGCTTGTTTCTGATCTTTTTCCACTCCATAGCCCATCCTATAACAAATACCTAAATTCCATTGTCCATACGAATAGCCTTGTTCAGCAGCCAAATGATAGAATCGCGCCGCTTCTTTGATGTCTTTTTCCACTCCAAAGCCATTTTCATAACAAGCCCCTAATTCATTTTGTGCTCGCGCATCCATGTGAGCAGCAGCCAAACGATAGAATCGCACCGCTTCTTTGGCATCTTTTTCCACTCCTTCGCCCATCATATAAAACATACCTAAATTAAGTTGTGCCAGCGAAATGTCTTGATCAGCAGCTAAACGAAACAAACGCACTGCTTCTTTGCTGTCTTGTTCCACTCCAGTGCCCTGTAGATAACAAACACCTAAATTATATAACGCTGACAGATCGCCCTGATCAGCAGCTAAACGGTATAAACGCACTGCTTCTTTGCTATCTTTTTCCACTCCAGCGCCCTCTTCATAACAAAGAGCTAAACTATGTAACGCTGACAGATCGCCCTGATCAGCAGCTAAACGGTATAAACGCACTGCTTCTTTGCTATTTTTTTCCACTCCAGTGCCCTCTGCATAACAAACACCTAAATTATATAACGCTGACGGATTGCCCTGATCAGCAGCTAAACGGTATAGCCGTACCGCTGCTTTGATGTCTTTGTCCACTCCATCACCATTTTCATAACGAACACCTAAATTAGATTGTGCCTGCGAATAACCCTGATCAGCAACTAAACGGTAAAAATGCGCTGCCTCTTTGGTGTCTTTTTCCACTCCAAGTCCTTTTCCATAGCAAAGACCTAAATTAAATAGTGCTTCCGGATTTCTCTGATCAGCAGCTAAACGATACCATCGCACCGCTTCTTTGGCGTCTCTTTCTACTCCAATGCCCAGATAACGAGTACCCAAATCACATTGTGCTTGCGCATAGGCTTGCAGATTATTTTGTTCGGCAGCTAAACGGTAAAAACGCACTGCCTTTTCGGTATTTTGTTGCACTCCAATCCCATGTTGATAAGAAAATCCCAGGATATATTGTGCCGGTAAATTCCCCTGCTCAGCAGCTAAACGGTAAAAATGCATTGCCTTTTTGGCATTTTCCTGCACGCCAATTCCATATTGATAACAAATACCTAATTTACATTGTGCCTGCTGATTGCCTTGCCTGGCGGCTAATCCATACCATTCCACCGCGGTTTTGGCATCTTTTTCTACTCCAATGCCATTGAGATAACAATCCCCTAATTCACTTTGCGCTTCCGCATCCCCTTGATCAGCAGCTAAAGAGCATTTACGCACGGCTTCTTTATCGCCTTCCTTCACTCCAACAACATTTACGTAGTAAAAACTTAAAGTAGATCGTGCCTGCAAATTTCCCTGTTCACCGGCCAAGCAGTAAAAATGTACTGCTTTTTCAGCGTTTTCCTGCACGCCAATGCCATATTGATAACAAAGGCCTAATTTATATTGCGCTTCCGGATTTTTCTGCTCAGCCGCTGAAAAATATAATTGCACCGCTTCTTTAATGTCTTTTTTAACTCCAACACCATTGATATAATAATCACCTAATGTATTTTGTGCTTCTGCGTGCCTTTGCCCGGCAGCTAAACGGTATAGTTTTATGGCTGTATTAATGTCTTTTTTAACTCCAATACCAGCTTTGTAACGATTAGCTAAATAATATTGCGCATGTACATAACCCATTTGAGCAGATGCATGATATAATTCCAGTGCATGTTTGGCATCTTTTACTACTCCAATGCCACAATCATAACAGGCCCCTAAATAACTTTTTGCTTTTGCATGCCCTTGATCAGCAGCTAAACGATAGTATCGCACTGCCTCTTTAGCGTCTTTTTTACATCCTTTTATACCAAGTTGATATGCTTCACCTAACTGAAATTGTTTTTCCGCATTCGTAACTGTATCAGCCATGGGATGTGTAGTGGGTAATAAGCGAGAAGGTATGTTGGGGAAGAATTTCATTTTATGCCTCTTAATGGTTAAATTCTGTATTGGTAAATAACCGAAAGCTTTTCAAACTCGTAACATTGTCCAATAATGACACAGTGTTTATGATAAAACAATTGATTTTTTAATAATTTATCCTGAATTCCGCACTTTTTTAAGTGATTTGAGAGCAGTCATTACTTTTAGCAGCTCAACTTTCATAAAAACTACCTAATAGAGCATACATTTCTCGTAACTTATACTTAATATTCCCGTTTAGCAGAAGCCCAAATTAAGCGGCAAGCAATTCTCGAGTTTGACCTTGATCTCTCTTCGTCCAGGGAATAGAGTTTATGGCATAATTATTTAGTGCCTCTATGACTACAGAACTGACAGGATGCTCACCATCATTTAAAATAGCATAAGCTTGGGAGTCTTGCGGTCTGACTTCTTTCGTATCTAAAAATTTATTATCGTTTACCCAGCAAACGTGCGATGTCGAGCATGCGATTGGAGAAGCCCCATTCGTTGTCATACCAGGAAATGACTTTCGCCATGGTTTTATCGATGACGCGAGTTTGGGTGGCAGTCAAACGTGGAAGAAGCAGGACAGTGATTATAATCAACCGAAACTAGAGGTTCTGACGTGTAATCCAGCACGCCTTTTAATGGACCATGCGCGGCCTGGCGCATAATTTCATTGATTTCCTCAGGACTGGTAGGCTTTTCAACCTCAATGGTCAAATCGACAATCGATACGTTCGCAACCGGCACGCGCATGGCGTAACCGTCCAGTTTGCCGGCAAGCTCGGGGAGCACCAATCCGATAGCGGAGGCGGCCCCGGTTTTACTGGGAATCATCGACAAAGCCGCAGCGCGCGCCCGGCGCAAATCACTGTGCGCACTGTCGGTTAAACGCTGGTCGTTGGTATAGGCATGTACCGTCACCATCAGACCGCGTTTAATTTTTAAAGCCTCGTGCAAAGGCTTCACTAATGGTGCAAGGCAGTTGGTGGTGCAGGATCCATTGGAAACGATAGTATGGTTCGGTTTAATGATATCGTGATTGACTCCGTAAACGACGGTAGCGTCAACGTCTTTGCCCGCAGGTGCTGAGATTAAAACTTTTTTCGCTCCGGCTTTTAAATGGACGCTCGCTTTGTCCCGTTCGGTAAATAAACCGGTGCATTCCAATACAACATCCACGCCCAGCTCTCCCCAAGGTAATTTGGCCGGGTCGCGTTCCGCGCAAACCTTGATTTTATCGCCGTTCACCACTAAATCTTTACCTTCTGTGGAAACATCGCCAGGGAAGCGGCCATGAATACTGTCGTACTTTAACAGATGGGCGTTAGTCGCCAAATCCGTTAAATCATTAATGGCAACTATCTGAAATTCTTTACTCAGATGACTTTCATAAACGGCACGAAATACGTTGCGGCCAATACGTCCAAAACCATTAATAGCCAGCTTGATAGTCATAATTCACGTTCTCCACTAAAATTGATGAGTGCTGAAGCGATTGTAATAATTCCCGCTGGGTACAGCGGCAATTTCTTCCTATTCGATATCCTGCGCTCTGCTGAGCCGATTCTCAATGAGGTGGAGCGCTTCGCACGCTCCCCCTTGCGATCCCCCATAGCGCAGGCAATTTTCTGCGAACAATTAATTTTCTTTAAACAAATTAATACTATATTTCATCTGCTAATCCGCTTTATCGCCCAGCGGGAATTGCTACAGTTATTGTGAATATGTTCAGCAAATTTCCCTATTCAATAATATTTCATGCATGGCAGCGATGATATTTTCTACGGTCAATCCCACCGCCTGGGAAACTGCTTTTGCGGGTGCGGATAAACCAAAACGATTAATACCGATTATCCGGCCCCGTAATCCGGTGAACTGGCGCCAGTAATCGCTGACCCCCGCTTCGACCGCGACACGCGCGATGACACCGGCGGGCAACACCGATTCGCGATATTGCGCTGTTTCTTCCTTAAACACTTCACAACAGGGCATCGACACGACGCGGATATTCACCCCCTCTACCAGCAACTGTTGCGCGGCTGCCATGGCTAATGATACCTCTGAACCCGTCGCCATAATAATACCGTGTAGGGGGCCCTTCTCCGCGCAAAGCACGTAAGCGCCGCGCTTTACCGCCGCCAGCGCTTCAGGTGAGCGCGCCTGATGCGGCAGGTTTTGCCGGGATAACAATAGACAGCTCGGACCCTGATGCTGCAGGGCCTGCTGCCACGCTATGGCCGTTTCAACATCATCGCAAGGACGCCAAACGCGCAAATAGGGCGTCATTCGCAGCATGGCGGCATGTTCCACGGGTTGATGGGTCGGACCGTCTTCACCCAGACCGATAGAATCGTGGCTATAAATGTAAATAACCCGCTGGCGCATCAACGCCGACAACCGCACGGCATTGCGGGCATAATCAGAAAACACCAAAAAAGTACCGCCGAATGGGATGAATCCACCGTGCACGGCGATGCCGTTCATGATCGCCGACATACCAAATTCCCGCACGCCATAATGGATGTAATTGCCGTTAAAATCAGCGTCGGTTAGCGACTTCGCGCCCTGCCAGAATGAACAGTTGGACTCACTTAAATCCGCGGAGCCGCCCAGCAGTTCGGGCAAAGCGGGTGCAAGAGCATTTAGAAAAAATTGTGAGGCCTTGCGGGTGGCAATCTCCTGGGCCTTCGCCTGGATTTGTTCTATAAATTGCTGGGATTTATTCACCCATCCTTCGGGTAACTGGCCCTGCTGACGCCGCAAAAATTCTGCCGCCAATTCCGGAAAAGCGGATTTGTATTTGTCGAACCGTGTTTGCCAGGCTGCTTCCAGTTGCTGTCCCTGAATCCGCCGGTCCCAGGCCGCGGCAATTTCCGGGGGAATTTCAAACGGGGCATAAGGCCATCCCAACGCCTCACGCGCCAGGGCAATCTCCTTTTCTCCCAGCGGCGAGCCATGGGCTTTTTCCGTGCCGCCCAGATTCGGAGCGCCAAAGCCAATTTTGGTCCGGCAACAGATGAGAGTGGGTTTGGTTGTCTGAGCCCGGGCTTCGCGGATTGCCTGCAAAATGGCTTCACTGTCGTGGCCGTCGACATCCGCAATCACATGCCAATGATACGCGCGAAATCGTTCCGGCGTATTATCCGTGAACCATCCCTTAACGTGGCCGTCGATGGAGATGCCGTTGTTGTCCCAAAATACGATGAGTTTGTGTAAACCCAGGGTTCCGGCCAGAGAACAGGCCTCGTGCGAAATGCCTTCCATCAAACAACCGTCACCGGCAAAGACATAGGTATGATGATCCACTATCTCATGCCCTTCGCGGTTAAATCGTGCGGCAAGCGCCCGCTCGGCGATCGCCATGCCGACCCCATTCGCCAAACCCTGGCCTAATGGGCCGGTGGTGGTTTCTACCCCGAGGGTGTCGTGAAGCTCCGGGTGACCCGGTGTTTTGGAATGCAGTTGGCGGAACTGTCTTAGATCATCCAGGGTGAGGGGGTAGCCGGTTAAATGCAGTAAAGCATATTGCAACATCGCGCCGTGGCCGTTGGATAACACAAACCGGTCACGGTTATACCAATGGGGGTTATTTGGATTGAAACGTAAAAAATCACGCCACAAGACTTCGGCGATATCCGCCATTCCCATCGGCATTCCCGGATGGCCGGAGTTGGCCATTTGCACGGCATCCATCGCCAAAGCGCGAATGGCGTTCGCTAATTGTCGCCTATTGATCATAATTCCAGAAACTCCCGGTGAATTTTAACTAATTGATTTAACGAAATAAATCACCCTTATAAAAAATAATTTTCGTAGAAAATTATCCCCGCGATGGGGGATCGCAAGGGGGAGAATCGCGATTCTCCCCCTTCATTCCGAGCATCGGCTCTGCCGAGCGCAGGATATAAACCAGGAAGCAATTATCGCTGTACTCAGCGATAATTGCTGATCATAATCCTCCTTTCCCAAGACCAAATAAATCAATAATGCCATGCACCAGCCATTGGATGGGTGGCCATAAAATAAAACTCAATACTCCGAACACTAATAATGCCAGTAAAATCCAGATACCAAAGGCTTCTATTTTTTCATAGACATGCGCGGCTTTAACAGGCAGTAAACTGGAAATGACGCGGCTGCCATCCAGAGGAGGGATCGGTAATAAATTTAAAACCAATAAAACACAGTTGATTAAAATGCCGAAGCTCGCGGCGGCCTGAAGAAATTGCCCGGTGGCCGCGAGCCAGGGCTGTTGACTGCCCCCCAAATATAAAACCGTGCATTTGGCGATGATCGCCCAGGCCAGAGCCATGCATAAATTGGCCGCGGGGCCCGCTAACGCTACCAATGCCATATCCCGTCGCGGATGTTTTAGATTCTGCCATGCGACCGGTACGGGTTTCGCCCAGCCAAAAATAAAACCGCCGATAAACAGTAAAACCAGGGGCAACACGACCGTGCCGATGATATCGATATGCTTTAGCGGGTTTAGTGTTACCCGGCCCAGCATCAGCGCGGTTTTGTCGCCGCATTTATTGGCAACCCAGCCATGCGCCGCTTCGTGAAGAGTGATCGCGAAGATCAGTGGCAAAATAGCTACCGAAACGGCTTGAATGGCGGAATCTGTGTTCATTCGTCTCTCTTATCAGGTTTCGAATTCAAATACCTGAACGACTTTTTTAACGCCGCTCACGTTTCGCGCGGCATCGGTGGCCAATCTCGCCTGATTAGGCGTGACCAGCCCCATTAAATAAACGACTTTATTCTCGGTCACCACTTTAATTTGTGAAGAACTGAGTCCGGGTTTGGCGAGCATGGCGGTTTTTACTTTAGAAGTTATCCACGCATCGCCGCTTTGATCCCAAGTTGTTAAGATGGGGGACACCTCTATCTGGTTGTAAACCCGCTTGATGCCTTTTAAAACGCGGACGTCATCGTAAGCCCGCTCTCGCAGTTCTTCCGATTGCGCCTGTCCCACCAATAACACGACGTGATTGAAAGTGGCGACTGAAACGCGCGCAGAATTCTTGAGAGTCGTGTCTGCATTGAGCTGACCGAGCGCGCGGTTAGTAATATCCTGGTCCTGCAAAATGACTCCACTACTGCGCTTATCGTAAATAATAGCGCCACCCGCTGTCGCGCCGACGGCGGCAATAATGATCGGCACGCAGCCCGATAATAAAAATAATATAAATGGCAACATTAATCGTAAAGAAATACGTTTCATACTTAACCCTCCACAGTAATAAATAATCGATGATCAATAAAATCACACAAACAATGAATAACCAATAAATGCACTTCCTGAATCCGCGCAGTCGATTGGACAGGAACGCGGATTTCGACGTCCGTATCATTCAATAAACCGCCAATGACGCCCCCGTCACGGCCGGTGAGGGCGACTATCTGCAAAGCCCGCTGCTGAGCGGTGATAATAGCCTGCACCACATTTTTGGAATGGCCACTGGTGCTAATCGCTAACAGGACGTCGCCTGGCTGTCCCAGCGCCTTGATTTGTTTAGAAAAAATTTCGTCAAAACTATAATCATTGGCAATTGCGGTGACAGTCGAAGTATCTGTGGACAGGGCTATGGCGGGTAAGCTGGGACGTTCGGTCTCAAAACGGTTTAACATTTCAGCGGAAAAATGTTGCGCGTCGCTGGCAGAACCGCCATTACCGCAGCTTAGAATTTTGCCCCCATTTAATAATGACTGCACCATCATTTCGCCTGCCGCGCAGATCGCTTCGGTTAAAGATTCGGCTGCTAATACCTTGGTTTGAATGCTTTCTTCAAAATGCTGTTTAATTCTCGATGACATATCCATGTCGGTATTTTACAGCATTTTTTCTAGAGTACAACGACCAAGGAATTTTCCTTACGCGATGGGGGTTCGTAAGGGGGAGAATCGCGATTCTCCCCCTTCATTCCGAGCAATCGGCTTTGCCGATGCGCAGGATATAAATGGCGTTAATATCGGACTTCGAAGGCATTCTGAATCCAGTAAATTTCATCATCCGGAGCCAGTCCCACGATGTCGAAGCGGGCATTCACTTTTTCAACGGCATTAGTTTCCAGCAGATAATGCCAGGCGGCCTTGATCAGGCGGTGTTGTTTACGTCCAGCGACGGTTTCGACGTTCTTTCCAAAGTCAGAATAAGTTCGGTAACGAACTTCCACAAAAACCACGGTTTCCTGCTCTAGCATGATTAAATCAACCTCACCCTGAGGACAAAGATAGTTGCTGCGTACCCACACCATTCCCCGCTGTTCTAAGTATACACGCGCCCGCGCTTCAGCCAATTGACCAATAATCCTGGTAGTCATTTTATCTGTTTATCTGTTGCGGCTGGCCATGAATGATTTGAGCCCAGGGCAAGTCCCGGTACCAGACGTGGTTATCCTGAAGAGTCAATTTGCCCGTCGCTCCGTCTATTTTGGGCATCGCCATACCTGCGCCCAGTTGTCGTGCAACCCGGTAGCTATCCACTCCTAAAGCAAAAAATTGCGGTTGTCGTCGTGCGGCCTCCGGCCAAGCCTTTTCTACATTTTGAAGAATGACTTGTAAATCCGGTGACAGTGTCTCACGGGCTATCTCCCAGGGGATGGCGCAAAACTGAACGTCGTTTAAATCCTGGTCATACTGCGGGTCCGGCGCTCCGCTGTAAACATGCGAAGTGGCATACACGGGTATTTTTCCGGCGTAGTAAAAATTCAGCAATGGGCGGATTTCACGCCCAGATTCTGGTTTCGCAACGAGAAAAATCATATCCACGTCCTGCCGGCGGTAAGGGATGGTGCGCAATTTTGGCTGTAGCAGTAAATGCGCAAGAGCTTTGGCGCGCTTTTCAGAAGCCTCCACCTGTAATATTTGCGAGATTTGCGAGGATAACTGGCCGGGATCATCGTAGTACATTTCGCCAACCACTTTGCCCCCCAAAGTTTGCCATTCCGTTAAAAATACTTGCGAAAGCCTCTGCCCCCATGTGCTGGCGGGCACAATAATCAAAGCGTTTTTTTTGTGGTCCTGCCATGCTTTGGCAACCACCTGTTTGACCTCGTCTTCTGGCGCAAGACTTAATTGATAGAGATTAGGAACCGGTTCCGTGATTGGTAAAATATTTAATACCACCGTAGGAACAGCGAGTGGACCTGCCTGCACTAATTGCAGACCCTGCTCTTTACTTAAAGGCCCCACAACCAGATCCATGCCTTGAGCTACGGCTTGACGATACAGAGTAACAATATCTCCTTCGCTCGTATCAATAATACGGATGGTGGGGGCGGCAGAATCCTCTGGTAACGACTGGTAATACGCCGCTAAAAAACCGTCACGCAATGCCTGAGCGGATTCTCCGTAAGCACCTTTCAGGGGCAACATTAATGCCATTCGACCTGGCGCCGGCTGGGCTGAAGACCAAAAGCCGGCCAACCCAATATCTGCGAAAACCAGTAACAGACACCCGGTTATCAGGCCAATAATTCTTGATAATTTCATAAAATGATCCCCATTATTTTCTTGAATACCTGCATTCCAGTGGCTCATGCTCAGTACACGACAAATTCGTCATTGCGACCGCGAGCGAAGCGTGGTGGGAAGCAATCCAGTACAATGCCCGGTACTAACTAATTGATTTTACACACGCATCGAACTGGATTGCTTCGCTAGCGCTCGCAATGACATGCCCAAAATATTGCGTAATATTCAAATTCAGGATACTGTAGCTTTTTATTAATAAACTTTAAACCCGTTATTGTTAGGAGTTAATATGAGCAAAATATATGGCTGGCTGGCCGGTGCGCTCATCCTGTTAAGCGGCTGCTCAACCACACCGCCTCCCTTGCCAATCCCTCAAAACACTTTGAAGGGGCAGGTTCATCAGATGCAGAACGCAGGGATTCAAATGATTCAACAGGGGGACCGGTTGATGATGATTATCCCCACCGATGAATACTTTGAGCCCGGCACAGCTACCGTTAAAGAAAGCCAGCAATCGAATTTGCGTCAAATGGCGCTATTCACGAAAAATTTTGCCGACACCTATCCCAATTCAGTCATTCGGGTAATCGGCTACACAGATCAGGTTCTGAACCAAAAAGCGCAACTGGAATTATCCCAAAGTTACGCAGAAGCCGTAAGCGCTTATGTTTTTAACTCCGGCGTGGATCGCCGCCGCATCGCCACCGAAGGCCGTGGCAGCAGGGAACCCATCGCCGAACAATCCACTCCCCGCAGCGCCACCTTAAACCGTCGCGTGGTGGTTCAGGTTAATTAAACTTCAGGAGTGCCGTTCCCACCATATCGTCATTGCGAGCGCGAGCGAAGCAATCCAGTACAATGTGTGTGCCGAGTAATTGACTTTGCACCCACATCGGACTGGATTGCTTCGCTAACGCTCGCAATGACGGGGTCAGCCCTAATTTAATTAATGAGAATTACTGATGGCAGCCTGTAAATTAGCGGCTTGCTCCCATGAAATTTGACTGGGGGTCGTCATCGAATTCGCACGCAATTCTTTCACTGATACAGGTTTTGCTGTTAAGGCCTGAGGCGCTGGCTGCGTGAGCTGGGGATTAGAGGGAGCAACGGGCTGATTATTCTGGGTGGGGGCAGGCGGTTGTTGTACAGCAGTTCCCGGGGTTACCGTGAGGGGCGCGGCGGGAATATCGTTCGGGGTCACAGCAGGGGCTGGACTAGGCGCGACCGGTGCGACTGGAGTTGAGGTAATACCCAACATTTTGGCAATTTTAGCATTGCTTTGGCTATTGGCCGCATTAGCGTTGTTAGAAGCAGGAGGGGGAACAGGGGGGGTCACGGCATTCGCCACAGGTTGCGACTTTTTAACAGCGGATTTGGCCTTCACCGTATAAGCCGGGGTTTCATTATCGACATTCACACTGCCCTGAAAAGTTAACACCAGTTTTTTGCCTTTTACCAAACTTAAGATAACGCTATTGCCATTAATGGAAAGCACTTTCGAACCGTTCTCCAGGCGAGTGCCGACGTGCACTTCTTTATAAACTTCACCCTGATTCAAAGTCGCAGTCCACCGCCCGGCCTGCCGGTCTATGTAAGCCAGCTGATAATCATTATTTTCATTACCGAACATCGATGTATCCATGTTACTCACGCCGGATAAAGAATTGTTTGCGCCGCTGTCGGAGATGCGTTTTTGCGCATTGGCCAATCCCGCTTTTTCCTCAAGTATTTGCCGTTCCATTTTGGTAATCTGATATTCTCGCACCAAATTAAGGTACTCTCGTTGACGTGGCGTTAACACCGGGGCACTCGCCGGTAACTGATGCACCACCGCCGGTGGAGGAAGAGTACTGACAGGAAGAGCAGCAGCCGGTACGGGCGCTGCTGAAGGCTGGACCGGTGATGCGTTGCCTTGTACAAAGTGGTAAATCTGCCAGGCCAAAAAAACAGCCGCTAAAATGGTCAACACCAGCATCACTTTTTGCCGAATATTAAGTTTTGTTATAATGTTCATGGTTATATTCCCCACACAGATAATTGAACGCTTCCATTGAGTAATCCCCTACTAACACTGACATTCATCGCTGCAATGGACAGCGGTAAACGATCCCCCAAGGTGTTACCAATTAACACTAAGGTATCCGGTGAAGCGTCAGCTAAATTAATCGTCACAGTTCTTGATTTGGTCTGACCCAATATTCGTGGATCACTGATGCTCACCATTTCATCAGGAAACAGGAGGTCTAATTCATCCACCAGAGAAGCCATCACTTGTGACAGCGGATATAAAAAACGCGGTCTGGCGCGTGATATCAGTTGGCTGGGAACAGCTATTTCAGCCCCAGCGGAACCGAGGTTAAGAGAATAGTTTTCAACGTTTGCCCACTGTGTCAACCATTGCAAACTACCGCCCTGACGCTCCAGTTGAATACGGTACTGGCTGCTGTCGTAACGTATGTTCGCCGCTGACCATCCGGGCAAAGCATAAAATGTTTCCAGAGTGTGCGCCAGTTCATCCAATTGTTCACTCGGAGAGGGCGATTTCATGGCCGCATAGAAATCCATATAGGCCATATCCACTTTTTGAGCCACGTTTGTTGGCGCCAGAGGCGCTTCCCGTGTCGGCGGAATGACCGCATAAATCCACCAAACGGTAGCCAAAACTGCCAAAGTGGCTACACCGATAGTGAGAGAAGAAATTCTTGAACCCAATAACGGCGATTTGAGAGCCAGCAATAGCGTTAACAACCTGACATTGGGTGATATCGGTAAATTTTTAAAAACGGGTTCTTTAGCGATCTCAAAGCTACTGATGAGATTTTTTGGTAGTACAAAATGGCCCGGTGTTTCGGTTTGACTTAAAGAAACATCACCAAAGATAATAACCCGAAAAGATTCCTGCATGGTCATTAAAGGAACCAGCTCCGCGCGCAGCTTATCGTTATCAATGACCGTATCCAGATAAACTTCATTAGCTCTGACAATGACCAGCAATACCTGATTAGTGTCTTTGGATAATCTCTCGCAAAAAATCAGGTAAGGAGACTTGTCGAAGTAAGCCCAGACATTTTCTCCCAGCAAATAGCCAGACTCTCTGGAAAAAACCGCTTCCACCGCATTCTGGGTCAGCGGTGAAATCAGAACATACTGGCCGTGTTGTTCCGATAACAGGCGAATTCGTTGAGTCATCACCGAGCGTTTACCGATTGAAATGCGCTCCCGGTAGGGTTGCACTACAAACTGTATGCCATCTGGTCGATTCAATAAACTCATACTTTACTTCATCACGATGGGAGTAATTAACACCAGCGTTTCAATGTTCTCGCTTTCAGAACCTTTGCCGCCAAGCGCAGCCACCGTAAAGTATTTGGCTTCGCGGGTTTCGTCACGCACACGCCGGTAACCCGCCACGATTAAAGTCTCACCCGACTGCAATGCCGTGCGCTGGTTAAATACTTTTTGCGCCAACGTCGGGATTTGAATGGCTGTAAATGTGGTTTGATCCTTGACATTCGTTCCCGTCGGCGCATTATCCGCTTTGGTAATACTCAGAAGGTCGGACAAAGTGCTGCTAATTTGCATGAACACTTTATCACCCTGAATTTTGGGTAGAACATAAAGCGTGAAGCCATCGGTCACCGTTCCCGGCGTTATGGACGACGTGGTGCCGGCATCGGGAGTTTGCGTGGTGCTGACACTTTTCACATAGCTGGTATCGTTGGTGATGCGAATAGTCGCCATCTGGTTGTTCATGGTAACCACTTGCGGATTGGTAACAAGGTGCACTCTACCCTGAAGGTCCAGAGCTCGGATAAAAGTTTGGTGCTGGTTTTTGCCAATCACGAACGAAGCAATACCGGAAGTGGTGCCCCCTGCCATCGCGATGGGTGAAATTGTGGTGGCGTCGGCCAGAGCGCCTGTAAACTGAAAATTGGTGAAAGTCCTGATGATCGCATCCCAATTAATACCCATTTCATAAGACTGAGTAAGCCTGACGTCCAGCACTTCCACTTTGATAGCCACCTGCTGGGACAGGGTTCTGTTTAAATCGTCAAGGTACTTGCCGATGGAGTCAACGTTATCCGGATGATCACGCACCGTCACTGTGGTGGTCGATTCGGAAATCATAAATCTGCCGTCGGAAGAAACCAGCTTACTGAGACCGTTTCGTAAATCTTCCCAGACGGATAATTGGGCCTGCAGGCTGCTGTACTGATCGTCATTGACGTCGCTTTGCACTTCTCCGGAACCCAGATAGGCATTACCAAAACCGGATGAACTATTCTGGTTGCGTCCCACCAGGTAAGAGGAATAGCCAGGCATAAATGAGATGTCAAACATTTTGGTTTGAAAGGCGGACCAGCTCACCACATTTCCTTCGACAAGGTAGTAATAGCGGGTTTTGGCGGCCACGGTATCCAGCGCGCCTTTTATGCTGCCGGAATAATGCAGACTCACCGGGCGCTTGGCTTCCACGGAATTATCATAACGAACGTTGACGTCGCTGTGGCGTAATAATCTCGATACCAGTTCATCCATCGGCATATTTTGCGCGGTCAGGGTGATGGAGCGGCGCATCCACGCCGGATCTTTGCTCAGGCTCACCGGATTTGGGTCGATGTAAAAGCCAGGCCGGCTGATCACCGGCGGAGCGCGCTCATCGTCAGCCGCTTTATCGGCGGCGATTTGCCGGTCGGTTTGATCAATACGCTCGCTAGCGTGTTGATAAGGAGGCAAAATGCACGCCGTCAGCAATAATGTAGTGCAAACTAAACCAAGAAATCTGAAGATGTTACGCTTTTTCATTATTTTAATGTCCTTGGATGAATATATAATACGTGATTACCTTGATAGAAAACCGCCTGTAAAGGAAAATCCGTAAATAACTGGCGTAAAACGCTGGATAAATTTTCACCCTGGATTTGGGCGTAGCCAACCCACCGATAATCCTCCGGAGCGTCCCATACGACCTGATGCCAGCCGTAATGAGCAGCGATACGCTCAACGTTTTCCTTCAGAGAACCGGGATAAACTGAAATAGCCGGCAGGGGTTTTTGGCGCACAATCACATTTTTGGGGTACGTCACCGGAAGAGGCGCCGGCATGTTGATAACTGCTGCTGTCGGAGGGGGCACTACCACGACAGCTTTGGGAGCCGGGGCGACAGGAACGGGAGCGGGAACAACCTTTTCTGGAGCACAACCTGCGCAAAAAATGATAAGCCCTACGATAATAGCTAATTTATTCATAAATATAATCCTATTCGCGATATAATAAATAGTCTATCTAAAAAAGTTATTTATGATATCTTCTTTTTTATAGAAATGAAAGCTTTTTTTGTTGAAAACCTGCTCAAAAATTATGAAAAATCAAAGAAATCTTGAATTTCATAATTATCGAATAAACCACTCAAACCATACTGGAAGCACCCGCATTTTATCCACATAGGCGTCAGTTTAAGGAATTTTAGCCGTCATTGCGAGCGCCAGCGAAGCAATCCAGTACGAGCTTTGTAGAAATTCTGTACTGGATTGCTTCGCTGGCGCTCGCAATGACGGCGTCTTTTGGGAAAAAAATCCTTAAACTGAAGCCTATGCATTTTATCCACGGTTATGGCTGTCAGAAATCCATCTCTAATTCCATCGCCTCATCAATATTTGTTAATGATTCTTCAGCCCTCCTCTCTTCATCGGTGGGTAGCGGATGATATAAACTCCCGCCGCTAATCACATGATTAACGAGTGCTTTCTGTTCTGAAAACTCAGAAAACAAGGGCGATGTGAGTGATTGGGCGATCTTATCCTTTTCAGCCTCAAAGTGGTGGTTATACACTCGCGTTAATTTTAAGTCCGGGAGTTTATACTCCTCCTGCTTTGTTTCTTTCTTTGTTTCCACTGGCGCAGAATCTCTGTCATTCCGTGGCATTAATGTGGATCCAGGTACGGTCACCAAAACTTCTACTGCCGGATCGAGGATCACGCTCTGGATTGAACCAGGCCTGTTGCCGCCCTGAAGAAACTTCAACAGATTATCGCGCATGGGAAAAAGGTTGCCGGCATTCGCACAACGCACATCATCCGCTTTCCAGCGATTGATTAATTCATCCACCTCTGTGGAGGTTAAAATCAATTCGTTTTCTTTGGATTTTTTCATTAATTTACGCAATTTCTTGTTAAAAAATTCTGCTCCATGCGCCGGGACCCGTACCCCAGTCAGTCTGCCCTGATAAACGAAGTACAGATTCGAACAGAGTGTCGACGTTTCATGCGCATATCGCTGACCCTCCAGTTTAAATTTGGGCACCAGCTCCGTGGATATAAATACTATTTTTCCTTTGCAGAAATTGAGCATTTCGCCCTGAGGCATCCTTTCCAGCCATATCAAGTCACATTTCTGCTCTGAGGGAATAGATCGAAGCTGATCATTTTCCCCCGTAAAAGCAAATTTCTTCACCTTGTCACGGTCTAAATGCACTCTACTGCGTAGTTTTCCATTTTCAAGATAATGGGCTTTTTTACCTATGATTCCTTTATAGGCCGCCGAGAAGGCAGGATTTTTAACCAGATATTTTTCTTCACCCACATTCGGAAATGCCAGCCCCTGCGCGATGGTTGAGGTAGTTTTGGTCAGACTTAAACCTTTTTCTATCTGTCCAAATACATAATAATTTGGAGAATCCTCCACCAGTTTTTCAAAAAGTTTTTTAAACACTTTTTGGTAAATAATAACCGGAGTATTTCCACGCTTCTGATAAATTCTTTTCGCTTCTACTTCAATCTCTTCCTCTTTTAATCCCGGGGCCATGGCAGTCAGGACTATATCGAATTCTGATGTTAAAAGGGCTTCCAGCAAAACGCCGTTAAAATCCGCATCAGGAAAACTGTACAATTTACAGGAATTACCCTTCTCGTCAAAATAGTGAAGATTGGTAAATTCAATACGGGGATCGTCTACTGACTTCTGACCGTCAAATTTAAATTCCCTTGAACCCACCAGGAGATACTGACCGGAATAACCTGCCAGCTCCTGCTCCTCCGGCAGCCGATCTAAAAAGAGCAACTTGCTCCGCGGCTCCACAGGAGGAACGGGGTCGGCAAGCGATGGATTGGTTAGCTGGGCCAATTTAGTCAGTAATTCCAGGCAGTGGGCACGGAAATTTTTCTGATTCACGGTCGAATCATCACAAATGAAATGAAGCACACCCAAATCATTTTGTTCGCAGTATTTGCCCCAGAACGTGGTCGCGGATTCAACTCGGGGGGGAAGAATCAGATTAAAAGTCAGTACAAATTCACTAAATTTAGCGATACCTGCCTGGAATAGCTCCATAAGCCTTTTAAATTCGTCAGTTGTAATAATATTCTGACAACCGCTGTCCTGCTTTATCGTGATTCCTAAAGTTTTCTCCATGAGTTTTACCATGCGCTGGAATCGTACGGTCCAGCTTTCGTCGCTCTCCAGAATGCGGCCGCCTTCTTCGGTGAATCGTTTATAACCCAGAAGAGCGATATAGGCACGCAAAGGCCGGAGCCAGCCCTTTTCATGGAGTTCGTCCAGCCGCTTCACATTCAGTACTTTTAATTCCGCACCCTCCGTAAAATTTTTAAATAATCTGTGCGCGATAGCAAACGGTAACTGTTCATCGTAGGATTTTATTCGCGTTTTTGTGAGCAGACGTTGCTCGGGTTGCCCGGCGCCATTTACTTCCACGCGATTTTCCACTATCTCCAGATTGGGCGACCAGGTCCGGCCGGCTTGAGCGGTTACCCCGGCAATGATGCTGCAAACAAGCGCCGGAGGCGTGGTTATCCTGGATAATTTCCCAGGTAGTGCGGAATTTTTGTAACTTTTTTTCAATTGACGGCAATTTTTTATGTCGACATCAATATCCTGCGCAACGATCTTGCCCATGCGAATCAGGCAGGCTTTGTTATGGGTATTGATGATGATGGCGTTTTTAATCGTGTGGCCGCCAGGTAAAATCATCTCCGCGGATCCGGGCGTGGCAGTGCACGCCTTAACGTCAAAATCATTGATGATATAAAGATCGTAACCGCTATCAGCCACTCCCATAATCATTGCCGCAAGATTCCCGGAAGGACGCGGGATGTCATTCGGGCGAATACGCCGGGTGAATTCTTTTCCTGTCTCAACCGCGGGCCACGCTTCCATCGCGCCCAAAGAAACACTGCCGCAAACATCACCGGCGTAGTTTAAAATAGCCTGCCGCAGATTATTATCACCATCTAATTGTTGTTGAGACAAACGTCCGTCAGATAATAAATCTTTGTATTCGGGTAAATTCAAAGACCATTGATCATATCGGGAAGATTCATCTTCATTGCCTTTTTGTTCTCCGACTTTAGCAATATAAACACCTAACTCGTAATGACCCTCTGGTTTTCGGATCATATAAATGCATTTCTGTTCCACCACCCGTTTTTTTTCTTCCTCAGTGGGCTCCCGATCCAGCAGCTCAATGCGCAGACCTAACAGAAGGTGAATAAAACCGTTCAGGCGTGAATGTGCCTCGACTACCGGCTTACGCTGTTCTTCTTTGAGTGCCGCCTGCTCCTCCGTATCTTCTTCCGCTAAAATCAACTCTTTCGCGTTAGGATCAACGAGGAGGGGTTTTAGATATTCAATGAGTTGGTTCTGCAGGCTATTTTTCCCGACCATATCTCCAAAGTTCACTAACATTTTTTCGCCGTCCATGCCGAGCTTTCGCAGCACGCAGACGATAAAACTGGTGGCGTTGTAAGCATCCCGGTCAAACAGGGTGTCTTTGAAAAAATCAATACCCGTTTTATTTTTTTCTTTTAGATATTGCTCGATAAACGGAATGATTCTGAATGGAGGAGTGTCCCGCCGCGCTGGTCTCGACTCCAGATAATCCTCAATTAAAGTCCAGCGTGTAAAAGGCGGTTCATAGTTTCTTAAAGCGTCGAATAGTTCCTGACTGGTAACCGTATTTTTTTTAAAAACCATACTCCGGGCGCATTGACTCCAGAAATCCAGTTGATCCACAGTTAATCCAGCAATGCTACTCAAACGAAAAACCGCAATCAATTCCTCCGTCTTACTCTTCCCGGAAGCGAACCATTCCCTGATCGCCCAATTGACCAGATTTTGGTATAAAATAAAACAATCCTGCTTATTTTGCGCAAATCTGTCCTTGAAAATGATCAAAAATTCACGCAGGCAATCTACTTTCTCTATGGTCAAAGAACCGTCCACATTCTGCGCAATGTCAGGACTCTTTTCTTCCTGTTCCGTCTCTGCGCTTTCTTCCTGCATTGCCTGAGAACGTGAACCGAAAGCTTTACTTATTTTAGTTCGCCATGCAAGGAGGTGATGAATCAATAGCTCATCCTGGTGAGCAGCTACCTCAAGTTGATTACTCTCTTCTTCAAAATAACTCACTGTGTTCGGTTGGGTTTGCCTGAGCCAGGAACGCTCTGGATGCGCCAGCATTTCATGAGCCAGCACAGTCCAGGCGGTTTCTAATAAATTCTCAGTCCAGTGAAGTTCTAAAAATTTGGAAGCTATCTGGATTATCCGATTTTCAGGCTTGTTGAGCTGATCCAGTAATGGCTGCATGTTATCGGACAAACAAACCGCCGCCAGTTTTTGTAAAAAATATTTGCGCAATTCAGGACGTATTAAGATATTTTTAATTTTGTTATCCAAAGCATCCGGGGTAAATATTTTATTGGTGGTTTCGCTGACAATTCCGTTGATCAACGGAAAATAACGAGCGTTGCCCAATCTTGATCTTTCAGTGTCGATAAACAATCCGGATAAAAATTGACTGAATTGATTAAAGTTGGCGGATAATTTGCGCCGGGTTACCTGATCCTGGTCGATATAGGAGACCACTCCAACATCTTGCCAACGGGTTATCAGGCCGAGCAGGGTAACATCTCCATCCCCCACTTCCCGGAGCTCGGAAGGAACGTCACGCAATACTTCGTCGCGAACCGCTTCCCGCTGCGGGGACAATAACGCCAGATAGCGCTTTTCAATGGCTTGGAATATTTGATAATGCAGATCTTCCCACGGTCTCTCTACTTTTTCCAGATGAGTGTGTTCGGTTAAATTGAAGATTTCTTTCAATTGTTCCGCAGTCAATTTTCTACTTTCACCAGGCGTTAAACGGGCTATATCCAGTCTTGCATCAAACTCGGAAAAAACTTTTGCGCGCTTTTGTTCAGTTTCTTTAGTTTCTTTAAGATTGACCACACTGAGTGTGCATGTATTGACTGCTATGATTTTATTATTGACTATTTCGTTAATATTGTTCGCGTAAAATAATTGGTCACCGTATCGAATGTATGCGGCATTGGAAATAATATTTAATTGTTTAACATTTTCTATCGTCGGCTGAGTATCCATTAAAACCAGATCACATCCTCCCCAGAAAATACGAAGTTTTCTCCAGCCAAAATTTGGCTGGAAATTAAAAAGATAATCCACTGGCTTCTGGGGATTCAGCAAACCCGCGATCCAGCGAAATTTATCGTACCAGGCGGCATAGTTTTTAAAAGCCGGGAAATTCATATTTTCAATTCTGCGGTTCAGATCCTGAGGTTTAATGTCTGCATTAATGATTAAAGCCAATTCATTGGTTCTCATCATACCTTGCAGCAATGCTGCGACGGTGCGCGTCCTCGGCACCCTGATAAGATCTCCTGGTAAAACGCTCTCAGGCGACTCTTTTTCATCTGCCGGGTCCTCAAACTCTGGTTTGTTATCGGTAAATTTTTCAATGTCATCCAGGCGCCGTTCGGACAGCAATCGGGGTTGCGCGTAGCCCAAGTCGCCCACCCGCATTTTTTCATCAAAACCGGGCAAAAGATCACGGTCAACAACCAGTTCCGTCAGTGTTCCCTTGCCTGCACGGCTGTATTTAAAGTAATACAATTTATCCAGGTCTCTGATATAGATTGCATTAGAGGTCCCCTGGCAAATTAAATTTTCCAGGTCGCCGGATTTTAATTTTTCCAGTTCCGGGTCTTCGTTTTTTGAATCCTGACTGTCTGAGCCACGCAGTTTTATCAGGCTGCTACCACCCAAAGTATCCAGGGTATCGACAATATTGCTGATATTTTCGCGCAGGTTATAGTCCGAGACGCTATTTAAGGCATCGCTATTAAATTTCTCCAAAGGAATGGGAACTTCGTCCACCACCGCTGCCAATAGCTCGGGTACGCTAAAACCAAATTGCGGATATTTGTATTCATCCGGCTGATCGCTAAAATGCTTGCCCCGGCGTAAACGAACCAGGGACCGCTGGTCACGCCTGTCCTGAGTGGGAACAAAACCTGCTTCGGATTTTCGTTCATGTTCTTCTTTTATTTGGTTGTTTTCCAGTATTGTTTGCTCCTGAAGCAACGTCTCGAGCGCATCCCTGAATGAATTGGGAAGCACATCGCCACGCAGTGCGCCTAAAGTATGGGTGATCACACAAGCCCCGGCGCTGAGAAGATCCGGATCCGCGGTTCGCGCTTGCGCATTCACAGTCGACAGCTCCCCGGCAGTTCTGACATTCACCAAAGATGTGAGAGAATCCAGCATTAACGTGTCCTGAGGTTCTATTTGCATCATCAGTAAATAGTGCAACTCCATCAGCGAGCCGGGTAGTTGAAAAGAGGTAAAATTTTGGCCGCCGCTATCCTGAAATGCTTTGAAAGCGATACGCATAGTGTCCAGTAAATTTTTGCGAAACGCATAAAGATCAGAGGGGTTGTCCCAATGAGCATCGATGGCGGCGCGCGCTAACTGGTTCCAGTGCAGGAACAACATTTCCATAAACCAAGCGCGCAGTCTTCCAAAAGGTTTGCGTTCCAGGACTTCCTCCGAATTTAACAATTCGAAAATAAATTTCATGGCGTTTTTAAAGAGATGTGAATTGGTGACGGCATTTTTTTCAATCAGTTCCAGCAACGCGTTCGTCTGTTCGCCTTTGTCGGTGATATCATTGCCATTAGTAAAATAATAATTCAGTAATTTTCTGATAATTTGTCCTTCGCCATTTTCAGCGCCGATAAACTCAGTACCAAAGAAGTGGCGGGGATTTTCCTGCTTCAGTAATAGCGCACGGAACTCGTTTTTCGCCCGTATCTGCCCGGAAGTAGAGTTAATGGCGCGGTGTCCAGTGGGTAGTTTAAATTCGGCGCTGGTTTTCTCTATATATTCCATGCCCATAAGGGGGTAAATATTTTTCCAGCGCATAAATACAGACTGAAGATCGCGAAGTTGCTCAATTATGTCTGTATCTAAAACTTTATTCCATGCGTTAGGGTCAGACAATTGGTGAACCGGAAGTCCGGAACTATCCAGTATTCTCGTTAAGCCTCCGACCAGTTCCCGTCTTTGCGCTAGTTGGGCATCATAGATGGCTTCTCTAATGACTTCTTTCAACCGTCCGCACAATATTTGGAATGACGGCATCGCGCCACGGGGAGAATTCACCTGGTCCAGCGCGCTCGAAAATTGCAGAATCAGTTCTTCTTTTTTAACGCCTATTTTGATTTGCGGGTCTGTTCTGAGCTGTGTGAGGATATCCTGTATTTTCACTCGAATAGATGCCCGGTTATTTTCCTCCGCGGCGATTAACAACGCTTTTCTTTGTTTATAGAGCCGCGTATAACTTTCGATTAATTTGGGATTTGTCTCCACATTAGAGTAACGATTTTTAAGCAGCAGAAGAAAATTATCTCTGATAGATTTCCGAACCTTCGGATCAATTTTATCATTTCTCAGCAGGGCTTCGAGTGCACGGATAACTCTATCAAATGGCGTATGGGAGATTTTACGTTCTTTACTTTCTTTTTCATCCGCCGAAGGCTTAATGATATTTAACAGGTAATGCGAGATTTTCCAGCAGGCATCCGTGGAAGGCAGGCGATTGATTGACGATACGATCAACTTTAATAAATTAGAAATCGGATCAAAGCCTAAGCCGCCGGTTAGATGGTCTACAAAAATTTCATCCGGCGACCGGGAGCCGCTGGTCCGGACATCCGAAGCCAAAAATGTTTTTACAAAAGCGACGAGAGTATCGGTTAAATCGGAAGAAGCGGCGACCTTAATTTCAGGCAATTGATCCCGCGATCCATACATTATTTTATCAGCGAATTCCACAAACAGGTCATCCGGATCAATCTCTTCGACGAAATCTTTGTTGGTTTTACCGGTCACAAAACAGGCGCAACTATTCGCCAAATAAGCTCCACGATCGGAGTCCTTAACATCCCATGAGAACGAACGCCAATACAGTCTCTTGGCTTTTTTCAATGCGTTCTTGCAATCGTCGTCCGTTTTCATTTCAGGTAAAGATTCGAGATAGTTATGCGCTAACAATGTCTTGTAACGTGGATGGTCCTCAAATTCGAGCAATTTCTTCATCAGCTCGAAAAAGTCCGCGCTTTTGATAAATTGAGGGCGCGATAACGGATCGAAATGATAGAAATTAAGGGCCCAGACCATCTGCGTCCAGGGAGAAAAAATCGGCCGCCTGGCGCCTGTTAAATTTAAATTTTTATGTTGCCGCTGCCCAAAACTTAAGACAACCGCTTTGTTTTTATATTCACTGTCCAGACTCGGGTCCATGGAGCGCAATAAAGTTTCGGCTATTACCACCTGACGGCTCGTTTCTTCAGAAATCAGACATTCATAATGGGGCATCCTTCCAGGAGGCGGGGTGTTAACCTGTGAAATTTTTTCCATTTGTTTAGCAATAACGGATAAGGTATTTCGCCGTAATCCTTTTTCAAATTTATTGGGTATACGATCGCCATTGACGGCCTCTATCTGACGCAAAAGACCGCGAATATCCTCTTCGTGACCACGGTCTATACGAGTTAAAGCTTCTACCTTGGGAATGTCGCCCCGGTTCTTAATTTCAGTAACCAATCGACCGGCTTGCATAATATGCCAGTGTCCGTAGCAACTCCGATAGATCTGGTTATCATTCGTGAGAACAAACGCATTTCCTGGAATATTTTTTTTATCTTTATCGTCAAATTCAGGCGTGGCATAAAAACCATATTTTTCTGAAAGCTGATCCGTCAAATAAATAATGGCTCGGGCGTTCAACACTTGTGACCGAATGAAATAATCAAGCGATCCCTTTATTTCGCGATGCTTCGTCGAGGCATCGGTGATCTGTTTAATGTAATAATTAATCTGTTCTTTAACCCGGAACTTTTCATAAAATTGATCAATTTTTTTGATACGAACTTCCGAATCCGATTCCTGCCGGAGAAAAAATTCCTCCGCATGAGCATATAAGGCGAGTACACTTCGCTGGCCCTGCAGACCCATCGAAACCTGAAGCATTATTTGCGCCATTCGACTAAAAGCTAAAGGCTGCTTTTCCTGTTGATCGTGTAGAGCTCGACTCAACGCTTCCTCATCGTCGGTCGATAAAAGTTGATAATGACTGGCAAAACTAAAAAATAGATGATCAATTTTCTCAGTCGGTTCGAGGGGTGTAAAAGGCATTTTTCCAGTGTTTACACAGAATCTGACCATGGCTTCAACCATGACTGAACTCGTCACCGTCGAAGCGCCGAGTGCCTCCGCCACATCCCGGGTAGCGAGTGAATCGATTTTAAATAAACAAAATAACTGCGCTACGCGTTTATCCCGGCTTAACTGCCCACCCAGTTGTCTTTTCAGATGATGCTCTATTTCGGGGCGCACCATATCATTGACCTGACCTTCCACCTTTGGAATACATTGCACCAAAGTCCAGCACCAGGCGCGCAACGCCTGGTCCTGCTGATAGTCAGGCACAGAGTTCAATAAAGCATTTTCCAATTCCGAAAATTCGTCAACCATCTCCGGTATCAGAATTTTCATAAACTTAATAAAGTATTCAATCCAGTCCTTACGCGTGGCCTTCTCCTTAACCGTATCCATGGCCTGCAGGCGCCGGCTTTTGTTGGTATCAGGGAATGCTGTTTTAAAATGATGTTTGAACAGCTCTCGCAGTTCTTTTTTAGAATCGGGAGTCAGGGCAGAAAGACTATGTTCTTTTTCGCGTGGGAGGAGTAGACCCTCCGACGCCGCATAGGTAACATTCAGCGCCGCACAAAGACCATCAAACAATAGGGACGTCATTTTTGCTTTTTTTAATCTGGCTGTGTGCCGGTCAAAATTTTTGACCAGCCTTTTTCCACCTTCATGACGACCATAAGCGCTTTCATTCACTACCCGGCGCCAGGTGAGCGCCGAAAAATATCCCAAAAACTGATTGGGATTGTTAAATGCCAGTGCAAATACGTGTTGATTAAAAAGGGAAGCGTCGTCTTTTGAGGGTCCACGATAGTTTTCTATGGCGGACTGTAAAAAAGAATTTGCAGGATAAGCGGCCACAATAGAACTGAGTAGCGGCAATCTTTCAGGGTGTTTATGATCCTGATCCGGTATTTTCGATGACGGCGAATAAAGCCCCTTTTGCTCCAAAGCTTTGAATAGGGGGGCCAGCGTGTCCGTGTACGTAGCCGTCTGTTCTGGCCATTCGCTAAAGGATTTGAATTCGGGCGAGATGCGAGGCGTCAACATTAATTCCTTCATCTCCGGGTCTGTTTGTTCTTCCGGTAAATTCTCTGCCGGAAGGGAGGGAGGATCCACGACGAGGATTTTAATTTCAGGTTCTTCCTGGGGAACGGCATTTCCCCCGGTCAGGGTGAGGGTGTTCTCTTCTTCAATGGGAGAGGGATAATCGCGCTCGATATGTTCCGGCAGCAATAAATGATAACTGATCAAAAATCTATGAATATATTCAAAATGCTCCACATCCACGAGCGGTTCCAGAACATCGATAAGCGTTTGCACCTTATCCACTGGCTGACCTGAAACACTGGGGACGAAAGATAAAGGATCTATCGTCTTACCCAGCCAGACGATAGTCTGGAAATATTCTCTCCATTCCCGGTATTGCTGAACCTGAGGCGTCAGAATCGGGCCTGAAAACAACGAGCACAGTGGTTGGTGGAGATTTTTAACAGCGATGGAAGCGATACGCCGTTGCGCTCCGGAGGGTTGTTGGGAGAACGGATGCCGGTATGCCTGCGCGATACGTAACAAAATAACCGCCATCGCCGTACTGACGTGGATATCGTCACCTGACATTAATCCGCTAACCAGCGCAGCGCTCGTGCTCTCAGTAAGGCCGCTTCGGATTAATAAATCAGAGAAGGCATCCTTTAAATTATTCCGAAGGGGAACGCCCGCAAAAGGCGATTGATAGGCAAATTCTTTGACCTCACATAACTTATCGATAAGCGCCGCAATGATCGGTTCAACGCATTCCCAACCTTCTTCTGAAACTACTTTTGAATAAACCTCCAGATCGGAATGAAGAGATCCCGGTAAATTTCTCTTTTTATTTCCGGGTATTTCCTTCTGCAAACGTTGGAGTTTATTCCGCGCAAATTCACGGTCAGTCTTTTCTTTTCGCATTGCCTGCGGAAGGTTACTCAACCCATCTTCGCAGGACGAAAATTCTTTATTTTGAAGTAACTTAATGACAGCGCTTGCGCGGGGAATCACGGATTTCGGCGGGATGGTGACCGTTGGCCGCGACGAACTCGACTGAGTGGGAATTTCGAGTGGCTGTGATGGAGGCGTTAACAATTTTAGTAATTTTACCCGAAACGGCGCTGTCCTGCCGAACCGTATTTTCATGTAATGGTCTAATTTATTGACCAGTTGAAAGTAGGCTTTTTCATGGGCGGTCTCAAGATTCTGAAGAAGCCGGTGAATCTTTTCTTCTTTTTCCGTTTCCTCTTCAGTCAGACTGCTGTCATTCAAAATTACCAAAATACGCAATCCAATGTTTTGAAATCGGATGGGGATCCTCGAATCTGCCAGGTTGCTCAGTAAAATATCCTGGTATTTTATGGCTATTTTAGCCGCCCGGCTTTCTAAAAGACCGCAAAATTCATTACCAGGCACGGCAATAAATTCCAGGGCGTAAGCTTCCGCTTCTAATAAAAAATTAGCCTTGCGTGCATTGCTCAGGGAGATATCCGGGACGTTTTTTAAGTCTAGCGACCTTCTGGCGCCTTTATATTCTTTAACCTCTGGATTCTTTTTTATGAATGATCCTAATAGTCTGGAGAGAGTAGACAGTGTAGAACCTGAATCGGGCGTTTTGACTTCCAAAGGTTGGGTTTGTAGTAATATGGACCCGCCAGTCTTACGTCCTTTGTTTACCCCGTCGCAAACCACGTCGAGAAGGCGAGCCGCCTGCCATACACACTGCTCATTGAATGATTGCAACGATTGCAGAGGCAATCTCATATCAAATAATAGCTGAAAAAAATCAATAAAATTCTGTGGTTTCCTGACCACCGCGTCACTGAAAACGCTAATGCGTTTTAAATAACGGTTATGATTTTCACTCCTCGAACAAAAAGCCACCACGTTCGTCAATTGTTCGCCAAGCTTTGGCCAATGCTGGGGAGGAAGCGCCCAACCCGTTTTTAATAAAGCCATCAAAGCAGCCCGAAAAACCATGGGATGAATGTAGTAATGAGACACTGTCCGGACGATCGGTTGCTCATAAGAATCAGGCATGGAACCATGACCTGAACTGATAAAATGCATGAGAAATCGATAATTTTTTTCTTCTGAAAATAAGACTACCAGAGCGTCTCTGAGTTTTTCCTGCAAACCTATGCCCATTTTGTCTAAGAACAGAATCGTTTGATCTTTTATGGAAAATCGATATTTGGGCAATTGTTTACTCATGCCAATAGACTTCACTTTTAATCTGAAAGCCCCCTCTTCTGTGATTTCCTGTTCATTATTGGTTGACAGCGTTTGGTTAAGACCGGTGGCAACCTCGACAAAAAAATGAATAACCTTGGCCCGTAAGGCTGCCAGCTTTTTGAGGGTCAGCTCGTCATAAGTATTTTCATCCTGCAGCAATTGATCAACGTGTTCAAAAACTTCGTGGACCCGGCGGATAAATCCTTCCAGCTGATCCGGCGTGGTTTCCGTCATTTCGCCAAGGTGGCGATAGACACTTTTTATGGAAACTCCAGAAACCAACAGGAAGAAAGTCGCCTGACATTTCGGGGCAGTGACGGTAATTTTATCATCGTCAAAAAAACCGGAAGAATAATTAGCTTTAATTTCTCCCACCGCCAGCAGGTCGATCGCAATGGATCGCATTAATTGCCTGAAAGGCATAAACCTTTTTTGTGTGGCAAGAGCAATACAAACGTTTAACTGCAGAACAGTAAAAGATTTAAAATCCTGAACCAGCAAAGCGCGTGAAAATTCCCACACCGGTAAACTTTCCGTTTTATTCCTGTTTGAAGAGAAATCATGAAGCCATTTGCAAAATGCCAGCAACCGTTCACAGCCTGCCGAGGTTTCCACTTCACGCGTATAGTTGTTCAGTACCCACTGCAGAGCAGCTCTAAACAAAATAAACTGGGAATAAAGTTTCGATCGCACATCACTGCGCATTTCTGTGACATACTGGTTATAATACAGTCGAATTTGATTCTGAAAATTTTGTACCGCAGTATAGCGATCAGGCAAGAGTTCCCGCTGAAGGGAACTCTCCTTACCCAATGGGGAATCGCAAGGGGGAGAGAGCGGAGCGTCTCCACCGCCTGCACCCATGAGACGGGTGTCATTCCGAGCATCGGCTCCGCCGGGCGGAGGAGTACTCAGCGAGAATTGCTGTCTGTCAAGATTCATTTCTCTGAAGGTTTCAAATAGATTCGCAAAACGTATAATTTCAAGGGTAAAGCAGACAGTCGAGGGGGCTGCCTCCCAGCATCCTTCCAGTATTTGCACCAAACGAAGACAAATTGCTTCCCGCTTCTGCCAGAAAATCGCCGGCGTGAGGCGGGAAGCGCGTTCCACATAAATAAAAAAAGACTGCATGGTCGAAGCGGGATCATCCAGGAAATTAACCAGACTGAGCTCTTCCACTTTCGGCTTTTCCACCTCCGGCTCTTCTGCTTTCAATTCTGAATCTGAAGGTTCTACACTCAATACGTCTCGATGATCGACATTTGTAAAAACCTGTAAAGTCAGAGTGCCCGGTAAGCTGTTTATCAGTTTTTGGAGAGAGGCGGCTTTAAATTTTGCAAATCGCGGTTTATCCTTTTCAGCTAACTGCTGTAAAAAGCTGACAAATTTTTCGTTATTCAGCAAGCAGTTAAAAAATGGCCTAATTTGTATACGGTCGCAACCGGTTGGGTTATCGTTAATAAAATTTTGCAGACTGAATAGCCATTCGACTGCCTGTAATACTTCTTCCGGCGGAAAAAATTCCACAAAAAATTGGGAAAGATCACTGCACACACGGGGATATCGGATCTCCGCGCCGGTGTGGCGCGAAGCATGCGTTTCGGGTGGGAACTGCAATAAGGTAAAAAACAGAGCCGCCCGTCTCTGCGTTTCAGGGGCTGACAACGACGATATCGAAAACTTTTCGCACTCACGAATGGCTTTTTTTAATAGCTCAAAGCTGGGACCACAGATTTTCTCATTAAATTCATTTCTGATCTGAAGGTGGTTTGGGATAAAAAGCACCGCGTACATGGCTGCGATATTCCATTCATCATAACCGGTGCTTTCCAAATTCATCTCTTTCAGGAATCCGTAAAAACTTTCCAGGCCCAGGGGAAGCGCCTGTAATTTCTTTAGTTCTCGAGCAATTTCCTTAATGTGCAGCGGGATAACGCCAGGCTGTTCTTTCGGCTGATTCGCTTTCAGGTCTCTGGGCGATTGAGAAAAAGCGTTTAACCATAGAGTAATTTTCTTGATTTCACGAAAATTTAGGGCAGTTTTTTGGCGGAAATCCTTATCAAAGGCAAAAGCGAATGCAGATTTTTCAACTCTCCTGAAATCATGCCAATGTCTGGCGCTCCATCCAAGAGGATTCAATAAAAAGGTTTTATAGGAATCCTGACAAAAACTTTTTTCATCAAAACTGATGCCCTGCTCTGCTCCAAGCTGACCAAATTTTTTGGCGACAAAAGTGATCAGATCATCATTTTTCAAATAAGTCATAAAATTGATGAGCAATTTGAATCGTGAAGAAAAGGTTAAAGTATTCTGGAGGGGCAATTCCACACAACCCACTGCCAGTATGAATAAAAAGCAATATTCCTCTCCCCATGACTGAATTTTAGCAAAAAATTCTTCGGGATAAGTCTCGGGTATGGGGTTGCCACTGTTAAAGTTACGCATCTGGGTAATGCGATCCACCATCAGGGTGGCGAGATTGAGGAACGCCGGCATTAACTCAAATTTCGGGGATATTTGAGAAAGTTTTTCAGGTTTATCAGACTCCAAATCTTTTGACTCGAAAATCAGGGGCAAAGAGTCAGGAATATCCCTGCCGGGTACTTCAGACGAAGGTAAGTCCTCCTCACCTATAATCGTGAGAAGGTGCGCCTTTTCAGTCTCATCCTCTGTATATTTATCTTCAAAGCTAATTTTTTTTTCTGGCGCAGACATACTTGCGAAGCTGCTGCTTGATGAACTTGTGGAAGAGGAAGAAAAATAGGATGACGATGAAGATGAAGAAAGTAAATCAGGGTTTGAAGAATCATCCGGGCTCTCCGGACGTAACATTATGAACCTGGATGATTCTTCCATAGAGAGTTCAATCTGCGAAACGCTATTGTCGGGACTGGGCAATTGACCTTCACGCTTCTTTATTTCAGCGGAAATTTTTTTAATAATCCGATGAATAATTTTATCCTGCCGCGGCTCAACCACGTTCAGACGGTTCAGGGAACTGATGCCCGACTCGTTACCGGGAGCTTCAGCCAGAACCCCCATACTTCTCCAAAGAGGCCCATCGGGTTTGAAATCAGTGGTATTAATTAGCAATTCTATCAAGATATCATGGCAACTAAATATAAATTTATCGCCCTGCCTGAACAGGCATAGCGATTTTACAAAATCAAAATACCGGTGTTTTTCGATGCAGTCTTTTAATATGGCTTTTTTGCCGGTTTTATCGATACCTGGATTCAAAAGGTTTGTGGTTGCGGCGGAATTTACAAATATTTCCACCAGTATCTTTGTACAATGACGCAGAAGGTTTTCCATGACTTCTCTTTGCGGCTCCCGCCGGGTTGATGTGCCTTTCTTTAAAATGACCTTGAGCCAATCAAATATCTTCATTAACTCAAAAAAACCGGTTGCCGTTAAATAAAGAAGAGAAAAATTATCAACAAGCACAACGGGATTTGCCACAATAAATTTAAAGGCTTTACTGGTATAGGCTTCTTCTCCTTTGTTTAACCATTCCTGCAAACATCCCAAAATAGGCTTGGGATTTGCCCCCAGAAATGCTTTGATTGCCAGATCCTGCCCCGGGTAAGGCTCTCCCGTAAAGATTAAGAGATTGACAATGGTTTCCGCATGATCTGGATTATCTTTATATACTTTTAATCGGATCCTTCTTGTGGTCGCTTCATAAGGGTCGTCATTATATAAAGAGGCGAAAAAATCATATAATCGATAGCGTTGGGGGTTCTCCATGATTCCCGAAAATATCCCGGACAAATGGGAGGACGGCAGCAATGCGTAATTGGTGCCAGGGATTCCAATGGTCCAAAGAGCCGCGGCGGATTCGGTTGCCTTATCAGTAGTCTCATTCATTAATGACCGCCAGGGCGAGAGATGTTTGATTCCGGTCAGCGGCGCAGGTTGTAATGCCTGCGCGGGTTCTAATACCCGCGCAGGTCTCGATGAAGGATGGGACGGGCTCCCGGAACCCACTGGCTGTGTCGCAGGCATCGATTCCCGGCCAGGAATGCGTTGTTGCACAATTTTTCGCGTAGCTTTCAAACCTTTTCGAATATTGACGATAAGGCCCCGGGTGTCTGCGTAAGATATTCCCTCAAACCCGGGAGTATGGTTTCGAATTTGTGAATCGATATCAATAAAATTGATGACGGATTCTATGATTACCCGAAGCCTGTCTCTTTCTTTCTGGGTCGCTCCAGGATTTTTGTCTTCCTCGCTATCCGCATATTCGACAAAGGAATGCCCTGCTTTTACGGTGATTTCCTCGTACACTAATAATGGGATTTCATATCTGTCCAGTATTAAAGGTCGAGCGCTGGGGGGAAATTGGAAATCTTTAAATTTATCGCCATTCAGAAGTGTAATACGCCATTGACCGCCTTTATAACCACAAATAGAAACTTGCCCTTTTTGATCTCTGGCTAAAACCGGGTTATTGAATTTCTGACGAATGGTATTGAGTGCTTTGAAGTCCAAAGCATCTGGTGTGGAAACGACCGTCAAAGAATAATGTTCATTCATTAATTCCTGCAATATTTGATCGTCAGTCTGACCGGCTTCAATTTTTTCACTGATCTTCTGACGTTGTGCACGGTCCCTCGGGTAATCTATTTTGTTAGCCCTGAAATGCCTTTCGGTATAAAATTTTAAATATTTTTCAGTAATGTCCTGGACACACGTTCCATCAAGGACACCCAATATCGTCTTAATGTTTCCGGATTTCAACTGGTCATCCAGGCGTTTAAATTCCTGGGTATATTTTGACAGCAAGGTTTGATCTGCTTTGCAATCATTGACAATGAATCTTATGTCCGCGGGATGATATTTCTCATCGATGACGGTTTTATTATTCTCTGAAAGCAATTGGATCATGCCGGATAGTTGTGTAATGACAGTCCTTGGAAGCGAATCCTTTGTCTGGGTAACCAATGTATCCCATTGTCCCTGTATCTTTTTTTCATCCTGTTCGTTTACAAAGCGAGTATAGTCTTCCCTCACCGCTTCTATTAAATTTTGGTGGCCGGGCTGAAGTTTTAATTCCAGAATAATTTTATCATCATCCATCCCAGCTTTAATTTTTTGGCGAATTTCCAGGACTAATTTTTTCAGTGACAGATAAGAACCCCGGCCTTGACTTTCAATCTTAAAATCGACGTCTTGCCTCATAACAACGTCGGCAAGCCTCCAATAATTCTTAATTTTGAATTCAATTTGCTGCGGAGTCAGGCTTGTTATCGATGACAGTTTTTTAAATTCAGCAGACACGATTGTCTCAAGATCACTACCCAACTGCTTTTGATCGCGAATATTTTTAACTTTTTCCTGAAATGCCTTAACTTCTTTCTCGGGGAGATCACGAATAATCGCGTCTATTGGCTCAAGATTACCTCTTAAATCACTGCTGCTAATTTCAGCATTCATGACCGCTTCACAAAAAAATGGATCCTGTCTGTAAAGGCGGTTAGCGTTTTCTTCCGGATTTCGCTTTTTTTCGAGTATTTGTGAAGTTGTACTTGCCGATTTGGGACCATCACCGGTTCTTGACATGATTTCGCTCCTTCAATGAAATATCAATTTATCTCAATTCTTTGCTTATTTTTTTCTCGCCCTTTAACATTTTTTCATTTTAAAAAATGTTCAGGGCGAGAATTGCTGGCGACAAATGGCAACTCTTAACGTTGATTCAAATTAGTGTTTGTCAAAGCCACAGGATTGTTACCGGTACCGGTCGGTCTCGGTGCTCCACCGCCCCGGCCTCCGCCGGCAACGAACGAATGTGAATTCGACCCTTGATTAGAAGCTTTTGCCCTTTCTCTTAACATTTGGGAGGTAATATCAGAAGTATGGCCTTCTCTTGTTTCATCAGCAGTGTTGTCTAAACCACCCACTTGTTTCCCATCGCTGACTGTTTCACTCGAAATAGTCTTTTCTTCAAGGTCCTTATCTAATGGTGGTAAAGGACTTCCCGTCAAACTCTCCACCGCTTTCTCCAGTCTTTTGATTCGATTTGCCTTTTTCTTTGAGCCAATCCGTTCCTTCTGTAATTCCAGTGTCAGTGTTTGGATTTGCTGAGTCAGGTTATTGATGGCTTTCGCTTGCGCCTTATCTTTCTCAGTCAGTTTTCTGATGACTTCCGTTTGCGCATCCTGGATCTGTTGATTATTCTCGCCAGCCTGACGCGTTTTTTCATTCTCATGTTGCATAAAACGGTAAATGAAAAACTCAACTGTCCAGACCAAACCCAAAATTCCAGCAGCCTCATAGCCCTGGCGCTCTAAATTTTTCAGGGGCCAAACCTTCTCTACCAGATTATAGATATCCGAAGTGATACCCCCCAATGCGTAAATGCTATCATCCGTAGTGTCGCCCGGATGAAAATCCGGAGCCTGATAATCATCTGCGATATTGGCCTGGCGTCTCAGGAAAAGTCCTGCAGCAATCACCGCTCCGGCAGTCAGAAGGACAAATGTGCTTTTACATAACGTAGGCAGACAGCCACAGCAGGCCCAACTAAAAAAACTGGTGGTCTTATACCATAAACGGGTGGCCCCACCCGCCTTTTTCGTCCGCTCGTCTTCTGCTCTGTCGGAGAGTTTTTTTGCTTCCAGCCTCAACAGGGGATCGTTAACCTCCGTGATGACGTGCTGCAAATTATGCCACGCCGCCATGGGTGTTGGAAATGGATCCGCTTTTGCATCAGGAAGAATTACAATCGGAACCTGAGAGGGGGCCGGTATGCTGCCAAAGTTGCCCGGGCCATGTTTAACATCTTCTTCGTCATCGGCAGAAGTTGACTGCACTGGGGAACTACGGCTACCTGACTGGCTACTACTCAAACTGCTGCCGGTGCTGTATGCACCATGTTTAAACTCTCCGCTTAAGCTGGAAGAATAACTGCCTGCACTAATGCTATTGCTGCTGGAATGGGTATGTTCACGAACGTTCTTTTTCTTTTCCTCAAATCCATCCAAAGGTATATAATCATTCATCAGGTCTTGTGGGGGAAGGTACAATTCCTCATCTGTTCCATTACCCGAATTAATACGTATATTATCTTGCATACTGGCACCTCTATTTTGTTAGTTAACAATACAAATACAATTACCAAAAATTTTTACCGGTTTGTTTTACCGCCAAATTCGCTGAAGCCGGTGATGACTGGTTGCACATCGCTATATAAGAAGCCCCGACAGCGCCGCTGCGGCCACCCGCTGCGTCAGCACATCCGCCAGAGATAACGCCGCCTGAGTTCCTGACAGGCACGCAGGTACAGACGTGCAAATCATTTTGCATGTGAGTGGTGCATCCATTCGTCACCAATGCTCCGCCATTCTGGTAACCATAAGTGCCCACCATCGTTACCTGACATTTCGCAGCGCCGTCCGGAAGAGGCCCTGTTGGGCAATAGTCTTTCGTGTAATCAACCCAATAAGGGGGCTTGCCCGCATAAGGATTTGTTTCAGGAGCTCCGGATAATTCATACACAGGATCCACCGTGACGGCATTTGCAGGACTCCCGCTAGAACCGGAGTAGCGATCCATTCGCACGAAGTTGGGAACGACGTATATGTTCGCATATTCTCCAGGCTTGCATTGAAATCCAATTTCATACTGGGATAATGAATTAATCGCGGTATCGCCACAGGCCGCGGGAAAATTAGTGCAAAATTGTTCAGACACTGTGGTTCTTCGGCAATAGACATTTGTTCCCGAACCGGGCTGTTTGTTCTGAACACTACCGGTAAGAGCATCTATATTGGAATCGCAATTTCCAACGCCGGCAACATAGCTTGTGCCCAAATTTCCGCCGCCTCCCGTAGGCATTGCCACGACGGCTTTGACATAACAGGCTCCGCTGGTGCAGACGCTGCTGGGAGTGCCCGTCGGTTCAGCGTTGGGATCGTTAGTGATGATAGCGTTGGGTAAACGCGCGGCAATGCGTTGTGCGGCGGATACCGCGGTGGCGTCGCCGCTATCGCCGGTGCTGACGGCTGCCCAAAAACGTTTTGCTTTTTGCGGACCTGCTGTCGTATCGTCACCATTCCAACAGATAGGAACGCCCAGATTACTTTGGTTGCTTTCATTAGGAAGATAATTTTGTACGAAAACAGTGTCGTCGGGAGCAGTATTGCAGTTAGAACCGCTCCAGTTTTTTTTGGGCCACTTTGACTGGTTGGCGAGATTGTAGGAAATTCCCGCTTCAAGAACGTGTTGGATATTCAGCGCGGTAATATTGATGCGGTCGGAAGCGGCTTTGTCACGATAAGTTTTTACTCCCAGCGAGGCAATAAATGCCAGCACTGTAACCACCAAGAGCAACTCGATAAGAGTGTAACCTTTTTGTGTGCATCTATTTTTAATACGATATGCAAGCATTAGCATTCCACTACTGATGACTTCTTTTGTACCGATTCTACATAAGCGATTCGGTAATAGCAATAAAGAAATTCTTAAGAGTCAATTAAATACCGAACAGGGAAAAATTTTTAATTAGCGCAAAAAGAACCTGAGAATTCGGGCATGGCGGCGCCGCCGGTTCCATTCTCATTTTGGCTGGCGCGGAAATAAGCGCCGGCGCCGTTGAGAATCCATGAATTATCACCTGCCTGCACATAACTATTCGTGGGTAGACTGTCCCATATTAAAATATTGTTTTGCGCACCGGTTTTTGCGGCCAATTGTTGCTGGAGCCAGGTCACCTGCTTATCGCTTAAATTCGTGGACAGGATAGCCTGGATTTCTAATTGATACACGGGCTTTGGAGTGGTTCCCTGTGTCTTTTGGTTGGTGTCGATTAATTTGGCAGCGTATTGCGCGACGAGTGGCGCACGATTGCAAACAACGTCGCCGTACTGGAGGAGGTTTTGACAATCGATATTTCCCGCCGCCTCGGCGAATTCGCCATTTTGCTTGCAGCCTGTCGCATGAAAATAAATATCTAACGCTCGCTGCAGGGATTTAATATCTGATTCTATTTGTAAGGTTTGTGTACGGCGCTGTTTCTGTTGGTAGTGATGCATGGACCACGAAATAATCGCGCCCATGCATACCAAAACCAGTAACAACTCCAGTAAAGTAAAACCAGATTGCCCGGATTTAATCAAGAGAACATTCCACTAATTTAAGTTGTACCTGGAATGTTTCCATTAAGATAAACGATAGCTGAGCCTTGGGATGTGGTGCAATCAACTACTTTTGGTCCGTAACTATCCTGTAAATTGGTGCACAGCGCCTGAGAGGGTAACGGGACGGTGATTACACCCAGTCCACTCGTTCCGGTCGCAGCACCGATAGTGATATTCTTGCCCCAGGGTGTTACCTGAGTACAGCCCTTTTGTGAGCCGGAATTACAACTAATATTTTTGGGGTCCTGACTAATGTAACCACCATTCACTAAAATATCCCAACTCAAAGTTGAAAATGAAGGATTATTAATCGCATAACTTTCAACAGCAGACATGTCGACACCAATAGCAGTTCTGACCATGTTGAGTTTTTGATTGGTGCTCGCGGTTGTAAAATACTGCACCGCCATCACCAAAATAATGGCAATAATTGCTAAAGACAGCAAAACTTCAAGTAACGAAATACCTGCCTGCTTTAACTTCCCGTTGAAAGTCTTCATGTTTTTTTACCTCACAAAAAAATAGTTACTGATTACGCTATAGCGTACCACATTTCATTTCCTATGCAAAGCGCTCCTAAAAAGTTAGAGAACTCCCTACTGTATAAATACCAAAGACAATTGTCATGGCAATTCCTGCGCCGATCAATAAAAATAATCCGCCCAACACTTTACCGGTAGCGTCAATTCTTTTGGAAGTGCGCTCCCGGGCCTGGCGGCCCAGACTGATTAACGCTTCGGCAAATCCCTTACTTTTGGCGACTACCCGCAAACGCATCAAATCATTATTACTGATTAAATTAGTGTCCAATACATCAGCGATATTTTCCTCTCCTCCACTTAGACGGTATTCCATTTGTAATAAATGCCAGGACAGGTAAGGCGATGCGTCGTATTGCATGGTGCTCAAAGCCTGCCTGATCATCACTCCGTTCGCAACCAGCAATCCCAAAGTTTCCATAAATCGCGCAGCCAGCGATGCGCGATATAACGAAAAAAATGGGATATCATCTATCCAGCCGCGGACATGACCAGTGACATTTTTTAAAATGTTGTTCACAATGATACCCAGTAAACCCGCCGTTAACAGCATCAACCACCAGCCATTTTCCACGATCGATCCAATTCTATATAAATTTTTACCCACTTGCGGCCAGGTAGCCATGGGCTTAATTTCGAGAAAGCTGGTCAGTACTGAATTTTTTATAAAAGCCGTGATCCCCAGCGCTAATATAATAACACTGATAGGGTAAAGCACCGAAGCTAAAAACGCGTTTAAGGTCCCCGCATAACTGGTGTACATGTTGGCGGCGGCGCGCAGTGTTTGTGGCAAAGCGCCGTTTGATTCACCGACTCGAATGATTTCCACTACCGCGTGTGAAAACCATGGCTGCATTCCATCGGCAAGGCTTTGGCCCTTGGCAATGCTGACTGCAACCGCTTCGGCTACTTTTTTGGTGATACCGCCAGAGACGCCGATAATCACGTCGATCGCCTGACTGGCAGGCACGCCATCTTCAATCAGGGCCGCAAGGTCCTGCAAAAAAGCCTGCTGGGGCCTGCGGTTGAATTGCATGCGATGCCATCGCTGCACCAGCGGCTGTGCGTAAGGATATTTTAACAACCATTGATAGTTCATGATAATTCACCCGCCAGCGCTTCTGCATCCAGAGGATCCACTAATCCCTGTTTGACCAGGCTGCGTAACTGATCGTGATAACTGAGCCAGCCCGTTTCTTTCAGATGGCTGAGCCATTTAGTCAGATGGTTGCCGTGAATCATCTGCCGGCCCACCTCATCCAGCCAGATCATTTCCGCCACCACTGTGCGACCAGAAATTCCCAGACCGTGGCATTTAACGCAATCGTGTCCGCGCGCCTTCACCTGTCCCCAATGGTCACCAAAAACTTTTCGCCAGCGAGGAAAATATGCCTTGTGACGCTCGGACTGCTCCACGGGAATCATGCACGTAGTACAAAGCAATGGCGCCAGACGCTGGCAGATGAGGCAAACCAGTAAATCCGGACTGGCCAATAAATCAGAAGAAATTTTCAGGTCACCCAGACGGGTAACGATACCGGGCGCGCTATTGGCATGCACCGTGGAAAATACCAAATGGCCGGTGATCGCCGCGCGCACCATGACGGCCGCCGTGTCTTCATCGCGGATTTCTCCCAGGACCAGAACGTCGGGATCCATACGCAGTACCGTTCGCGCCATATTGGCGAAACTGCGGTCATAATGCTCGGTATTCACCGGCACCTGCGTGACGGTAGTCACTACTTTTTCCACAGGATCTTCAATAGAATAAAGTTTCCGGTAATCTTCTATTAAACGCATGCAGGAAGCTAAGGTTGTGGTTTTCCCGGAACCTGTCGGACCCGCCAGCACAACCGCTCCGTAAGGCATGTGCAAGGCGCGTTCTAACATTTCCACCTGCAGAGGGAGATAGCCCAGTTGCGCTAAAGTGGGCACTTCGTGTTCGGCGGTCGTGAGAATTCGCATAACCACGTCAAAGCCGCCATGGGCAGGCAGACTGGCTAAACGCAACCGAACTTCTTTATCATCAATAAGCAAAGGCATGGAAGCGTTTTGCGGTACCAGCGGATTAAAATGAGTGATGTTATGATCTGTTTCTTTATTGAAGGCGACGGACGCCACTTCCCTGGCCAGTTTGGGTAGCCATTCCGCATGTAAAAAAAGTTCACCGTGTTTTCGGAAACGGATGCGGGCGATGTCACTGCGCACTTCCATGTGAATGTCAGTCGCTTCCATATCCAGCGCACCCTTGACCAGTAAACGCAGTCGTTGTTGCTGAGTGCTGACTTCGGCCGCGCCTTCCTGACTGGCGTCCAATTGCTGGCGGCGCTCTTCCGCGTTCTCCAGCAGGATTTTAACCAGACCGCTGGTGGCGGGAAAAATCAATCCCGGCACCAAACCTTTATTGTGCATGACGATTTTGCAATTCTGGACAAGACGGGAAGTAGGCTCACTGGTCAAAATGGTGCAGCTTTGCAATACCACAATATTTTGGTGTTCCCGGCACCAGGCCAGCATTTCCGGCATCGCATTGTCTTTAGGGCTTAAATCCGCTTGACTGGTTAGCACTTTACGCTGGGCAATGGTTGCGTATTGCTCAAGAGCCTGCTGCTCTTGTGTAGGCTGCTTCATGTTTCATTTACCTTTCTGATGAAGCTCGGATTTTAATACAGCCTAATGTTACCGTCAAGCAGAAAAAATCCCACTCACAGCAGCGGGTATGGATTTTTTTCTGCCGCTCGCAGGTCTTCCCTTTTACTATACCGCGTGACCTCTCAATTTGCGGGTTTTAGCGCCCAGCTGTTGGCCAGATTGTGTTTTAAAAAACATGCGCATAGTTACTCATATGCAAATGTTTTTTAAAGCACAAGATGGCCTGCAGATGGGATGCTAAAAACCGCAAATTGAGAGGTCACGCGGTATAAATAACTTTAACAAATTTGTCTTCTTCTCTGAGATCCGTACATTTGACACACAAAACATAATTGAGTAGAATCTTCTAAAGGGAGGCAATTAATATGCAATCAAACGAATATTCAGATCTATCCACCAAGCAACAGAGGATTGATTTACGCACAACTTCTAAAATTAAAAATATTTTAACCTACGCTGCTCAGTTGGCAGGAGTCTCTATAAGCACATTTATGACTCAAGCCGCTTATGAAAAAGCCCAGAAAATTATAGAGACACAAGACATGCTCACCCTCAACAATGAAGAGCGGGACAGATTTTTATCTTTGCTAGAAAAACCCGCAAAACCAAACGCAGCTCTTAAATCGGCAATGCGAGAATATCTACGTAAAAGATAAAGATCTGTTTATGTCAGGATGGCAAATTACGAAAATTCTAAATATGGCTTCTATAATCTTACCAATTCTCCATTAACTTTAATTCTCCCTCTCTCGCATATCATTGGCGCCTTATCGGAAGAAAAAACATTAGTCTTTGCAGAAAATCCTTAATTTGCAGCAACATTGAGAAGGGTGGCTGATAATGCTATGATCCGCCGGGAAGAGAAAGAGAATAATCCTAAATTAATCAGTTGCCTCCGTCGCGAGAAGACCTAGTGCGCTGAAGATTGAGGCTTTTTTGTGGATTTTTTCCTGAAGCCGTACTCATCCGTACGGTGAAGGAAAAAATTCACAAAAAAGCCTCAAGATTCAGTGCAATAGGTCTTCGCAGTAGGTGGCAACTGATTAATTTAGGATAATGATTCATGCATGTTTTGTTCGTTAAATTAACTTCAATGGGCGATTTAATCCATGCGCTGCCTGCGCTGACTGACGCTTCGCGCGCTATACCCGGTATCGCATTTGACTGGGTGGCGGATATAAATTTTTCCGAAGTGGCGCGTTGGCATCCCGCGGTACATAATGTCATCACTACGCGCCACCGGTACTGGCGCAAAAATTTACGCGAATCATTAAAAAATGGTGAAATCCAGGAATTTGTCAAAACGCTGCGCGCAGAAAAATACGATTTAGTCATCGATGGTCAATCCTCTTTGAAAAGCGCCATGATCACTTTACTGAGCCGCGGCCCGCGGCGTGGTATGGATAAACATTCCGCCAAAGAAGGCTGGGCGCCGGCGCTGGCTTACCAAAAAAGTTATTTTGTGGATAAAAATCTTCACGCGGTGCAACGGTTGCGCTTATTACTCTCCAAAGCTCTGAACTATCCTTGCCCCCAAAGTCCGCCAGATTATGGCATTATCCATTACCCGTTCCCGGTCTTGAAATTTGAGCTACAAAAACCTTATCTTGTTTTCGTCCATAACGCCAGCTGGACATCCAAGCTGTGGCCGGAAAATTATTGGCGGCGTCTGATTGAACTGGCTGCTGATGAAAATTTCCAGGTGTTATTGCCCTGGGGCAACGCTGCTGAGAAAATTCGCGCAGAAAAAATATGCGCAGGATACGTCAATGCGCAGGTTTTGCCTTTCTGTTCCTTATCAGAACAAGCCCGAATTTTTCAGGGCGCTGAGGGGGCCATCTGCAGCGACACGGGGTTAGCACATCTGGCCGCCGCGCTGAATGTGGCCGCGGTGACTCTCTATGGCTCTACTGATTCAAGGCTTATCGGATCCCTAAGCCCCAACCACCAATTACTGACCTCGCCTTTCTCCTGTATCCGATGTGCTCAAACAGAATGTCATTACGATAATCAAAAGCATACCGATGCCGTTTGCTCCCTGGCACTCAAGCCTGAAAAAGTTTGGGAAGCTTTTAAAAGGAGATAGTGATCATGGAGTATTGGCGCCCATTGCTAACTGCCACGGCGCTCATCGCAGCCATCAGTCTGTTTTTTACAATCTTTTTACCGTATTACGGTGAGGATGGACGCTACACGCTCGCCTCCCTGGAAATGTATTACGATCATTATTATTGGCAGCCTACCAATTATGGCGGTTATTACGACAGACCGCCGCTGTTTAACTGGTTAACCATTCCCGTTATGCACGTTATCGGTCCAAAGCAGGTATTGGTAGCCACACGTCTCGTTGCTGCTTCTGCTTCCGTTTTAATCGGAGTAATGCTCTGGTTCCTGACCTTGCGTTTATTTGGAAACAGAGTATTCGCGATTTTTACCGTGGCAGCGTTTTTTTCTGGCGATTTTTTATTCCGTCGTGGCTGGATCGCTTCTCCTGATACCTTGTTTTCTCTCGGAACTTTCACCGCCATTAGTTTTATGTGGCTGAGCATAAAGGAGCAGCGCTCACTTTACTGGATACCTGTGCCCATCGTTCTTTTCGGCGCCCTGCTAGCCAAGGCCATTACGGCTTATGTGTTTTATGGTACGGCGCTGATCGTGATCTGGGTGGCATACGAAAATCGGAGCTATCTTTTTAAACCGGCGAGTATTTTCGCGCATTTAGCTGCGGTGGCATTACCGGTCGTGTGGTTCACGCTGGTTCCTCACTCTCAATGGCACTCTATTTTAAAGGATGTCACCAGCAGAACGATAGGCCCTGCCTTCGACTGGGGTCATTATTTTACAAAAATCACTCTCTCTCCCATCGATATTATTATTCGATCAGGGCCAGTCCTTTTTATCGCCTTATATTGCGTATATCGACAAAGGAAACCAAACAAGCCATCCACTCTAACCGCATTGAACAACAAGCCCATCCAACTCATGGTGTGGATTTTGATATTCAGCATCCTTCCGTACTGGCTTTCGCCTTCTTTTTTGGCGTTCCGGTATCTGATACCTGTTTTACCTCTAATGGCAATTGTGTGTTCATGGTGCGTCTGGCGCGGGGGAGAAAAAATGGTGTCGGTGACGATTTTGGTGCTGATAGTCGAGTTAGCCTTTAAATGCGTCTCCAGTTTTATTGGACTGCCGTGGTTTGAGGGCATGGATTATCCTCAACAGCAAATAGCCAACGATATTATTCAGCGTACTAAAAACACTGTTTTATATGCCGAGGTAGGAAATGGTTTTGGGGCCAATATGGTTTCGCTCATCAATACCACCTTATGGCCAAAAGCGCCTATCCAATGGGCGCCACCAAACCTGACTCAGGGGTGTGTCATGGCGAATGTGAATGCCCCCAAATGGCAGCAATGGGGAAAACTCGAGCAGACCTATAAAATATATACTCATAAATATTTTTATATTTATCTTTTTTGTCGCGATAACAAATAGTGTCATTGCGAGCGTTAGCGAAGCAACCCAGTGAGTACTTCGGACATCGCTTCATACTGGATTGCTTCACTTGCGTTCGCAATGACTACTAAACCAGGGAATACTGGAGGAATCCAGAATCGTCCAGACGGGCGGCGTTGAGAGCTTCATCAAAGCTGTGGGCGATTTGAGCGTCAGTGGCGTCGGCGAAGAACAGACGTAAAATTTTTAACGTATTGCCACGGATATCCCCATTGACGTTAATACGCATGACTTTATAGTAGGTAACCAGATTATGCCCTGCGTCCAGCAAGCGCTGGTTTAAATTCCTGCGTGTTTTTTTCGCGCAGGTCAGGGCCTGTGCTAACATTTGCCGCTCAAACTGATTACTGTAGTCGGCCTCGGTGCTGATCCACTGCCTTAAAACATGGGATTGCTGCAGGGAACCGGCTAATTGATGTAAGGCCATGCTCACTCTTTCATGCCAGGGATGCAAAACCGCTTCTAATTTTTTAAATTCCGGACGGCGCAACCGCCCCTGTTCGGTTATAGCAAACCAGAGGTTGTAGAGCATGATATTCGGGTTTAAACAATGATGGGTTTGCAGAGAATCCAGAAGGGCGTAAACGGTATGCCGATGAGGCAGGTCCCGTACAAAAATCGGAAAAGGATGTGCCGCCAGCAATGCCACTAAGCGGCTGCCGCTAAAGAACTGGTACTCAGACGCGTACGGAAATCATGAACAATTTTCCGGTAAAAAGTTTTATTCTTCTCGCTTAGCCGTTCCAGTGTATTGCCATAAATCGTCAGCTGTTCTTTAGAGCTAAGCTCGATAATTAATGGATGTGAAGCCAGAATCTGTTCAGCAATGTTTTCAGTTAATTGTTCTCCAGGCAAAGATAGCAATTGGATAATTTTAATTAACAAATTAGAAGCTTTCTGGGCTTTATGGATAACGTGATTGCCCTCAATGGAGTAATTATCCACATATTCACGAAGAAATTTGGCAAATCGAATGATCCCATAGTAAGAGTAATAACCCTCGTTGGGAACCCGGATGTTTTTTTCAATATCCCGCAAAATATCCTGGACAACCAGAAACAGCGTGGGCTCATCGTTAAAGATGGTAGGATCTTTTAGACGTAACTCAGCTATCTTCGCTGCGCGCTGCGCAGGAGTGAGATATTTTTTTAATATTTGGCGATAGTCGCTGATTGCTCGCGACAGTGTTTCCACGAACATGGAATCAAGCATTTCTTCCATCCTCCATAGTTTTAATAAGCATATTTTATCGCATAAACCTTAAGAAAATATTAAATCCCAGGCCAGTCTTTGTCAATCCATTGATTAATTTATGACCAATTCATGCGCTATAATTAGTTTAGAAAGGGAAATAATGGATTAACCACATAGTATTAAATATAAAAAATATGAGGGATTATTTATGGAAAAGGCGATATTATACGCTTCCTGCGTTTTAATGACGGCCACTTCCTGTTGGCTCCCTTTGGCTCACGCTTATTATGGCAAACAGCTCTGTCAGTATCCACAATTTTCATGCGTTAAAATTAAAAAAGGCGATACCTGGGAGAAGCGCTGGCCGGATTCCCGGCAGCGGGACATGATTATGCGCTTAAACCGCACCAATTTATCCCTGGAAGGACGCTCATGGGTGGTGGTCCCCAAAAATTTAAATTCTCTGGATCTGCTGGATTTATCTCCATTTCCGGGACAAATGGCTACCGCTGGGAAAAAAATGGTGCTGGTAGATACCGCAAAACTGGCTTTTGGCGCTTACGATGAAAAGGGTCATTTAATCTACTGGGGGCCCGCTTCCGGCGGTAAAGATTTCTGCCCGGACATTCAGGAGTCCTGTACCACGCCACCGGGCACTTACTGGATACAGGTCAAAAGAGGAGCGGATTGTTTTTCTTCTACATTCCCCGTGGATACCGCCGGCGGCGCGCCAATGCCCTACTGCATGTTCTTTTACCAAGGCTATGCGTTACACGGTTCAGAGGCGGTCCCCGGATACAACGCCAGTCATGGCTGCGTACGGCTTTACCCTGAAGACGCACAATGGCTGAGCGATAACTTCACCAATATCGGCACTAAAGTCGTTATCAAAGACAGCGACGCCGATGCAATGATGGAACAAGCGATGGGGTCAGGCCTGAAGTGAAAAATTGGGATTAAAATATAATAAGTCCAATTTTTCACTTCAGGCCTGACCCCACTCGTGATATATTTTTTCGATATGAGTGATTTTAATGATTATTGGCGTTTAATGCGCTTTGATAAACCTATCGGTATTCTTTTATTATTATGGCCCACCTGGTGGGCTCTATGGCTCGCTTCAGGTGGACCTCCCCCTTTGAAAATTTTGACTATTTTCACCGTTGGCGTGGTCGTCATGCGCACCGCGGGGGACATTATCAATGACATCGCCGACCGCCATATCGATGGCGCCGTGCTACGCACCCGCCACAGGCCGCTGGCGGCCAAAACTATATCCCTGTTCCATGCGCTAATTTTATTTATTCTGTTATGCGCCATGGCCGGAGCGTTGACCCTCTTCCTGAATCGTTTAACGATTTATCTGGCTGTTTTAGGCTTGTGCTTAGCCTGCCTTTACCCATTCACGAAACGGGTGACTCATTGGCCTCAGGCTTTTTTAGGCCTGGCGTATTCCTGGGGTATTCCCATGGCATTCGCCGCGCAGCTCAATCACGTCCCCTGGTTAGGCTGGTGGCTATTTGCCACTTCCGTATTGTGGGTGATAGCCTTCGACACGTTTTATGCCATGGTAGACCGTCCGGACGATATTAAAATTGGGGTTAAATCAACAGCAGTACTCTGGGGCGAGTACGACCGCGGAGTGATTGCCGGCTTGCAGCTGGCTGTCCTGCTGTCACTGGCAATGATCGCAATCTATTGCCGGCTGGGATGGACCTTTTATCTGGGCTGGGGAGCGGCTTCTCTGTTGGCGGTTTATCAGCAATACTTAATCCGCCACCGGGAACCGGCTGCCTGTTTTCGGGCATTTCTTAATAACCATTGGTTTGGTTGTGCTCTGTTTTTGGGGTTATGGTCGGGGTTGCCGGGGTCTGCGTAGCCGAAGTTTCTTTAGCGTCTGATAGCCGGTGCGACTTCACCCAACCTGATATGGCCTGTTTAATCATTTCTGAGGCTAACTCGAATTGTTTTTCTACCCATTGATCCTGACTTAGCCCCTGAGGCCGGGTATTTAGCCGTGGATCGGTGATAGCTGTCATGATATAATGATTTTTTGAATAACAGGCCCTGTGAATACTCATCAATCCCTCAACTATTTTGCAGTTATCGATTGCTTTCTGATCTCTTTTAAAAATGCTGAACCGGATTGAATCCGGCTTTGAGCGCTGCCCATGAACATGTTCTAACAGGAAATCAACGGGCCCCATTGATGGGGATTTAAGATAAGACGGGCGTGGATCATATTGGGCACTTACTGACCTTAAAAAGTCCCAACTCGGTAGGGAATAGCATTCGGTCAATGCATTCAGTAATTTTTGTAACTCCGAAACGTCCCCTTCAGCCCGTCTCCACAGGATCCCGATAGCCCTCATCACCCCATCTTCAATATAGTCCTGTAACAATTCTCGCTGCGTATCTGATAATTTAATCTCATTTTTCATATTTTACACACTCCGAACGAAATTTTAAGAATATTTTAATAATCACTGCGCATAATAAATGATTAATAAAACCCCTAATTAATATTTATATAATAAATCTAAGGTAACCCATGAAAAAAAATATATCAATCAAAAAAATCCTGATCAACGCTCTGCTCGATTCTATAAAGGCATCCATCACTGACCAGAAAGTCCCGTCCAACACGCAGGCGGTAGCCCGGGGATATGCCGCGGTTCTGCTCAGCGTTGTAAATTATGGCAATAATGTCGCCAACAGACGCGAACTGCCCTCCAGTCTCTATCCCGATAAGGAAAGCGCCATCTCACCGGCTGATTTGCAAAATGAAGAACGCTATCTTCGCTCCGAACCCAGTCATCCGAACCGTTCTATTTTTAAAAATTTACAGGCCGCGCTCAAACAGATTATAGAAAAAAACAACCCTGCTCATCAGACAAAAATGGAGGAACTCATACAATATGTTGAAAACAATAAATTCATAGAAAAACAGAAGGATGGGGATGCCCCCCACAAGAGATGGCTAGGGCAATGGCTGCTTCCTGAAGAAGTATTTGAACATGTATTTTCTGAATTATCTTTGCGTGAAGTACAGTTGGTCTGCAAAAACCTGCTGGAGGGTCAGTCGAATTCTTTAAAAACCGTGCAATTATTCACCCAGCCCTCAGGAGAAAAAATAAAATCTGGTAAAGCGACCAGTGATTACAAGCCGTCGGATTTTAAAGCCATGATGTCAAAAAGAAGGGCCATCGCTGTCGGAATTAGTGAAGAAATGAAAGGGGATGCGTTATTGCCCTGCGAAGCCGCAAAATCAGGCTATCCTTGCGTGACTTTTGATTTACGCCCCCTGGCCAAAATCTGCAGAGCCAAATTTGAAGAAGGCAAACCCGCTGAAAAAGATTTTGACGTGTTAAATAAAACTGTCATGTCCTATTTTTGCGGATTGATCAATTATTGCAGTATGAAGCATTATGGCGATAACTTTGTATGGGTACAACCGCAAGGTAGTTTCGGCAGTCTCAGGCCTTCATTTTCAGACACCGGATTAGCATTTCGATTCTCACCGGGCCTGGTTCCGGATGATTTTAAAGTCGTCATGCACCAGGCTTATACATTGCTGATTGATCATCTGACTCAATTAAAGAATAAAGGTGATCTCATCAAACATATGGAATATTTTCATGAGAGCTGGGCGAATGAAGACGCACAATTATTGGCTTTAACTCTCATCGGTAAATCTCAAAATCCTTTAGCCACGTATTTGGAAAGATTGAAACCCTTTGGCAAAAAAGCCAAGGTTAATAACGTCAGAAGAGAGCGAGAAGCACATTTTTCTACGGCCAGAAAACAAATTATTGAAGATAACAAAAGCCAGAATTCCAAATCCGCAACAGCCTGCGACGAGCTTCTGGGACTGCGTGCGCAAATGATCGAATTAGCGAAGACATTCGAACCGATATCAGATTTTTCTCTTTCCCGCTTTGCCGGGGAATTACACAAACAGATCATGGGTATCGTACAATCCGCCACGGGGACTGACTATAGTAAAGTCGCCACGGATATCGAAACGCTATCCAGACTCATGCAAATAAAATACGAGCTGGATCTGGTTAAAAAACGGGAAAAATCCGGACTCAGCGCGGAGGATCTGTTGCAATTAGAAGGCCCCAAACTGCCCCCAGCGCTAAAAAGAAACGTGAGCCAGGATACCACTTTAAGCGAAAACACTTATGCCACACGCTGCGGGATGAGTGCTTATACTCTGGCCTACAAGGCGATCAGTCACGTCTATGGAGGAACCCAAACCACTTACTCAAGCGAAGAATTGTATTTTGAATTAACCTCTGATATTTTTGAATATATTAAAAAAATCGCGGCGTTACAAACGGACATTACTATTCCAGCGCCGCCGCAGAATACTCCTACGATGCATTTTGCCGATATGGCGCAATTTCCGACAAAGCCCAGCGGCGAAAGTGCTCCGAGTGTCTGGAAAGAGTCGTGGGAGAAGGTGCCCGAAGAGAAGAGACCCGAAATTCTCATCCTGGACCTGACGGCAGCTTCCAAAGAAGATCTCGAGTTTATCGCGGAGCAGATGACCGCACAACCGGATGCAAAGCCCTACGTTATCCTTACTCATGGCAGTGATAACAAATTTGGTCAGATGGGCGTTGATCTGGTATCGATGGGTGAACTTCGGGTTTTTTCAAAAAAACCCGGCAATGCGGATCAAAAAGCGCATATCGAAGAAATTTGTGAAAGTCTAAAGGAGCAATTTGCCGCGTCACAGGAAATAACGACCTCTGCGAGAGCTTATCGAAAACTGATTAAAGACCTCTCTCAAAGGAGGTCATTAAAGCCGGTTAATCACTCTGAAAATCGGGAAGTCAAGGGTAAAGATGGGCAATATATGTTTTCATTTGACCGCTCTTTGGATATATTACCCGATTTAGACAGTTTAGAAGCTAAATTCAATAATCCTGAAACGGCGCCCATGACGGGATCGATCCAAAAACCGGATTTCATCCAATCCAGAATTCAGCACCTGGAACTCCTGGAGTCCAAATTACTCGCTTCAACCGGCATGTTTAAAACACCACAGGTTACGCCAGGAATGCCGACAGAGTTGGAAAAATTAGAATTCCAGACCAGTCTCGCTAGAGCAGAGCTGGGATGGCTCATTCAGGAGGTTGAGCAAGAAAGTGACTCCAGCGATATCAGTTTCGACTACCTTTAACCGGGTAGATATGCTAGGATGAACGCCTTTTTATCAGAAAGGGCCATCCGTTATGAGCAGCAAAAGCGTTTTTACTTCTGAGTCTGTCGCCGAAGGGCATCCCGATAAGCTGGCTGACCAAATCTCCGATGCGGTTTTAGACGCCATTATCGCTAAGGATCCTAACGCCCGCGTCGCGTGCGAAGTGGTCATCAAAAACGGCATGGTGCTGATTACCGGTGAAATCACCACCCTCGCCTGGGTGGATATGGAGCAGGTGGCTCGTAACGTTATTCGGGACGTCGGCTACTGCTCCCACCAATACGGCTTCGACGCCGACACCTGTGTCGTTCTCACCGCGATCAGCAAGCAATCCCCCGACATCGCCGTCGGAGTCGATGTGGACCGCACTAAAAACAAAGAACTCGGCGCCGGCGATCAGGGCATGATGTTTGGCTATGCTTCGCGCGAAACAGACGTCTTTATGCCCGCCCCAATCACTTATGCGCACCGCCTGATGCAGCGCCAGGCAGAAGCACGAAAAACCGGTCTATTGCCCTGGCTAAGGCCCGACGGCAAATGCCAGCTCACTTTTATTTATGAAAATGATAAACCGGTCGCGATTGACTGCGTGGTATTTTCCACTCAACACGATCCGGACGCCACTCAGAAAATGATCATCGAAGGGGTCATGGATGTCATCATTAAGCCTATACTCCCGGCGCATTGGTTGCAGAAAAATACCAAATTCTATATTAATCCCACAGGCCGTTTTGTCATCGGCGGTCCCGTCAGCGATTGCGGCTTAACGGGAAGAAAAATTATTGTCGATACTTACGGGGGCATGGCGCGCCACGGCGGCGGGTGCTTTTCCGGAAAAGACCCAACAAAAGTCGATCGCTCCGCAGCCTATTTAGCCCGTTATATCGCCAAAAATATAGTGGCGGCAGGCCTGGCTGACCGTTGTGAGGTGCAGTTATCGTATGCGATTGGCATCGCCGAACCCACCTCAGTGCGTATCGAAACCTTCGGCACCAGCAAAGCTTCCGAAGATCAGATTAGCGAATGGGTGCGTAAACATTTTGAGCTCAGGCCTTACGGCATTATCCAGAGCCTGGATCTGCTAAAACCCATCTACCGCGCCACCGCCGCTTATGGTCATTTTGGCCGCAATGAACCCGGCTTTACTTGGGAAAAAACCGATAAAATAGAAGAACTTAAAAAGGAGGCAAAAAATTATGCCACAACAGTCTAACACCGCCGTCATTCCTCAAAATGATTATCAAATCGCCGACCTGAGTCTGGCCGAATGGGGCCGCAAGGAAATCGCTATCGCTGAATCCGAAATGCCGGGCCTGATGTCGCTGCGGCGCGAGTACGGGCCTAAAAAACCGTTCACCGGCGCCAGAATCGCCGGCTGCATCCACATGACTATCGAAACCGCGGTATTGATCGAAACCCTGATAGCGCTGGGCGCACAAGTGCGCTGGTCCTCCTGCAATATTTATTCCACGCAAGACCATGCCGCCGCCGCATTGGTTGCCCGCGGCATTCCCATTTTTGCCTGGAAAGGCGAAACGGAAGAGGAATACTACCAATGCATCGACCGCACCCTGTCGGGTCCCGATAACTGGCAGCCTAATTTATTGCTGGACGACGGCGGCGATTTAACCGCGGTAGTCCATGAAAAATTCCCGCACCTGCTTAAAAATATCAAAGGTCTGACCGAAGAAACCACCACCGGCGTGCATCGCCTGTATGAAATGGCGGCGAAAGGCACGCTGAAAGTTCCGGCGATAAACGTCAATGACTCGGTCACTAAATCCAAATTTGATAATTTATATGGCTGCCGTGAATCTTTGGTTGACGCCTTAAAACGCGCCACAGATGTGATGATTGCCGGCAAAACCGCCGTGGTTGCCGGCTATGGAGATGTGGGCAAAGGCTGCACCCAGGCATTGCAGGCTTTAGGCGCAAAAGTTTGGGTGACTGAAATAGACCCGATTTGCGCTCTGCAGGCGGCGATGGAAGGTTTTGAAGTCGTGACGATGGAACAGGCCGCCCCAGTGGCGGATATATTCGTGACCGCCACCGGTAACCACGGTGTGATTCGTCTCGAACACATGCAGACCATGAAAAACCAGGCGATCGTCTGCAATATCGGCCACTTCGACGTTGAAATCGACGTCGCCTCATTGGAAAAATTTCAATGGGAAAATATCAAACCGCAAGTAGACCACGTGATTTTTCCCGATGGTAAACGCATTATTTTATTAGCCCGCGGCCGTCTGGTTAATCTGGGCTGCGCCAGCGGTCATCCCAGCTTTGTGATGTCCAACTCGTTTACCAATCAGGTGTTAGCGCAACTGGAACTCTGGCAACACGCCGAACAATTTTCCGTTGGCGTTCATGTGTTACCGAAACATCTGGACGAACAGGTCGCCCGGTTACATTTAGCGCGCATTAACGCCAAACTGACCGAATTGACCGACGAACAGGCCAAATATCTGGGCGTTAAAAAGCACGGACCTTATAAGCCTGATTATTATCGCTATTAAGAACGTTTTTTTTAAAAATCCTGGCCGATAGATTTTTTCACGAGGGACAGCGTGTGTTCGGCGACGACGTTGGCGCGCTGCGCGCCATCTCTTAAAATCTGCAGGACCTGAGCTAAATCGTCGTGAAACAGGAGACGGCGCTGGCGGATGGGTTCTAACAATTCGTTCAGGACCTCAATCAATTTCTTTTTACAGGTCACATCACCGACCTTACCGGCGCGATACAGCTCTTTGGTTTGTTCCACCCAGGCTTTATCGGGATTAAAAATATCGTGAAAAATCCACAGCGGATTATTTTCCACCGTACCTGGATCCGAAGCACGCAAGCGGTTGGGGTCGGTGTACATACTCATCACTTTTTTAGCGACAGTGTCTGCGTCGTCGCTTAATAAAATTGCGTTGTCGAGTGATTTGCTCATCTTCAATAAACGACCCTCGGCGTTGGGAGGGCCTAATCCGACTAAACGGTCTACCCGTCCAACTAACGGGGTTATGATAGGCAATATGCCGCCGGCACGCAGGTAATCGGCATCCTTGGTATGCGGATCGACGCCGCAATATATTTGATTAAAACGCCGCGCCACTTCGCGGGTCATTTCCAGGTGCGGTAATTGGTCCTCCCCCACCGGCACAACTTCCGCCTGAAAAGCCAGAATATCGGCGACCTGCAGCACTGCATACAATAAAAATCCAAACGAATAATTGTCGCCCAATTTTTTATCGCGAATTTCATCTTTGAGAGTGGGATTGCGCATCAGACGGGGAAAAGGAATCAACATACTAAAAATGGATGCCAGCGTATAAATAGCCGGTACATCCGACTCTATAAAAATAACGCTTTTCTTCGGATCGATGCCGGCCGCGAGATAATCCACCGTAATATCCAGCACGCTCTGACGGATCTCCGCCGGGCGATCCGCACGGGTAGTAAACGCATGGATATTCGCCAGAAGATAATAACACTCATATTCATCCTGCAGCTTAACCCGGTTTTCCACCGATCCCACCCAATGTCCCAGATGCAACTTGCCAGTCGGCGTATCGCCAGTCAGCAACCTTGGTTTTGGGGTGATTTTATTGCTCATAGGCTGTCATCATAACAAACTGTTACAAGGTCTAAAAGAGGCCAAAGTTTCGAAAAGACACAAGAGGCCACATAATGAAAAATGATTTTCGCAGAAAATTCTTTGCGCCATGGGGGATCGCAAGGGGGGCAGCGCGAAGCGCCCCCCTTCATTCCGAGCATCGGCTCCGCCGAGCGCAGGATAAAAACAGGAAGCAATTCTCGCTGTACTCAGTGGGAATTGCTGGAATTTTTTCTTTTAATTTTGCAGAATTTATGCTAATATCATCAAAAAAGATAGTACAATGAGATTTTAGATATGATAATTGAGTTAAAAGTTAAGAATTTTCTTTCCATCTGGGAGGAGCAAACTTTAAGTTTAGTAGCCAGCCCGGCTACAGAGCTTAACGATAACATATTTCAAGCAGATAAAAATTCTTCATTAAACCTAGTTCGTTCCGCGGCAATTTATGGGGCAAATGCCAGTGGAAAAAGTAATTTGTTGAGCGCGCTGCTCATTATGAGAAGTCTTGTTGTTTTGTCCGCCAAAGAATCGCAACAGGGAGAGCAGATCCCTGTTAGGAAATTCGCTTTTAATAAAAAAAATCAATCTGAGACCAGCGAATTTGAGGTCACCTTCATAAAAGAAGGAGTACGATACCAATATGGTTTTACGGTGAATGAAAACAGAGTCTTTGAAGAGTGGTTATTCGCCTACCCATCTAACCACGCACAACAGTGGTTTAGTCGTGTATACGATAAAAATAATGAACGATATTTATGGAAATTTAGCAAATTTTTTAAAGGCGAGAAAAAAGCTTTTGCTAATCATACTATTGCAAACGAGCTTTTTTTATCACATGCAGTAAAGAATAATAACGAACAATTACTTCCTGTTTTCACTTGGTTTCAAAAGGATTTAGTTCTGCTCGACCTTGCTCGTGGGAATATTTCTTATGGGAAAAGTATAAATAGCATCAAATTTCCAGCCAATAAAGACAAAATTTTGCAAATTACCACTGTTGCCGATTCTAGCGTTATCGATATTGAGATCAATAAAGTGATTATGGATGAAAATCTTCTCAATTTTCCAGATACCATGTCACTGGAGGAAAAAAATTTCCTCAAAAAAGAAATGATGAAAGAGCGAACCAAAATTGATCTCATACATTCTGGAAATGTATTGTTAGATTTCGCGTATGAATCAGACGGCACCCGCAGGTCCTTTGCATTGGCCGGATATTGGATAGATATATTAGAAAATGGTGGAATATTGATTATTGACGAGCTAAATAACAGCTTGCACCCACACATGGTTTTATTTTTAATTAATTTAATCCATAATCCAAAAATAAATAAAAAAAATGCTCAATTAATTTTCGCAACACACGATACTTCACTGCTTGATAATGAAATATTTCGTCGTGATCAAATCTGGTTTGTAGAAAAAGACAAAAATTATGCTACACAACTATACCCTTTATTAGACTTTAGTCCGCGTAAACATGAAGCAATCGGTAGAGGTTATCTTCAAGGCCGGTATGGCGCTTTACCTTATATCGGCGAGTGGAAATTTGATGATATCTAAAAAACCTCATCACCGAGAGCAAAGAAAAGCTGACTCTCTGAATCGAAAAGAACCAACCAGAAAATCCCATGATATTGTATTAATCGTTTGCGAAGGCAAAAAAACTGAACCTTATTACATCAATGATTTCCGCGAGGAAAAGAAATTAAATAAAAATAGTATTCAAGTGATAGGACATGGAAAAGAACCCTTGACTTTAGTGAATTACGCAATAGAAAAATTTAGTAAATATCGAGATTATGACAAAATATATTGCGTGTTTGATCAGGATGAGCATATAAATTACCAGCCCGCCCTTGATGAAATTAAACTACATCAACAAAATGGCATTCCCATTCAAGCAATTACTTCAATCCCCTGTTTCGAATTATGGCTCTTACTACATTTTGAATTTAGTACGCGAGCCTATAGAGAAAAAGGTGAGAAATCTGCAGGTGATCAGCTTTTCTCGAAACTTAAGCAATACATTCCAAATTACGCGAAAGGACATCAAAAAATTTACGATATAACAAAATCAAATCTTGACAGGGCAGTCAGTAATGCAAAAAAAAATTGCTTCTCAACAATCAATTAATGGTGATAATCCGTCAACCAATTTTTTTCAACTAATAGAAGATTTGATGAAACTAATATGAATTAGAACATCTTAAATCAGAAACACAGAGATTATTAGCCATCAAGGAAAAATTAGAAGCATCTGGAGTTGTTACTTGCATGGCAGTCAGTGGAATGTTTTAATTTGATGTATGACAAAACAACAATTACCGCAATTTAGCAATGTGGATCCGGGAAAAATAACCACGCAGTTACAGCAGGTTTTGGATCAAAACCGCCGGGCGCTTAAGGATTTGCTGGCACAACCCGGGCCTTTTACCTGGCAAAATCTATTGCAGCCTCTGGAAGAGCTGGAAGACAATCTGCACCGTTTCTGGTCACCCGTGAGCCATTTACATGCCGTCGCCAGCAGTCCTGCTTTACGTGAAGCTTATAATGCGGCATTGCCCCTGCTCTCCGACTATCAAACCGAAATGGGCCACAATCTGGCGCTTTACCAGGCCATCGTGCAGATTTCCGAAAGCGATGCTTATAATCACTTTGATGCAGCTCAAAAAATGGTCATCAAACATTTGCTGCGGGATTTTAAACTGGCAGGTGTTTCATTACCGCCGGCGCAGAAGCAGCGTTTCGCGGAATTGTCTAAAGAATTAACACAATTGGGTGCAAAGTTTGAAGAAAACGTACTCGACTCCACGGAAGGATGGAGCAAACACATCACCGACGCGCAGGAATTGAAAGGGATTCCGGAAATCGCCATTCATGCCGCGAAAGCCGCCGCCGAGCAAAAGCAGTTGCCGGGGTGGCTGTTCACACTGGAAGCGCCCGCCTATCTCGCTATCATGCTGCATGCTGATTCTCCGGGCCTGCGACGTGAAATGTACACCGCTTACCTCACCCGTGCCTCCGATCAGGGCCCAAATGCAGGACGTTGGGATAACGGACCGGTCATGCGCGAAATTTTAACCCGGCATCTGGAAAAAGCCCAATTATTGGGATTCAAATGTTATGCGGAATTATCGCTGGCCACTAAAATGGTGCCCGCTCCCCAGCAGGTGCTGGATTTTCTCCAGCATTTACTGAATGCCAGTAAACAAAAAGCTCAGGAAGAATTTAAGGAATTACAGGACTTCGCAGCCCATCACACGGGTCAGACTGCTTTACAGCCTTGGGACCTGGGTTATTACAGCGAAAAATTACGCCAGCAGCGTTATAGCATCTCCCAGGACGAACTACGCGCCTATTTTCCGCTGGACAAGGCGCTGACCGGATTGTTCGAGATTGTGAACAGGCTGTTTGGTCTGCGTTTTGAGGCAGTTGAGAACGCCGACGTCTGGCATCCCGATGTACGCTGCTACGCCATGCTGGATAGCCAAAATCAGGTGCGCAGTTATTTTTATATGGATTTATTTGCACGGCAAAATAAACGCGGTGGTGCATGGATGGACGATTATTGCTCCCGCCGGCGTTTGGGCGATGGCAATATGCAAATTCCAGTCGCGTATTTAATTTGTAATTTCCAGGCGCCGGTGGATAAAATGCCTTCATTGCTGACACACGAAGAAGTACAAACTTTATTCCACGAATTCGGTCATAGTCTGCAACACATGTTGACTCGCGTGGAATATGCCGCTGTGGCGGGTATTAACGGCATCCCCTGGGACGCGGTTGAATTGCCGAGTCAGTTTCTTGAAAACTGGGCTTGGGAAAAAGAATCCATGCCTTATATTGCGCAACATTATCTCACTCACCAGCCCTTGCCGGATGATTTATTTGAGCGAATGTGGAAAGCTAAAAATTTTCAGCAGGCCATGCAAATGCTCCGACAGGTGGAGTTTTCATTGTTTGATTTTAAATTACATATCGACTTCGATCCAACGCGGCCCCATCAGGTTCAGCAAACTCTCGACCAGGTACGTGAACAAACCGCGCTGTTGCCTATTCCGCCATTCAATCGTTTTCAAAATAGTTTTACTCATATTTTTGGAGGCGGTTATGCGGCGGGTTATTACAGCTACAAATGGGCGGAAGTGATGGCCAGCGACGCTTTTGATCTGTTCCTGGAGAAAGGCATTTTTGATCCGGAAACCAGTCAGAAATTTCTGAATACTTTTTTAGAAAGCGGCGGATCGGTAGAACCATTGGACCTGTTTATCCAGTTTCGCGGCCGTCCACCCGAGGTAAATGCCCTGTTAAGACAAAGTGGTATTATTGAATAAGGGGGTCAAGTCTTTTAAACATTCGAGACTTGACCCCTTTAATAGGAGAAAATCAGTGATGCGGCATCTGCTAATAATTTTCCTTGGACTACTGCCATGGAGCGCCATGGGTGCGGCTGAACTGCCTGTCCACGAATACCGGCTCGACAATGGCTTAAAGATCATCGTCAAGGAAGATCATCGCGCGCCGGTAGTGTTTTCATCGATTTGGTATAAAGTCGGCGGCAGTTACGAACCCGCCGGAATCACCGGGATTTCCCATGCGCTGGAACACATGATGTTCCGCGGCACCAAAAAATATGGGCAGGGCCGATTTGATGCGATCATCAATGCTAACGGCGGTGACCAAAACGCCATGACCGCGGATGACTTTACCGTTTATTATCAGTCCATACCCGCAGCCAAACTGGCCCAAAGTTTTGAAATGGAAGCGGACCGCATGACGAATTTAACGCTCGACCCCGCGCTCTTCGCCAAAGAAATTCAAATCGTGATGGAGGAGAGACGCATGCGTACCGATGATAATCCGCAAGCGCTGATGCTGGAACGCGTCAATGCCGCTGCTTTCGTTAATAACCCATACCATCACCCGGTTATTGGCTGGATGAGTGATTTAGCGCAAATGACCGCAAAAGACCTCCGTGACTGGTACCAGAAATGGTATGTTCCCAACAATGCCGTCATCATTGTTGTCGGGGATGTTAAACCCGACGAAGTTTTCGCACTGGCGAAAAAATATTTCGGGGGGTTGCAAAGGCGAGCATTGCCGGAAGTAAAATCTGTTCAGGAAGTTCCGGCTCTCGGCGTGCGCCGGCTTAATCTGCGGATTCCCGCCAAAGTGCCATGGGTAGTTCTCGCTTATAATACGCCCTCTTTAACGACCGTAGCCAAACCCGAGGACCCTTATGCCTTAACAGTTTTAGCAGGGCTGTTAGGCAACGGTGACAGTTCACGCCTGAAACATGATCTGGTACGCGGTCAGCAAATGGCTGTCAGCGCTGACGCCGGTTACGATATCTATAATTTACACGACAATTTGTTGACTATTTCCGCGACTCCGGCGAAAAACACTTCCAGCGAGGATTTGCAGCGGGCGTTGCAGCAGGAGATTTTCAGTCTGCAAAACAATCCAGTCAAACCCGAAGAACTGGTGCGCACAAAAGCATTGTTAATAGCGCAGCATGTGTTTGATCAGGATTCCCGGACCAATCAGGCGATGAATCTGGCCATTCCCGAAGTCACCGGTTTATCCTGGCGTAAAGAAAATGAATTTATTTCCGGGATCGAGAATGTCACTGCGCAACAAATTCAATCCGTGGCTAAACGTTATTTAAATCCCGATAATTTAACCATCGCCATCCTCGAGCCAGGAGAAGCCCATGCTTCGTCAATTGTTCATTAAAATCTCCGGGTTATTATGCGGCTTGATTTGCCTGACCGCTACGGCAGAACACATCCAGTATTGGCAAACTCCGCAAGGCACGCCGGTGTATTTTGTGGAGGCCCCAGATTTGCCCATGGTGGACGTCCGGGTAATTTTCACCGCTGGCTCCGCTTACGATCAGAATCAATGGGGAATCGCCAGCCTGACCGCAGCGGCATTGAACGAAGGCACAAAAGCACATAATGCCGATCAGATTGCTGACGCGCTCGAGCTAACTGGCGCTCAATACGAGTGTGACACCGATCGCGACGTGACTATATTGGGTTTGCGCAGCTTAAGTGACTCTCAATATTTAACGCCGGCATTAAAAATGTTTAATGAGATTCTGGGTCAGGCAAATTTTCCCGACTCTGCTCTGTCCCGCTTAAAACAGCAAACGCTGGCTGCTATCCGTCAAGAGCAACAGGATCCTTACGAGGTAGCTAAGAATGCGTTTTTTAGTCATCTTTACCCAGATCAACCTTACGGACATGCTATTCTGGGAAATCCATCCACCGTCACGGCAATCACTCGCTCGCAAGTGCAGGAATTTTATCAGCGTTTTTTCAACAGCAGTGATGCCAAAATTATTTTGGTGGGGAATTTGCAGCGACCCATCGCTGAGCAAATCGCCGCTCAATTAATGGAGGTGCTGCCCAAAGGCACACCTGCCCCAGCGTTGGCTCAGGCAAAAAATTTAACCACCTCCGCGCTTTATGCTCTGAAATTTCCTTCCCAGCAAACCAGCATAATCACCGGTCAGCTCGGTATCGATCGTCAAAATAGCGAGTATTTTCCCTTAATGGTGGGTAATTACTTATTGGGACAGTTGCCCATGGCCTCCGAGCTCTTCGAGCATGTGCGAAATCAGGGCGGACTGGCTTATGGAGCATCCAGCGGATTTATACTCATGTCTTACCGCGGCCCTTTTATGATCTCGCTGCAAACCCGTACGGCCAAAAAAACCACCGCGCTGAAGATCACCCAAGAGGTACTGCAGAAATTTGTCACTCAGGGTCCGGAGCCGGAAAAATTACAATTGACCAGGCAGTATATCATTAATCATTTTCCATTGACTTTGGCCACTAATAGTCAAATAACCAATGTTTTGACGCAAATGGCTATTAATGAGCGCCCCCTGGACTACCTGGACACGTATCAAAGCAAAGTGAATGCGGTAACCCCCGCAGAGGTCAAGCAGGCATTTCAGGCGACGGTAAAGCCCGATCAATTACTCACTGTCACTGTCGGACAATAAGTGCAATCGGTGCGGATTATTGGCGGCGAGTGGCGGAGCCGGCGAATTTATTTTCCGGATATTCCAGGATTACGACCCACGCAGGACCGGATAAGAGAAACTTTATTTAACTGGTTAATGCCCTTTATCAACGGCGCAACCTGTCTGGATTTATTTGCCGGCAGCGGCGTTTTGGGTTTTGAAGCATTATCGCGGGGCGCCCGATTTAGTTGTTTTGTCGACAGTCATCCACAGGCGCTTTCCGGATTACGCGTGAATGCCGTGAAATTAGCGATGACATCGAGTCAATTCGCCATTATTCGCGGCCAGGCTCCCCGGCGGGTTCCCTCTTTACCGAATACTCCCTTCGATATTATTTTTTTAGATCCGCCATTCCATCAAAATTTATTGCCGGCAACCATTGACTGGCTGGCATCGTCAGAATCACTTAAACCTGGTGGACTTGTTTACCTGGAAATGGAAAAAAATCTGACCCTGACACTGCCCGCCGGCTGGACAATAATCCGTCAACAAAGCACCGCCAGCCTGGTTTACGAACTTGTTCAATCCGCGCCATTGCGATAGCACGCAGGCATTCCTGCAACTCCATTTTTGTATGCCAAGCCTCCCTGTCTACCCATATCCTATTAAACACCATGATATGAATATATAAATTACAAATCATAATTTTCTTATAGAAGAAACTTTGACATAAAGATATATACTAGGCTTTCCTGGACTTCCGTTTATTTTTTCTATCCAGGCATCAATGACTCGGTTTTGTTCGAGCCACATGAGAAATGAAGGCAAAAGCCCACGATTAACATAACCAATGAGCTTCTGGTTAATCATTATTTCAACAGCCTCTTCTTGAGTATTTTGATTAAAGTTTTGAGAAAAATTTGCTCTATCATAAATTTTTATTTCATCATGATTTTTTTGTACATGTCTAAATCCAGCCGCTTCTAGCAAAAGTTCAAAAGAAGTATCTACATCATAAAAAGGATCGATAATGGAAAATCCATCAGATGGCAACTTCGCACCAGAATAACCTAAAAGAGCAAAATCACTTAATTGAGCATCAGGATGAAGCCTTAATCTTTGCATATACTGAGAAAAATCACCTCTCGTTCTGGGTGGTAAACGACGCATAAAAGCATCTAACACATCATGATGAATTTCATTAACATCATTAAATGCAAGATACGACTCAAACCCTTTTTCCTTAGCATTATAAAAATCTTGAGAATTTTTTAAATAAATCAGATCAATTTTATTTTCTTGGGTACGAAAAAGTTCCGCTACAATATACCTTGTACGGTGTTGCTCGTCTGATGATTGCCAAGCCAACAAAAGCTTCTTCGGTTCTATAATATGTTCAATAAAGTGCATTTTTTATTTCTCTAATTCATTCAATAAATAAGTATGTCTAAATGTTAATAATTTTAACATAAACCCACTCCTTTCAACAGTTAGTTGAACCGGAACATTAAAACTAGCAAGCAATAGAAGAGTATGTTTAAATTGTTCGTAACCAACCTTTTTTAAGCATTCTAATATTGACTGACGCGTTTCAGGATACACCTCAATGATTTTTTTAAGCATTTCCAAATGTCCAGTTCCAGAAATATCTTCCCTTGCCCATTTCATGTGATGCTGACCTTTTAATACATATTTTTTAATATTCTCGGTATGTGAATAATACTCAAATTTATGAGGGAAAATCTCATGTCCCATACTTGTTCCATTATCAAACACAGGAGAAATGCGCATTTTTGACGTTCCACGACGAAAAGGTGTTTCAATAATCCCCCAATTATCCTGATGTCTATCTGTATTACCAATAAGCGCATCAAATGCTAGCGTCTTTGCCCAATAATTTTTCCATTCTATCCCCGGGTACTCTTTATTTATATCTTCAAAAATTTGAGAGACTGTTTGAAAATTATGTTCTTTACCTTTTTTCTATCAAAGTTAGATATATATTTCTGACAATAATCCCCTCCAGGAATATGATTTTCGTCTAACATAAAAATTATCTTTTCAGCGTCATCACCATCACGAGGAAATAATCTTTCTAAAGTATCATCGGATATTTTTTCTAAAAACCACTCAATTAAAGCACCGGATTGTTTTTTTTTACTATCGTAAGCTACAAACGCTGGCGGAACTAATACATTCATTTCAGCGCCAAGAAGATACGCCAAAATTTCCATCCAAAATTGATCAGGATAACGATAAGAAGAAAGTTTAAATAGGTATCGCCGATTAGCCTTTAAAAAATCAAAGGCCTCGATGATGGGCAGTACAAGAGAGCTTTATCGCGCGCCCCTTCTGGATGTTCTGCGAACTCTTCATCCCTTATCCAGTCACTGACATCTACAGCCTGGTTAGCCAATTGCTTTATTTCCATAATTTCCGAAACTCCATATCAGATCACCTTTGTATCATACTATAACATAACACAATAAGTATATAAAATACTTATCATTACATCTCAATTCCATGGTGATACTCCGAGTGGATATTGATGACGGAATAATGAAAAACAATTAATATATTCCTTAAATAATAGAGGTGAATTGCTATGCGAACAAAAAAGATAGTCTGGTCATGTGCGATTTTTTTAGGGTTATTCTCAACTGCCGCACTCGCGGAGAATTCCGTCTGGAAAGTAACTTTCATTTCGGCAATACCGTCCCGGCTCAATGCTCCTGTCGAATTTTGTCAGCGATTTTCACCCGATATTTACGAAGCGCCCATCCAAAAAATGGAACAGGAAGGAGTCAAAGCTCAAAATGGAATACTGGTTAAATACCGGAATATCCAAACCCAGCAGGAAAATGAACTCTTTTTTACGAAAATTGACGCGGTGATTTCCAGACAATTAGACCCTGATCGCTCATGGTATACCCGCATGTTCATCCATCTTCAGCAATTAACCGGCAACGGCGTCGCCGACGGCGTGTGGAGCACCCGCGACTGTAAAGGCCGTCTCATCGCCCAACCGGTTAACAATTCTCGCTGAAGGCAGAAGATAGTCATCGCAGTAGGTGGCAACTGATTAATTTAGGTTAAAATATTGACGGAGCATGGAATGCCTTGATACCAGCGATAACGAAGGTTGCTGTCAAAAAATATTACCCTGGTCGGCCATGCTGCCGGTTTCGGAGGATGACCCGGCGGCTGGCGCCGGGGCCTGAGTGTGAGGTTCGGAACCTTCGCGGAATATTTCAAAAATGGCGTTTTGTTGAAGTGCATTCGCCAGCAGCCCAGTGTCTGGATCAATACGCGCGGTGACAACGCCAGGAGGCTGAGGCAGGGTGCTCTGCGGCATTCCTGCCAGCGCCGTGCGCATAAATTCAATCCATATCGCTAATGCCACTTCCCCACCATACTCATGTGTGGGAGTTAAATCATCATAGCCAATCCATACCGTGGTTAACACCTGACTGTTAAAACCCGAAAACCAGGCATCAATTTTATTGTTGGTGGTACCGGTCTTTCCGGCAATATCCGGCCGTTGTAATGCTTTTGCGGCCTGACCGGTACCGTTTACAATGGCATCCTGCAGAGCCTGAGTGATCAGATAAGCGTTCTGCGGATCAATCGCCTGTGGCGCGACATGAGTCTGGGTTTGTGCGGCCTCTGGATTGGTAATACAGGGTGCACAAGCCTGTGCCGGATTAGCCTGAAATACAATTTGATGATCTCTTCCGACAATATGATCGATGTAATAGGGTGTGATCAGATAACCACCATTGGCGAAAACGCTGTAGCCGGTGGCTACACCCATTGGCGAAGTAAGTCCCGTTCCCAGCGCCAGTGATAACGTTTTCGGTAAGTGTTCAGGATCAAAACCAAAGCGTTGCACAAAATTGATAGTTGCCGGAATGCCGACGTTTTGTAGTAATCGAATCGATACCACATTCAGAGAACGCACCAAACCTTCACGTAAACGGGTCATGCCGGAAAATTGGCGGCTGTCGTTGCGGGGTCGCCAGATTTTATCTTCCCCTGTATCACTCATCACCACGGGCGCGTCATTGATCGTGCTGGCCAGAGTAAAACCATTGTTTAAAGCCGCCGAATATATAAATGGCTTAAACACCGACCCAGGCTGCCGTTGCGCCTGGGTAACGCGATTAAATTCACTCAGACTAAAATCGAATCCGCCCACCAGCGCTAATATGGCGCCATTTTGCGGGTTGAGAGAAATCAAGGCTCCCTGAATTTGGGGCAGCGTCTCCAGCCGCCAGCTGTCTGCGTCCTGCTTCACCCAGATGATATCGCCAGTTTTAGCAAGTCCGTCCGCCCGCTGGGGTAAGACTCCTCTGGCGCCATTATCCAATGCCGGAGCAGCCCAGGAAAGCCCCTTCCAGGGAATCAAAATCGTACTGCCGTCAGCCAGTAATGCCCGAATGCTCTGCCTGTCTACCTGGATAACCGCAGCCGGCTGCAACAGGTTATTGGTTAGCGATAACTGACTCAATTTTTGCAGCCAGAGACTTTTCCAGGAGGGCTGACTTTGATCCAATGTCTCTGTGGCAGGGTGGTAACCGTGGCGCTCGCTATAATTCACCAGGCCTTCTTCGAGGTCCTTATCCGCTGCGTTCTGTAAATCTCCGGAGAGTGTTGTGTAAACGCTGTAGCCCTGGTCATAAACAACTTCTCCGTACTGCTGCACCATATATTGGCGTACCATTTCTCCTACGTAAGGCGCGTTGACTACCACCAGGGGACCATGATAACTGGCCTTATCGACTTCGTGGACAGCCTGCTGGTACTGAGTGTTAGTGATCTCTCCCACCCCCAGCATGCGTAACAACACATGATTACGCCGCTCTGTCGCCGCCTGGGGCCGGGCGATAGGATTATTTCTTGAAGGGGCCTGAGGTAATCCCGCTATCATCGCCATTTCCGCTAAAGTGAGCTGGCTCAGGGTCTTGCCGTAATAAACATTGGCTGCCGCGGCGACGCCATAAGCATGATTACCAAAATAAACTCTGTTCAGATACAATTCGAGTATTTTATCTTTACTAAATGTACGTTCAATTTTAAGCGCCAGAAATATCTCTCTGATTTTACGAATATAAGTTTTTTTATGACTCAGAAAAAAATTGCGTGCAACCTGCATGGTAATGGTGCTGGCCCCCTGACTTTTTTGCCCGGTGCCTAACAATACCTTGAACGCTCTGAACAATCCTATAAAGTCCACGCCCGGATGTGAATAAAAACGTTGATCTTCAGTGGCTAAAATTGCCTGAATCAGCGGCCTGGGAACCTGATCGAGAGTGACTGGGACGCGACGGCTCGCACCATATTCAGCGATCAATTGACCTTCGCGTGAATATATGCGCAAGGGGACCTGCATGTGAAAGTCTTTTAACACATTCACGTCCGGAAGCTGCATTTCAATAAAAACACCAAAGCTAATAAGACCGGCGGCCAGCAAACCGATTGTTCCTATAATCACGAGGAAATAACGGGCAATAGCTCGAAAGATAGCGGATAGTAAATTCTTCATTCTCTAATCTTTATTTAAAAGCATATAATAACACAAGGTCCAGAACAATTTAAGGAAAAGAACCCAGAGTAATTCTCAGTTTTTTTTAGCGAAAGAACCCAAAAGTCGGCAAAATGCTGATTCTCGACGTGTCATTCCAGCGAAAGCTGGAATCCACTCTTCCCGTGCAGGCCATGGATTCCAACCTTCGCTGGAATGACATGACAATGGAGTTTGTTTTTTTCCCCATACATCAATAAAAAATTACTGAAAAATCCGGTATTGAGGGTTAGAAGTTTCTGTTTAAAATTGAAGGATGAAGAAATGTCGGGTTGGGCTGGAAATAGCCGAAAAAACATTACAATTTGCCATTGTGACAAAATTAAAAAATGGCTGGCGATTAATAGAAACTCTTTCCCTGCCAGTGACGGCGGACAAAATGCCGCACGTCCTGAAGGAGGCGCGGCGCGCAATTGGCAAAGCAATTCGTAATGTTATCCTGAGTGTTCCCTACAACCAGGTTCTGATGAAGGAAATTCACCTCGACTCTTCATTAACTTTGCCGGAAATTTATCTTTTTTTACAACAACAATCGCCTGCCTTGTTTGGGAAGCCTGCCGGTGAATGGCTCATGGATTTTGAACCGTGTCCGTTTCCGGCGAACATCAGCCGTCAAAATTGCTTTCGCGCCGTCGCAGCAGCTAAAGAGAATATACTTCCCTGGTTTCAACTCTGCCGGGAAGCAGGTTTGCGGGTGCGTGCGGTTGATATCGATATTCTGGCTCTGGCGCGGCTCGGTTGCACTTTTGAAGGTTATGATCATGGGCAGCCCCAAGCTATTATCTGGTTAAAGTCAACTGAACTATTATTTATAGTTGCAGAGAACGGCCAGTTAATTTACGCCAAAAGAACCGCGCATACACCGCTTCAATCCCTTGCAGGAATTTTGACACCTTTGCTGCAATTTTTTCACGGTCTTTTCCCTCAATATAGGCTTGAAAACATTGTATTTCTCAATGAAAATTTGCCTTTACCAGAAGATCAGTTAATCATAAATTCTGCCGCTCTGAATCCGGCAATATGGCAAATATCTTCTCCTGTAATGCCCCACGAATTTTGCAGTTTAGGACTTGCCATCTATGAGTATTAATTTATTGCCCTGGCGTGAAGCGCAGGTACGCCGCGATTTGTACCAGTATGGTTTGCTTTTATTATTCTCCGCAGCCTTTATCTTCATCATAACGATAACTATTCATCATTATTTAAATTCCTTAACAACCCGCTATCAATTGCGCAATCAGATGTTAAATCACAAGATCGATTCTCTGCAAATTGAGGACGATGATAAAAAATTGACAGAAAGTTATCAAATTACCGCGCAACAAATACAACTCATTCAAACTGTTGAACTCCATCAGAAAGAATTTTGGCGTGAATTTTCTTTTTTACAACAAGGTTTACCTAACGATATTCAGTTAAATAATCTCCTATGGATCGAAACGTCACTACATCTGCAGGGAGTTGCGGATCATTCCGAAAATATCGGATTATTCGTGGAAAATCTGGAAAAAAGTCATTTATTTTCACAAGTCAATCTGGAAACTATTGACAGCGACGATAAACACGACCTGATTCATTTTATCATTCATACAGAACGAACCGAGGTATCCAACACATGACCGGGAATTTCACTCGCTGGCATCGAAATTATAAAATCATTGTATTTCTCGCTATTTGTTTATTTTTAATGACCGGTAATAGTTTGATTTTTATCGTCCATCCTTACGCGAAAGTTCAGACATTAAAACAACAGCAAAAAACCTTGAACCAGCGCTGGCTACAGCGGCGTTTAACGGTGGCGCATAATCAACGATTGCAAAGCGATATTCGCCAGTTACAAAATCCATTTCAGTCGCGTTTGCGAGAGTTGCATCGTTTATTAACACCCGCGGCATTGTATCAGCAAATAGCATTCCTGGCTAAAGTTAATCATTTACAAATTCTCGCCCTGAAACCACAAAAATTCCAGAGTGTTGCGGGTCTGGAACAACGAATATTAAATATTGACATGAACGGCGCGGAATTCGCAGTTCTTAATTTTCTACAACTACTGATGCATCAATTCTGGCTTTTGGAAATTCAGAAAATTGAATTATCGACAACTAAAAACGGCGTCCATTTACAGGCTTCTTTGGCTGCATACTATGCCGCTGTTTAATATTTTATTATGGTTTTTCCAGAAATTCCCGCTGGATACAGCGGCAATTGCTTCCTATTTATATCCTGCGCGAGGCAAAGCCTCTGCTCGGAATGAAGGGGGAGCGCTGCGCGCTGCTCCCCCTTGCGATCCCCCAAAGCGCAGAGAATTTTCTACGAAAATTATTTTTTTCCTCCTCGCTATGCTGGGCGGTAAAATATTCGGGTTAAATGAGGTTAATGATGCCTTTGCTCAAAAATTTGTTTCCGGTTTATCTTCGAGGTTGTTGGTTGAGCATCACTCAACGCCGGTTACCAAAACTAAAACTTTTCTAACGCAGAGGCAAATCTTAATAAAAGCTCATGTTGTCAATATTGATCAGAGTTACACACACGAATTGGGGATCAGTTTCAACAGCGCCTCTGGAACGACCTCTTCTGGTACTTTAAAATCCGCCGAAGGATTTCGCATGAACTTGCCGGCTGCCGATGCTGATTCGGGTCATTTAACATTTCCTATTGCTGCGTTCAGTCAGGGAATTTTATTAGAAGCAACCCTGACTGCGCTGGAGCAATCCGGCCATGCGCAATTGATTTCCGATCCACAGATTGTCACTTTAGATAAACAGACTGCTATTATCGAAGCAGGTCAGGAAGTCCCCTACCAGCAGACTACTGAAGGAGGCGGAACCAGCATAGCTTTTAAAAAAGCGGTTTTGCGTCTGCAGGTCACGCCGGAAATTCAATCGCCAAAATCTGTTTTGCTGCATTTAATAATTAATCAGGATGAAGTCAGCGATTTAACGATAAACGGTGTGCCTGCCATCAACACCCAGCAACTAAAAACCCAGGTTTATATGAAAAATCGTGACACCCTGGTACTCGGAGGTGTCCTGCAGGAAAACAAGTCCGATCAACACAAAGGGCTTCCGTTTTTAAGTAAAATTCCTTATTTTGGAACTCTCTTCCGCTACCACAAACATACGTCTGACCGTAAACAACTTTTAATTTTTGTCACTCCTGTCATTTCTGAGGCGAACTATAAATAAAAAAATTTTAATTATTCCTGGAATTCTGTTTTTTATTTTTTCTGCCAGTCAATATCCTGGGGTTATGATCAACACCTCACGCAGTATGCCTTTGGGATTTTATATTAAAAGTAATGCGAAAATTAATCGTGGAGATATTGTGGCTTTTTGTTTGCAACGCCGCTATACAAAAATCGGATTGCAAAATCATTATTTAAAATCCGGTTTTAAATGCGATGGCGCCACGCCTATGATAAAACAGGTTATCGCCATTCCAGGGGATCACGTTCAATTGGCTGACGAATATATTTCCGTTAATAATAAAATCTATTTTTACGCTACTATTCATCACGACCATCTGGGCAGGTATTTAAAGTCTTTTCCACGCGGGACTTATTTTTCAAAAAATGAATACTGGTTAATAGGCACTCACGATCCCCATTCCTGGGACTCCCGCTATTGGGGTCCTGTTCAACATCAACAAATTATTACACGGTTAAATCCCCTTTTTAACTGGTAATATCGTCATTGCGAGCGCCAGCGAAGCAATCCAGTACAGAGCGTTGGCCGAAGTACGAACTGGATTGCTTCGCTGACGCTCGCAATAACGGAATGACTATAACTACTGTATTGCTCACTTCCGTACTCTTCAGCAAAATACGGATACTTTTTGTATTCAGGAGTTTTAATGTTAGCTTTTACTGAAACCCACGAACGTTTATGCAAAAAACTTTGCCATGATCTGGGTGATAAAATTATTAATTTTTTAGAAGACAAAGATATTCACGAAATCATGGTAAATACTAATGGAGAACTCTGGATAGACTCTTCACGTCAGGGACAAATTAAAGCGGGTGATTTAAAGCCGTCGCAATCTTTTTCAATCGTGAACACTGTAGCCGGAATCAAGGGTCTTGTGGTCTCAACACATTTTCCACGTTTAGAAACAGAATTACCTTATTTTTTCGCTCTTCAGGGTCAGCGTTTCACTGGCGTTATTCCGCCCGTAGTTTTTTCTCCCTGTTTTACGATCCGCAAGCGTAGCGAAAATATTCTGGTACTCGATGATTATGTTAAGGCAAAACGTCTCACCAATTCGGAGGCGAAGATTTTGCGCCAGTTAATTCATGCCAAAAAAAATATCCTGGTTTGTGGAGGGCCGGGGTCGGGAAAAACGACTCTGACCAATGCTTTAATTCATGAAGCCGTAAAAATGGATCCCAGACAACGCTTTATTATTTTGGAAGATGTGCCGGAATTAGAATGCCACGCCCATAATAGCGTTGCCATGTTAACCTCGGCTTCCACCAGCATGCGTGATTTGCTTCATGCTGCAATGCGCATGCGGCCCGATCGCATTCTTATCGGTGAGGTGCGGGGGGCTGAGGCGCTTGAACTATTAAAGGCCTGGAACACGGGCTGTCCAGGAGGAATTTGTACTCTACACGCGAATAGCGCCGAAGCGGCTATTCAGCGCCTCGCTGATTTAACCATGGAAGCGGGATTATTGCATCCGCCCTGGGCACTGCTTCAACAGACAATTGATATAGTCGTCGCCGTCGTTCGGCAAGGTCATCAAAAAGGATTCGTTGAAAAAATAATTGCTCTTAAAGGGAGGGAACATGAACAATTTTTATTGGAAACATTGGCCTAAAATCAGTAATTCTCTGGGCATAATCCTTGGCGGATTTTGCTCAAATGCCACAGCCGCTACTACGGGTGGTGATAGCCTCCCATTTGAATCCACTTTGGATATGCTGCAAAAATCTATCAGTGGACCGGTGTTGACTTCCATGTCGATTATCATGGTCGCAGTGACTTGCGTCATGCTGGCGTTTGGAGAATGGGGGGAGGGATTTAAGAAAATTATTAATATTGTGTTATGGCTCAGCATCGCTTTCTCTGCGGTTTCATTTTTAAATCACATGTTTGCCGCCGGTGCGGTATTTTAAGGGGTATTGTATGATTCAGCGTGGCACTTCTATTCCATATTTTAAATCGTTCAATCGACCCATTCTTATTCTCGGAATTGACCGATCGTTATTTTTTTTATTAATTGCATTGTGTGCGCCGATTGCTGTTTCGGGACATTTTTCACCGCTGATGGATCTTACCGCCGCATTAGTGTTTACTTCAGGGTACCTCATTGGTTTGCTTCTGACGCGCACCGACCCGCAGCTGTTCATTTTATACAAAAGATCCATTCGTTACAGCGGGTATTATTGTGCACAACCCTGCATCCTCAGTGTTCCCGCTTTTAAAGACAGCAAGGGACTTCTATGAAAAAAAAGCAGCGCCTCAACGCCGATCCAGCGTTAGCTGATTTACTTAATTATGCTCATTTTGTTGATGAAGGTATCATCATGAATAAAGATGGTGCTTTTTTACAGACGTTTCAATTTCGCGGTCCTGATATTCAATCTGCGGGAAATGCAGAACTGGACACGCTGACGCATCATTTCAATCGCCTGTTGAATTTTCTGGATGATGGCTGGATGGTGCATCTCGACACCCTGCGAATTCCCAGCATCACTTATCCGGCTTGCGGAGCTTTTCCCAATTCCGTGGCTGCTCTCATTGATGAAGAACGGCGACAACATTATGAAGCAGCCGGTGAACATTATGAAAATCGTCAGTTTTTAACTTTCGTCTGGAAATTTCCCCTGGCATTGGTTAAAAGTGCGCAACATTGGTTTATGGAAGAATCCGCTGAAAACACCCCCGCTTCATTGACTACCTTATTGAATCAGTTCAAAGAAGCTGTGGAACGGAGCCTGGGAGTAGTTCGTGGTGAATTAGTTCTTGCACCCTTAAATAATGCTGAATTATTGTCTTATCTTAATACCTGCCTGACCGGAGAATTATTGCCGGTGACACCGCCTCCCGATGGTTGTTATCTGGATGTGGTTTTGGGCCGCCGTTCTCTGGTCACCGGCTATGTACCGCGTATTAATGATCAATATATTTATGCCCTCACTATCACCGGCTACTTAAATGCCTCTACCACGCCAGGATTGCTCGAAGAAATGTGTGCATATCCGTTGACGTATCGATGGTCAAACCGTTTCATTCCTTTGGGAGAGGCCGCTGCTGCGCGTGAAATGAAACGCTGCCAAAAAAACTGGAATAATAAAGTTAAAGGGTTTGGAGGTATCCTCAAGGAAGCGATCTCTGGTAAGTCCAGCGGCAAAACAAATTCAGACGCGCAGCAAATGAGTCAGGAAATCTCCGCTGCGTTAACCATGAATAGCAATCACAGCGTGCGGTTTGGTTACTGGACGAGCGTGATCATTCTTATTCACACTGAACTATCGCTCTTAAACAGGGCTAAAAAATCTTTATGCGAATACCTTGAACAAAATGGTTTTAGTTGTCATGCCGAAAATCTGAATGCCGTAGAGGCATGGCTTGGAACAATTCCGGGCCACGGCAGCTGCAACGCCCGCCGTTTATTTTTACACTCGCTGAACCTGGCGCACATTTTACCGCTGCAGAGCATCTGGACAGGTTCACGTTTTACCAGCCCATATTCTTTATTACCCGCCCAATCTCCACCGGTTTTTTATGCGGCCACCACCGGAAAAACCCCATTTCGTTTTCATTTAGACGCTGGCGGTGTAGGCCATCAGATTATTTTAGGACCCACTGGTTCGGGAAAATCCACTTATTTAGGATTTTTAATCGCACAATTTCTCCGCTATTCCAATGCACAAATTTTTGTTTTTGACAAAGATTTCTCTCATCTCGCTCTCACTGCCGCACTGAATGGTCATCATTATAATCCTGGTGAACGCGGCTCTCCAGGTTTTTGTCCATTGATGGATTTAAACAGCGAAAGCGCGAAAATGCGCGCCAGCCAATTTATTGAGAATCTGGTTTTTTTGCAATCTGGGCCGCTGACTCCACGGATGCGCTCTGCTATTTACACGGCTGTGACAATGCTGGCTGATCCTGCGCATGAGCAAAATCGCAGTTTAACCGTGTTACGTTCGCAAATTCAGGATGCCGCTGTCCGCGATGCGCTTGCGTATTATACCCTCGAAGGCCCCTTTCCATTGCTGGACCACAACGAAGATTCCGTTCAAGACCGGCTATTTACAAACCTTTGAAATGGGCTGGTTGCTGGAACAAAAGGCGGAAATCTACCTACCGATATTATTTTATGTTTTTGATCAAATCGAAGCGCGATTAACGGTCTGCGACCAAAGTTTACGTCCCACTTTGATCGTTCTTGAAGAAGCATGGTTATATATTTCCCAACCATTATTTGCAGATAAACTGAAAGATTGGCTTAAAACCTTACGAAAAAAAAATGCGCGGATTATTTTTGCAACGCAATCTCTCAGTGATTTGTATGATCCTGGTGAAAAAACCCTGACCGCGGCCACTGCCGTTCTTTTAGAGTCATGTCCAACTAAAATTTTTCTTCCAAATCCCAATGCCGATACAGAAGCAAAATCTCTCTACGTTAAAATGGGCTTAAATGAGCGACAAATTGAACTGATTACTCAAATTGCAATACCAAAACGTCACTATTATGTCGTGACGCAGGAGGGAAAACGCTTAATAGATTTAGGGTTTACGTCCATAAAATCGTTAGCGCTGTCTTTTATTGGTTTATCTCAACCCGAAGGACTCAAATTAATTCAATTCCAGCAAAAATTTGGAAAGGAATGGGTTTACCATTGGCTTAAATATCGCGACTATTCAGAGTGGGCAGACTACTGGCGTGAGCGTTTTTTTATAAGTGGAGAAAGATCATGCGCCGCTTAATGCAGATATTCCTGTTAATCATTTTGAATCTGTTCGTTCTATCTGCTCATGCAGAGGGTGTTTTCGAAGTCGTTTACGATCCCACGGTCGATGCGGATATTCTGCAGACATTTACTTTTTTTGAAAAGGAAATTTCCGATCTTGATAAACAGATTAATGATCTGGACAATGCCTTGAAATTACTTTCCTCCGGGAAATACTTATGGAGCAATACGGTAGATATTATTAATCAGTTAGGAAAAACCATGGAACAGGCAAGCGGCCTGTCTTATGCCGCGCAAAATGAAGCCGCGGAATTCGCCGCATTGTTTCCCGGGTATTCCAGTCTCTCTAATTTTAATCAGCAATATCAAAAAATTACCAAAGGTTCACTGGATACTTTAAATAATATTTTACAAACCATGAAGCAGAGCGCTAACAGCTTTACCAACGAAAGCTCACGCCTGCAATCGCTCCAGGGATTTACCGAGAATGTGGCAGGACAAACGCAAGCTATGCAAATGGTAGTGCAACTGGCTTCCGAACAAATTTCCCAATTGCAATTAATGCGCCAGACGGTGATGGCGCAAGCTAACGCGCAGATTGTCTATTATGCACAACAAATACAAAAAGAGGCCAGCGCCGTCGCGGATCTCAACGAAACTATCGCGAATGGCGATACGGCCACTACCGGCGTGCTGAATGCGCACCCCCTCGCAAAACCTGAATATCAGAGGACAGAATCATGATTAATCCATCTGATTATTCCGATATTATTACCACTCTCATTAATCAATACATGGGTATTTTTTCCAGCTACTTCAATCAATTCCTGAGTTGGGGTACCTGGCTTTTTTATAGTTTCTCTACAATTGGCGTGGTCTGGTTATGTTTATGGTCGGCTTTTGAAAAGCATTCCATTATGGCAGCCATGCCTGATTTTTTAAAAGAATTTTTTCTAATTGCTTTTTTTTACACTTTGATGACCCATGCTGCTTCATGGCTCTCTTCTATTGTGGATACTACGCAAACCATGGGCCTGCAGCTTACTCATCAGGTCATTGATCCGGCCTCGATTATTCAACAGGGTTTGACAATCGCAAACAGGATTTTAGCGCCGATAAAGAATTCAGCCGCTGCCAATCTCGGCGCAGGGGCATCCCTAATTATCGCAGCCTATTTAATTACTCTGAGTGCGTTTATCGCTGTTGCCATTAATTTAGCGGTCACGTTGTTAATGACCACTTTTTTCGTTGCATTATCAGGCCTTACTCTTGCTTTTGGTGGCTTTGCCGTGACAAGGACCATTGCTCGCCGTACTCTGGATACTATTATCGCTTTTAGCTTTAAATTATTATGCCTGTATTTAGTTATTAACGCCGGCGTTGGCATTTTCTCATCGCTGATCGCGTATCTTCCTCTTGATAAAATTCTTACTTTTGATATCTATGCGTGGACCAGCGCCGCTGCTTTGTTATTCTGGATGGCCGCCCATTATTTGCCAAAACAGGCCGTGCGATTATTCGCCGACGCTTTCCTGGAAACTCGCGGCAATAACGTGACAGTAGAGCCGCCATCAATGCCTTTACAAATTTCGCAAACCCATTCTGGCAGTTTCTTTTCTACTCCTTTGTATATCCCCGACAACGACCCTATTTTTCCTTCCAAACCACGAGGTAACCGTGAAAATATTTAAAAAACCGGGTGCAGGTCGTCCGGAAAATCCTTATATTTTAGAAAATGCTGGCAGAAGAGAGTGGAATGACCGCTACGATAACCTGGCGAAAGCCAGGCGAAATTGGCAGCTCGCGTTTGTTTCGGCTATGGCTCTGTTATTTATTCAAAGTTTTTTTATCGGTCGTTTGGCTTTACGCTCGTCCATCCAGCCTTTTGTCGTGGAAACCAATCAGGGCATGCCATACGCGATAAAACCGGTTAGCGCAGTATCAACTGGAGACTCGCGAATTGTCAATTATGCACTGAATCAGTTTATTATAAATGTACGAAACGTCATGAAGGATAGTGAGGCGGAAAAAAATACTTTAACCAAGGCCTATGCTTTTTCAGCCAAACAGGCGAAATTCTTTTTGCATGAATTTTTTACCCAGCATGATCCGTTTAAAATCGCACATCAATATACTGTTTCAGTGCAAATTATTAATTCTCTGCCCATCAGCAAAAACAGCTGGCAAATTTCCTGGGATGAAAGCAAAAAAGATTTAAGCGGAAAACTAATCGAAAAAACCCGCTGGCTGGCCCAACTTCATTATGAATTAGGCGCGGTAAATCCCCGCTTTTTGACAGAAAATCCGTTTGGAATTTATATAACGGAAATTATCTGGTCTGAAAATCAAGTATAGAAGTGTTTGAAAAGGAGAATAGTGATGCGTTTATTGTTAATATTATTTTTTCCCTTATTTTTATTAAGCTGCGCGGATAATCATGCCAGATCCGATTCGCAAGTGGCAGGCGCTAATCGTATTATAGAAAAAACTGTCGCTATCCCTCCGCCCTCGCTATCCGTTGTCTATCATTTAACTTCCACATCCAATCCCGCGCTATTAAAAGCTTATCAGGAATATCAAAAATCCGGTGCGGCAAAAACGATTGAAACCGATCAATTCGTGCAATTTCCTTATGATGTCGGAGCACAACCAGTGATCACCGCCAGCGTATTTGAATTGACAGTTATTTCCTTAGAGAATGGTGAGCAGGTCAACAGTGTCAGCTCGGGAGATCCGCTGCGCTGGTCCTATTCACTGGTTTATTCAGGTGCGGGTGACTCGCGTCAGGCTCACGTGATGATTAAACCCACTAAATCCCATATCAGTACGGATTTATTTATTACCACTGACCGGAGAGCCTACTTACTTAAAATGGTAGCGACTACAAACGGCAAATATGTTCGCGAGGTGCGCTTCTGGTATCCTGAAACTATCAAAGCTAACTGGCAACAATATAATCTGGAAAAAACCGCGCAAACGGCAGCAAATAATATTGTCGCTGAATTACCTTCCATAGATGTCAGTCAACTTAATTTTAATTATAAACTAGTCCTTACCGGCCGGGCGCCCGCGTGGACGCCGCAAAGGGTCTTCGATGACGGCGCCCATACATACATTCAATTATCTTCCGCTGTCGCCAGTGGTGATTTGCCAGCGCTGTTTGTTCAAAATGACGATACTCAGGAAATTGTCAATTACCGGGTAAAAATGCCTTATTTTATAGTTGATAAATTATTTTCTAAAGCGGTACTAATAAGCGGAGTTGGGCGTCGTCAACAAAGACTGACCATTGTTAAAGGAGAATAATCATGGTGCGTAAGCGTTTAATTATGATCGTAATTATCGGAATAACGTTGTTACTGATGCTCATTATTTATAATTTATGGTCTGCCAACTCTAGACCTGTAAACCCCCCTGAATCACATCCTCCAATACTCCCTGACACCGCGAACTCGACAGACACTGCCTGGTTTAGCGACCCGCCGTTAATGACGACTCCTGCCACCGCGCCACCCGTTGCCGTTTTGCCTCAACCGTTGCATTTAACGCATCCCGTACCCATTAGTAGCATTGATGGCGATCTGCGCGCTATTCAGGCGCCAATTACCAGTAATCAAATTAGCGCCAGAACTCCGGATACTAACGCTGTACCAGCCCTTCCCTTAAATCAGAAGGCGCCGGCTAATAATGAAAGAAAAACATTCTTGAAAGCCGCTGAAGAAAGTGTGGATAATTATCAGCTCGGCGCCGAGGTCCAGGGTCCGCGCGGTCCTTATGAAATAAAAACCGGCACAATTATTCCTGCTATTTTAATTAGCGGAATTAATTCTGATTTACCGGGTCCTATCATTGCTCAAGTCCGTGAGAATGTTTACGATTCTGTCGCAGGACGTTATCTGTTAATACCGCAAGGCGCCAAACTTCATGGTATTTACGACTCTGCCATCACCTGGGGCCAACAACGGGTACTCATCGCCTGGCAGCGTCTTGTGTTTCCTAATGGGCAAACTCTCAGTTTATCCGGCATGCCTGGAAGCGATGTGAGTGGGTATGCCGGATTTAAGGATTTGATTAATAATCATTATAAACGCGTTTTTGGTTCCGTTTTATTAATGAGTCTATTCAGTGCGGGGCTCCAACTCAGTCAACCGCAGCAATCTGGTGAAAATAACAACACACCTTCTGTTAATCAAATTTTAGCGCAAAATGTCGGAATCGGTTTATCACAGACGGCGGATCAATTGCTACGAAAAAATCTCAATGTTAAACCTACTTTGCAAATACGTCCTGGGTATTTATTCAATGTGAGTGTCACCCGGGATATGCTTTTTAAAACAGCTCTTTAGACACCTGGCCGGAAGTTGCGTTCACCTGAAGTTTTGCTTTTTTACCATTGGGATCTACGGCAGTAATGTTGTAATGATTATCTTTCAATTCAATGAATGTAATGCTGGTATAACCGATCGCTGCTATTTTTTCCACGACATCAAGCATAGCTATATGGGAATCGGCTTTATTTAGGGCGATCATGTCTCCGTTGTGGCAATTAATGCGCATGTTCACCTGATTGCCATCGCTATCCAATGCTGTGATCTGGTATTCACTATTGGTCAAAGTAACTTTTTGCACCGCCGTATAACCCTGAGTTTTTAATGTATGCAAAATAGTAGAAAGGGGTTGAACCTGCATAATTTGAGCAGACGCGACGGAAATTTCTAAAAATAACGCAATTATGCCAATACTCACTATAAATCGCTTCATAGTTTGTTCTCCATCATAAAAAGAATTGCCACTCCCGCTTTTATGGCTTCATTTGTAAAATTTGACGCTGTGGCGACAACGCGGGGTTTTGCATATTTTCTACCGCGGGGTAATAAGTCTGTTCCAGAACAAATCGGCCCGCTAAGGCGGCATGGGAAACCAGGTCCGTGTACACGATCCAGGTACTGCCGGGCGGAAATTCCATGCCAATGGCTGGACAGCGGCGTTGATAGTCCATGTCCCTTTTCATGGCGTTGTGAATTTGCAGCATGCAGTGATCGTAACGGCTGCGTTTTCTCCGGGTAGCTCTTACAAGATGGAGGATTTCCGCTTCAAAAGGCGCCATGCGTCTGACTCTCGGTAAAAATTGACTGATGACTTTTGGGAAGTCTTCCCCCAAACGCCACAAACGATTCTCACCATAAGGATTGATATTGGTAAAAACACGTAATATCCGCAGATTATTAACGGGTGTGGAGGGAAAAGCGTCGACATGCAAACGTGTATCATCCTTTCGATAGGAAGCCGGTTTTCGGCCTTTAATTTCTACAGGCCTGAAGCTGGTACGTCCACTACAGGACGTTACCCGGTATAGTGGGCATAACGCATTGAGCAGTTGACTGCAGAATTGATGATAGCGTCGCATCATCGATTTGATCAATTCTTCGACCGTTTTTTCGTCGTCTAATCCGCTTAGGCGCTGATTAACGGTATTATAACTAATATTTTTTGCACCCCGCAGCTTTAGAGGGATGGTCAGCAATGATTGCTGTGAAGATTCCAGAGAAAAATTCAATCGCGGTAAGTAAATCACTTTACCCAACTCCAATGCTTGAGTGACTTTTGATGCCAATTCAGGAGCGATGTGTGGTTCCCAATGATCCACGGAACCCGTGTAAATCCGGTCGTTCGTCTCCTCAAAGGTATAGGTACTCATCAGGTCTTTCTACTCCATTTTTTCAGCCAATCCGGCTGTGTACAGCATCTACGTACTTTACAGCAAAATGAAATTTTTTACCGCAATTATGAACAAATTTAGGAAGATAAAAAAGGTCACCAGGAACAGCATCCATACCGTTCCTGATGTTATTTACTATCGGGGAAATTAGCTTCCTGCTAATTCTTGTACCGATATCGTTTCAATTTAGCAACGGGTTGTTGAGGGGTTAGATCCATGCTAATGTTACTAACAAACACATCATAACCATGACTGCTAAATATGATTTAATCATTATTTTGTCTTCTGATTTTTTCATCACTGTGCCTCCGCTTAAATGCTTTTTACTGGGGTTTTCAGCCTTGTGTCGCTGGTTAAAAAAATATAGTGTATTTTTTTCTGTCGCGCTTAAGGATTTCTTAAGGTTTTATGAAACTGTCATGCGTCATGATTCACCGTTATAAGAGAGACAATCCTTTAGCTTACATTTTTAATTAATTTAAATTGTTGATAATCATTTAGTTCTTAGTGTAAATTGTCTTAAAATTTTGCTTCGCGCTCCGGTCCGCAGAGGTTATTTTGATTAAAAATATAAGCATTTTCCTACACAAAATTAATACATCTGCTGATAGAAAAATACTTTCCTTTAGTACGGGCCTTTATTATTTTTTCTGAACCTAAATTTAATCCTGGCTAAGTCATCTGCACCAAGATACAATAATCCTAAATTCTGCAGTTGCCTCCTACTGCGAAGCACCCGATCTTCTCGCTACGGAGGCAACTGCAGAATTTAGGATAATGGCTCATTATCTCTGTGATAACCAACCAAACCGGATCAAATTTGTGGACATAAGCCTCTGGGAACAGTGCCTGGATAATTTGCGCGCAGAAATTGCTGCCCCCAGGTTTAATCAATGGATTCGCCCCTTGCAGGCGGAAATTAAACCCGATCATTTGGTGCTATTGGCGCCGAATCCATTTGTAGTCAGCTACATTAACGATAACTTCCTCGATAAAATTGTCACTGCTTTAAAGACTTTATCCGGAAATGCCGCGCCTCCCCGGGTGACCATCAAAGTGGGCGCTCGAACAGAAGGTTCGCTCCTTCCTGCCGAGGCTTCCCAAAAATACATGACCCCGCCCATTAAAAATACAACGTTTTCTCACAGCCATCTTAACCGGACTTTTAACTTTGCCAACTTTGTGGAAGGAAAATCTAATCAGCTGGCGCGAGCGGCGGCAATGCAGGTCGCTGAAAATCCAGGACAGGCTTATAATCCACTGTTTATTTATGGCGGCGTGGGTTTGGGGAAAACTCATCTCATGCACGCCATCGGTCACTCTATCCTGGAACGGAATCCGGACGCCAAAGTTTTGTATTTACATTCCGAGCGATTTGTCGCCGACATGGTTAAAGCTCTTCAGCGCAATGCCATGAATGAATTTAAGCGCTATTATCGGGGTTTAAATGCCCTGCTGATCGATGATATTCAATTTTTCGCAGGCAAAGATCGTTCTCAGGAAGAATTTTTCCATACTTTTAATTCATTATTCGACAGTCAACAACAAATCGTTCTCACTTGCGATCGCTATCCTAAAGAGATTGATGGTCTGGAAGAACGGCTGAAATCCCGTTTTGGCTGGGGCCTGACCACGGCAGTTGAGCCACCAGAATTAGAAACCCGGGTAGCGATTTTAATGACAAAAGCGGAAGAGGTGAAGGCGGCCCTTCCCGAAGAAGTGGCTTTTTTTATTGCCAAGCATATTCAGTCCAACGTACGCGAATTAGAGGGGGCTCTCAAACGGGTGCTAGCCAATGCGCATTTTACCGGGCAAACCGTGACTATTGATTTCGCGCGCGAAGCGCTGAAAGACCTTTTGACTCTGCAAGCCAAACTCGTCACCCCAGAAAACATTCAACGCACCATTGCCGAATATTACAAAATTAAACTGAGTGATTTATTATCAAAACGCCGCAACCGTTCTCTGGCACGCCCTCGGCAAATGGCCATGGCGTTGGCGAAAGAACTCACTCACTATAGTTTACCGGAAATCGGTGAAGCTTTCGGCGGCCGCGATCATACCACTGTACTGCACGCTTGCCGAAAAATTAAAGAACTGATGTTCAGTAACCTCGATATTCAAGAGGATTATAAAAATTTGTTGCGTATTTTATCTGCATAGGAGCCAAATAATGAAACTCACTCTCGTACGGGAAGACTTGTTAAAACCACTGCAAATGGTTATGGGTGTCGTGGATAGAAAACAAACGCTGCCGATTCTTTCGAATGTGTTATTAACTCTTAATCAAAAACGGCTGTCGGTTATCGGCACCGATCTGGAAATTGAACTCACCGGCCATAGTACATTTTCCGATCCCCTTCCCAGTCAGCACCAGCTCACTCTTCCCGGCAGGAAACTATTGGATATTTGTCGTGCATTACCGGAAAATGCCACCATTGAATTATATCAGGATAAACATCAGGTTATATTACGTTCTCAGCGCAGCCGCTTTACTCTCAGCACCTTGCCTCCCGAGGAATACCCTAATACCGAGCAACAGACTGTGCATTTACAGGTCACTGTCAATCAGTCTGATTTATTACAGCTATTGCAACACACTCACTTTGCGATGGCGCAACAGGATGTGCGTTATTATTTAAATGGTATGTTATTTGAATTTTTCACCCATACTTTGCGTACCGTGGCGACAGACGGCCACCGCCTCGCCACCGATACTATGTCCGCGGCTATTGCGGACGAGCATCGTCTGCAAGTCATTGTACCTCGCAAGGGAGTTTTAGAATTAATGCGCCTGTTAAGCAATTCTGCGGAGGAAGTGACCCTGAGTGTTGGGACCCACTACATCCAGGCGACCGCAGAAAATTATACTTTTGTATCTAAATTGATCGAAGGTCGTTTTCCAGACTATCAGCGTGTCATCCCCAGAAATGGTGATAAAAAAATTACGGTGGGTCGCGAGGAATTCAAACAGGCTTTAATCCGCTCGGCTATTCTTTGCAATGATAAGATCCGCGGAGTTTTTCTGGAACTGAAACCTAACCTTTTACGTTTGCTGGCGAATAATCAGGAGCAGGAACTTGCTGAAGAAGATATCGGTGTCGTTTATTCCGGCCCGGAATTTGGTCTTGCTTTTAACATCAATTATTTATTGGATGTTCTCAATACTTTAGAAACTGACCAGGTGGAATTGATATTTTCCAGCAGCAACAATAACAGTTTACTCATTGCCGAACCCAATGGCCACAAAGACCAGGCATTTGTCGTCATGCCCATGAGGATGTAATGCCTATTACTGAACTGGTCATTCATCAGTTTAGGAATTTTACGACTGTCACCATCGAACCTCAGGCGGAAGTGAATATTTTCTATGGTCAAAATGGCTCTGGCAAAACCAGCATTCTCGAAGCCATTTATTTTTTGGGATTAGGCCGCTCTTTTCGAACCAGTCAGGTACAACGAGTTATTAATGATAACGCGGCTAACCTGACGCTATTCGCGCAATTAGAGGAACCCGAAGGTAAGCGTCACGCTCTTGGCATTGAACGTTCCCGCCAGGGCGAGAAAAAAATTCGTATCAATGGCGAAAGCGTGGTTTCTTTAGCGGCCCTCGCTAAACAATTGCCTTTACAATTACTCACCACGGAAAGCCATCGTTATTTTCATGACGGCCCGAAAATCCGCCGCCAGTTTTTAGACTGGGGAGTGTTCCACGTGGAACCTGAATTTTATTCCGTCTGGCAGCAGCTTCAAAAAGCATTAAAGCAGCGTAATGCCAGTTTAAAAAGTCAGCTCTCCCGGAATGAAATTGAAGTCTGGAATTATGAAATTGTGCAGCTATCCGTCCTGTTAGATCAACACCGTGAGGATTATATTGAAAAATTAAACCCTTTACTGGCTGACTTGCTTCAGACTTTTCTACCGGAACTGGATTTGCAACTAAGATACTTTCGTGGTTGGTCTCAGGAAAAAAATCTGTCGGAAGTTTTAACCAGCAGCTTTTCGCGCGATCTGCAGCTTGGATACACCCAGTTTGGACCGCAGCGAGCCGATTTGCAGTTATATGCGGGGAGAGTTCCCGTAGGTGATTTTCTTTCGCAGGGCCAGCAAAAATTGGCTGCTTACGCGCTACACCTTGCACAAGGCCTTTTGTTACAAAAATACACCCAACAGAGTCCCATTTATTTAATAGACGATTTGCCGTCCGAACTTGATCCGGAAAAACGTCGCTTTGTTGCCGCCATCCTCACACGACTTCAATCGCAAGTCTTTATTACCGGCATTACCCTCGACGAACTATCCGGAATGATTCCCTCGCGCCAGACAAGAATGTTCCACGTGGAACATAACAATATCCAATTGCAGGAGAAAGAAAGTTTATGTTCCTCCCTCTCCCCCGTACTTCGGGCATAGGCGTCAAGCTAAGGGATTTTGGAAGTTTCCCCCTTTGAAAAAGGGGGATTAAGGGGGATTTTTTGAACAAGGCATTTGTGTTCAGTTCAAAAATCCCCCCTAACCCCCCTTTTTCAAAGGGGGGAATCAGAGGAAAAATCCTTAGCTTGACGCGTATGCCGTACTTCGGGGGAGAGGGAATATTAAACTTACTTTTTAAACTGACGTCTATGCGGCTTTATCACGGGATGACGAGTTCTTCACTCTTCGGTTGTATAGGTGGACAGTGCCGGGACTTTTTTGATGAGTCCCTGTTGGTGCATAAATTCGGCAAAAACCTGATAATCATTTTTCTTCAGCAGAGCCGGATTTTTGGAAAAATATGGAATCGAAGCAAACCAGGAAGCCTTATTCACATCATTATTTAATTCAGGATAACGCTTTATGGCCGCTTCCCAGGATTCCTGTGGATGCGCGGTCAGGTAGTCAACCCCCTGATGCAACGCTTTTAAAAATCGCGCGAGTCGTGGATCGTGTTCCATCTGCCGATCAGTCACAAAAATTAATTCCTCATACTTCGGAAACCCATTGTCTTCTGGATAAAAAATCCGGGTCGGATGTCCCGATTGATTCAATTGAATTGGCTCCACGTTACGCATAGCTCCGGTAAAACCATCAACATTTCCAGAGAGTAAAGCCTGTACCAAATTATAACGAATGTTAATAAACGTCACATCGTTTAGTTCCATTCCGTGTTTACGCAACATGGTTTTCATCATGGCGCCATCAATTCCGCCAGAACTGTAACCGATGGATTTACCCTTTAAATCTTCGATGCGCTGAATTCCTCGCGATTTTAATGTTACCAAACAATCCAGCGGAGTATCCACCAAAGATCCAAACCGCACCAAAGGCAAGCCCTGATCGATCTGCATTAATAATTGCGGTTGATAAGTCAAGGCAATTTCTGCTTTTTGGGCAGCCACTAATTTAGGGCCATCCATGGGGTCCGCTGGTTGGACCAATTTAACCCGCAGTCCCTCTTGACGAAAAAAGCCCTGCTGTTCAGCTACCAGCAAAGGGGCATGGCCTGGGTTTATAAACCAGTCCAGAACGACAGTTAAGGGCTGGCTTTGAAACGTTTCTGCATAAATGGCCGAAGGTATCATCAGAAAAATCAGAAATAATATTTTTCTAAACATCACTCATTTCCCCAAAAAATAAATTTTTTCAAAAGCCTGTCAACTGAAAAGTACAACATTAAAGTCAAGGCTACCAGAACCAGTAATCCGGCGAACATTAAATCAATTTGCATGCGCGCATTGGCATTCAACATCAAAAACCCCAGTCCCCTGCTCGCGCCTACCCATTCACCAATAACGGCGCCCATGGGTGCGAAGGTAGCTGCTACCCGCAAGCCACTGCCTAAAGCAGGCAGTGCATAGGGAATACGAATTCTGGATAATAAACGCCACCGGGATGCTCCCATCACTGTTCCCAGGTTCAACCATTCCGGAGGGGTTCGACGTAAACCATCATGGAAAGCGCTCACTACCGGGAAAAAAATCATCAACACGGCTACCGCTACCTTGGACGCCATTCCATACCCCAACCAGATAACCAGTAAAGGCGCGATGGCGAAGGTGGGTATGGCCTGACTGGTCACCAGCACAGGCAAAAACCAGAAGCGGGTCCAATGGAAATAACTCAAACACAGCGCCGCCCATATTCCCGCCAGACTGCCCAGCAATAACCCTAACAATGTTTCCACTATTGTGGGCCAAGCATTCTGCAAAATCAAAGGACCGTTGGTGAGAAGACTTTTAAACACCCTCACGGGACCGGGCAAAATATAAGCAGGTAATCCGGATAATAAAACGACTACCTGCCAGATGAGCAGGACGATTGCAAGGATCACAAAATACCGCAATAACTTCATGGCTGTTTCTCTACCCGGTCCCAGCCAGCAGGCTTAATAATTCGCCCTGACGTTCCAACAGATTGGTCTCCTGGGGTGAACGCGGGCGTGGATTCTGAATTGCCAACACTTCGCTCAACCGGGCAGGTGAACCGCGTAACACATAAATTCTGTCGGCAAGGCGCAGTGCTTCCAGGGGATCGTGAGTGACCAATAAAACGGTTTTTCCCGTTAACAATTCCGCCGCCACATCCTGCAGCTTAAATCGGGTGATCGTATCCAGCGCCGAAAAGGGTTCATCCATCAACACGATGGGGCGTTCTTCCAGTAAAGTTCGTACCAAAGCAACGCGCTGACGCATACCGCCCGATAATTGTGACGGACGCAATCTCACAGCGTTTTCCAGCCCGGCACGGCTTAACAGCAGCAATGCCTTCTCGCGCTCCACGGCGCTCACCGTCTGCCCACGCAGGCGATAACCCACTAAACAATTCTCCATCACCGTCAGCCAAGGCATCAACAGGTCCTGTTGCGCCATATACGCAATCCGGCCCGCCAGCGGCTGATTATCTGAAGTAGTGATGACTCCCGGGGAAATGGGCCGATCCGCTCCCGTGGGTAACCCAGCCAGTAGTTTCAACAATGTACTTTTTCCCACCCCGCTGGCGCCTAAAAGGCAATTCCAGCTGCCCGCCGGCAATTGCAGGCTCAATCGATTAAACAGAAAATGATGCCGGTATTCCAGCGTTAATTCGTTAATCGAAATATCCGGCGGAACAGATTTATTCGGGAAAGAATTCGTCATCAAGGCATTGCTTTAATGAATAGGGATTTTTTCGAGGGAAATTTTTCTTTGGAATACCCGTCTCAGCAACCGCCTTTACCACAGCTTTTGCGTAGACAAGATTAAACTTACTCATCAATTCGTGTTTGAGGCTGGGACTTTCTTCAAGCAAATCAATAATCTCACTTCGTTGATCCTTTAAGGTATATTTCCAACTATTAGAACGCTTATCTGTCTGGAATTGCCATTTCAGTAGATGCATAATTAAAACAGCCATCCTGCTGACCAGCTCCCGTTTGTCCCTGCTTCCCATACTTTCTATTTCCTCAGCCATATTATTCACATCTATCTCCTTAAACTTTCCCTGTCGAAGAAGCTTCGCGTTATGCAATGCCCAGGCATAAAAATCTTCATCATATTTTGAGTGTGTATTCATTAAGCGTCTTTCCCGAACTTAAAAACTTATTCATTTACGGCCGATTTTGATGAATTTATTATAAAAAGTCAACCTGGCACAGCCGCACCTTAGACTGGTTGTTGTACGAGTCGTACAAACACAAATTACTTTAAATTAAAGCGCCCGGGCTAACAAGTCTTAATTCGGGAAAAAATTACGGTCAAGGCATTGATCTAACGAATAGGGACAATTTTCAGGAAAAATATGTTTTGAGAGTTGCGTCTCCTCAGCGGCATCGTCAACGGCAGTTTGATAAATCTCATCCAGGAGACTGACAAAAACCCAATGCAGGCTGGGGCTGTCCTTAAGAATAAGCGGAATTTTGGTGCGCTGTGTAATAATAGTTCTTCTCCAGCTACTTCCGCGTCTTTCAGGCTGGAGCTGCCATTTCAATAAATGGACGATTAAAACAATCAACCTGCTGGTCAATTCACGCTTATCACTCTTCCCCATGCTCTCCAGTTCCTCGGCGACGTGTTCAATATCAACTTCTTTAAACTTTCCCTGTCGCAGAAGCCTCGCACTTTCAAGTGTCCAGACGTAAAAATCTTTATCGTATTGAGAATGTCTGTTCATTTAAATCACCTTTTTTAGGATTGGTATTTAATCCATTTCGAAGCCTGATTATGACTATTTTATTATAAAAAGTCAATTTCCGGGCCATCACAAAACTCCGGTCAAACATAATTTGACTAATTTAATTTAAATTAAACCCTGTCACCACACAAGTAATTTCTGCCGGGCGCAGGATATAAATAGATGGCTTTCTGTTCGGAAATCGGATATAATTTCAACCTCATGGATAAAGCATCAACCACAGATAACCATTACGATTCTTCGAGCATTCAGGTCCTTAGAGGCCTCGACGCCGTACGTAAACGTCCCGGAATGTACATCGGTGATACCGATGACGGATCCGGACTGCATCACATGGTTTTTGAGGTTGTCGACAACGCCATTGATGAGGCGCTCGCCGGGTATTGCACCAAAATTAACGTCATCATTCATGCTGATGGTTCTGTTTCAGTGCGCGATAATGGCCGCGGCATACCCACCGATATCCACCAGGAAGAAGGCCGCTCTGCCGCTGAAGTCATCATGACAGTTTTACACGCTGGCGGTAAATTTGATAAGAAATCCTATAAAGTCGCCGGGGGTTTACACGGCGTCGGCGTTTCCGTAGTTAACGCCCTGTCGGAAGATTTGTATCTCAAAATCTATCAGCACGGCAAAGTCTATGAGCAACACTACCGGCTGGGAGAACCCGTCTCGCCCCTCGCCGTCACCGGCTCCAGCAGCGAAACCGGCACTGAAGTCCGTTTTAAGCCCAGCCCCACTATTTTTACCAACATCGAATTTCAGTACGATATCCTCGCAAAACGTTTACGTGAATTATCATTTTTAAACTCGGGCGTTAGAATTGAATTAACGGAAGAAGCCACCACCAAAAAAGACGTTTTTGAATACGAAGGCGGCATCAAGGCCTTTGTGCAACATCTGAATCGCAATAAAACCCCCATCCACCCCGACGTCATTTATTTTTCTCAGGAAAAAGACGACATTGTGGTCGAACTGGCCTTACAGTGGAATGATAGTTTTATAGAAACCATGTTTTGCTTTACCAATAATATTCCGCAACGCGATGGCGGCACACACCTCGCGGGATTGCGCGGCGCCCTCACCCGCACCCTTAATAGTTATATCGAAGCCGAGGGTTTCACTAAAAAAGATAAAATCTCCACCACCGGTGACGATGCCCGCGAAGGTTTGACGGCGGTTCTATCCGTAAAAGTGCCAGACCCCAAATTTTCCTCGCAAACCAAAGATAAGCTGGTGTCATCCGAAGTTAAACCCGTGGTGGAATCGTGCGTAGCTGCGAAACTTCAGGAGTTTTTACTGGAAAACCCCGCCCAAGCCAAAGCCATCGTCATGAAGATGCTGGATGCCGCACGCGCCCGCGAAGCCGCGCGCAAAGCCCGCGACATGACCCGCCGGAAAAATGTACTGGATATTGCGGGGTTACCGGGCAAATTAGCCGATTGCCAGGAAAAAGATCCTTCCCTCTGCGAATTATTCCTCGTCGAAGGTGATTCTGCCGGCGGCTCCGCCAAACAGGCGCGCGATCGCCGTAATCAGGCGATTCTGCCACTGAAAGGTAAAATTCTTAACGTCGAAAAAGCCCGGTTTGATAAAATGCTGGGTTCTGCCGAAGTGGGCACATTGATTACCGCCCTGGGTTGTGGCATTGGCCGGGAAGAATATAATCCCGATAAAATTCGCTATCACCGTATCATCATTATGACCGACGCCGACGTCGATGGTTCACATATACGCACATTGTTGCTCACTTTTTTCTACCGGCAAATGCCTGAACTTATACAGCGCGGTCATATATATATCGCTCAACCACCGCTATACAAAGTTAAACGCGGCAAACAGGAACAATACCTGAAAGACGACGAGGCAATGGATAATTACCTGCTGCAAATCGCTCTCGACGGCACAAAATTACATCCTAACGCGCATGCGCCGGGTATTGCCAATAACGCCTTGGAAACTCTTGCACAACACTACCGCCGCGCACTGCGCAGCCAGGGGAGATTATCGCGCCATTTTCCAAAATTAGCGTTAGAGGCGATGCTCGTCATCCCTCCGCTTTCCAGCGCGCAATTAAGCAATGAGAGCCGAAGTGCAATCCTGGCTTGAGTCTTTACAGAATTATATAAAAAACTGCCCACTCGAACCCGGTGTGGTCTACCACACCGACATAGTCGCTGATGACGAAAAAAAATATTTTTATCCGAAAATCATTGTCAAAAATCATGGTTTTGGCAAAGAGTATTTATTAAAAAATGATATTCTGAATTCTCAGGATTATAAATTTATTATTGAATCCCGGCAAGAAATTCTTGGTTTATTGGAAAAAGATGCATTCGTTGAACGCGGTGAAAAACGTTATTCCTCTGGTGATTTTAACGAAATTTATGCCTGGCTGATGGACGAGGCAAAAAAAGGTCTGGTGATTTCTCGATATAAAGGGTTAGGTGAAATGAACCCTGACCAATTGTGGGATACCACCATGGATCCGCAAATCACGCCGTCTCCTGAAAGTTAATATTCACGACGCCGTGGCCGCGGACGAAATTTTTACTACCCTGATGGGAGATCAGGTAGAGCCTCGACGTCAGTTTATTGAAGATAACGCCCTGAGTGCTGAAAATATAGACGTCTAACCGACGAAATCAGTCATTAAAATGAAAAGGATGCCATTATGAAATTAGAATACAAAATTCACTCTTCATTAATATTAACAGCCGGCCAGCAAGAGAATGCCCAGACAGAGCTTTTAAAATTAACACCGGAAATTCTGGATATTACCCATCACTTTCAAACAATTCTGAAATTAAAAAAAAATTCCAAAAAATTACACAAATCCAAAAAAAACAAACAGTCTGAGCGCAGTCTGGAGTTGGAAAAACTTTATGTGATGAGTACGGAGATAGAAAAAACCTGCCAAATTTGGCAGCAAAAACCTCTGGAGAACAAGCTGATCCCTGAATACTCATCCAGTATCTTTAATTTCTTTTACAGGCCTGGCGGATTTATATGCGGATCATCCCCGTTTAGAACCTCTTTTTAAACTGGAAAGCCGATTATTTGCTCTGATTGATAAAATATATGATTTACTGGATAAACCCATTACCTTATATCCCTGTCAGCTACGATCGAAATATTACCAGGCCCTTTATTTTTTTTCGCAAGAAAACATAGATACAGAGGCGGCAATTCTTGCGCTTAATAATGTATTGCGGTTTAACAGTGATGATAATATGCATCAATTAGAAAAAATTTATGTGTTAGACATACTGTCTTTAAGTTGTCGAAATATTATTAACCTTCGAAAAATTCCACAAAAGGAGCAATTTCAGGAAATATTCCTGAATTTTTCCCGGGAAATGATGAGCATGTTTCACCAGTTTTTCAAACCTGATAGTAATACTTATAGCAATATCGTACAAAATGTTCTTGAAGTCGCCATCTTTTGTCAAAAAGACCATCAAAATGTGGAGGACTTAATTTTACGCCTGCAAAAACTGATCGCCGCCAATAAATCAACGACGGCATCGGAAAACCAGTGTATGAAATCACTGGAGTTAATTGTCAAATTTATCGATACTCCTCCGGAGGTGGACGAATCCATCCGGTTACCTGTCTTACTGATTGAGGCCGTAGAACAGTTTACTTCGAAAATATTTACCCCCCAGGTCATTGGTTACCGGTCAATGTTAGCTGGTTTCAAACAGAACCACATATCTGTTCAGACCAGAAATTACGGTTCGGCCCCCCAATGGACTTTGACCATAAAAAATTTTCCACGCTCAGACCTCGAATTATAGACAACATCACTGAATGTCAAAAAAAATTACACAAAATTCATCAAAAAAACAAGGATGAAAAATCTTTTCCGGGGTCATCATCATTACTGGACACTTTAGCCATACTAAGTAAATCTATCAGCAACTTTCCACAGGGGCTGGGTCACCCGGAGATAGTCAGAAAAATTCCTGTCTTTTTTCTCCAGATTATTTCCTTTCTGAATAATATGCCTCAATACGATGAATTTCAGTTTAAGTTAGATTTACTGGATTGCATCGATGAAATACTTTTATTATTTTTAGAGGACCCGAAGGTTCAATACTTTCAGTTCCAGTGTTATTTTTTAAAAACGCGTGAATTACTATCCCGAACAATTCCGGATATTGAAAAAATGACGGCGTTGGCGGTAAAATTGACAGTCGATAGTTGTGATCCTCTACGTCACAGAGAACACCAACTTTTAATTTTCGGAACCTGCGAATCGTATATACACAAATTCAATCATTTGAAAACTCCTCAAATGCAGGATAAATTTATTCCTGTCATCACATCCCTTGCACGTAAAATAATTTATATTCATGAAAAAAATCCGGACAGAATGACTGAAACCGTTAATCAAATTCTGATTGTATCCAGTTTTTTTCTCTGCCTGAAGGGCTCCGATTCAATAAAATCCCAACTCGTATGTAAAGGGACCGAAGAAATTGTACTGAATTTAAATCGAATTGTTTTAAGCTATGAAAAATCCAAAGCTGCTTTGCCGTCAATGGAAGAATGTTTATCCATTCTGACGAAGCTAAACAAAATCATTACGGCGGCTGAAGCATTAAAGAACCTTGACATCAAATTGCTAAACTGGCTGCTCCAGGCTGGAAAAGTTTTCTTCCTGCAGGAATTGTATAATCATGCGGATATTTCCAGATTTCAGGAACTTTTAAATAAATATCCGGTCATCCAAACCTGTACTGAGCGCTTCCTGCATGAAGAGAAGAGAAATGACTTTAAACAACAGGAACAAAAAGTCAAGGAAACTGCTTTAAAAACGCCAAAAATTCTCGCCGAAGGAAACTCTCCTTTGGTCGAAAAGCTGCAGCAGGAAATCCATCAAAAAAAAGCTGAACTTCAGCTCCTAACAGACAAAAATAACTCTTTAAAAACAGAGGTACGGTCTTTAAATCTTTCCCTCACTAAAAACAGTAAAAAATACGATACCGCGGTAAGCCAAATTGAAGATTTGAATAAAAAAATTCAGACATCAGAACAAAAAATTCTTCAACTGGAACAGGATTTATCAAAAGCTGAAAAACAGTTGTTGGCGCAACAAACGGAATATGCTACGCAGGCACGGCTAAATGAACAGATCATCTCGGAGTTAAAAAATGAAATAAAAAAAGGAGGGGAAGTGCATAACGATCTCCGGTTTATTTGTCACAGTTTAACTCTTGATAAGACTGAACTGCAGAGAAAACTGGAAATCCTGACGGTAGAGCTGAGAAAGCAGAAGCAGGATAATTTACAGATGCGGCAAAAACATGATCAGGTCCTGAATTCAAACGAAGCGGAGAAAGATCTTATTATCCGGAAATACGAAGCAGAAAAAAAAGCCGATGATCGAGCGAAGACTAAGCAATTTTTATCGCTCCATGAGGAAATAGCCCGCCTGAAAATAAAGGCCGGGGAAGCTGATGAACAATCTCCGCCTCCAACTCAGAGGCATCAGGAGATTTCCTTTCAGCAGGAACTCAGACCCTGGAGTGCCAATTTTCAGTTCACCCCAGGGCTCACCCCCACTTACGTTCCCTCATTTTCTCCGCTCGATCCAGAGAGCGATGATCAAGTCTGTGGCTTTTAGGGTTTGCTGACAAATCTATTTTACGCAAAGCTTTCGTCATTGCGAACACGTCGGACAACGCTCTGTACTGGATTGCTTCACTCGCGTTCGCAATGACAGTCTTCAGGGTGTTATCCACAGGCTCTAATTTGAAAACCGTTTTTTTCCAATCGTCGTGGGAACTAGCTGAATGGCTGAAAATCGCGGCTGACCGGCGGACAGCAAATCCTGCACAGAGCTGGCGCACAATCCTTGATTCATCATGGCTGTTTTTTCCCGAGTCGTTAATAATTTTTCACCCTGGGAAAGACGTTCAGCCAAGCGTTTAAAATTGTTCATTCGGTTAGTAGTTGTCATTGTCAATTCTCCTCAATATAATGCTCTTAGGGTTTAAGATAACCGTTTGATATTAAAAAAATCTTAACGTTTCATTAACGCAACCTTAAATATGAAAAAAAATCTCAAAAAAGCCGTCGTTGTTCATTCCGGCGGGATGGATTCTTCCCTTTGTTTAGCCCTCGCTATCGAGGAATTTGGACGGGAAAATGTATTAAGCCTGTCGTTTCGTTACGGGCAACGCCACAGTCCCGAACTGGCGCAGGCGGAAAGGATCTGTCACGACTGGGGGGTTGAGCACACCGAGTTGCGCCTGGATTATCTCTCTGAAGTGACGGAAAATGCCTTAACCCATCATCACCTTACCATTCACCATCAACCGGCCAATACCATGGTGATTGCCCGCAACGGATTGATGGCCCATATCGGCGGCATCCACGCTTATCATTTAGGCGCGTCCTGTCTTTATTTGGGCGTCATAGAAGTAGACGCTGTCCTGTCCGGGTATCGTGATTGCAGCAGAGCCTATATGAATTTAATAGAAAATATTTTAAGACTGGACTTTGACGATCCCGGGTTTGAAATACGCACTCCTCTGATTAAACTCACTAAAAAAGAAACCCTGGTCATCGGCAAACAATTAGGGATTTTAGAATATCTTCTTCAGGAAACCATTACCTGTTACGAAGGAATTCCTGAGTATGGCTGTCAACTCTGTCTGGCCTGCCGTTTACGTAACGACGGCATTCGGCAGTTTATGGCTGAATATCCTGATTTTTCCATGCCCTATCAACCGAATATCGCGGAGACCTTATGAAGAAAATTTTAGTAGGCGTTGTGATGGGTTCTCAGTCTGACTGGCAAATTCTCACCCATACCGCCGAAACTCTGGAAGTTTTACAGATTGGCTTTGATGCGGAAATTGTTTCCGCGCATCGCACGCCGGATAAACTTTTCCATTATGCCGAGCAGGCTCAGGATCGCGGTTTAGAAATTATCATCGCAGGCGCCGGAGGCGCGGCGCATCTCCCAGGAATGCTCGCCGCTAAAACTTTACTACCCATATTAGGAGTTCCGATGATCTCTAACCCCCTGGCAGGAATCGATTCCCTACTCTCGATTGTACAAATGCCGGCAGGTATTCCTGTCGGCACGCTGGCGATCGGTAAAGCCGGGGCGATCAATGCCGCGCTGCTGGCGGCAGCGATTCTGGGCAACAAATATCCTGCTATTCAGACTGAATTGAAACAATACCGGGAACGGCAAACACAAAAAATTCTCGAAAATCCCCATCCGGAGAGTGAATGAAATTGGGCATTCTCGGAGGAGGACAGCTGGCGCGAATGCTGGCGCTAGCGGCTGACCCTTTAGGAATACACACGATTTGCATCGATCCCAACCCGGAAGCCTGTGCAAAGGATGTGACAAAAGTGATCACTGCCGAATTCACTGACGAATCCGCATTGCACCGATTTCAGAGCGCAGTGGATGTTGTCACTTATGAGACTGAGAATATTCCGCTGTCATGCGCTGGGAAAGTGGCGAAAGAGCGACCTCTTTATCCTTCCCTGGAAACTTTGCGGATCGCTCAGGATCGTCTGCATGAAAAAACTTTTTTCAAGTCGTTGCAAATTCCGACTCCTGGTTTCTTCCCAATTGGCTCAGAGTCTGAACTTTCAGAGGCCGTGATTCAGGCGGGCCTGCCTTCGATGCTAAAAACCCGGCGCATGGGATATGACGGCAAAGGTCAGCGCCTCCTCAAAACCTTCTCAGATATCAGCGAAAGCTGGAACAATTTGCAAAATCAGGAATTGATTCTCGAGGAATTTATCCGGTTTGAATTTGAAACGTCATTAATTTCGGTCCGCAATAAACAGGGAGACATCCGTTTTTATCCGCTGACTCGCAACGAACACCGGCACGGTATCCTCCGTTCATCAGAAGCGCCGCTTCATAATGACGCGCTTGTGCACCAGGCACAAAGTGTCGCGACGCAGGTTCTCGAAACTCTGGATTATGTGGGAGTACTGGCCATCGAATTTTTCTATGACGGACAGCGATTGCTGGTGAACGAAATGGCGCCCCGAGTACATAATTCTGGCCACTGGACTATTGAAGGCGCGCAAACCAGTCAGTTTGAAAATCATCTGCGCGCCGTTTTGATTTTGCCCCTGGGAAGCACTGAAGCCCTTGGGCAGGTGTTCATGCGGAATTGCGTCGGCGAATGCCAGATATACAGTCCTGTTTATCTATTCCCGGCGCTCATTACCACACCTACGGAAAAACACCCCGCCCAAACCGAAAATTAGGTCACGTGACCTTGGTGGAAACAGATCCGGAAAATTTTCTTCATCGCAAACACCAACTCTTAAAGTACTCAAAATAACTTTTAGGTTCAAATCGTATTGCCAGCGCCAGCGAAGCAATCTATACAGAGTTTCTAACAAAGTCCGAACTGGATTGCTTCGCTGGCGCTCGCAATGACGACCAGGGGCATGTGCAGGTTATAAAGTTTGAAGGCTGTCAGGATTTTGACAGAGTTTATATTTTTCTATTTTCGATAAGCGCTTAATGGCAACCTCGATTTTTAATATCCCTGACAAATCAGTATCCAGCCGCCAATGTGCGGCAATTCGACGCGGTGGAAAGCTACGGGTATATTTGCATTTAGCAGAACCCTTCACATGTTCCTGATACCGGCGCTCCAGATCAGTGGTATATCCGGTATAATAATTGCCGTTGCTGCATTCCAATAGATATACAAAATACACCGTCATAAACTAACATTGACGCAATTAATTAAAGCCCGGGCTAATTGTTCAGGGACAGAATAGTGTGGAGCATGACCGGATTCAAGGCTTTGAAATCGCACAGGGCCAGCGCTGATGCATAAACCGCTGCAACTCAATGCTCACTGAAAAATCCTTTAAACATTCGATATAACTTTTCGGAGTTTGCCCAAATTTTTCCTGGGTCAGCCGCACGTTGCCGTAGAAAGGCAATAACGGTTCATCCTGCAGGCGTGAAAGCGCCAGCGCTGTCACCTCGGTATACAACCGTTATTAAAACAATTTATCCAGGCCTGATTTTTCGAGGGTAATGCTTTTGAGTTGGCGATTCATAATCATATTTTTACTGATGCCGATAATATGCGACCTTCTGGAAATGTCCAATAAACATTCGCCATCCACGGGTAAAAACGCCGAAACATATATCAGGTGCTGGATCGGTATGTTCTGCGCAACCTGACTGATGACCATACCGGACATGCTGTGCCCGACTAATACCACCGGTGTCTTTTTTTGCAGGTCCTGAATTTTTTGACAAACATGGTTAACGTAAGTGTGAAGATTAATGGCTTGAAAATTCATGCCCGCATAACAACCGTGTCCGGGCAAATCCAGTAAACACACCGGAAATCCGGCTTCGCGCAATAAAGTTCCCACAGTCTGCCAGCCTTCACTGTCCTGCCATGATCCATGTAATATCACAAACATAAATTTCCTGATAGTGGGATGGGCGATAGTGGTTTCGAACCACTGACCCCTGCCGTGTGAAGGCAGTGCTCTACCACTGAGCTAATCGCCCAAAAAAGGCGATTATACCTTCAGTTGAGTTATCTGAACAGTTTTGCTATAACTAGGCCTCTGTAACCAAATAAAAAGTAATGAAAAAATACTATAATAAGATGGCGGACAGCATAATGCATTCCCGGGGAAGTCAATCGTTGAAACATTCACATCATAAACATACGTTCGGCGGCTTTGGTTTGCTGGCTTTGGCGCAAACTATGGTGGCCGTTAATATCGTTGGCTCAAGGTATCTCATCGCCTCCATGCCCATTTTGTTCCTGATCACCGGCCGTTTCTTAATCGCTGCAGTTGTTTTGCTGCCGATGCACTGGTTGACGTGGGAGCGGGAAATAAGCCTGCGCGATCATTATAAAATTCTGGATAAAACTTCCTGGATGCTGATAGTCGCGCAAGCTCTTTGCGCCGGGACCTTCTTTAATTTCTTGATGGTATTGGGCCTGCGTTATACTGACGCGCAAACCGCAGGCATTATTACCAGTACGCTTCCCGCGCTAATCGCAGTCGCTTCCTGGCTGATTTTAAAGGAACAGTTCACCCTTAAAAAAAGTATCTGTGTGGCTTGCGCCACTCTCGGTCTGATTGTGATCAGCGCTCACCAATTGGGATCGGAACGAACCCAAACGTCCTTTTTGGGCAACGTACTGATTTTTTTAGCCCTGCTGCCGGAAGCCACCTATTATATTTTAGTGAAGTTTCAAAAAAAGCGGTTGCCGATTTTTTTAATGTCTGGAACCATTAATGGTATTAACGCGATTATTTTAATACCTGTGATGCTATGGCAGGTCGACTGGCACGCCATCCATTTGACGGGATTTGATTTTATCATTTTAATCATGATTGGCTTATCTTCCGGCCTTTTTTACGTATTATGGTATTTAGGAGCGGATAAAGTCGATTCCATCCTGGCAGCGCTGGCAACGGCTGTCATGCCTATCGCTACGGTGGTGCTTGCATGGCTCACGCTCGGTGAAACAATTACCGTCTACCATTTAATTGGCATGGGTTTGGCCATTGTTTCCATTATCACGTATGCTATCTAAAATATCATCTCGGAGGATAGCCCATGGGCAGTGCATTTTCACTAGGGAATGGTGACGCGTTAAAAAATCCCAGTCAGAAGCGGCAAATTAACCGTCAAATGTTCGCAATCATCGCGCCCCGTTATCAATGGATTACTCGAATACTGTCCTTCGGTCAGGATCGTCTTTGGAAACAGTCTTTAATCCGGGCCGTTCCCGATCAGGCCGCTCCACTGTGTCTCGATTTGGCCTGTGGACCCGGCGACATTAGCCGCCTGCTGGCGGATCGTTTTAACAGTGGCCTGGTGATCGGGGTCGATATTTCCCCAGAGATGCTGCATTTGGCCAGCCGCCCACAACGGTCATCCAATTTATATTATGTATTGGCGGATATGCAGTCCTTACCCGTCGCGGATCAATCCCTGGATATCATTACCGGTGGATACGCATTGCGCAATGCTCCAGACCTGAATGTGCTTTTGCAGGTCATTTTCCAAAAATTAAGGCCCGGAGGCGCGGCGTTATTTTTAGACTTTTCCCGACCCACACAGCCGCGCAAAGCCAATCTGCAGGCCAAATTATTAAAATTCTGGACACGCTTATGGGGAAGAATTTTCCACGGTAACGCGCAAGTGTATGGTTATATCGCCGAAAGTCTGGCGTTATTTCCCAATGCGCAAGATTTGCGTGGACGAATTATGGCCGCGGGTTTTAGCCAATATTCCTGTCAGGAATATTTGGGAGGATTCACCGCCTTAATAAAATTCCGGAAACCATGAATAGCAGTTATATTATTGACATAGGCATTGCCAATCCCGCATTCAAACTCAGTCAGGAACAGATTGCGGAATATCTGGCGAAAAAATTGGGTTTTGACGAAAGAAAAACCAAAAAACTCGTTCGCCTTTATAAAAAAACCGCCATCCAGTATCGCTATACCGTCCTCGACCCTGACGACGATTCACTGGCCACACCGCTCTCTCGACCGCCGTGCGCATGAAAATTTATGAAGCCCATGCCCTCGATCTGGCAATGGCGGCGATTAATCAGGGTATAGATAACGCTTATTTTTCTAAAATTACCCATCTTATCACTGTCAGTTGCACGGGTATGTACGCGCCTGGCCTCGATATCGAACTCACCCTAAAACTGAATTTAGCGTCTCACGTCGAACGCACCTGCATTAATTTCATGGGATGTTACGGCGCCATCAACGCCTTAAAAATAGCGGACCATATTTGCAAAAATAATCCCGAGGCTTATGTATTGGTCGTTTGCGTGGAATTATGCACTCTGCACTTTCAACCGATGGCGACTATGGATAATTTCATCGCCAACGCCATCTTCGCGGATGGCGCGGCCTGTGCATTGGTCCATGGCTGTCCAGAGGGTGATAAGAGCTTGCGTTTGCAGGCATTTCGCTGTGAATTGGCACCTTCTGAACAACCGGCGATGGCCTGGTACGTGCGTGATCAGGGCTTTGATATTATTTTATCCAGTTATGTACCCATGATTTTAGGCAATCATATTCAGGCCCCCACGGAAAAATTATTGGCCAGTTTAAATTTAAAAGCCAATAACGTCGATTTCTTTGCCATTCATCCCGGCGGCAAAGAAATCCTGGCCGCGGTGGAAAAGGCGCTGTCTATTGATCGCGAAAAAAACCAAGAAGCGCATGAAATACTAAACGATTATGGCAACATGTCATCGCCCACGATTTTATTTGTTCTCAAAAAATGGTTTGATAAAATTTCTCCCGCCCACCACCAAAAAAATATTTTAGCCATGGCATTCGGACCCCGGCCTCACCATAGAATCCGCGCTGTTAGAAGCTCACTGTATTTGACAATTGCCGAAAATGGCGTATAGTGAATTTTTCATGTATTACACAAGGAAAAATAGTATGGATAAATCCAAAAAATCAACTATAACGGTTCAGGGTACTCAAATTGCTATTATCACCCAAAAAAATGCCGATTATATATCCTTAACCGACATGGTTAAAAATTTTGAAGGCGAAAGCTCGCTTATTGAACATTGGTTGAGGAATAAAGACACTAAATTATTTCTCGGCGTATGGGAACGAATCAACAATGCTCATTTTAATTCCCTCGAATTCGAGGGTATTAAAAACGAAGTCGGCAAAAATAGTTTTTTTCTATCCGCAAAAAAATGGATAGAAAAAACACATGCACGAGGCTTGATCGCAAGCGCCGGCCGATATGGCGGGACTTATGCTCATAAAGATATCGCTTTTGAATTTGGCTCCTGGTTGAGTCCGGAATTCAAACTCTATTTGATTAAAGAATTTCAACGACTTAAAGAGGATGAGAATCGCCGCCTGTCGGCGGAATGGAATCTGAACCGTACTTTATCCAAACTCAACTATCGGATCCATACCGAAGCTATAAAAGAGCATATTATTCCCACAACAATTACTAAGGAGCAGACTCAGTATGTATACGCCAGCGAAGCGGATATTCTCAACGTCGCCCTTTTTGGAAAAACCGCCAAACAATGGCGCGAGGCCAATCCAGAACTCGAAGGAAATATTCGCGAACACGCCAGCATCGAACAACTATTAGTATTGACTAACATGGAAGGGATCAATGCTGAACTTATTCGCATGAACATCACGCAAACGGAACGTTTAAAAAAGCTGAATGAAATTGCGATTCTCCAATTACGGGCATTGACCGGCTATAAACCGGTTAATACTCTTAAAAAAGAATCGGATTTATTAGCAGGGAAAAAATAATCATGATTTTTAAAAACTCCCGGTGCACGGAGAAAGAATGGCTGGACGATTTTTCATTGTCGGGCCCGGATCTTGAAAAAAATTTATATAATCTGGGTCTGGCCAACCGCTTTCTGGGAGGCAATCGCGTCATTACAAAAGCGCTCGGGCAAATTATCCGTCAGCAACCGGATTTGTGCCAAAAAACCATCCATATTGTTGATTTGGGATGTGGCGGCGGCGATATACTGCGTACTGTTGCAGCGTGGGCTGATAAAAAATCCCTGAAGTGCAGACTGACCGGCATCGATGCCAATCCAGCCAGCGTTCATTTCGCAGAACAAAAATCACGCCAATATCCCAATATTGATTATCAAGTCATCAATGTTTTTTCGCCAGATTTTCAGAAGCAACAATTCGATATCATTTTATTATCGACGGTCTGTCACCATTTTAGCGACCAGGAATTAATCCAGCTCTTTACTCAATTAAAAAATCAGGCCCGTGTCGCCATCATCATCAGTGACTTACACCGTCACTGGTTCGCCTATTACGCTACCCAAATACTGACGCGGATTATTAATAGTTCTTTTTTGGAAAAACACGATGGTCCCTTATCAGTTCGAAAAGCTTTTAAATATCACGAATTAAAAACCCTACTTCGCGAAAGTGAAATGAGTGCTCACCAAATCAAATGGCGCTGGGCCTTCCGCTGGCTTATTTATATAATTCCGAATGATTTTTAGGTGTCAAAATTACAAAAATATTTTTTCATCCTGTATTTAATCGCAGCATTGAATTAACCGGGCGGGAATCGCGGGCTTTACTTATCTATCAGTTTATGTTACGGTATGAAATGATAAAGGTTAATAATGTAAATCAAATAGAAGAAAAAACATATGATACAAGAAAAAGAAAACTTAATGAATCATCCTCTACTTGAGGATACAGAAAGTCCAATTCCAAACATAGAAATATCCGTATTTACCGAGAGAGATGATTGTTGCAGTCCTTTGTGCTGTGGTTTTTTGCCTTTGTCTCAAGTCTTCGACCATTCATCAGTCATCATTGAACACTTACCAACGGGAAAAAAATATCTGATAAGCCTCTCAGGAGTTGGGTTTTTGGACAATCAGGAAAGAATTAATAATCTTCATAATATAGAAAAATTCAGTGAATTTAAATCTGCCACCATTAAGGCATTCGAAAAAGACGATAAAACATTTGCAAATTTTAAAAATTATTTTTTCCGGCGATTTCGGGAAGATTGTAAAATTTCGGTTTGTTCCTCGGCTGTCGAATTTACCCTTGATTACTTTCCCAGAGTTCCTTCAGAATCCTGCAGCTCGTTATTTTTTCGGCAGAGCTATAAATGTTTATTTGGTGTTTTTGGAACATTTTTGCTTATGAGAGCATGTCCAACTCTACCTTTCCCCGGGCTAACGAGTCCTGCAGAAATGGAAAAATATTCAAAGAAAATTGAACGAGATCAGAAATTTTTCTCAGAAAGTCGAATGAGTCCTAAGCGGGAATCGATGACTGATGACAATCAACTAAAAACGGAATACTCCAGGAACATTTAAAACACACCTAATCTTTTATTTTGGAAAAAAATCTTTTTATTGCTTGCATAAACGTATACATACGGATAGTCAAAAATGGTGGGAAATTTTAGGTTTCTTTTCCATATACGAAACCTATTCAAACTATAAATCAGCACCGAGTACAACAACCAACAATAGATATTTCAACGGGTTGTCAAAATCGGTTGATTGCTGATTTTAGCCAATTGTAGTCATTGGTTGCTGACAAGTGCCCCGCTTGTGCCCCACAAAAATCTAGACGGTTTCCTTTATTTTCTTTGTTTGGGGCAGATAATTAGCTTTGCTTACTACTTTCTGCCCGCTAGCCTTTTCTAGCTTTTTGCGCGCATCACCAGCAATCTTGCCTCCGGCTTTGGCGGCGTGCTTATTCTCATCAAACCCTTGAGCATCGCGGTTCCGTGCAATCTCTGTGGTAGATGCTTCGCCAAGCATAGAAAAAATAAGCTCCAAGTCAGTCATGTGGTCACGTAAATTTTCTCGCTTTAACCCTTTATGCTTTTGGTACTCACTGGGTGTCATACCAAAGGCAGCTTTGGAAATTTCAGCCGTCAGTATGGCAAAATCTCGTGATTCTTGAACCCCTCGCTTTTTCCATTCCTCAGTCAGCTCATCGCGAACGGCGATACCCCGCATGCGTTTTTCAATCCAGGAATCAGAATAACCCTTAGCTTTATACAATGCCCTAGTGCGCCGGGTAGCCAACTCCGGATTTTCAATTTCTTGTACGCGTTCATAACCCACTTCAGCCAACCATCGCTTAAACGGCTCCGCTTTGGGAGAAGGGATAGATTGAATAATTCGAAAAATACCCGCCGTATTTGCGCAAATAAGTTTCTGCACACCCCCTTCAGTAGCCAAACGAAGGGGGGTGACAATTTGTCCCCACCCTTTCGCTAACTCTTTGTCTCTTAAGCGAATTTTCTTAATATAATCGGTAGGATTAACTGTGTTGGTCAAAACACTGACAACATCCGCTATAGCGAACCACCACTCATTGTTATGGAAGACGCGGCGAATAGCTCGATCATTAAAGACAACCATTTTTTGATCAATCATAAGAGCCTCAAGTAATAGAAAATTTTACATGCATTCTATATTCATTAAATCGGTGATGCAATACAAGACATCTACACACTTTTTGATTAAGCCGCCATTTTGGAAATTACTCATTGTGCTTATTTCACCTTACGGCAAATGCCATCTTTCATTTGAGAATTTCGAGGAAAAACAAAAGCAATCATTAGCGCCATAGCAATATTACTAATCCAGATTTGGCTTTGCTGCAATAATGCTATTTTTATTGGATTACCAACTAAAATATTCATGATCGGCACACGGATCAATTCACCTTTAACAAGTAAAACGAGGGCAGCCAAGCATAAGCCCCTTAAAACCCTTGAATTAAATGGAAAATGTGGCGCTAAAAAATAATAAACTATCGCCATGCCTGCGGCGGAAAGAATCACCGTCAGATAAGCAGCTATGTTGATGAAAACTGAATAAGGCGGATGAGCGATTTGCACGCCAACCATCTCTTTATTAACAATAGGCGTGATCAACTTTAGTAAAAAAATATGACAGCCTAGCCCAACTGCCGCTGCCAAAAATATGCTTAAGACCGCTAATTTTAAATTAAATTTCATTCAAGCTCATCGCCCATCAAATTTTCTTATTCAGCTTCATGACAGACAGCCTCAACATTATGGCCATCCGGGTCTAAAACAAACGCGCCGTAATAATTCGGATGATAAATTTCACGAATGCCTGGAGCGCCATTGTCTTTACCACCAGCAGCAATAGCGGCTTTATAGAATTGGTCAACCAACGCCCTACTTTGAGCGCGGAAAGCGACATGCACTATTGGTGTTGTTTTAACACCTGCACGAAGCCAAAAGTCCGGTTTGCCGCCTACAGCTAAACCGACCCATTTTTCCCATTCCATAAAAAGCTCATAGCCGAGCGGCTTTAATGCCGCCAAATAAAAATACTTAGATTTTTGAATGTCACTGACATCTAATCCAATATGGTCTAACATGCTTACCTCCTATTTATTGAATTGTTCGGAATTTCGGAGCAGATCATTATTTCTCCACGTAAGTACTTACCGTACGTGTTTGCCCATTCACACCTGGAAAAATTCCCATATACCCTTTTAGCATCGTACTAAAAACGACATCAGGCGGAATGCTACTACTTCTAGAAAATAATGCTCCATGATAAAAAGGTTTCCCTCCCGGCAAATCACTTTTTTTTATGATAGAAAAATCGACGAAATAAGGATATTCCGTATATTGGTGTGGGAGAACGCCAACAACGCCGTATGTTGGCTTGGTATTATAACTCGTCTCTGAGTTGTAATATCCATAATCACAGTAACTATAAGCAGCTCCTGTAGTGCTACTACTTTCAATCTGTGAACCTGTTTGCCCAATAATCGGATAATAATCCGTTTTTTTCTCACCTTGTCCTACCCAATAAATTAAAATTATTCCGTAATCAGCATCAGAGAGTGGCTTTTCTATCATTCTCTTTGAAGCCAAGTTTTGAGAAATAAAATCAGTAAAATAAACATACTGATTATTAGTTTCTTGAGGATAAAAAGTTGATGCTGAATTTAAAAAAAGTACCTTATCTTTATCTTTTAGTGTCTGTAATAGTGATGTTGCATTTTTAGTATCATGCAACAAAATACGCATGTGGGTTGCCATCCTTTTTGCTTCTGATACATCTCCGCTATCAAATTCTTTTGCAGATTTTCTAATAAAATGAACTTGTTCGATTAAGTGTTGTTTAAGCTGGTCTATAGATTTGATCAACCCTCATCGATACCTCCTTTTGTTTTAGATCACTCATAGAATTTTATCCAATTTTTCTACATTGCTTTTACATGAAATTTCCATGGCTTGGTAAATCTCGCAACCCTATACGTAAGCATCGTTAAGCCGTTTGTCTAACTCAGGCTTTAAATTGGGGCTTTCCTCTTCCAAGAGAGAAGACACTCTTAAGCCAGTTCGAGTTTCGCAAAACTGGCCACCAGCCACTTGGCGCCATTCTGATCGAATTTAACCTGAATGCGCGCGTATTCACCCTTACCCTCGGCGCCCACAATCAAGCCTGTTCCAAAACGGGCGTGCTTAACGCGCTGCCCTATACTAAAACCGGGTATTTGAGAAGTATCTTCTTCCGCGGGATACTCCCGGAAAGAAGCCGGGCGGGAAATTTGCACCGCAGGGCGCACCGCTTCAATCAGTTCTGGCGGAACTTCCGCTATAAAACGTGAAGGCTCATTAAATTTTTCCATGCCGTGCAGAAAGCGCGTTTCCGCATAAGAAAAATAGAGCCGCTGCATGGCGCGGGTCATGCCCACATAACATAAACGCCGTTCTTCTTCTAAACCGCTGCCTTCTTCCATCGACATCTTGTGGGGAAATAATTCTTCTTCGAGCCCAACCATAAATACGATGGGAAATTCCAAACCTTTTGCGGAATGTAATGTCATCAGATGCACGCAATCTGCGTTTGCAGCAGCCTGCCCCTCCCCGGCTTCCAGAGCTACGTGAGCTAAAAACGCATCTAACAACGTTAGGTTTTCTTCCTCTTCGCGGGGGCGGAATTGACGGGTGGCGGAGACGAGTTCTTCCAGATTTTCTACCCGTGATATGCCTTTTTCTGTTTTATCTTTGGCATGATGCGCCAGTAAACCCGTGGTATGCAATATCTCATTGGTTTTCTCATCCAGGGTTTTAGTTTGACCATTCTGCGCAAGTGCACGGATTAAGTTTAAAAAAACCTGCAAGGCATTCGCTGCCCGGCTGGTCAATTCACCGTTCGCAATCACCTGCTCGGCCGCCAGCCATAAAGAAATAGTATTCACGCGGGCTTTTTCACGCAATACATTCAGAGTGGTTTCACCAATACCGCGGGTCGGTAAATTCACCACTCGTTCGAAAGCGGCATCGTCGTGGCGATTAGCCAATAATCGCAAATACGCTAAGGCATCCTTAATTTCAGCACGCTCAAAAAATTTCAAACCTCCGTAAATATGATACGCTATTCGCGCATCGAGCAGCTGTTCTTCTAAAATACGCGACTGCGCATTGGAACGATAAAGAATCGCCATATCTTTATAGGCATAACCCTGCCTTGCCCATTCGCGAATAGTTGAAACCACATAATGCGCTTCGTCACGTTCATTAAAAGCCGTGTATAAAGTGATGGGAACGCCGGTATCGCCGTGAGTCCATAAATTTTTTCCCAAACGATTTCGATTGCGGCTGATCACCGCATTGGCAGCCTGCAAAATGGCGCTCGTGGAACGATAATTTTGTTCCAGACGAATCGTTTTCACATCCGGAAATTCCTGAGCGAAACGCTGCATATTTTCGATTTTAGCGCCGCGCCAGCTATAAATGGATTGATCATCGTCTCCCACCGCCATTAACCAGTTATTTTCTCCCGCGAGTAATTTCAGCCAGTTATACTGTATTGTGTTGGTATCCTGAAATTCATCCACCAGAATGTGGCGGAAACGCTGTTGATAGTGCGCTCTTATATCTTCGTGTTGCTGTAATACTTCCAGAGACCGCAATAATAATTCTGAAAAATCCACCAGCCCGCTCTGACGGCACATTTCTTCGTAGGCGCCATATACTTTTTGCATGACTTCATCAAAATAATTATCCATCCCCGCGGGAGTTTGCGGACGCAGCCCTTCTTCTTTATTTTTATTGATAAACCATTGTGATTGCTTCGGCGGCCAGCGGGTTTCGTCCAGCTCTAAATTTTTATGGACCCGTCGAATTAAACGGTATTGATCATCTGCATCGAGAATCTGAAAAGATTGTGGCAGGCCGGCCGCTTCCCAGTGCGATCGCAATAAACGATGCGCCAAACCATGAAATGTACCCGCCCACATACCCGCGAGTGGAATTCCCAATAAAGTTTCAATTCGCGAACGCATTTCATAAGCTGCTTTATTGGTAAAAGTAACGGATAAAATAGAATAGGGAGAAACACGTTCGTGAACCATTAACCAGGCCATGCGATGCACCAGTACCCGGGTTTTCCCACTCCCGGCTCCGGCCAGTATCAGGAGATGCCCCGGCGGCGCGGAAACAGCGGCTCGCTGGGCGTCGTTGAGAGATTGCAATAAACTTTCCATGCCGCATTGTAGCAAAGAACAATTCTGGTTTATATCCTGCGCGAGGCCTTGCCGATGCTCGGAATGAAGGGGGAGGAGCGAAGCTCTCTCCCTCTTGCGATCCCCCATCGGGCAAGGCAGGTTTATTTTTATTATCCAAACAGTTAAAATTCACCAGGAATTGCTGTATATTCGCCCAATGAAAAATGTTTCCATCCGTCAATTTGGTCAATTAACACCGCAGATACACCCATCTGCATTTGTGGATGAGACCGCGCTGGTGATAGGCCAGGCGGTTCTCGATGAAGACTGTTCAATATGGCCGATGGCCGTTGTTCGCGCCGATATCAATACCATTTCCATTGGGAAGCGCAGTAATATACAGGATGGCACAATAATCCATGTCACGCATGCCGGAAAATTCAATCCCCAAGGCTATGCCACCGTCATTGGCAATGACGTCACGGTAGGACATCGCTGCATTTTACACGGTTGCACCATCGGCGACCGCTGTTTAGTGGGTATGGGCGTTTGTCTCATGGACGGCGTGACCGTCGAACCTGATGTTATCATCGGCGCGGGCAGTTTGGTGACTCCCGGTAAAACCCTCACCGGTGGATACCTATGGCTAGGTTCCCCGGCCCGCCGCGTTCGCCCCCTCAACGACCAGGAACTGGAATTTCTCGGCTATTCCGCCAATTATTACGTCCAGTTGAAAAATCAGCATCATATACCTCTCACACCTGAAGATGCGAAGTTTTAGCATCCGCACTTCAGGTGTGAGAGGTATATACCCTGAATGGCCGCCTGCTCAGCTAAAAATATTTGCAGCAGAATCGTATCCATGTTATATTGAAAATATTAATGGGTATATAAAATTCAATAGGAAAACAAATTTAAATAAATTAAAAGTTTAGCATGATGATTGGTTTTTTACGAAGTTATTTTGCAGGGAGACTAAAAATGGATGAGTTATCCGTAAAGCCGGACTACGAAAAAGCTAAAAAATGTGCGCTTGATCTTTTGAAATTTTCCGGAATTGAATCGGCTCCGGTGGATCCTGCAAAAATTGCCAGAAATCTGGGGATCATTGTTAATTTTGCAACTTTTGAAAAGAAACACGATAACATTTCAGGTTTTTATCTTTCGAATGAAAACGCTATTTATGTTAATGCCAATGAATACGCTCCCCGCATGACTTTCACGATTGCTCATGAACTTGGGCACCAAAGACTACACAAAGAATGGGCAGAATCAAAAAATTATAAAATTCTTTATCGGGATCAGGTTTTCAAAGACCAAAAAGATCCCAAGGAGAGAGAGGCAAATACATTTGCCGCTCATTTATTGGTACCGAAATTTTTATTAGATAAATACAGAAAGATCGCTTCTATTTCTGAATTAGCCACATTATTTGCCGTATCGGAGCCAGTCATAAGGATCAGGTTGAAAAATGAGTATTCCTTCGGAGTCTGAAGAAAGCCCCTTTGATATCGCATCCAAAGCCGGGAAGAAACAGACTATTTTTTTATATCGTAAAACTCTTCAGAAAGGTGATGTTGAACAGGTTGAATTGCATGGTAAAATAAAATTTTATAAATTGAGAACCAAATGGTCTTGGGCAATCCTTGTTTGGGTATCTTTCATATTAATTTTTAATGCCATAATGGTGCGTAACACTGGATTAGGTTATTGGAATTTCGAAAAATATGGCTGGCTAATAAAAGGAATTTTCGGTGGCAACCTCGTTCAAATCATCGGAATGGGAATTATAGTTGTAAACTTTCTTTTTCCATCATTCAGGAAAGGCTTAAAATCAGACGAATCATGAAACTTTTTTAGTTAGCATGGCATAATAAAAGCCATCGGTACCCTGCGCGTTGGGTAATAATTGATGACCCATTTTTTGCGGAATACCGGGTTTTAACGCGATGGGCAAAGAACTTGAATTTTAGGGGTAAATCTTCCTATTCCTCCCTTTGAAAAAGGGAGGTTAGGAGGGATTTATATTCAAAAATCCCCTTCATTTATATAGATAAGCAACCCCTCTGACACTCCTCTGAACCTGAGTTTTGAGTTAATTTATTTAAAACGCGAATTCTGGCGAAGCCAATAAAAATAAAAAGTAATCAAAGTGGGCTCATTAGGGATTGCAAGATCTTACAAAAAATTTTAAAACCCTTTTTTATAAAGCTTCATTAGAAAATTTAAGTCAGACTAGGCATAACGAGGAGCGGTTTCTCGTATAGCCTGAGCGCTTTCTACAATAGCATAACTAATGGCTGCTGTTTGACCCCAAAAGCCTAGAATCCTCAGATAGATCCCGAAAAACGTAAAATACCTCCTATGACTGAAGTACAGCGCGCTGGCGTATTAGTTGTTAATAAAGAAACTCCAGAGATAGCTAAAAGGTAAATGGCTTGATTATAGTCAGCTTCATCTTTGCCAAATAATAGAAACCCTGCGCCTAATAATAGTGATCCCCAAGACAAAGGTGAGTTTAAACCAGGTAACCATGGAGCAGCACGACACAGACGCATGATTTAATCTCCAGAATAAAACAGATCCTTTTATATTACACTTAATTACTTAAAAATGTAACTTACCAAAATCTCTCCTTATGCGATTATATTCATTTAGTGCGCCACAGAAAAAATCGCACCCCTTAAATCAATGTAGAAAACTCACGTAATTTTGTCACGGTTTTAGGCAATGCCTGGCGTTCTAATATTTCAAAATAAGGCTCTCTTTCGATGGCCGGATTCTTTAATGTTCCCCTGAGTCTCTGCACTGCTGCACAGACAGCACCTGGTGCTGTATCAATAAAATAGGAAATAAAATCGTCAGGATGCCAGGCTTCGATACCGTATCCTTGTGTTGATTTAACTGGAAAATCTTTAAGATTGTAGGTCACTATTATTGAAGCTGAAGCAGAAATAGCTGCAGCTAAGACATGATGGTCATCGGGATCTGGTAAAGATAGAGTGGGAATTAATACTTCATGTCCAGTCACCAAACAATCGCGTACATGCATGTCCATTAAATCGCGTGTGCGTTGAAGTTGATTTAATGTGAGTTCAGGTCGATTAGCCAGAACATTTTTCATCCATTCCCGGTGAATAGTATCCGTCCACTTGGCCTGAAATAAATCCGTTAGCGCCAAATGCATGAGTAAGTCTCGTAAAGGCGCGGGATACAGTACGCAAGAATCATAGACTGCAATTAATCGATCCATAAAAACTATTCATATCCCATTTTCAGTTTTTGTGCTTGTTCGGATAACTCGGCCAGAGTCTTTAGACGGGCTTCGTCAATTTTAGTTTTATATGCCAGCACATCTTTGGCCAGTATACGCCGATGACTACCTACTTTTCTATGAGGGATTTCACCACTTTCCACCAGGCTAACCATGTGGGGACGAGAAACGTTCAGCAACTCCGCCGCCTCTTGCGTTGTGAGTTCGGCGCGAATGGGAATGATGCTGACAGCATTTCCTTCGGCCATTTGTACCAGAATATCGACCAATACGCGTAAGGCAGTGGCGGGTAGGGTGACTGATTCTTGAGCTTTCCCTTCTATAAGAATCTGAATACTGGGGTTTTTTTTGGTTGATTTTATCTGAGTAGCCAATATCCGGCTCGACAGTTCAGCCAAAGAGGTATCCTTTTTAGAAGGAATGATAGTTTCGATAGCTTTGGTATATGGCATATTAACCTCTGGGTTGGTTTGAACTTATGTTAATTATAGCATAAACGAAATAATCGAAACAAGGTCAAAAGAGGTGGAAGGCTTGGGCTGAATTCAAAATCTTCACCAATTGACCGCATGCCTCTTAATCACAGCTTTTAGTGAGCAGAGCATAATAAAAACCGTCGGTACTCTGCGCGGTGGGTAATAATTGATGACCTATTTTTTGCGGAATACCCTGTTTTAAGTCGATAGGCAAAGGAACTGCATCATGGTTATCGCGGCAGAAACTTTCAATGATTTCGGTGTTTTCCTCGGTAAAAATAGCGCAAGTTGTGTAAAGTAAAAGACCGCCTGGTTTTAATAATGGCCATAAAACTGTGAGCAATCGCTTTTGCTGACGTGCGCTGGCAATAATGTCAGAAGGCTCACGCAAAATTTTAATGTCGGGGTGACGACGGATGACTCCTGTACCGGAGCAGGGCGCATCCAGTAATATACGATCGAAATGCCGGCCGTCCCACCACTGCTCAGGTTGTGCAGCATCCGCAGTCAATAATCGTAATGCCTGCAACGGCAGCTGCAGCCGTTGAATGTTTTCTTCCACCCGGCGTAACCGTTCAGCCTTCTGATCAATAGCGATTAATTCCGTCAGGTCTGACGCCGCTTCAAGAATATGACAGGTTTTTCCTCCGGGCGCGGCACAGGCATCCAGTATGCGCTGTCGCGGTTTTAAATTAAGCAGTTCCACGATGTATTGACTCGCCAGATCCTGCACGCTACAGCATCCCTCACTAAATCCTGGTAAAAGCTCTACCGCCCGGGGTTGATCTAACCGCAATGCCGTCGGCGAATCCTCTACAATAAAAGAATTAATTTGATGTTGCCACAGACGCGCCTGGTATTCCTCGCGGGAATTTTTCCGTAAATTAACGCGTAAAAACAACGGCGCATGATTATTGTTCTCTGTCAGAATGGATTCCCAATACTCGGGCCATGCGGTTTTGATGGCATCGATCATCCACCGCGGATGAGAAAACCGGCCGGTTTCGTCAGCATCCGCCTTTTCCAGAAAAAAATTTTTTCGCTTAAGAAACTGACGCAAGCCCTGATTAATCAGTCCCTTCGCCCATGCTTTTTTGAGGACTTGTGCCGCTGCGACGGTTTCAGAAACCGCGGCGTGTGAAGGCGTATTTAAATAAATAAGCTGGTAAAGTCCAACTAACAATAGCGCGGCAATCTCCTGCTCACGTGATTTCAGCGGTTTATATATCAGCAAAGCGGCGATGCTTTTTAAGCGCTCGTACCAGCGTAATACGCCGAAACAATACTCTTTAACCAGCGCCTGATCGCGAGCCGCTAACGAAGAAGGAATTTTCTGTCGAAGCAGTTCCGCCAGTGAACGCCTGTCACGGATCACTCCGGCAAGTATTTGGGCGGCGACAGCACGGGTATTAATTCGTTATCCCTTCATGGAGTCAAAGAAATCATCGTTAGTTTTGGTTAATTTTAACCGTTCCACTAAAAATTCATTGGCGGCCAATTCGTCCATCGGATGAAGAATTTTACGTAGAATCCACATTTTCTGCAGTTCATCCGGTTTGGTAATCAGTTCCTCGCGCCGGGTGCCGGAACGATTAATGTTGAGCGCAGGAAACAGACGTTTCTCCGCAATTCGACGGTCCAGATGAACTTCCATATTTCCGGTACCCTTGAACTCTTCATAAATCACATCGTCCATCTTGGAACCAGTGTCTACCAGGGCTGTGGCGATAATGGTCAAACTGCCGCCTTCTTCAATATTTCGCGCAGCACCAAAAAACCGCTTGGGTCGTTGTAAGGCGTTCGCATCCACACCACCCGTCAACACTTTACCCGAAGCCGGCACGACCGTGTTGTAAGCGCGGGCCAGGCGGGTGATCGAATCGAGCAGGATAACCACATCCCGGCCATGTTCAACCAATCGTTTGGCTTTTTCGATGACCATTTCGGCTACCTGAACGTGGCGAGTCGCGGGTTCGTCAAAAGTAGAAGCAACCACTTCACCTTTTACTGAACGCTCCATCTCCGTCACTTCTTCAGGACGCTCGTCAATCAATAAAACCATCAGGATACATTCGGGGTAATTTTCAGCTATGGAATGCGCGATATTCTGCAGCATCATGGTTTTACCGGCCTTCGGCGGGGAAACAATCAAACCGCGCTGGCCTTTACCAATAGGCGCCACCAGATCAATCATGCGTGCCGTGATATCTTCGGTACTGCCATTGCCTAATTGCAGGGACAAACGTTCATTCGGGAATAATGGCGTGAGACTTTCAAATACGATCTTGTTCTTAAGTTCTTCAGGTGGATCAAGATTTATGGTTTCCACCTGCAACAATGCAAAATAACGTTCGCCTTCTTTGGGTGGTCGAATTTTACCGGCCACACTGTCGCCGGTCCGTAAACCAAAACGGCGGACCTGGCTGGGAGAAACATAAATATCGTCCGGTCCTGCCAGATAGGGGGCGGAACGCAAAAATCCAAACCCGTCCTGCAAAATTTCCAAAACGCCGTCACCATAAATATCCTCACCCTTTTGGGCTTGACTCTTTAAAATAGCAAAGGTCAGATCCTGTTTGCGGAGATTGCTGACCCGCTCAATGCCCAATTGCTGGGCCATGCTCATTAATTCGGAGGGAATTTTTTGTTTCAATTCAGTAAGATTCATAATGCCTCACACTTAAGGGTTAACTGGCCCAAATCGTAACTATCTGATGTACACGTAAAGACGCCCAAAAAGATCAACTTGAGATGATGGAAATGGGGATAGTCGATTGGATTTTAAGGAGTCCGGGAAACCAGTATTCCAAGGATAATCATCCTATGGCCACTAGTTTAGCTGATTATCCTGTGTTGTCAAGATAAAGTTTTAGCCGGCTCAGGGCTCCCGCATTAAAGCCGATTAACGTCCACTTTTGCTTCATATTTGACGAAAAAATCGTCCTCAAAAATGCTCACATAGAGTACTATGCTGCGCTTTTTCGGACAATTTTTCGTCAAACCTGAAGCAAAATTGAACGTTTTGCGCTGTGTAAATTTTAATGCGGGAGCCCTTTAGTCGGCTTTAACCGGCTAGCCAGCTGAATGCTCATTTATAAACGCTAACAATTGGGATTTAGTCAGCACTCCGACCTTATTGCCAACCACCGCCCCGTTTTTAAACAGAATCAGGTTGGGAATACTGCGCACGCCATACTGGCTGGGCGATTGTGGATTATTATCCACGTTCACTTTCACGATTTTGATTTTAGAACCCAATTCCGACGCAATCTGTTCCAGAACCGGAGCGATCATTTTGCAGGGGCCGCACCACTCCGCCCAAAAATCCACCAAAACCAAACCTTTCGATTCAATAACTTCGGCATTAAAATGCGCATCATCAATGGATTTAATTAACTCACTCATTAAATTCTCCTGCCAATAAAAAATAACCAAGTCTAGCAGCCATTCCCGCTGAGTATAGCGTCCAGAGTTCCCTTCAGCGGGAACTCCTGCAGTCTAGCCCAATTCAAAAATTCCGGCAACGGCTAACTGGATAGAAAATTTTCCAAAGAAATGCCCTGCACGGCCCCGGCCTTAAATTCAAAAGGACTGATGACGGTTAACGTTTTTCCGGGAAACTGACGGGAAAACCAGCTGAATTCCAGGGGAGAACTGGCGCCGACGCTTCACTTCCAGGAAATGATCCGGCGAATCGACAAAATCCAGTTCATGATTTTTATTCTTCCAGAATGCAAACGGCGAAAGTATTTCTTTCCCAGTGAAGGCGTTACGTCGCAACAATTCCTGGGCAATTAACCATTCATACCAAAAACCCTGTTCCTTCTCCGATAAGGCTAAAAAATCTTCAACTCTCCGAATCCTGTCGCGATGATAGGTCACCGCGGCAAGCAAATTAGTGAAATGATATTTGCAAGGTTGCCTCAGAATTTTAATTTCCCGATCACTGTCCCAGGGATAAGCGGGAACCACGCAGGCCAAGTCGTTTAAAATTTCGATATAACCTGCCGCTACGGTATTATTTGCCAGCCCCGCTTCACGAGCCAGTTTGGCTTGTCCCACCGGTGTTCCACCCCAACGAAAGTGTACACTCATCGTGTTAAGCAACGCCGCTCGTGATCTCCCTGAAGCAGCTATTTCCCCTTCGATCCAGTCACGGGTTAGTTCAATGACAAACTCTGGAATCATCCCTGTCAATGCCAGCTCTGCACAACAAATGGGTGAGCCGCCTGATAATAAGTAGGCAACCAGAGCTTTTTCCCCCAATCTGTCCCCACAGACGCGAAAAAATTCCCGATAAGAAACAGGGGTAAACAAATAAGTCGTGCGAACAAGTCGCCCTTTCCGTCCTGGTAATTTCTCAGCGCCCCGTCTTAAATCAGTTGCTTTGGAACCGGTGGTGATCACTAAAACATTATTCAGTTTGCCCTGATCCGCCAACCTTTTCAAAGCCAATTCCCAGCGGGCGATGGCAGTAATTTCATCAATAAAAATGCGTCGTACGGGAGCCTGATCAGTAAAAGCGGCAATCAGCGCGGCGATCTCTCTTTCCAAAGCATAATGATCGCTCACCTGGTCCCCGTTGAGATAATAAGCCGATCCACCTTTAAATTGCTGGATTGTTTTATAAATTTGCTGTTCTAACCAGGTGCTTTTACCATATTGTCGAGCGCCGCGGATTAATAAAATCCCAGGCTCCATCGGCAGGGTTGAAAGTCCAAAATCCATTTCAAATATATAAGCCGCTTTTCGCAACTCATCAAGGTGCGGGAAAAGACCCGGTTGATCGATATTTTCTTTTAATAATTGGGTATTAAATTCATTTAAATCCATAAGTTACCAATTCTAACAGTTATAACGTTAGGATTTCTAACGTTTACAACGTTAGGTTATGGCATCCTCGTCAAAAAAGCAAGAGTCCTAAGGGGTCAAGTCCTTAATTGTGACACAAACACCGCCAACCGTTAATGATGTAATACCGCGTGACCTCTCAATTTGCGGTTTTTAGCGCCCAGATGTTGGCCAGATTGTGTTTTAAAAAACATGCGCATAGTTACTCATATGCAAATGTTTTTTAAAGACAAGATGGCCTGCAGATGGGATGCTAAAAACCGCAAATTGAGAGGTCACGCGGTATATGTGTCATAATTAAGGACTTGACCCCTTTAAATTGCTAACCTGATGTTTTCCGCCGTGGCTAAAAATTCGAGCAATCGCCGCCAAATATCCTGCTCGATAACTTCATGATCGGAAGCATAACAATAATATCTGCCAGAGACCTCCATCCCTCCTGGCGTTTCATATTTCGGTCTCATCATAATCACTGGCTCCAGGTCAATCATCGCGGCAATTTTTTTACTGCGCTGCTGCAGAAACCCTTTGGTATACTCTTTTCTGTTTTTATAAAAAGTTTTCAGCGAATCCTCAATCGCAGCTTTGACCTGCTCTTTGGCCTGTTCAATGTCGCTGGTTCTGGAAAAAACAACCACAAAGTGCTGCTCTATGAGATGGCCTGGAGAGAAATTAATGATGGGATTATTGATCACCAAACCATTTGGAATGCGAACCATTCGTCCGGTAATCACATTATGAGATTCCCTGTCTACTTCCAGCAAAGAAAAATATAACACGCGGATGGAACGCACATAACCTTTAAATTGCTGAATTTCAATCAAATCATCTTCAGTGAACAGCCCTCGCCAAATGATAATCAGCCATCCGGAAAAATTCATAATAATTTCTTTATTGGTGATCACCAAGGCGGCAGAAACCAGGCCGAGAATAGCCAGTAATTGAGTGAATCCTTCCACCCAGATTTGCGCAAGGATAAAGATAAAAAAAATCGCCATCACATAGAGCAGACGCACTCGACGGCGTTTTTTCTCTTTGACATCTTCATTTTTTTTGTTTAACAGTATCAATGCCAGGAAATAAATCACCGTCACGATCAAGGCCGCGACAGCGGTGCTCAGGAGATTGACTAATAGATCGCTGGACAAAATGCGTTGCATCTCTTCACTTATCCAGGTTCAGCCAATTCTTTGGCAATTTCAGAACAACGACCCACCGCGCCCTCGATAGCCTCGGCTAATAGATTGCGAATGCCTGCCTGTTCGAGTAACTGGATAGCTTTTTCAGTAGCGCCCTTGGGCGAAGTCACCTGCCGCCGCAACTCAGCGAGAGAACAGTCCGATTCTAACGCCAGCCTCGCCGCACCCAGAAAAGTTTGCGCTATTAACAGACGGGAATGGTGCGCATCCATACCCCTCTGCCTCGCCGCTTCCTCAATGGCCTCCATGATTAAAAAAATATAGCCTGGGCCGCATCCGGAAACCGCACAAATCAAATCCAGCTGATTCTCATCCAAGGCCCATACTGTCATACCGACGGCACGGAAAATGATTTCGGCTAACTCTCTCTGCGCGGTAGTCACTGCGGAATCCGCATACAAACCCGTGGCGCCGGCCCCTACCATCGCTGGCGTGTTGGGCATAGCGCGAATAATCGTCGCGTAAGATCCTAGCCATTTTTCGAGCAAAGCGATCGTCACACCGGCAGCGACTGAAATTACCAATGGCCGACGCTGCGACACGAGCGAATTTATTTCCGTGCACAGTGTTTGCAGATGCACTGGCTTTACTGCCAATAAGACCACATCCGCCTGCCGGATCGCTTCCAGATTATTCTGTGTGGTTTTGATTCCAAACCGCTGACTCAAACCCTGCAGCTTCTCCAGATCAGGGTCAGCCGCCCAAATTTTTTGTGGATCAAATTGATTACTCAATAACCCTGAAATTAACGCCTGCGTTAAATTGCCCGAACCGACAAAAGCGATCACCGCATTACTCATCATTCCTCCTGAAAAATGGCCGTGCCAATTCGAACCAGGGTACTGCCCGCAGCAATAGCCGCTTCAAAATCATTAGACATGCCCATCGATAAAGTATCGAGAGCGCATCCCCGATCAATGAGCTTTTTTGTAAACTATAGACTTTTTTGTAAAGAATCAACTGCTGCTGAAAGTCAGCGACTCGTTCGGGAATCACCATAATGCCACGGAGACGCAGTCGAGGTAAGCTCTTAACCTGCAACGCTAAATCGGTCAGTTCATTAGCCGCCATTCCTGATTTGCTCCGTTCTTCACTAATATTGACTTCCAGACATATATTCAGTGGCGGCAACTCATCTGGCCTTTGCTGATTTAGGCGCTGCGCAATTTTGAATCGGTTGACGCTGTGCACCCAGGAAAAATTTTCAGTCACTGCACGAGTTTTGTTAGACTGCAAGTTGCCAATAAAATGCCATTCCAGATTCAGAGGAGCTAATGCGTGAATTTTATCCAAAGCCTCCTGCAAATAACTTTCGCCGAATGCTGTTTGTCCCGCTGCGACGGCGAGCTGAATAGTCTGAATATCACGTCCTTTTGTCACCATTAATAACCGCACCGATCCTGGCGCACGATGATAATCACGCTCCGCCTGACGAATTCTCTGTAATATTTTCGAAAGATGTAAAGCAGACATACTGATACTCTTGTTTATCGGCTCATATAACCGTTACAATACTACAAAAATTTTTTAAGTATTGACACCGTACCATGCTTGAATTATTTTTTTTTTGGGAGTAATCTTCGATTCAGTTTTGTACTCAAAATTTGGAGATATGCGAGATGATAAAAAAACTATGTCTGGTCCCTGCAGCAATTTTGTTGGGATTGGGATTTTCTCAAGCTGTCATGGCAGCACCGCAGGTTCTTCAAGCTCAGGATAACGCGGACAATGGCAATGCTCCCGCCGACAATTCACCCGCCATTAATCCCGACGATTCCTATAATGGTGAGCAGGATAATAATTACGAAAATAATAGCGACTTTGACAATAGTCAGGATTTCGGTCAGGATCAATCATCCGATGAAAATCAGGAGAACGATAATCTGGCTCCTGCACCGGCTCCGGAACCTGACAATGCACCCGAACAGAATCCGGGTTATAATTCGAAGAATGGAAATTAAGAAGCGCAGGCTTCATGCGGAATAGGGACAGCGCATCAGTGTCTGTCTTTATAGGGTGTTGGCACAGTTTACTGATGTCAACAATATTGTAACTTCCAATATGAGGAAACGACAATGAGCAAAGGTAAAGACAAAGGTGGCAAAGGCGCACCTGGTAAAGGCGGCAAAGGCAAATAAGCTTTTAAAGGTTCTGGAGGTGGATGAAAGTCCATCTCCAGGCCACCTTCTGTTCATTTCATTTGGAGATGACAAAACCGTGAATAATAATAACGAATACGAAGACGATTATTATGAAACCAGCGAATTCGATACAATTCACATTGATGAAGAGTACGACGGAGACGCTACCAAACCTACATTGAGCCAACCTGCATCACTTACTAAAAAAAAATCCCTGCATAAAAAGAAAAAACGCCTGGAAGATTGGCTGGAAGAAAAACGCTTACGGGATGAATTAGGCGAGGACAACCCCGAGGCCTGATCCGAGCGATATCATTATCGCATCTTGATATATTAAACCCTAATCCCCATAATTAAAGCATGGCAAAAAAAGCTCCGTCTCATTACACCTCTTTGGCTAATCATTTTTTGGTCGCCTTACCCAGCCTGGAAGATTCCAATTTTTCCAAAGCGGTCGTTTATATTTATGAACACAATGAAGAAGGCGCCATGGGTTTGATCATCAACAAACCGCTCACCATGCAGCTCAACGACGTGCTACAGCATCTTAATATTACAACGCAATCTCAGGAAGTCGCCGCCCAGCGTGTCATGATGGGTGGTCCGGTGGGCCAGGAACATGGCTTTGTTTTGTATGAGGAAGACACAGAGTTGTTTCTGTCATCCTCAAAAGAAACCCTGGCTGCCATTGCCAAGAATGAGGGGCCGAAACATTATCTTGTCTCCCTTGGCTATTCCGGCTGGCAAACCGGTCAGTTAGAGCTGGAGTTGCAGCGAAACGACTGGCTGATAGTTCCGTGTGAAAATAGCATCCTGTTTGACACCCCGGCGGAAGAACGCTGGCGAGCCACCGCGAAAATAATCGGCGTAGACATTGAACGGATGTCTGCTCAGGTAGGCCATGCCTGAGGGCCCCGTTTTACTGGCTTTTGATTTTGGATTACGACGCATCGGAGTCGCGGTGGGTCAGACCATTACTCAATCCGCAACCCCATTGCCCGTGCTTGCGGCGCAAAAAGGCCGCCCCGACTGGCATAAAATTTCTGAATTAATTAATTTATGGCAACCTTCGGCGTTATTAGTGGGACTGCCTTATCAAATGGATGGCGGCGAACAGGCCATCAGTTTTGCGGCCCGGCAATTCGCTCGCGAGTTGAAAACACGTTTTAGCTTGCCAGTCCATTTAACGGATGAACGGCTGACGACTCGAGAAGCCAAACGCCGTTTAGCAGAAAGCGGCCTCAAACCTCAAAATTATCCTCCCCTCGACAGCTTCGCCGCCAAACTGATTTTAGAATCGTGGATGAGTCAGCGTTCTTGACAGATATAAAGTATTTGATAAACTGCTCAACATTGAAATTTTAGAAAATTAAATATTAGGAGTAATTTTTTATGAGCAAATTCGTAAGTGACGCAACAGAATCTAAAAAGACGAAAAAAAACTGGCTACTCACCACCGTTGATCCTTCCCTAAATCTGTTTTCTAAACTACCCAACCATGTCTTAATGAGTCTCGTTTTATTGCATTTAGACGCCAAGGACTTGCACAAACTTCCTCGTGTTTCTAAATCTTTTTCAGGAGTGATGAGAGAATTTAAAAAAACTGCTTCTGCCAGGAAAAACCTTGAGCAATTTTTGCGGTTAGAGTTACGTATGCTCGCCCACAAACAAAAGGCCGAACTAAAAGATATGCCAATATCGGAGACTCTCTCAACTGTTGAACATGCTGTCGAAGTAAAAAGTAACGAAGTCGTGGTAAGGGCTCGACGCACACAATCCAGTATTTACGAATACGCCGTCACGGCGCTCTGCATCTTTATGGGGAGCAATAATGGTGGTGGCGGTGCCGGTGGAAGCATCGACTGCACCAGAAGGGTCCCCCTATCTCCCCGTTGTGTGAATGTTTTGCGTGTTCTGTTCATTGTACTTTGTGCGGCTTCTTCTTTTGGTTTATATCGGGAAATTGACTCTGGAAAGCAGGATGCCGATACTCGTTATCTCGAAATGATCTGCGGAGTAACGGTGGGTGTGACAGGCATGGCCCTGATAATTGATATTTTTCAGTCCCTGTATAACTGTTCTCAGCAAAGAGCAGTGAATGAGGAGAAATCACAAGTTTCGTTTTTACGAAATATGCACTCCAGCATTTATTCCAGCGGCCATTATTCATCCATTAATGATGAAAACAAGACTACAGAAGTGATTTCATCCCATTATGTCGCATTAAATAATGGAAATGGCGCATCATGATTTCAGGGGGTATTGCTGGCTAAGGGATTTTTCTGCGCAACGATGTCAAAACTCTGATTCAGTAACTGCGCCATCCGGGCATCGCGGGTGGCGGGAGAACTGCCACCAAAAACCACCCCGATGAGTCGGGTATTGCCGCGTTTCGCGGATGCCACCAGATTAAAACCGGAACTCACAATGTAACCGGTTTTAATCCCATCCATCCCCGTGTACCTTTCCATTAAATGATTATGGTTATGGTACAGATTACCCCCATAGCTAAATTGATTTACACTAAAATAACCGTAAAATTTGGCAAAATGACTCACGAGCGCAGAGCCCAACCTGGCCATATCCATCGCGGTAGTCATTTGCGCAGGATGTGGCAGGCCCGAAGAATTATAAAAACGAGTCTGGGTCATGCCCAGCGCAGCGGCCTGTTGGGTCATGGTCCGGCTAAAGTTCGCTTCATTGCCACTGAGCGCTTCCGCCAATACCACCGCCGAATCATTGGCTGATTGTGTCACCAGACTCATAATCGCATTTTTAACTGAAATTCTGCTTCCCGTCTTTAAACCCAAACTGGTGGCTGGTTGATGTGCGGCATTACCGGACACGGGTAAAAGCTGATCCAGTTTTAAGCGGCCAGTTTCAAGGGCATGAAAGGTGAGATAAAGAGTCATCATCTTGGTCAAAGAGGCCGGATGACGCAAACTGTTCGCGTTGGTGGCGTGAAGAACGCGGCCGGTGGCGGCTTCGATGACAATATCCGAATATCTACTATTGTTTATTACCTGTGCAGCAGGAATTTTGCGATGGTGAGTATTCGCCTGTGCGGAACAGAAATCTAACATCAAGACCATAAGAATTAAATATGAAAATATTCGAAACATCCTTTTTCTCTTTTAAAATGGCTCCAACTGATTAAAGTTTAGCAGCTTTATTAAAATTGCCAAAAAAATGAACATATAATGCTTTTGTACTCCTTCGCCACTTTGGGGCATAGGCGTCAAGCTAAGAGTTTTTTTCCTAAAGGGCGCCGTCATTGCGAGCGCAAAGCGAAGCAATCCGGTACAGAATTTCTACAAAGTTCGAACTGGATTGCTTCGCTCGCGCTCGCAATGACGGCTAAAATTCCTTAACCTGACACCTGAGCTTTCGCTGGAATGACACGCAGGGGTTTTGTTTTATTTGCGGCCTCTGGCAGAATATCGAAAAAAGCGATATTCTGAACTTCTATGCCGCACTTACTCAGTATTACTGACTTAAACCGCGAAACCATTACCCGCCTGCTCGATCGGGCGGAAAAACTGCTGCACACGGTTGTTCTGCAGAATGGCCAATTGCCATTACTCACCGGACAGGTCGTTGCCAATTTATTTTTTGAACCCAGCACCCGCACTCAATACTCTTTTTCGATCGCCGCGCAACGGCTGGGTGCCTGGGTTCTCGACCCTCACATGGATCGCACTTCTACGGTTAAGGGCGAATCATTACTGGATACTGTGCGCACTTTTATCGCCATGGGCTCACGACTGATTATCGTTCGCCACAAAAAGGACAAAATATCCGAGGAACTGGCGCACGAAATTCAGAATCAGGCCTGCATTATCAATGCCGGAGACGGCTGTCACCAGCATCCGACCCAGGCCCTGCTGGACCTGCTCACTATTCGTCAACACAAAAAGGAGTTTTCAAACCTAAAGATAGCCATCATCGGCGATATCGCGCATTCGCGCGTGGCCCGTTCATTAGTGGATGGGTTAACCATCATGGGCTGCACACATATTAATCTGATCGCCCCTCCGGAATTTTTACCCGCCGATATCGGCGCCTGGCCGGTGAAATGTTTTACGACGATGGAAGAAGGTCTGGCAGACGCCGACATCATCGTCGCCCTGCGCTTTCAGTGGGAACGGATGATGGTATCCTCTCCCGAAGAATTTTCGCATTTATTGGGAAAATACCAGTTAAACGAAGAAAATCTGCGCTCATCCCATCCGCAGGCGCGGGTGATGCACCCAGGACCTGTCAACCGTGGAATTGAAATAACTTCCGCCGTCGCCGATGGTCCACAGTCCGTTATCCTTCAACAAATCACCAACGGTGTGGCGGTTCGCATGGCCGTCATCGAATGGTTGTTGGTACATGTCTAAAAAACCGCAGCTTTGCGAACTGGCTGTTGATCAATTGCAGCGAGGCCGGTATCAGCCGCGCCGTGATTTTGATCAGGACGCCTTGGCAGAACTCGCAGATTCCATCCGTTCCAGCGGTTTAATCCAGCCGATCGTAGTCCGGCGCTGCGGGGAATATCGTTACGAAATCGTCGCCGGCGAGCGACGCTGGCGGGCCGCTCAGCTCGCCGGATTGGCCACTGTACCCTGTCTGCTGAATGACTACAGTGATGAACAGGCCGCGGCAGTCACTGCGATCGAAAATATTCAGCGAAAAAATTTAAATCCCATCGAGGAAGCGCAATCCCTGCAGCGTCTCATTAGTGATTTCAATTATCTGCATGATGAAGTCGCTGCGGTTATTGGCAAGTCCCGAAGTCAGGTCACGAACACATTACGTTTATTGCGTCTGGAAGAGGCGGTGCAGCGCTGGCTGATCGAAGGCAAACTGACCGAGGGTCATGGAAAAATTCTGGCCGGACTCAATCCCCGGCAACAGGTGGAGCTGGCGCAACGCTGTGTCGAGCAAAACTGGTCGGTGCGTCAAATGGAACAACAGCTCAAAAAAATAACCGCTCAATCTGCCATCACGCCGGCGCACCGGACAGATATTAAACGTCTGGAGCGGATCCTGTCCGACCAGTTTGGCGCCAAAACTAAAGTGGATACGGACGCCTCCACACAAAGCGGCTGGCTTAGCATCCGGTTCCACGACAACGACACCCTGGCCGGCCTCCTGGAAAAAATGGGTGTTAAATATGATTAAGGCATTTGAAACTTGAAGCAAGCCTTGGCAATAATTACAGCACAAATTTGGGAAATGATTCGAGATTTGATCCTGAGGTGTCATACATTATGCAAGGTTTGCACACACCAATTACCAACAATAAATTACTATTAAAAACCTCAGTTTTAAGTTTTATTGTTGTTGAATCAACAGCATACGTAAAAGCACGATGCACTGGATCCCGCGATCGAGTCGCATAGGCGTCAGTTTAAGGAATTTTAGCCGTCATTGCGAGCGCCAGCGAAGCAATCCAGTATGAGTTTTGTAGAAATTCTGTACTGGATTGCTTCGCTGGCGCTCGCAATGACGGCGTCTTTTGGGAAAAAAATCCTTAAACTGACGCCTATCCGATCAAGTCGCGGGAAAACGAATCTGTGCTGCCTGGAAACTCAAAACTGGGGTTCTCAATAGTTTTTTTTGTATTCCACTCTATTTCAGAATCAGAACTAATAAAGTCTAATAGATTTCTAGAGTCACTTCCTTCATTTTTCTTTTTTGAACTTTGTTCTAATTGTTGAATGTTTTCTACCTGCTTCTTCTCTTTCGAAGATTTGTCATTCTATCAAAATCTGCTACAAATCCATGTCTGCCAGCCAGGGGATGAGTGTACGAACGGCTATTTTATTGGGATAAGTCGTCTCACGGGATAATTCTTTCACTAACTGCACAGCTTTCGCTTGCGGAAAAAATTTTTGAAAATAAGAAAACGCAGGGACAGGCGTTGCGTCCGACCATTTGACCTCCAGCAAATGAGTGGGGTTGTCATTGATGTAAATTAAAAAATCCAGTTCTTTGCCATCTTTAGTTTTTAAATAATGTAAAGCGGTTTTGTCACCAGTTGTATCTTCAATAAACTGAAGCTCTTTGAGTAATGCACAGGCCACTAAATTTTCCAGACGCGCGCCTTTATTTTCCTCCACCTGCGCGATATCGTAAAAATAGTATTTTGGTTCTTTTAATATAGAGCGGGCGATTTTTTTATGATAGGGAGTCACCCTAAAAATTACATAAAGATTCTCCAATAATAATAGCCAGCGTTTTACCGTATTTGCGTCACGTTCAAGATCCCGGGCCAGATTTGCATAAGAAACGCTTGCTCCCACCCGCTTTTTTAACAGCATAACCAGGGTTTCTATACCCTGGATATCGCGCACGGAGTGCAAATCTATCAAGTCTTGCCGCAGTATGATGTCTAAATGACTTCTACGCCAACGTTTATAATATTCCCGATCTTCATGTAAAAACGGTTCCGGAAAACCACTGCAATAGAAAAGCCGGTTAAAAATCTGTTCTCCATCAGGCCGCCAATACTGGTAGGCTTCTTTAATATCCAAAGGATGCAAACGGAAATGAAAATATCTACCCGCCAGAGAGTCGTCGGCTTTTTTATAAGTATTCAGTTTTGCGCTTCCTGTCACTAAAATTTCCGGCGGAATACCTTCTGTATCGTATATCCCTTTCAGCCATCTTTTCCATTGCTTCATTTTGTGCAGCTCGTCAAAAACAATCAGTGGCTTTTGACGATCCCAGGCTTTTTTCGTCAGCGCCAGACGATCTTCTCCCGAATCATAATTAAAATAATCATACGTTTGGCGTAAGCTTTTAGCCAACATTGTTTTCCCGCATTGGCGAGGGCCGGTCAATAAAACAATTTTATGAGGGAGATCCCGGGTAAGAAAATTTTGCAAATATCTCTTCATCCGACTATTCTGACACATATTCCGGAAAAGTCAAGACTATTCCGACTTTGATGTCTGCATAGTCATTAAAGCGGCTGGCTCTTCATCCAGTTCCACGACAATGACACCCTTGCCCAGCTTCTTTCTGGCAAAAATGTGGTAAAATAGCCAAGATCCGCCGAAATATAGAGTCAATAGAAAAATGCATTTTGCCAGTAAAATTAAAAAATCTTCCTTAATCTCCAGTCTCCTGCTTGGTCTGGTTATTTTTGGCTGTATGATCTTTTTGGACGAATATTATCAATACCATAGCCATCAATTCTTCTGGAGTACCACCACCAATAAAGGTCTGTTCCTGATGGCCGGACTTGCTTTTCCATTATCGGCATTCTTTAAAGACCGCTCGATCCTAATAGTCACAGGCATCATGCTCGCCGTGCTGTGCATTCAACTGGTTCATACGGCCTATTTTGGCATTCCGGTTTCTCCTTATGACATTACTTTATTTTTTACTGATAGCATCGAAGTTCTACACGTCTTTAGTCAGATGCTCAGTATCGCTTATCTTCCTTTACTGATTTGCGCAGGCGCTTTCGCGATTATCTGGCTGGCTATTAAAATCTTTCCTGGGAGATTGCGCCTTCCGTATACATGGATAATATTTGTGGTGATATTATGCATTCCTATTAGCAGTATTATTTACACCTCCCTTCATGAGGGAAGACGTAGAGATGTCACTCACAGTGATGGTCAATATCCGGGGGTTGCTGAAAATCTGTGGATAACATCCCAGAAAACTCTGTTATATTATTTTGCCGTGACCCTTCCGCACCAATTCTTTATTCCAAACCGGTTTACACAACCTGTCATGCCGCCCCTGCCCCTTTTGGTTCCTCATCCCAACATTAACATTATCCTCGTCATGGGAGAGAGCTTAACTGACAAACACATGTCGAGTTATGGTTATTCCCGGCCGACTACGCCGTATCTGGACTCAATAAAAAATAATCCTGCCGTCATCTTTAAAAAAGGCATTTCAGCAGGAGTCTCGACGGAAGTCACATTGTCCTCCTTTTTTAATATGCTTGTGCGGCCAGAGCCACGCTTCAGCTTTCCAGCGGCCATCGCAATCTTTTTAAAATGGCTCAGGAAAATGGTTTTGAAACGCAGTTCATTAGCGCGCAAGCTCATTCCAGTTTAAATGTGATTAAATCGTATTTATTTCCCAAATATATAGATCATTATGGCGATTCGCTGGCATTCGGAGCTGCTTTCAACCACCTCGCCTATGATATCAATCTGCTCAATTACCTTAAAACCGCTGATTTTAAGAACCCGACCTTTATGGTATTGCACCAGAGTGGATCTCATTCCCCTTATGCTGAACATTATCCTGATCAATTTAATTTTTTTACAAATGGCAAAACAGAATCTTTTCAACAAACTCAGATTGATACTTATGATAATAGCGTCCGTTATACAGACTACGTGCTGGGACAGATAGTTCAGACGGTTCGTCAGAAAGCCAATCGTCCCACCTTGCTGATTTTCACTTCCGATCATGGCGAGTCCCTGGGCGAAAACGGTATTTATGGACATGAAAACATTAGGATAAAGGATCAACATTACGTTCCCATGGTTTTTATGACCTTCAATGGCGCCAGGTTTGATTTTCTGAAAGAAAAATCCCGGGAAGATATCAATAGCCGTTATATGTCTCATTATGAATTATCAGAAGCCGTGGCGCGGTTACTTGGTTATCAATCCCCGAATTTTTCACAGCAAAAAGAAGGGTATTTTGTAAATGGTAAAGCCCTGTCGGGCGCCGCGGGTTTTGACCAAATAAACCTGACGAAGGATGGGAAATTAATAGATCATCTCCCCTAATTCAGGTTCGATGTTGAATAAGTTTATACAGCCTGTATAATAAACAATTCACACTATCACTATAAAGAAATAAATGAGGAATCTGTATGAAACGTAAAATTGATGAGAAAGGGAGAACGGACCAAAAGATAATAAGTTATGACACCTATAAACATAAAGCAATCAGTTTATCACGCGAATTGTGGCAGTCTTTAGCCCAATATTTAGATCATCGCAACCTGGCCACTTTTTCTTACCTCAACAAAAATTTTGCACTAATTGCCTGGCAGGCTATGATTAAAGTTTATAATAAAAAATTTATCCACTTTCCCTCTCTTTTAAAGTATTTCGCTCCCACACAGTTTAAAGATTATAAACAACTGCCATATGATATTCGTATGCTGCAAAACTTAAATCAAATACGACATTATTACGACAATCGTTATTATACTTTATTCGACCCTCAATACTCCGCGTTGTTTGAAGCTATTGAAAGAAAAGACTCCAAAGCAGCGCAGGATTTTATTTTGGCCCGGCTATCTGACGATCCTGAAGAAAGTATCATCGACCGGGTCTTTTACCAAAAAAACAGTGACGGTGAGACGGCAATCACGTTGGCAGCCCGCTACCAGTTACAGGATCTTCTGGATTTTTGCTTCAGGGTACTGGTTATAGAAAACCCTCAAGAACTCAGCCGGTTGATAAACATCGGGAACTACCCATCCGTTCTAAAGAATTTAGACGACAAAATGTCAACTGAAGCCTTGTGGATATTTGCATGTGCCTATGTCTGTAATCAAACGCAAATATGTGCAGACATCGCTAAAAAGCGCGCCTGGAATAAGTCCTGGTGTAGAACCCAGGAATGGAAAGGCAACAAGGCCCTGGATGACACTGTGGAATTTGATGAAAGTGAATCCCTACTTGTCATCGCGATTTTGTTTAGCAGCCATAACCTGCTGCAGGAACTGTTGAGCGGATTAAATCCATGGCAATGCATTCTCCTACTCAATGAACCATTAGCTTATAATAATTCGTATGAGCTTTATATTGTCAATGACGACGGTGCATTCCGGGCGACTCCTACAGATCTCGTCCTTTTTGGAAAGAATAAAGCGATAATTAATTTTATTCGATGGAAAATATTTGCGAAAGAGGATGAAGTACTGGTGAGCCGGAATTTACTGCCTTACTTTATCGAAAGCAAAGACCTGGAAGGATTAAGCAATTTTGTTGAGAGTGCGCCGAGACTATTGCGATACCCTACAGATCTCGAAAATAAATATCACAATATCGATTGTCGACATGATCTGCTACCCATTGGTTTGGCCATCGCCAAAAATTCGTTAGAGGCTGTCAAATTGATTGTTGAAAACAGCCTTACTGATGATGAGAAAAATGATGATGAGGGAGATGATGATAAATATATCCATCCCTTAAGTTTAGCCGTGGAATTGGAGCGCACGGAAATCGTTAAATATTTACTTTCAACAGGAATGAATCCTGACGGGGATGAAGATCCCGGGACTGACATTGAAAATGCCGCTCCCATTTTCTATGCCGTTAAACAAAATAATTTATCCCTGGTAAAATTGCTGGTTGAACATCACGCATCTCTGGAGATTAAAAACCAGAATATAGACTATATTCCCAATACAAGATTGAAAAACTGCCGCTATCCTTACCCACTCACCGGCGCCATACTGAATGAAAATACTGAAATAGTACAATACATTATTAAAAAGCTTGGAGTTGTAAAAGCATTTCAGCAATTACAGGAATCCGTAACTTTATGCACGCAAATGGGCAAATGCCTGAGGGATCTGAGTTTAATTCAAAAAGCGATTATTTCTCTTTTATCTTCAGATAAATTCATCAGCAAGTATTACCAAGGGGGAATTAATCTATTTCCAATGCCCCCGACTCTTTCTAACAGCGCTTCATCGGAAGAGCCACAGCTTCAGTTTAGGGACAGCAATTTTCCCTGAATATATAGTCAAAGCGCCTGAATTTTGGGCATCTTTCGTAATTCGTCATCCCGCGACTTGATTGGGATCCGGGTGAGTGAAGGATAGTTTGAAATACCCTTAAGATTTATGTAATAATTATTTCCAGAGGTAATAAATAACATCCGAGGTAATGATGTATTCTTCCACCCTTACATCCAAAGGCCAAGTCACCGTCCCGGCCGAGTTACGACAGGCTCTGGATTTACATCCTGGAGACAAGCTTGTCTTTGAAATCATTGACCATAAGATATTGATTTCAAAAAATAAAGAGGATATTACCCAAGCGTTTGGCATGTATCGGGTCAATAAAAAAATATCTTTAGCTCGACTTTAGCTATTTTTAGGATAAAGCCTAAAAACGGCGTCATTGCGAGCGCTAGCGAAGCAATCCAGTACAATATTTCTACCAAAACTGTACTGGATTGCTTCGCTAGCGCTCGCAATGACGGTATTTTGTTCAATGGTATCAAAATGGCTAAAGTCGAGTTTAGAGGATATTCAAAAAGCATATCAGACAGTTTTATACTTTTGACGCAAAATTTGCGCGCCTTAAAGATGTCATTAAATTATAAATAGCGGTTTTCGCCCGTTAAAATTTCCACCACATCGGCTACGTTTATATTTTCTTCATTTACCAAGGCGTTTGTTCGGCCATATAGCATTTGCCGACGACCACAGCCTAAACTCTGGCGTAAGAACTTATTACATTGGATTTTAAAAAAATATTGATCAGTATCATGGGTTTTTACCTGATATTTTGCCAGTAAAGCGCCAAAGGGAGTACGGCTATGTTTTATTTCATCGAGGAACCCGTCCGGCAAAACCGCGGTATAGATATTAATTAAACCCAACTCAACAATGGTGCTTTGCCGCAAATGATCAGCGCGGATGGCGTCATCACGTTGCGCATTTTTGTCAATGATCATGATGATACCCCGGGAATAAATGTGCTGTTTAGCGTCTTCCAAAACATACAGGGGCGGCCGCACTTTTGGGGTGCGTTGATAATAATGCGCAATGCCTAATGTCATCACCGGCTGTGTGAGTAAAAAATCATAAGGGACCGGTAATTCGCTTTTTTTGACCAGGGAAATGTCCGGCCAGGAGCTTCGCGGCAATCCGGATTGATTAAAAAACTGAACTAACGGTATCAATGCAGAATTTTGCCAGGAAAGTGTCGATGCCTCTGCCATTAAACCCGTCATGAGCAACATAAACCTTTAAAAATCATGTGGTCGTAGCATATCACAGCGCAGGCAAAATCACATAGTCAAATTTGTCTAATGGTCACTGGACAAAAGCCTTTTTTCACTTGCAATATTGGGTATGAGTAGTTACATTCAATGTTCTGAACCCCCAGTTACTAAGAGTACAATATGGATTTAATCGTTCACAAAACCGGGCTGCTCTCGGGAGCAGCCACTCCACCCAGCTCAAAATCCCAGAATATCCGTGGATTGATTTTTGCCTTGATGGCGGCAGGGAAGTCCACGTTAATCAACGTTTTGGATTCGGATGACATGTCCGACGCCATGCGCGTTTGTCAGGACCTCGGCGCCAGACTTACCCGGCAGGGCACAGAAATTACCGTCGAAAGTTCAGGGCTGCCCCTGACCGTGAACGCCCCTGCCATTTATTCGGGCAATTCAGGAATCACCACCCGCTTTTCCTTACCGCTTCTTGGGTACCGGCAAAACCCCGCTCCCATCGTATTTGATTGCGGCGAACAGATGCGGGCAAGACCCATTCGCACTTTAGTGGACGCCCTGCGAAATCTGGGTCTCACCATCGATTATCAGTCTCAGCCCGGAGCCTGCCCGCTGGTCGTGCGCGGCCATTTACAGGGGGGCGAAACGGAGGTGGATGGATTAAGTTCACAATATTTATCGGCGCTGCTGATGTCCCTACCCTGCGCGCAACGTGACAGTGAAGTCACCGTGCGGGATTTGCACGAACGCCCTTACGTGGAAATGACTTTAAAATGGCTACAGGAACAACAAATTCACTACAACCATCAAATCTCCGCGAACTCTGATATATTTACCATCCCCGGACGGCAGCGTTTCCAGCCTTTTCGAAAAACTCTGACCGGAGATTTTTCTTCCGCATCCGCCCTGATCATTGCCGCGGTTCTCCTTGGCGACCTGGTGGAATTATATGGACTGGATATGAACGACCCCCAGGGCGACAAACGTCTCATTGCCATTTTACAGGAAATGGGAGCGGATATTACCGTTGAATCATCCCGTCTGGTGATCCGCGGCGGAAAAAAATTAACGGGAATACGCATCGACGCCAATCGATATCCCCGATCTGTTACCGGTTTTAGCCGTGGCCGGCACAGCGGCGGTTGGTAAAACGGCCATCGTCAACGTCAGGCAGGCCCGCATCAAAGAAACCGATCGTATTCATTCGCTCACTCAGGGGTTAACCCGCATGGGAGCGATCATCGAAGAATACCCTGATGGCATGACTGTTTATCAAAGTCCGCTCAAAGGCAACCGGGTAAAAGGTTTTGGAGACCATCGCACCGTCATGGCTCTGTCCGTCGCAGGATTGATAGCCGAAGGCGCTACCCTGATTGACGACGCCGAAGCCATTAACAAAACATTCCCCACCTTCATTGAAACGATGCAGGCATTGGGTGCGCGCATCAGTAATCCCCGGTGATTTTCGTCATGACGAAACATATCATTTTGATGGGATTCAAGCACGTCGGTAAATCCACCGTCGGCAAACAGTTAGGAAAGAGAATGCAAATGCCGTTTATTGATCTGGATGACCGCATTAAGGAAAATTATCACCGGCAGCAGGGCGAAGCGCTCTCGTGCCGCGAAATTTTTCACCAATATGGCGAAACCTTTTTCCGCGATTATGAAACAGAAGCATTGCGCGAGGTACTACAGGAATCCCCTGCGGTAATAGCGCTCGGCGGCGGCGCACCCTTGCGTCCTGAAAATCAAAATTTGCTTAAATCACATTTATTAATCTACCTCACCGCGGAACCCCAGGTGATTTATCAGCGGATGATGGCCCGTGGCGCCCCTGCCTTTATCCCCGACGGCCAGGATCCCCGGGAATTTTTTCAGCAGTTGTGGAGTCAACGTGAAAAGGTCTATGCTAAACTGGCGAATATCACAGTGGATAACACTCATGCCGTCGCACAAACTGTGGCGCTGATTTTAAAATCATTGGAGAAAACCGGGTGAATTACACGATCATCAAAAAACTTCCCCCGCCGGAAGAAATTATTCAGTCATTGCCGCTGTCTGCCGCAGGCTACGAACGGGTCTTGCAGGATCGCCAGGAAGTTAAAGATATTCTGTCCGGAAAAGACCCGCGCCTGCTTTTCGTGGTGGGGCCCTGCTCGGCATGGCCTGATTCCGCGGTGTTACAGTATGCGGAGAAATTACTGCGCCTGAGTGAAAAGGTCAAAGAGCGGCTGAAATTGGTTATGCGCGTCTACATACAAAAACCACGCACTACCAAAGGCTGGACCGGGCCGGTAAATCAACCCAATCCACTGGCGGACCCTGACATCGCCGCAGGGATTTTTTACGCGCGCAGAATGATGGTCAACGTGATTGAAACCGGCTTGCCCATTGCGGACGAAGCATTGTTCACCCACAATGCCAAGGGATTTCTGGAATTATTATCGTGGGTCGCCATTGGCGCCCGCAGCACCGAGGACCAGGAACACCGCATTTTTGCCTCCGCGATTGATTGCGCAGTCGGAATGAAAAATCCCACTCATGGCTCTTTGGCCATCGGCGTTAACAGCGTGCTGGCGGCGCAGGCTCCGCACGTCGCCGTCCTTGACGGTAACGAAGTACAAACCAACGGCAATCCTTTTGCTCATCTCGTGCTGCGAGGCAGCAATCTGGGCCCTAACTATAGCGTGGCCGATATCAGCGAAGCTCAACGGTTAATGGATGGACACACTATTCACCACCCGGCAATCATAGTCGACGCCAGCCATGACAACTGCATGGTCAATGGTAAAAAAGACTACCGTTATCAGCCGAAAGTGATTGAAGAAGTGATGGATAGTTTGCATCAAGCCCCCGAGCTAAAAAAACTGGTTAAAGGATTTATGGTTGAAAGCTTTTTAAAAGAAGGATGCCAGAAAATAGATCCCGCCCATCCCAAGGCTGTGGACATGAACGGTTTATCCATTACCGACGGTTGTTTGGGTTGGGAAACCACCGAAGCGATGTTGTTAAATTTGGCCGAACGGTTAAGCGCTCATGGTTAAAGTAACCGTACAACTTCCCGCCGTCCCGCCTTCTGATTATCCCATCATTATCCAGGCAGGGTTACTGCGACAACCAGAGACCTGGCTGTCACGCTGCGGCGCCTTCGAAAACGTGGTGATTATTACCGACCACCATATCCGCAAACTGTATGGCCAAGACCTGGCGCAATCCTTAAAAAAATCCGGGCGGCGGGTTTTGTTGCTGGCGTTTCGTGCCGGCGAAGCCTCGAAAAATCAGCAGATCAAACAACGTCTGGAAGAAAAAATGTTACGCCATGGCTGTGGTCAGAACACCGTGTGTTTGGCGCTGGGAGGCGGTGTCTGCGGCGATGTCGCCGGGTTTATCGCAGCGACTTATATGCGCGGCATCCCTCTGATTCAAATACCCACTTCGCTATTGGCAATGGTCGACAGCAGTGTGGGCGGTAAAACGGCCATCGACACAAACTATGGCAAAAATCTTATCGGCGCATTTTGGCAACCTCGTGCGGTAATCGCTGACGTCCGTTGTTTGCAATCGTTGCCCAAAAAGCATTTGATTAATGGCTTGATTGAAGCGATTAAAATGGCATTGACCAGTGATAAAAAAGGTTTTCACTGGTTGCAAAAGCATTGGCGGCAATGTTTAGCCGGTCATGAAAAAACCCTGCAAAAAGCTATCCAGCAGGCCGTTAAAATTAAAGCGGCGGTGGTTGCCGAAGATGAACGTGAACAAAAAGGACCTCGGATGATCCTTAATTTTGGACATACTATCGGCCACGCCATCGAAAAAATTTCCGGTTATAAAATTTTACACGGCTATGCGGTCGCGTACGGAATTTTGATTGAGGCAAAAATAGCGGAAATTATTGGAATTTTAGCCGCTGCTGATTATGCTCTCATCAAAGCGTTTTTCGCTGATCTGGATATTCACGCCCATGATATTAAAAAATATTCCGTGGAAAAAATTATTGAAGCGACCCGGCATGATAAGAAAAAACTGTCGGGAAAAATCCGTTACATATTGCTAAAAACTATTGGCGAAGTTTATAGGGGTGATGGCGCGTATGCTCATCCCGTCACGATTGCTGTGGTCAAACAGGCATTTCAACAATGTTATGGAGGCGCTTATGCCGGGAAATAGCTTTGGGCAGGCATTTCGAATCACTACCTGTGGAGAATCGCACGGCGGCGCGGTGGGAGTGATTATTGACGGTTGCCCACCGGGATTGAGCATTGAGGCAGCAGACATTCAGCGGGAATTAGACCGTCGCAAACCCGGCCAAAGCCCCATCACAACACCACGTCAGGAACAGGACATCATCCATATACTTTCGGGTGTATTTGAAGGCAAAACCACCGGTACGCCAATTTTGTTATTGGCTTATAATGCCGATATGCGCCCATCGGATTATGCGGAATTGAAGTCTTTATACCGGCCATCCCACGCCGACTTCACTTATTTTAAAAAATACGGCGGACGCGACTTTCGCGGCAGCGGCAGGGCCAGCGCCAGAGAAACTCTGGCGCGAGTCGCCAGTGGCGCGATTGCTAAAAAATATTTAAAAGAATATTTAAATGTGGAAGTTCTCAGCTATGTCGAACAGGTTGGCGGCATCATGACCGCTGTGGATTATCGCAACGTTACGGCGGCGGATATTGAAAAAAATATTATTCGCTGTCCCGATCCTGAGATAGCACGGCAAATGATTGCGCTGATAGAAACCGTTAAAAGTGAATCCGATTCCATCGGCGGCATTATCAAAGGAATTATTCGCCGCGCGCCACCCGGTCTGGGTGAGCCGGTGTTCGACAAACTTTCCGCGGATCTCGGTAAAGCGATGCTGTGCATCAATGCCGTGAAAGGCTTTGAAATAGGCTCTGGATTCAGCGGCGTCAGTCTGCGCGGCAGTGAACATAACGACCCATTTATCGTGGAAAATCAGCAAATAAAATTGAAGACTAATCATGCCGGCGGTGTGTTGGGCGGCATTTCCACGGGCGAGGATATTTATTTTCGCGTGGCTTTTAAGCCTGTTTCCACCATTGGACGGGAGCAGCAGACCGTGAACATGCACCATCAACCCGTTACCGTCGCAGCCGCAGGACGCCATGACCCTTGCGTGTTGCCGCGAGCCGTGCCCATCGTTGACGCCATGGCCGCCCTTGTCGTCATGGACCATTATCTGCGCAATCAGGGACAAAATTTTCGCACAAATCAGGGGGGTTCGTGATGGCCGGAATGATAAGACTGGGAGTATCCGGCGAACGGGGTTCTTTTTCGGAAGAAGCCGGGGAACTTTACTCGCAGCAGGCCGGCATTCAATCCACTCTGGATTTTTTGGTCGATATGGAAGGTGTGCTGTCGGCTCTCGCCAAAGGGCGAATCGATTTGGGCATTTTTCCCGTGGTTAACTCACTCGGGGGGTTGGTGACGATGGCTTTTGAAGCCATGGGAAAATACCCGTTTACCTGGATCGACCAGTTTTCGCTGAACATTAACCAGTGTCTACTCGCACGTCCCGGAGTACGATTAGCCGATATTAAAAAAATCGTTTCCCATCCACAAGGCCTGGCGCAATGCAAACTGTATATACAAAAAGAATTACCTCATGCCGAACGAATTAACTGGCAGGACACTGCCAAAGCCGCACGCCAGCTGGCGGCGGGAGAAATAGATGCCGGCAGTGCTGTTATCGCTTCAAAGCGCGCCGCGCAAATTTATGGACTGGATGTTTTGGCAGAAAATATTCAGGATACCCAGCGCAACGTAACCACTTTTATTATCGTTAAAAACTAATAATAGGGCTTTCATCCTATCCCTCCCTTTAAAAAGGGAGGTTAGGGTGAGGGATTTATATATACAAATCCCCCTCAATCCCCCTTTCTCAAAGGGGGAAGTTGGAGAAAATTCCTAAGTTGACGCCCATGAGCGAGGAGTTAGTGATGGAAAATCTTCAATTATTACGCGAAAAAATTGATAAAATCGATGGGGCTATTATCAAAAAACTGGCTATGCGGCAAAAATTATCTAAAAAAATCGGCCTCATCAAAACGGAATCAGGAAAACCTGTGAGAGATCGTGCGCGCGAAAAATTCCAAAAACAGCAATATGAAAAATTATGTTCACTCTATCAAATTGATTCCAGTTTTGTTACCCATTTATTTGCGGAAATAATCGAGCACTCGAGAGGCTTGCAAAAAGATGACCGCTAACCATTCCCGCTGCTTACGAGTGGCTGTCATTAGTGGTGAAGATCTACTTTCTTCACAGCAACAGGTCAAGCAGGCGATCACGTCCACCGACGCGATTGAACTGCGCCTGGATTACTGGAAAACTCTTGAAATTAGCGCCATTTCCAGACTGCGTCGCGAGATCACTTTGCCGGTGATTTTTACTTTACGCAAACATTCAGAGGGCGGTCGTTGTCAACTGTCTGAACCCGCCAGGTTGTCGTTAATTCTGGAACTGGGAAAGTTACAGCCCGAATACATGGATCTGGAACATGACGTCCCCACCGAATGGTTGGATAAATTTCGCCGTCAATTTCCGCAAATTGAAATCATAGGCTCGTATCATAATTTCCATGAGACCCCAACGGATCTGGAAGGACTATGGCGGTCCTTACAACATCCACAATTCGATATCCTGAAAATCGCCACACTCGCACAGAATATCTGCGATACTCTGCGATTACTTATTTTTTTAAAATCCATCAGCCGTGAGCATCGCGCGACCCTGATTGCGATGGGCGAAGATGGGCAAATCAGTCGAATTTTGGCGCCCGTCGCTGGCAGTTGTTTTACCTACGGTTACGTTGCTAATGATACGGCGTCCGCGCCCGGCCAACTGAGTTTATCGACTCTCACCGATATTTACCGGCTCCCGGAACTCAATCAGGATACGGGTATTTATGCCCTGATCGGCGACCCGGTTTCACAAAGTCCCGGGCATCTGGTGCACAACCGGGCCTTCGCATTACTCGGCAAAAATGCCGTTTATGTGAAATGCAGGGTGCCGCCTGAACAACTTCACCTTGCCATGCCGCTGTTTCGCCAGCTGCCTTTTTTGGGATTCAGCGTGACCATTCCTCATAAGGAAAGCATTGTCACCTCTGTGGATGATTTGTTTGCCGAAGCCGCGGACTTGCGCATCGTGAACACCATTAAACGTGAAAATACCCATTATCAGGGTTTTAATACCGACGCCCCGGGTTGCGTCAGCGTATTGGAAGAAATTTCTTCCCTCAAAAAACAGCGTTGTCTGATTTTGGGAGCGGGAGGTTCCGCCAAAGCCATCGCCTACAGTTTACTGAAAAAAAATGCTCTGGTGACATTATGCAATCGTACGCTGGCGCGCGCCACCGGTTTCACGGAAAAATTCGGTGGAAAATCCATCGATTTTAACGCGCTCTTTACCAGCGCTGAATTTCCCTACGATATTATCATTAATACCTTACCGGGGGCGGCATTCGCACAACAATGCTTTGCATGGAAAATTCCTCCCACAAATAACGGCATCGCCATGGATATCGTGCTGAAGCCTCTGGAAACTGCCTTTATTCAGGCTGCCAAAGCGGCCGGATGGCGCTGCATCACCGGCGACGCTCTGTTTTCAGCCCAGGCTTTGGGCCAATTAAAAATCTGGTTTAATAGCGACATGCCCTTAAGCGTTCTGCAACTCTTGTCCCAGGTAAAGCTCTTATGAAAGAACTGCATTCCAATCTGATTAAAATTGCCCGGCAATTGAGCGACATGCATTACCACAGTGGTGACGAGCTGGGTAAATCTCTGGGAATTACCCGCAGCGCTATCTGGAAAGCCCTCAAAAAATTGGAACAAAATGGAATTAAAATAAATTCGGTCAAAGGAAAAGGCTATGCACTGGCGGAGCCGTTGTTATTGCTCGATAAACACCTCATTAAAAGACGGTTCAAATTAATCGATACCACTCCCATCGATCTCAAAATTTTCGCCAGTGTGACTTCCACCATCGATTATCTGCAAACTCACCCAGACCCGAAGAATAAAATAAAAATATGCATGGCGGAAACGCAGACCCATGGGCGCGGGCGCCTCAATCGCAGCTGGTATTCTCCATTCGGAAAAAATATTTATTTTTCCTGCCGGTATTCTTTTCAAAAAGATCTGTGTGAACTATCCGGTTTAAGTTTAGTGACCGGGTTGGCTATTCTCAAGAGCGCCGGTGATTTTGGCATCCTCGCGGATCTCACGGTGCAATGGCCCAATCATATTATGTGGCGGCAAAAAAAACTGGCCGGTTGTCTCATTGAAGTGTCAGCGGAAGCCCACGGCAATTGCTACGCTATCATCAGTATTGGCATCAATGTTAATTCGCTGCATGACGATGCGCATTTTCCCGGCGTTTCTATGGCACAGGCGCTTGGAAAATCCCTGGACCGCAACGACGTCTCGCGTGCGGCTGATTCAACACCTGCTGGATTATTTGCGCAGATTCGAAGCTTCCGGTTTTTCCGCCTTCAGACAGGAATGGCTGCAGAATGACTGCCTGATGAGTCAACCCGTTCTCATCAGCAATCATCAGCGCCAAATTAAAGGTCGCGCGATCGACGTTAACGACCAGGGTTATCTTTTATTACAAATGCCCGACCAAAGCATTCAGATCTGTACCGCCGGCGACTCCGCTCTATTAAAATAAAGACAGATTTTCTAACTCTTACTCCGAAAAATACTGCCATTTTCGGAGTATGGTACGGAAATATCCTGAGTACGTCATCACGCGTTGTTTTACTTGATTGTTCATGTTGTGATGTTAACATAATCTTTATTTTGTATCTATTATCTAATTAAAAATATTAGGAGTATAAATAAATGAAGATCAGCTCACCTTATCTCCTTGCCGGAAATTCTTTTGAAGAATTAAAACAGATTAATATCTATGAGGCTGAATATTGGAGCGCTCGGATCTACAACCTTTGTTAGGTTATACTCAGTGGCGACGTTTTGAACAGGCGATCAGACGCGCCACAGTGTCTTGTGAAAAATCAGGAAATGATCCTGACTACCATTTTGCCGGCGCCGGCAAAATGTAGTCTTAGGATCAGACAGTAAACGTGAAATACCCGATTTCCATCTTTCCCGCTTTGCCTGTTATTTAATTGCTCAAAATGGCGACCCTCGTAAACCCGAAATTGCGCAGGCTCAGGAATATTTTGCTATTCAAGCTCGACGTCAAGAATTGTCAGATAAATTAGCTTCAAATAAGGTAGAAGAGCGAGTCAAAACCTCAATCCCTAAACTCGAGTTAGAGCAACGCGATTTCCAAGGGTTATTTGGTACTGGAATAAGGAACTACTCCCAGCAGTGGCATGTTTAAACGCTGCTGTAAAGTGGCAATATTGTCTCTTAAATATAGCATGCCGGGGTCGATACAATTCGCAATCCATCCGAGTGCGGGAATTTTTTTTTGGCGAATGGCGCTTTCGGTTAACAGTGTGTGATTTAAACAACCTAATCGCATTCCCACGACTAAAATTACTTTGCATCCGCTGATTTTCACGAAATCGGCCATGGTTTCCCTTTCGTTTAGCGGAGTGTTCCAGCCGCCTACCCCTTCAACTATACAAACATCGGCCGGAAAATTCAACGCTTCTGCGCATGCTGACAGCAACGAAGCCGCGGTCAAAATTTGATTCTGTTGCCTCGCCGCCAGATGCGGTGCGATGGCGGGTTCGAAGACCACGGGATTAATTTTCGGATAAGCCAGTTTTACCGAAGATTTGGAATGCAAATTCAGTGCATCCTCGTTATAAAGCTGATCATTGCGCCAAAAACCTCCCGTTGCTAATGGTTTGATACCCAGTGTTTTCAAGCCTCGTTGAGTCAACGCGTCTAACAGCGCGGCAGTCACAAAGGTTTTTCCGATACCCGTATCCGTGCCGGCAATAAATATTTTTATAGACATTCGGGTATTCTTTTCGCCACGATGGTAGCAATGTGATAATCGAGAGTGACGCCCTGATGAAAACTTTTTCGGTAAACCGATTTTGCCAGCGGTACAATTACATTGTTGATTAATGCGCCGACTTTTTTTATGGAATTAAAAGCGGCGTTTAAATTTAGAAACGATAAATTATATTCCTGAATTTTATTGTCGATGATTTCATATCCATGACTTTCTAATATCTGGGTTATCTGCGATACCGGCATAAATTCATTTAAATATCGCTCGTTAGTGAGCTGATAAAGTAATTTTTTAATCTGCGCGAAGGTGCCATCCACAGGAAGAGAGAAAGCCAGATAACCATTTTTGTGAATGATCCGGTTAATTTCCAGAACGGTTGTCGTAAAATCCAGACTCCACTGTAATGCCATATTCGAAAATATCAAATCAAAATGATGGGCTTTCGCCGGTATCTTGTCAAAATCACCACAGAAAACCGGAATATTTTTTCGCAGCCGCGTCCGCGCTATCTTTAATAATTCATCCGCCATGTCAACACCCATTAACAATTGATGATGATTGGACTCCGCCAGCATTTTCGTGGAAAGACCAGTGCCGCAACCCAGGTCGAGAATATTCATACTCGACACGTTCCATGGGCGGATCGCTGCCATTAATTTCTGTGCCGTGTGTATTTGCAATTGACAATGGTGATCATACGTTGTTTTTGCGCGATTAAAGCACCTTCTAATATTTTCTTTGGTTATTGCCAACACCATTCTCCGTCAACAAATCCAGTAAACTCAAAATCTGTTTCTCGGTATGCTCGCAGGATAGCGAAATTCTAAATCTCGCTGTCTTAACCGGAACAGTTGGCGGTCTGATTGCGGCCACGGCGATACCGGCACTGTACAATCGGTTTTTAATGGTGATGATTCGTTCATTATCACCTATAAAAATCGCCTGAATCGGAGTCTTAGACGATGTTAACAGAGGTAACTCTCGTCTAACTGCTTCACGGCAAAAAAATGCGATCAGCTCATTTAAACGTTCACGACGCCAGATTTCTGTCCTCACTATTTCCAGCGCCTGTAAAACCGCGTGAGCAATGGCCGGTGGCAGCGCCGTGGTGTAACGGTAGGTACGGGAAAATTGCACCAAACTGTCAATTAACTCTCTGCTTCCGGCAACGATCGCTCCTAAAGCTCCGAACGCTTTTCCCAAAGGGGCCACCAGAACCGGTAACTGCTCCTGACTCAAATGGGCCTGTTCACAAATGCCCCGCCCATGATGTCCTAACACGCCAACGCCGTGGGCGTCGTCGATGATCAGAGTCGATTGATATTTTTTAGCGATATCCGCAAGCTCCAGGACAGGCGCCAAATCTCCTTCCATACTAAAAACGCTTTCTGAAATAATCAAAGAGTCTTTACACGATTCTTTTGCTAAAAGACGATATAAATCTTCGGTATCGTTATGCGCATAACGACGATATTTAGCGCGCGATAATAATATGGCGTCCAGTATCGAAGCATGGCAAAGCCGGTCGACGAAAATCCGGCGGTTGCGATGAGACAACGTCGTTATTACGCCGATATTAGCGTGATAACCGGAATTAAATAGAATGGCGCTTTCCCGTTGAAAAAAATGTGCAAAACTTTCTTCCAACTCGGCATGGACGGGATAATAACCGCCGATCAATGCTGAAGAACCACTGCCTAACCCATATCGGCTGGCGCCGGCGCTAAATGCCTGCAAAATACGGGGATGTTGGCGGATTCCCAAATAATCGTTACTGCAAAAATTAATTAACCCCGGCGCAGACAAATCCACTCGATCTCTGTATAAACCCAAACGCCGGGTTCTGGCCAAACGCTCGGCCATCGCTGTTAGTTTCATATTTCCGCCGCGCAGGCGGGTTTCGGTTTCAGGCCTAATTTACTGAGCATTTGCAAATCGTCATCGGCATTATTGTTTTTTGAAGCTAATAATTTTTCGCCAAAATGAATGGAATTGGCTCCAGCCATAAAACACAATGCCTGTGTTTCTTCGGACATTCCTAACCGCCCTCCCGTCAAACGCACATATGATTTTGGAAATACAATACGCACCAGAGCCACTATACGCACAAACACTAAATTATCGATGGGAGCGGTTTCCGCCAGCGGTGTGCCAGAAAAATGAATGAGTCTGTTAATAGGAATACTGCCGGGAACTTTTGCTAATCGCGTCAGTTGTAAAATGAAATTAAGCCGATCGGTATGCGTTTCACCCATCCCCATGATACCGCCGCAACAAACCTGAATTCCCGCTTCAGCAACATTTTTGATGGTTTCCAACCGGTCCTGAAGAGTATGCGTGGTAATGATTTCTGGATAATATTCTGGCGAGGTATCAATGTTATGATTGTAATAATCTAATCCGGCGTTTTTTAATATCTCAGCCTGCTCTCGGTTCAACATACCTAAAGTGACGCAGGTTTCCATACCTGATTTTTTAATTTCATGAATCATTTCCGCGACTTTTATCAGATCCGATGCGGGAGGGCTTCGCCAGGCCGCGCCCATGCAAAAGCGGGTCGCGCCGTTTTTACGGGCAATTTCCGCTTTTTTTAATACTTCTTCCAATGACCATAATTTTTCTTTTTGCAAACCGGTTTCATAATGACCGCTTTGGGTGCAATAACGGCAGTCTTCCGGACAGGCCCCCGTCTTAATATTCAATAAGGTGCTGAGCTGAACTTCGTTGGAACTAAAATATTGTTTATGAACCGTTTGCGCCTGATAAAGCAAATCATTCAACGACAAATGATATAAGTCATCAAGTTCTTCGTAAGTCCAGTTTATTTTAGCCACGGTTCTTTCCTTATATAAATCGTCATTGCGAGCGCTAGCGAAGCAATCTAGTTCGTACTTCGGCCAATGCTCTGTACTGGATTGCTTCGCTGGCGCTCGCAATGACGGGTTGACCATATTGTTTAAGGCAGGAGTTTATGTTAGTTTTTTCATTCAGTCAACCACATAAAAAAATGTGGTTGACTGTAATAAATAATTTAGGAGTTAAGGAAAATGAACGTAGTCGAAAAAAGCCTGCAAAGTCTGTGGAATCCCTGTTCGCAAATGAAAGATTATGAACGTCTTAAGCCCCTGGTCATTACCCGTGCGAGAGGCTCTTATCTTCAGCTCGACAACGGTGAGCAAATTATTGACGCCATTTCCAGTTGGTGGTGTAAATCATTAGGTCACAATCATCCCCGATTAAAACAGGCGCTATTTTCGCAGGCGGAGCAATTCGAACATGTTATTTTAGCCAACACCACGAATGAAATCGTCGTGCGGCTGGCGGAAAAACTGATTGGCCTCACGAAAACCTTAAACAAAGTTTTTTACGCGGGCGATGGATCCTGTGCGGTAGAAATTGCTCTCAAAATGAGTTTACATTCCCGTCAAATTAGAGGGCAAACTCAACGCGTTAAATTTTTATCTTTAAACAATAGTTATCATGGTGAAACGGCGGGAGCTCTCAGCGTCAGTGATGTTGGTTTGTATCGAGATCCTTATAAAAGCATGTTGTTTCCGGTATTTTTTATTTCACCTATCTATGTATCCACACGAACGGATCCGCTTTGGAATGATATTGGTGATCTTTGGTTACCCATAGAAAAAAAACTGAATAGCGTGGCGGAATCTCTTTCCGCGATTATTGTCGAACCCATTGTGCAGGGCGCCGCGGGTATGAAAATTTATAGCCCGGATTTTCTCAAACGTTTACGCGCCTGGACCCATGCACACGACATTCATCTGATTGCGGACGAAATTATGACGGGAATCGGTCGCACCGGTACCTGGTTAGCCTGTGAACATGCCAATATAGAACCGGATTTATTGTGTTTAGGTAAAGGACTAACCTCCGGCTGGCTGCCGTTCAGCGCTGTGCTGTTAAGACAGGATTTATACGATTTATTTTATGATGATTACGAGGCTGGGAAAAATTTTTTGCACTCCCACACCTACAGCGGTCATGTTTTGGGCGCAAGCTTAGCGCTGGCTACTCTGGAAGTCATTGAAGAGGAAAATATTTGTCAGGCTGCTATGGCCATGGAACCTATATTACGTAACAACATGCTGGAAATCGCTGCAAACACTGGCATGTTAACGAACGTCCGCTGCGTGGGTGCTATCGTTGCTGCGGATATTTTGACAAATCCTTCCCAAACAAGAGCTGGTTTTGAAGTTTTTCAACATGCCCTTCGGCGTGGCGCCCTACTCAGGCCCTTGGGAAATACCCTCTATTGGCTACCACCATTGAATACCTCTTTTGAAACTCTCTCCCGCCTTAAAGAAATTACCGAAATGAGTATAATGGATTTCATATTTTCTTAATAATTCTCTATTAATATGAACATGCCTCCAACAAAAGATTATAAAAGACAGAAAGAATCTACATAAAAAAGGCAGACCTAAAAAATAAAATGAAATTAAAAAAATTGTTGGGGGACTTCTTCCAAATACTGACCAGCTTGCAGCGAAGTGAATGATCGCGTTATGATTCTCACTTTTGGTACGTTGAGAATCTGGTTGTGAGTAAATTATATAAGAGACTGAGTATATTATCGGTTTTATTACTAACCGGATTGACTTCTCTATCCTGTCTGGCCAAAACTGAAAAAAACCACCCAAATAATAGCCACAAATCAGTTCATCATAAACATCTGGCACTGGCGACCAGAACAACACGCCATACTACCCAGGTAAAACCAACCACTCTGCCACTGGATATACAGTCGGGTATGGACTCTATTTTGAGTAAAATATCCCCCAATGTACACATGGGCATTATGGTACAATCCGTGGATGGTCGCCGCATACTTTATCAAAAAAATGCCGATAATCTATTCACTCCCGCCAGTGTTAATAAATTATTTGTGGCTATCGCCTCACTGGATTATTTAAAACCAGAATATCATTTTGATACCCGTTTGCGCACAACAGGACAAATTAATCAGGGTGTTTTAAATGGAGACCTCTATGTTCAGTTTAGCGGCGATCCTACACTGACAGACAAACAATTAGTTAATCTTCTGAATGAATTACAGGCTTTAGGAATCAATGAAATCAATGGTCATGTCTATCTGGATAATACGGCTTATGGTTCCTCCGCCTATGCACCGGGCTGGTTTATACATGATCTGATCTTTGGATATGCCGCTCCTCTAAACGCCGTTATTCTGAATGAAAACCGTTTCGCTATTATCCTGTCACCCTCCACTCAAATAGGTAAACCAGCCAGTGTCGCGACTACCGTTCCTTCCGGAGTTGTTCAGGTGGACAACAATACGACTACCAGTGCCGGGCGGGCCCAATGTCCACTGTCTGTTTATAGCGATAACGATAACATTTATCATGTGAATGGATGCATCGCTAAATTGCCCAGTAAACAATATTTCGCACTTGCCCTGCGCAACCCGATAATCTACGCGAGGGTGTTAATTGCTAACACCTTGGTCAAAAATAATATTCGTTTTAATGGAACAGTCGACATTCAAAAAGCTCCTCCCTCCGCCATTGTTTTAGCCCGTCACGAATCTCCGCCCCTTAATTTTATTGTAAAAAATATGCTAAAAGATTCTGATAATCTTTATACCAACTCAATACTCAAACAGGTTGGCGGTGTTTACTATCAAACACAGGGCACCTGGCAAAATGGTTTAAACGCTATTAAACAAATTCTCAGTGGACCGGCAGGGATAGATTTTAATCAAATACATTTATTTGATGGTTCGGGTTTGTCTAAATATAATCAGGTTTCTCCCCGTCAGTTAGCCCGGTTATTGCATTATGCTTATAATAATCCCCGAATTGAGCCGGACCTTTGGAATGCGCTACCCATAGCAGGACAGGACGGTACTTTGCGCGGCCGTTTAATTGCTTTTGCAAAAGGTGAAGCGATTCATGCGAAAACCGGCACTATGAAAAATTCAGGTGTCAGTGCGTTGGCGGGATACATGCAAACAAAAAATAATGGCTTAATAGTCTTTGTTATTATGACGAATGGTCTGGAAGATACTCACCACGTTTACAAATACACAGAAGATCGAATTTGTAAGCTCCTGCTCACGGCAAAATAGAAAGTTGACGAGGCACTAGTCTTTTAAGCGTACCGCCAATACATCGCAGGCTGCGCCATGCAAAACCCCATTCGCGGTGGAACCCAGCATCAACTTGACACCGTGCCGACCATGACTGCCAATGACGATTAAATCCACAGACCTTTCTTTCGCTTCTTCGATGATAACATGACTGGATGGACCCACTTTTACCAGTAATCGCTCGTCGGGCACTCCCAACTCCGCGCCGACTTTATGGATAGAAGTTTTAGCTTCATTGACTAGAATTTCTTCGATATCTATTCCTGCCGATACTCCATAAGCCGCTCCGTAATTACTGAGATGCTCAACGACATGGAGTAAACTGAGAGACGCCTGGTAATGATCCCGAAGCTCTCGCGCTTTTTTTAAAATTAACAGGTCGGATTTAGGATCTAATTCCACAGCAACTAGAATATTTTTATATTTTTTCATATCAAAAATTCCTGTAATGAAGAAAACTATTAAAAATTTCAGGGACTGCATTGTACCATACAGGCATTTGCATCAGCAAACCAGTCCAGGAATAACCCCGGGGAAAAACATAATGAATTCCTGTGGATAAGTTTAAAAGTTATTTTATTCACAAATAACCCACAGGCAGAAAAAGGAAAAAAGCTATGATATAAACGGGTTTATATTTTAGTAACTACATGAAATAAAGAAAATATTTATACTTATACAATAATTTCAACCACACTAATAATAACAATTACATTAAATAAATATATTAATATTGAAAAACGCAAAAATTTTCAATTCTTTTTTATTTATCCGGTCCGCCGATATTGTATTGGTATTTAAATTTAGGCTGTGATAGATTGTTTTCGTTAAACTGGATTTATTTTAAAAAATGTAATTTATTAGGAGAAAAAAAATGAGAAATTTATTGCCTTTAGCAATATCTGCTTCGTTGATGTCATTATCAACTTTGGCCGTCGCTAATCCTACTCCCACTGACAATTTAGTCGGTAATTGGACCGGTAGTTATTCTTTATCGGGTAGTGCTTGTCCTTCTGGTTCTACGGGCGGTGCGGCTCTACTGTCTGTCACTGGCATTACAAAGGCCCCAACACAGCCTGATTATAATGCTGATTTTACGGGAACATTACAATTATCAAATTTTTCTGCAGTAGCAGTGATAAATAAAATGCCTGATTACAGCAATTCGCAGATAATTACGGGTAACACGAGCGGAGGGTCAATATCTATTTATGACTCCAACAAAAATACTGTTTTTAATTATAGCCTTGGTGGCTACGATTACTTTGATTCCGACACCCCGGCAGACTGGTTCATACAGTTTAGCAATGACTACACATCCGGCTCCTGTAAGGTATATGTGGGTAGATTGAAAAAATCTTAAGCTCGTACCGGCAATTAAAATTAAAGGGGGAGAATCTCTATTCCCCCCTTCATTCCGAGCATCGGCTCCGCCGACCCAGCATATAAAAAATCAGGCTATGGTCAGTATTTAATCATTGACGTCACATTAAAATTTCTTTATGATAAACAACAATATTTTTGAGGATTAATTTTATGATGAGAACATATCAACCCAGCAACCTCCACCGGAAGCGTACTCATGGATTTCGTGCCCGAATGGCGACAGTGGGTGGACGTAGGGTTTTAAACGCTCGCCGCGCAAAGGGTAGAAAGCGTTTAAGTGTCTGATATATATACTTTTCCAAAAAAAGTCCGGCTATTGAAAAAAACACAGTTTCAGGAGATTTTGGCCAAAAAACCGCCTTTATTGGGAAAGTATTATGTATTTTATTATAGGCCTAATGGGCTGACATATCCGAGGTTGGGAATTATCACCGCCAGGAAAAAATGTCGTTTAGCCGTTTCACGCAATAGGCTAAAGCGGCAGGCGCGGGAATCTTTTCGCCACAACAGGTCAAGGCTGCCCACTTACGATGTGGTCGCTATAGCCCGACAGTCGGCGCAAGAGGCCAGTCAATATGAGTTGAGGCAATGCTTAGACAACTTATTCTTAAAAATTATCGATTCATTCAACAGTTGATCAGAAAAATACTGATAGGGTCACTCGCCGCTTACCGGTACTTTATTAGTCCCTGGCTGGGTAACCGTTGCCGTTTCTATCCTTCCTGTTCGGTTTATTCTCAGGAGGCTATTCAGGAATGGGGCGTTTTTAAAGGTATCATTCTGACAATATGGCGTTTATTACGTTGCCATCCCTTTCATCCCGGTGGCTACGATCCCGTTATTCATAAAAGGATTCCATCATGAACCTGGACCTGAAAAATATTAATTTTCAAAGTATTTATCGTATGGCTTTATATGTAGCCATCGCCCTGGTGGGTGTGTTCCTTTGGAATGCCTGGACCAAAGATCATCCTTCGCACACGGTGCAAAATGAATCTGTTTCACCTTCAGCAAACACTTCCTCTTCCACCCCTGCTCCCTTTGTGCCTCCTTCTTATACGACTAATGCTAATCCTTCCGTAGCGCCCGCCATCCCTGCCACTCAAAATACTGAACAGAAAACCATTTCCAGCCAGCCATCCGTTATCGAAGTTAAAACAGACGTTCTGGACGTTAATATCAATGCGCAAGGTGGAGATTTAATTGACGCCAGGTTACTGAAATACGATGAGTCTTTGGAAAAAAACCGCAAACCGATGCCAATTTTAAATTCGGATCCCAATTCACTGTATTTAGCAGAGAGCGGACTGAAAGCAAACGACGCGACACAAACCGAAGCTATCCATTATCAATCTCCTCAAAGTCAGTATGAGTTAGCGAATGGACAAAATAACCTGAATGTGGTGCTAACAGGGACCACAGCGTCTGGACTACGCGTGACAAAAACTTTTGAATTTACTCGCGGCAAATACAATATTAATGAGGTTTATCAATTGCATAACACCGGTAAAACCCCGTGGACAGGCAATATCTATCAACAAATCGTACGCAAAAATGTACCGGCGCCAGGTTCTCAACATTCGCGGTCTTTTACTGGCGCCGCCATTTCAAGTCCGGACAAGCCTTACCAAAAATTACCGTTTAAGAAATTAAATGATACCCAGATTAATCAAAATATTCAGGGCGGCTGGGTTGCCATGCAACAACCTTATTTTTTAACGGCCTGGGTGCCAGGCGCGAACCAGACAAATCACTATTACAGCAGCGTCACTAATGACATTTATACGCTGGGTTATGTCACTCCCCCGTTAGTTATCGCGCCGGGAGCGGAAGCCAGCCAGAAATCAATATTTTATGTCGGCCCGGAACTTCCTGACAATTTGAAAAGTTTAGGTAAGGGATTAGACCTCACTATTGATTATGGTTGGCTGTGGATGATCTCAAAAATTATTTTTTGGGTCATGGATCACGTTCATTCCGTGGTGCAAAACTGGGGTTGGTCGATTATTATCACGACGCTGCTGATTAAATTACTTTTTTACAAACTATCGGAAAAAAGTTACGTATCGATGGCGAAAATGCGGGACGTGCAACCCCGTCTGCAGGCTTTAAAAGACCGTTTTGGTGACGACAAGCAGGCCTTAAGCCGTGCCACGATGGAATTTTATAAGAAAGAAAAAATTAATCCCCTGGGCGGCTGTTTACCCACGATAATCCAGATTCCGGTATTTATTGGCTTGTATTACGTATTAATTGAAAGCGTACAGTTACGACAGGCTCCTTTTATCTTTTGGATTAAGGATTTATCGGTTCACGACCCGTTATACGTATTACCTATTTTGATGGGCATTAGTATGTTTTTTCAGCAAAAACTCAGTCCGCCGCCGCCCGACCCTACGCAAGCTAAAATGATGATGTTACTGCCTGTGGTCTTTACGATATTCTTTTTATCCTTTCCTGCTGGTTTGGTGTTATATTGGTTAGTGAATAATGCGCAGTATTTTTCAACAATGGTATGTTATGAAAACCTATAAAAATGTCAAAGCCAAAAACCAGCAAAAAAAGGCTGAAAAATCCTTAAAATCTAAAAAAATTATCCAAAAATGAATGTCGACTAAAGATACCATCGCCGCGGTGGCCACCCCTTCCGGTCGAGGGGGCGTGGGTATTGTTCGGGTTTCCGGACCACAGGCGCCGATAATTGCCCGAATACTGTTGGGTCGACTACCCACTCCCCGCGAAGCGGTTTACCTGCCTTTCCGTGATCACGATGAGCAAATTATTGATGAAGGTATTGCTCTGTTTTTCCCCGCGCCTCGTTCTTTTACCGGAGAAGACGTTTTGGAACTGCAAGGCCACGGCGGACCGATAGTGCTGGATTGTTTATTACGTCAGGTTATCCGTGCTGGCGCGCGACTGGCGCGACCCGGTGAATTTTCCGAAAGAGCTTTTTTAAATGGTAAAATTGATTTAGCCCAGGCGGAAGCGATTGCGGACTTGATCGACGCCGGCTCCGAACAGGCGGCGCGATCAGCATTAAGATCCTTACAGGGAGATTTTTCCCGCCGGGTACACGCGGTGGTCGCTGAATTGATTCAGCTACGCATTTATGTGGAAGCCGCCATTGATTTCCCAACCGAGGAAATTGACTTCATCAGTGAAAGTACAGTTCAGCACGATCTGGAGTTAGTCATCCATTCACTGGAATCATTACGTCAAACTGCAGAACAGGGTGCGATACTCAGAGACGGCTTGAACGCGGTTATCGTTGGCAAACCAAACGCCGGGAAATCAAGCTTATTAAATAACTTAAGCGGACAGGAAACTGCGATCGTCACCGACATCCCCGGGACAACTCGCGATATTTTACGCGAATTAATTCATATTGACGGTATGCCGTTACATATCATCGATACCGCCGGTTTGCGCGAAACAGAGGATATTATCGAACGGGAAGGTATTCGCCGCACGCGCGCCGCAATCCAGCAGGCAGATGTGATTTTATGGATCACCGATGCCAGTGTCCACAGCGAGCCCCCCAATGATCTGGAGTTAAATAAAAAAATTCCGCTGGTATGGGTGAAAAATAAAATTGATTTAACGGGGGAATTACCCGGTATAAAAATTCATAATGATCTCAACGTGATTTCTCTTTCAGCAAAATTCAGGCAAGGTATCGATTTATTGAGAGACCATTTAAAGTCGCTCGTTGGCTTTTCATCCAATATTGAAGGGACTTTTACCGCGCGTCGCCGCCATTTATCTGCTATCGACAGTGCCCTGAATCATTTAAGAGAAGGGTTTCAACAACTATCCATGCATCGGGCTAGCGAATTGCTCGCCGAAGATTTGCGTCAGGCGCAATACGCACTGAACGAAATCACCGGCGAATTCACCAATGACGATCTGCTCGGCAAAATTTTTTCCAGTTTTTGCATTGGAAAGTAATATCCGCTTTATTTGTTTTTTTTAAGCATAAGAATTAAAATATACTCAAAACGATTAGGTTTTCGGTGTTATAACACCGAAAACCTAATCGTTTTGAGTATAGCTTGGATTATTTAAATTTATTAACGAGATCATTATGAATGAAATCGATATCGATATCGATCTGGAACATTTTTTGCTAAATTGCAAAGTTGAGGCCAGAAGGCTGGATCAATTTATTAAAGACGAAGAAAATAATCTTTTTCCTAAAAGAGATGTTTTTTTTGAACTTCGCCAGGCAGCGGAAGATTATTTTTCTCATAAATCCAGTGCAAGAATGTTTGGCTTATCAGGGTTAAGAGGGATTGGAAAAACCACAATTATGTGGCAATTAGCAAAAGATATTTTTGATAATTACACTCAGGATATTTATTTTTTTAATGTAGAAGCATTCGTGCAATTATTTGGCGCAACCAAACTTTATCTAATTTTTTATAAATTTGAAGAAATTGTTTTAAAGAAAAAATTTTATGAGCTGGATAAACCGATTGTTTTTTTATTTGATGAAGTACATGACGCTGAAAATTGGAGTAAAGGATTAAAAATATTATACGATGAATGTCCCAGATCCTTTATTATTTCTACGGGAAGTTCTGCTTTATTATTAGATTCCAGTACTGATTTGGTGACTAGATGGAATGTGTTTCATATTTTCCCTTACAAATACTCTGAATTTATTCAAATTAGATCATGGAAAAAATGGAATGTCTATGCTAAAAATTTAGCATGGATTTTAGATTTACAAAAAAGAAAAAAAAATGAACTTAAAAGAAAAACTAATCAAGAAACTTTATTAAATATGGTGAATAAATCGATTGACGATTATAAATCTCATATAAAAGAAATCAATAAAAAAAATAAAAAAAATTTGAACGAAATTAAAAATAATTTTTCCTGCAAAGATATAGCAAATGGCTTAATGAAAATTTTATTTTTTTCCCGGGATATTGAAGAATTAAAATTTGAGCTTGAAAAAATAAAATCAGAGATAACATTATTTTTTTCCAAAAAGAAAGACCCTTATAATATCGATGAAGGTGAACTATTGTTTCAGTATATTAATTATCATAATATCCCGCGATTTTTAACCATCGAAAATACCGAACAAATATATGAACGTGCTTCGGAAATGTTTGAAAAAATTTTACAGATAGACGTACCCAAATGGTATAAAGTAAGTAACGTAGAAAGTATAATTTCAAATGTTAGAAAATTATTGATTCGGTTGGCTTTCAGTAAAGAAGTTCAGATTGAAAAATTATGTAGTGACACAGGATGTAAGAAGGAAGAAGTCGAATTACTCATCACGGTTCTAAAAAAATCGGAAGTTCTCAATGAGTTTAAATATTTTGGCAATATTAATTCCAAACTAAACAAGATAAGCAAGACATTCTTTATGTCACCGACCTTAAGACTGTCCTTACGGGAAAAATATGAGCGTCATGATATCACCCCAACCTTGCAGGGAATTCTGAATGAAGAAATAGTCGCCATGTATTTAAAAAGATTATTTTCTGAAGGAGATGTTTCCTTTATGTTTTCTACAAAAAAAGAGAAAAAAAATGTAGATTTTGTCATCGAAACGCGAAAACAAACGGATGATAAGGTCATTTTACTTGAAGTTAAATCAGGTAAAAAAGATATTTCTCAAATTTCCCAAAGTGAAGTTCAATATCGTTACGGAATTTTAGTTTGCACCGAAGCAAAGGATTATTCGATAATAGATAACACTCTGGTTATTCCCCTGAGCTGGTTTCTGCTGCTTTAGGTTACGCCAAACTTTATCTTCTGATTTTTAGGATTCTATAGTTCTTCAGATAAGCCTCCTGGAAGACTTATCTGAAGAACTATAGGGCCTGTTTACAATTCATTAATTATTCGTCGTCATTGCGAACGTCAGTGAAGCAATCCAGTGCGGAGCTTGTTTAAAGTACGAAACTGGATTGCTTCGCTAGCGCTCGCAATGACAAAATTCTTGTGTAAAACATAATTAATGAATTGTAAACAGACCTTAGTTATTCTGTAAAACATCTAGAGTAACAGAGGCTGCGTTTTTTGCAGCAAGGAGAATGCCTTCTTCGGTAATTGTTTCGCCGGCTACATTGCTGACGCCTCTAATGATTAGACATTTTTCATAGAACAGCCAACAGGTTTGCGCCAAAGCAGCGCCTTCCATGGCTATGACATCCACTTTATTTGCCTGTAGCAATGCAATTTGCTGAGCAGAATTGGGAAGGTTGTCACTGTCAGCCGCGACACCTAACATTACCCTGTAATTTACCGAGCCGGGTAAAGTGGACATTATTTTCCGCAAATTAAACGGTGTATTAAACATGAGAGGAATTTGCCTGTAATCCGATGGATTGGGATTGTCAGCCAGTTCAAAAGATAGACCTTGCGGGGTCAGTTTACCAAAGTCAGCGTTAAATACTTGTTTTGCGATCACAACATCGCCGATTTTTAAGTTGCGATTGATACTTCCTGCGCTACCGGTGAGTATAATTTCAGCAGGATGAAAATCATTGATGAGACGGGCAGAAATTGCAGCCGCATTGATTAAGCCAATACCACTATTCACTAAAACAATTTTTTTGCCTCCAATTGCTCCAATGTGATACTTAACATGATCAATCACTTTAATCTGTTTGTCAGTCATTTTTGATTCAATAAAAGCAGATTCTGATGTCATCGGTGCTATAACGCCATACCATATCTGCTGATTTTTTACGGTCGCTAAAGCATTATTCATGATGATTAGAAAAACCAGACATATCAAACTGCATATTTTTTTCAAAACGTGTTTCATTCGAATACTATATCTAATATTTTAATATTCCGTCAAGCCGAATGTTCGTTGATTCACTAAAATTATTTAAAATTTAAGACAAATTTAATATTAAATGGTTAGAGTAAAACTATAAGAGAAAAAAAACCCTACAAGGAGAAGAAATTATGAGTAAAGACAACAGTAAGTCCGTAAAGGCAATAATTGGTAAGATAGATCAGTTATACAAATCGTTAGCACAGGAAACAGGTGAATTACCAAAAGAATTTCAACAAAAAATCCTGGCAATTACCGACAGTAAAACAACCACAGAGCAAACAAAGGTAAATCATTTAAAAGTTGTAAGAGATAAACTGAACGGACATTTTAGCAGATTAGTTTTAATAATAAAAATTGTGGCCTCTTTAGAAAATGAAGGGAAAAAAATTTATTTAGACAAGACCCTTGGATATTTACTCTGTCAAAAGGAAGATCCGGAGATTATCAAAGATATTGAAGCTGAAGTAATTAAATTCAGGTTAAAAGAACAGGCTAAAAAAGCTACTCTAAAGCAACCGGATTGGCAGGATGTTCTAACAAAATGGCAAGCATTTGAAGAAAGATTTGCGGGAACTGATCCGGAATTATCTCTGTTTGATCAAATTGAAAAAAGCGCTTTTCAAACTATCGACAAACAGAAATTTCAGGAAATTTTAAATGATATTGGCGATGATCAGAAAAACAATCGTCAATTACTAAATTCAGCTCTCAATGTTATCGAGTCCACGAAAACAAGAAATGACCGATTAATGAAGTTGCGTACCGCGTGGGGCAGTATAGAGGATAGCGTTGGTCAGAAAGATAGGGAAGACTTTAATAACCTGCTGAGTCAACATGTCGGAAATATTTTGAGCATTAAGCAACATCCTAAAGAATTTAATATAGATGATCCCTTGGAAAAAGCAGAGGCTTTAGTAGCCGCCAAGGAAAAGTGGCATGCAGTTCCCAATAGAATTAACGTAATTAAACAGTGGAATGCTGTAAGGTATGAAGCTGACGAAGAGGAAAAAGCGAAGTATGAAAGCTTAATACACGATCATAAACAGGGTCTGGAGGCGGCGGCATCTGCAGCGGGAGCCAGCGAAACCGAAAGTAAAATGTTTGTTAAATCTGTGGCAGAGGGCGATCCCTTAAAAACCGTAATGGAAATTGTCATAACTCCTATACAACAACGCCTGGAAGAATCACAAACGAAATTAGTTTCTGCGAAGGAAAAATTAAGCGAAGAAGTTAACCTCTTAAATAAGAGAAAAACACTTATTGAAAAAAGTGTAATTCAGCTAAAAAAATTGCCTGGATTCCAAAACACCCCTCTTATCACGTTGCAATTAGAAGAATGTATAAGGAAAGCTCCGAAATTAATTCAGAGTGCTGAGGAGATAATAGAAAAGCCGGATTCAAATACGGTTAATGGTTTAAAAGACCAAATAACAGCGGCAAGCTTAAAAACTCACGAAGTCAGCGAATTAGTAAATAAAGTAATTAAAACTCATAAAAAAATAGAAGACTATTGTACAACACAAACTGAATTGGCTTCCAGGAAGGCAGAATTAGGGGAAGAAATAATAGGCTCTTGTAGCACTATTCAGGAAATCAAACCGGATAGGGAGCCCGCGCCTATCCCAAATCCACCAGCTCCTTTAGTTGCCAGTAGTGTTCAACCAATAGAATTAACGCCAATGGCTAAAATCAGAAATCAAATGTTAGAGGATCTGGATAACCTTATTGATGAAACTAAAAAGAGAGAAAATAAATATGCGGCTCAGGTAATTTCCTGGGGTACTAAAAACACAAGAAAGAAAGATGCTGTTAAAAAAGTTCTTGATGCGGCAGAAAATTTGCAAACAATACTGAATTCTGACCCTAAAAATGGTATGGATCCAGTAACGGAGGCGATAGGAAAACTGGATGCTGAATTTAAAAAATTTAAAGCAACAACTTCTACATCCAGTTTTGATTTCTTTGGGACAGGAAACCCAACAG
>CAVQJI010000041.1:0-77408 GCA_963712715.1 uncultured Pseudomonadota bacterium | reverse complement strand
GCGAACCCCTTCAGGCCATGATTTATCATTAACTTCTCTGCTATTGATGATAGAGTTGACAAAATTTTCCTGTTTTGCATCGCAGATTTTTGAATACGCCGGCAATCGGGTTAACAGGGCTTCGATAGTTTCATATTCGGCTTCATTTAAATCTCTAACCGCTTCGCCCGCATCGTGATCTTTGGCATTCACTGGAGTCCCTGTATGTCTGGAGATTTTTTAAAAGTCCGTCCAGAGTGGCTTCCCATAAACCCTGGTAACTCTTTATGGAATTTTTCTGGTCTTTTTGAACCGGCGGGAGTTTACTCCTGGAAATCTTTTAATTCCTCAATTGTCCGATCATAAACTGAAATAACGCCAATATTGGCTATCCCGGGTATGTCCTCAATTAATGCTTTCGCATCGAGTTCCAGTTTCAAAAGCACGGCAGACATTTTGCTGGCTACTTTGGTTTCTTTGTTCGTTAGAGTAGCCCGCATTTCCTCAGTCAGGTTATCTTCCCGTTCGGCGTGAACAGCCCATGCGCTTCGTAATTTTTCGAGCATAAGATTGAAAATTTTTCCGTAAGCCTGCCAATCTGATTCCAAAGACTCGGGCTCATACAGGGACGAACCTGCGGAGCGATAGCGAGCCTGCATTTCCTCATAATAAGGTTTCAAAAAATCAGTAGCGGAGGCGTCCATACTTTCACTCATTTGCGTCATTAAATCATGACGGCTGGCCAATATACATTTTGATTCAGATATCGCCAGAGCTGTCTGAGGCTTGCCTTTGGCGTCTGAAAACTCCGACATTGCCTGGGCAAAGTTCCGCATTTGTTTTTGCCAGGGTTCCTGCGGATTAATGGCGCTTATTCTGGATATTAGCCGAAGGTAGATTTGTTCATTGCGCGATTGAACAATGGCGCTCTTCATCCGCTCTTCAGCCTCCACTTCCCGTGCCAAGACAACCGGACAGGGATTCCTGGGAAATTGCGGCGATAGGGATTTTTTTTCTTCGGATTTTGGAGTCGGGGTTACGCTCATGGCAGGTTTGCGACTTAATATCGATGCTAACTCCGTCCATCCTGTTTGAAGTTGCAGAGATTTTTTTTTCTCATCATTCTCCGTCTCAAAAAATTTATCGTGCTGCTGTTTCGCAACTTGCTGGAGTTCCTGGAGCTTCTTTTCTGCTATTTCGACTTTACGCGCACTGTCTTTCAGAGCATCCGTCAAGCCCTTCAGCTCAAAGGCAATGCCAGTTTGATATCGTTCAACAGGAGGTTTAGGAGAGACGGGATTTTGTTCTAACAGATATTTCACATAATCGTAAAAAATGTTCAGTTTATGGATGATCAGCTCAATACATTCCGAACCCGGCGCTACCCTTAATTGCGTTTCTGTCTTTTTTCGTTCTCTGGCCACAGAAGACTTCTCATCATCATCAGTCTCTTTCTGGTTGTCGATGGGTTGCCGGTGCTTTTGTTTGGCTAATTCCTGGAAAGAAGTATTTTCAGATTGCTCGATTTCCAGAAATTCATTTAAAACTTTTGAATCTTCATCAGGCGCCCGGTCCTTTCTTTTTAATATGAAATAAAGCTGTTTCCAAATAAGTGACCAAGGGGGAGAGGAACCCGAATTCTGATTAATTTGCCCGACCTTTTCATGGGTAATTTCCTGTAAAAACCGGGATAACTGCGATAATAAATTGTAGGGAGTAGACCATTCATTCAGGTTTTTACTCCAATCGTAATTCATGACTTTTAATTCAACTTCATCATGCCTATCCGACTTCAAAACACCTTTAGAAAAAGTTAAATAATTCTGGATGCTGAGTTTAAGTGTCGTTATTTTTCCGGATACTATTTTATTATCACGAATAATCCTGGCTGCTCTTGAACGGGCCTCCTGATTTTTTTCTTCCAGTTGCGCATTTTTGATTTCTAAATTATTCTTCTGAAGCTCTGGAATTTTATCGTAAGCATTGGCGGCGAGTTTTATCGAATCCTGACAACGCATATAAAAATATTTAATTTGCTCGCTGATGGATTGGATTTCAGAATCAGCGGGGATATTTTTGATAAATTCCTCAAAAATAGTTTCTTTGTTTTTGAGCGTCTTTAAATAATTTTTTATGGCTTCGAAATCTTCCGTCGCTAAAAAATTTTTCACACTATCCCGGCTTTCCCATTTGCCGTCCGGAGGAAGAAAACCATCCCCAACTTTCTTCAATAATAAATTTCTTATCGCATCCACTTCAACTTCAGCTATTTTTAACTCGTCATCCGCACTGTGTTTCCGGAAAATATCAGCCGCAAGCTGGACACAGGCGTTGATTTCTACCTGAATGTGGCGAATCAATGTCGCATAACCGAGCATTTCGCCCATTAACTGTCTTCTATAGTGATAGGGATTGGTAAGATTGCCGCTGTCATTGGACTTATTAACGAAAGGCGCAAAATCTTTAGCAATGTCTGCTTTTAAATTTAATAAACGTAAATAAATTCGTTTATGCTGAAGATGAGCGGTCAGTTTTTTTTGAAGGCGCTCATGGCTCGAAAGCGCGGTTTTTTTATTTTCGATTAATTCTGCTTGCAGACGCTGAAACTCAGGCGAATTCGGCAATGCCTCTTTCGCCAGGATTATTTTTTCATCAAGCTGCTTCTTTTCTTCTTGTATTTTCTGGTGAAAGTCTTCAGAAAGGCAAGAGTCTTCAGAAGAATTTTTCGAATACCGAAGCCGATTCTCCATTTTCTCTTTAGGAGTAAGTTCTTTGCTCGAAAGCGCGGTTTTTTTATTTTCGATTAATTCTGCTTGCAGACGCTGAAACTCAGGCGAATTCGGCAATGCCTCTTTCGCCAGGATTATTTTTTCATCAAGCTGCTTCTTTTCTTCTTGTATTTTCTGGTGAAAGTCTTCAGAAAGGCAAGAGTCTTCAGAAGAATTTTTCGAATTCCGAAGCCGATTCTCCATTTTCTCTTTAGGAGTAAGTTCTTTTCTATTCATATTCAGTTCCTTATAAATTAATTAATCAGTTAAAGATGCGTCATAAAATCCCGGATATCATATTCGATACATTATGCAGGGCCGTGCTTACTGTGGAATACTCCCTAAATAGGGTTACTGACGCAGCACTCCGGTGCTGTAATCGATTGTGCTCGTCACCAATAGTTTTTTCCGTATCAGCGGGCCGGGTATGCGCCTTTTGTAATTGTATTTCTCTTAAAACATTCGGGTGAATGTTTCCCCGGCTCCATAATTGGGGTTTTTCTTTAAAATTTAACCCGCAGGATAAAAATAAGGTACGATCCAATAGCTTTATTCCCCATTCGTCGTCCGCACAGCCCCAAAGTTTAATATTATCACCGTGCATAAACAAAAAGGGCGTTTTAAACCGGGCATAATGTTTCGATATTTCTTCTACCAAATTCTCATCCTTAATTTCCGTGGAAATTGCCACATATTTTAAATTATACCAATTACCGCCTCGCTGCGGCAACTCATTCCTCTCTAATTTTTTCAATGCTTCTGCATTTTCGAGGACATACATTTTTAATTCATCATAGCGCGAGATGAGATTAGAATATTTGAAAGTCATTAAAATATATTCAGATTCGGTTTGAATCAGGTTTTCTCTATTAAGGTCAATCTTTTCGCCCAATTGTCGAAAACTTTCATAAGCAGAGCAAACCTCTGAGTAAGTTTTTTCTTCAAAAGTATAGCCTTTTAGCTGTTCTTGCACAATTTTCGCTTTCAAATTCCAGAAAAAACAGCGGTTCTTAAATCTGATCTGTGCATCATGCAGCGCAACTGGATTGATAGCGTTTAAATTTTCCTGGCGGCGTTGATATGGAGTTTTTGAGAGAAACTCTGTCAATTTCTTCTGCTCCATTTTCAGACTAGCCGCATCACTTTCGATGAGTTCTTTTTCTTTTACCAGGTTTTCATAATTTCTTCTCGTGAGCATCATTAACAATAGTGTCTTTCACCTCAAGAGTTAATAATTTCTCTTCCTGAAAATCAACTGCCTTAAATTCGGGATGTAGTCGTGCTACTAATCCTTGTATTTGCTGCTGCCATTGCTGATACGCGGTATCACTACTGGCTGGAGCGAGAGGAGTTTGCAACCGCGCCATTAACAATTGCACGCGGGCTTCCCATTGCTGGTATGCGCGACTGTCTGTGGATAAATATTCCATTTCTTCCTTTTGATCCAGTAGGGACTTAACCTCACCCTGAACGTCTTTTATGATCCATTCATTAACGCCATAGCATTGATCTCTCACTGATTCTAATCTTTCAGTATTCTCCACCAGCTGTCTTTGAAGTTCATCACTCAATTCTTTCGTAGTCTGCTCTCTTAATTGTGATTGCCGGTCTTGTACCGGGGCAGAGGGTTTCCATTCATATATGATATCCTCTGGTAGTGCGGGCATTGGTGGCAAAACGATTTCTGAAGAAGGTGACCTCAGCTGAGTTAACTGCTGGACGTCGATGCGCCTGATCAGCCCGGGTTTGCGCGCATGCTATTATGCGTTGTCGTAATTCTTTCAATTCCTCCCCTGTATTTTTGCTTTTTACTTCAGGTTCATCCGGAGTACAGGTTTGAAGAAATGCTTTTTGAACTTCCATCTGTTTTTTTAATCCGGCAATTTCATTCGTTATATTTTTGATGTCTAGCGCCAGTTTACCGGCGAGTGGAGATTTTTTGGGGGTTCCTTTCTCCTGGTTCTTCAACATTTTCTGAGAAGTTTCTTTTGCGCTACATTTAATTTCAAGATTTTTTAAAATCTGTTCCGCCTGACGACGGGAGTCGTCAGAATTTTTTGTTGAAGATTGACTTAAAACAGATTTTTGTTTTTCTTCTTTAACCAAAATATTATAACGACTATTTAATTCGATTAATGTTTTGTCGGCATCGTTAATTTTCTCCTGACCGCTTTTAATTTTTGACTCTATCCAGGGCGCTAAAAATTCAGGTTTAGGTTCTTTCGCTTCACAAGCCGTTTTTAGCTCTGATACTGTCTTTGACAACTTCTCGTTTTGTTTCTCCAGATCAGCGGAATGTTCGAGTTTCTGCTGCCAAATTTCGGACAACTGTTTACATAAATCCAATGCAGAACGATTATCGGGAAGAAGTGATAATCCCGGCAAAATATTTATTAATGATGCTTTTTCCGAGGCGGTTTTCACTAAAGACTGCAAAAGTTCTCGCGTATCCAGTAAATTATTTAAATGGTTTTTTGCTTCACTAATTGCGCTATTGGAAAGCCGCACCTGCATCGATAACGTGGTAGTGGGTTCCCGAGTCGAATTTTTTTTCTCGGGAGAATGCTTATATCGTGCAAGCGGAGATGGGCTGGTAATTGTGGGTATAAAAGAAAGCGGGCTCTCTCTTCCAAACGTAGTATCACTTTTCTCATCGAAATCATCCAGAATCGGCGAGCCCTTGCCCATACTATCGGGGATGGCAGGAGAAATTGATCCTTCCGTTCGGGAGAAAGATTTAAGCTCTTCGTTTTCTTTTTTTAGACGTTTAATTTCTTTTCTTAAATCTTTATTTTTGTTTTTTTTGCGCAATCTATCTACCTGACTTTGAAAGTAATTCTCATGTCCAGATTCAGGAGTCGATGGAAGGCTTGACAATGTGGACGCGGATTTTGGCGTCAGCAAGGCAGTTGATGTTTCTTCTATCCTCTCTATTAAAAGCTCAGGTAAACGCGGCGTTACCAGCTGGGGAGAAGCCAATAGAATCGTTAAATTTATTTTGTTCCAAAATGAGCCGTTGCTCCAGCTTCTGGAAATCTTTAACCACAGCCTGGTCATCTTTGTCGTCCGGGGAGAGGAGTGCGTAAAATTAAAATCAATGAAACATTGTTTTAACAGCTCGGCTACAGCCCACCTCTGGCTGCGCAGATTAACGATGCGTTCATCGGAAGAAACGCCATCACAACAATAAATTATTTTTTCCAGACATTTAACATATTCCCGCAGTTGTGGGGAAATCTGTTCAAACAGATTTTGATGGTTTTTCTGATCGTCTTTGGCCTGTAACAATTTATCCAGATCCTGTTTAATTTGCCTTAAATCGGTTATTTTCGTTTCCCCCCCGTTATGGATAATGGCTTTTTTCGTTAATTTTTCCCAAACTTCTTCCCAAAGGGGGATATTTTTGGCCAGAATACCGACGTTAATCAATTTTTCACGTAAATTTTTATTAAAATTGGCCGGATCGGTCTTTAATTTCTTCAAGTCGGGAATCTTTTTAGAGACAGGGAGTGTTTTTACTATCCTTTACAGCACATTCTGTTCCGCTATTCAGTTTTTGCAAATCGACTTCATCAAACCAGGCCACTTTAACATTGACATTTTGAGAAGTTCGCAAATTTTCCAGGATAGAAAGCATCGTCATTATCGATGCGGATTGGGTATAGTCACCTGATATATCAAGGTCCAAGTCGAGTAAATATATAAAATGCTGATATAATGCCTGGAAAGCAGCCGAGCATTCTTCGTCGAATTTCCAGCTCCATAAAGTGGAGATATGAGGGGACATGGATTTATAAATATCCCAATCCTGTACCCCTAATCTGTCTATCAGCTCCAAACCTTCAGGCCCAATGGCATTTTCAATTAACTGTTGGGTATTGGTCAATAAATCGATATTTAACGCTTCGGCTTTTTTAACTTTCTCTTGCGGAGATTCCACTCTTTTACGTCGCCATGCGCCACTGACTAAATCCTTATGCAGAAGTTCCAAACGGATGATAACTTCCGAAAAACGTGGCTCTGGGATTGCACTGATGATCCGGTGCAGATTCTCAAGTGCGGATAAGCGTTTCACCCACTGAGTGTTCTCTAAACTTGCCAATAGCGGACAGGGCAAAGAAGCATATTTCTCCTCCTTCGATTCGTGAAAAATTTTGGTTATCACCGGTTGATATTTATATTCCGTAATGGGGAAAGCAGTTTCCTTGCCAGTGACTTCTCCATACAAAATGCCACCGGCCAGTCTGGTTAAAGCCGTTAAAAATTCATCGTTAAGCGCGACGGTGGCCTTGGTGACAGAATCAAACCAGGCATAAGGTTGCTCCTGACAATAGTTAGCTAATAAATCCATTAATTGCGTATCATTGGGTTCAAACAGATCACAAAGAATGGCGAAAAATTCTAATTTTTCCACAGACATATTTCTGACTACCAACAGGCCAGCTATCTTAAGAGCGGCATCCTGCGGGTTTTTCTTGCAATCGTCAACCAATAAATTAACCCTTTCGTTATCATTGTGTACTTTCGGATCGTACTTAATTTCGAACTTTTCTAACATTTGCTTAGTTAATCCTGGGCCTAATAGGCGAATTTTATTGGCAAGATTTTCATAAGGCTGTAGCCAGTCCTTAACCAGTAAATCCTGTAATTGAGTATCACCGGGTTTAATCAGCTTGCAATCAATGCCGAATCTTTTTAACATTTGCACATTTATTTTTTTTGCCGCCAATGTCCTGGCTATCTCACGAGCGACGTCATTGAGCTTGGCACGATGATTTTCCAGTACAAAACGTTGCGTCGTGAGCGGGTTCCCTTTTTGGGACTCTTCCTTAAGTGAAACCAATAATTTTTCCTGAACAGTGAGTTTTCGGTATTGATGAAAACATTCTCTTAAAGGACCGGCGATATTCAATAATGGATCAAAGACCGCTTTCAGGGTCGCTTGCGCTTCAGCCAGTTGCTCAGACGCCTCCTTTTCCGTGACCGCGGTGGTACTGAAGAGTGATTCTGGCAGTTTCGGGGAGATATCGGCGCCCACTTGTGGAAATTCAGGGAGGGCCAACTTCTTATTAACTTCCTCGATGCGGGCGAGATAACCGCTGGCTTTCTGCAGTCGTTTCATGCTGATTCGGAAACTTTCATCCACCTGCAAGGGTACCTTCGATAAATCCAGACCACCCGATCTCTGCATTTTCTGCTCCAGGGCGGCCTTCTCGGCCCTGAAAATAAAGTCAGTTGCGTCCTTGATACAGGATGTAGAGAAGTTAAAATTATTTTTGGATGGATTTTTTACGGCAAACTCAATTTCGCTATGCGCTGTTTTTGCTTCCAGATCTTTTTTCTCAGGAATACCGTTCCAGTTAACATAATAGTGATAATGATAAACTCCTTCTTTCCATTGGACATAGATTTTTTTGCCAGCGGTCGCTAATCCTTCCAGCTCCTTTTCGGCGCGAATTAATTTTAAAACGTAACCTTGAATTTTAATCTCAACAATGGCTGTGGCCTGTATATCGCGCCACTCTCTCGCCACCTGCAAAAGCGCTTGCGCGGCCTGTTGGCGGGTAGAGATTCGACAAAGCGCTGAGAGCTGGTGGAACTGGCTGTTGTTCTTCGTGTCACCGGGATTTTCTTCCGGCCACGAGGTACGCAGTATTAGCGCGTCCGATAATTTTTTCTGCTCGGCGCGATGAGATTCTAATCTTTGAGAGATTTCAATTCGTGCTGCCTCCTCGGCTTTTTTTACTTTGGCGATAGCATCCGCAGATTGTAACTGTATTTCATCTTTAATCAGTTTCGCGGTAATGAGCGCCCACTGAAAGTTATCTTCAGGCAGTTGTTCAATTTTTTTTCGTAATTCCTTAAATTCAGCAATGATTTTCCGGCTCGTATTCCAGTTCTCCTGTACATCGCCAAGAACGATGTATAGGCGACCTGCGTAACTTCTGCGAGCGCGATCGAGAAAAGTACTTTGCCGCTCCGGTAAATCATATTGTTGCATGAAACTGTCGAAATCTTTAGGAGATAATAAATCTGGTTTACTCACCAGATTCCATAACCACTTGACACAATTAAATAAGGGAATTCCCAGAGGATCATGGGTCTTCTGTAGATAATTCTTAAGTGCGGTGTTTCGAAAATCCGCCAGTTTCTGGTGAAACTCGGTCACGCGCTGGCGGTATTCTATCGCATTTTCTAATATTTTTTTGGTAGGCGGATTTTCTTCAAATCCGCTGGACTGGTGATCAGCAAACTTTAATAAAATTCGCCACAACAGAACCTTCAGGCAATCCGAAACCAGTTCTGCCACCGGCGCCTCGACAAATTTTTTACCCGGTTTCGAAGGATTGAAATGTTTATCAAATATATTCTGACTGTTTTTGTTGACCCAAATATCTCCATTACCCTCGCCCTGGCGCGGAATTAGCCGGGAAAGAGGATAGGTCTCTGTGGTTTCTTCTCCCTTCAGATATTTTAGAAAATTTATTATATTTATTCGGCATTTCTCTTCGCTGGGTTTTTCCGGTCTGGCCGGGCCTAAGTCCAGTAACAGTTGAGTAAATTGCCTCTGAAAATCTTTTAACAATGTCATGAAATAATCTTCAAGGGTAAAGAACGGAGCTTGCGCAGTGATATCAATAATATCTTTCAGAAAAGCATTGCGTAAATTCCGAAACACTGGTCCGGATAATACAATTTCGAGTGTTGCAAGCTGCTTGATATGATCGGTAGTACGGCTTTCCTTAGTTGCAAAATTCATGCCGCTTGGTTCGGAATCCAGGAGTTTCTCAACACAAAATTCTCGCCAATCTTTAAAAACCGTAGACTTTATTTCAGAGGGAAACGTGACACTTTGAACTCCATTGGCAATAAGAAATACCATTGCCTCACTCTTTTGTGGACTGAGCCGCTCCAGCGAGCGAAGCTTCTCTTTCATTTGAACTTCAAGTTTTGCCGGTTTTTCGTCAAACTCCCTAACCTGTTCATGCAAGCAGGTATAAGCACTTCCTGGGTCAATCTTTATTTCCATAATCGAAATCTGATGTTCACAGGTGTGCTGTATTTGTTTCACGATAGCCGTCAATGCTGCTTTTTCCTGCTGCAATTGACTGGAAAGACTTCCCAGTGCTTTCTCGTAATAATTTTCTCTGTCCGCCATACTTTGAATCAAAGTATCCACTTCAGCTTCCTCTGCCCACAGCAATGCGAGAGGCGACAGGGGTTTCAACCAGCTCAGATCATCGGTAATAAACTGCGGTAAAGACTTCAATAAAAGCTGCATTTTGTCTTGAAAATGAGGAATAATGGTCATCGCCCGAGTCCAATAAGTGATGCATCCCGCAACATCCGCAGCCACGCCATTATCCACTCCGGCGACCCGTTGTAAATTGATATTCAGAGTTTGCAGCAAAACACTCGATAATAAACGTATGCTTAACCTGGCCACGATTTGACGCAGCCGGCTGGTTTCGGCCTCCAATACTTCTATAGTCCTCACAGAGTTTAAAAAAAGTTTCTTTATATAAGCAATGCGACTTTCGTGAGGGGCTCTTTCTTTGTCATCATCCCCCTGATAACCAGGCAGAACTTCGCTAATGGCCTTATCAATGACCGCTTTTTCATGCACTTTTTTTGAAATTAAATTTTCAAATACATTTTTATGACTCAAAGAGTGCATATTCAAATAAGTTAAACTTTGTATTTCAAGACGCAAATGATTGTTGCGTTTTATTCTGGAACGCATTAATTCACTGACAAGAATTTCATATTCTAACTTGCTTAATTGAGCGTCGACAGATTTCTTCTCTTTGCGTAGTTCATCAACTCCTGACCCTACTTCTTTGGTCTCCTCTGCTCGCGATTTTAAAGCAGAAGAAGAAATTCTTTCCGAAAAAGTTCGGGAACGGGTCATGACATTGTCCAGATTTGTTTTTCCCTGTTCACAACGCAGCTCCAGCCAGGCGCTGTGTTTTTGCAGTAATTTAAACTCGTGCGCGAGAATTCGCTCTTTCTGGATCGGATCTTTTTGATCCGATTCAGAATTAGTCGCAGATTCCTGTTTGTTTTTTCTTAATTGATTCACCAAATCAGGCAATTCCGACAATAATTTTATTTCCTGCTGCAAATCCAGCCGGCTTCCTGCTTCCAGCAATTCGCGAGCAAACCGGCATTGCAGGGCGAATAATTGTAAATCTTCAGGTACCGGTATTCCAGCCGCTTCATATAACTGTATTTTGGTTTTTTGCCGCTCCTCGCGAACACGGACCAGGTAAATATCGGCGCCGGGAAGGGCGCATAATTCCGGGTCCGGCTTGAGCGGGGAGGATTTATCAGTGGAAGGAGAATTCTGACTGAAGGAAAGAGTTCGTGGTAAAGGCGAAGAAATATTGCTTACGGTGCGCTCCCGAGAAACCGGAGATGTAAACGGGGTTGACGGTGATGGTGGCGCGTCTTTGAATTCACTTATCCTTCGAGAAAATTGGTCGATAACCGGTTTTAAATTCTCATATTTCTCATTATTGGTACCTACAGAATCTTTATAAAGAGTAATCAGTAACTGTGTTAATTCAATTTTGGAAATGATGGCAAACAGAGTATTCGTATTTAAAAAAACTTCCTGAGCTTTTTTATACTTGTCCTGGATAGTTTGGTCAATTGTAAATCTCGCCGCCAGTATTCTTCGTAACTCTTTAGTCAGGTTAATGATGTAATGAGGCAATAAATCGTTATGAGCCAATACCGGCATACCCTGCTGTTCCAGCGCACTTTCCAGTCCGGTAATCTTTTTCTCCAGATACTTTATTTTCTCATTCAGAGAAACACAAAAATCTTCGACACCGTACGATTGCTGTTGGTTACTTAAAAGATCTTCCAATTGAATCAGCTTCTCGTCAGGACTGAAATATAACGAATTTAAAGAAGACTTTTGTTTTTGCATAATTTTTTCTCCGGATGCTATACCGCGTGACCTCTCAATTTGCGGTTTTTAGCATCCCATCTGCAGGCCATCTTGTGCTTTAAAAAACATTTGCATATGAGTAACTATGCGCATGTTTTTTAAAACACAATCTGGCCAACAGATGGGCGCTAAAAACCGCAAATTGAGAGGTCACGCGGTATAGATATTTTTTATTATTTCCATTTTTTAATTCAATAATGATTTTCTTTCCTATAAAAAATTCTAATTTTTATAGGAAAACCGAAATTTTCACTTCATTTCGAGGCTAGCAAACACGTACGATAATGTCAATAATAATTGTAGGAACGATACCTTTCGCGATGTGAGTTCGTAAGGGGGAGAGAAAGGTGCTAAAATTTAAGTATGCGGGTCATTCCGCATGTTAACCGATGGAGGCAAACTATGAAAAAACTAATTAAATGGGCCGCCGCCAGCGCAGCCGCGGCATTGATGGTTAGCTCCTTATCATTCGCGCAGACTCCAACCACCGCGCCCGCCAACAGCAGCGGCACGGTAACGCCGACTAGCTCAGACGTTAGTAGCAGCCCGGCGGGGACTAATGCAGCGACGCCGGTAGATACCACTACCGTACCTTCCTCCAGTAGCACCACGACGGTGACACCAGTAGGAGGCACTATGTCAGCTCCCGCTACAACTACGACGACGACGGTGACGCCGGTAGGCTCCACGACAGTGACGCCCATGAGCAAGAGCAACACGACAGTGACGGTGGTCAAAACAGTACCCTCCGGATATAAAGTCTGCTATCACTCCGTGCAACGGCATGTGGAAGGCTCCCGCATTGTGCAACGTTGCGGACCTTATGGATGCCGCGACTTCCGTATCACACGTGATTTTTACGTGACGATGTATGGAGATTGCCATATTTCTAAATCCTGCGAAGGCTTCAAAACTTATGGCTGGTACCCAAATAAAATGGAAGCACGCGACGCCAGGGACCGCTGTCAACACACTGTCAATGGAAGTGTGCCCAACGAATGGCGCATTAGTAACTGGTAGATTTAATCGTAACGAATAACGAAATCAGAGTGAGTTTGCTGGGGAATGATTTCCCAGCAAACATCACTGACTTTTGATGACGGCGACCCTTCCCAAAGCCAGTCAATGAAATGGGTCACCACTGCCTCAGAACCACAAACGACAATTTCCACGCCCCCGTCCGCCAAATTTTTTACCCAGCCCGTTAATTGTAAAGACTGCGCTCGTTTGCGGGTATAATCACGGAAAAACACACCCTGCACTTTTCCACTCACCACCGCGCGCACAGTGATCATACAAAATGATCCAGCAATAATAATAAAAATAACAACATCAAATAAACAATGGAGTAACGAAAGGTTGCAAAGGGATAGCGGGGATTTTTATTCCGATAAACCGCCACGGCATAGTATAGGAAAATGATATTTAAAAAGCTGACGCCGACACAATAAATGATCCCCGTAGCGTTAATAATAAATGGTAAATAAGTGGTGGCGGCCATCAGCAATGTATACAATAAAATACTGAGCCGGGTTAAGGGTAAGCCGTGCGTCACCGGCAGCATCGGAATATTCGCTTTAACGTAATCGGCGTAACGGTGAATCGCCAATGCCCAAAAATGAGGAGGAGTCCAGGTGTAGATAATAAGAACCAGTAGCACCCCCGGCGCTTCAATATGGCCGGTCACCGCGGTCCACCCTAATAAAGGCGGCATCGCGCCTGCCAGCCCCCCAATGACAATATTTTGCGGTGTAGCCCGCTTTAAAAACAGGGTATAGATTCCGGCATACCCCACCATGGCCGATAAACTCAACCAGGCCACCGTGAGATTCACCAATAAAGCCAGCATTGCCATACTGGCGGCTATTAAAATCCCCGCCCAGATCCAGGCCTGCCACGGCTGGATACGACCCGCGGCGACAGGACGCCTTCTGGTGCGAGCCATGATAGCGTCGATATGGCGGTCAATGAGCTGGTTAATCACCCCACCCGAACAGGCCGCCAGGGTAATACCGACGGCGCCGAATACCAGAATACGCCAGGAAAGTTCTCCTGGCGGCGCGGGCGAAAACATGGCGACAACCGCCGTCAGCGTCATCAAGGCGACGACGCGAGGCTTGCAAAGCTCAAAATAATCACGCCACAGGTGTGGATATTGCATTCTTCTGAAACCTTTGTAAAAGTGCGACCACTGCGATTAACAATAAGACCGCGACGCCATTGTGCGCGACTGCGATAGCCAGGGGCAAAAGTTTGACGACGTTGATTATACCTAAAGCCACCTGAGTGCATAAGAGCGCCGCGATCGTCCATGCTAACCAGCGCAACGAAGCAAAGCTATTTGGAATAACGTTCCGTCTTCGTACGGTATTGCAGATCGTAGCAGTTCCCATCAGATAAACAAATGTCACAAACGCTCCATAACGATGCACCTTCTGAATCATAATCCGCGTTTCCATATCTAAACGGCCACCCTCATAGTTGGGACCTACCGGACTGAGAAGATTAAAAGCATGCTTCCACAGTGTCCCGTTCAGTATCGCTCCCCAATCAGATCCGTAAGCAAGGGCGGCATAGTTAGTGCTGGTCCACGCACCCAGGAATATCTGGATAATCAGAATAATTAAACCCAGCAACACGATTGTTAGTCCGAGTCGCCGCATGCTGTTTTTACAGTTCAGAGTGGCCCGGCCATTCCACTGAAAAGTAGCGCAGGATAACCAGCTGAGTAATCCGGCAATCGCCATACCACCTAATAGATGGCCAGTCACGACTAACGGTAATAATTTCAACGTCACCGTCCACATGCCCAGAGCCGCCTGAAAAATAAGCACGGCAACTAATAAAAATGGTGTGACGATAGGTTGCGGCGATCCCATGCGCCGATTAATCACCGCCCATCCGGCTAAAATGGCAATGAGAATTCCTAAAGTACCGGCCACGTAACGGTGCGCCATTTCCGTCCAGGCCTTATGGGCCACCAAGGGCTGATCCGGATAAACCTGCTGCGCGACGCCTAACGCTGGCTGATCGGCAGGCAATACCATATGACCATAGCAGCCCGGCCAGTCGGGGCAGCCTAAACCGGCGTCGGTCAGGCGAGTGTAAGCGCCCAGCATAATCACAAAGACCGCTAGAATTAAAGCAATGATAGTTAGCCTATTATAATAAGCCAGGCATGCTGCCACCGATTCCGCGGAATATAGCGTCCAGGGAAAGTTCCGATTCAAAGGAAACTCGAGATGTTTATCCAATGTTTGATACTCCCATCAGGTAGTTTAAATCATCCAGTATGGCTTCCGGATTCGTATTGGCGGGATAACTCAATATGATGTTTCCCAAAGGATCGACCACGTACCACGTCGCAGGAGGCCCCAACACCCGGACAAGGTCGGACTCCGCAACCTGCCAGTGCAGGGTTTCATTGGCGCTTAACCATTGTTGAAGTTTCTCATCCGCTTTTTCGGAAGTTAAAAATACCCGTTGCAGACGGTGAATATCTTTGCCCAAAGCCCGCTGAATTTGCCTCATATTATGCAAGTTTTGCCAACAAAAATCATCACAACTTCCGTTGTGGATGAATACCAATACCCAGATCGCAGCCGCGCTCCGCCAGGATCGCGTCAATTGTTGCAGCGCCAGTGGCGGCGCCAGCAATTGACCGTGGTTCACAGTGTGTCGAGGCAACCAGGTTTTATGCGCATAAAAAACTTTGGCGAGTATCACCAAATAGGCGTCAAAAATAATAATAAAATAATTAAAAATATGCGACGGGCTTTTTTGGGTGAAGAAGGCAGACGTTTCATTTTTGTTCTACTACAGCAATTCCCGGTTAATTTTACCCATTTGATTTAATAAAATAAATCACCCTTATAAAAAAATAATTTTCGTAGAAAATTATCCCCGCGATGGGGGATCGCAAGGGGGAGAATCGCGAATCTCCCCCTTCATTCCGAGCATCGGCTTCGCCGAGCGCAGGATAAAAACAGGAAGCAATTCTCGCTGTACTCAGCGGGAATTGCTGGTTGGACTCATATTTAATTTAAAATATAAAATCAATAGAGTCAGCGCTAACAGGAACCATTGCGCCGCATAAGCGCGGTGCCGCGCCGGACTGACACTGGCAGCGATTTCCCAATGGAGAGTAAAGTCGTCCCCTTTATCTGACAATAGTAAAATAAACGGATATAAAGGTCTATTTAAAATCCGGCTCAGGCTGTCCAGGCGAATATCTTCTATCAGAAGTGGCCAATGCAATTCGGTTTTTGGGTGCGCCAAAACCAGATTATGTTGGGGCGTTTGCACTAAACCCACCACGCGTTCCACTCCTGATGCTCCTATTCGCGACCGAAAAATGTTTCCGAAAGCAGGATTATTGCGAGGAACCCAGCCGAGATTAATTAATACTGCCCTGCTTTCACCAGAAGGAATGAATGGTACTAGCACATCGTAACCTGGCCGGTGGTTTACAATCCGATTATCCAGTAAAATAGGATGCTCGCTTTCATAAGATCCAGTGACTTGCACTGGCGTATAAACGGGTTCATAGTCGGCCAGAGGTTGCGGCGCTTGCCGCGAACGCTGCGCGAACTGATTGAGCAATTGTTGTTTGGCGGTAGCCCGATGCATTTGCCAAACGCCAAGGGATAAAAGTAATGGTAACAATACTAACATCGCCAGGGTGGGTATTAAGCCAGGTTTAAACTCCCATTGGCCCAAACGGAGGGATAAATGGATGTTTTTTAAATTAATTGTCGTCGCGGTTTTATTAATCATTTTATATTGCTTAATCAGCGCTATGTATTATTTGTTATATCGCAAAGACGCCGGGCACATGGTGCAGGCATTAACCTGGCGCATTGGCTTATCCGTGCTCTTGTTCGCGTTGTTATTTATCGCCTACGGCCTGGGCTGGGTTCATCCGCATGGGATATAGTCATTGCGAGCGCCAGCGAAGCAATCCAGTACAGAATTTCTACAAAGCTCGTACTGGATTGCTTCGCGGGCGCTCGCAATGACGGTTTAAAATTACTTATAGCCAATAAACGAATATAAACAAAATCAGCCATATCACGTCTACAAAATGCCAGTACCAGGAGGCGGCTTCAAAACCAAAATGTTCCTGGCTATTAAAGTCGCCTTTGAGCATTCTCCACAAAATCACGATTAACATAATCGTGCCAATGGTGACATGCAGACCATGAAATCCCGTCAGCATAAAAAAAGTGGTGCCATAGATTCCGGCGGATAATTTTAAATTGAGCAGCGAGTATGCTTCCCAATATTCATGCGCCTGCAGGCATAAAAAGGCAATGCCCAACAAAATAGTCGCCAGCTGGGCCGTCATCATTTGCATGCGGCGGTTTTTTAAAACCCCCCAATGCGCGATGGTGATCGTCACACCGCTGCTGAGCAGGATAGCCGTGTTGATCGCTGGAATTCCCCATGCACTCATCACTTCGCGCGGTCCTGCAAACAAAGCCGGATTGGGGGTTTGATACAACGGCCAGGACTGGGTGAATTGGGGCCATAGCAGCATGTGAGTCAGGATGGCGGCATTGCTGCCTTCGCCGCTCAACCACGGTACCGACAAGACCCGCGTATAAAAGAGCGCGCCGAAGAAAGCGCCGAAGAACATAACTTCGCTAAAAATAAACCAGACCATGCCCCATCGGAACGAACGGTCCACTTGCGGATCTTGCAGTAATCCCGCCCGGGTTTCGCTAATGACCGTGCCGAACCATCCAAACAGCATGACGGCGAGGACAATCGCACCCGCAAAAAATAATATGGGGCCAATGATATTGCCGTGCAGCCAATTGGCGGCTCCCACTAAAAGACAAAAAATGGCTATCGAGCCGATAATCGGCCAATAACTGGGATTCGGTAAATAATAACCACCTGAGTGATGATCTGACGACATAACCCATCCTTCTTCAATTTGGTGGATATAGTAACAAAATTTATAGAAAATGGAAAAGAATAGTTGTCATCGATGTTCCATTTGGTATAATATAATCAGAAAATACAAGGAGAGGATAATGCACCTGCCTATTGGATATGATAATTTCGGCGACCTCATTGAAAAAAAACTGGATTTTGTCGACAAAACTTTATTTATCAAAGAAGTACTGGATAATTTCGGCGCTCAGGTGACGGTGGTTACCCGTCCACGACGCTTTGGCAAGACTTTGAATTTATCCATGTTACGATATTTTCTCTCCGCAGAAGTGCGTGGCCATTCAACAAAAGGCTTATTTGAGGGATTAAAGATCGCTGAAACAGGCAACGCTTATATGCAACATCAGGGACAATATCCGGTTATATTTCTCTCTTTCAAAGGAGTTAAAAACCCGGAATTTGAATCGGCTTATGACAGGCTTTGCAGGCTTTTATCGCAATTATATCGCGAATTTCAATATCTTTTATCCAGCGAAAAACTCAGTGAGTCTGACAAGAAAGTATTTTTAACAGTCCTTGATGTTGAAGCCACACCCGCTTTCATCAGCACGGCTCTCGCTGATTTATGTTACTACCTTTATAAACACCACGGGGTTAAGGCATGGATACTGATAGATGAGTATGATACTCCTATCCAGGCCAGCTATTTGTATGGGTATTATGATAAAATGATCGAAACAATGAGGGAATTACTTGGCGATGCCTTAAAAACCAATCAATACCTGGAACGGGCGTTTATTACCGGCATTCTGAGAATCTCTAAAGAAAGCCTGTTTTCAGGCGCAAATAATATAGACGTGTATTCGATTATGGATACACAATATAGCGAACATTTTGGATTTACCGATTCAGAAGTTAAAGAGTTACTGAAAAAAGCCCATCTGAGCGATAATTACAACAATATTCGACGATGGTATAACGGTTATCAAATCGGCAATTCCATTATTTATAATCCCTGGTCGCTAATAAATTGTGTTCAGAAACGGGGTTTGCTCAAACCTTATTGGGTTAATACCAGCGGCAACGATCTGGTTAAGCATCTGCTGGCGCGAGGCAGCAGACAGCTTAAGATGGATTTGGAATCGGTCATTCATAATGAATCCATTACCGCTTTGATCGATGAACATATGGTGTTTGGGAATCTCGAGAATGATAAAAACGCAGTATGGAGTTTATTCCTTTTTTGCGGATATTTTAAGGCCATCCATACCGAACCAAAAGATGTGCAATCGCAATGCGAATTGGCCGTGCCAAACGCAGAAATTATGTCTCTATATCGGGATATTATTCGAAACTGGTTATCAGAGCCGTTGGGCAATAATCAGTATTTGGAATTTTTACTCAGTCTCACCGAAGGCCGGGTGGAGGAATTTGCCGATCGCCTGCAAAGGTATTTACTGGAAACCATGAGTATTTTTGACGCTTCCGGTCATGAGCCGGAAAAATTTTATCATGGTTTCGTCCTGGGAATGATGGTGAGTCTCAGCGATACTCACGAAGTCAAATCCAATCATGAAAGCGGGTATGGGCGCTATGACGTTTTATTAATTCCCAAGGATACCGGGCAGCTCGGCATTATCCTTGAATTTAAAACCGCGCGCGAGAAAAAAATCACTTTAAAAAAAGCCGCTGTGGATGCTTTGCGTCAAATTAACGAACGTCAATACTCAGCCGAACTACGGGGTCAGGGCATCCACAACATTCTGAAAATTGGGCTGGCGTTTCGAGGTAAGCAGGTTTGTATCGTCACCGAAGCGGAAGCCAGAACTGAAATTAAATTGCCAGCACCTGACACCGCGATTGTCTGATTCACTCAAAGCACTTCGAATTGGAAATAATTTTTCTTGAGACAGCGATACTGATGTGAAATAGTTCCGGATGGGAAATTTTATAAAATGATGACAGCAATTGGGGGGATTCAACAGCGGCTTCATACCAGGTCTCCTCTACTTTAAATAAGGGATATACTTTGATTCTTTTTTCTCTGAATATACCAGTTATTTTAAAATCAAAGCGTTCACCATCCAACACATCAGGCCGGGGCTGAGACAGATGACCCTTCAAAGTGATATGGGGGAAGTCAGTATTATTACGCTTTAAACATGTTTTTTCATCCTCACGCAGGGAATTTAGCAAAACAGGATATAATTTATCAATATAGTCACTATTTACTTTCAATCTTCCAAAATGTTTTTTTGGACTTTGCATGATAACGCCAAACGCCGGTAGCGATTTAGCCTGCGCCAACAATTCTGGATAATCATTAACCCTTATGTAGTTATCAGAAAGCACATAAGGAAAATATGTTTGATGAGATTTAAACGATATCAGTATCAGGCTGGCGCCAAAAACTAAAGATAGTGACAGGAAAACCGATTTTTTCATAAAGTTATCTCCAGTGATCCGGGTACAATTAAAACGGCGGTTCAGTGCCGTGTTGCGGAATGACGAGACCTACTGCCTGTACTGACCGCAGTTTAATTACACCCCCTTAATCCATGATTATTATATTTTTTTTCTGGCTGAAAACAAAGTATAAGATAAAGTTAAGGTATTAAGATCAGCGGGTATGGATTTATCGATGTGAAATAGTAGTGGCATTATTTTCGCTTCGTGCGCGCCCAGGGTTTGTTGGGTAAAGCAAAAGCACTCGGTTTTTTTCACGTATTGAGCCGCCAAACCCGGAGTGACGCTGGGTATCGCCTGCACGGTCACAGCATGGCCGGTATTGTTTTTCACGAAGAATAACACGGTTTCATTATCACCGGGATGGAACTGCAGTTCATGAGTTTTGGAATAAAATTCAAAATCGGGCAAATTGGCATTCATCGAGGTGACAAATTGCATGGTCAACAGCCGCGTCGCATCCTGGTCATGGGATTGTGCCACGGGTGCTAAATTGGGTTTGCCGTTAATGCCCAGTTGTTTACATAACGCGTTATAAAAAGGCACCAATAAATAAGCAAAACCAAACATGGCGACTGCGGCAACGCATAAAATAACAGTAATACGCTTTATCCGACGCTTCGGCTTAACGTCACTCAATGAGATTCTCCTTCAGAAAAATGCGAAGAATGTGTATAAGTGTGATAAGGAGCCGGCGAAGGGACCAGCCATTCCAGCCCTCGCGAGCCTTCCCAAACGCGATCAGACGCCCTGCGACCTTTACCGCGGATGCAGTAAACAATGTTATATAAAAATAATAATTGCGCTATGCCAAAAATAAACGCGCCAATACTGGCGACAACATTAAAATCAGTAAACTGCAGCGCATAATCCGGGATACGCCTGGGCATCCCGGCCAAACCTAAAAAGTGCATGGGAAAAAACGTGATATTAAATGAAATCATCGACAGCCAGAAGTGCCATTCGCCAGCCCGCTCGTTATACATGACTCCGGTCCACTTCGGGATCCAGAAATAAACGCCAGCCATTAATGCAAAAATAGAACCGGCAATGAGCACATAATGAAAGTGAGCCACGACAAAATACGTGTCCTGGTACTGGAAATCAGCGGGCACAATGGCCAGCATCAGTCCGGAGAAACCACCGATGGTAAAGAAAAATAAAAATCCTACCGCAAATAACATCGGCGTTTCAAACGTCATTGCGCCACGGTACATCGTGGCGACCCAGTTGAATATCTTCACGCCGGTGGGAACAGCGATTAACATGGTGGAATACATAAAAAATAATTCCGCCGCCAACGGCACCCCCGTGGTAAACATGTGATGCACCCAAACAATATACGACAGGACAGCAATGATACCGATCGCATAAATCATCGCTGTGCGCCCAAATAGACGTTTACGTGCGAACGTCGGGATAATTTCAGAAATCACTCCAAACGCCGGTAGAATTAATACATACACTTCAGGATGACCAAAAAACCAGAATAAATGCTGAAATAATAGCGGATCGCCGCCGCCAGCCGCGTTAAAAAAACTGGTGCCGAAATGACGGTCGGTCAGCATCATAGTCACTGTCCCAGCTAACACGGGCATGATACCCAATAATAAAAAGGCGGTAATAAACCAGCCCCAGCAAAAAATGGGCATATCGATTAATTTCATGCCTTTGGTGCGCATGTTGAGTAACGTGGCGATAATATTGATAGACCCCAGAATCGAAGACAATCCCATAATGTGAATAGCGAAAATCATGTAATCCGTACTGGGCGGGCCATAAGTAGTCGACAGCGGAGCGTAAAAAGTCCAGCCAAAGTTCGGACCCGGGCCATGCATAAATAAAGTGCTAAATAAAATAATAAACGCAAACGGCAACAGCCAAAAACTCCAGTTATTCAGACGCGGCAACGCCATGTCAGGGGCGCCGATCATCAACGGCAATTGCCAGTTCGCCAATCCCACAAACGCCGGCATGACGACGCCAAAAATCATGATCAAACCGTGCATGGTCACCATCTGATTATAAAAATCAGGATCGAGCAGACGGCTTCCCGGATGAAATAATTGCATACGGATCAGCATCGCCATCGCGCCACCAACAAAAAACATAAATAAAGAAGTGAGCAAATACAGCGTGCCAATATCTTTGTGATTCGTGGTAAATACCCAACGCTTGACCCAGGCCCCGAAAGTCGCTGAATGCGGATAACCGTGATGATGTGCAGTATGAGTAGTCATAAATATTCTATCCTCTATTGATTGCGCGCCTTGGCGATATCGGCAGGCTGAACAAGGCCACCGGCCTGGTCACCGTATTTCGTTTTATCGCCGTTACCCCAACTATTGCGTTCGTAAGTAATAATGGCGGCAATTTGCTCGTCAGTCAGTTGCGGTCCAAAGGCCTGCATGGCGGTGCCCGGTTTGCCATGGACCACGATATTGATGTGTCCAGCGACCTGTCCGGTCGTAAGTTTACTGCCGCGTAAAGCCGGAAAGGCCGGGGGCATGCCACCGCCGTCGGGTTTGTGACAAACGCTGCAGGTGGTGTTATACAATTGCTGACCCTCGCTCATTAGCGCTTCCTGAGTCATCGGCTGTGCTGGTGCGGCAGGTAAATTACTGGGGGCGTTGGCGGCACGCCACTGATCAAAATCCTGCTGGGTTTTGGCGTCAACGACAATGGGCATAAAACCGTGATTGACTCCGCACAGTTCTGCACATTGGCCGCGGTAAAGTCCGGGGGTATCAATGGCGCCCCAGGCTTCGTAAATGAATCCTGGAATGGCGTCGCGTTTAATACCCAGCGCCGGCACCCACCAGGAGTGAATCACATCGTTGGATGTCACCAAAAAACGGATTTTTTTATGAACCGGCACAACCAGAGGGCGATCGACCTCCAATAAATACCAGGGGGCTTTGGGCGCTTTATCTTCCCTCTGCTCCAATGGCGTTGACAAATTACTGAAAAATTTGATGCCATAATCTAAATATTCGTATTGCCATTTCCACTGGTAACCGGTGACTTTGATAGTCACTTCTGATTTTGAAGTGTCGTCCATCTGAATCAGAACGTTGGTCGCGGGAATAGCCATCAGTACCAGAATAATAAAAGGTATAATCGCCCACAGTAATTCAATGCTTAAACTGGAATGAAAATCCGCGGGTCTGACACCTTTGGATTTGCGATGTTCAATTAATGAGTAAATCATGACACCGAAAACGATAACGCCAATCACGACGCACACGTAAAAAATCAGCATATGCAAGGTATAAATTTGATGACTGATGGGGGTAACACCGGATGTCATATTAAATTTAGGCAGATCATCCGCCCATGCCGGCATAAAGTATCCGCACGACACCGTGATAAATAATACCGTTTTTAATAACAGATTCTTCATATTAAGACCTCTACCATAACATGTAATCGCCTTCGGTTTTACTCTCGTTCACCATGTATTTCACTGCGGCCTTAATTTGCGCGGTGTTACATTTCGCGCAACTCCCATTCGCAGGCATATTCCCGATACCTTTTATGGTATTTAAGATCAGCACATCCATACCTTTGGCGATGCGAGGCTGCCATGCGGTTTTATCGCCCAATTTCGGCGCGCCCTGGTAGGCGCCGTTGTGACAGGCCTGACAATATTGCTCGTAAATCTGCTTGCCATCCGCCAAGGTCAACTGCTTCGGTGGTTGTGGTGGCGGCGCAACAACAGCGTGGGCGCCGGTGCTTTGAGCGACCATATATTGAACGGTATGTTTAATATCGTCATCGGAACAGGTGGGACAGGTGCCTTTGGGAGGCATTGCGCCAATACCATGAATGGCATTCTGATAAAGAGTATCCATCCCCTGCTTAACCAGAGGCGCCCATGCGGCGTTATCTCCGAACTTTGGAGCGCCGCCCACACCAGTCGCGTGACAGGCCTGACAGAACTGCTCGTAGATCTGTTTCCCGGCTGCCATTCCCGAACCGGTTTTGGGTTTGGGGGGTGTTTTACTTTTCACGGTCACTAAATAACTGTGTATGGCGGCGATATCCCCCGATGTTAAATATCGAAAACTGTCATGATTGGCTTCTTTCATGGGTCCCTGTACCGCGCCGCCTTCGAGCAGCTTATCGTTTAAAAACACGTCCGCTAATTGATTAACAGAAACGTCTTGCATTCGGCTACCGGAGATATTGGGCGCATAAAATCCGTTCACAAATCCCCCGGCCAGGTGATATTTTTTAATCGGTGCGCCTAAGACGAATTTTTTCGATAGCATATAATACATAGGCGTATGGCACATATCGCAATGTCCCAGGCTCAACACTAAATAAGCGCCGCGATTCCAGGCAACGTCGTGCGCAGGATTGGATTTATAAGGGCCTGTTTTCTGAAACTCAAAAAACATCAGCCGCCAGCCCAGCTGGAGAAAACGCCAATTAAAAGGAAACATCATATGATTATCCGCGTTGGCTTTTGCCACGGAAGGAATGGCATTTAAATAGGCGCGGATATCCTGTAAATCCTGATCGGAGAGTTTGTTATAATAGGGAAAAGGAAACGCCGGATAAAAATACTGGCCATCCGGAGCAATACCCTCGCGAACAGCTTTATAAAACTGGGCATTGGTCCATTTGCCAATACCATTTTCTTTGTCGGGAGTGATGTTAGGGCTATAAATAGTGCCGAAGGGAGTATCAAAGGCCAATCCCCCGGCGAAGGCTTTGCCCCCCGACGCGGTATGACAGGCAATACAATCGCCCATTTTCACCAGATATTCACCGCGCTTAAGTTGGCCCGCTTGCGCGCCGGTACCGTAATTAATTTTTGGATACTCTGCATACTGCTCCACACCCGCACCAGCGCCAGGAGCCGTTGATTCGGAATCGGCGGCAATTGCTGGAGTGAAGCCCGCAAACGTGCCTGCGAGAATAAACGCCGTTATCGTGGGCAGCCGCTGCAGCATATTTTTCATAGTCGGTTTCCGGTTAGTCTTTGCTTTGACGAAACGTGTATAATAAGATGTTCAAACTATTTCGGCAACCAGACCACACATTCTTAGGAGACGGGCGCATAAATTACACATTACAATCAATGGTAGCATAAACGATCCTACTGGAATTGTCTGGCGAATTCGTCCCACTGCATAAACTGTAACATGGACGTCATTATTTTCAGAATCTTAACCTTAAAACCTTTACTAACAGGAGAGAGTGCGATGGAAATTGGATGGGAAAATTTTTGGCGCTGGTCTCAATCCATCCCAGCACAGGACTGGCCTTTGCCAAAATTAATAATCTGGTGTTTTCGAATGTGTCTAGAATAATAGGCCGTAAAATTTACCAAACAACCCTTAATTCACTGCCCAAGAGTAAAAGCTATCAAAGCGACATGCCATCAAATTTTAAAAATGGCTCCCATTTTAATTTTGAACCCCACTCCACAAGCAAAATAATTGCGCCAATATTAGATGGGGATATCATGTCTCGCGTTTTCAGTTCATCATAAAGGAAAATAAGCGCTCGCAAACAGGAAAGCTATACTGTATTGCTTACGAAAATGAAAACACTAAAGAAACTCTGAATTTCGAAGTATTAGTTAAAAGATTATTAACGGAAAACGCTGTTAAGGAAATGGCCCTATTTGTAGTGGTAGCAAGGCTGCTCTCTCCAGACTGTTTATTCTACAAAGGCGGGAAAAAAAAGAATAATCATGGTAATCGATTATTGCGCGCGGTCATGAAACTATGCTGTCAGGAATCGCCGCATGTCATGCAATACGTATGCATTAAAATCCAGCCTCGCCCGCTACTAAAAACATTAGATGATTCTGGCGGTTCGATAGATAGTCAACCATTAGGCGATGAGCGGCACACATTACCCTCTTCCCCGAAACTCCCCGATTTAAATAAAATTCAATCAATACAAAAATTACCACCTGATTATTCGAAATTAGCCAGCACAGTTGGAACATTCAATAAACCTAAAACATTGCTCAAACCATCAGCGGCAGTACCAGCGCCACCCACTACGGTGGTTACGGAAACGCCTCTTTAAGAATAAACATTGAATTATTCAACAATCTCAATTTGTCACAATGGACCGGCCGAAATGTTGCAGTTTTATTTAAAATTCTCTATAGTTCTATTATGATGATTTCAAGGATTGATTCGTCATGCTTGTCCAAAGGTAAGTCGTCCCCTTTTTCTGGATATTCTTCTACAGGATGTCATTATTAATCATTAATTATTTTAAGGAACATAAATGAAAAACGAATCACCATCTATTATATCGAATCTGGCAAAACTTAATATTGATTTAGAGAAAAGCAATGTCCTCGGGCTGTCTGCCCTTCCTTTAAAATCAATCCAGAGACACTTGAAATTCGCTTAAATAATATGAAGCTTTCAGAAACAGTCCTCTCCTGCTGCTTCACGGAAATAAATGCAAAAAAAATAGCCGCCCTCTGCGGCATAGGTTTTCTGTATTTTGACTTAGCTTTTCTCAATTCCATCGGCATTGCCAAGAACGATTCAAAACATGTTCAACATTTACCCGCTTTAAAGGTTACTAAAACAAAAATTGAAAGCAACGCTAAAAAATCTATTAAATCTCTAGAGAAAGATTGGTTTGAAAAACAACAAAACTTGCAAGAATATTCCAAAAAAATTTTTCTAAGCAGTGATTTACTGGATAACAAAATCTGTAACGCCTTATTTCTACGCCTTCATTCATATTGTCAATTTAATGAATCCGCCCTCAAGAACACCTTAAATGGACAAACTACTAAATTTATCGACACACACTTTAAGAAAATACTCCAGCGACAAGACCTGGTTCTCGTATATGGCAAAGCCACAGTGAAAGAGATGCTTACTCAATACATGACGGAATATACTCACTTTGAATTTGCCGCTTTTGCTTTTTTTGCCCTGCAAGGATTTACTGTTTTACTTTATACCGATGTAGATGATAAATTGCGTAAGGCCATGAACATGACCATGGCTTTTTTCACAAAACCCCAGACGCCGTCAGAGATAAAAAACGCCAAGATAATTCCCATTCTGGAAAAACACAAAAAAATGCAAGTTGTTACCATTGCATTTAACAAAAAAAGGTCATTCTCAGAGGAAAAAACGAAATCCGTTCTCTCCGCTCCCCCAATATGCCGTATTTCATCTGCTCCTGATAAATCATACAAAGATAAATACAGGTTTGAGTTTGACGACGCTGAGTTAGCTGTGATTAAATTAGTAGTTGAATCAAATCTCCCCAGGGAAATAAAATCCGCTGCTATAAGCAATGTATTAGACCGGAAGATTATTAAACCTATAGAAGAGGCCAACATGACAAAGTTTAATGCTTCGTCTATATCAAAATCTTTTTGGAATGGCTATCAAGCCTTTTTTGCATCACCAGGCGTTGCAGCAACCGTTGGCGTACTTGCGACTATTGGCATTGCCCATGTCACAGGAGTCGATATAAATCTTAGTTTCAAAAGGTGGTAACGGATATGCAATCAACTTCTATCCACCATAATCCGTAAACTGCGCGGAATAGTGAATAGGGTTGATTTTTTTTTACGTAAAGGGTCCCGGCAATCATCAGAACTTCCTAATCCCTATCTTACAAGCTTGCTGAATGCAAATTATGAAGGGCTACATATTTACTGGACGGATAAGGAACATAGAATTTTACTAACAAATGTTACGCAAGCGCATTTTTTAAATGCAAAAACACCTCAGGAGATTATTGGTAAAAGCATCACCCAAATTTGCGAAACTTTCCCAATAGATCCCAATATGGTACAAAAACTCTGTAATAACAATACACAAATTATGAATGAAAATAAACCAATTTTATTTGAGGAGAACTTCCTGCATCGGACTTATCTTTCTTATAAAGCGCCCTTTTATGATGAGCAGGGAAAAATACAAGGCATTTTGGGTGTTTCAACCGATATCACTCCACAAAAAAATTTGCAACAACTCCTGGAAGCTTCTAAATATGCTACTGATTTGTACCTGGAAAGCATTCTCAAATCTTCGTCGAATAATATCTATTGGGTAGATACTGAAAGTCGCGTAATCGGCTGCAATGACCAGCAAGCAAAAATAATGGGATTTAATAACCGCATGGATTTAATTGGCAAAAATATTTTTGACGTTGGCAAGATGCTCAACTGGCACCCCGACCTCGCACAAAAAGTTCGTGAACACGATTTAAAGATCCTACAAACAGGCAAGTCTAGCATCACTGAGGAAACCGGTTTTTTTAATGGCAAAAGTCATCATTATTTATCTTCCAAATCCCCCATGTTCAATGATGCTGGAGAAGTCATTGGCGTGTTAGGAATTTCCACAGACATCACCAGGCAAAAACAGATAGAACTGGAGCTGGACCAAGCCAGGCAAAAAGCTGAAAACGCCAGTCAATATAAAAGCGAGTTTATCGCTAACATCAGCCACGACATTCGCACGCCGCTGGTTGGCATTAGCGGGGTGGGTGGCTGGTTGCTGGAAAATATCCCTGAGGAATTTAAACCTGACATCATTGGCATCGTCAACGCCAGCAATGAATTGCTCGCCTTGTTGAATAATGTCATTAATTTAACAAAACTGGAATCCAATGAACACCATCAGCGAGTGAGTGAAACTTTCGATTTACACGAATTAATTCTGCGGATGACACAGCTCTTTGCACCGCTGGTGAAACATAAAAATTTAACGTTAAATTTAATTTATCCTGAGCATCTCCCCCGCCGGTTCAAAAGTACGCCCAGCATGATTCAACGGATCCTGCTTAATCTCATTAGCAACGCCCTCAAATTTTCCAACCAGGGCGGGGTTACGATATGGGTTAGCCGCGATAATGAAATACTCACGTCAAATCCTGATGATTTTCCCCTACTTCTGATTGTTGAAGATACCGGCATCGGCATTCCGGAATCTAAATACAATGCCGTTTTTGAAGAATTTCATCGATTAAATCCGGCGTATCAGGGGCAGTATTCCGGCAGCGGTCTGGGTTTATCCATTATCAAAAATTTTATTGAACATCTCGGCGGCAAAATCTGGGTAACGAGCGAACCAGGCAAAGGCTCGCGTTTTTTTGTGCGGCTGCCTTTGAAGCGCAGTGAGGAAACCGGGGCAGTGTTAACGATTGACAGCGAGATTGAAAATGATCTCAAAATTTGCTTAAACCAGTGTATCACTTCATGATTTCTCTAATCGCCGCCATGGCTAGTCATAACGTTATTGGGTATGAAGGCCGGATGCCGTGGCGCCTGCCCGCGGAGTTAGCGCACTTTAAAAAAATCACTCTTGGTAAAACGGTACTGATGGGACGCCGCACTTTTCAGAGTATAGGCCGCCCGTTACCGAACCGGCGCAATTTGGTGCTGACGCAACAATCAGGCCTGCATTTGCCCGGCTGTGAAATATATCATAGCTGGGAAGAGGCGCTGGCCGCGGTGCGGCCAGACGAGGAACTGATGGTGATGGGCGGCGCGACACTCTATCAACAGGCGTTGCCCTTTGCCCAACGTTTATATCTCACCTTTATTGATTGCGATTTGCCTGGCGACACCTGGTTTCCCGACTGGAACCCCGCCGAATGGCGCGAAACGCAGAGTTTTTTTCATGCCGCCGACGCCGCCAACTGTTTTGCCTTTCGCTGCGTACAGATGGATCGAAAAAGAAAATGAGAGAAAATGGCCGTAATTCTTAAAAAATGGCCGTATTTAATTGCCATTTGGCCGTAAATTATGTAACATGCTGATTTATCGGATGATATTTATGACCAAAAAAGAAAAAAAAATGGCCGTACTATTGGCTTTGCAAAAGAAAAATGCCCCTGCTTCATTGAATGAATTGATGGAATTTTTGGGACCGGTTTTCGCTGAACGAACGGTCCGGCGTTGGCTCAATGAGATGGTTTCCGAAGGTTTAGTCATAAAAATTGGGCATAAAAGCGGCACTCGTTATGAATTGACTTCGCCTTCGGTTCGCCAGAGTTTTTTTAACGCACCGGCTCTGAAAGCCATTGATTATGTTCGCCAGCCGATTTTTCGGCGAGCACCGGTGGTTTATAACAAACAATGGTTATATGAGTATAATCCTAACCAAACTTTTTATTTGCCCCTCCATGATCGCGAGAAAATGCACGCACAGGGACAACGCGGTGTTGATAAAAATTCGGCGGGCGCCTATGCCAGAAAAATATATAATCGTTTATTGATCGATTTATCCTACAACTCATCGCGTTTAGAAGGCAATACTTATTCGTTGCTGGATACTGAGCGGTTAATTTTTGAAGGCGCCAGTGCGGAAGGCAAGCTCGATGCTGAAAAAGTGATGATACTGAATCATAAAGCTGCCAGCAGTATGATTCCAACGCCGAAGCGATTGGCTATGATGAAGTGAGAGTTCGGTTCAGGCAGGTGCGCCGCCGGATTATTCGACACATCATCATCAACCAATTAATATCAACAAGCTTGGATAATTATTTGCAAGGGCAGATCACTGAAATTCCTGAAGTTCATCGGCAGCGTTTTCGCGCCACCGTGACTGAAGACTTACAGGAAATTAGTTTGCAGCGCATCGCTGGCTTGGGAATAACATCCCAACAATTGAAAGACTGGCTGGCGATTAGAGACAAACCATGAACTTCTGTTATTTTACTTTAAGCCCCGGCACAGAAAAGCGCTGGCCGTCTTCCAGTCGATAAGCCGTTAACTCACCTCCCCACACACAGCCGGTATCCAGGGCTTCGCAATGAGAATTTTGCAATCGTCCTTCCAGCGCTGCCCAATGTCCGAAAAGCACACGCTGGGATAAACGGTACCACTCGTACCAGGGACGAAATCGTCCTGGCTCTTCCGAATGCGCGGTTTTATTGGTTAAATCGAGTGTGCCATCCTCTGTGCAAAAACGCAGATGGGTGAACGCATTGACGTTATAACGAATTCTCTCAATTCCCGCGAGTTGATCGTTCCATTTCGCCAATTCACTGCGGTGAAATTCAAGCTCATGCAGGTAATTGAAAAAATCAGGTCCGCGCAAAGCCTGCTCGACTATCGCGGCATTCGCAAGTGCAGCGCGGAGCGTCCATTGTGGAGGAATTCCGGCATGCACGATCACAGCCTCAGAGTCCGGCATATAAATGGCTAGCGGCTGTTGGCGTAACCAGTCCAGCAATTCCAGTTTATCGGGAGCCTCTAGTACAGCCTGCAAAGTGTGGCCGCCACGATACACCACCGCCCCATACCCTATCGCCAACAAATAAAAATCGTGGTTACCCAACACCACCAGGGGATCCGCCAGATTTTTAACAAAACGCAGCACCGCCAAAGAATCAGGCCCACGATTAACGAGATCGCCGGCGAACCCCAACCGGTCTTTGCCGGGATCAAAATGAATTCGCTCTAATAATTTTTGCAGCTCGGCATAACATCCCTGAACGTCGCCGATAATATAAGTTGACATTTATTTCCCTGCTTCTAAACCAATTAACGCAGGCACCAATTTTATCAACTGGTTAGGGGTATAAACCGGCATTTTGGCGCTAGAAAAATCCTTAAGATTGCGAGTGACAATAGCCTGAATTCCCTGATGGCGAGCCGCTTCGTGCAATACGGCATCTTCAAAATCCTGAAACCCGCTTTGCAGTGCATTTTCTATAACAATTCTATTGACTGGAGCAACGTCAAATAAGGTCATTAATTTTTTTATCTCTAAATTCGCTTTTGCTTTTCCAACTACTTTAGAAGCCAAGTATTGCAAAGTGGTAATTGTTGTTGCTGATAAATATCCGATCAGCAAACTCATTTCCACCATTTGAACTAGCTGAATCGCATCCGTTGAGAAAGGCTGACGGTCCAGTAATAAATCAAGGATAACATTCGTGTCAAATAATACTTTCACAAATACTTATTTTCCAGATATTTCTTATAATCTTTTTCAGAAATTTTACTATTTTTCAGAATCCCTACCAGTGAATTGGTGATGGGAAGGATGGCCTGTTTCTTTTGAGGAACAGAATCTTCTAACAAATTAAAATATTCCGCGACCATTTGCGATACGGATTTACCCTGTTGAGCGGAATAACGTTTGGCGAAATTAATTAATTTCTTGTCCAGGCGTAACGTCAATTTAACTGATGAGTGCATAAAAATTTCCTGTACGTCAAAATCTATGTTTATTATACGTCTCCAAAACCAAAAAATCAACTAATAAAATAAATCACCCTTATAAAAAAATAATTTTCGTAGAAAATTATCCCCGCGATGAGGGATCGCAAGGGGGAGAATCGCGATTCTCCTCCTTCATTCCGAGCAGAGGCTTTGCCTCGCGCAGGATATAAACCAGGAAGTAATTCTCGCTGTACTCAGCGGAAATTGCTGCACCTGGCCAAAGATAAAAATATCCGGTAAACTAGCGGCATTATGAGAGCCAACGACTTACGATTTCTGCAACGATGCGCCGCGATTGTCCTCTGCGGCATCGCGGGCGCTGTTTATGCCGGAGGGCCTGATACTGATACAGAAAACGCTTCAGCCCCGCCCGCGCAACCTCCAGCGAAAACCGTGCAAAATTTATTTTTTTGTCCGCCCATCGCCGCTCTAAAAAAAGACCCCGAGACCCGCACCTGGTATGCGTCGGTGGGCTGGAAAAGTTATGACCTCTCTTTCGTGGATAAAATTACCCGTTTTTCAGGCGCACAATGGCGCGGAACGAATGTGGGTCAAATATTTTGCGTTTATCGCGGTGAAGAAGAAACTTCATTCCCGGTGGTATTAGCCTATAAAATTCTCGCTTACGCGCCACAGGGCGGCCAATGGAGCGCTAATCTCGGTGGATATGCAAATTGCGAGACGCCGTCTCAAAGCGACTGTCCTTTTTCTATCCGCGTTCAGACAGCACCCATGGATATGTACCAACAGGCGGAGCAACTCAAACGCCAGGCGACACCGGCATCCCAGCCGGGATTTTAGGAGGCTGACATGCGTGCAGCCATCGCGCTAATATTACTTTTAATCAATATGCTTGTGGTGGCTATCAGCATTCTGATCCTGTTCTGCCTGATTCATCTGTTACCGTTGCCCGCCTGGCGTCATCGCGACTCGCCTGGTTACAAAAATGGCCGGTCTGGTGGATGGATGTTAACTACTGGATTTTACAACTCAGTACCTATAAAAAATGGCAAATTGAGGGTGCAGATGCCCTCGATCCGCAAAACTGGTATCTACTGATCTGTAATCATCAATCCTGGATGGATATTCTGGTTTTAGGCGTGGTGTTCCGTAAGCAGTTGCCGATATTAAAATTCTTCATGAAGAAAGAATTACTCTGGTCATTACCTGTCGCCGGTTGGGCATGTTATTTTCTCGGATATCCGTTTATGGCGCGCCATAGCCACGAAGAAGTTCGCAAGAATCCGCAACTAAAGACCCGGGATATTGAAACCACACGATATGCCTGCGGTAAATTTAAAGATTTTCCGACAGCGGTGGTTAATTTTGTAGAGGGTACACGGTTTACCAAGGCAAAACACGACGCGCAGCAATCGCCTTACCAGCATCTGCTCAAACCAAAAGCTACCGGGGTCGCCCTGGCGCTGCAGGAATTACATCAGCAGTTGAGCGGTATTCTCAACGTGACGCTTCATTATAAACCGCAAAATTTATCGTTCTGGGATTTTTTAAGCGGGAAAATCGTGAAAATTTATTTGCATTATGAATTACTACCCGTCATTCCCGACCTGGTGGGCGATCCTTATGAAGATCGGACATTTCGGCGGCATTTCCAGCAATGGCTGAACGGTTTATGGCAAGAAAAAGATCAACAATTAGATAAACTTTCGTTATGACCAGTCTCACATTGCGATTGGCTACCCGTAAAAGTCCGCTGGCGCTTTGGCAGGCCGAAGCGGTCAAACAGCAATTGGAGTTTCATCATCCGCATCTGAAGATTGAATTGGTAGGATTAATAACCGCGGGTGATAAAAGAACCGACGTTGAATTGACTCAATTGGGCGGCAAGTCCTTATTTGTTAAAGAATTACAAAGCGCTTTACTGGAAAACACCGCCGATATCGCGGTGCATTCAGTCAAAGACATGTCGGTAACACCTTGCCCCGGGTTAATTCTGGCGGCGGTGTGTCAGCGGGAAGATCCGCGCGACGCTCTGATCGCGCATCGCATTTCGGATTGGCGTGATCTGCCCGTACACGCGGTCATTGGCACAGCCAGCCCTCGTCGGCAATGCCAATGGCGTGGACACCGTTCTGACCTCGTCATCAAACCTTTGCGGGGCAACGTTGGTACGCGTTTGTCGAAATTCGATAATGGCGAATTTGATCGCCATTATCCTCGCCTGCGCAGGACTTAAGCGGTTGGGATTAGCCGGACGCATCACCCAATATCTGAATCCAGCGGAATTTCTCCCTGCTATCGGCCAGGGCGCTTTGGGCATTGAATGCCGCGCTGATGACCTGGAAACCCAGAATTTAATAGCCGCTCTGAATCATTGGGAATCTCATCAATGTATTAAGGCTGAACGCGCAGTGAATCGCCGCCTGGGGGGAGACTGTTACACGCCGATCGGAGCATACGCGCAAATTATTGACCAAAAGTTAACCTTACAGGCCATGATCGGTTCCGCCGATGGCCAGTTCCAGCTCAAAGCGGTCTTAAGCGGTGAGGTGTCGCAGGCAGAAGAAATGGCTAACAGGTGGCCGAAAATTTACTGACGCAGGGAGCGGATGAATTCTGGGGGATTTAGGATAGACATCAACTTAAGCTAAAAACCAGTGCCGCTCGTCCCGCGGACAAGCCGCATAGGCGTCAGTTTAAGGAAGTTTAGCCGTCATTGCGAGCGCCAGCGAAGCAATCCAGTACGAGCTTTGTAGAAATTCTGTACTGGATTGCTTCGCTGGCGTCGCAATTACGCCGTTTTTGGGAAAAAAATCCTTAAACTCACCCTATGCGGACAAGCCGCGGGACGACGAGCTTCTTAAGTTAATGCCTATGAACCTCCGCTGGAATGACACGCCGGGGCTTAAGTTAACGCCTATGAGAGGAGTTAGGGGATTTGATGAAATCGAAAATTCTGGCGGGAAGAACTGTCGTGATCACTCGGCCTGCTCATCAGGCGGAGCGGCTGGCGCGCCAGATTCAGGAATGGGGCGGTAAAATAATTATTTTTCCTTTGCTTGAAATTTTACCGGTTGACGATGACGGCAGTCTGCCCGCCGTCATGGAAAATTTGCCGGCTTATCAAATCGCTATTTTTGTCAGCGCCAACGCGGTTCATTATGCCATGCCGTTTTGCCGTGGCCCTTTTACTATACACTCTATTGCTATCGGACCCGGCACCGCGAGAGCGTTACAAACATATCATGTGCGGGAACGTGGATGCCCCAATCTCATCACAGCGAAGGAATATTGGCGTTACCCGTTCTCCAAAATATCGACGGCGTAAAGATTGCTATTTTTTGCGGTGAGAACACCCGCCCTCTTCTTAAAAATGCTTTAGTTGAACGCAAAGCGATAGTCGATGAAGTCATCTGTTACCGGCGCCGCTGCCCGGACGATCAATGTAGCGCAAACCTTAATGGACTGGCAAAATGACGGCGTCAACCTTATCATCAGCACCAGCCAGGAAAGCCTGGAGAACTTATGGCGACTATTTGGTAATATGGGTGGAGAGTGGTTACTGCACACGCCGCTGCTGGTGATTAGTCCTGCCATGGCTACACGGGCTGAACAATTCGGGTTCCGCTCGATTATCGTGGCCAGTGGCGCAAGTGATGAGGCTATCTGCACCGCGCTCGGTGCTAGCCCGCATATTTCACCACCCAGCGTGCCTCCGCAGTAGCTGGGTGATGAAATATGCGGGCTAAAGCAGTCCAGATTATAGGAAAAAAACATGTTCAGAAAAAACTGGCTTCTGATTGGTTTGGTGATTATTGTTTTAATTGTTGGAGTGGCGGCGGATATTTTTTTCTGGAAACATATCGCCGCCGATGCGGAACAACAGCAGGTCCGCCTGAAAACCAGCACCGAAGCGTTATCGGCGCAAATCGCCCAGCAACAGACCGAATTAACCGCGCTGCAAAATAAATTATCGCAATTCATGCGCACCACCCAGCAAAGTAATGTGCAACAAACCCTGAATGAGGTCGGTTATCTTCTCGACGTCGCTAATCTCTATTTGCAAATCAATCACGATCCGGTCAATGCCGCAAAATCCCTGCAACTGGCAGAGCATCATTTACAGATGCTCGCAGACCCGACGTTACTGCCACTGCAACAGGCCTTGGCCAGCGATCTCAACCACCTGAATGACACCCGGCCTGTCAACATGGCGGGAATATTGCTAAAACTACAAACCCTGTCGGAATCAATCAGCCGCCTAACGATGGTTCCACGGCAAATAACGCCGCATCCGGCGGTTTCTACTCAAGAACCCCTGCCCGCTTCACAACCCTGGTACGAACGGTCCTGGGAGGGCTTCAAAACTACTTTTAAAAATCTGGTCGTCATTCGGTATCATAGCGCCGGTAGCTCACCGATTTTGCCACCAGAACAGCGGGACTGGATACGCGAAAACATGGCCTTTACTTTGGCTTTAGCACAATGGGCGGTGCTGCGGGAACAACCCCAGCTCTATAAACACAGTCTGGATCAGGTGCGGCAGGGACTCGTTACCAATTATCCTGACAACGCCGAACGTAAAAAGATCCTCGACCGGGTGGCGGAATTAATGGCCATCGATATCGCCCCGGCGATGCCGGATATTAGCGCCTCTTTGCGGGCCGTGCAAAAGGCCATTAAAGAATTACCGCCCGAGCCTGTCGCTCCGTCGATGAACCCACCCACACTGCCTCAAACTCAACCCCCGCCAACGGCGCCGGCCGTGCCACCGGAAAAAACGCCGCCACCGGCGACAGGAGTCGAAATTTAAATTTTATGGGCAAATTATTCATCATTTTTTTATTATTACTCATCGCGGTCTGGATAGGCTGGGAAATACATCAGGATTCGGGTTTCGTGCTGATTATTTTTCGGCAGTGGGAAATTGAAACCAGTTTGTGGATGGCGGCGCTGTTGGCGCTGATTTTTTTTGTGGCTATCTATACTCTCTTACGCGTCATCGTGCGAGGCGCTCTGTGGCCACACCAATGGCGGATGTGGCGGGAGGCCCGGCGGGAAAAGAACGCCCAGCGCCTTATCGAAGTGGCTACTTGCGAATTGATTGAAGAGAAATGGGCCGCCGCCGAACAACATTTTTGTGAAGCCGCCAGGGCAGTTCATCAGCCCTTTCTGGAATATACCGCAGCGGCCGTTGCAGCGCAGGCCCAGGGAGCCAGTGACCGCCGAGAACAATATTTGCGTCAGGCGTACCAGGCCGCACCCCAGGCGGAAATCCCTTTGGGAATACTACAAGCCAAATTACAGATTCAGGGCCAGCAATGGCCCGAAGCCGCCGTCACTTTAAAAAAATTACAGGCGACCGTTCCCCAGAATCCTGTCGTCAAAAAATTATCCAGTCAAATCCCAGTCACTTAAAATAATTATTTTATGCATTATGGGTAAAATTTATCAGAATCCGAGGGGGATATGCCCTATAATTAAGGATAGTCATCTGGAAACTGGAGACCTTGATGGAAAAACATATACCGGACGCCGGGAAACTGGCGGCATGGCAAGATCTGGTCGATGAAGCGGCTGAAAAAACCGGCTATCATTGTGATGAAAAGGTCGAGCATTATTTGGTCCTCACTTTGGACCACTTCGCGACGGATAAAAATTTATCGTCTGCCGTTGTCGCCATGGATTTTCTGCTGGCGCTCAATTCTTTAGGCCGCGAAGGCGGTGGACAGATGAGAAAAGTCGGCGATGAATGCCTGTTACTGGCCGGATTATTTCCGGAACGGGCTGCGCGCAAACACGTGTCCGTGGATTACTTTGTTGGCGTCGGGCAGGCGGCTTATAATCTTTTAACCAGCGCGCATTTTCAGTGGATTTACGACCCCAAACTGTTTAATCAGCTCAGTCAGGAATTTCCAAATCTGATCAACGTACTGCAAACCATGCGCAATATCCGCAGAAAATTCCCTCAATAGCTATACTCAATCGTTTTGAGTATAGGCGCCCGTTTCTTCAAATGGATCAGTAATAAAGAAATCGCCGCGGGGGTCATGCCAGGAATCCGTTTGGCCTGGGCGATAGTCGATGGTTTTACCTGATTTAATTTTTGCTGCAACTCGGTGGATAATCCGGAAATCTGCTCATATTGCAAAGAAAAAGGAATTTCCGCGGATTCGTAATGCTGTTGGCGCAGAATTTCATTCTCCTGGCGCGCCAGGTATCCGGCGTATTGCGCCTGAATGTCAATCTGCTCGGCGACCGCGGGATCCGAAACGCCAGGGCCGCAGCTTTCGACGGTCATCAACTGTTGGTAGTTCACCTGAGGGCGGCGTAACAGCTCCCAGGCGTTGTATTCACGCTCCAAAGGTTGTTTAAACAGCGTGTCGAATTGCTGCGCGGCGGCAGTGGCGGGATGGACCCAATGCTGTCGCAAACGCTGTGATTCCCGTTCAATCATCTCGCGTTTTTCGCAAAATTTTCGCCAACGCTCCGCGTCAACGCACCCAAGGCGATAGCCGGTTTCAGTTAAACGTAAATCAGCATTGTCCTGTCGTAATAACAGGCGGTATTCTGCGCGGCTGGTAAACATACGGTAAGGCTCGTTAGTCCCTTTCGTAATCAGGTCATCGATGAGTACGCCGATATAAGCTTCGTCACGACGAACTATCCACGGCGGAAGTTCCCGAACCTGTAAAACGGCATTAATGCCCGCTACCAATCCCTGAGCAGCCGCTTCTTCATAACCCGTGGTGCCATTGATCTGACCCGCGAAGAACAGCCCCCGAATCACCTTGTTTTCCAGAGTTGATTTTAAATCCCGCGGATCAAAATAATCATATTCAATGGCATAGCCTGGACGGGTAATATGCGCGTTCTCCAGACCAGCAATACTGTGCACGAAAGCCTGTTGCGTGGCGTAAGACAGACTGGTGGAAATCCCGTTCGGATAAATTTCATGCGTATGAAGTCCCTCCGGCTCTAAAAAAACCTGATGGGAATCGCGCGCCGCAAAACGTTTGATTTTATCTTCTATTGAAGGACAATAACGCGGCCCAACACCTTCAATTTTTCCGGTATACAGCGGTGATTCATTCATGCCTTCCGCAATAATTTCATGGGTCCCTACATTGGTATGAGTGATGAAACAGGAAACCTGCCGGGGATGCTGATCCGGGGAACCTAAATAAGACATCGCGGGTCGGGGAGTGTCGCCTGCCTGCTCCTGCAAACGGCTGTAATCAATAGTACGTCCATCAATACGCGGCGGAGTACCGGTTTTTAAGCGGCCTATTCGCAAAGGTAATTCCCGCAGGCGTTGCGCCAAAGTCAATGCCGGAGGATCGCCGGCGCGGCCACCCTGATAATTGCTTAAACCGATGTGTATTTTACCCGCTAAAAAAGTACCCGCGGTTAAGATAACGGTTTTAGCGGAAAATCGCAGGCCCATTTGCGTCACTACCCCGGTAACACGATCATTTTCCATGATCAGATCGTCAACGGCCTGCTGAAAAAGACGAAGATTAGGCTGATTTTCCAGCGAAAAACGGATAGCGCTTTTATAAAGTCCGCGGTCCGCCTGGGCCCGGGTGGCGCGAACCGCGGGCCCTTTACTGCTGTTCAGTACTTTAAAGTGGATTCCCGCGCAATCAGCGGCCTGGGCCATCGCTCCGCCCAGAGCGTCAATCTCCTTGACCAGATGGCTTTTACCAATACCCCCAATAGCCGGATTACAGGACATTTGCCCCAATGTTTCAATATTATGCGTCAGCAACAGGGTCGACGCGCCCATCCGCGCCGCCACCAGTGCGGCCTCAGTGCCCGCATGACCGCCGCCAACGACAATCACGTCAAATTCAGGATCATGTTTCATATCTGTTCTTATCTGGTTCTTATCTGTTAAATTATCGAATTATATCTTAATTTACATTAAATGGGTAAGTTGTAATATAATCATCGCGCCTGAGTTTTAGGTTCAACCCGTCATTGCGAGCGCCAGCGAAGCAATCCAGCACGTACTTCAGACAACGCTCTGTACTGGATTGCTTCGCTGGCGCTCGCAATGACGATATCGAAAATTCAATCGCTTTGAGTATAATTTAAGATGAACGTAAAAAACATGGGGCTACAAATGTTAGAAAATTTTTTTTCAGAAACGTACCTGCCGAAATTAGAAGAAGATGCCAAAACCCTAAAGTTAGACGCATCTATTTACAAAGAAAAATTTGCAGAATGGGATGCAATACGGGCTGGAAGAAATCGTTTCCAATGTACGTTCAACCCGGCAGATATTCTTTATGTTCTTTGCTACTTAAAATCACATCCTAATTTTACTTCTTTAGAATTAACTGGTGATATTATTAATTTAAAAATAATTGAAATTTTTACTGCTCTGAAAACCCGCCCTTTGATTTTACGTGACTGTATGATAGCTGATGGAATCATTTCCTACTTCTTAAAATATTATACTTTTACTGAATTGGAAATTTATCGATGCCGGATGGGACTTACAGACACTGTTTCTTTATTAAATAATTCTGCTTTAAAAACATTTGTTTTATATAATAGTCCGCTGGCGGGTATAAATCTTCACGCCCTGTCGTCAAACTCCACTATCACCAGTCTTACTTTAAGTCGGTGTAAAATTGACTCCAAAAAAGTTGGTTTTCTTTCGAAATATCACGTTTTAGAAACTCTTAATCTAAATGAAAATCCTCAAATAAGGGATGAAGGTGCGCAAGCTTTATCGTTGCTACCCACTGTAACCAGTTTGAGTTTAGCTGAGTGTAACATTGGCCCCAAAGGTGCAGATTTTCTTTCGAAAAATTCTGTTTTAAAAACACTTGTCTTAAGTGACAATCCTCTGCGTGATAAAGGTGCGCACTCCTTGTCGTTCCAACCCACTGTAACCAGTTTGGAATTATCGGCGTGTAAAATTGGCCCTAACGGGGCGAATTTTCTTTCGAAAAATCCTGTTTTGAAAACACTTAATTTAGGTGAAAATCCCCTAAAAGGAAAAGGAATTCGTGCTTTGTCGTTCTGCGCCAATTTAACAAGTCTGGACCTGACGGACAGCAATATTGACGTCATTAAAGCTGTTTACTTTTTAAATTGTCTCGCTTTAAAGACTCTTGTATTAGATTATAATCCTTTAGGAGATGAAGGGGCTGATTGGATATCCCGTATTTCTACAGTAACTGACCTGAGTTTAATAGAATGCAAAATTAGTTCTCAAGGAGCCTCTTATTTTCTAAGGAACCCTCATTTGGAGATACTTAATTTAGGAGAGAATCCAATAAGGGACGAAGGGGCAGATTCCCTTTCGAATCACCCTGCTTTAACCGATCTGGATTTAAGTCAGTGCAGTCTTGGTGATAGAGGGGCGACTGCTTTAGCTAGAAATTCGCGCTTTACTAAATTGACTCTCAGTTTTAATGACATTGTTTATTGGGGAGCAATCGCTTTGGCTTTCAATCAATCCATACAGAAACTGGGATTGTCAGCTCACAAAATTGATTCTTTTGCCATATTCTATTTCCTGGGTAATCAGACTTTAAAAGAATTTGAGGGGAGCGCGCATTTAGAGACAACAATTTTTGAATTTGTAACAAACAGAAATTCTTTATTTCAAAGTCAATATCCTGAAGCGGTCAAAAAAGAATTATCAGAGCATTTTCCTGAGGTATTAACTTCTATTATTCAGGATTATACCAAAGGGGAATTTCCTTTCAGCTTTCAGTTATTTCATGATCATAGACCTCGTTTGGGATATCGGGACAATCAAGACCATCTCATTTCGGAATTGCGCAAAATATCTTTCGCATAAAATACCTTACGCCATGGGGGATCGTAAGGGGGAGCTGCGCGAAGCGCTTCCCCTTAATTCCGAGCATCGGCTCCGCCGAGCGCAGGATAATAAATAGGAAGCAATTGCCGCTGTACTTTGCCAGGTAACGCGCATAAAATAATCCGTTAATAGCTAATGGATTACCACCCAGATGAAAAGAATCACGCAGTTTTTTCGGTTACTGCAAATTAACATAATTTTAATGCGCTATACGTTCACTCCCGAAGTGGTGGGGACGCGCTATCCGGTGGTGCGGTTTCTCGCTTATGTGAACCCCTGGCGGATGATGGCTAGAAAAAGTCGATCGCGAGGAGAATCCATCCGTTTCGCTTTGGGTTCTTTGGGTCCTATATTCGTTAAATTCGGTCAACTGCTATCTACCCGCCGCGATTTATTACCATCGGATATCGCCGATGAACTGGCTTTGCTTCAGGATCAGGCCCCGCCTTTTCCCAGCGAACAGGCCCGGCAAATGATTGAAAATAACCTCGGCGCGAAAATTAGCACTTTGTTTGGCAGTTTTGAAGACGTGCCATTGGCCTCCGCTTCCATTGCCCAGGTCCATGCCGCCACTCTGCCGAATGGCGAGAACGTGGTCGTGAAAATACTCAGGCCAAAAATAGCAGTGATCATTCGTCATGATATCGCACTGATGTATTTCGTCGCGCGTTTAACAGAAAGATTTTGGTCACAGGGCAAACGGCTGCATCCGGTTGAATTAGTCGCCGAATTTGAAAATACCATCGTCGACGAGCTGGATTTGCAACGCGAAGCGGCCAACGCTTCGCAATTAAGGCGCAACTTTATCAATTCTCCCAATCTGTACGTGCCTAAAATTTATTGGGAATATGTGCACACCCAAGTGATGGTGATGGAACGCATTCACGGCGTACGCATTTCGGATATCGATTTACTCAGAGAACGGCAATGTAATTTTAAGAAATTAGCCGAAACCGGCGTGGAAATGTTTTTCACCCAGGTATTCCGCGATAATTTTTTTCACGCTGACATGCACCCAGGCAATTTATTCGTCGATTGCACTCATCCGGATAACCCGAAATTTATCGTGGTGGATTTTGGCATCGTCGGCAGCCTGAGTCCTTCTGATAATCATTATCTGGCAAAAAACCTGCTAGCCTTCCTCGATAGAGACTACCGGCAGGTCGCTACCCTGCACGTGGAGTCAGGATGGTTGCCGCCGCAAACCCGTGTGGAGCAATTTGAAGCAGCCATTCGCACTGTTTGCGAACCCATCTTTGAGCAACCGATCCAGGATATTTCCTTCGGGCAACTACTGTTACGATTATTTACGACCGCTGAACGTTTTAACATGGAAGTGCAGCCGCAATTATTATTGCTGCAAAAAACCCTGCTCAGTATTGAAGGACTGGGACGCCAGCTTTACCCGCAACTGGACATTTGGGCGACCGCCAAACCCTTTATGGAACGCTGGATTCGTGAGCAGCGCAGTCCTAAAAATTTATTAAAACTGCTTCGCGACGAGGGCTACGAAACCGCGGAACAGATTATTAAAATGCCCAAACTGTTATATGCCATTCTGGAACATAAGCGTTTAGCGCAGGTAACGCCAACGCCATCAATCGAGCCGCCGATACAGTCTCTGCGCACACTCAAAAGGCGGCATTTTATTTTTGGCGCCGGCGGAGTTCTGCTGGCGCTGGCAGCCCTAAACAGCTTCGCCCACACCGGCTGGTTCCCTTCCGCCGCCTGGTGGCCCTGGGCGGGTGGCGCAATTTTATTATTGCTCGCATGGATGTTCCCGTCCAGCAATTCTCGGTGAATATTATCCCCCATGGCGCAAGGTATTTTCTGCGAAAAATATTTATATTGAAAAATAATTATTTCAATATCTCATGCAGATATAGCTGATTTTTCCTTTAGTGGGAATCGCTGGACATTTATCAGCAATTCCCGCTGGGAATAAAATGGATTTAAATAGATGAAATATAGGATTAATTTTTCATAAAGAAAAATAATTTTCGTAGAAAATTCTTTGCGCGATGGGGGATCGCAAGGGGGAGCAGCGCGCAGCGCTCCCCCTTCATTCCGAGCATCGGCTCCGCCGAGCGCAGGATATAAATAGGAAGCAATTGCCGCTGTACCCAGCGGGAATTGCTGGACATTTAACCATTTACTTTTCTTTTTTCCTGTCTATGAGCTTTAACATACGACTTTAATACAGCATTCATTTTAGTCTGATACCCCTTACCCTGTTTTTTGAACCAGTTAAGAACTTCATGATCCACTCTCAGTGTCACGACATCTTTATTTTTGGGGAGCTCGACTATTTCACGAGTAAAAAAAGTATCATCCAATTCAGGACTGTCTGAATAGTCAATCTCATTATCTTTAAGATGATTAATTTTTTTTAAGTCGCTCATAATAGATTTTCTTTTCGCGTTCATTAGCTTTCCTCATAGAAATAATTCGAACATTATCATTGCGTAAAGTATGAACCACAACAATAACCCACCTCTCCAATAGACCTAAAGTAATATAGCGCCTTTCACCATAGTCTTTTCTGTCATCTTCAAAGGTGATTGTTTCTCCGTCAAACACCCATGAAGCATCCTCAAAGCGTACTCCGTGCTTTTCAAAATTAATCTTGTTTTTCTTGTTATCCCATTCAAGATGCATATCTTATTGTACATACAAAGTGTAAAGATGTCAAAGTATATTCAGTGACCTCTGAATGGGTGAGTGTGATAGAAGGGCCGAGCCCCAGAAAGAAAGTTTGTGATAAAAATGCGCCCGACAGGAGTCGAACCTGTGGCCTTCGGCTTCGGAGGCCGACGCTCTATCCATCTGAGCTACGGGCGCTTTTGCTTGCGCAATATCATAACAATTGTCATTGATGATAGCAAAAACTCATGTTAAAATTCGGGCATGCGCGTTAACCATCAACTTTCTATAGCCGTCATTTGCGGCGGCCCCTCGAAAGAGGCCGACGTCTCACGCTCAACCGCGAAATGCATCGCGAAGGCACTCCAGGAAAATTATTCATCGGTTCATCTCATTGAACTGGACCACCAGATCGATAAAATTTTGCGTAAACTCAATCCTGATGTGGTATTCCCTGCGGTGCATGGCAAATGGGGAGAAGACGGGATTCTGCAAGGGTTGCTGACCATCTGCGGATTTCCTTTCGTGGGTTGCGGTGTGGAAGCCAACGTGCTGGCAATGGATAAAATTCTCGCCAAACAGATTTTTAAGCTGCACGGCTTACCGGTCGCCAGGGGCATGGTTGTCCACCAGACGCAATCGTTAGAAAAAAAAGCCCAAGAAATTTTAGAAACGCTTGGTGATCAGGTGGTGATAAAACCCGCCTGTGAAGGTTCCAGCATCGGGATTTCATTCGCCAGTACCCCTGAGGAAGTGCGTAAAGGTTTGTACACTGCTTTCGGTTTCGGGCCGAGGGTCCTGGTGGAAGAAAAGATTATAGGCGCGGAAATCACCGCGGGTATTTTAGAGCGCGACACCACAGAGGCTTTGCCGGTCATTGAAATTAAAACGCCGCCAGGCACCTGGTATGATTTCGAACACCGCTATACCCCCGGATTAAGCGAACATGTCCTGCCGGCGCCGCTACCCGAAGCTCAATACCGGCGGGTGCAGGAAGTGGCTATCCTGGCTCATCAGGTTTTAGGCTGCCGGGATTTATCGCGTGCCGACTTTGTCGTCCCAAAACAGGGCGAACCCATTTTGCTGGAGGTCAACACGCTCCCGGGAATGACTCCCACCAGCCTGTTCCCGGACGCCGCCCGGGCAGTTGGACTCTCCTTCCCTGCTCTGGTCAGTTTGCTGGCGGAACGCGCGTTCGCAAGGCAGGCGGACCGGGACCACCTGGGGACACTGCCATTAAGTTAAACCGTCATTGCGAGCGCGAGCGAAGCAATCCAGTACAAAATTTCTACAAAGTTCGAACTGGATTGCTTCGCTCACGCTCGCAATGACGAATTCGTCATGCGCGCCGGTAGCTGATCGCTTCCTGCAAATGTGCACGGCTAATCCTGTCGCAATGGCCGATATCAGCGATCGTGCGGGCCAGTTTCAAAATACGGTGATAAGCGCGGGCGGATAAGCCCAACGTATCGACGGCGTGACTCAAAAATTGTTGATTATCCGCATCGAGACAGCAGTATTTAGATATCTCTTCACCATTAAGAGCCGTATTGATCTTTTGCTGCCGTTGCCGCTGAATTTCCCGAACCTCGCAAACCCGATTTCTAACTTTCTCACTATTTTCATTTTGAACGGATGACTGCCCAATTAATACAGCGGTTGGCAGAGCATGAATGGCCAAGTGCATGTCAATTCGATCGAGCAAAGGGCCGGAGATTTTTTGTTGATAACGCCGCAACTCATCCAGTTTACACTGGCATCGGCCTTTACTATCACCGTGATACCCGCACGGGCAAGGGTTCATCGCCGCCACCAACTGAAAAATTGCCGGGAAGGCGGTTTGGTGTCCGGCCCGCGAAATAGTCACCCAACCTGCTTCCAGCGGCTCGCGCAAGCCTTCGAGAACCGAACGGTTAAATTCCGGTAATTCATCCAGGAATAATACCCCATGGTGCGCCAGCGAAATTTCGCCGGGTTGCGGGGGATTGCCGCCTCCGACCAGCGCCACGCTGGACGCTGAGTGATGAGGGGCGCGAAAAGGCCGGCACTGCCACCGGCGAAAATCAAACCCCAACCGGCTTACGGAATATACAGATGCAACCTCCAGCGCCTCGTTTTCAGACATGGAAGGCAGGATAGTCGCCAGGCGCGAAGCCAGCATGGTTTTGCCCGACCCGGGCGGACCCGCCATGAGTAAACTGTGCCCGCCCGCCGCCGCGATCTCCAGCGCCCTGCGCCCGTGCGCCTGACCGTGCACCTGGGATAAATCCAGCCATTCTCCGGCGTGCGATTCATGAGCAGAAACACCCTGAATGGACCGGGGTAAGGATTCACGCCCGGTAAAATGCGCGCAAACCCCTGTCAAATGTGGAGCGCCGAATCCGATCAATTCACTGATGAGTAAAGATTCTTCCACATTAACGAGAGGCATAATGAGTCGGCGGCCTGCCCGATGCGCAGCAATAGCCACTGGCAATATTCCCTGGCAGGATCGGATTTCCCCGGAAAGCGCCAGCTCTCCCACAATTTCATATCCCGCCAAAATTTCCGTGGGAATTTGTCCGGACGCCGCCAAAATACCCAAGGCAATCGGTAAATCAAAACGGCCGCCTTCTTTGGGTAGATCGGCAGGTCCCAGATTGACGGTGATACGCCGCACCGGGAATTCAAAACCGCTGTTGATAATGGCGCTGCGAACGCGGTGGCGGCTTTCCTTAACAGCGGTTTCCGGCAATCCGACAATACTCAGCCCCGGCAGCCCTTTCGATAAATGGACTTCGATAATGACCGGTGGCGCCTGGATACCCGCGCTGGCGCGGCTATGCACAACAGCCAGACTCATTGGCCGGGCAGCGATCCTTCCAGTTCCTGCAGCCGTTTTTCAAGCTGTTCCAGTCTGGCGCGAGTTTTTAATAGCACTCCGGTCTGCGCGTCAAATTCCTCGCGCGTCACCAGATCGCACTTACTGAGCGTACTGGATATGGCGTCCCGCAAATGCTGCTGACAATTCTGCGGTAACTGTTGTAATCCCGGCGGCAAAGCCGCCAGTATCTGTTGCACCCACTGGTTAATATCTTTGACCTGCATGGCGATTTTCCTCGTTTGCTAATGAATCAATAAGCGTATGCTACTACAAATCGAGAACCGTCAATACCCGGTAAAAAAATCAATCTATGAAAGTTGATGGATCAACATTAAAATATTTACCTAGTAATTTAATATGTCTTAAACTAAGTGAACGCTTTCCATTAAGAATTTCTGATAAGACTCCTTGACTAACAATTTTAGATAAATCTGATTGTTTCAAGTTATGGCTTTCCATCAAATATTTTAAAGCATCGATACTATTACCTGTGATTTCCTTATAGTTTTGATCTTCATAAGATGCAATGAGATTACCGATCACGTCAACCAGACCAATTGCGGGATGATTTTCATCATCACCTACTATATCTAACAACTTATCAAGGTAAGAAACCAGCTTATTAAATTCTTTCTCATTTTTTGGAAATGCGGCAACCGGTTTAATATAAACCCAATGTTTAATTGCTATTTCTAATGAATGGTTTTTCATAATTTTCTCCTATTTTTTCCATTGGTCTTCGTCGTATTCTTTATGCGACAATATTTTTTTAATTAAACCTTTTTCCGGTTATGATGTATGACTGCTATTAATCTTAATTTATTACCGCCGATATCAAATACATGAAATTTCCCAACCTTATCAACTGTATTAAAGGTTTTCTTAGAATCGAAGTTGGGGAAAATATTTTTTTCATAATTTTATACCAACCCTCCAGGTGATTTAGCTTCCGGATAGAGTTCTTAGCTCTTATCCGTTTCTTAGTTATAATATGCATCCTATCTACCCTATTTTAAGTATAAATCTCAAATTGAGATATGTCAAAAAACTAAAGTTTAATTCTAATCAATTAGTTATAACTTTATTCAATGAGAATATAATATATCTCAATTTAGATATGTCAAGGCGAAAGTTTATTTTTTTGAATAGTTCCCTAAGCGCCTAAGCGTATTGACAGCTCCGCTCGGGGAATGGTTTACTAATCGCCGTAGCAAAGATTAGGGCTAAATTGTGGTTTTCGATAATATTTTACAGACCATTGGTAAAACACCTATAGTGAAGTTAAACCGCGTTGGCGCGGATTTGCCATGTGAATTATACGTCAAGTGCGAGTTTATGAATCCCGGAGGGTCGGTAAAAGACCGCATCGGGTATTATATGGTTGAACAGGCCGAAAAGGCCGGCCAAATCAGACCGGGTGATACCCTGATTGAGCCATCCTCCGGTAACACTGGGATTGGTATCGCGCTGGCGGGGGCCGTTAAAGGCTATCATGTTATTATTACCATGCCGGAAAAGATGAGCCGGGAAAAACAGGTGGTGCTGGAAGCCCTTGGCGCAAAAATTTATCGCACACCTTCGGAAGCCGCCTGGGATTCTCCAGAAAGTCATATTTCTCTTGCCAAAAAATTACAACGCGAAACACCGCGGTCGCACATTTTAGACCAGTACGGCAATCCGAATAATCCCGCCGCGCATTATTACGGCACCGCCCAGGAAATTCTGGACGACATGGGTTCCGACCTGGACATGGTCGTGATCAGCGCCGGCACTGGTGGCACGATTACCGGAATCGCCAAACGGCTAAAAGAAAACAATCCCCGTGTGCAGATTATTGGTGTTGATCCTTATGGATCCATATTGGGCGGCGGCGTTGAAGTCAAACCTTATCTGGTCGAAGGCATTGGCTATGATTTTATCCCCGCCGTTCTGGACAACACTCTGGTAGACCGTTACATCAAAATCAATGACCGCGATTCCTTCCTGACAGCGCGCCGCCTGATCAGGGAAGAAGGTTTACTGGTGGGAGGTTCGTCCGGCAGCGCGGTGTGGGCGGCTTTGCAGACGGCTAAAACCCTCACCACCGGGCAACGCTGCCTGGTGATATTACCCGACTCAATTCGCAACTATTTGTCCAAATTCGTCGACGATGGCTGGATGCGGGAAAGAGGCTTTTTATGAGCCAATCCGGCAAAGCGCAATTAGCGACCCGAGTCATCCACGGTGGCCAGCACCCCGACCCTTCCACCGGGGCGGTGATGATGCCGATCTATGCCACGTCCACTTATGCCCAGAGTGCGCCCGGGGAACATCAGGGTTTTGAGTATTCACGCACTCAAAATCCAACGAGATTTGCTTATGAGCGCTGCGTTGCCGATCTGGAATCAGGACAACGCGGTTTCGCCTTCGCTTCGGGCATGGCGGCGATCGCCACCGTGCTGGAATTGTTGAATCCCGGCGATCATATGGTGGTCATGGACGATGTTTATGGCGGCTCGTACCGTTTGTTCGCCAATGTGCGCCAGCGTTCCGCGGGTCTGAATTTTTCCTTTGTCGATATGACGGATTTACAAGCCGTCAGCAACGCTATTCGCCCCAATACCCGAATGATTTGGGTGGAATCACCCAGCAATCCTTTACTCAAAATTGTGGATTTAGAGGCTATCGCCCGTCTGGCCAAACAGCATCAGTTAATCTCGTGCGCGGACAATACTTTTGCAACCCCCATGAGTCAAAGGCCGCTGGAGCTGGGTTTTGATATCGTGGTTCACTCCGCAACTAAATATCTCAACGGCCATTCGGATGTGGTTAATGGTGTCGCTGTCGTCGGCGATAATCCCGAGCTGATCAAACAATTAGGTTATCTGCAAAATGCCGTTGGCGCCATCGCAGGGCCTTTTGACAGTTTTTTAGCGTTGCGCGGCCTTAAAACACTCGCGCTCAGAATGGAACGGCATCATCAAAGTGCACTCGTATTGGCGCAATGGCTGGAGAAACATCCGCGTGTGGAACGCGTTTATTATCCCGGCCTGCCCTCTCATCCGCAACACGAACTGGCGAAACGGCAAATGGCGCTATTCGGCGGTATGATCAGTCCCGTTCTCAAGTGTTCTCTGGAGGAAACCAAAAAAATGTTATCGCGCTGCCGTCTTTTTACTCTGGCGGAAAGTTTGGGCGGCGTGGAGAGTTTAATCGAACACCCCGCCATTATGACCCATGCTTCCATTCCTCAAAAAACCCGCGAACAACTGGGCATCAGCGATGGGCTGATTCGTTTGTCGGTGGGCATTGAAGCTGTCGAAGATCTGCAGGAAGATTTGCAACAGGCTTTAACCTAAATTCTGCAGTTGCCTCCTACTGCGAAGACCTATTGCACTGAATCTTGAGGATTTAGGTTTAAATTTCTAGTGGAGTCATCATGCGTTTATATCCGCAGCCAGGAATCAGAAAAATTTTTTCGCTGTTATTTTTCCTTGTCGTTGTATCCGAAATACTACAAAAAAAACAGGTTCAGGCCCAGTCAACATTGTTTCTTCCGCCATTAATTCCTGATTTTTTTGCTTCACAGACGGGTGAAATCAGACTTAACCCACTCATCCATGAACAGATCCATTCTCAAAATATCCAAATAGATGGACGACTTTATGCCGCCACTCCTAAATCAGAGCTTATGCAGGCACAAAAAATGTGTGAGCAGGCTCTGTCGGATTTGCTGACCGATGTCACCTGGTTGCCCAAAGGCCAACTCATTGCAGATTTAAAGGCACAGCGTTTGTCGATTGCATTGATACCCTGGCAAGCCGCCCACTCGATGAGTTCAACAGGATTATATAGTGTTTTAAAGGGTGAACTGGGCGTTGTCTACCATCCCGACGCATCGGTAGCGTATTACAAAAGTGCGTTGCAGAATGAACTCATTTCGCACTTAGTCGCTGCCAGCAATAAAAGATGCGGGATTTCAACCCAAAATAATCGGGAGATGAGTTTCCCATTTTTGAAAAAAGATGGGAAAATTGATCGTGAATTAAAGAAATACACAAAAGATTCTATTGACGAAGGCCTTAACAGGATTAAATATATTCAACAACTATGGGACAAAAGAAAAAAAATTAAATTAACGCCCCTGGAAAAATCAACGTTGCAAAAATCTTTATCGGCGGTAAAACACTATGAACCCAAACTATATTACTCCAATCTCTCTGACATCGGTGGCGAGCAGGGTCTTCATCGCGCCGTTACTCAGGGGATATTACGTAAAGAAGGCTATCACCTGGAACCGGGACCCAATTACCCCAAAAATTCCGTTTATTTTTATGGCTATATAAAGGGCGATCTTATCATCGAAAGATCTGTGCGTAATTATCGATCTTTAACGGGTAAAACAAATGCTTTCTTTAGAGATTTTAACCGAACACTGTCATTTATGAAAAATCCTGATGGCCCCTATTTTTCCATGGACAAAAATTCCCAATTGACAGAGCTCGGCAGTTTTATCGCCGAACTGCCGGTGAAGCTTCTAAATATTTTATTTACAAATTTTCAAAATCTGCAGGGGTCGTATTTGCTACGTTGTAGTATTTTTGAAAGTCCCCAGCCAGCAATTCCCGCTAAAGGAAAAATCAGCCATATCCGCATGAAATATTGAACTAATTATTTTTCAATATAAATATTTTTCGCAGAAAATACCTTACGCCATGGGGGATCGCAAGGGGGAGCAGCGCGAAGCGCTCCCCCTTCATTCCGAGCATCGGCTCCGCCGAGCGCAGGATCAAAACAGGAAGCGGCTCCCGCTGAGTACAGCGGGAGCCGCTGGCAGTTAGTTTCCCGCAGTTTAAGCACCATTCCAATCGCCACAACAAAACTCAGTGGAAATAACAGCAAGGCCCAGTGAAAATCCGCAGCGGTGTAAGCGGCGCCGCCAGAATGATTGAGATCCATTAAATACCCAAATAGCGGTTCTGCAAAAAATAAACCCGCTTGCGTGGTAATATTGACAACGCTGACCGACATTGCCGTGATTAAGCGCGGGCTATTTTCCGCGGCATAAGGATAACCAATCACCTGAGTACTGGTGGCGATGCCCATCGCCAAAAATAATAATAGTAAACCGGTAAAACCCAAGGGATACAACATTAATGTCGAAACTAAAGCCAGGCAGATAAAAGCCCCCGCCATCATCGGTAAACGCCTCAGACGCAGACGGTCAGAGATCCAGCCGGCTAACGGACCGCCGATCACCGCGCCGATAAATAATAAAGAGGTCACATACGACGCATTCAGGGCTGACAATCGCTGGGCATTCATGAGATAAAGTTTACCCCAAGTGCCCCCGAGCAGAACGACAATAAGATTCATCAGACAGACGTACCCACCCGCCAACCAGTTCTGACCGCGAAAAAACGCCAGACGCATACTGCGCAGATAGCCTAACTCACGTAGGTGCAAACGTTCCTGTTGAGTCGCGACAGAATGGCCTGCGGGGAAATCTTTTACCACACTGGCAATCGCCAAAAAAATCACTATCCCAATCCCGGCATTGATCAGCAGCGCAGGTCGCCAGGTAAAGTGCTGTAACAAAAGCGTCAGTGGCGTTTGCGCCACCAATGCACCGGCCATCGCCATGGTAACGATGCAACCGGTTACAAAAGCCATTTTTTGCGGCGGAAACCATCGCGACGCTAACCGGATGACGCTGAGAAAACAAAATGCGCTGCCAATCCCCGATAAAAACCGTGCGATCATGGCGGTGACCAAACCATCCGCAGAGGCAAATGAAATAATACCGGCGATACACACTATAAGTGAACTTAGCACAATTCGCCGGGTGGAGAAGCGGTCCAGCAAAATTCCAGCCACCAGTAAAAACAGCACGTTCGCTAAAAAATATGCCGAGGATAACCAGCCAAATTGGGTTGCGGTGATTTGTAAATCGGCCATCACCGCATCGCTGATGCCGCTCATCAGATTCATCTGCATAAACTCATAGAAAAAAAACAGGGCGGCAGATAATATTACCAGCCAGGGAAGCCATGGCGTATTCTGTTTCATACCGGGATCTCCACTTTGGCGCTTTGTCCGAGGTGAAAGTGCTTGCGGCAGGTGGCGATATAGCGCTCATTTCCACCAATTTCTATTTGCTGACCTTCGCGTACAGCCTGGCCGAATTCGTCAATCCGCATGTTCATGGTAGCCTTACGGCCGCAGTGACAGATGGTCTTGATCTCAATGAGCACATCCGCTAATGCCAGCAGGTAAAGACTGCCTTCAAAGGGTTCGGCCCGGAAATCCGTACGTAAGCCGTAAGCCAGCACGGGAATGCTTAAATCGTCCGTGATCTGAGCCAGCTGAACCACCTGACTTTTACATAAAAAATGAGCTTCATCGACCAGGACACACTTGATATTGGGGTTTCTGTCGAGGGCTTGCCGGGTGTGGGTAAAAATATTTTCGTAATATTCAATGGCGATGGCGTCGGCCTGAAGACCCAGGCGGGTGGTGATTTTGCCAACTCCGTAACGGTCGTCAATACTGGGGACAAACAGTAAGGTATCCATCCCTCTTTCGTTGTAATTATGACTCGATTGCAGTAATACCGTGCTTTTGCCGGCATTCATCGCTGAGTAATAAAAATGCAGTTTGGCCATAATATGGACATATTATACCTGAATCGGTTGAGCCGTACAACTGTAGAAAACGGACATAAAAAAGGTGCAGATTACTGCACCTTTTTTATGTCAAATTTACCACCACCACCATCTCCGGTCTCCACGAACAATAGCGAAAATGAGTGCGATCAGGAACAAAACGATAAATATAAAAAACAGCACCTGTGCAAAACCCATCGCTACTCCGGCAATCCCGCCGAATCCAAAGGCAGCGGCGATTAAAGCAATTATAAGGAATATCACTATTAAACCTAGCATATACGCCTCCTTCTATTTTAGCTTCATTCACCTACTATAAGTATAGTATATTTACTGTTATTAATATAAATCAATAGCTTATGTTCATGTGTTAGCGTAAATCACCCCAGCGGGATTGCAGAAGGCTCATGGCCACCACGGCGGCGGTTTCCGTGCGCAAAATTCGGGGTCCTAATGACAGGGCGTGAAAACCCACCTTCCGGGCTTGCTGCATTTCCTGCGGTGAAAATCCACCTTCCGGGCCAATTAATAAAGTAATGCGGGCTACTGTCGACGGCAGATCCGGTAAATTTCCCGTACTGTCGATTGGACTGCAGATAAAAGCAAGTTCTGAAGGCTGGTTGAGGAAATCAGTGAGCGATTGCGGTTTATTTACGAGTGGCGCCCGGCAACGGCCGCATTGTTCACTGGCGCTGATCGCAACATTGCGCCAATGCTGGACACGGTTAAGCGCACGTTCGGCAGTGAGCTGCACGCCACAACGCTCGGTAAATAAAGGAGTAATTTCAGTGACACCTAATTCCACGGACTTTTGCACGGTAAAATCCATGCGCTCACCACGAGAAATAGCCTGCCCCAAATGAATGGACAGAGGCGACTCGCGTTCAATGTCCAGCCATGATTCAAGGACGACGACCGCCCGTTTTTTCGAAACGGCGTGTAATTTGGCTGAATAAGCACCGCCTTCACCATTAAATATCTGCAACGGTTCACCGATTTGCAATCGTAACACCGTCAATAGATGGCGACTGGCAGATTCATCCAAGGTAATGAATACATCGGTTTTTAATGGATGCGGGTAATAAATCCTGGGTGTCAATTTGAAAATCCCCCTAGACTCCCTTTTTTCAAAGGGCGAAAAAACCATGCTGCCAGGGTTCTCACCCCAAGTACAGCAAAAGGCATTTTAAACCAAAAATAATTAGAGTTTACCAGTAACGGGATAATATCAGTTAAATATCTGCATTTCATCCTGATTTTGATATGATTAAAACCCCAGGAGCGTTCGACACTGCAACACGGTTGAGGACTATGAAAAACTATTGCCATGGCCTACTCGCTTTTTATCTGAAGAATCTCATCTATTGTCAAACCTGTCAACGCAGAAATTTCGTTTAAAGAATCTCCTTTCGCAAGTAATTTTTCGGCTATTATCACTTTTTCTTTTTTTTCTCCTTTTATTTCACCTCGTATTTCGCCTCTTATTTCAGCCTCCCCTACCAGTGTTTTTTCTATACTGATAGCATCCCAATACTGATCATAGGAGGCAAGCTCTCCGGGCGTATAAGCTGCTTCTTCTGCCAAATCGAGGGCTTCCTTGATTTCAGGAGTCTCCAGCCATTCTTTCGGCGCCTGATTTGTTTTTTCATTTAACTCCGATATAAATCTCAGCCATAATACTTGCAATTTTTTCTCTCGAAAATTTTTGGCTTTGAATTTGGGTAGCTCAATAAATACAAGCTGTAAGTCTTTTATTTCTACCGCCGGTTTTTTCACATTAACAATTTTATAATGGTGATACCAATCCTCTTCATTCTGATCAAAAGTGGTATTGATCAGCCCCAAACCATACACCGGTTTGAGTAAATGAAACTGTTCTCCTTTTTGAAGTTGCCTCACATACGCTTTACTGGCGTTAAATAACATCCGCTGCATAAAACCAGTTGTCCATTGAATTTGCATTTCGACAATAAATATTCGTCCCTGCCGATCTGTACAACGTACATCTACCACGGTGTATTTAAAAGTAGGAATCACTGGAACCTGTTCACTGGGTAAATATTCCAAACTGACAATCAAACGATCTTCTGGAAAAGGCAGCACCGCATTCAGAAAACTTTTCAGCAAATGTGGATGTTCTCCAAATATCTTCTTAAATACAATATCTGTTTTAGGATCTAAATAACGTGGCATACTTTACCAACTCCATTCATCTTCTCCTGAATCTAAATTCTGCAGTTACCTCCTACTACAAAGACCCTATCGCTAGGTATTCTCCTTCCAGAAGCAACTGCAGAATTTAGGTTGAAAAAATAGCGGAAAAATAACCTCTCAACAATACCGTAATTCTATCTCCCTTAATTCCTATAGAGCTAAAATCTTGTGGTTAAAGTCTTAGAAAAGTATAAATTTTATCTATATATTTCAAGTTATAATATTTAATATTAAAATTGAAATATGCCAATTTGACACCCGCATTTCTTTACTCACAGAAGAAAAACTACAAGTTTTAGATAAGGTAAGTGTCAAAGTCAGAGATTGACCATTAACGCTATTTTTTCTGTTCCTCTGTTAATATTTTTTATTAGTTGTGGAACTTGAGAGTCCAAAGTTCTCTAAACAATAATGTTAAAAACTAAAGAAATACTACTCTCCCCTTGATGCTATTTACACCTTAAAGCTATTGTCATTGGGTCAACGTAATCCTCAATTATGACAGCCAAATCGGAATTTAAGCGTTCAGTTTCAAAAAAATTACATTGACATAATATTTTTTGTAATTTTTGAGAAGTTTCTTGATTCAAATCTATCAAGTTTTGTTTAAAAATTCCAATAAGTTCTTTATCATCTTTTTCAATAGCAAATTGATAAACAGGTGCAGCATTTTTTAAAGAAACGTCCAAATTTAAATACTTACTCCAATTAACATTAATCAAAAAATATCTATACAGCATAATTTGATTATTTTTAAGTACGAACTCTAAAAAAGAGTATTGAGGAATGAGGCTCCAGTATTGAGTGGAGCTTCGACAAATATCTTCTCTTTTAGCATTGGGAATTTTTTCAAAAAAGTCAGTATCTCCTCTTTTAATGGCTTCTTGTATGTCATCCGATAGCTTTGGATATGGGTTGTCATTAGAAAAAATAAAATCGAACATATGTTTTGATTCCTTAAATTAAAGGGTCAAGTCTTTAATCCTATTGAATTAAAAGGGTCAAGTCTTTAATCCTGACTTTAAGTAAGAATACGGTATTTACTATTGGCTAACATAAGCACAATCTTTTGTTGTGGCTAGACCTTTGCGAATACAGTACCCTGATGCTTTGTACCATATCATGAATCGTGGCGCAGGCCGAAATTGTATTTATCAAAATGAAGAGCAAAGACTTTTGTTCTTATCGCTACTAGAGGAAATTACTCTTCGTTACCATATTGAAATCCATGCTTATTGTCTAATGAGTAATCATTACCATTTATTGCTAAAAACCCCCTTCGCAAATCTGGATCGAGCTATGCGCCATTTAAATGGAGTTTATACTCAACGCTATAACCAATTAATGAATAAAGATGGCGCCCTTTTTCGTGGACGTTATAAAGCTTGCTTAATCGAAGCCAATAGCCATCTCATTCAAGTGAGTCGATATATCCACTTAAATCCGGTTAAAGCTAAAATATGTAAAAAACCTCAAGATTACTGTTGGTCAAGTTATAGATTTTTTCTTGGATTAGATCAATCACCGTCCTGGTTAAATTTGACGGATACTTTGCAATATTTCGGTGATATGGATCAGAAAAATAAATATTGCGGCTTCGTTGAAAATGACATTGAAATTGAAGAATATGAATTAATAAAAAAAATTGAAGCATCTCCGATTATAGGGACAGATAATTTTATTAAGCATGTAACAGAAAGTTTTTTTCGAAAATCATACAAAGTTCCGGAAATACCAATGCACAAAAAATTACCCGTTATGCCTAGTCTACAACACATTGAAAATGGTATTCGAAATTATTTTAATGTTACGAAAGAAGAATTGTTGAAATCAAAGCCAAAGATGACGAATTATCCAAAATTAATAACCCTATACCTTGCAGTAAAATTAACTCATGAAAAAAGCAAAAATATAGGCTTAGCCTTCGGAGGGTTATCGGCAAATGCAGTTAGTCAAGCTTACCACCGGATAAAACAGAGAATTCTATTGGATAAGCAATTAAAAATAACTATCAATGATATTGAAAAACAAATTTATTCAGAATCCGATAGATGATGTCAGAATTAAAGACTTGACCCCCTTTTTTGATTTTTCACCGTGATGTGTTATACTACGTATCATGTAAATAAATTATAGGTTTGAATGGGGAATAAATGAGACATAATTTTATCCATATAGAAGAAGCGCTTAACGATAGGCTAATAATTTCTGATGCAGAGTTAACAAGATTTTTCCGTACAATTTTTGGCAGTAATGCTCCCTATGCTCCCTTTACTCTAGAAGAAAAATCTCTTCCTTTTGGAGATTTGGACCGGCCTGAGAAGGCTCTAGCGCGAAGGTTATTAGGTATTTTATGTCAAGTTAAGCAAATTGAAGAATCTAAAACTTCATCAAATCGCTCCATTGAATTAAAAATACCATCAAATCAAAGTAATATTGATCCCAGTTACTTACCTAATCAATTATGGCAAACTAGTATGGAGTATTTAACTTTACGGGAAAGAGCTAGAATTATTCATACATCAAAACTATGGCATCAGTTAACTCAAAATTCTCTTATTATCGAAAAAGTTGTACCTTTCGGGTGGATCAATGATCAATTGAAAATGTCTTATTTATTAATTTCTAATTGCATAAAAAAATCTCAAGACAATGATCCAAAACTCACTATTCAGAAATTACGTAAAAAAATGCGAGCCATTGTGGAAGTGTCCTTCCGTGAAGAAATGCGTGCTTCAAAAAGCCAACTTCAAAAAATGCTTACAGATGAGAATAAAGCATCAGAAAATTTTGTTATTGAAGGAATTATAGGGGGACTTTTCATGATTTATGTTGTGATTCGTTCACTCCATGAAGCTAGCGCTAAAGAAAATTTAATTGTTCCTATACTCTTAAGGATAAATGAATTCGGTTTATTAATCGGATTATTAGTATTATTTGCTGTATTATTGATCTCTCCGAGCCGATCTCGGATGGGTAGGAAGCTAGAAAAAATATCAGAAGAAAAATCTCCGGTCCAATCTATACAGAATCTAAAAGATAATTTGAAAGAATATATTATTCCTCCAACTATTCCGGAAGGAGTTTATATGTGGAATCCTCCAAAATCCAAAAATAAGATTTTAAATCTTGCTAATAGCTTCCTAAATAATTTCAGAATGTAGTGTCAGACCCGACGAAAGTTTAAAATTTTTCATTAATCTCTAAAGCTTATCTTACAGAAAATTGTTACGTCTGACACGAATAAACCGGAATAAGCAAATAAGATTACCCCTAATCGATCTCAAAAATACCGTATTGCTAAAATCAATTAATAATTTATCCTATCAATCCAGGTTAATTTACAAGTCAAAAATTACATGAAGATTTCTAAAAACCAATGATGAGTGTTTTTTTATGCCGAGACAGAAAAGGATTCATTATTTTGAGGCGATTTATCATGTCATGCTGAGAGGTAATAATCGTCAAACCATATTTAATGATGATATTGAGAAAAACCACCTCTATTCATTATTGCAAAAAATGATTGAAAATTACGGCTGTAAGATTCATATTTTTTGTTTAATGACAAATCATGTTCATCTAGTAATAGAAGTGAAAAATATTCCATTGTCGAAAATAATGCTAGCGATGCTGTCCAATTTTTCCAATTATTATAATAAAAAAAACAACCGTATTGGCCATTTATTTCAAGGAAGATATAAGGCAAAACTAGTTCAAAATGAAAAATATTTGTTAGAGCTTTGTTACTATATTCACTTTAATCCAGTAGCTGCTCGAATGGTGGCTGAAATTGACCATTATCCTTGGAGTAGTCACTCAAGTTATTTAGAAAAAAATGTCATTTCATGGGTTACTACCGAATATATTCAATCTATATTGCGTAAAACTGTTCAAGAGTCCAATGAAACATGCTATGAACAATTTATTTCAGATAAATCCAGATATTTAACTGGAATAACTTTTTGTGAGTTTAATGATGATGGGGAACTAGTTATAAAAGATAGCGTGAACAGTAAGATTCGCTGTCAATTATCCAAGAGTTTTGCTGGTCTGTCTATTCATCAAATTTCAACTATAGTTTGTAAACATCTATTTGTAAAAATGAATGACATTTCCGAAGACTCTCATAATCGCAAAATTAATTTGGTACGAAGTATTATTGCGTATTTTGCACATTATTTTGCGAATTATTCCATTGCAGAAATTTCAGATATATTTGATAGGCATCCTGAAAGTATTAGCCGGGCGATGCATCGTGAGTTAAGAACACATCTGCAAAAGCCTGAAATGAAAATACTTATGGCTGATATTGAAAATGATTTAAATAAAATTAACCGTTCTTCAAACACATAGACTTTGAAAATACTTCTAATCTCAAGTTGGTGGACTCTTGTGGCTGGCGCAGCACCTCTTTAATTCAACCAAATCGAATGAAATATCCAAATTAGATTTTTAATAACGAAAGCGAGAATTTCGCGATAATTTATCGATTTCTATCTGGTCAGGCATAACATTTATTATAATATAATATATTGTTTTAATATGTTTTTTAAATTTTACCATCGGAACTGACACGCGCTTTGCGCGCTTTGCGCTGCCAACCTTTGATGGTCGTTTGTCGGGCGCGCGACACAGTGAGCTCGTCGGCGGGAGCGTCGCGGGTAATGGTAGAGCCGGCGCCGATCGTTGCGTTTTTTCCGACGGAAACCGGCGCGACTAACGCGGTGTGGGAACCAATGAATGCGCCATCGCCAATCTGGGTAGCGTGCTTGTTCTGGCCGTCATAATTGCAGGTAATCGTACCGGCGCCAATGTTCACGTGACTGCCAATAGTGGTGTCGCCTAAATACCCAAAATGATGGGCCTTGCTTTCCACACCCAAAATGGTTTTTTTCACTTCGACAAAATTCCCAAGGGTCGCGCCGGAAGCCAAAACCGTTCCCGGCCGAATACGGGCGAACGGCCCCACCTTACAATGTCCGGCGATTACCGCGCCTTCGATGACACTGTTCGGGAGAATTTCAACGTTTTCGCCAATCTCCACGTCTTTCAGCATAACGTTCGCGCCAATGCGGGAATGACTGCCGATGACCACTTTTCCCTCTAAAATCACGTTGATATCCAGAAATACGTCAGCGGCTATTGAAATTTTTCCGCGAACGTCAAGCCGGGCCGGGTCGGCAAGGGTGACACCCTGGCGCATCAGCGTCAGGGCGGTGCGCTGCTGGTAAAATCTTTCCAGCGCGGCTAACTCGGCTCGGTCATTGACGCCGCGGGTTTCTTCATTGCAGGCAGACCTCGCGCCATAAACCGGTACGCTGGTGGCAGCGGCCAGAGCGATAATATCCGTTAAATAGTATTCGCCCTGTCTGTTGGCGTTTTTCAGTTGCGGCAGCCATTTTTTTAAGGCACGCGCGGGAGCCGTCATAATCCCGGTATTGATTTCCCTGATGGCGCGTTGCTGTTCGCTGGCGTCGCGGTGTTCGACGATGGCAGTGATCCGGCCATTCTGGTCGCGAATAATCCGGCCAAATCCATCCGGATTGGGTAATTCGGCGACAATCAAACCCAATGCTTCGGGCGGCGTGGTTTCCAGAAGGGTTTTCAGGGACTCCACGGAGATCAGCGGCACATCGCCGTAAAGAATGAGTATTCGTCCCTCATCGGGACAATACGGCAATGCCTGTAAAACAGCGTGACCGGTTCCCAACAATTCGGGTTGCTCTACCCAATGGACCGGTAAATGTTTCAGGGCCTGCGAAACCATACTCCCACCGTTACCGTAAACGACATGGATAGTCTCAGGCTGTAATTGTTGGGCAGTATCGATCACCCGTTCCAGTAAAGGTTTTCCGCCTAAACAATGCAATACCTTGGGGAGATCCGACATCATGCGCTGGCCCTTACCTGCCGCTAAAACGATGACGTGTAACCCGCCCATCCCCCGCTCCCTATGAACCGCTGCGATGCCGCTTGCGCAACATCTGAATGGCCCGTAATTGCGCAGTGGCTTCCGCCAGTTCGGTCAACGCCGTCGAGTATTCAATACCGGCTTTGCGCTCGCCCAGGGTTTTCTCGGCATGTTCCACGGCAGCCTGCGCGGCGGCTTCGTCGAGGTCAGCGGCGCGCATGGCGGTGTCTGCGAGGATGGTGGCGACGTTCGGCTGCACTTCCAGCATGCCGCCGGAAATATAAAATATTTCTTCACGACCTTCCGCTAATTCCGCTCGCACCTGTCCGGGTTTTAACGCTGTCAGCAAAGCGGTATGGCCTGCGTGAATACCCAACTCCCCCACGCTGCCAGTGACCGATAGAAAGGTGACTGTGCCGTGAAACAATGCCTTCTCAGCACTGACGATATCCAGTTGCATGGTTTTTTCTGCCATAATACTCCCGCTGTCTCAGGTCTATAAAGTTTTCGCTTTCTCAACCACTTCCTCAATGCCGCCGACCATGTAAAAGGCCTGCTCGGGTAAGTGGTCGTATTCACCCTGTAATATGCCCTTGAATCCACGTATGGTATCACGCAGGGAGACATACTTTCCGGCCTGCCCAGTAAAAACTTCGGCGACGAAGAAGGGCTGGGATAAAAACCGTTCAATCTTGCGCGCGCGCCGGACTGACAGCTTGTCTTCATCGGATAATTCGTCCATACCTAAAATCGCGATGATGTCTTTCAGCTCTTTATAACGCTGCAGGGTTTCCTGCACGCCCCGCGCGACCTGATAATGTTCTTCACCGATGATCAGCGGGTCTAACTGACGGCTGGTGGAATCCAGCGGGTCAATAGCCGGATAAATACCGCGCTCGGCAATCTGGCGCGACAGAACCACGGTGGCATCAAGGTGGGCAAAGGTGGTGGCAGGCGAAGGATCGGTCAGGTCATCCGCAGGTACGTATACCGCCTGGATGGAAGTGATCGAACCGGTTTTGGTCGAGGTAATCCGTTCCTGTAACTGACCCATTTCTTCAGCCAGTGTCGGTTGGTAACCCACTGCGGAAGGCATACGACCCAATAATGCTGACACTTCTACGCCGGCCAGGGTATAACGGTAAATATTGTCGATAAACAATAATACGTCCCGGCCTTCGTCGCGGAAACTTTCGGCGACGGTTAAACCCGTCAACGCCACACGCAAACGATTGCCCGGTGGCTCGTTCATTTGGCCATAAACCAGAGACACCTTGTCCAACACTTTTGATTCTTTCATTTCATGATAGAAATCGTTTCCTTCGCGAGTACGCTCACCCACTCCGGCAAATACCGAGTAACCACTGTGTTCAATGGCGATGTTACGAATCAGTTCCATCATATTGACGGTTTTGCCGACGCCGGCGCCGCCGAATAAACCCACTTTGCCGCCTTTGGCAAACGGGCACAGCAGGTCAATGACCTTGACTCCCGTTTCCAGTAATTCCGTACTGCCGGCCAGCTCGACGAATGCTGGCGGTTTGCGATGGATGGATTGCCATTGGTCGGAACCAATAGGGCCTGCTTCGTCAATTGGCTCGCCGAGGACATTCATGATTCTGCCCAGGGTTTTTTCGCCTACCGGAACAGAGATCGGTTTACCGGTGTTGGTCACGGCGATGGAGCGCGGCAATCCTTCCGTGATGCCCAGCGCAATCGTGCGCACAGTATTGTCGCCTAATTGCTGCTGCACTTCTAAAGTGACATTATGGGATTCAATGCGCAACGCGTCATAAATCTTCGGTACTGCGCCGCGCTCGAATTCGACGTCGACGACCGCACCAATGATTTCAACGATTTTGCCGCTGGATTGTTGTTCTGTCATTTTTTTTTCCTCAAATCAAGATCAAATGGTTACTCAATAGCCGCCGCGCCGCCGACGATTTCTGCAATTTCTCGCGTGATTCCGGCCTGGCGTGCTTTGTTATAAATGGTTTGCAATTCTTTAATCAATTCTCCGGCGTTCTCGGTTGCGCTTTTCATCGCCACCATTTGCGCGGATTGAAAACAGGCCAGATTTTCAATGACGGCCTGATACACCTGCGATTCAATGTATCTCACCAGCAGATTATCCAGTAACACTTTGGCAGAATCCGGTTCGTAAATATAATCCCAACGCGGTTTTTTGGCTTCTTCGCCGCCACCGGAGTCTTCCGTTTCCATCAACGGTAATAACTGCCGCACGACCGGTTTCTGAGTCATGGTATTGACGAATTCGTTGTAAGCGATATATACCGCGTCAATTTTGCCCTGATCGTAATGATCCAGCATGACCTTCACCACACCGACCAAATCCTGCACCGCGGGCTTATCACCCAGCTGTTCAGCGACCCCCAGAATGCCATCACCATGGCGTTTAAAAAATAATTTGCCTTTACGGCCAATTAAACATAAATCATGATGGACGCCTTTTTGCTGATGCTCCTGCATAAACTTGAGCAGTGAACGGAATAAATTGATATTTAAACCGCCACAGAGACCCCGGTCGCTGGTGACGACGATGAACCCTATCCGCTCGGCATTTTTGCGCGCGACTAAATAAGGATGGTGGTATTCACTGCTACTTTGTGCAACGTGCCGGATAACCTGGCGGATTTTTGTCGCGTACGGGCGCGAAGCCGCCATGCGCTCCTGAGCTTTACGCATTTTACTGGCGGCGACCAGTTCCATCGCTCGGGTAATTTTTTGCGTGTTCTTGATGCTGTTAATCTGGCCGCGTATTTCTCTTGTCTGTGCCATGTTACCTCTAGTACGCCTGGGTTTTCTTGAATTGCTCTACCGCCGCATGCATTTTGGCAGAAATGCCATCATTCAATTCCGGTTTTGCGTTGATTTCATCGAGTAAATTCTGATATTGGGCGTGCAGGTAACTGAGCAGGGTTTCATTAAAACTACGCACTTTTTTCAGATCGACGTTATCCAGATAACCTTTTTCCGCCACGAACCAGCTAAAGGCAATTTCCGCGACGCTCAACGGATTGTATTGTTTCTGTTTCAATACCTCCACTAAACGTTGTCCGCGTTCCAGCTGTTTACGGGTGGTTTCGTCCAGATCTGACGCAAATTGTGCAAACGCTTCCAGTTCACGAAACTGCGCAAGCGCCAAACGTAAAGTTCCCGCCAGTTTTTTAATGATATGGGTTTGCGCCGCGCCACCGACACGAGACACGGATAAACCGGAATTGATAGCGGGGCGAATACCGGCGTTAAATAAATTAACATCGAGGAATATCTGGCCGTCCGTGATTGAAATCACGTTGGTGGGAACGAAAGCGGAAACGTCGCCCGCCTGGGTTTCGATAATCGGCAACGCGGTCAGTGAACCGGTTTTACCTTTAATTTTACCGTCTGTAATGTGCTCCACGTAAGCGGCGCTGACTCTGGCGGCTCTTTCCAGTAGGCGCGAATGGAGATAAAACACGTCTCCAGGGTAGGCTTCGCGGCCCGGGGGACGGCGCAATAATAACGACACCTGGCGGTATGCCCAAGCCTGTTTGGTTAAGTCGTCATAAATAATCAAGGCGTCTTCCCCTTTATCACGGAAATACTCGCCCATCGAACAACCAGAATAAGGGGCGATATATTGCATGGCGGCTGAATCCGCAGCGCTGGCGGCGACGATAATGGTATGCGCCATTGCGCCATGTTCCTCCAGTTTACGCATAACCGCGGCAATTGAAGACGCCTTCTGGCCGATGGCCACGTAGATACATTTTACGCCGGTGCCTTTTTGATTAATGATGGCGTCCAGGGCAATGGCGGTTTTACCTGTCTGGCGGTCGCCGATGATCAGTTCGCGTTGACCGCGGCCAATCGGCACTAACGCGTCGATGGATTTAATGCCGGTTTGCATGGGCTGGTTAACGGATTGGCGGTGAATAACGCCGGGCGCGACTTTTTCAATCGGGGATGTTTCGCTGGTTTTGACCGGGCCGTTGCCGTCAATCGGTTCACCCAGGGCGTTGACTACTCTGCCCAGTAAAGCGTCGCCGACCGGCACCTGCAAAATACGGCCGGTGCAACGCGCTATCATGCCTTCTTCGAGGTGTTCGTAATCGCCGAGGACAACCGCGCCCACGGAATCGCGCTCCAGGTTCAGCGCCAGACCGAACGTGTTCCCGGGAAATTCTATCATTTCACCGAACATAACGTTATCCAATCCGTAAATACGTACAATGCCATCTTTCAGATTGACGATGGTGCCTTCGGTACGGACCTGGGGAGCCAGATCGATCTGGGCGATCTGCGATTTAATGAGATCGCTGATCTCGGTTGCTTTGAGCTGTGATGTCATAACTACTCTCTCCGAATTATTCCTGCCAGCCATTCCCGCTGAGTACAGCGTACATGGCTTCATTGTTTATATCCTGCGCATGGGCAAAGCCGATTGCTCGGAATGAAGGGGGAGAATCGCGATTCTCCCCCTTGCGATCCCCCATCGCGCAAGGAAGTTCCCTCATCGGGAACTCCTATTAATATCACGCAAAGAATGCAATTTACCTTTAATAGAACCGTCCATTACCCAGTTGCCGCAGCGAATCACTGCGCCGCCGATCAGACTGGGGTCTTCCTGAAAATCCACCCTCACCTCTGAATGTAAATACCGGGTCAGTGACTGGATCATCGTCTGACGCCGCTTCTCGTCCAATGGAAATGCGGAAATGACTTTGACTTTCTTTAAACCGCGTTCCGCCGCCACCAGACTTTGATAACGATGCAAAATTTCCGGTAAAACCGCCAAACGCTTTTCGCTGATTAACACTGTCAGGAAATTTTTGAGCTGCCTTCGCAGATCCGCGGAAAGGTTTGGATGAATTTTTCCGGTTATCTGCGTAAACAATTTCAATAATTGCTCGCCGCTCGTTAAAGGACTGTCCAGCAAGGGACCTACCTTGTGGTCCGTGGCGATGAGCGACAGTGTCTGCAGGATTTGCTCCCATTCATCCAGGGCGTGGTTCTGTAAAGCCTGTTCGTAAACGGCTTTGGCGTAAGGTCTGGCGATGGTAATGTTTTCGGCCATAATTACATGTTTTCCACTAATTCGTCGATTAAACGATCATTACTGGCTTTATCGACTTCCCGGCCTAAAATCTTTTCCGCACCCGCGGCGGCAATACTCGCCATCTGCCGGATCAGATCTGCCCGGGCCTGGGTATATTGGCGTTTGATTTCGTCCTGCGCTAACTGCACCAAACGATCCCCTTCCTGCTGGGCCTGGGTTTTGGCTTCCTCAATAATATGCAGGGCACGTCGATGAGCCTGCTCGAGGATTTTCGCTCCTTCGGCTTTCACTTCCTGCATTTCGCCGGCGATCTGTTGTTTAGCGACCTGCAACGCCTGCTCACCTTGTTCAGCGGCAGCCAGACCCGCCGCGATTTTGTCCTGGCGTTCTTTCATGGCTTTGACAATCGGCGGCCACACAAATTTCATCGTAAACCATATAAATATGGCAAACGTGATCATCTGGCCCAGTAGGGTGAGATTAATATCCATGTTTAGCCACCCGCTCCTACTATTTTAGTGATGTGTCCGTAAATTTCCGTGAGGAACGGGTTCTTTGCGAACAGCAATAAGAGACCCAGTGCAATACCAATTGCGGCAAATGCGTCAACCAACGCCGCCATTAAGAACATGCGTCCCATTAACATACCCGTCAATTCCGGCTGCCGGGCCACGCCTTCCAGAAATTTACCACCCAGAACGCCGAAGCCCACAGCGGTTCCCAACGCCGATAAGCCAATTAATAAGGCCGCGGCGATGGCCGTTAAACCCTGAACACTCGCGACAACGCGGGCGACTTCAATAGATTGAGAAACATCGGTCATAGTACTTATCTCCTGTAGTTAAAAAAGTCTAGTGGGTCTCTTGCGCCATGTTTAAATAAACAATGGTTAATATCATAAAAATGAAAGCCTGAATGGTGATAATCAGTATATGGAAAATCGTCCATACCGCGCCCAGGGGCCATTGCATCCACCAGGGCATCAGCGCGATTAAGAGAAAAATCAGTTCTCCAGCGAACAGGTTTCCAAATAAACGTAAGGATAATGATAAGGGTTTGACAAAATCGTCGATCAGACGAAAGATCACATTCACCGGCAGCATCCACCAGCCAAATGGACGCGATAAAATTTCCTTGCCCCATCCGCCAAATCCTTTTGCCTTGGCGTTGTAAAATAACAGCAGTAGAAATACGGTGATAGATAGCGCGAAGGTCATCATCGGATCCGTTGTGGGAACTGCTTTGAAATGATCAGCGCCCGCAAAACCCATCAGACGCGGTATTAAATCCACGGGCAATAAATCTATAAAATTCATGAGGAAAACCCAGACAAAAATGGTCAGCGCTAATGGTCCCACCAGGCGAGTGGCGCCATGGAAAGATTCTTTAACCATTCCGTCAACGGATTCGATGGCGAACTCGACAAGATTTTGCCATTTGCCGGGTGTTTCGTTGTGCATGCGACGGGCGACTGCGTAAAAAAATACGCAAAATGCGACGCCGATGACTATTGAAACCAGCATGGTGTCAAGGTTTAACACCATAAAACCATGATCAGGGCCAATAGCTCCCGTATGCAGATTGAGCTGCCAATGGGTCAAATGATGCTGAATATATTCAGCGCCCGTGAGTGCTTTCTCGGTCATGATCGCTTTATCTTCTCATTGCTAAGGGCGCCAGCCAGGGACTCATACTGACTGCCGCAAAACCACTTATAAAAGGTAACATGGCCATTTCCGGCCATAATCTGGAGATGAAAATCACGAGAAAAGCGCTCGACAGCAGTTTCGTCAATTCACCCCAATAAAAAGCTCTGATAATCCTTCCGCCCTGACGGGCATGAGTCGTTGCAAAAAAGCGATGGGCAAAGTAAAAACTGGGCAAAACGGCCGAAAGGCCCCCCAATAATGCCGAAATCGCTGCTATCCAACCACTGCAAAGCCATCCAATAGCCACTATCCCCGTCACCACCATCTGCAGCGCCACTAAACGATAGGCTTGTTGACGTGGAGACACGCCCTGTATTTTCATAACAAAGTCTCGCTGCGGATTACGGGTGTTGCGGGCCGCATTATAGGCGCTTGTGGCAAATTATGCAACAGGTTTCGATGGCTTTTTGGTGGTTCTCACTTATTGGGATGCCCGGCTGCATATTTGTGCAGGACACTTGCGATTAATGTTTGATATGGCAGTCCCTCAAAGGCAGCAAGCCTTTTAATGTGTTTCCAGGTCAATTTCTGAAATTCTAATATTGATGCGCGCACTTTTACGGAGATAATTCGCCGCTGCCAAACGTGCTTTCGATTTTTCTTCTTTTTAAGATTATCCACACTTTCCCATTCACCACGATCAAATGAATTAGATATTGATTTTTCTTCAGCATCTAAATCAAAAACCGGCTTTTTTTTCTTGCTCATAATAACCTCATTTTTTTAAATATTTTTTTGCTGCTTCTCGATTAGGGAAGGCCGTTTTCAAAAATATTTTTCCATTGTCTTCGACAAAAGGGACTAGATAGATATAATCATTCAATTCGATTACATAGATTTTTTGACGTGCATATTTTTGCGAATTGGGATGATTCAATACATCAATAGGTCCTCTAGTCTCAAACACCGTAATAATTTCCTCAAAATTAATCTGACGTGTTTCAATAAGCCACGCATTTTTATTAGGATCAAAATCGTAAATCATTTTACTATCCATGTTAAAATTCTAACCTGATGTGTGCCTTATGTCAACAGACAGCCAACTTTCCAGCTTTTGGGCGTACTTTGAGAGAATTATGGTATAATACGAAGCGACCAACTTTCTGTAAGCAACTGTTTATACTGTGAAATTTACAAATTTGCAAATCTACCAAAGACCCAGAGTTTTATTCATTTTTAAAATGGTAATCATCCGCCAATTCGGTCGACCAAACGGCAGCAGAACCATAATAATTTTTACGACCCCACACTGGAATACCATCCTGATTTTTTAACTCCAAATAAAAGAAAATAAGTGTTTCATACAATTTAAAAACTTTTGCACTGAATTGGGAAAGAGCGTACCAATCAATGCTAATGCTGCAATCCCATTTGAAATTCGGGAGCCCTTTCTGCTTGATTTAGCAATAGCATTGGCTTCTCTCGCAATATTATTTGTTTCCCGTGCTTGCTCTAAAGCAAACTTTTCATTTTTTTGTTTCGAAACATACATGTTAAACTCAGATTCAAATTCATTATATGTAATTTTTAAATAACTTAGGCATCTTTCCTCAATTGAGGTATGTTCAATGATGCTCTTAACCCTACTTCATCACCCGAAAAAGTCTTACTAACCCCATCCTTGAAAAGAAAAAGCTGGGTTTTTAAAACTTGATATACTTTTTGCTCAATATTAGCTTTAATCTCATCAAATTCTAGAGTGGGCAATATTTTTCCCGATTTAATTTTATTAAAAATATCTGTTTTTATTTCATTGGTGCAATCGTTAACATATTTAACAATCAAATCAGATAGTAATTTACAATAACTTCCGTTCTGGCCTTGCGTCAGAGTTCGTCGTTGCAGTTCTCCAATATCTTCCTTCAACTTATGTTCCAAAATTTTTAACCTGGAGTCACTGTGTTCATCTAAAAATGACATTTGCATTTAGAACATTCCTCGAAAATTTAAATCTTTATTTCCGTTTGTGATTAAGGAAATCATATACCCTTCATATACCCCTAAGAATTCTGTTTCTGGATCTTTTAGAAACTCAGAAAGCACAGATTGTATGGAGTACCGCTTCGTGATTCCAATCGGCCTTAAATTCAAGGCGATCAGATTCTACAATAGAATTGCACAATAAATTATCAATACTGATAGGTAAATGCATACTATGCATTATAACTAAAGCATTTGGAAACCGAAATTGAGTAAAATAACCAGTTTTTAAAGATTTCGTGGCCGCTATCGATCTGATACAGGAGGAAAATTACCAGATTATATTTCCATAGAAATTTTTTATTTATTTTTTGGTTGCTGGTGACTATCGGAATTTGTTTTCTCGCGCCAAAACTACCATTCTTCGTAACCTGGTAAAACGGGCTCATTGATGTCGCCGATCACTTTAATTTCCATTAAATCCCTCAGATCTTTTAGAGTTTTGATTTTTATTTTGGTAATCAGTAGATTAGGCTGGTTCTGATGAGTCATAATCAATTCTGTCCCCTGACTCTTAATCAGTTTCAGATATTTGTTCGACTTTAGCCATTTTTAGGATAAAGCCTAAAAACGGCGTCATTGCGAGTGTGAGCGAAGCAATCCAGTACAACATTTCTACAAAGATTGTACTGGATTGCTTCGCTCACGCTCGCAATGACGGTATTTTGTTCAATGGTATCAAAATGGCTAAAGTCGAGTTGAATAAATTCTCTTTTTCGACGGTTTTTATCGCATGCATAATTTTTCCCTCAAATGTAGCTTCATAATGTAGCTACTATAAAGCTACACCCTCACAAATACTGTCAAACTTTTAAGTGTACTTTAAGGAAATTACGGTATAATGGTGAAATGATTAATCCTTCTGTAAGACATTGTTTCTCCTGGTGGGAGTTCAGCGCTAATCCGCTTTGTGCTTCAGGCTCGTCAGCGACCAGTCCTTGATAGGCTCGGGCGTTGCCAGCATGCGCAAGAAGTTGCCGAGATTGTACGCGAGCGCATGAAGCTGGAGCCGCACGGCGTTGGCCGCGAACGTCCGGCGTGACAACCGCGTCCACTTGATCGCGCCCTTGCCTTCCTTGATCCACTGTTCGCATGTGCCGCGCTTGTTGTAGAAGGCGACGACCCGCTCGGCCGGGCGCGACAGGTTGGTGACGATGAAGCCGACGCGCGGATAAAGCTCGCCGGGATGCCATTCGACCCTGGTAATCACCCGGCGCGGCTTGGCCCAGCTTCCCGCCTGATAGGTGAAATTGGCATGGAACCGCCGCACCCCGTTCGGCGGTCGCCCGACCGGACGCTTGAGCAAGTAGCCGATCCTGCTCTGCAAGACTTGGTTGGCAGGTAACCGGATCGCGTATTTGATCCGCTCCGCTTCCAGGTATTCGTAGACCTCTGGCATTGCAAAGGCCGCGTCCGCCCGGAAATAGATGCGCGAGACCTTGCCCTGGTAGCGCGCAATGACCGGCTTGAGCATACCATCCCAGCGATCGGCACTGTGTACGTTGCCGGTACGTAATACGCTGCGTTCCAGATCACCGAACTGATTGAACACGAACAGCGGGTGATAGCAGGTGCAGGCGTAATGACCGTTCCAGACACTCATCTCCTGCTCGCCATGGGTCGGGCTCACGCTCGCGCTACCTTGAGCCGCTTTGCCGCCGACGATCCAGCGCATCACCGGATCGTAGCGCAGGCGCTCGGCGTCGTTCACGTCCTCATATTCAGCGAGGCGGCCAAACACCGACTGCCGCAGCAAACCGACCAGCGCATGGCGGCCGTTCTTACCGGCACGCGCATCGGCGAGCATCTCACCCGCCGTCGCCGTCAAGCCGAGTGCGTCCTCGAGTTCGCGATAGGCCAACAGTCCGGCATCGGACGTGACCACCGAGCCGCGAAACTGCAGCATCGGTCGACGGTCGAAATCAAGCTTGAGCGCCACATCGTTTGATTTACCCGCTGGGTTGGCCATCGCTACCTCGCTCGATCCAGGATAAGGTGCTGATGCCTTTATCTGAATCGCTGCGAGCGTTGCGGAAATCGTAGCGTCATCCGGCGAATGCGGGCTTAATCCATTCCGCGCCTTTTTGGTTCCCTAGCGGACCTCTGCGTCCAGACTAAATCCGGCAGCTCGATGATATTCCGGATTCGCCGCGCCGTGTCACGAGACGTTCGCGGGGGCAAGAATCAAAGGCGGATCGCCGATGTATGGCAACTTTCCGCCATCGAGCGCACCAGCCTTTACTCGATAGTCCTGGGCCAGGCGCCAAAGTTCACGTGCAACTTGTTCGTTTGCAGTCACATGAGATTGCACCGCGAGCACGCGCGCAATTTCATCCAGCTCCGCAAAGGTCGGCATTGTTTTCCTCATCGGATAGCTACTGTGACGGCAATTCCCTAAAAAGATTGTAAAACCCCGAAATCAGGCATGGATCAAGGCAGGTCGTGACACGCCGCGACTTAACGCGACCTCTTACAGGAGCAGGTCTTTGTTCTTGTCCAGGACGTGAAAGTCCTGATCTCAACTTAAGAGCTCTCAGCCCCCCGCAGCGGCGGGAAATCCGACTCCCGCCAATGCCTTCTTCAGTCCCCCGGAGGGCTCCCACCCTAAAAAGAGCGGACCGCCATCCGTATAGGCACACCCCGATGTTTAGACTTGCTTCCCCCTGAGAAAGGATGGCGGGGCGGATGATTTGCTACGCGGGTATTTTTACCGTTCCGGGATTGTCATCTATTTGCACACAGAAAATGGCTTTTGCAATTTACGTCAGATATGCGCCGCTCTTGCCATCCTCTGTACCGTTCCAAAAATATCCGGAGAATATTCCCAAGGAACATCCCCAGCGCTGTCAAAGAAATAAGAGCTCCGGCGAATCCCTCCTTTTCCCAATCCATTCAACGAATTGATGTCATCTAACGCAAAATCGATAGTGGGTAGGGCAACGTCCGTTGGCCGGTGCCATTCAATAGCCCGCTCTTTTTCTGGCTTAGCGTGGCACCCGAGCAACAGTCTGGATTGAATGAGATGGTAGGCTGGCGCCATCGCGTAAGACAGGTGTTGGGGTACACATGTCGCCGGAGCCAAGGACTGAGCGTCGTTTTCTGATCCTTGATGGTGGCCAGATGCGTTTCAGCTCTGTGCCAATGTCCGTTCCGAATTGCCGTGAAGCTTTGAGCACCCTGCTTGGCTTAGCGGCTTTTGCGGTTGTCACGCTGACATGCATGTGGTCGATATGCGTCAAGTTTGCTAACGCAGACGCTCCTCACACGATTTTAGTACAGCCAACGATTGCCGCGACAGATGTGGCTTCTTTCGAATCGCGCTATTCTTTTATGGCTTCGTTCAACTCACGCTATTCGGTCAACGTAGCAGCAAAAAATTCATCCAAGAGCCCGATAGCCAATGCCTACGAGTTGCGGGAGACGTCGTCCCATCGAGACGTGGATATAACTGAAGTTACGTCTTCAGCTCTCTCGCGACTCCCGCCAGGCATCCCATCGACGCGTCCGCGGCCCCAAATACCATCAATTCGACAGCAACCAGCTCGCAACCTCGCTGAAGAGCCGGAAGGTCCTTCAATAACGCCAACGAGTAGAACGACTATTTTTGAGTCTCTTTTCGGAACGTTGCTGCCACCAAGGCTTGCCCTCGCATATGCCGCTCCCGAAGAAGGTCCTCTAGGCGAGGATCAAAGCAGCTCGGCGGTCGGCTACGATCGGTCGACCGCCGTTTATGACATTTCGGCGCACACAGTTTATATGCCGGACGGAACAAAGCTGGAGGCGCATTCGGGGCGCGGTAGCATGATCGACGACCCAAACCACGTCGATGAAAAGGATCGCGGCGCCACCCCCCCAAATGTGTACGATTTAACCTTGCGGGAAAGCCTGTTTCACGGCGTGCGAGCGTTACGGCTTATTCCGGAGGATACGGGAAAGGTCTTTGGTCGCACCGGTTTCCTCGCACACAGCTTCATGTTTGGGCCTAATGGCGATTCCTTTGGCTGTGTATCTTTCAGGGACTACGATGCGTTTTTGCAAGCGTACCTCGATCATAAAATATCGCGGTTGGCCGTGGTGGGGCATCTCGACAACCCATTGGTTCTCTCCGATCGCAATTAATCGCATTATTCTACTTTACGACAACACGGACTGTTGAGTGGTCCGCAAAGCCCGTTCATTGTTGGGGCCATTTTTCAATCGGATTTTTTCCCGCACTGAGTACTTCGGCCTCGGTGTGTCGGCATTGCGAGGCAGCGGGAAGCTTGCCGCAATGCCTCAGCGCTGCAAGGCGGTCCTCACCGGGCGCTTACCGATCGACCAATAAGGCGTGTTTCCTAAGACGGTGACGGTATAGCCGGCCGCCAGCCAGACCCGCGCGCCGCTCGGCACCGGGATCATCGCCGCCGCTTGCCCTTCGCCAGCGCCTTCATCAGCGCCGTCACCATCGAAGCTTCGACCGCTCCAGTGATCCGCATCCGCCCGCCGGTCGCAAACTCGATCTCGATCACGCCGGCTCTCTCGGCTACAGGCCCCGGAGACGCCGCTTCGGGCTCCGGCGTGATTGCGATCGGATTGAACGCCGCCGGAACTTGCACTCGCTCACACAGCTGCTGGCGCCAGCGAAACAATTGGCTGCTATGGATCCCAGCTGCGCGGGCGACCTCCGAAGCCACCGCGCCGGGCTCCATGGCCGCGGCAACGATCCGCTCCTTCTCCGTTCGCGACCAACTTCGGCGTCGTTGCGCCGACGTGATCACTTCAACCTGCGTCTTCGTCATAGGAGTAGTCCTAGGATTACTCCTAGGACTTGCCGCAATGCCTCAGCGCTGCAAGGCGGTCCTCACCGGGCGCTTACCGATCGACCAATAAGGCGTGTTTCCTAAGACGGTGATGCGCAAACATCATCGGGCCGCGATTACAGTTGTTTAGCGGCGATGTGTATCACACCATCGGCATCCGCCTCCGAGCATACCTGCGATAGCAATTGGCACACCGAAAAGGCATCCTCAGCCGCGATGGGCTATTGCATTCTCTGCGGTCAGGGAGTTGATAGTCCGCCAACGATCCTAGGTTATGCCACGCGATAAAGCGCGCCGCGTATCGGAAATGCCGTTGACGATAGCAACAATGGTGAGTCCCTCCAAACAGGGTCGCCGCGAATGGCGGCCAGTTCGCATTTCTTGCAGGTGGCCCGCGCGGCCAACAGCAATTTTTCCACAGGGAAATGAAGCCACGCGAAAGAATGATCATTAAATCTCGACGGACTTCGGATATTATGTCAGGGGTCAAGGTTGGGGGAGTGCAGACGTTGAAAAATATTGTGGCACTGGCTCTGATCTTCGTCATCGCAGCGTCCCAGGTGGCACGCGCCGAACGCCCCCCGCAAAATTTGACTCTTAGGAGAGAGTTGCGAATTAAGTGCGAAATGGTTCGTAACTACGTGAAACAATTGGGTTTAGAACAAGCCAAAGTCATGGCTTTAGCCGCGGGAATGACGCCGACGCAAGAGCATGAAGCAGCTCGCTGTCTTCAGAGAAGAATTTAATCTGCATTTTATTCGTTGTAGAGTAGGGGGGTTGTTCCTGGATTTTTACCTGGAAACAGGTTTTTAAGCTAGGCGATGTGCGCCGCCGTGCCGAAGTGGGGTAGCTATCCAATCTGCGTTAGAACTTTTCGTACGGACTAAGCAATCTTTTCGTACGGACTAAGCAATAAAGCTCCCGAAGGGAGCAATCGATGAGCGAACGAGCAACGCTGTTGATGTTTGGTTGGGTCTTCGGTGGACTCATCGGCATGATCTTTGTCCTTAATGCCATTTTGCTTCCCCCGACTTAACCTATGCCACAATTAGTGCCGCTTGCCTGGTATCACAAATTTAGAAAACAAGAACGCGTTACGCGCCGGGGACGTTGCAACTGGTCGAGAGGGTCGCCTCGTCCAGCGGACCGTGCGCTGCCAATGCTACCTTTTTAAGTATTGAAATCGTCTGCAGCCGCTATCTGCGCGATCGGTTCGGGCTGACGTTGCCCACAACTTTTATCCAACAGCGATTGGAGTTTGGCGTTCGATGTTACCCACTTGGGCGGTGATGACGGTGGTCCGCGGAGCGGACCCCTCCGTGCAGAGAAGCGCAGCGGACCGCCGGTCTGCTGCATAGACGGCTGGGCTCATCCAACCGAGCTGCGAGTGAGGTCGGGAGGTATTGTAGTCTGCGCCCAAGGCTTCAAGCACAGCGCCGGTAGGCCGAGTTGGCGAAGACCGGCAAGTTTTTTACGCCCAACGAGGCGCAGTAGATCAATGCTAACATTTTCCTC
>CAVQJI010000040.1:0-150605 GCA_963712715.1 uncultured Pseudomonadota bacterium | reverse complement strand
AAGTAATGGCCCCTTCTGTAATTAACGTATCCATTTGCATCGGTAAATATTTAATAAATTCGCCAAGACCCACTTTTTCGGCGATTTCCCAGGCTTCCAGTCGGGACATTTGCATGGAATTCCCGGTGATATTGGCGAAAATAGTACCCGGAATCAACGTGCTGTTTTGAATGACTACGCCGATTTGTCTGCGAACTGCCGCCAATCTTAACGTTTTCAAATTAATTTCGTTGTAATAAATTTCTCCGTCCTCAGGCTCCTCGAATCCCAATAATAATCGAAATAAGGTGGATTTTCCAGAACCGGAAGGTCCCACCACCGCAATAAATTCTCCAGCCTGAATGGATAAAGAAAAATCTTTAAATAAGGGCTGATCATTCGTGTGATAACGAAAAACAATATTCTTCATAACGATATTGCCGCTGAGTTCACCTGGATCGGCATGACTGATTTCACGCTCAATTTTAGCAATCAACAGAGTTCGGGATTTTTTCCACAAGGGTACAATCCGCCACGTGTCTGCCAATGCGGAAGTCATTCTGAATAAAGTGAAGAAAAATAAGGTGTACCCAGCATTAAATGCGACAAAATCTCCAAAGGATAATTGCGGGTTTAACCATTGTACCAGCGCATAAAGCACTAACGGATTACCCACGGTCATAAACGCTATTAATATTTCCAGAGCTAACTGATGAAACTTCATGTGAAGTTCAGACTGACTGCGTTGCGCCAATCGCCCGGCCCAAAGATCAAAGATCCGCGATGTGGCATTCGTGACACGTATTTTCGATATACCCAGAATGATTTCTAAAACGAAGCCAATAAACTGTCCGAAATGATAATAAAGTCGACTCATAAATCGTAATTGGCGAAAGTTAATCGACAATGCTATCAGCACGATAAGCAATGCCAACACTAATGTCACTCCTGCCAATGCCGGGCTGTAATAAAATAACAGAAGTAAGGTCAGCACCAAGGTAAAACCGTTAGCCACCGTTAACAGTGAAAATCGGGTAATACTATTCTGGATATCGCTGATGACGTCGGCTCGAAAAAGCAAATCGCCAGCAGAAAAGCGCCGAAAAAATCGCAATGGGAATTTTAAAATTCTATCCCATATCGCCGGACCCATCATGGCTTCCAACTTAAAGCGGATGCGGATGAGCGCAGTCGTTTGGGCTGTCTGGAATAAAGTGATTATCCAGGCATTTATAAAAAGTACACTCATGACTTCCCATAATAATGGAATATCCACATTGGGGATGACGACATTAAAGAGATATCCCACGGTCACTGGAACGACCAAAGTAAAAAAACTTAAAAGTATTTGTACGATAGCAAAAAATCTAAAATCTTTTTTCACTTCGGATACCGAGAAGCGAAATAAATCTTTAATTCGCCTTATATTTGCCGGCAATGGCGAATATAAATAAAAGCCATGCGGTGACAGTTGCGCGGCTATTTTGGGGGAAATTTTTATTCGCCGGCCTCGCTGAATATCCACTAATTGATAGCCGCCCATTTTTTTCGGCAACAAAACGCACGGTTCGTTTTGATAAAAGCCAATTAAAGCGCCCGCATCCTTTTTCCACCATTCGCCGGAAAAAGATATTTTACGAACCCGTACATCAGAGGCTTCAGCGATTTTCTGGATAAAATCAAATAAATCGCCAGTCTGTGCTGAAAACTGAGGTCTGACTAATTTAATTTTTTTATGCCTGGCCACCCTTTCGCAGGCCGTATACATTAAGTCAAAATCCTGCAGTAATGAATTCATTGAATCTCCAGACTCACCAGATCTTTATATAAACCATGACCACTCTGGATCAAATCTTCATGATGCCCGTGCTGAATAATTTTACCTTTGTCGATCACCACAATTTGATCGCAGTCACGGATAGCGCTGAGGCGATGCGCGATAATAATTAAAGTACACTGTTGTCGTTGCAAATTGGCATAAATTTTCTGTTCAATCAGCGGATCCAGCGCCGCTGTCGCTTCATCCAGAATTAATAGCTCAGGCTTTCCAATCAAGGCGCGGGCAATTTCCAGCCGTTGCACTTGGCCTCCGCTAAAATTTTTTCCGCCTTCTTCAACCCAGCAATCCAGGCCGCCGCGTTCACGCACGGTATCGGCAATCTCTGCGATTTGAAGCGCTTGATAAATATGCGCGTCTGAAATTTGCCGGTTCCACAGAGTCAAGTTTTCCCGTATCGTCGCGGCGAACAGAAAAATTTGCTGGTCGACCAAACCCATAAATCGCGCCAATTCTGCGCGGGAAATGTTTGCTAATGGCACACCCTGCACCAAAATTTCTCCGGACCAGGGTGCAAATAATCCACAAATTAATTGAGCAATGCTGGACTTTCCCCCTCCCGTAGGTCCGACCACGGCGACACGTTCTCCTGCTTTAATCCGCAGGGAAATACTGTCCAGAATCGGCGGTTCCAAACGGGAATACCCGAATTCAATATTGCGCAATTCTAAAATGGGAGAATCGGTCGACGCTAACAGAGTCTTTGAGCTGTCCGAATTATTTAAAATAGTTTCCAGAGAATGATGATTGATATCTAACATTCGCGCCACGTTACCTTTTAATTTATTGAAATGCTCACCGGCTTCCAGTAATTCTATCAACGGCTGGTTAAAACCCATCATCAATAATTGCAGAGCAATTAACCCTCCCGGCGTGAGCATGCCTTTTAAAATAAGCCAGGAGCCTATCGCCAGTAACGCAACGATATTTAATCCCTGGTAATAAAACCGGAAGAATTTTCAGGATTTCTTCACTGATTTCCATGCGTTGCTCACAGGAAATTTTTTGTGCATGGACAGCAGCCCAATAATTAAAAAACTGATCTTCCACCGCATTCGCTTTTAAAGTTTCAATAATTTGAATGCCGTTCATTTCTATACCGGATAATTTTCCTGCGGTCTGGGCAAAGCGTTTGCTCAAATCAGCATTGCGCCGTGACACCATCCATAATAATAAAAAATTAATCAGAGCCATTGCCAGATTGATGATCGCTAATGGTACGCTGAGTAACAACATCGCGGCGCCCAATACCAACATCGTCAATAAACCCGCTATATTATGGGTCATTTTATCTGCGAGGGTATTTGCCAGATAACTGTGCGCTTCCACCCGTTCCGCGATATCGCCAGAAGCGCGCTGTTGAAAAAAACTTAAGGGTAAATGCAGCAGTCGCCAGAAAAATTTTAAAGCGCCGCTGAGTTTTAATTTCATATAGAGACGTATGAGATAATAACGCTTTAGCCACGTCAAAGCGCCCATCATTAATGCGGCGCCCAGCATGGCGAGCAGTAAACCGGGTAGCCAATCGTGCTGACCGCCCAATAAAATATTATCTAAAAATATTTTAGTCAAAAAGGCCAGTCCCGCCATGGGAAGAGCGAGTGACAGAGCCACGAAAATAATATAAAAAAAACTTCCGTGGGATCCCGCCAGATATTGCCACAATAATTTAAAAATGCCGGGCTCCGCTTTACCCCCAGGCAGAAAATGGACATTCGGAGTCATAAACAACGCCACACCGGTAAAACTCCGGGAAAATTCTTCGATCGTTTCGGTTCGGGGACCTGTGGCAGGATCATTCAGATACACGTGATCGCCTTCGAAACCTTCAAGAATTAAAAAATGATTAAATTGCCAATAAATAATAAACGGCGGCGGCAGCAGTTGCACATTATCCAGATTTAACTGCATACCATGAGCATCGAGACCATAGCGGCGTGCCGCTTTGATGATATTGATCGCCTTGCTGCCGTCGCGGCTGACGTCACAAGCCTCCCGTACTTCAGAAAGTGGTACGTAACGGCCAAAATAAGCCATTATAATGGCTAACGCGACCGCACCACATTCGGCGCTGTCCATCTGTAATATCGGCGGGGTACGTTCACGGCGGAATTTTTTAATTAATTTTTTTAACCACTGTTTCCATGGCATGACAATTATCTCAGCAGTATTAAAGATAAAGGGGTTTGGCGGCGAGTAGTCATCCGTGCATCTATTAACGAGCCTGGAGGTAATGAATCCGACATCCGAATACGCAGGGTGACCACCGGCCCCGCTTGTAAAAAATAGCTCACCAGGCTGGGGTTTTTTAAGGTTTCCAGCATTTCGCCGGGAGTAGCCGGTAAGTTTTCAACAGAGGTCACTTTGCCGGAAATGCGTTTATATTCCCACTGCTTCCTCCTGCTTCTTCTGCTGACATGCACGGTTATTCCTGGATGCAGATCTTTGGTTTCCAAAGCCGAAACATAGAGAATGGCTTCATTTTGCGTCAATACCATGCCTTTACCGGGAACATGAGTCGCAACGGCGCCAAAAAAAATCCACACAATAAATGCCGCTGCAATCAGCCACAAAGCAAGCGCCATCGCCCATGCCGAAAGAGGGGTGACTTGTACGAAATCATCCATCGCTTTAGGCGTGGCAATATATTCTAATGCCTGCTGTCGAAAGGGAGATTGGGATTCTTTTTGCTCGCTCGACATTATTCACCTTCTGAATAGTCAAGCGACGCACGTAATCGAGCGGCCAGGACGGGTAGTAATTCGAGTGCGATTTCAGGATATGCCTGCATTTGTGCCTTAAAATCCCAACGTTCGATCATCAGGCATTGTGTTTTTTCCAAAGCGTGGACGGAAGCAGAATGAGGCCGGTCATCGATGACGGACAGTTCGCCAATAATCTCCCCCTTCCCTAATTCGGCGATAAATTTCCGGCGCGGAGTATCGACTCCTTTGACCACCGCGACTTTACCACTGAGAATAATATAACAACCCAGACCAGGTTGACCTTCCTGAAGAATCCGATCACCCGAATTAAAAACATGCATTTGGGCCAGTTCAACCAGACGATAAATAGCCGCCGTGCTTAAACGTGAAAATAGCGAACTACTGGCCAGAAATTGAGTCACATCCATGATTTTGTGATCATAACGCAACCCCCGCAGAGAGTCCATACTCATTAAAATTTAAACAGCAGGTCGAATCCTTGTTCTTGCACCCGTCCCCGGAAATAGCCGTGAATCCGGGAGTTCGCAGGGAGTCACTCAAAGTGCCCTAACGCTGCGCTTTGGGGCTGGCGGGGGTACCCCTTGATCTGGGAGAAAAGGTCAGAGAGAAAATCGGTCTGAGAACGTTTAGCGTAATTTTTTCCACGAAGTGAAGTACCCCCGCCAGCCCCAAAGCCAGTGCAGCGTTTGGCACTTTGAGTGACTCACTGCGATTTCTCGGCTTAATTCATATTTCCGGAGTGCAGAAAGACGATTAAGCCCGACTTCACGACATGCTGTTAATTGCCCCAGTTTGAAATTTATGGCATTATAAGGTTTTAATAATTCAAAGGAAATTAAAAATTTATGCGGAATATGCGGTGTCTGGTGACGGGTTGTGCAGGGTTTATTGGAAGCCAGTTGGTTGATCGCTTATTAGAAAACGGGAGCGAAGTCATCGGTATTGATAATCTCTCCACCGGTTTTGAGCATTTTCTGGAAAATGCATTTTCTTCTCAAAAATTTACATTTGCCAAGGGCGACTTACTGGATCAGGATTTTCTGAAAAAGACTCTCGTGAATTGCGATATTGTGTTTCACCTTGCGGCCAACGCGGATGTACGCTTTGGTACTCATCATCCTCATAAAGATTTGCAACAAAATACACTGGCTACTTTTAATGTTTTGGAAGCCATGCGCATTAACAATGCGAAAAAAATTGTTTTTTCCTCAACGGGCTCTGTTTATGGTGAAGCGCCGGTGATTCCGACGCCTGAATCCGCTTTCTTTCCGGTGCAAACCTCTCTCTACGGAGCATCCAAATTAGCCGCCGAAGGCTTAATCCAGGCTTATTGCGAAGGTTTCAATTTTCAGGCTTATATATTCAGATTTGTGTCCATACTGGGAGAACGCTACACCCATGGCCACGTTTTCGATTTTTATAAAAAATTATTAAAAGATCCAAGGCGTTTGGAAATATTGGGGAATGGCCAACAAAAAAAATCGTACTTATATATTCAGGATTGTATCGATGCGATTTTCCTGGCGCTGGAAAAAGCTCACGGTGCGGTGAATATTTTTAATTTGGGCACCGATGAATACTGCCAGGTCAATCAATCCATTGACTGGATTTGTGAGCAATTACAGTTAAATCCGCAAAGAATTTATTCCGGAGGAGAAAAAGGCTGGATCGGCGATAATCCCTTTATTTTTCTGGATTGTTCCCGCATCCGCCAATTAGGTTGGCAACCCAAACTGAATATTCGTGAAAGTGTTATCGCCACACTGAATTTTCTTCAAAAAAATCCGCAATTGCTGATAGAAAGAGCCAGCGCAATGGAAAAAATCTTATGCAACTAAAAGGGCGTAAAGCGATCATTACCGGAGCCAGCCAGGGGTTTGGTCTGGCGGTGGCTGAAGCTTTTTTAAAACAGGGCGCAGCGGTGACTTTGTGCGCACGTCAAAACAAAAATTTAGAAGCAGCCATTGCCGATTTAAAAAAAACTTTTGTTGACTCGACAATAGCCAGTGTTTGCGCCGACGTCTCTAAACCGGGAGACGTCGAGCGACTTGTACAGACCGCCGATCAACAGATGGGTGGCATTGATATTATTGTCTCCAACGCGGGCGTTCACGGCGCCAAAGGACCCATCGACAGGGTTAACTGGGAAGAATGGTCTGATGCCATCGATATCAATTTAAAAGGCACTGTTCTTGTTTGCAAATTTGCTCTGCCCTATTTAAAAAAAAATGGCTATGGAAAAATAATCTTACTGTCCGGGGGAGGAGCCACCAAACCCATGCCCTGTATGAGCGCTTATGCCGCGTCAAAAGCAGCCGTCGTCCGGTTTGGTGAAACGCTGGCGATGGAAGTAAAAAATTTCAATATTGATGTTAATTCAGTGGCTCCCGGCGCCATGAATACCCGCTTACTGGACGACGTCCTCGCCGCCGGTCCCGACAAAATCGGCGAGGAATTCTTTCAGCAATTATTAAAACAAAAAGCGGAAGGAGGCGCTCCTTTATCTAAAGGCGCAGATTTATGTGTGTATTTGGCTTCTAATGCCAGTGATGGCATCACTGGCAGGCTGATTAGCGCCATTTGGGATCCCTGGGAAAATTTATCCACTTATAAACAGCAATTACAAAATTCGGATATTTTTACCTTGCGCCGAATAATTCCTACCGACCGCGGTGAAAGCTGGAACTAATTTTATGCTAAAAGTGGGTATTATTGGGTGTGGATTAATCGGTCAAAAACGGGCGCAGTTTCTGGATGGCGCACAATTAGTCGCTTGTGCCGATCAAAATCTTGCAAAAGCGCAACAACTTGCTGAAAAATACCCATCTGTAAAAAGTTACCCGCATTGGCAGGAATTAATGCGGGACGCTCCTGTTGATATCGTGATAGTCGCTACTCCTCACAATTCTCTGGCGGAAATTACTTTATCCGCCGTTCGCGCTAACAAACATGTTTTAGTGGAGAAACCCGCCGCCTGCGCAGCACACGAATTAGAACCGGTGTTATCCGCACTAAAAAATTTTAATAGCTGCGTGCGAGTGGGATTTAACCATCGTTATCACCGCGCCTTTCAAAAAGCCTGGCGGTTAGTGGCTGATCAGACCATTGGAGAATTAATGTATATCCGTTCGCGCTATGGTCACGGCGGCCGCCCAGGTTATGAGAAAGAATGGCGGGCTGTCCCGGAAATCTCCGGAGGCGGCGAATTGATCGATCAGGGTGTGCATTTAATTGATTTAGCACGCTGGTTTCTCGGAGATTTCGAAGAAATTTCCGGGTTTGCCACCACTTACTTTTGGGATATGCCGGTGGATGATAATGGTTTTTTGCTGCTGAAAACGCCCAAAAAACAGGTGGCTTTTCTACATGCCAGTTGTACTGAATGGAAAAATATTTTTAGCATGGAAATTTATGGCAAAACCGGTAAATTGATCATTGAAGGCCTGGGTGGAAGTTATGGTGTGGAACGATTATCGTTATACAAAATGCTCCCGGAAATGGGACCGCCTGAAACCACGATTTGGGAATTTCCCATGGCCGACAACTCCTGGCAAGTAGAATTTACTGAGTTTTTGACAGATATTAAGCGACAACGTCAATGCAACCCAAGTATACAGGATGCTTATCAGGCTCTTAAAATTGTGGAAAAAATTTATAAGGAATCTAAAGAAGCTCCCGTTCAAGCAGGGTTACCTCATGAAATTTAAGTGGACGTTACATGGTTTTCATGAGGTGGCCCTGCCCGTTCAAGGGAACTCTCTTTACGCGGAGTCCAGACTATGATTGTAACCAGAAGTCCCTTGCGTATTTCTTTGGGCGGTGGAGGTACTGATTTACCTTCTTATTACGAAGAACACACTGGTTTCTTAATCGCCGCCGCCATTGATAAATATGTCTATATTAATTTACATCAAACTTTTATGGACGAATTTATTATTAAATATTCCAAGCTCGAACGGGTAAAAGAAATCAATGATATCCAGCATCCTATCATCAGGGAAGCGTTACGTTTTGCGGAAATCAAAATTCCCAATCTGGAAATCACCAGCATGGCGGATATTCCCGCGGGAACGGGGCTGGGATCATCCGGTAGTTTCACCACCGCGCTATTAAAAGCTCTGCATACTCTTAAAAAAAATTTAGTGCATCCACAGGAATTGGCAGAGCAGGCCTGTCACATCGAGCTAAACTTATTGAATGAACCCATTGGCAAGCAGGACCAATATATCGCCGCTTATGGTGGCATCACCTGTTTTAAATTTTTACCCGACCATCGCGTTCTGGCCTGGCCGTTAGCGATAGACACAGAAACCCTATACAATCTGGAAGATAATTTATTATTATTTTTTACCGGTTATGCGCGTTCAGCATCGAGTATTCTCAAAGAACAGGATGTTAAGAGCAAACAGCGTGACAGCGATATGACTGCAAATCTACATTTCATAAAAGAACTCGGTTTAAAAAGTTTGCAGGCTTTAGAAAAAGGTGATTTACATTTATTCTCGGAATTAATGAATGAGCACTGGAACTACAAAAAGCAGCGTTCCAAAAATATGAGCAATTCCAGGATTGACGAATGGTACGATCTCGCCTTAAAAAATGGCGCATTGGGGGGCAAAATGATTGGCGCGGGCGGCGGCGGTTTTCTTATGTTTTACAGCGAAGAGAAAACCAGGCTGCGTCACGCGTTGCGCAGCGCGGGTCTCGTTGAAGTGCGTTTTAAATTCGACTTTCTCGGCGCACAGGTGATCACACAGTCATGAAAAACTATACCGCTGCTATCCTCGCGGGTGGATTGGCCACCCGCTTACGGCCCATGACAGAGCAGGTCCCAAAATCCTTATTATTAATTAACCAGCGTCCTTTTATTTTTTATCAATTAGAGTTATTACGATCATGGAAAATCGCCAAAGTTGTTTTATGTGTGGGATATCTGGGTGAAATGATTCAGGAAACTGTCGGAAACGGCGCTGATTTTGGCTTAAGCATTGAATATAGTTTCGATGGACCTGAATTATTGGGAACCGCAGGCGCGCTTAAACGGGCTCTTCCCGCCTTAAGCCAAAATTTTCTGGTCATGTATGGGGATTCCTACCTGCTTTGTGATTATCCAGAATGTTCAGTCTTTTTATGAAAAAAGCGGCAAACCCGCACTCATGACGGTCTATAAAAATAGTAACCAATGGGATAAAAGCAATGTCGAATTCAGGGGTGGGGAAATAATTGCTTACAACAAACATAAACCCACCCCTGACATGCATTATATCGATTATGGTCTGGGAATATTGAACCATCGGGTCTTTGATTCTATTCCGGATAATCAGGCTTATGATTTAAGTCAGTTGTACGAAAATTTGGTCCAGCAACAATTATTAGCAGGCCACGAAGTACATCAACGATTTTATGAAGTGGGATCATTTTCCGGAATCGATGAATTGAATTCTTTTTTTGTAAATCAGGAGGCGCCATGAGTTTTACGCGACACTTTTTGAGCGACGCTCAAAAAATCATTGATATGCTGGATATTAACGCCATTGATCGCGCGGTTGATTTATTAGTGGATCTTCGCAAAAGACAGGGTCGTTTGTTTATTTTGGGGGTTGGGGGCAGCGCAGCCAATGCTTCACACGCCGTCAATGATTTTCGTAAAATCGTCGGCATTGAAGCGTATGCTCCCACCGATAACGTCTCCGAGTTAACCGCCAGAACCAATGACGAGGGCTGGTCAACAATATTTTCTGAATGGTTAAAAGTGAGCCGCTTATCGGCCAATGACGCTTTGTTAATCCTGTCAGTCGGCGGCGGCAGTTTGGAGAAAAACGTTAGCCTCAATCTGGTTGTCGCATTACAGTACGCGAAAACCAAAGGCACAAAAATTCTCGGCATAGTTTCCCGCGATGGAGGTTACACGGCAGAGGCGGCGGATGTTTGTGTATTAATACCCGTGGTTAATCCGGATACCATCACCCCACACGCCGAGGCTTTTCAGGGGGTTATCTGGCATTTACTGGTTTCACATCCGTTACTCAAAGATATGCAGACAAAATGGGAGTCTATCGTTGAAACCAGCCATATTTCTTGATCGCGACGGGGTCATCAATCAGGCGGTTATACGCGAGGGTAAACCTTACCCTCCCCGCTCTCTCGACGAATTAGTGGTTGAAAGTAACGTGAAACCCGCGCTTAATCGATTAAAACAGCTCGGTTACTTACTCATTGGAATTACCAACCAGCCCGATGTCGCCAGAGGACAAACCTCCCGCCAACAGGTAGAAGCCATTCATGATTTTTTATTGAAAACCCTTCCCCTCGATGAAATCCGCGTCTGTTATCACGATAATAAGGACGGGTGCCATTGCCGAAAACCTTTACCGGGATTAATATTAGAAGCCGCCAAAAAATGGCAGATCCCGTTGGCGGATAGTTATATGATAGGCGACCGCTGGCGGGATATTGAAGCAGGCCAGGCCGCCGGATGCCGGACTATCTGGATTGACGCCGGCTATCATGAGCGGACCCCTGTCCACCCACCCACTTTCAGGGTAAACAGTTTCTCTGAGAGCATGGAGATATTTGGAGAAAAGAAACGATGTTATCAATCAAAAATTTAAACGTTAAAATCTTCGCTGATGGTGCGGATAAAAATGGCATTCTCGAAATGTATAGCCAAAATTATATCGCCGGTTTTACCACTAATCCCACCCTTATGCGCAAAGCAGGAATAACGGATTACAAAGCATTTGCTTTGGATATTTTAAAAACCGTCACTGACCGGCCGATTTCTTTTGAAGTTTTCTCCGATGATTTTAATGAAATGTATGAGCAGGCGCTGGAAATCGCCAGTTGGGGAAAAAATGTTTATGTAAAAATTCCTGTCACTAATACCCAGGCGACACCGGCTTATTCGCTCATCCAGCGGTTAGCATCGCGAGGCGTTAAACAGAACGTGACGGCGTTAATGACTTTGGATCAGGTCCATAAAGTCAGCGCAGCGTTAGCGGACGGGCCTTCGTCGTGTATTTCAGTGTTTGCTGGCCGGATTGCCGATACCGGTCGCGATCCCGTGCCGATCATGATAGAAGCTTTGCAAATCATGCGCTCCCATCCCCAGCAGGAATTGATATGGGCAAGTCCAAGGGAATTACTGAATATTTTCCAGGCTGACTCGATAGGCTGTCATATTATCACCGTCACCAACGATGTCCTAAAAAAATTAGCCTTAATCAATAAAAATCTGGAAGAATATTCACTGGAAACGGTTAAAATGTTTTATGAAGATGCTGTCAAAGCGGGATTTCATATCGAAACATCGCAGTTGATCCACACTTAAAAACAGGAGCATAAGGGTTGAAACCGGGCGTACTCACTAAACAACTTTCTGTTATAGTTCCCGTCTTTAAGGAGGAGGCTAATATACGCCCCTTCCTGAGCCGCATGGAAAAGGTTCTGGAGGAGATGGGTATCAATTATGAAATACTTTTTTGCCTTGACCCTTCCCCGGATAAAACCCAGGAAGTTATCCAAATGGAAATCCAAAGAAATCCACGGATACGGCTTATGGTGTTTTCCCGCCGTTTCGGCCAACCAGCCGCCACTATGGCCGGTATTCTGACCTGTGAAGGTGAAAATTGCGTGGTCATTGACGTTGATTTGCAAGACCCTCCCGAGCTTATCCCTGAAATGTATCAAAAACTGCGGGACGAAGTAGAAGTTGTTTTCGCCAAAAGGCGTTCGCGCAAGGGCGAGACATTGATTAAAAGACTGATTACCTGGCTGGGTTATCACATTATCGCCCGATGTAGCGATGTGCAAATTCCCAGGAACACGGGAGATTTTCGCATCATTACCCGCCGGGTCATCGAAGAATTGCGCAAACTGAATGAATCTCACGGATTTCTGAGAGGACTGGTTGCCTACGTCGGTTTCAAACAGGCTTTTGTGGAGTACGATCGTGATCCCCGCCTCAATGGTAAAGGAAATTATAACCGTTTACTGGGCTCACTCAAAATCGGCCTTAACGGGTTAATCAGTTTCAGCAGCCGTCCTCTGCAAATGATGTCGGTGATGGGAGGCATTATGGCTGTTTTAAGCTTCCTATTGGGCTTTTTTTACGTTCTCCAAAAACTGTTGGGTATGAATTTAACCCCCGGTCTTCCAACCACGGTATTATGCATTACCTTTTTTTCAGGGATCCAGTTACTTTGTCTGGGACTGGTCGGTGAATACATCGGCAGAATTTATGATGAGGTCAAACGACGCCCTTTATTCATTATCGATAAAATAATTGAAAATAAAAACGAAACAGTTTGATCAGACTGCACAAGCCTCCGTTAAGATCAGCTTTTTATCAGCAATTCCCGGTGAATTTTAACTGGTTAAATAATAAAAATAAACCTGCCTTTATTAAAGATAATTTTCGTAGAAAATCTTTGCCCGATGGGGGATCGCAAGGGGGAGAGAGCGGAGCGTCTCCCCCTTCATTCCGAGCATCGGCTCTGCCGAGCGCAGGATATAAACCAGAAAGGAATTCTCGGCGAAGCCGAGAATTCCTAGCTTTTTATGTATTGTCAATTCACTTCAGTTCAGGCAATATAGCAATATGAGTGAAATATTGGAGTTGACCATGACCAGATTAGTCCGTTTTGATTGGGCGATCAAATACCTGTTGCGTAATAAAGCTAATTTTGACATTTTAGAGGGATTTTTATCGGAATTATTGAAAACTTCCATTTACATTGAGCAAATTCTTGAATCCGAAAGCAATAAGAATCATATTTCAGATAAGTTCAATCGCGTCGATTTATTGGTAAAGACAGAAAAAGATCAGCACATTATTATCGAAGTACAGTGCTCGAGACAATGGGATTATCTCAGCCGTATTTTATATGGCACTTCTAAAGTCGTCTGTGAACGTTTGTCAGAGGGTGATAGTTATTACAAAATCAGCAAAATAATTTCCGTCAGTATCGTGTTCTTTAATCTGGGAGATGGCCAGGATTATCTGTACAGAGGGACCACTACCTTTAAAGGTTTACATTTTGGCGACAGTCTCAGTTTAAATCCCCAGGAAAAAAAGGCTTATTGTCAAATCAGTAACTTACATCTGGAAACTCCTGAAATGATTTTCCCGGAATATTACATTATTAAAGTCACGCAATTTAAAGAAAAAGTGAAAGATAAGGTGGATGAATGGATTTATTTTCTTAAGCACGGAATAATCGAGAAAAATTTTGCAGCGCAAGGCTTGCAAAGCGCTGCTCAAAAACTGGATATACTGCGGCTCAGTGAAAAAGAACGCCGCGAGTATGAGTCTTATCGGGAAAGTCTGCATGATGACGCCAGTTTCAGCCACATGCTTGATATTTCAAAATCAGAAGCACGTGCTGAGGGGCATGCTGAGGGTCATGCTGAGGGACAGAAAGAAAAGCAATTGCAAATAGCCCGCTCCCTAAAAAAGGCCGGGATGACGGATGCTGACATCGTCGGGCATACTGGTTTATCACTGGATGAAATTAAAAAATTATGACTATTGAAACCATTAATCCAGCAACAGGTCAGGTGATTCAATCTTATCAGGAAATGAATTCACGCGAAGTGGAGGCAATTATTGAGTCGACTCATATTGCGTTCCTGGAATGGCGAAATACTTCTTTTACCGAACGCAGCCAAAAACTTAAGCAGGCCGGCGCTTTACTGGAAAAAAACAAACAGGAGTATGCGCAGCTCATCACCCAGGAGATGGGTAAGCCGCTGCGTTCCAGCATCTCTGAAATTGAAAAATGCGCATGGGCTTGCGAATATTTCGCGGAAAATGCTGAAAAGCTGCTGGCGCCGCAGACGGTCCCTACCGGAAAAAAGCAAAGCTACGTGGTCTACCGTCCACTGGGAATTATTTTTGCTATCATGCCCTGGAATTACCCGTTTTGGCAGGTATTCCGCTTTGCGGCTCCGAATCTTATGACAGGCAATGCGACCTTATTACGTCACGCACCTATTTGCACCGGCACGGGGCTGGTCATTGAAAAATTGTTCCGGGAAGCAGGATTTCCCGAGAATTTATTTCGAACCTTAATTATTGATCATGACATCGCGACGCAGGTTATCCGGCATTCGCACGTAAAGGGTGTTACTTTAACCGGCAGCCCTCGCACCGGCAGCATTATTGGCGGCACGGCAGGGGCATCCCTGAAAAAAGTGGTGCTGGAGTTGGGGGGTAGTGATCCCTACCTTGTGTTACACGATGCTGATCTGGAAAAAACTGCGCAAACCTGCGTCGCCTCCAGACTCAACAATTCAGGACAGGTCTGTATTGCCGCCAAACGAATTATCGTCGTGGATGCGGTGCGGGAAGAATTTGAAAAACGGATATTAGATCAATTGAAAAATTATCGTTTGGGTGATCCTACCCAGCCTGAAAATAACCTGGGTCCTTTAGCCAGGGCGGATTTACGCGACACTGTGCATAGACAGGTTGAAAACTGCGTCAGTCAAGGTGCAACTTTAGTGACAGGCGGAAAAATCCCCGAGGGGCCTGGTTTTTATTATCCACCCACGGTGTTGAAAGATATTACCTCAGAGATGCCGGCGATGCGAGAAGAGATTTTCGGTCCGGTGATAGCTCTCATTACTGCATACGACGAAGCCGACGCTATCCGTATCGCCAACGACAGCGAGTACGGTTTATCGGCCGCGATTTTTACTCGCGATATCGCCCGTGGTGAAGCTATCGCTGCTAATCAAATCAACGCCGGCAGTTGTTTCGTTAACGATCTGGTTTCCTCGGATCCCCGACTGCCATTTGGGGGCGTCAACCACTCCGGTTTTGGCCGGGAACTGGGCGAGGCCGGAATCCGCGAGTTCACCAATATCAAAACAATTTGCATATTTCAGCAATTCCCGCTGGGAATAAAATAAATTTAAATATATGAAATATATGGTTAATTTTTCATAAAGAAAAATAATTTTCGTAGAAAATTCTCTGCGCGATGGGGGTTCGCAAGGGGGAGCAGCGCGCAGCACTCCCTCTTCATTCCGGGCATCGACCCCGAATACAGGTTTTAAGCCAAAGCAATTGCCGCTGTACCCAGCGGGAATTGCTTTGCATATTTGACAACTATTAGAAAATAAAATAGGATTTGTCCCTATTGAAGAATTCTTCAGGTTATCAATTAATAGGAGATTAAAAAATGATGAATAAAATTATTCCTTTCGTCATGATGATTAATGTTTGTGCTGTTCCTATGCTTGCTTCCGCAGTTCCGTTAGATCCTGAACATTTTCAGGCTGGCGTCTGGAAAGGCACTTATCTTTCTGAGTCACAGACCTGCTACACCAGGTATGCTGGAAAAGCTGTATTAACCATTACTAATCCGGTCTATTCTTCACCATCCAAATCTCAGCATGAAAGTAGTGTGCATTTTGATGGCAGATTAGAGTTGCAAGGGATGCTTCCAAAGCGCTTTAGCAAACAAATCGATCTTTCAAATGCTTCCGTCATTCAGCGAAAATTCCCGGATTATGGTGAGAAATATTTTGTTACGTTGTACTCTCAGCAACAAGGACAAGAGGGCGGCAGTGGTTACTTCATTCCGGTCATTGAAAATATACAGTTCAATTTTGTTGTATCTGAAAACCCCTGTTTATTACACCTTACTCTTTATCCCGTACGCTAGATCATTTTTTATCGCTCATTGTAGACCATCTGGTGTTTAAGCACCCGATGGTCGTACCTGTCGGTGTCAAACTTACAACGGTTACCTAAACTGCAATGGGGGCGCGGATCGCGGGGTGGGGATGGTAGTTTAAAAATTCAAAATCGCTGAATTCATAGTCAAATAATGAATCGGGTTTTCGATTGATGCGCAATGTCGGTAATGCCGCCGGAGAACGTTGTAATTGCTCCCGCACCTGGTCGAGATGGTTCAGATAAATATGGCAATCCCCACCCGACCAAATAAATTCTCCCACCGCCAATTCACATTGCTGCGCAATCATGTGCGTGAGTAAAGAGTAGGAAGCAATATTAAAAGGGACTCCTAAAAAAGCGTCCGCGGAACGTTGGGTCAGCTTACAGGATAATTTTTTATCCGACACGTAAAACTGAAATAATAAATGACATGGCGGTAATGCCATTTTATCTATTTCCCCAACATTCCATGCGCTGATCACCAGTCGGCGTGAATCCGGGTTATAGCGGATCTGTTCGACGAGTTCTTTCATTTGATCCACCACACGACCGTCGGCACATTGCCAACGTCGCCATTGCTTACCATACACGGGCCCTAAATTTCCCTGTGGGTCCGCCCATTCATTCCAGATAGTAACACCGTTGTGTTGTAGATATTGAATATTGGTTTGTCCACTTAAAAACCATAACAATTCGTGTACCCAGCTTTTATTGTGAATTTTTTTAGTGGTTACTAAGGGGAATCCGGCGGCTAAATCAAAGCGCATGTCATAGCCAAATATACTAAGAGTTCCCGTTCCGGTACGGTCCTCTTTACGAACACCGTACCTCAAAATTTGCTGTAAAAAATCCAAATATTGTTGCACCTTAATTTTTCCTGCCAAAGTAGATAATTCCCAGCGAGATGAGTCCCGCCAGCGCCATCGGCAAAGATAATATTTGCCCCATCGTTAGCCAGCCGAAGGCAATAAAACCATATTGTGGGTCAGGTTGCCGGAAACACTCGCCGATAATGCGCGCCACACCATAACCTAACAAAAACATCGCAGAGACTGCAAAACGCGGTCTGGGCCTTGATGAAAACCACCACAATACGATAAACAGCAAGATGCCTTCCAAAAAAAATTCATAAAGCTGTGAAGGATGACGCGGTTCTGGTCCGGCAACCGGAAAAATCATCCCCCATGGCACGGTGGTGACGCGCCCCCATAATTCCTGATTAATAAAATTTCCCAGACGTCCTGCCGCTAACCCTAACGGCGCTAAAGGCGCTACAAAGTCCGTTAAATCCCAAAATGAGCGTTTAAACTGACGACTGCACCAGCAAAGTGCCAGCAACACACCGATAAATCCGCCATGGAATGACATCCCCCCCTGCCAGAGCGCAAGGATATTCGAAGGGTGATGCCAGAAATAAGGTAAATCGTAGAATAAAACGTAACCTAACCGACCCCCCACTACCACACCCACCGCGCAATAAAAAATTAAATCGCTGACTTGTGACATTGTCAATGGCGACCAGGATTTGCTCACTCGGTAACTGGCCAGAAACCAGGCAGCAACAAAACTCAGCAGGTACATAATTCCGTACCAATAAATATTCACAGAACCGAGGCGCAGCGCCACTGGATTGATTGCCGGATAATGGATCATCTAACAACTCCCTTAAACCTTACGCGATGGGGGTTTGCAAAGGGGGAGAATCGCGATTCTCCCCCTTTGCCGCGAGCATCGGCTTTGCCGAGCGCAGCGTAAAAACAGGGAAGCAATGAGCGGGTTTTTGCGAAGCAAAAATCCCGGGAATTGCTATGCATCATATCAATACCTTTAACATTTGAGTGGCGACGATGAACAGGAATATGGAAAATAGTCGCTTTAAAATCTTCGGCGATAGATGATGCGCAAGCCGGACTGCCCCATGGCGCCACCAGCATGCTAACGATCGCTATCGGCAACCAGGCAGGCCAATACACATACCCGGTTGACCAGGGCGGCATACCGGAAACGAGTAAACCGCTGATAATAAAACTGGCAGTGCCAATAATGGCTACTGTAAAGCTGACGGCGTTGGAGACGGCAATGGCATCACGGATCGGGACACTCCAGCGGGTCAAAAAAGGAATCGTTAAAACACCGCCGCCGATACCCAACAGGCCGGACTTAAGACCCACGATAGTGCCAAAAATATTGATACCCAGCCAGCCGGGTAATTGACCCTGCGTCTCGGTGCGGCTGTCAAACCATAACCGGATGGCCATATACAGCACAAAAAAACCGAATAATACTCCCAGCACTTTCGAATTGACAATATGGGCTAAAAAAGCTCCGAGAATAGCACCAAAAATAACTGATCCCACCATACGCCGGTAGACAGGCCACACGCTGACTTCATGCCGTAAATGCGCAAACACCGCTCGGATGGTGGTTGGAATCATGATCGCAAGAGAAGTACCGGCCGCCATCTGCATGAGATATTGGTGCGGTATCGGGGCATATTGAAACAAAAAAGCCAACCCCGGCACTACAACCAGCCCACCGCCAATCCCCAATAAACCCGCCATGATGCCGGCAAACGCGCCAAGCAAAATAAAGCCGATTATTATATAAAAATATTCCAAATGATGGTCTCCAGCCTGCTTCAACCCTCTTTGAGCATGTCATTCCAGCGAAGGCTGGAATCCATTTTCCTGTGCAGTTCGTGGATTCCAGCTTTCGTTGGAATGACACGCCGGGGTTTGAGTTTATGCCTATGAGCCTTTGCTGGAATGACATTCAAACGGGTAACCGGATATGTACTCCCAGGAAATTGCTGTTTTTACCAGGCTGATAATATCATTTTTTGTGGGCGTTCGCGACTGTGAATTGAGCGATCTCCTCAGTTAACTGACGCGCAGCCTGGTTGGCGGCTGAGACGCCACTGGCGGGATTATTGCCGGGCGCGGATACAACAGTCTCGAATCGATGGCTGGCTATGACCCGGCCAGTGTTGTTATTAGTCAGTAACACCGACAACACACAACGCACCTGACTTTCGGGTTGCATGAATTCCTGCTGTAACATCACCAAACGGGCATCCAGACGATAATCGCTGTAGCCCGCAAACGGCGGTGTGACTACCGCGCGAAAATATTTTCTGGATTCAATACGCTCGATCAGCAAAGGCATAAACATTTGTGCCGGAGGCGCCCACCCAGGCGTTACGGGCGAATTCTCGTAAATGCGCCGGCTCCTTAAGGTAAATCATGGCGCTGGTCTTATAACCGGGATCCGCGGTCATCGTTCCCACCAATAATACCGCTGAGGTTTGCGCCGCCTCTGAACTGGCGGCGTGAACAGGCGTAGTCAATACATAAGTCGAAACCGGCGGAACTTTCACCGCGCATCCCGTTACCATAAGCACTACCGCCAGCAGCAGTCCCATGCGTACAGTCCGGCAAAAAAATGGCAAAAATATTTTTCGTAAAAACATATCTATAAATCACCCTTTTAAAAAATAATTTTCGTAGAAAATTATCCCCGCGATGGGGGATCGCAAGGGGGAGAATCGCGATTCTCCCCCTTCATTCCGAGCAGAGGCTTTGCCTCGCGCAGGATATAAATTACTCTCCGGGGCCGGGGCTGGGCGGCTGCTTGCCGCGAATCAGCACAGCGGGATTGCCTGCCAAATCCTTACTAACCTGTTGTAAATTGGTCGTCGTGTCATTTAAGCGGGTGATTAAATCTTCCAGCCCCGGCAGGACCTGTTGGCCAACGTTGCCCACCTGTAAATCAATTTGCCGGCTGACTTTATTTAATTCGGCAACCATCTGCTGTGAGGAAACCAGAGTCTGCTGTGCGGAAATCAGAATTGGTTTAAAATATTGACTGGCATCGGCGCTATTTTTCAATAACGTATTCAATGAAATGATACTTTTCCGGATCATGTCCGACTGCTCATCGAGCACCTGGGTAACATGATTGAGATGTCCCAAAGTTTCACTGAAATTGGTAAGATTTTGTTCATTAAATAGCATTTTAAATTTAGCGGCAATGTCACCGAGATTTTTAGTTAATTCCGGCAATACCTCGCTGATCTGTGCCAATAAAGGTTTTTCAAAGGGAATGATCAGATAACGCTGCCCACTTTCCAATACTAACACGGGAGCCTCGGCGCTTTCTTCTTTTAAGCCCACATATACCAACCCGGTAATGCCCTGAGCGATTAAAGTGGCTACGGTGCTTTGGTTAATAGGAATATTCTCTTCCACCTTCAAAAATAATTTAACAAATTGTGGGTTAGGCGCATCCAATTCGATTTTACTGACTGAACCCACCCGCACACCGTTAAACAGCACCGGACTATCGACGTTTAAACCATTCACACCGCCACGGGCATACACCAAATAGGTTTGATAGGATTGCTGGTTTGAAAATCCCGACAACCATATAAAACCAAAAATCATCAACGCTGTCAGGATAATGACAAATAATCCGACGACTGCATAGTTCGCTTTAGTGTCCATTTGTCTCCATCAGCATTTCCGCCGTTGTGACTCTTCGTCGCGGCGAGCGAATTGAGCGCGCGGGCCGCTGAAGTATTCCTGAATTAGCGGGTGTTGCTCTTGCATTAATTCCGCCATGGGTTCCGCAGCCAGCACCTTGCCTTCTCCTAAAAACACTACCCGTTCAGGCACTGTCCACAATGTGTCTAAATCATGAGTGACAATGACCACCGTCAACCCCAGACTATCGTGCAATTTTAGAATCAATTGATCGAGATCGCCAGCGCTATTGGGATCTAACCCGGCGGTCGGCTCGTCCAGAAACAGCAATTCCGGATCAAGGGCGATAGCGCGCGCCAAAGCGCCACGTTTTTGCATACCGCCACTCAATTCCGCGGGATATTTATTGGCGGCTTCTGCCTCTAAACCGGATAAAATAATTTTTAACACCGCCAGTTCATTGCACATAGCCTGAGGTAATCTTGTATATTCTTTGAGAGGAAATAACACGTTCTCTAATAGCGTCAGGGAACTAAACAGGGCATTGTTCTGAAACAGCACTCCCATGCGTTTCTGCACTTCTAACGCCTCTGCGGCCGTTGCACGGGTGATGTCAATATCAAACATATGAATAGACCCCGCCGTTGACTTCGCAACATCAATAAGCTCCGCAATAGGGTGGTTTTGCCGCAACCGCTTCCGCCGATTATAGCAATAATTTCACCCTTACGGATAGTTAAATCAAGATCTTTGTGTACCCACCGGCCACCCAAAAAGTTTTTCAACCCAGTCACTTCAATAATCTTTGGCGTTTCTATCATAGCCCACGCCAGCTAAACAAAATTGAAAAGAAAGCATCAGCAACGATAATCAAAAAGATAGCCTGTACGGCTGCTGCGGTGGTTTTTGTACCGACACTGTCTGCGGTAATTCCCGCCTGAAATCCCTGGAAACAACCTACCGTTGAGATAACGATGGCAAACACCGGTGTCTTAACCAAACCCAGAACATATTGTTTCAAATCGACAGCTTCATGAAAACGCTGCAGAAAAGTGATATAACCAATATTTAACTGACTTTTGGCCATAATCATCGCCCCTAAAATGCTAAACAGACTGGACCACATCACCAACAATGGCAGAGCAATCACCAACCCCACCACCCGGGGTAATACCAGTCGTTCTGTCGCTGAAATTCCCATGGTGGTCAGGGCGTCTAATTCATCATTGACTTTCATGGTCCCAATCAAAGCCGCAAACGCGGTACTGGTTCGTCCCGCAATAATGACCGAAGTCATCAACGGCGAAAATTCCCGCAAAATGGCGATGCCCGTAGCATCTACCACATAGATATCCGCCCCGTATATTTTTAGCTGAATGCCTAACTGATAGGACAAAACAATGCCGACTAAAAAACTCATCATGCCTACAATTGGCAGCGCCTGACTTCCCGCAGTTTGAATAATTTTTAAACCCGCAAGCCAAAGATTTTGCAATCCATGAGAACGCATTTTCCTAAATTGCATGATGATTTCGCCAATAAAAGCGGAAAAGCGGTAGATATTTTCCCATTTGGCGACAGCCCACGCGCCTAGCAGTTCCAGAGTATTTTTTCGCGGGGCGGATGGTAATTCCTTGACATTTTCATCGGTCAAATTGGAGTAAACAAGTTCAAAAATAAGCTGACGTTTTGCGCTTAACTCCACGAACACTGTTTTTTTGCCGGATTCTTCAGCGATTTTAACCAGCTGACACAACCGGAATGCTCCAACCGTGTCTAAATCAGCCATTTTTGATGTGTCAATTTTTAATGAACTGCCAAGGGAGGTTAATAAAAAGGAAAATTCGACAGGTAGAGTTTTTATTCCCGAAAGCGTCCATTCACCCACGCAATGTATTGTCTGGCCGTCAGGACTTAGTTCAATGGCAGCGGCGCTGGATTCCATCCTTGCTCATCTCTGAAAATTAAGATATGGTTAGCATAACATGAGTACATTACCAACTGAAACAGCGACGTTCGCTGCAGGGTGCTTTTGGGGCGTTGAGAGCCTGTTTCGTCAAACAGAAGGGGTTATTACCACTCGGGTGGGATATTCCGGCGGACATTCTTCCCAACCCACCTATACCGAAGTCTGTACCGATAAAACCGGTCATGCTGAAGCCGTTGAAATAATTTTTGATCCCGGCAAAATTTCCTATGCACGTTTGCTTGAAATTTTCTGGGAAAATCACAATCCAACGACTTTGAACCGTCAGGGTCCGGATGTGGGCAGTCAATACCGCTCGGTAATTTTTTACCATAGCGATGAACAGGCTCGCATTGCGCGGGAAAGCAAGCAGGTTTTGGAAAAATCTGGAAAATTCAGGCAGCCGATAGTGACCGAAATCATTCCGGCATCCACATTTTATCCCGCTGAAGAATACCATCAGAACTATTATCATAAACACGGTTTACAAAGTTGCAATATTCCCGGTGATAAAAAAAATAAATAACCGTCATTGCGAGAGTAAGCGAAGCAATCCAGTACTCACCAGCAAAGTACTGGATTGCTTCGCTTACGCTCGCAATGACGGCAGGATATCTACAACGGAGAAAGTTCATTGTTAGATATTATATTTAGTCTGCTAACCTTGGTCGTACTGGAAGCCATTCTGGGAATCGATAATCTGGTCTTTATTTCCATTCTTAGCGGCCGTTTGCCGGCACACCTGCAAAAAAAAGCACGGCGGATAGGGCTTATGCTGGCATGGGTAGTCAGGCTGCTATTATTGGGATGCGTGTTCTGGATTATAGGATTAACTAAACCTGTCATCAGCTTCTTTAAGCTTTCACTATCATGGCATGATATCTTTTTAATAACAGGAGGATTATTTTTACTGGCAAAAGGGACGAGTGAAATTCATATCGAAATGGAACTGGCCGGCAAAATTCATCAGCGAACCCGGTTTGCAAATTTTTTCGGAGTGATCACGCAAATTGCGCTATTTGATATTGTTTTTTCCCTGGATAGCATTCTCACCGCGGTCGGTCTTACCAGACTTTATTGGGTAATGGCCGTTGCTATCACCATCGCTATTTTAATTATGTTGCTCGCCAGTGAACCGCTCACACATTTTATTAATCGGCATCCGACGATTAAAATGCTGGCGCTTAGCTTTCTGCTATTGATCGGCACAATATTAATAGCAGACGGTTTCCACTTTAATATCCCTCGAGGTTATATTTATTTTGCTGTGTGTTTTTCTTTATTCGTAGAAGCGCTTAACAATATTGTCGCCAAAAAAAAACAACGCTCCCACCATTAAATTTTACAGGAAGAGCCTATACTCACCGTACGGGTATAGGGCAACCGAAAAAATTTATAGTCGACAATGGAGCTTCGCATCAGCGTTTTAAAAATGATTTTTTGCCAGAAATATAAACGATTCTGTTTTTTCGGCGTCAAAATGATTTCGATAGTTTCAACTAAATATAAAACCGTATGCATATCCAGCATAAAGGGCAAAACCCCCCTTTTATTGATATCCTTTAGAGTGTTTGGAACGTCCAGGGTTTGCGTAAAACCAAAATGCAAAATTAGGCGGTAAATTTTTTCAGAAATTTTAATGACTTCAAAAGAATTTCGACAGCTAATGTAGGGATATTTTTCAACGACCACGCTAATAATCAATATTCTTTCAGGCAGAATACCTATTTTTTTTAAATAATGCAGAAAGCTACCGCCGCTTTGATCATACGGATCGGTTACAAAAATCGCGGCCTTATCGGGTACATATTTCAGGTCGGCCTGGTTAAATTCGTCAATGATTTCCTGTAAATTTACTTTATTCATATAATGCGAAGCACGTAAAATTTGCATTCCCTGATACCAGGTTAACATAATAATGGCGCATAGCAACGCAAATGCAAAAGGAATCCAGCCTCCTTCCAGAATTTTATGACAGTTAGCGCCCAGAAAAGCAATATCAATGAGATTAAACGCCAAAAAAACCCGTACTATTTTGCCGATCGACCAGTGCCAGTGTTGGTAGGCAAACATCATCACCAGAATAGATACAATAATCATCACCATATTGACTGCCATACCGTAAGCGCCCGCCAATGCTGAAGAATTTTGGAATAACAACACCAGAAGTAATGTTCCAGTGGCGATAATAAAATTAATTGTCGGCACGTATATCTGACCTTTTTCTACAGCGGAAGTTTGTATGATGGGAAAACGCGGACAGAGGTTCAGCAATATAGCCTGTCTGGCCAGAGAAAAACTGGCGGAAATCACCGCCTGAGAAGCAATTATCGTTGCCAACGCCGCTAAAATAATGAGTGGATAAGAAAACCATAAAGGCGCTATCTCATAAAAAGGATTACTGATCGCTTGTGGAAACTGAATGAGATAAGCGCCCTGACCAAAATAATTAAGCAGCAACGCAGGTAAGGCTACCGCAAACCAGCCAATACGAATGGGTAATCTACCAAAATGTCCCAAATCCGCGTACAGCGCTTCGGCGCCAGTGATCACCAGAAAGACTCCGCCCAACAACTTATAACCGGCCCAACCATTATGGTAAAAAAATTCAAAAGCATAATAGGGATTGATCGCATATAAGACTAAAGAATTTTGAAAAATGCGCACCGCTCCCAAAATGGCAATCACTATAAACCAGATTAATAGAACCGGGCCAAAAGAATTACCTATTTTCGCAGTGCCAAATCGCTGACATAAAAATAATACCACCAATATCGCTATGGTAATGGGTAGTACGTAATGTGATAAATGCGGAGAAATGACTTTGAGGCCTTCAATAGCGCTTAACACCGATATCGCCGGAGTTATTATGCCGTCTCCCAAAAGCAGGCCAGTGCCAAGGACTGCCAGTAGAAATAATACCTCATAAAATCGGGTCTTTTTTCTGTTTAGTAAAGCCAGCAATGCCAGAACTCCCCCTTCGCCCTGGTTGTCCGCCTGTAAAAAAACGGTCATGTAACGCGTTGAGATAACCAGAATCAGGGTCCAAAAAATCAGGGATAAAACTCCAAGGACATTGCTGGAATTGATGGGTAAACCGTGCAGGGACGCCGACATGGCATACAGTGGGCTCGTGCCGATATCGCCAAAAACCACTCCCAGTGCGGCTAATGCCAGAGGTAAATTTTTCCCTGAATTTGTCGAAATTTTATCCATATTAAGCGTTTGTCCATACTTTCCACCCGTAGGCGTCAACTTAAGCAAGGAGAACAAAGAATATCGTCATTGCGAGCGCGAGCGAAGCAATCCAGTTCGGACTTTGTAGAAACTTTGTACTGGGTTGCTTCGCTCGCGCTCGCAATGACGGCTTTCTTCGAGAAAAATGCGCTTAAGATAACGCCCATGACCTTAATCATAGCATATTGATCCCCCTGTGCTTTTACTTTATAGTCCTGTTAATACGCTGTTTTATTAAAATTAAGGAGTTTCTATGTTCGATCTGACCGGTAAAAAAATAGTCATTATTGGTGGAACTTCTGGTATTGGTTTAAGTATCGCGAAAGCCTGCAGGGCTCATGGCGCAAAACTGATTATCGCCAGCCGAAATTTGGATAAAATAGCTCATACACAACACGAACTGGGTAAGGATGTGGAAACGCAGCAGTTGGATATATCCCATCCCGAAGAAATTAAAGCCTTCTTTCAAAAAATTGGCAAATTTGATCATCTGGTCACTCCCGGCGCTACAGTATCCTGGGGGACCTTCGGCGCCATGACGGAAAAAGATGAACAGGCTTCTTTTCAGAGCAAATTTTGGGGGCAGTATTATGCCGCTAAATATGGTTTTCACAATATTAATTCGGGCGGATCCGTGGTTTTATTCGCTGGCTGCTGGAGCCAACGCCCCATTCCCGGAGCGGCGATTCCCAGTTCTATTAACGGCGCCATTGAATCGCTGGGCCGTGCTCTGGCCGTGGAACTGGCTCCCACTCGCATCAATGTCATTTCCCCAGGAATTATTGATACCCCAGTCTTCTCCGGTCTATCTGCCCAGGAGCGCAAGGCATTTTTTGATAAAACTGCAAAAGCTTTGCCTGTAAAAAAAATCGGCGCGCCGGAAGAAGTCGCTATGACAGCTATTTATTTGATGACAAATACCTACACCACTGGAAGCACACTCTATGTGGATGGCGGTGAAACCCTTCGCTAGATATTTAGAGGATTTAAAATAATGTTGAGCGTGGGTTTAATGAGTGGAACTTCTATGGATGGCATCGATGCTGCTTTACTGAGTACCGATGGCTCTCATGATATTCTCATTGATCTGGGTGATGTGTCATTGCCATACCTGCCGCCGTTTAAAATATTACTCAAGGCAGCGGCCTGGTCGGTGCGCAAACATTCAGGAGATTTATCGATCGCAGCAGTCCATTACTGGCAGGATCTTCATGATTATTTATCCACAGAATTGCAAATAGCCGATAATGATCTACCTCAAAAAACCAGAGAACTTGCTTTTTACCTGCATGGTCCAACCAGCCCATTACAGCCTGTGACTCTCCACGAGGTGATTCGGCATTCCACCCATTTGCACGGTCTATGCGTGAAAAATTTACTGATAAAAACGGGTTACCAGGCGCAGCAGATAAGTGTCGTCGGCTATCATGGGCAGGCATTATTTCACCGCCCTGCGCAAAAAATTTCGATCATTGTCGGAGAAGGTCAATATCTGGCGGATTTTTTGGGGATCACTGTTGTCAATGATTTTCGTAGCCGCGATATTGCAGCAGGCGGCCAGGGCGCGCCGTTCGCCCCGTTATATCATCAGGCCTTAGCCTTGCGCGATAAAAAAATCCCTGTCGCCGTGGTCAATTGCGGCGGAATTGCCAATCTGACACTGATCAATAGCGCCGATGAACTGGAGCTGGTCGCTTTCGACACCGGCCCCGGCAATGGGTTGATTGACCGCCTGGTGAGTCAACGCACTCACGGCCAGGAGCACATGGACGCCGATGGAAAATATGGCCGTCAGGGTCGGGTTCACCCAGGCGTATTGGCCTCTTTATATGAAAAATGCCTTATCAAAGATAATCAGAATTATTTTTTGACGAAGCCGCCAAAATCGTTAGATATCAATGATATGACACTCATTCCCGAACTGGATTCTTTGTCCTTGCAGGATGCCTGCGCGACCCTCGAGGCTTTAACAGCGGACGCTATCGTTAAAAGTTTAGAGTTGGTGACTATCGATTTGCCGAATCATTGGATTCTCGCCGGCGGTGGCTGGAATAACCCGGTCATAACCTCCGAACTGAGCCGCCGTCTGCAACATCGTTTGACTGCGAAGCCGCTCATCCAGACCGCGGAAGAAGCCGGCTGGAATAATAGCCAAGCCCTGGAGGCGCAAATTTTTGCCTATCTCGCGGTACGCAGTCTGCAGGGCAGGTTTTTAAGCGTGCCCGGCACCACCGGCACGCCCTTCCCCATCAGTGGCGGTAAAGCTTATTTTCCGGCGCCAACAGGGTCATACGTAGACGATTTGAGACTCTGACCTTCCCCGGTGGGTTTCATTTCCAGGGTGGTCAGCCAGGCCAGCATTTTTGTCTGGACGTGCCTGCCAATTAACTCCCGTTGTTGTGTTGTCCATTCGACAGTAGTCAGTTCCTTTGGTTTCGTCGATAATCGCGGATCCAAAAGAGTCTGTATATATTTAAATTTTTGAATACGAGCATTCACTATACTGTTTAAAGTCACCAGCAATGCGATTTTTTGGGGATTATACTGGACATTAGGGGGATAAATTTTTAAAACCAGTTCACAGAATTCCATCATAGGCTGCGTTAAAGCTTTTTTAATCATCTCTAACCGATCCGATTTTTCCTCTTTGAATTCTCCGGCCTCCGTACCCGAATATTGAAAGAAACTTTCAGCGGCTTTTATAAAGTAATCATTGATGAATTCGTCAAGAAGACCTGTTTGCGTATCGTTTAACATTATTTATCCTCAAAACAAAGCTATTAATCATTCTAACACAGACTACCTTTTTTATGGATAAAGAAATTAAAAAATAGACAAAATTGTACATTACGTACATTAAGAATTCCTTAACATATTCTTAATGTTGTATTAATTCTATACATATAAAATAGAGTAATAATTTTAAACAATCATAAAAAAATAAAACATCCGGAAAAATATGCAAAAAGAAAGTACTTTATTAAGCCAATCATCAGAAGAAAAGCTGTGGAGTCGTTTTTCCAAACAGATGGAAGATCTGGCCCCCCAAATTGATTCTACCAGTGAATCACAAGCAAAATTGAAAATAGTTATAGAAATATGTGATAAATTAGCCGAAGGCAAAACACTCATTGACTCGAAGAAGGAGGAGTTTGTCGCGAGGTTAAAACAATTATGGACAATATGTACAAAAGACGCTAAATCCGTTATTAAATATCAGAATCCTCGTAACTACCAGAAAATAAGCGCGCCATTTCAGGATTTGGCTCTTAATTTTCATAATTTAATTCAATTAGTGAAAAAATTTATACCGTTGAATGAGCAGGAGGAAATGTTTTTAACGGTCGCAAATCTTTATCGTAAAACCGGTTTTTGGGTAAAAACCAGTACGATAATGGCAGGTTACGGTTTTCCATTAGATGCCTCGCCATTTTTTGTCAGCTATTATGAAGCCCGATTGAAACAGGTGGGCGATTCAGATCCGCAAACCAGAAGAGCCATCATTAATGAAATGGCTGTTGAACAGGCGACCTTCCTGCAACACTCTCTTCAATATATTAGTGATAGCAAAGACCCTGATTCTCTCAATAGTCTGGTGATAAACCAGACAGTAATTAATGGACTGGTGGAAGACAAATTACAACTACATAAACAAATGAGTCAACTATTGGAAGACAAATCAAAAATTCCGGAAACCGGAGATTTGGAAAAAATTGAAGCTAAAATTCATCAGATTTCTGTTACGATTATGGCTTATATATTCCAGTCTTGCGAAAGTTTGCTGGAGAAGGCTGGGCTCACCACGCCAAGATTCAGTGTACTCGGCACAGGTTCTTTTGCCAGAAAAGAGCTTTCACCGGCTTCTGATTTTGATTGCGCCATCATCATTGACAAACTTCCTTCAAAACAACAGGAAGAATATTTTAAAAAATTACTGGATCTGGTCGTGGAAAACCTGGAACTACTCCCATACAATACGTTACCTCTGGATATGGTTGAACGTAATTATCTGCAACCCGGAAAACTGCTCAATACTCCCGGCGGCCTGGTGGATCAGACTCTGGTAGCGAAAATGTTATTAAATCCTTCCACGGGTGGAAATCCGGTTACGACGGGAGTGAATTGGCCTTTACAAATATATAAAAGTTTTCCTGAAAAAATTTCTTCCAAAAATTTATTTGAAAGCTACATCACTGAGTGGCATAAACAGATTGGCTATAATGGAGAAAAATTTGGAAAACTAATATTGAAAAATTTTGTTAAAAATGGCAGCGGTTTAAGCCTGAAAGAAAATTTTTTACGCCCGGTGTCATTTTTGGCATTAGGCTTAAGCCTGATTTATAATGACAGTTATCGTAATCCAAAATCATTAATTTCTGCTTATCAAAGTGGAAAGTTTCCCGCCTCAACCCGAGAAATCTTAAAGGAGTTACAGGAAAATAATAAAATCCCAAAAGCGGTTTCAGAAATTGCAAAAAAACTGTTAGAAATACTCGATTATACTTTGGTGATGCGGAATCATTATCAAATAACCGGCAAACCGGAAGTGCTGGATTTATCTGATCCGCGAACTCTAAGATATAAAGAAGTCATTGCCCAAAGTATGGAGATCGCTACTTATATTAGCGATTCAAGCTCCTCGAAAGAAAAAGTCGATGAGCATTTTCTAGAATTACTGAATGAAGGCGTGGAAGCAAAAGAGGAATCCTTATTGCAGGAATTTAGTGACCTGGTAGGTGAAGACGCTATGGACTTCCGATTCCCGGAAGAAAAAGGCTCTCCCAAGCCACAATCGCCCAAAGGAGATAGATTTAAACTTTTTAATTCTTTAGATACCAGTAAAACTACCAAAACTTCTCCAAAAACGTTAGAGCCAACATCCACCACTCCATCACAAACCATTACAGCGTCTTTTGGAATATCTTCATGACACTGGGGGGATCGCAAGGGGAAGAATCGCGATTCTCCCCCGCCTGTCCCCGAATGTGGATCATTCCGAGCAGAGGCTTTGCCTCGCGCAGGATAAAAACAGGAAGCAATTTTCGCTTTACTCAGCGGGAATTTCTGATAGCTCTATGTTTTTCCGGCATTACGTGCTAACTTATTGTGAGGCGAATTTCCCAGGTATTCCCATTAAATGTTCTGCACAATATTACTTGAAGAAATTTACGGTATCTCCCACATATAGTAATGCAAAAAAAAAATTTAGCAAAGAAATCAATCAGGATAATCATGTGGCGTTCCTATTTTAGAAATGATTGTATGCCGTTATGGCGGCTGGCTATGCCCTTAGTGCTAACCGGACTCTCGCAATCGTTGGTGTTTTTCTTTGAAACTTTGTTTTTAGCCCATTTAGGTGCGGACATTCTGGCCGCAGGAGCGCTGGTAGGCTGGTTGTTTGGTACGCTGGCAGTGATCGCCTTTGGAACGTTAGGAGCGATCAGCGTATTAGTCGCTCACCGCCATGGCGCGAATGATCAGCATGGGATTGCTCAAGTCGCGCAAGCCGGTTTGTTATTGGCTCTAGCCTTGGCGATATTCGCATTTGTTTTATTCTGGAATATGCCGCCGATCTTTACCCTGTTTGGTCAAAGTCCCGGCATTGTACTCCTGGCGCGACATTACTTACACGCGTTGGCCTGGGGGCTTTTTCCCAATTTTATCATGATCGCTTTACTCGAGTTGATGATCGGTTTAGGACGTGGGCGCACCATTTTGATATTTACGATGTTGTCGGTGTTATTGACCATCGGTTTTAGTTTTATTTTTATTTTCGGCAAATTGGGTTTCCCAGCTTTGGGGATTGCTGGAGCGGGTTGGGGGATTACGGCCAGCTCCAGCGTCATGGTGATCCTCCTGGGAAGTTTTGTGTGGCTGAATTCGCAGTATCGTGGTTATTTTCAGCCGGCGTTATCGTTAGCATTCAAGTGGCCTGCATTTTCGCTGTGGGCGGAGCTGTTGAAAGTGGGGCTGCCCATCGGAGCGATGTATTGTCTGGAAGTGGCTTTTTTCTTCGCGCTAACGCTGATCATGGGTGCGTTAGGCGGATCTTTGTGGCTGGCGGCCAATCAAATCACTATGCAATATATGTGTACCTTGATGGCGGTGATTTTCTCTATTGCCCAGGCGATCACGGTGAGAATGGGACATTTACTGGGTGCTCAAGAGCCGTTGGCCGCTAGACGCGCCGCGTTTTGCGGGGTTGGGACTGCGGGTACTTTCATGGGACTGGCTGCCCTTCTTTTTTGGTGTTGCCCCACTTTACTGATTGCCGTTGATTTCGATATCCATCGGGTGGATGCGGCGGCTCTGATTGGAATAACAATTACATTGTTTAGAGTCAGCGCTTTGTTTCAAATCGTGGAATCGATCCGCATTGCCTGGTTCGGCGCATTGCGCAGCTTAAAAGATACGCGTTTTCCGCTATTATCTTCCCTGGTTGGCTTTTGGCTGGTCCCATTACCCTTGGGCTATGCGTTGGCTCGCGTGACTTCTTTGGGTGCGGCAGGTTTATGGTGGGGTATGTTCTGCGGTGCTTTGATCAGCGCTGGTTTGTTAAGCTATCGCTTCCGTTATAAAATGAAACAAGTCATTGCCCAAAAAACTCAGATTTGAATTTGATATAGTCATCGCGAATGATTTTTAGGTTCAACCGTCATTGCGAGCGTCAGCGAAGCAATCCAGTTCGTACTCCAGCCAACGCTCTGTACTGGATTGCTTCGCTAACGCTCGCAATGACGATTTCGAAAAATCATTCGGAATGACTATATAGTCATCGCGCCTGAGTTTTAGGATTTTTAGCGCTCAGTGACCAAGCAATCGCCGAGTTGCGATTGAGCCAAAGCGCAGGAATACTCCCTGTATTTCAAGCTTTGGCGATTGAGCAACTCGGCGAGTGCGCCGGTCAATGAGATGCTAAAAATTCTAAAACTCAGGCGCGATGACTATATAGTCAAAGCGATTGGGTTTTCGGTGTTATAGCGCCCAGTGACCTATCAGATTTAAACGTTACGATTGAGAAAAACCGTCAACTGAAAGTACTGCCTCTCAGTAATTCCCGCTGAATACAGCGATAATTGCTGTAGCCCTGTATAAATAACAGTAGCTTTTTGAAACAAAGTATGGTAATGTGTTGAAACTGCAGGTTAAAGAAAACCTCTACACCAACCTTAATTCCTGCTAATGACAAAGTCTTACTTTGTTCTCAAGAGGTTATGGCCGGTAAAATTGTAGCTCCCGGCTGTTGGTCAAGGTTGGACGAAATATGCGCGCCTTTCGGCACACAGATTACCGTTCAAATTGGCCACAGATGGGCTTTCCTATCCTATCCAGATTAGAAACGCCGGTTTTTTAAATTTCTCGTACTTCACTGACAGGATCATTATGAAAGATTTTTCGAGTATCGGGCTGCCCGATGTATTATTAACTTCTCTTAGCCACATGCAATATAACGCCCCAACCCCTATCCAGATTCAGGCCATTCCGTTAGCCCTGGCTGGCCGGGATATCCTGGGTTCGGCTCAAACCGGCACGGGCAAAACAGCCGCTTTCGGCATTCCATTAATTGCCAAACTGATGGGTTCGCATCAGGGACTGGCGCTGGTATTAACGCCGACCCGGGAATTGGCAACGCAGATCATGGAGGTCCTGCGCAAACTGATTGGTCCGCGCAGTAATATCACCTCAGCGTTGCTGATCGGTGGAGAATCGATTAACGCACAATTCCGGCAACTGCATGCCCGTCCGCGAATCATCGTGGGCACTCCGGGACGTATCAATGATCATATCAGCCGGGGAAGTTTAAAATTGCAGGATACCCAATTTCTGGTTTTGGATGAAACCGATCGCATGCTCGATATGGGCTTTGGCATTCAGCTCGACGAAATTATCAGACACATACCCCGCGACCGGCAGACTTTAATGTTCTCTGCAACCCTGCCTGAACAAATTGTCCAACGCTCACAAAAATATTTACGCAATCCGGAAAGAATTTCCGTAGGTCCCACGGGAACACCCACGCTGAATGTCGAGCAAAAAACCCTGCATCTGAACGATACCGAAAAATATTCTACCCTGCTGACGGAATTGGACCAACGCAACGGCTCGGTGATTGTTTTCGTCAACACCAAACGCGGCGCTGAAAGATTAGCAACCAAACTTTACAATGACGGCCACGAAGCCAATGCCATTCATGGCGATCTTCGCCAGCGTCAGCGTGATCAGGTGATCAAATCATTTCGCAATAAGAATTATCGTATCATGGTGGCAACCGATGTCGCCGCCCGTGGCCTGGACATCCCACATATAGAGCATGTGATTAATTACGATGTGCCCCAATCACCGGAAGATTACGTGCACAGAATTGGCAGAACCGCTCGCGCCGGACGCGAAGGCTGTGCGATTTCTTTTGTTGTGGCCAAAGATCGCAGCAAGTGGCACGATATTGAGTATTTTCTCAATCCCAATGCTGAAAGACCCAGATCCGGTCCGAACGCGCCACGTAAACGCAGTTTTTCCTTTCGTGGTAAACGCAGCCGCAGCAGGCGGTAAAGCCCATTTACAAAATTATGCACGCACATTTTGATGTTCTTGACGAATCAAAATGAATTTTTTGTTCCTCTGTTGTTAAAAATGCATTCTGTCCCGCGAAAAAAGCTGAATCTGTTTGACTCAGAAAAGGAGTTTCGAGTTCACTTTGATGTATTGTTATTTTCAAAGGGGGAGTTTGAGTTTCCTCTGGGTATGATTCTCGTAATGCACGAAGAATAGTGGAAGATTCAAAGGAGTTAAAAGAGTTACCTAAAAGGTGCTGTAATATGTCAATAACTTTGTGCCGGATTTCCGTATTTTTGTAAAGGTTTTTAAGACTCAAGTTTAGATCCAAACGACAGGAAGGAAAACATAAATAAAGCATCACAAATAATGCGATTACAAGGACTGATAATCCCGCTTTGTCACCTATAAAATTGCTTGAACACAGTTCCTCTTGAGCCTGAAGAGAAATTTGATAGCAAATTTCATTCTGTGTTTCCGGGGGCAACGCCATGCCTAAACAACGTTTAAATAACCATTGCAAATCTGGTCGGGAGCCACTACCTTGCCACCATTGCGAGCAGCTATATACATCAAAAAACTGCCACTGGAGCGGGCGTAGTATTTTTTTAATGGCATTGATGCACCAGGAAAGGTAAGCGATACCGCCTGCTGTTCCTCCTGTAAAGAGCGCCCAGGTCAACCATCGTAAATACAGATGATTCATAGATTTACTCACAGCATTGCCTTGCAGCATAGATATTTCCCGGATGAAAAAATCGGCAGCTACTGGATTAGTGCTTTTATCTTCAATTAATTGTGTCAGTAAGGATTTTCTGAATGGTATTAGTAATTTCTCTTCTCCCTTCATCTCTTCACTTTCAACGGTAATGTACCAGGCTTTATTTACTAATTTTAAGGAGAGCTGTTTTTCCCATGTATTTAAAAAAGTTGAGATGTATATCATCATATCCACAGGACTTAAATCAGTAGTGATCTTCATTGTACCCTCTATTTCTTTTGGCTGTTTGACTGTACGATTACAAAACCCGTAATCGTTTATTTCACACATTGTAATTTATATAAGCAAATATGTCAATATTGATTTTTATATCTATTTGCATATCGTCAACAATTTCTGCTGAATAAAATCTACGGTATGTTTACTTATCCGCTTTTATTGATTATCATCACAAGAACAGGAAGGACACTATGACCATTTCCCAAACGGAAGTACAACAGAACCTCTCGAAAAATCTTTCTACGCCAAAGCCTGGCTGGATTTTATTTGCCGTCTGTATTCTGGCAGTGATGATCCAGATCGATTATACCGCGGTCAATGTGGCTCTCATCGCCATTGGACATACCCTCCATGCGGATTTAAGCACGGTGCAATGGTCGCTAAGCGCCTACGTATTGGCCTGGGGCGCGTTTGTCATCACCGCAGGGCGCTGCTCGGACTTATTCGGCAGGCGTCGCACCTTTTTAATAGGAACTTTTTTATTCATGTTAGGATCAGCGCTCACCGGCGCGGCTTCAGAGGCCTGGTTTATGATCCTTGGCCGGGTTGTTCAGGGAATGGGCGGCGCGCTGTTTTTACCGGGATTATACACGCTGGTGTTTACCAATTTTCCGGAAGATAAACGCGGATTTGCTTTGGGGATATTAACTTCCTCATTTGCCGTCGGGCTGGCGATTGGTCCCACTTTCGGCGGTGTTATCCTCCACCTTCTCAACTGGCGATGGATTTTCTTTCTCAATCTGCCTCTGGGAATTCCGGTGATGGGGATCATCCTCTGGGCGGTTAAGCGGGAACCCTGGCGCTCAAGCGCCGAGTCTATGGATTACGTCGGCGCTTTTTTAGTGGCTTTAGCTCTGATCATACTCATGTACGCATTGAATCAGGTCAATGTTTGGGGAGCCGGGTCATTAAAGTTTTTAATATCTATCGCCGTTTCTATTGCCCTGGTTATTTTGTTCGTGATCTATGAGAAAAAACAGATTCACCCGCTATTGCAACTGGATATGTTTCTCAACCGCGCTTTTCTGGGCTGCAGCCTCGTTTATATTATTATGGGTTTTACTTTTTCAACCGTACTGATTGTCGGTGGACTCTATCTGGAAAATGCCCTGCAATATTCCCCTTTACAGACCGGGTTTATTTTCCTGATTATGACCGCCATGTTCGCTGCGCTCTCCATTTACAGCGGAAAACTGGTAGACCGGATGGACGCCCGTGTTCCAATTATTCTGGGCGGCGTCGCTGTCACCGCTTCATTACTGGTATTTGCACTGTCTGATCAAAATAGCCCGTTATGGATGCCCATGTTGGCCCTGGCGTTATTTGGTATAGGCGGCGGATTAGGTTTTCCAGCGCTTAACGCCACCATGATGAAAAGCGTTCCTCAGGAGATACTCAGTACGGCATCCAGCGCTTTTGCAATGTTTGGATGCGTGGGTAATACAGCAGGGCTGATCTTAAGTTCGGTGCTGATCGTGACATTCGGTGAAAAAAATCTTGTCAGATTACTCGTCGATCACGGCGGGAACTTAAGCTCAAAGCAATGGCTGTTACTTCACAACGTAATCGGCAGCACTCACTATAGCGCCTCGCAATTAGTGAGTTTTCCTGCAACAAACATTCCGCATCTGCTCGATACCTTGCGCAATGCCTTCGTGTATGGAATGTCCATCGATATGTTAGTCACAATGACTCTGAGCATTATCGGCATCATCATCAGCGCCGTGATGATCAAAGGCTTACCCAAAAAATCTCACGCGGAGAATGCACTTATTATTTCCCATTAAACACAGTCATTGCGAGCGCCAGCGAAGCAATCCAGTACAGAGCGTTGTCCGAAGTACGAACTGGATTGCTTCGCTAGCGCTCGCAATGACGATATTACCAATGGTCCTGAATGGGGTTACTGGAAAGATATTCGTCGATTCTGGCTCGGGTGCTGCGGCACAAATCCCGGGGAAAATTTTCCGGCGAAAACCATTGGATCTCCGCAATCTCTCCACCCAGGGAAACATGACCGGGAGTAAATTTTTTTACTACATATAAAACAATGTAATCATTCGCCAGCATGACACGATGAAAATAAACGCCAAATAATTCAATGTTTTCATCGGCTACGACCCCGGTTTCTTCGAGCAATTCACGTATGGCCGCTGTGCGGGTGTGCTCACCCCGGAGCACTCCGCCTCCGGGAAAATGCCAGCCTGGCATATAGGTATGTTTAATCAATAAAATTTGACCCAGCTCGTCCACCACTAAAGTTCGAACGCCCATGGTCGAGGCTCCAAATAGCCACTGCACGGTACGAAAAAAGCGGGTGACTGATTGGTGATAAATATTCACCAGAAAATTCCGCTTCATTTTTGGTATCTTTGCTCTAAATGTGTCATAAAATAGTTAACTGTTAATGGTTCGCCGCTGGCCTCTGTGAGCAGATCGTTCATGGAAAAAAGGCGGCCGCGGCTATGAACGTTTTCGTGAAGCCATCCGGTTAAAGTTTTAAAATTACCCTGCGATAATTCAGAAAGTATTTGCGGATGCTGTCGTTTTGCAGCCTGAAATAATTGCGCGGCTATCATCGTGCCGATCGTGTAACCGGGGAAATATCCAAAAGCGCCGGAAGGCCAATGCACATCCTGCATAACGCCGTTGCGATAATCGTCACGGGTCGAAAGTCCAAAAAACCGTTGCATGGATTCGTGCCACAATTCCGGTAAATCCGCGCAGGTTATCTCTCCCCTGATTAATTTTTTTTCCAGCTCGTAACGCAAAATAATGTGCAATGGATAACAGACTTCGTCGGCATCGACGCGAATCAAGCCCGGCTGCACGTAAATAAAATTCCGGTATAAATTTTCCGGCGAAAAATTTGCGTTTTCTCCAAAAAATTCCTGGATCAGGGGTGATAAAAATTGGGTAAATTCCCTGCTGCGGCAGGCCTGCATTTCAATAAGCAGGGATTGGCTTTCGTGCACCGCCATTCCCAACGCCTCACCCACAGGCTGGTCGAGAAAATCCGCCGGCAAACCGCGCTCATAAAGGGCATGGCCGGTTTCGTGACAAATTCCCATCAAAGCCGACCCGAATTCATTTTCATCGTACCGGGTGGTAATGCGCACATCCTGCGGCGCCCCGCCACAAAAAGGATGATGGCTGACGTCCAGGCGGCCATGATTAAAATCAAAACCAATCGCGCGCATAATCTGCACACCCAATTGCCGTTGCTCCTCGACCGGGAAATGCCCGGAGATAGACTTCGGCGGGGTTTGTTTCTCTCTGACCTGTTGGATAAAATCAGGTAAAAAATGATTTAATTTTGAAAACAGGGGATCGATAATGGCCTGGGATAATCCCGGACAATTTTGTTCAATTAAAGTATCGTAAGCATCGATGCCGAATACCTGGGCTTTTATTTGCGCGATTTCCCGGACCAACGCCACGTTTCCGGACAACAGTGGTAAAAAATCTCGCCAGTTGTTTTCCGCGCGCAGCGTTCGCCAGGCCTGTTCGCAACGAATAAATGCCAGTTCGGCCCGTTGAACCAAATCCGCAGGCAAACAACTCGCCTGCAGATACTGATTTTCCATCCAGAACAAATTGGCGGCGTGCCACGGGGATGTTAACGGCGTATTTTTCGCTTCATTCAGCCACTGCCTGATTTTTGGATCGACCAGCAACTGGTGCTGAATCACCCGCAAATCAGCCAACGCTTCGGCACGTGCGGAGCCACCGCCAGGGGGCATCATCACCGCCTCATCCCAGTGCGCAATCGCAGCCACATGTTTTAAATGCGCCAGTTGACGAAAGGCAGCTTCAAGTTGTTGATACGCTTGCATATCTTTCAAATACTACTCCAACTGACCAACAATTGTCTACCGGAAGACCGTCCTGACAGTCGGCAGATTCTGACGCAATTTTTGACGAGGCGGCGGGGATTCATATCCCTCATCATCCGAACCTCCATTTGCAGAATGTTTTCCAGATGCAGGGCTGGTGGGGGTCTGTTTTTTTACCGTCATCGGAGACATCAGGGAGAAACCAATCGGCGATGCCGGGCTGATGTATAGTTTATTTAGCTTTTTTTTAACCGGAGTTTTGCACGGTGAATTTTCACTGAAATCTTTCAGATTTTCTTTATCCGATTCAGGATCTTCAACAAAATCCAGATCCGGTGCGGGAGGTACGCCGGTAAGATTGATAATTCTTTCCATGCTGTTATTTTTAATCATTTCCTGTTGTTCTGTTGTCGTGAATTTCGGAAGCACTATATTTTTTAGTTCTTCAATCTGAAAACGATGAGTCGCTACATAGCCGCCGCCGTTATTAAGTACATCGAAATCAATGTATGTACCCAACATATTTTTTGGGGCGCAAAGAAAAATAATGGCCAGCGCTCTCACAACTGCTTTCTCTTGAGGACGAAAACCACCGCTATTACAATCAATACGAATCAGTTGATGAGCGTGATTTAAATAAGCCCGTCCCATCGACAACCCCCAATGACCCTGGGAATCCAGATAATTTTTTGGAAATTGTTTAATTTCACTGTGCATTTGCGCCAATGCGTAATGAGCCGGCCTGTCCAGGCCCGCAGGGCCTTCTTTGGCGAAAAAAATCTGGTTCTGCAAATTCACTACAAATCGGAATCCCCATTCTGCTTTTCTACCTTTCAATCCACAGGCGGATAATGTCTGCATCATATAAATAATATGATTGACAACACCTTTCGGAAATTTTTTTTTCAGATTTTTTTCATCAGAACAGTACCTGTCATCCTTATCGTAAAGATTAATTTTATCAATCAGATCTTTTTTTGTAGATTGAACATCCATCATGATGGGACAAAGGGGATTAAAAGAGACATCATCAACTTCTTCTCTAAACATTTTAATTACTCTATTTTTTTAAGATAATAAATACTCGCTTTCCTTTTCAATTAATATTATTTTCGTTCCCTATAATAATTTTTCCACCGCGACATGCTAATGAAAAAAAAAATTTAAAGCAAGTGATTTAAGACTGGCGATCGCGCAGCAAAAAACAGACTTGTTGTAAGGCCGCGGTATCAGTGGGAAGTTGTTGGAGAACCGTGGAGGCCTGTTCGTAGAGATTTTGCAAAAGTTGTTTGGCGGCGGGAATTCCCAACAGACTGGGATAAGTGGATTTATTCAGCGCCTCATCCGCCCCCGCGCGCTTGCCGAGAATTTCAGTGGTGCTTTCAACATCGAGTAAATCATCCTGCACCTGAAACGCTAAACCAATGAGCGCCGCGAACTGATCAAGCTGATCTATCAAAGTATTCTCTGTGCATCCAGCCGCTAATGCGCCCAGCCGCACACTGGCCCTGATTAACGCCCCGGTTTTTAAACGATGCAGATTTTCCAGCTCGAGCAAAGTGATTTTACGATTTTCAGCTTCGATATCGAGAATCTGACCACCGACCATACCGGCCGCGCCGGCTGCATCCGCCAATATTTTTACGGCCTCCAGGCGGTTATCACTAGACCAGCCTTGGGTATGAGTGGTTAACACCGTAAATGCCAGTGTTTCCAGAGCATCGCCGACCAGAATAGCGGTGGCTTCGTCGAAGGCTTTATGGCAGGTGGGCCGGCCACGCCTGAGATCATCATCATCCATCGCCGGTAAATCATCGTGAACTAAAGAATAACAGTGGATTAATTCCACTGCGGCGGCGGCAGGGTCTAACGTTGCCAGATCGGCATTAAAACCGCAGCCGGTGGCGTATACCAGCAATGGCCGCAAACGTTTCCCACCACCCAAAACGGAATAGCTCATGGCCTCTTTCAGACGCGCGGAAGAGGAAATAGCCGACAGCCAGTGTTGCATATATTGCTCTACCCGTTTTTGGCAGGCGACGATATCGACAGTGGAGACCTGATTAATTTTCATGCGTTTGATAAGGCTCAAGCTTTTGCTGTTCCGTTAAAATTTTAACTTTTTGTTCGGCGCTGGCAAGCTGCTGTTGACACCGCCGAATAAGACCAATACCCTGCTCGAAATACTCAAGCGAATCCTGCAATGGTAATCCGCCCTGCTCCATTTTTTCCACCAGAAGCTTTAATTCAGCCAAGGCCTGTTCAAAATTAAATTGTTGGGATTTTTCATCAGCCATTTATGATACCGTATGTTGGGTTCAGCCTGTCATTGCGAGCGCCAGCGAAGCAATCCAGTTCGCACTTCGTACAAGGCGCCGTACTGGATTGCTTCGCTGGCGCTCGCAATGACAATTCATCCGTTATGACTATATCACAACTACCTGGGGTGTAGCCAAGTTTGCCAGATTAAAGCGAAGGCGATTGAAAAAACAATTACCAAAAATAATGGGCGGACAAAGGCGGCGCCCCAGCGAATAGTGGAATGGGCGCCCAGAGATGCACCGGCCATCATGGCAGCCGCCATGATTAATCCTAATCCGTAATGGACGCTGCCAAAACTGATAAATACCAGAAGCGCTGCGCAATTGCTTTGAAAATTCATCATCTTGGCAATGCCTGTCGCTTCCACCATGTTGATTTTATAAATCGCCATCAGTGCAACCACCCAAAACGAACCGACGCCTGGTCCGATAAATCCATCATAAAAACCTAAAAGACTACCTATGATGCTGCTGCGTCACTGCTTTAGGCCGATAAAAAGGCTGAACGGACGCGCTATATTTTTTCGGCACAGCCACGTAAACAGCCAAAGTAAGGATAATAATTGGCAACCAGCGCTTTAAAAAAGCGCCTGATAAAAAATGTACCAATGTCGATCCCGCCAATCCACCACAAAATGTGGCGATGATCGCTGGTTGCCAATAGCGGGGATAGAAAATCTTTTTTTTGATGAAAATTCTGGCGGCGTTGCCCACACTGAGCGCGCCAGACAACTTATTGGTGCCTAAGGCGATATGCGGCGGTAAACCCGCCATAAGATAGGCCGGCAGAGTGATCATGCCTCCTCCGCCGGCGATGGTATCGATAAAACCAGCAGCAAAACCGGTTAAAGCCAATACCAGATAAATTAACACCTTACGTAACCATTCACCATGTAGATGGGAACGCCCAATTTTGGTCCATATTTGACGAAAAATCGTCCTCAAAATGCTCACATACGCCAGTATGCTGCGCTTTTTCGGCCAATTTTTCGTCAAATCTTGAACCAAAATTGAACGTTCTGCGTATGCAAATTCATGTGGTGAATGGATACCACCTTACTTAGAAAGGAATGTCATCATCGAAATTACCGCTATGGTCTTCGGTGCCCTGGTTAAATTCGGGAACAGCGTCATCGTGCCCAAATTCAGCGCCCTGCGCGCCATCACCCTGGCGGCCCTGGCCGCTGCCCGCGCGGCTATCCAGCATCTGCATCTCATTCGCGACTATTTCAGTGGTAAAACGGTCCACGCCGGTGGCTTTGTCCTGCCATTTGCGCGTCCGCAGGCTGCCTTCAATGTAAATTTTAGAACCTTTACGTAAATATTCACCAACAATTTCAGCAAGCCGGCTGAAAAACACAACCCTATGCCATTCGGTGCGCTCGACTAATTCACCGCTTTGTTTATCGCGCCAGACAGTGCTTGTGGCGACAGTGACGTTGGCAACCGCGCTGCCATTAGGCATATAACGAACATCCGGATCCGCTCCGAGATTGCCGATTAAAATTACTTTATTAACACCTCTAGCCATTTATTTCTCCTCTCAAAATATTACGATAACACTTCATACACTTCCTCTCCCACCGGCATTCCTCCTTGGGGAGAGTTAGAGCAGATCAGCTTACTCTTTTCCAAAGATTGACGCAATTGCGATTTGTTCAAAACCGCCTGGTCAATTTTCAAATAAATTAATGCTTCCGCACGTATAATAGCCACTTCGACGACGCCGGCAATACCGGATAAATTTTTTGCCAATATTTCCGGATTAGTCTCCGTAAACTGCTGAAGTTTAAAAATCACCGTCGTTAAATAACGCGGTGGGCGCAGGGTAAACGACAGAGCCAGCCAAACCAATCCTGAAACAGCGCCCAGCACAAAAACACCATCCACTCCAAAATGCGCATAGGCCCAGCCACCGCCGCTACCTCCCGCGAATATGCCCAGAAACTGGGCGGTAGAATAACAGCCCATAGCGGCGCCTTTGTGATTCAGCGGCGCCACCCTCGACACCCAGGACGGCAATACCGCCTCCAGGAAGGTAAAAGCCGTGAAGAATAACAACAGCAACCATCCCACCGTCAGCAATTGCTGATGAAAAGACCGCAGCAAAAGCTGGGTCAATATCAATAAAACGATCGCACCCAAAAAAACACTTTTCATAAAACGTTTTTTTTCAGCGATAATGATGGGCGGCAACATGAGCGCAAAGGACAGCAATAGAACGAGGAGATAAAGCAAGGTCTGTTCGCTAGAATCCAGATGGAAAACCTGATTCAGAATAACCGGAATCGCGACAAACAAAGCGGTTAAAATGGCATGCAGGGTAAAAATGCCTGCATCCAGCCGCAACAGTTCTGGATTTTTCAGCGCCTGCCGGAGTCCGGTATACATCCTTCCCCGTTCCTCATTCATCAGCGCCGGCGGCTTGGGGACAATTCGCCAAACCAGTAGTTCAGCGACGACGGCCAGCCCCGCAGTCACCCAAAAGATTCCCGCTAATCCAGCCCATGCATTTAATAGCGGCGCCGTAATCATCGCCACGGCAAAAGAACATCCCACCGCGAGGCCGATTACCGCCATTGCCTTGCTGCGATTCTCATCGCGGGTTAAATCCGCCACCATAGCCAGCACAGTACTGCCAATAGCCCCAGCTCCCTGTAAGGCGCGGCCAAAAATTAACCCATAAATACTGTGGGAAAGCGCCGCGCAGATACTGCCAGCGATAAATATTCCCAAACCTATCGCCATAACCGGTTTACGGCCTATGCGGTCCGATAAGAGTCCGAATGGGATTTGCAGGATCGCTTGCGTTAAACCATAAACACCCAGAGCCAGACCGATGAGTTGGGCATTGGCATGAGTGAAACTCCCGGCATGCAGGGAGAAAACCGGCAAGATCATAAATAATCCCAGCATGCGCACCGCCATCACTAATGCCAACGCACCCACTGCAGTAAATTCTTTTTGAAAAATCATAATCTTAAGCACTCATGTTTTGCCGTGATGATTTATCCGGTCACTTAGGGTATGATAATCCATTTTGGCACGTCAACATAGGCTGGGGGATGGACAAAATACGTTTACGCGGCGTTCGTACGCATAATCTGAAAAATATCGATGTCGATTTACCCCGCAATCAACTCATTGTCATGACCGGGTTATCCGGGTCCGGTAAATCTTCGCTGGCGTTTGATACTTTATATGCCGAAGGGCAACGCCGCTATGTCGAATCTTTATCCGCTTATGCCCGCCAGTTTTTATCCCTGATGGAAAAACCCGATGTGGATTTAATTGAGGGGCTGTCTCCGGCCATCGCTATTGAACAAAAATCGGCGTCGCATAACCCGCGCTCCACAGTGGGTACTATCACTGAAATTTATGATTATCTGCGCCTGTTATTCGCCCGCGTCGGCCAACCCCGTTGCCCCATTCACCATCTCGATTTGAATGCACAAACCGTGAGTCAAATGGTGGATTATGTCCTGAACTTACCGGAAGATACCGGGCTGATGATTTTAGCGCCGGTGGTGCGCGAGCGCAAAGGCGAATACGTGCAACTGATCGCTCAGTTGCGCAGTCAGGGCTATATTCGCGCCCGCATCGATGGCGAAATGGTGGAACTGGATAAGCCACCCACGCTGGATTTACGCAAAAAACACACCATTGAAGTGGTTGTGGACCGCATTAAAGTACGGCCGAGCGTCCGTCAACGCCTGGCGGAATCCTTCGAAACCGCCCTTAAAGTGGCGGAGGGATTGGCAGGAATCGCCTTCCTTGATCCCAAAGCCGGTGAAGAACGCCTATTTTCCGCCCGTTTCGCCTGCCCGGAATGCGGCTATAATCTGCCGGAACTCGAGCCTCGGTTGTTCTCTTTTAATAATCCCATGGGCGCCTGTCCGGAGTGCGACGGTCTGGGTATCAAACAGTATTTTGACCCTCATAAAATTGTGCATAATCCGGAACTGAGTTTGGCGAATGGCGCTATCCGCGGCTGGGATCGCCGCCACTTATATTACTATCAACTTTTGAGGGCATTAGCGCGCCATTATAAATTCGATATTGAAACGCCTTTTATACAACTGCCCAAATCAGTTCAGGAAGCCATTTTACGCGGTAGTGGTGAAGAAAAAATTACTTTTGATTACCTGTCTTCTTCTAAAAAAGTAGTGCAACGATCACATCCTTTTGAGGGAGTGGTTCCCATTATGGAGCGGCGTTATGCAGAAACGGATTCCAACACGGTTCGAGAGGAATTGGCGAAGTATCTCACCACCAGCGATTGCGCCACCTGCAATGGCGCACGTTTGCGGCTAGAGGCGCGAAATGTTTTTTTAGAAGGAAAAAACCTGCCAGAAATTACGGGCATGGCTATCGGTCAAAGTCTTAAATTTTTTTCAGAAACCAAACTCACTGGCAATCGCGCCGAAATTGCCGAGAAAATTTTTAAAGAAATCAACGCTCGCCTGCAATTTCTAGTCAACGTCGGCCTGGATTATCTGACATTGAGCCGCAGCGCGGAAACCCTGTCGGGCGGCGAAGCCCAACGCATCCGGTTAGCCAGCCAGATCGGTTCTGGATTAGTGGGTGTTATGTATATCCTTGACGAACCTTCCATAGGTTTACATCAGCGCGACAATAACCGGTTACTGAAAACGCTGACAAAATTGCGCGATATGGGAAATACCTTAATTGTGGTTGAGCACGATGAAGAAGCTATTTTAACCGCTGATTACGTGATCGATATGGGACCCGGAGCGGGCGTTCACGGCGGTTATGTGGTGGCCGCCGGGACACCGGAAGAAATTAAAAAAAATAAAAAATCTTTAACCGGACAGTATTTATCGGGACAAAAAAGCATCCCCATTCCCAAAAAGCGCATCGCCAATACCTGCAAACAAATGCTGAAAATCAGCGGCGCCACCTGCAACAATTTAAAAAATGTCGACGTCAGCATTCCGATTGGTTTAATGACATGTATTACGGGCGTTTCGGGATCGGGAAAATCCAGTCTCATCAACGACACTTTGTTTCCTGTTCGCCGCGCAGGAATTAAATGGCGCATCACCCGATTTTCTAGGCCCTTGCCGTGAAATCACCGGGCTGGAATATCTCGATAAAGTCGTCGATATCGATCAAAGCCCGATTGGCCGTACTCCCCGCTCTAATCCCGCTACTTACACGGGACTCTTCACCCCGATCCGCGAATTATTCGCCATGACTCCCGAAGCACGGTCTCGCGGCTATCAACCGGGGCGGTTCAGTTTTAATGTAAAAGGCGGCCGTTGCGAAGCCTGCGAAGGCGACGGTGTGATTAAAGTTGAGATGCATTTTTTAGCGGACGTCTATGTCACTTGCGATGTCTGTAAAGGCAAACGCTATAATCGCGAGACTTTAGAAATTAAATACAAGGGCAAGGGCATCGATGAAGTACTCGCGATGACTGTGGAAGACGCCCGTGTTTTTTTCGACGTGATTCCAGCGGTCGCCCGCAAATTACAAACTTTAGTGGAAGTCGGTTTGTCCTATATTTCTCTGGGACAAAGCGCCACCACTTTATCCGGAGGAGAAGCGCAACGCATTAAATTATCGCGGGAATTATCGCGACGCGATACCGGTCAAACACTTTATATCCTGGATGAGCCCACCACCGGCTTACATTTCCACGACATCGTGCAGCTTCTTAAGGTTTTGCAGGATCTGCGTGAACGCGGCAATACCATTATCGTGATCGAACATAATCTTGACGTCATTAAAGTCGCCGACTGGATCATCGACCTCGGTCCCGAAGGCGGCAGCGGTGGCGGTCAAATCATCGCCACCGGCACACCCGAAACCGTAGCGAAACAAAAAAATTCTTACACCGGCCAGTTTTTAAAACCGATGTTATTTAAATCGGATTAAGTTTCAGGCTTGTCAATTTGGCGAAAATTGACAAGCCTGATACCGTTCGTTGTGGAGAGATTGGTTAAACCAACTTTATCAATTTCTTAATGGCTGATTTGATGGAATGGAGAGTATTTAAGCTACCAGGTTTAGAGTTAGCAGCCGGAGGTTCAATTCCTCTGACGCTATTAATTAGTGAGTTATTATTTTTAGTATTCGTAATATTTTGTTTTTTATTTAATGGCTGTGAAACCGGCAAGGAGGGAATTATGAAGATAAAATTAATAATTGAAATGATCTCGTATATTTTGAAAATAAGTAGCGTTGCTGGGTGCCTGTTAACTTAAATGTTCTTAAGGAATAGTTTTTGGATTAGTGAGATTTTTAAGCCAGAGAGCGTTAGAGTATGATGTTAATAATTTTAATTGATAATGTGACGTTTTTATGAAGATAGAAAATCAAGGGGGAGTACTCATTTATGAGGGATCTCGTCACCAGATGCGGGTCGAAGTCAGATTTTGCGATAGCACTGTATAGCTAACCCAAAAGCAGATTGCCCAAGTTTTTGGCACAGAAGTGCCTGCGATAAATAAACATATTAAAAATATAATAAAAGACAAAGAGTTAGATAGGGAGGCAACGATTTCCAAAATGGAAATAGTTCAACAAGAAGGCAAAAGACAGGTACTCCGTACCCAAGAAGTTTACAATTTGGATATGATTATTTCTGTAGGTTATCGCATTAATTCGCAACGTGCAACCCAATTTAGAATGTGGGCGACCCAGCGTCTGAGTGACCATCTTGTCAAAGGCTATACGGTTAATCAGGAAAGGCTCAAGCAGTTAAAGAATGGATTTTCTCAGTTAGAAAAAACCGTGAGATTGATTCAAGAATCAAGTGAATCTGAAACACTTCAAATCGATGAGGCAAATGGACAATATGTCTATGGGACCATTGAAGAGCAAGCAGCACATTTATTGTACTTTTTTATAAAAAATCATCCATTCAGCGATGGCAATAAGCGCATTGGGGCATTTCTATTTGTTTGGTTTTTGGAAAAAAACCATCATCGATTTAAAACATCTGGGGAGGTAAAGATTAATGACAACGGTCTTACAGCCCTAGCATTACTGGTAGCACAAAGCAACCCCACTGATAAGGAACTGATGATTAAGCTGATTATCAATTTGATTAATTTTTAGAGAAATTAACTTGGCTTTATGGGATATTGGTGGAGCGCTCACCAGCAACCAACTGCCATAATTGCTATGCCATTTGTGTCAGGCTTTTAATTTGACAAACCTGACATAATTACGCGTATGGAAGAGATTTTAACTGCCAACTGAGTATTAACAAATCACGAAATCTTCACCGGGATCCGCCCCGGAAGCAATGGCTTTGACCATGTGGACAATTCGCTCGTCTTTGATTTTATAGAGCTGATTTAAATCATTGAGCACAAAGTAGCGTTTTTGAATTTCGTCGTAACGATAAGAGGAATTGAGAATTTTGACGATATCGAAATTCAGCCGCTGCACGTCGTTATTTTCCAGGGCGTAGACGCTTTCGGTCATCGAAGAGAGAATGCCACCGCCATAAATGCGCAAGCCATGCGAAGTGTGGGCCAGACCAAATTCAATGGTAAACCAGAACAAACGCCCTAATAATGATTGCAGAGAAGCCGGGACGCGTAACGCCGTCTCCCCATACCAGTGCACAAAATCAGCGTAAGCAGGATGCGTTAACATGGGACAATGTCCAAAATATTCATGAAAGATATCCGGTTCCTGCAGATAATCCAGATCTTCCCGGCGGCGAATAAAACTGGCCGCGGGAAATTGGCGATTGGCTAATAACCGGAAAAACAAAGTTATTTTCAAGATGATTCGATCATGAAAAACTCAGTCCGCGCAAGCAATAGACTGTAATGATAAAATCTTCTAATAACATAAGACCTCCTATAATTTACAGGTCTGTTCAACAAAATTACATAAGATCTTATTCTTATCCATATAGAATTTAGATATGAAAAGAAAGTTCCGAATGGCATAAAAATATGACTCTTGTTCGATCTACCCTCAACGTTGGTTATCAATTGTTGCAGAGATGTTTTGGTGGAATCCATGAAAGTCCCAAAATTTCTATGAATTCTTATACATTTCATTCATCTCATAAAACCAGGACAGCACCCTACACGAACTCACATCCAACGACCTCATTCAGCCGCTATTAATCAGAGTGACTTTTGCTGGCGGATATGGGATGCTGACATAACGACTCCATCAGCCAAGATAATGGGATATTTTAATCAAAGGGAGAAACCGACATGCAATTAGGAACAACAGATAATGACAACCCCTTAGTCCCCTCACTCAGTATTCAAGGAAAAGGAGGTGGCAGTTATTTTCCATTTTCAGATGATAGCGAACTCGATAATTTTCTGTCTGATTTAAATATCGAGCGCAAAGAGATTCCGGTTGACAGTCAATATTTACTCACTCTGTTTCAACAAGAGTGGAGTACTTGTTCCCGGATGAAGTGGAGCAGCTTAGATCATGCGTTGGAAAAGTTATTGCAGTGGCCGTTGCTTTCGGCTCGTGATCTGGGACCGGAAACCCAAGACAGCGCCTGGCCGCGAGTCCGACCAGCGGAGCGGTCTATCCTGTTAAAAAGCACGTGGGGTTTGTTGAAAGCCTATGCGGTGCAGGGATTTGCGCGGGGTCTGGAATTAGGATTATTTACGTCCGTTCACATTTTTATTTATTCCATGCTGATTTATCGCTTGGTTAAGCTGATCCAAACCGGCTCTGCCGATCTTCAAGAGTTCCAGTCCTCATTTATCGGCTCGGATCAAAAAGGTATTGATAGTTTAGTGCGTTTATTAGCAGGTTTAGAAGCCCGGTGGCTAAGGTTGATTTTAGCCAGTCCCCTCGTCATTGGCGGGTTACAAAGTATTTCTAGTCTCTGGGGAGCACGGCGCACCTCACCGGATATGCTAAACAATTACCTGCAAACCATTGATACTCACCTCCAAAAAAACGGCGGTTGGTTGCGGGATGGGGTGTATGAATATCTGCCCGGCATTTCCAGCATGGCTTTTATGTCATTAAGCGGGAAACTACAAAAACTAGAAAGTCTAGTGCGTTGGGATGGGCGTATATCGAGTGAAGAGCGGCGACAAATTTTTGATGCTTTGTGTAAGGTAGCATTAAAAGGAAAAAAGAACACGCAACTTAATGCGCTGCAATATCTAGCCAAGATTGCACACGGTGTGGGATTTAAAGATTTACTGCGCCTCAAAGAGGCCGGTTATTCGAAAGAAGAATTAATTGCGGTCTTATATACCAAAGGCAAAGCATTGGAGGTGCTGACGACATTATCACCAGAATTTAAAGCCAGTCAGCGATCACGATTCCAAAAAATGTATTCTTTACCCCAACGCCTCTATCGTCAATATTTATTGTGGTGGTTATTAGGTTTAAAGACGTCTGTCTGGAAGCAACAATTGCCCGCCGTATTATTAAAAGGCATAAAGTTAACGATAGAATTTTATTTTTTCCAAATAATTATCCTGAGCATTTTAGAAGCGATTCGTTGTCCAGATAAGCCTGGATTTGAATTAGGCTTCGGTTATCCGGAGTGGGCGACTGAATTAACCACGGATTGCTTTCTTGAACTGATTCAAAGTCAATTTCGTACCGTTAATTTAAGCGATTCAGTCGATGATCTGGTTGCACAAATTCCGTTATTTAACTTAGCAAATTTAGACTTTTTACAACTTTCCTATAAGAATTTAACTGGAATTGAAATGGTTAAAATTCTAACCGCAGTAACAGCAAGAGGGGCACCATTAACTACCTTGTACATTTATGATTACTTTGCCGATGCCGATATGGAAGCTTTCACTCAGAACTATTTAAAAACTTCCCAGATCAATACCATAGAGTTAGGTTGTTATGATACCATGTATCCTGGGGGAGAAGGTTTAACCAGTCAAGGACTACAATATTTGACTGATGTGCTACCCAATATGCAGTTAACATATTTTGATATCTGCTTTCCTAATGTAGATAATAGCGGAATCATTGCCCTAGCCGAGCAATTAAATAAAACGAAAATCAATCGATTTTATATGGAAGGTGTGAATATTGATGATACAGCAGGTCAAATTTTAGCACAAACACTGGCGGAGATGCCGATACAGAGAACCATTTTGGATGGTTCTCGCCTTGGCGACGAAACGGTGCGAGCTTTGACTGCGCTGGTTAAAAACAATTTAGCATTAACAGAATTATGGGTAAAGGGCGATCTAATTACCGATCAAGGAGCTGCTTATTTTGCCCAAATGATTCAACATACCAGTTTAGACACTGTAGGACTTCGAAGTAGTCAGATCACTGATAGTGGAATGATCTCATTAACGGATAGTTTGAAGAAACTCCCTTCTCTAACTCATGCTTTTGTCATTGGGAGTCAATCTGGCGAACAAGGCATCGTCACCTTAGCTGAGCAATTAAATCAAACTAATTTTTGGGCTTTTGAGTTAATAGGATATGGGGACTTATTAACTGTCAACAGTATGAGGGCGTTATCTCGCGCATTCCCATTAACACAAATTACTGAGTTTCGGTTAGAAGGTTATCAATTGAATAACGAAACACTGACTCTATTCGCTGACGGAATAAAATTTTCATTAATTACAACGCTAATGTTTGATCACATTACATTGATAGATTCGATATTGCCGTTAGGTCCTGGTATCAGAAAATTACAAGTGCTTCAATTGAGTTCTTGTAATCTAACTGATGACGACATGATCGCTTTATCCCAATATATACCGGGATCAGCCATTCAAGAGTTTTATTTACCTTATAATAATATTGGTGATAAAGGAATATTGGCTTTGGCCCAAGTACTACCTTTTACTAATATCACTGCCTTAACCTTGGTATATAACAATATTACTGATATCGGCGCTCAGGCACTGGCTGATGTTTATTCTTCCACACGTTTAAATTTGCTATGGTTGTATGGCAACAATGTCTCCTCCAGTTTGTTAGCGGAAATTGAAAGTTTTCAATGGCAACGGTATTGCCAAGATCAACTTTGTCATGCCAATGCGCAATATAATGGTTACACTGCTACATTAAAATCAAGCGATTCATCGTCAACGCACGGTCGTCCAGTTCGTCATGGACGACATAACTTGAAACCCAGTCGCCGATATGACGTTTTCGATAGTGATATTCAAAGAGAGACTTCTAAAAAAATGTCCTGGGGTGCTGGGAGTTCCATCGAAATCATTGGTGAGGATATTCATCAGGTCACCCCTACCGATATCCCTTTAACTCATTCCTCTGGCTTCCATGACATGGGTTCCTTTTCTAACTTGGCTCTTCCCGAATTACCCAGTTCCAGTTCCAGCTCAAGTGAATCCGCAGAATCGTTACTCACTCCCGCTGCTGATGGAGCTATGATTGTGGGTATGGTGGGAATGAGTCTTCTACTCTATAAAAATGTCACTTTTGTACGATCTGCCGTCAACACCAGTTGCCGATTATTACAAAATTGTTTTGACAGAACTTATGATTGCCTAAAAACCGCTAGCAATTTTTATTCGTTCTTACCCCTGAAAACAGCAACAAGAACAGCACTACAGACGGATTCGCACCCGTCGAGTTTCCAGGTGTTGAGCTAAGGGGTGGGGAACGAGCACTGACACCTTGTCATATCGCATTGCTCGTAAAGTATTGGCGCATACTATCACCATTTTTATTAATAAATAGATTAGAGATCCCACCCTTGCAGTTTGAATTGTTATTAGCAGGAGCGAAAAGTTGAGAATGGCGTGAATCAGGAAATGAACCAGACCATCATTTTGCCAACGCCGGCAAAATGATCGAGGTAGGTAAAGGAGGACAGCGTAAAATTGAGGACTACCATCTCTCTCGTTTTGCCTGCTATCTTATTGCTCAGAATGGCGATCTACGCAAACCTGAAATCGCACAAGCACAAAAAGACAGGAACTATCCGATCAATTAGCTGCTGACTTAGAGCGATTGGAATTGCGTAAGCAAGCAGCAGTTGAATTCAAGGCACTCTCTGGCGTAGCACAACAAGCAGGAGTACAAAATAAAATGTATCGGATGCAATTAAAACTGCGGTTCAGCACCGTCGTCCCGCGACTTGATCCATATTGTTAACAGATCACGAAATCTTCGCCAGGGTCCGCGCCGGAGGCGATGGCTTTGACCATGTGGACAATTCGCTCGTCTTTGATTTTATAGAGCTGATTTAAATCATTGAGCACAAAGTAGCGTTTTTGAATTTCGTCGTAACGATAAGAGGAATTGAGAATTTTGACGATATCGAAATTCAGCCGCTGCACGTCGTTATTTTCCAGGGCGTAGACGCTTTCGGTCATCGAAGAGAGAATGCCACCGCCATAAATGCGCAAGCCATGCGAAGTGTGGGCCAGACCAAATTCAATGGTAAACCAGAACAAACGCCCTAATAATGATTGCAGAGAAGCCGGGACGCGTAACGCCGTCTCCCCATACCAGTGCACAAAATCAGCGTAAGCGGGATGCGTTAACATGGGACAATGTCCAAAGTATTCATGAAATATATCCGGTTCCTGCAGATAATCCAGATCTTCCCGGCGGCGAATAAAACTGGCCGCGGGAAATTGGCGATTGGCCAATAACCGGAAAAACTCGGACAATGGAATAATGGCCGCCACCGGCACTACCGACCAGCCCGTCGCCGCCTGTAAAACTTCAGATACCTCAGGACACTGCGGAATATGGGTTTTAGAGAAATTCAGCTTTTTTAAGCCCTGAAGAAATTCATCGCAGGCACGTCCCTGCACCACTTCTAATTGCCTTGCCAGCAATAATTCCCAGATAGCGTTTTCTTCATCCGTAAAATGAATATACCCTTTTTCGTCGGGTTTTTTGGCTACGTATTTAAACATGAAAAATACCTCTTTTATTCAAATCGTCAAAATCCTGAATTTATATTATAATAGAATATTAGGATTTATTTTATTTATTTCAAGGAGAAACCCCATGCAAACTAAAAAGCTATTTGTGTTTTTGTCTTTTTCATTTCTGTCATTATGCGCCTCCGCGGCTCCCATGGAGCATAAAAATACCTCGACGGCGGCAGTCAGTCAAACAGAGGCTCAAAAAAATGACGGGAAAATTATTAAAATCCTGATCAAAATCAATAAAGGCGAAATTGCCGCAGGTCAAGAAGCGTTAAAGCGGAGCACTAATCCTGAAGTTAAGAATTTTGCACAACGAATGATAACCGATCATGGCAAAAATCTCGCAGAAACCAAAGCATTGGCTCAAAAATATAATATTATTCCAATGGCTTCAGAAAAATCCGATATGATCCAAAAACAGAATGAAGCACTGCTGAAAAAATTAGCCTCCGTTCCTCAGAATGAATTTAATAATACTTATATGCAGGCGATGGTGCAGGGTCACGAAGAAGCATTGCGTGCGATTGAAACCAAACTACAGCCAGAGGCGTCGAACACTGCACTGAAGGAGCATTTAAAGGCTACCCGTATTGCGGTTATCCATCATCTTAAAATGGCGAAGGAAACCCAAAGCACGCTCTCTGCGAAATAATGCCCAAGCTCTTCAGCATAGGCCATTCAACGCATTCTCTTGAAGAATTTTTGGCTATGTTACAGGCGCATAAAATCAGCCATCTGGTTGATGTCCGGAGTTTTCCTAAATCACGATACGTCCCCTGGTTTAATAAACTGAGATTACAGGGGGCGTTGAAGAAAGCAAAAATTAAGTATACGCATTTGCCGGAGCTGGGAGGACGGCGAAAATCTCTACGCGATTCTATTAACCAGGGCTGGCGCCATAGCGCTTTTCGTGGTTACGCCGATTATATGCAGACCCCCGAATTTTTTTTAGCTCTGCGTAAATTAAATCAAATAATCAAACTCAGCAAAAATGTCGCCATCATGTGCGCCGAAGCCGTGCCCTGGCGCTGTCATCGCCAGCTAATAGCCGATGCGGAAATCGTTCGCGGAATAAAGGTATTTGACATTATGAGCACCCACTCTCTTCGGGAACATACATTAACGCCATTTGCAGTGGTCAATCGAAACAAAAGACCTATTCAGATATTCTATCCTTTCGCCTTAGAGAGCCCGAAATAACTTCGTCAAATCCAGGTAAAATTGGTTCATTTATATCGCCATGTACCTTAGTAACTATCCCCCTTAAATCTTTAAGAGATTTACGACCCATTTTAAATTGACAGATCTTAATAACAAATATATAGTATGCATTTATTTTATAAAAAAGGAATATTTATAGAATTAGGAGATTGAAGATGAATGAAAGTAATTTCCAGGAAACTTTTAACCTCAAGACAGATTTGGTTGCGAGCATAAGGCGAATCCTTATAAAGGAGAATACTTATGAGGAATATAAATTGATACCCATAATCAATTCGGCTTATTTTCAAATAGCAATGCGGATGCGAGATAACCAGGGCTATCGGATTAAAAGTTAGCCAATCATGTAGTCTAGCTAGTTGACTATAATCCACTTCCGCGGTATTCCCGGCATCCGCCCATTTAACTCGCAAGCCCTCACTGGCGGGTCCTGCCAGAGGCGGGCTTGGCCACCGTGCTCACTCGCGTGCGCGAAGTAAAATTGTTTTTGGAAATTATTCATGAAGGATATTTTCCCGCTTTGATCGGATACTGCCCGCTCGCTGCGCGCGCTGTCCAAGCCCGCCTCTGTCACCCGCCTTCGTAGCGCATGGGCGGATGGCCGGGAATACCGCTAACTGCCACGACTTCCTCAATGGCAGGAATACAATCGAATAGCGAGATTATTGATTCACGTAACCCATACTGCTCGAAGGAGGACCTGAATGAGACTACAATTTTAGAATTTTAAGTAAGTAGTCATGATCCCATCCCGCTCTCAGGCGTTTGCTTTCAATGCCGATTTTAAGGGTTTTTTCTTGCTTCAATAAATTTAAAGCGATTCTTCTGAGAATAGAAAAATTTTCAGCGGCATTGTGCACCCGAATCCGTGATAAATCTTCTTTAAACGCAACATCCAATATCCAATGAAGTTTATTTTCTACCGACCAATGGCGGCGCACAGCCCGTGCAAAATCTTTTATGTGGGTGACCGATGTTAGATAATATCGTCTTTCCAGGCTTTTTTCGCCATTCAATTCACGTGTAGATTCAACCATCCCAATCGCATGGAGGTTTTCCCATTCTGATTTGGATTCTAACCATTCAATTTGATTACTCATCCAATACCGTCGCGTTTCTAACCGCCCATGATCTTTTTCAACTTCCAGATCAGTAGATTGGCATTCCGCTTTTGGCGTTTTAAAATATAATTCCACATCGGCATATAAATTAGGATGATTTTCTTTGAGCGCTAACACATAGTCCGCTCCTCGCTCTATAATCGTTTTAGCAATATTTTTTTGGCAATTGAGTGCATCAGTCGTCACAATAGCTCCTTCTAATACCAATAACTTTAATAATTCTGGAACGGCTGTTATCTCATTAGATTTGTCGTCTACCTTTAACTGCCCTAAAACCATTTCATTGGCATCAGAAAAAGCACTGACCATATGAATGGCTGCTTTGGATGAAGCTCTATCAAATGAGTGTCTCAACGCTTTGCCATCGACTGAAATAATATCGCCGACACTGTGTTGCGCTAAAGCTTCCACCCAAAGAATAAAGCGCTTTTCGAACTCAACAGGATTTAATACAGCAAAAACAGTTCCAAAAGTGTCATGGGAGGGAATGCCATTTTCAAGTGTTAAAAACGTTCTAAACCAAGCTTCTTTCGCCGATCCAAATTGCTCCACTTGAGTCCAATGTTGAGCGCCGCAGATGACTGCACAAATGGTAATACATAAAATGTCTGTTAAACAATGTCGTTTTCTCCTGTCGAAACGGGGATCTGGTAAGTCTGCAAAATAATCCACTAAACTGATAATGGGTTTGTTCATCCGTGACATCCTTTTTCTTAAAATAGGAGTCTATCTTAAATGACACCGCTTTTTTTTCCTACGATTGGGGGCGTGTTGGCGATTCAATGATCTCACTACTCGATTTTATTTCTGCCATTGAAGAAGTCGTGGCAGTTAGCGGTATTCCCGGCCATCCGCCCATGCGCTACGAAGGCGGGTGACAGAGGCGGGCTTGGACAGCGCGCGCAGCGAGCGGGCAGTATCCGATCAAAGCGGGAAAATATCAGACATGAGTGATTTCCAAGAAACACTTTTACTGACACACGCGAGTGAGCACGGTGGCCAAGCCCGCCTCTGGCAGGACCCGCCAGTGAGGGCTTGCGAGTTAAATGGGCGGATGCCGGGAATACCGCGGAAGTGGATTATAGTCAACTAGCTAGACTACATGATTGGCTAACTTTTAATCCGATAGCCCTGGAGATAACGAAGGATTATTCCACATGCTATTGCCCAAATTATATGCCGCATTAACCTTTGTTACTGGTGAAGGTGATTCTTGTTATGATCATTATAAGGGATCATATAGTTTTATGTTTGAATTAGAAATTCAAAAAAATCACATTTCCAGCAAATACGTTTATCATATTTATCATTATCGCTCTTATATTGAATTTTCGGTAAATCAAATAGTCCCTGGAACCGACCCAAGAGAGAGTTGTGTTATGTAATAACCCGATGATGTGTTGTTTTCGGATAACGATATTTGCTACTTGAGTAGCTTTTTTTGTGCCTATTTATTGGGATACATGCAAGGTGCTAACTATACACCAAAGCCATTCCTGAATTACTCAGACTCGAATCTTTTAATTTTTGGCTTATGGTGAGAATGGGTATTTCATAAATCAACACGAAGATCCAGGCCAATATGAAAAAGAAAAGTCTCGCCTAAGGATTCTCGTCTTAACGCTCAAAAAGCAAGCAAGTTTGCACGATGACGCCGGCTATAGTCGTGGCGCCTGAGTTTTTGTCTTTTCTGAATTTGGATCATTTGCGGAGTCAAAATTTTAAAGATTCGCCAAGGGCTAACGAGACCGACGGGTGGCAGGGTGAAGTTGATTTTGCGCGCGCAGCGCCCATAGGCGTCAGTTTAAGGAAGTTTAGCCGTCATTGCGAGTATCCCACCCAAAGGAAAATATGGGAAATATGAGAAAAGACGCCTGAACAGAGTTAAAATCTAAACCGGTGGTATGTTTGTGTTGTCAAAGCCGGTGTAGCATTAGTGCCTGGTGCCTGTTTGCGAGTATGGTTCCAGGGGTTTAGCGACAATATCATTGGTGAAATGTTGATACATTATCCCGTTTGGAAGATAGTGCCTTATTTCAAACCCCTGCTCCACAAACATATCGTTTTTAACCCTTCAAATACTTTAAGAGGATCACGATATGCCTGAACAGAGTACTAAAAAACAGCCCTTCAAGTCAAAGAAAAGAAACAGGCTGCCTTCAATAAAACTGCCCAAACATTTAGAACACATCCATCAAATGGCAGCGGGGATAGATATTGGATCGGAATCCCATTTTGTAGCGGTTCCTGAGGGATGTAATCAACAAAGTGTCCGTGAATTTGGCGCTTTTACACCGGATCTTGAAGAATTAGCCCAATGGTTAGAGCAGTGTGGAATAGAAACAGTGGCCATGGAATCGACAGGGGTTTACTGGATTCCGTTATATGAGCTACTGGAGTCGAGAGGCTTTGCAGTGAATCTGGTCGATGCCCGGCATGTCCGGAATGTCAGCGGGCGTAAAACAGATGTGTTGGATTGCCAATGGATTCAGCAATTACATACTTATGGTTTACTGAATGCCGCTTTTCGTCCCGCTGAAGAGATCAATAAACTCAGGATATATTCGCGGCAGAGAAGTATGCTGATAGAACAGGCGTCAGGTCATGTTCAGCGGATGCAAAAAGCGTTGACCCAGATGAATATTAAATTACAGCATGTCTTAAGTGATATTATGGGGGTAAGCGGATTACTCATGATTCGTGCGATAGTCAATGGGGAAAATGATCCTCAGAAACTGTCCGCGTACAGAGACAGGAACTGCAAACAACCGAGAGAAATCATCGAAAAAGCTTTAACAGGGAATTATCGGGAAGAGCATATTTTTTCACTGAAACAGGCGTTAGAGCTCTACGATACTTACAAAGAAAAAATAGCGGCTTGTGATCATGAGATCAGGAAACAGTTAATAAAGATTGAGAACGCTTCGCCCAAAAAGGAGCCCGACCAACGACGGGCAGTGGTCACTCAAAAGAAAAAATCCCATTGTAAAAATGCGCCGTCGTTTGATCTGGGGTCACATTTATTACGAATAACGGGAGTTGATTTAACGGCTATTCCGGGCATAGAGGCATCGAGTGCATTGAGAATCATAGCTGAAATTGGGTTGAACATGAGTCGTTGGAAAAGTGGCAAGCATTTTGCCTCCTGGCTCGGATTATGTCCGGGGAATAAAGTATCGGGAGGGAAACGACTCGGTGGAAAAAGTAAGCGGACCTCCAACTATGCGGCTTCTATTCTACGCCTGGCCGCCAGCACACTTCATCAAAGTAAAAGCGCCTTAGGTGCTTTCTTTCGTCGATTAAAATCCCGTTTAGGTGCGCCGAAGGCAACCACGGCGGCGGCGCATAAGCTGTCAATGATTATTTATAATATGCTCAATACAAAAACTGAATATGTTGAGACGGGTCAAAGTTATTATGAAGAACAATATCGCCAGCGGTCAATAAAAAACCTGAAAAAGCGCGCTAAAAGCCTGGGATTTGACCTCATCAAAAGCCCTATAATTTCAATGAATTAGGAGTGGCGTCTTTGGAAGCGCGAGCGAAGCAATCCAGTACGAGCTTTGTAGAAATCTGTACTGGATTGCTTCGCTGGCGCTCGCAATGACGGCGTCTTTTGGGAAAAAAATCCTTAAACTGACGCCTATGCGCGCAGCGCCACGAAGCGAGCACGGAAAATCGACTTCACCTGACAGTCCCCGGCAAGTGCTGACTCACTATCCCCTTGGCGAATCTTTAAAATATTGACGGGACTTGGAGAAGCTCTGAGCCGGGATACTGGCAACAATATACAGATTAATACCTAAAATTCACTCGCGATGACTATATAGTCATCGCGCTGAAGTTTCAGGATTTTTAGCGCTCAGTGACCAAGCAATTGCCGAGTTGCGATTGAGCCAAAGCGCAGGAATACTCCCTGTATTTCAAGCTTTGGCGATTGAGCAACTCGGCGAGTGCGCCGGTCAATGAGATGCTAAAATTTAAAACTCAGGCGCGATGACTATAGTACGTTCCTAGCCTTTTGCCCTGAGCTGGGAGGTTTCTAGCTGCCGTGATTGGGCGGCTAGCGCATCGAGGATCGCATTCACGTATTTATAACTTTGATCAGCGCCGTAATCCTTGGCAATTTCCAGGGCTTCATTAATGACTACTTTGTAAGGTAATTCCGGACAATGCACCAACTCGAACGCGGCTAAACGTAAAATAGCCAGCTCAACCGGAGTTAATGTGGTTATTTCTCGATCGAGATGCGGAATCAGCAAGGCATCCAGAGCAGCCTGCTCACTGATGACGCCGTTCACCAACTTTTTAAAATATTTGCGATCGGCAGACTGCAGATGCCCATCGGCGATAAACTGTTCGATGATATCCGTCGCACTGTGCTGCGTATGGTGCCATTGATACAGAGCCTGCACCGTGCAGCAACGCGAATAATGTTTACTGTGGCGGGTTTTTTCAGTCATCGGCGTTTTTCATTAATCGTTGAATTTCCTTATGAAAAGCGTCAACGTCCTGAAAGCTGCGATACACTGAAGCAAAGCGCACATAAGCGACCTTGTCGAGCTGGCGTAATTCGTTCATGACCAATTCCCCCAATTTTTCCGATGTGACTTCACGTTCACCGACTCCGCGCAATTGATGAATAATACGCCGAATGACCGCTTCTATTTGCTCCGAAGTGACCGGCCGTTTTTCCACGGCGCGCACGATGCCCATGCGCAATTTCTCGGTTTCAAACGCACAGCGTCTGCCGTCGCGTTTTATTAATAGCGGCAATACCAGCGCGGCGGTCTTGAGGGTCGTGAATCTTTCGCCGCAGCTCACGCATTCACGTCGGCGGCGCACCTGCGTGCCCTCATCCACCAACCTCGAATCGATGACTTTAGTTTCCTGCGTTGAACAATACGGACAAAACATTAACGTAATTCCTCACCCTAGATGGGAATGCCCACTTTTGCCCGCTATTGACAAAAAACTGCCCTCGCAATGCTCACATACCTGAGTATGCTCCGCTTGCTCGGGCAGTTTTTCGCCGAATATCGGCCAAAATTGGCATTCTGCGTTTGCAGGTTTAACCGCATGAGTATTACCTTATTAATCTACTTTATATACAGGAAAACTGCGGCAAAGTTCCAAAACCCTTAAACGTACATTTGCGATAATGGTTTCATTCTCAATGTTGTCTAATATATCACAAATCCAGCCGGCGAGTTGCTCGGCCTCTAATTTTCCTAAACCGCGGGTGGTCATGGCTGGGGTGCCAATGCGAATGCCGCTGGTGACAAACGGCGAACGGTTTTCCCCGGGAACGGTATTTTTATTGACGGTAATGTTGGCGTTCCCAAGGGCTGTCTCCGCCGCCTTACCGGTGATGTCATTATTCAGAAAACTGACTAAAAACATATGATTGTCGGTACCGCCGGAAACAATTCTATAGCCCCGCTGGATCATAATTTTGGCCATGGCTCGCGAGTTGCTGATCACCTGCTCCTGATAAATTTTAAAGGCCGGCTCCATGGCTTCTTTGAGAGCCACTGCTTTGGCAGCGATAATATGCATAAGCGGGCCGCCCTGAGTACCAGGAAAAATCGCCATGTTTAAGCGTTTGTGCAGATCAGGATTGGGCTTAGCCAAAATCAGGCCTGCGCGCGGCCCGCGAAGGGTTTTATGGGTGGTGGTGGTCGTCACATCGGCGATCTGCACGGGAGAAGGATAGACTCCCGCGGCTACGAGGCCCGCGACGTGAGCCATGTCCACTAACAGGTAGGCGCCCACGCGATCGGCGATCTCGCGCATCCGCTGCCAGTCCGCACGCCGGGAGTAAGCGGAAAAACCGCCGACGATGACTTTAGGACGATGGACTTCGGCTAAATCTTCCATCTGCTGGTAATTGATTTCGCCATTCTCGTCGACTCCATAGTGCGCGGCATCGTACAGTTGACCGGAAAAGCTGACTTTCGCGCCGTGCGTCAAATGACCGCCTTCGGTTAAGGCCATGCCTAAAATAGTGTCTCCGGGCTTGATCATCGCCATATAAGCCGCGGCATTGGCCTGAGAACCGGAATGCGGCTGGACATTGGCATAATCAGCGCCAAACAGGGCCTTTGCGCGGTCGATGGCCAGTTGCTCCACGCGATCCACGCACTCGCAGCCGCCGTAATAACGTTTACCGGGATAGCCTTCGGCATATTTATTGGTTAACACCGAGCCCTGCATGGCTAACACATGAGGGCTGACGTAATTTTCGGAAGCGATGAGTTCAATCACTTCTTCCTCGCGTCTGCCTTCGGCTTCCACCGCCGCCCACAATTCAGGATCGAATCCAGCGACTGTTAAATCATATTCATACATCGAAATTCTCCATCAGGACTGTTTATTGTTTGCATTCCGCTCTGAGCCTTTCCATATTACCCAGGACGGGTTAATTAGGAAATAGGGCTACCCGTAAATCCTGAAAAACGCACTGTCCTAATCTTTTCATCGAATTCAGGCTTTTTTGATGGTCCAGGGTAATTAAATTGAATAGCAGAGCATATTCAGTAATTCCCGTTGCCTGTTTAAACGTTTGTAATTTTTCCAGACAATCGGCGGCGTCGCCGATGATACAGAATTCCTTGCGGAAAAAATTGAAGTCCGGCACGGTGTGATATTCTTTTTCAAGAGATGATTTCACATTCGGAATATGTTCTTCAATAAAACGCATCAACGGAGCCTCTATATCGTCAATGGCGGTTTCGGTGTCGCTGCCGGCGTAAGCAAAGCGACTTAAAATAACCCGCGGGCCCAGATTGAGAGTGTCAATAAAATTATTTTCATACAGTTGTTTTTTTGCTTTAATGTCTGCAATAGTTTGAAAAGCATGTAAAAAAATTCCCACGCCTTTGCGGGCGGCATCTATGATGGCGTCGTGACTATTCGCGATAAAAAATATCGGGGGAGAAGGTTTCTGCACAAAAGGCGGGTAGATTTTTACAGGGGGAATCTTGTAAAAAGAACCTGAATGTTTTTGAAACTGGCCCTGCCAAAGTGTTTGCATAATTTCAAACTGCTCATTAAACTTTTTCCAGGCTTTTTTCATGGGTGATTGATAGACATCGTGATAGTATTCACTCAGACTGGTGCGGGTTAAGCCGATAATGAGACGACCGCCGCTTAACACATCTAAATTAGCAAAATCTTCTGTCAGTCTGACAGGATGATGCAAGGTACTCACACAGGCGGCGAAACCAATTTTTATCCGTTGAGTTTTCGCGGCTATATAACTGGCTGTAATCAGAGGTGAGGACCATAAAAGATGTCCCTGATCAAAATGCTTTTCAGTCAACCACACGCTATTGTAACCGAGTTGATCAGCGACGCATGCCTGATTAATGGCATCCTGATAGTTCGCGTTTTGACTGGAAGCGATGTAAAGTCCAATGCGCATGACTGTGAAAACCTCTTATATTTCAGCTCATATTAACATTGGATATATATGCAGTAAACTTAAATTGTTGCATGCTTTTTAATTTTTTGTTAAGATGATTCCATAGTAAAACATGAAGATTATACGAGGGAAATCAAATGGATCAATCTACCGTTACCGACCTGATAACAGCGAAAAAGCTGATTGAATCCGTTGATTTAAAACAAACTATTCTCCGGCTGATCAAAGTTCACAACTGGAAAGCGAAAGAAGCCGAAGCCGCTGCCATTCAGTATCGGAATTTTCTTTATCTGAAAAAAAAATATGGCGAAACGTACGTACTGCCTCCTTCGTACGATATGGACGAAGTTTGGCACGCTCATATTTTGCATACCAAAGATTACATAGATTTTTGTGAACAGGTTTTTGGTGGTTATTTACACCATCACCCTCATCACGGCAAAGATAATACGATTACTGATGAGCAACTGGAGGCTGCTTTTGAAGAGCAGACCCAGAAATTATATTATCAGGAGTTTGGGGAGTATATTGAATCGGTGAGGCCATTACCTCTTAAAGTGATTATTAAGAGGTTAACAGGATTAATTAAAAAGAGCCGGAAATCAAAAGATTTTAACGCGCCGGATGCGGAATTAGGAAAAATATAAGTCAGGACTTTGAAAAACACACATAAAAGTGAGAAAAAAATATGTTAATCGGAATATGGGCGATATCCATGAGCCTTTTGATTTTTGCGATTTATGGTTGATTGCGGTTGAAAAATATTTAGCGTGTTGATAGCTAATTTTATAAACTTCAGGGAGATGTAAATGAAAAAGCTATTCAAATTGTTGAAGAAAGCAATTTCTGCTCATTGCACTTAGTGTAATTGAAAGAGCATCATTATATTTTCGTTATAGTGCTCTATTTAGCTTCGGAATTTTGGCTTGTTTAGCCAAACAAGGGGCCTATTTTTATAGAATGGGCGTGTAATTTTTAATTAATGGAGAAAGCAATGAAAAAGCTATTCAAATTATTGAAGAAAGCCAGATCTGCTCAATGTAATTAACATAATTATTAAGCCATATTATATTTCTGTACAATATGGCTTAATTTACCTTTACTTTAGATTTTCAATCTTCTTTTCATCTTCCTTAATTGTTTTATCTGCAAGATCAAAGATTTCTCTTTTATATTCAACTAGCTTTATCATCATAGTTTCCTTTATAAGCACAAACATCCTTCATGTTAAAACCAAATTGAATTAACTCCTTTTGTTTTTGATAAACCTGATCATTAAAAATATATGGTACCATGACAAAAGCATCAATCATTCGCTGGTTTGCATTCCACCTTAACAATTCCTGTTTCTCTAAACTGTACGGATGACCGTATTTGCAGCGAACTAAGATGTCATAATTGACTCGGCGTAAATCACCAAGTGCAAGTCCGGCTTTATTCAATAACTGTTTCTTCTCTTTAAGATCTGCTTGAATCATATCTATCTTGTGCTGATTAACTGCTCTGACACTATTAGCTTTTTCGGTTTCTATGCTACCTATCCAGAATAGATAAAAACCAGCTGCTGCCAGGATGATGGCAAACACTCTCCACCAGCGTTCCATCCGCAGGTTTTTTCTTTTGAATTCCCTTTCTTCGTGTTCTTTTTGGCGCTCGAATTCTTTATCTTCTAAATGCACTTTCCTTTGAATCAGCATTTCATCTTTGTGAAGTTTCTCGAAGTGCTTAAAACACTCTTCCGCGGTTTTCTGACTTCCGCGCTCTATTAACTCGAAAAGGTGTTCTTCAGTGATATGGACAGGTCTGTCGCCTTCCTCTTTTTTCTCTATCTTGTCTTTATCAGTGTCTTTTGAATTCATCACTTAACCCCTCTATACTTATCGTTTTTTTCCCGACTTACCAGCATTCCCTATACTTTATGTATTCTTTTATTTATTATTTATACGCTATTATATCACGTTCTGTTCAAAATGTACACTATCTGATGGGTCTTACTCTGAATATCATTTTTTTCTTACATTTCATTTATATACCTAAGTGTAAGTCATTTTGGCGTTAATTGCCTATTATTTAATCAAATATTGACCAAAATGTACATAGGAAATAATCTAATAAACGTGTAGGAAAATCTATATATTTTAAATTTCGTTTAAAATCAATAGCATACTAGCAGAGGAAAACTAGAGGATGAATTCCTGGAAAGATACCTTCCCTTGAAGAAAAATTTCGAAACCTTTTAATTAGGTTAAGAATACCTTTGACCCAATAATTTACTTAAAAATCAGCACATTAGCTAATTTAGCAGGTAACTTCTCATAAACCCGGGGCGGAGTTATAAATTTGCCTCGATTTTTGGACGACTAAATCAGGTAGCCAAGGGATAGCATTTTGAGCCGTAACGCGGTCTAGTAAATAATCCCAAAAACCCACCTTTAGCTTGATAGCAGTTTTTTTTAGACTAGCGAAAGTATCTCGACATCAAAACGAATTCTCAAAGATTCGAACAAGATCTTTCTCATCATGGATGTCGGGGGATAAAGGGATCGATAACGGCAAAGAAATATTGAATATCGTGCCATGGTTGAGCTGACTTTTAACGCCAATTTCGCCACCCAGTTCTTCAACAAACTCTTTAGCTATCCTTAATCCTAATCCACTGCCCTTATAGAGCCCTTTATTGCTAGGGATTATTTTTGAAAATTTTTCATAGATAAAATCTATTTTTTCCTCAGGAATTCCAATGCCGCTGTCTTCCACAGAAAAATTAATAATTATTTCTCTTTTTATATCCGAATTGGGGCACAGACGTACGCTTATCTTGACGTATCCTTCGTTGGTAAATTTGATAGCATTACTCACTACATTGATTAATATTCTTTTTATCCGATAAAGATCGCCCGATATTACATCCGGAATTTCTTTGATATCCACGATTAAATTAAGCTTTTTTAGGTCGGCGGCGGGCTTTTCCATATCAGTGATGGATCTGAGCAATTCTTTTATACGAAATGGCTTTTTAAGTATAGGTCGGGAACAATATTCTATATTGGCAAAATCTATAACCTCATTACAGTAATCCAGTAATTCTTTGGTAGCAATCGCGATGTGTTTAAGGCTAGATATCAGTTCAGGATGACTGGCGGTATCAATCAATAATTCAGTCATACCTAATATTCCACAGATAGGTGTTCGAATATCGTGCTGCATATTTAAGATAAAATCAGTCTTTAATTGATTCGCGAATTCCGCCTTTTCCTTTGCATCACATAAAGCCTGTTCTACTTCTTTAAATTTTGTTACATCGATATAAATACCTAATACTCGAAAAATTCCTTCCTTATCGAAGAGAGGGACTTTACTGGTTAGCAAAAATAAATCTTTTCCATCTAATTGCCGCTGTTTTTCTTCTATATTTAATTTAGATATTCCTGTGCGGATCACTTCCAGGTCGTCTTTCAAGAATTGTTCTGTTTGTGATTTTTCCCAAGGCAAATCATAATCTGTAATCCCCACAATATCATCAGGGCGCTTTAAACCCACCTGTCTGGAAAAATTTTCATTACAACCCATTAACTTTAAATCTTTATCTTTCCAAAACACATAACCAGGAACCTTAGTAATAATATAATTCAATCTCTCAATCGAATTTTTGGCCCTTATAATTTCACTAACGTCTTCACCCATGCACATAATCATATTAATATTCTTTTCATTTAAATAATGACTAAAGGTCCATTGAATGTAGATTTTTCTATTAGCAATATAACTCTGTGTGAGGAAGCCGTAACGGATATCAATATCAGGAAATAGATCAGGTGGTAGTTTTAAATCTCCAAATGCTTCTCTGGCTCTTTTATTGGAATATAACACTCTCTCTCCCTCAACTACCAAAAACTGGGTAGAGAAATCAAGAAAGAAATTCAAAATAGCAGAAGGTATTTTCAAATCATCCATGATCACGATAGTCCTATGAAGTTAATTGAAGCGAATTAGAAGTTTGAGTTTTATTCAAACATATTAAGGGGGTTAGCGCTTTGGGTTTATGAAAGATTCCCCGACTATCAAAAATCTGATATAGTTTTTGTTCAGATGAATCGGGATTCGTCCGAAGATGTTGTAATAAACTTTCAGTTTCAACCTGACCGATTCGATGACGCCACACATCTTCTCCATGCCTCTCCATCCAGGCTCCCAAAATCGCTATATCTAATTTTTTGGAAAAATTGTTTAACCCTTTAACTAACCCAGGATCAGTCATTAATTGCTTGCCTGCCTGCAAAAATATAGTAAAGATAGGATCCAGGTAAATAACCTCTGTAGGGTAGTTTAACATAAAATTAGCCGGTTTTTTCTGGTTAAGTATTCGCTCAGTGGCGAAATTACGTCCAAATTCATCTGAAGTTCCCATGTTAATTAATAATTTAAACGGATCAAAGTCATTCTGGGTAAAATTTTTAGAAATGGCTCCTTCCACTCCCGTCGCTGTAATAACTGCCCACATTTTCGGTATTTTTTCTTTTATTTTTTGTACATTTTCAGGATTTTTGTTAAAAATACCTGTATACCCAGCTTTCATCGCGGTCATAAACGCTTCTGCAGATTCCTCAACAATAAAAATATTTTTTTTGCGAGTACCGGCACTTTCGAGCGCGTGAACAATACCCTTACCTACTTTACCATAACCGAAAACCATAAATTTATTGTGCCTAAAAATATGTGTAGTGCTAACCATTCGTAGAAAAGTGCTTAGATAAAGCAGACGATTGCTTTCTTTATTTTCCAACTCAGTAATACCAAAATTTAAATTATTCAAGGCTCCAATAATACACATCATTGAAGTGGCTATAGTTTTTCTGACCAAATCATTGAGTACCCTGACTAAACTATCCCCCGTTCCAAACCCGGTTTCGATTTCTTTCGTCTTTGAATTATCCACAGTGATTACTGGATATTTTATGTCTTTATAAATTTCCGGCACTGTGTAAGTCAATTCTGTTTTGCCGATAGTGGGAATTATTTTTTTAGTTCCAGCGCCACAATCAAAAACGATATCATAATAAAACTTTTCTTTATGTTCAGGTACAGGGTCCAAAAATGGAATTCCGGCTTCTTCAAGCGCTTTCATCGCATTGTCATGCCGGGCGAGTTCTGGTGACAGCATTATTTCAACTTGCCCTCCAGCGTTCAATAATATCCGAATCATTGTTAAAGTAATCAACGTCATATGAACATTCACTAATATTTTTTTACCTCTAAATGGTTGGCTTTGACACCATTCATCTTCCAGTCTGGTCAAACAAAATCTATCTTCCTGTTTAATCTCCTTCTGAAAAGCAGACAATAGAACTTCCTGAGGGGATTTTGAAATAATTCCTCTTTTAAGAAACGAAGAACCTAAATTAGAAAAAATATGATGAGCAATCGTCAATTTGTTTCCATGCAAGGCTAATTTGCCCATAAAAAGTGAACGCATACTGTACCTCCAATAGGTGTATTCGACCCAAAAATGTTTCCATTTTGTGCAATTCTTCCTTAAATTCACACTTTATTTTGAAATTATATGGATTATAATTTAAAAATGCAAATCTCCTAAAAATAATAAAAAAAATTTTGTAACTATTCACCAAAATTTTAAAAAAATTTCGGAATGCTTCCGTTCCGAAGAAAGCGCTTTGATATTCTGTAGTAATTAGAGCTTATACTCATCACTTGTAGAAAACATGGCATGAATGCTACTGATGCATTTGAACCTTATTTCAAGGCAAATTACCTGATGCATTGAAAATTTGACTAACTCGAGGACGTCATTGTTGTAGTAGTCTCTCGTCCTATCAATTGCTCTAAATCAGTATCAATTAATTCCAAGTCTATTTGGCGAATGGAATTCATTGCTTCGCGCATTCTGATGTGACCGCCGCGCCCTGCCGGAGCAAAAATTTAACCATTGCTAATGCCTCATGACGTTTTGCGGGCGCACATTTGGCGGCTAATTGTCCGGCGATATTGATGGGTAATTCTTTTTGGTCTTCAGCTAAATATACGCCACTCAATAAAGCGGCTTTAAGGGTGTCATTCTTAATTTCCAGAAAAAGATCACTGATAGCGCCGATATCCAACTGTTGAATAGCGTGATTCAGACGATTGGCAGCCTCTTGCGGTCCAGAAGTAGACGGCAGCGAAAATAACGCGCCGCCGCCCACCGGCGCAGAAGCGGAAGAACGACGCCGTTGCGGTGACGCCAACTCATGCGAAATTTTAATGTCAGGAACATGTGAATGAGATGATTGTGGGCTTTTTTGTTCCTTTTCTTCTGCCTCCTCTGAAACCTCCCGATGCAATTCAAGATAGTGATAGGCGGCGCTGCCAACAGTTTCTCAATTTCAAAAGAATGGTTGATATTAGCCCCCGGTTGCTTTCGATAAATGAGAGCCAATTCAATCGGAGGCTGACCACCCTTGCCAGTTAAGACCGGATTCATGCCCGTGGCGCATAATATTTTTACCGATCTCACGTCGCCGCGAGCTGCGGCATAATGAAGTGGCGTTTGACTCCGGTTATCAAGCATTTCCGCACCCGCACCCGCGGCCAGTAAATATTTTATTACCGATGCGTGGCCCGCCTGTGCTGCTCGATGTAATGGCGTTTGATCGTTTAAATCGACGGGATCTATGGAAGCTCCCTGATCAATCAACCATCTGACCACCGCGAGTTCACCCTCTGCCGCCGCACGATGCAGCGGAGTGATGTGTTTATCTTCCAGTGTGAGCATTTTAGAACGGCTTTGCTCTGTAACGTTTGCGATTTTTAATTCCCGAGCCAGGGGGCGCAATGCCGCCTGCTCTGTTTGTAAGGAACGCCAAACGGGAGTGTCGCGGCAACCAATCGACTGTAATCGTGGGGCGGCTTCGATATTCATCCTGGTTAAGCGGAGACAGCCGTGCACGCTTAAATTTTTTAATTTCCGCCCGGAGCATTCAACGTGGGTTAATGAGAGGCAATGATCGAATTCCAGGGTACGTAGCACGGGAAAATTAATGGGTATAATATTGTTTAACCAATTTTTGGAAAAAAAATCTGTCAATGGAGTTCGGCGAATAACCAACCGTTCCAGTTGAGAACACCACTTTGCCAATTGTGCAAAATGTTGTGGACGCAAACCCTCGCAGGCAATCAGTTCCAGGGTCTGTAAACCGGTATTGTTTTGAAATAGCTCTTTCCATACGGCGTTACAATCGCTGTAACCCCGCAAGGTCAACTGAGTCATTGATTTTCCCAATAAAGGCGATAGTAATTTTTTTTGCTGATGTGCGTCGGTCACCCGCTTGAAGTCAAAGCAGCTGATAATTTCGGCCTGTTTTTCCGCGGAGCCAAATTCTCCGAGTAATTGTTGCAATGTGGATACCGCGGGCTGGGTTTCGTCTGCCGCTAAACGTTTGGCATATTGCAACGCCTGTTGCTGCGATGCCTGCAAAAAATCTTTATCCTCATCTTTTGAAATAATCTTTTCCGGAGCAGGCTGGGTGTCGACGTCCGATGATGGCCAATGCTGAGTCATAGGTCCAAGGGCCGCAAAGATCGTTCGATAGAAAGATACTTCACCGGCGCGCGATAAAATTTCCCGGAAAAAATCAGCTTTTTCCGATCACGTTGCTGCGTGGGTTTCAGTTCACTGAGACGCTTTTCCAGGCGCTCCGCTTCCGCCTCTGCCGCGGGATTTTCCCGGCAGCGTTGGCGTAGTTCCTGAAGGAGGTCGATGCCGAAGATGCTTCTTAATTCTTTCATTTCCTCGGCGGATAATTTCGGCGCGCTCCGCCAGGAAGTTTTGCCGGGAACGAGCGTTAGCGAGTCTCGCAAGCATCGCGCCTGTTTTTGGCAGCGCGTTAATTCCTCCCACTGATTATCAAAATCATTGACAAACCGCTGGATGGTTTCGAGTTGTTTGACATCAGGGTGTTCTATGACTTCGAGCAGCGCTTCGGCCTTTTTGGCGTCGTTATTGAGTATCGGCGCATAAAATTCTTTATACTGTGCATAGAGCTGATCGTATAGCTCTGCTTCCTCAGAATTCCGAAGCCGCGCCGCCTGATAGCGCTGGGTAAACATCGATTCAAGGCTGTATTTTTCCTCTTTTTGTCGAAATCCCCAATTCAGCAATTGCTGGCGATAACGCGCCGCCGCGCGTTGCAGCTCCTCCCAGACCTTCTCTCCCCACAACGGATTGGACTGACGTAACGCCGCCGCCAAATCAAACACAGTTTGTCCGGCGCGGTTAACGGCATACAAGGGATTTTTAAATCTCTGCAGGGGGATTTTAGAATGATGAGTCTCCAGTAGGCATTTAATAATAGGCAATCCGGTGCCGGCCAACGCATGCACTTTGATAGCGACATGCAGCGGAGTATCACCTTCGCCATCAATCAGTTGCAACTGTGAAATCCACGGACCATTGACATGACCGGGACGCGGATCATTGGCGAGCAATACTTTGAGCGGGTCGATTTGTTGCGTATGCACGGCTTTTTGTACGGCGATATGAATCGGGTAATTACCCTGACTCGGTTCGCGATGCCATTGCATCTGATCGAGAAGACCCCGGCTTTGCAAATCCTTAATGAGTCCAGCCTGGGAGCGCGCCCGGGCAGACAGGTCATCACTGACCAGACGTTGCCCATAGACCATGTCCAGTAGAGTTTGGCCTTGCGAATCGGTCGCCAGCACGACATCGTCGGGAGCGGCATGTAAAAGAACCTGCAATATTCGATAACATTTACTCTGTATGGCGAAAATCAGGATGGTTTCTCCATATGCGTTACGTTCCCGGAACATCTCTCTCAACTTTTCAGAATCCTGCTGACGCAGGATTTCTAACATGGCTTCAATGTCACCGCATAACTTATCTTCCTGTTCGATGATTTTTTCTTCTGTCTTCAATTCATTTTCAATGACAGGTCGCAGCGCCTGGTATAACGGATTGGGAAATTTTTTGGTAAATTTAATTTGTTCCTTGAGAAGACTGATTTTAGCCTCAATCTCTTCCTGCGCGGGCGCGATGTCGTTATCCAGGTTGTGTTCCGATAATAACTGTTCTTTCTCCTCCTTCAATTCAGCTATCTGCTTTTCATAAGCCTCGACATGCGGGTGAGTCCACGGCGTTGCCGGGACCCCAGATTTTATATCTTTAATTTCTTCGCGAATTTTCGCAGGCATCAGGCGAGGCCACGCCCACGCAACCGCCAACACATCATCTCCCATACGCGACTGCGAGAGTTTCGCCGCGCTTTTATCCACAGCGTGTTTTAATGCCTGATAATTAGAATTCTTCCGCAAAGCAACCAGCGGTTCAGGATTTTCTTCACTGCTTTGGCTGCTTTTCGCCTTTTCTTCCGCCGCTCTGAGCGCCTGCAAATTTTGATCATACGTTTGGGTAGCCAGCGTAGCGGTGTCGTGCAATTGCTCCCGCTGCTTATCCTGAATTTGAAGCGTATCCTGCCATAATTGTTGTAACCACATGGCTATCGGTTGTTCCGGGTCATACTTTTTTAGGCGGAGGGAGAGCGCTTTTTCATCAGGAATTAAAGTACGGATAAATCCCAATTTGGAATCGGGTTCCCGCTCAACTTTCATTTCCAATGCTTCATACCATCCATCAGAACAGGCAAAAAATACACCGTCCGCCGGCAGTTTCAAATCAATGACGTGAACTTCCTGAGCCTGATAAGCATCCGGTAGTAAGGCCGTGGCTTGCTGACCCCTCGGGCTTTCCCACTGTTTGGCAGGCGCTAATATATAGGCTTTTTCAGTAGCAGGATGCCAGTACCACAGCAGCGAATCGCCGACATGAAATCCCGCTACCGTGATCGTGGGAGCGCCGGGTTTCCAAAATCCGCGGATCGCGATTAAAGTGGTGCCTTCTTTATAGGGATCCGTTTTTCGGGATATGGTTGTGGTTACCTGTCGCACAATCTGCGACGCCTGCGAGGTAATGGCCTCTACATTGGAAAACGCCGCTAATAAACGCGCCGCCTGTTTGCTGGCAAAATAAGCGGCGCGTCCAATGGCGCGATCCTGCTTAATATCGCCCAGGTGTCCGCCGGCGCCATCGCCCAGACTCAAGACAAAACCGCTGTGATTGCCGTCCGCGTCGAACAGGGTGGCGCAAAACGCGCCATCCAGCACCTGACTGTTTTTAAGAGTGAGCGAATCATTCTTAATAAATTGACAAAAACTGCTGCCGGCTAAAGCGCCCAGAGTTGGTTGCGGTGCATCAAATAATTTTTGCCGTTGCGACTGCGCCTGCAAAGAAATTTTTGCATCTGTATTATAAGCAATCGGCGTGTGGTGAATGCGCAGATGAGACGCCCAGCGCACTCCCAGCAATCGTTCCTGCCAATGCTGCCAGGGTACGGTTAAACTGGATTTGAAAGCGACGTAATGTGCCTGCGCGACAGATTCGTGTCGCCGTCGTTGCCAGGCAGACGCCAGACTTTCGATGATTTCAGCCCGCTCCAATACTGGCAACTGGTTCAGTTGTCCACGTATTTCATCTGCAAAGCGTCGAGCGCGGCGCTTGATCTGATCATTTTCGCCGTGTTGCCGGGAAGAAGGAATAACTGGCCAGTGTCCCTGCAGATAGGCATCCATTTTATCTGCCGGTTTGGAGGATGAGGTAATGGCTTTCATACTATCTCCTTATGTGCAATTATCCTGAAAAATATTTTCGACATTTCAATGCGACAAAAACTAACACTCTTTTTTTGGTAATGCAAGTGGGCTTGCATTGACTTAATAAGCATGATAGTTTTCAATTGCAAAATGAAAGTTACCAGGGAGTGGATTTTTTGTATGAAAAATTTTAAAGAAACTGTCGATGGCTTGACCAATCAGGTAATAATTTTTTTAGCATCGGCTTTGGAAGAAAAAGAGGAAGCTCTGGGAAAACCGGGATCGATTTTCATTCAATTAGTGCAGGTTTTTTCAATTTTACTGGAATCAATCGAATATAAGGTTATCGAAGATTTAGAACAAATTAAACAAATATTGTCCCAAGTGAAACCTGTCACTGAATTTTTAAGAAAAAATAAATATATTGACTTGGCTGACAAATATTGTGGAAAAGCGGTTGAATTTTGTGATGAATTTAAATTCGACACAATGAAAGATCTTCTTAATCTTTCCCGGTCTACAATTGATAGTCCCATAAAAAAATCAATTACAGAGGATGATTTTAAGATAGATAAAAATATTCAAAATTTATCTGTTAAACTCCATAGTGCGTCCTCATCACTTTCTTCATTTCCATCAGATGGTATAGAATTTGCAGAATGCAAAAATAATATAAACCAATTAATGATTGAATTTACTTACCTGAGCAATCTTGATCTCATGGATACTTATAAAAACCCGCAACAGTGCCAAATCCAGCAAGCAACCATTGAGAGAATTATTCAAGTGTTATCCAGAGCCGAAAATAATTCTCTCGTCTGGAATTTTGTCTATTTTATTAAAAATAAAACCTCTTTTAAGGCCAAACAAAATTCGGAGTGGCATAAAAAAATATTATGTTTTCTGTTTTTTCGCCATCAAAATCCAGCACAATTTGATCAATAGTCCTCAGGATGATGAGAAAAAAAATGATGGTGAAAAATGGCTTATTCCCCGACTTAGACTAGATGAAAGCCGAAAAAAATTAAATGAAAAGCTGAAAGAAGAAAGCCTGTTTAAAACAGACACCGAAAAACGAATCCGGGCTATTCGGGAATACAATGATGAGGTTAAAAACATTTTACAGGATATATTAAAACAATGTACCGATTTAATAATTCCTCCATTGGATCCGCCACAATTTTGTTTAGCGGCCTTAGGTTCCGCAAGTCGAAAAGAGTTATTGCCTTATTCAGATCTGGAATGCATACTGCTGGTAGGAGACAGCAAAGATAAAAATTGGGATGAACCGGAATTACCACCCAAAGCAAAATATTTAAAACTATGGTACGATTTTTTTCAATTTTTCATGTTGATCTTTGGCGAAAGCATGAACAAAACTCCTGGATTTCAGCTTGATATGGGAGGGCATCCCACCAGCCCGGAGCATCGTCAAACTCCTGTAAACCTTATGCAGACACTGAAAGATTTACCTGTTAGCGAAAAATCAAATTTTGATAGTGAGGAATTTAAAAGAGCTTATTCCTGTTTAACCATGGAATCCCTTTTTGGAAATGATCAGGGAAAATTATTTAATGATTATCAAAAAGGGTTGCAGGAGTTAAAAGAAACCGTCATAAAAAAAATACTATTATCTCAATTAGAAAACTTTAAAAAAAAATACGAAGAGGGAAATGAAAAAAATAATTTATCCCTGCAACTTAAAAAAGATTATTGGCAACCTCTGACATATCCTTTACAGATATTAGCTTTATATTTCGATTTAGTCTCTTTTAATAATACCGAAAATACTCTCGATATTATTTCATTGTTGGCAAAAAAAGAAATGATCACTCTGGATCAGGCTACAAAGTTACACACCATCGTTGCTGATATCTATCAAATTCGCTGGAAACTGCACAACCATCATAAATATCAAAATGAAATAGTCGACATAAAATCAGAATCTTTCGCACATCCCATATTAAACAAATTAGAATTAGATCGATTGAATGAAGTTAGATCCGATTTTTTTAAAATTTTTTATCAATCAATTTCCAGCTTCTTAAGGAACTCTCATTGGTCATTAGATACACTACCAGCGTCTACTGATGATTTTTTCAGAAAAATGCGAGACATAGCCCAGGAAGAAACGCGAACTCTTAAGGCTCAAGTCCAGGAACACACTAATGAAATAAAAAAGCTAAAAGAACAGGCAAATATAGATAAAAAAAATGTGACAACAGTGACCCCAATTTATCATATTGCACAAAATTGTGACGCACGGTCGGAAATAAAAAAATTGAAAGAAGCGCGAGATGAAACCACGCCATGTAAATTGTACATTATTGTTTATCGTGAAGAAGATCAAATAATATTGCGCTATTTATTATTTAAGTCTCAGGATGTACGGGACGAAAAAATTCTATTACCGAAAGAATGTGTTGTACCATCCGATAAAAAATCAGATGAACAAGAACAGAAAACTGATGAAATTAAAGAGGGAATAAAAAAATATCTGGATTTTGAATCAAGAGTTCTACAATTAGCCAACCAGTCCAATGTGGATAATTTTGAAGCCTCCATTAAAGGGTGTCGTCAGGTAACGTTTGGACAATTTTATAATTTCTTCAAAAAAGAATGTTCCCGTACTTCTATCCTTACGAACCTGGTCAATGAACAAATAATCACATTTTTAGATAAAATAATCAGGGAAGACAATTACCAGATCAGTTTTTCCCGAGATATTCATACTGACCGTCAAACTCATCAGGATCTGGGTCAAACCGTAGAATTTAAATTATCTCTGGATCAAAAGCATAACAGATTTCCCCGAATTATCAAAGAAGCCAACACAATACAGCAAGCAATATTGTTAACTATTGTTTTTCATTACCAGGATGATCAACCGGCGTTATCGGGTATCGTCAAAAAACAGCCATTGATTACCTATAAATGTCAGGAATTAATTAAAAATGAAGAAAAATTTAATGATCCCGATTTTAGCGCTTATCGAAAGCAAGTCCAGCAATTTTGGGATTTGGCTCCCATTCAAAAAAGGTGGCAACAGTCATCCATTGCATTAATTGATAACAAAGAGTGGTTAACAGCGGTATTTAATTTAAATGAAAAAATAAAAATATCGACTACGGATACCGAAGCCAAATGGAATGATATTTTAAACGCATCCGTAAAAACAAGGAAATCGCATTTTGAAATAATATTTTCAAAACCCGGACATGACGAAAAGACCCAACCAAGTATCGATTATTTAAATAATATGTTACTGAAAATATCTAACTGCATTTTGAAATTTATGATCGTTGCCCGTTTGCAACAGTATGTGAAATATGATTACCAGGACATGCCTATTGTATATCAGTATGATAAATTGAGAAAAATCAATGAAGGATTAAAACAAAATATAGTTTTTTTAATGCATTTGTATAATAATCTGGCGTCCATCACCAAACCTGATAACCTTAAGAAGGTTCAGAAAATTTGCGATTTTTCTGAATTTATTAGTCTCGAACAAAATACGTTGAAAAATAAAAAAAAATTTGAGGTATTTTGCACCGGCTGTATTATGATGTACTGTATTCTGGATAAAATAGTTAATAAATGGAATCGTCATAAAAATGAGAATCCCCCATCATGGGCGGCCTGGTTTGCATGTACTTCTTTTGGAATAATCGGAAAGCATATTCAAGATTTCAATCGCTTTTCACCTGATAAAAAGAATGCTATTATGTCCAGGTTAACAATTTTTCGTGATGCATTAGAAAAGAAATTTGATCTGGCAAAAGTAAGCGATAGCGAATATATCCAGGAACTTTATGACCAACATTCAAATTTCTTTAAATAGTAAAATGTAAGGAAAATTTATGCACAAAGGTACGAAATATTCTCTAATGAATTCAGATTCAGATTCTGAAACTCATTCATTCAATTCGGATTTATCTGCACCCCCGATTGCAGTTCGACCAAGGCCCAGGACTACAAAATGCTGTCCGGTTTATCGTAGATTACAAACAGTCAATACTTTCGTTTTAGCGCTGTCTATTTTCATGATACTCTGGTATCTAAAAGATTTAATTGTGGATCATTTTGATCGTGAAACGTCTGATTATCTGGGATTAGGCGCAGCAGGTATCTATTTCGGTTTAGGTAGCTATGCGTGCTGGTATTCTTTTCAAATGCAAAAAAAAGCTGAAGCTGAAGAAGCAAGAACGCTGGTAGAACTTGATGATGAAGAGCAGGTGCGGATATCTTTTTCTTGAGAATAGAATGAGTACATTCCCTCCCGATTCGTCTTCCCCAGTATCAGATAATAAAAATAAAAATAATACTAGCAGCAGCAGTAGGGATATGAATCATGTCTGACGGCATCCTTTAGCCGACACATGAAACAGGGAGTCAGCGGCGTCAGTTTATTATCCCCGGTAAGTGATCTCTCCCCAATCATTGAAAATTTAATTAGAAATACCCGCACTCTGCTTGATAAACTGATGACAGAGAAAACGCCATCAGACTTTTCATCGATGCGTTTGCTATTACTGCAGCACTTGTCGGTTTTACTGACTGCCGCAGAAAAAGCAGATATCCCCCAACCCTGCATACCAGACCTCTTTGGTCTGGTAATGCCCATTACTGAATATTTAACTTCTCAAGGTTATGGCAATACCGCTCGCCGCTATCATGACTGGATCATTCGTCTTATCAGACTGCGTCCCGATGAGTTTACTACTTTATTGAGCGATCACCTCGCCGCTAAAGGTCATTCAGGGAAGTTTAATTTTGAGGATAAACTGGATGAATCCAAACGCAATCATCAACAATCGTTAGGCACATCCGGCAAGATGATCCTGTCACTCCGGGATTTTCTTGAGTCATGGCAAATTGCCCAGGATGATAAAATTTTAAATGAGGATAAAGTGCGGGCGCGCGCAGCGGATATTAGCCAACTGGAAATGGAATTTATTTATCAGATCAGCCTGAATCTTTTGACAGGCCATCAGTGCCGCTATGCGCCTGGCTCAACCCTTGAACCATCAGGCCTCAAATGGACAGCATTGCAAACAGCCATTGTGAATGTTACGCAACGTCTGATGCAGGCCAGGGATAGCAGTCTTGCCTGGCACTTCCTCTACACTTTGCAACAAAGCGCCCCGCGCCAGTTGGAATGGCAACAACAATTACTGCAACTGTTATTGTCTGCCAGTCAGAAGATATTGGAAGATACCCAATTTGATATCGAACAAAAGGGTGACTGGCAGCGTTACCGCGCCATTCTTTTTCAACATCGCGAGGATCTTGCAGCGGAATTCTCGGACATTAAAAAATTAGGCAAAGATCCCCAATCACGACTGGCCGTCGCTGAAATTTACAGTCATAAATCCCATGCACTGATAAAAACCATGATGGAGGAGTGCACGCAATTATTAGGGCCGCCTCCCGGCCAGCTTTCTTTTTGTTTTTTAACATTAGGCTCATTCAGTCGCCGGGAAGTGCTGCCTTACTCTGATTTCGAAGCTGTGTGTCTGGTCGGAGACGAAAAACACACTGTCTGGAATAACGATGATTCCAGGGCGGAAAACCGCTATTTAGCAGCCTGGTACGATTATTTTCAATTCAAAATGATCAGCCTGGGCGAAAGCGCCGGCCTGCGCCTCGATGAAGATGGCGTGACCAAGGGACATCCCGGCGCCCGGAATTGCGAAAAACACCCACACAATTGATTGCAACGGTGCGCTCTGAATCTCACACCGCCGATAAACTTTATTACTCATTGCTGAATGCACAATACCTGTATGGCATTGATGACGAGTCATTGTTTGTCACTTATCAACAGGAATTAAAAAATTTATTTACCGCATCATCACCTTTTACGAATACCGCTACGGTGATGCAACAAATCGCCTGTCGGCATTTACAATCGTGCGATGAACATTTCCGGCGAATACCCGCGATGAAAGAATCCCCGGAAAAATTCCCAATTCATCTCAAACAGGATTACTGGGAACCTTTAATCTATCTACTGCATCATCTGGCTTTATATTACGGCAAGACCCCCGGTTCTACGAATGAGGCCATCACTTTCCTGGCCGAGAACAAATTGATTACGTCCACTGTCGCGCAGGATTTTCAGACTGCTGTCGCCGATCTTTATCAATTGCGTTGGAGACAGCATCATCAGCGACACTCCCAGTATGAATTATGGGAAGAAAAAACAAACGACATTTCGACGATCGAATTACAACGATTGCAAATCATCAAAAATCGTTTGCTGATTCCTGGATACAGCATGTTATCCCATTGGTTGAGCCAACACGAATGGCCAGCCGATCCTTTCGCCGCTTACTGGAACGAAAATTTACCGGTCTGGTTAGAAGCCAAATCCATGGATGAAGCACGGATTGATCGCGTCATTGACTTTCTGTGTTCAGCACAGATAACCAGTCCCATCATTTACCAGCAGGCATATCGAAAGATTAAAACCAGGGAACTCACAAAATATTATTATGACCAGCTGTGTGCTCAACTCAAGATTGCAGGATTACCTTTAACGCAATATCTTGCCATTATAAAAGCTGTCGGTGACACACCTTTACCCGACGGCACACGCTGGTGGCGGATAGATGAAGAATTGCGCTGGCGAAAAGCCCTTGCGGCGCACTGGCTGATCGCCGATTCTCCAGAGGACCTGCTTGCCGAGATAACTCATTATCAAACGATAAAATTACCATTAATGTGGGCAAATGTATTACCCGCCCTGCTTTACAACGACGAAAAAAAATCCATCGCGCCGACAACCAGGCATTTGGTGAAGGCGCCGTCGCCGAAAAAATAATTGACGTTAGCGGCAACTGGCGCGCCACACCCGGTCTTCCCGGACGGCGTCTGGTGATCGCATATCCAAATAAATTTTCTCCGGATTTTTATATTAAACCGCTCCCGGAATTACCGGGTATCGAATACGCCATTCATGCGTTTTCACAGCGATGGATGGGAAAAGCGACTGCGAATTCGCAATTGATAACGCTGATGTTCACTGATTATAAAAGAATTCCCCTGTCTCAATATCCTCAAGCCTATCCTGTTTTGGTCAGCGAAGCCATTACGCAGGCGGAAACTCTCGCCGGCAATCATTTTGAAACGGCTTTATTAGCAACGAACACACCTTCGGTACAGACCCGGCTCGATCCTTTTAATTTTACCCAGTGGTTTTTTTTATCGTTATTGATACACCCCGAAGATGGCACGCCCCATAATTTTGTGGTCATTCAGACATCCGGCGGACAATACCACCTCATTGGAATTGATAACGACCATCATTTCGTGCGGCCGTTTCTTTCCGGATGGCGCAGTGGCGACAGCGCTTTCAGGGATATTTGCACCGAAAACAAATCTCCCATTCCGGCAGACCCCAACGCCCAGCAATTATTGCAGGTTAAAACAATTCTTTATTGCCTGGACCAGATGCAGGCGCCATTGGACCAGCAGGCTATCGAAGCTTACCTGGCGATGGATCATCCCGCGCTTATTCAAACGTGGCTGGAAGATCTGGTGCAATGGGATCAACGCCATCAATCGTTATTAGGTAAAGACCAAAATTATTTTCTGGAAGGCAGTTGCGAACAATTTAGCTATATTCGCCCGGTATTTGGTTCACAGACCATGAGCCGCTTATATCAAACCAGCGAACGGCTGCGGCGTTTTTTGCTGGATCGGGAGCAATCCCCGATAACGCATCTGGAATGTCTGAGGCAAATACATCCTTTAATCGGGCGCCGTTATCTGCCGTTGCATGAGCATGGTTTTAAAAAGCGCTCACCGATCGGGCGTTTCAAATATTTAACGGACGAACTTAAAAAAATCCGCAGCCATCGTCTGCCTTCTTCTCTCAGCGGACGGGATATTTTAGAGCGCATGGAAGGTTTATCGGATGAAGAGAACCTATTCGAGCAAATCAAAAATCAAAACGCGTATCATCCTGATGAAGCGCTGAAACACCTGCGCATGCGCCTTGAAGAAAAAAAACCACTCGAACAAAAAAAAGTGGAAATTCAAACCGGATCGCTTTCCCCCGCGAAATTAATCGCTTTATTTAACAAGGAAATTTTATTGCCTGCGCATCGCGCTGAAATTCTCAAAATAATTCCATTTGCACGAATAACCAAAGAAGCTCATTCCGCTATTTTTCAGAGTATCTCCGGACAGGATTACGAAGCCCTGGATATTTCAGGAGTGCGCGGCCTGAGCCGGTGGAATTGGGGGAGCATTTTGCTGGAAAACGTTAATTTACAGCGGCTTTCCATCAAAAACTGCAGCGGCATCAGAGACACCCTGGTGGTCAGCCTGGCTGAACGATGTATAGCGTTAACCGATTTAACGCTCAACAATGTCAGCATCATTCGTGTGGAACAAAGCGGTGTATTGGGTTTTTTCCCTGAAGCTTTATATTGGCCGCTGTTGCGACGCTTAGATCTCAAAGGCTGCCAGCACCTCGAAAGTATTTCATTGATAGCGCCAAAGCTGGAATCTCTTTACGCCTCGGCTTGCCCGCTCCTGCACACGGTATCAATCAACAGTGATGCCTTGCGCCGCCTGGACTTGACCGGAGCCACGGCCTTAAACCAACTTCAACTGACCGGCCGCGCTTCAGGCTGGCAATCCGACTGGGGGATTCCGGCATTTAATACCAATTTTTCTGGAGAAACAGAACTCCTGCCTTCGTTATCACGCTCATGGTTTATGCTGAGATTAGCGATTCTGTTTAGCTCACCTGCATACGGACTTATTGATCCACCTCAGACCAATCATTGGTTAGAAAAACATTTAAAATTACTTCCTGAAACCAGTATTCTGAAGTTGCTTCCAGAAAAAACCGACAAAATCAAATTACTGATTGCTTATCTATGCGTCTCATCGAGTGATTTTTTTGGATGGAAAGCAGCTTTTTCTGAGGCCGCTTTTAATCTACCAAAGCTTAAAATTTTTAATGAATCTAAAGAAGAATCTCAGATATTACCCACTGACGAGAAAGATAAATATGCGAGGGAGCTTTTTTTATATTTGGCGCAGGAAGGGTATATCAATGAACTGAAACTTCTATGCGCCACGATATTTCCAGATAAAAAAAATTGGTCACAGCAAGATAAATCCGGCAATACAGCGATGCATTTAGCGATTATACAGAATCACGATTCGGTTTTGGAATTCATCTGTCAACAACGTGCTATTTCAATACAAATTGTAAACAATGGAGGCCATACGCCATTTCTACTCGCTGCTACTCGGAGTGATGTGAAATCCATGAAAAAATTGCTCGAAGCATTTCCGGAGGAAAAACTTTGGACGCAACAAGATAAAATCGGACAAACCGCCCTTCATCTGGCGGTGATCTATAACCATGATTCCGTTTTAGAGCTAGCCTGTCAACAGCAAGCGGTTTCAATAATCCTTGCTGGAAATAATCATAAAACTCCCTTCCTGGAAGCGGCTTATCATAACAATGTTAAATTCATGCGGATGCTACTCGAAGCTTTCCCAAAAGAAAATCTTTGGGCACAGCAAAATAAAGAGGGTGAGACCGCACTTCATCTGGCAGTCATATACAACCGTGATTCCATTTTAGAACTAGCCTGCCAACAGCACGCCATTTCTATACAAATTGCCGCAGGCAATTGTGGCAACACGCCGTTTCTGGAAGCTGCTTATCAAGGCAAAACTCGATATATGGAAAGGCTACTCGAAGCTTTCCGGGAAGAAAAACTTTGGGCACAACAAAACAAAAGCGGAGAGACCGCGCTTCATCTGGCTCTAAAGGAAAATCATGATTCGATTTTAGAACTTAAATATCCTGCCATTGCAATAAGAATTGCCTCAAAAGATATGAGCAACACGCCATTCCTCGAAGCAGCTTACCTTGGCAAAGCCCAATTCATGGAAAAACTACTCAAAGCTTATCCGGAAGAAAAACTTTGGGCGCAGCAAAATAAAGATGGAAAAACTGCATTTTATCTGGCACTAGAGAAAAATCACGATTTAGTTTTAGAACTGGCCTGTCAACATCGCGTCGTTCCCATACAAGTTGCCACAGACAATTTGGGTAACACACCGTTCCTGGAAGCAGCTTACCGTGGTAACGTCAAATTCATGGAGAATCTACTCAAAGCTTATCCGGAAGAAAAACTTTGGACGCAACAAAATAAAGATGGAAAAACCGCATTTTATCTGGCACTAGAGAAAAATCACGATTTAGTTTTAGAACTGGCCTGTCAACATCGCGCCATTCCTGTACAGGTTGCCGCAGGCAATTTGGGTAACACACCGTTCCTGGAAGCAGCTTACCGTGGTAACGTCAAATTTATGGAGAATCTACTCAAAGCCTATCCGAAAGAAAAACTTTGGACGCAGCAAAATAAAAAAGGGGATACAGCGCTTCATCTGGCAATTCAGAAAAACTACGACTCTGTTTTAGAATTAGCTTTTCAACAACATGCCGTCCCCATACATATTAAAAACTCCTGGACCGCACCCTATTTCTGGAAGCTGCATATAACGACCGAGTGGAATGGATGCAACGTCTCGTTGATACTTTTCCAGAGGAAAAATTCTGGGAACAGCACTATTTTGGTAAAATAACCGCATTTCATCTGGCGCTCAGAAGTAATCAAGAGTCTATTTTAGAGTTAGCTTTTAAACAGCATAGTGTCCCAATACATTTCAAAGATTACGCTGGGGATACTCCCTTCCTGACCGCCGCTCATTACGGACGAATTAAATGGATGCAGCGCCTATTGGATGCCTTTCCCAAAGAAAAACTTTGGGAACAGAAAAATGAATGGGGAGATACCGCCCTCAATTCGTGGCATATAACAAATCAATTGATTCGATTTTCGAACTTGCCATTCAACAGCGTACCCCTCCAATACATGTTAAAATATGCTATGGCCGCACTCCTTTCCTGGAAGCTGCTTACAAAGGCCGAGTTGACTTAATGCAACGTTTACTCGACGCTTTCCCAAATGATAATCTCTGGGAGCAATATGATGAAGGAGGGAATACTCTATTTCATCTTGGTTTTTATTATGGTTCAATAAAATCTATGCAGCTAAATGGTGAATACGCCATTTCCACTGCAAAAAAACATGATCCTGTTTTAGAATTTGCCTTCAAACATCGTACTGCCCCAATACATATCAAAAATTCTGATGGGCGCAATCCATTTCTGGAAGCAGCCGCCTATGGCCAAGTGAAATGGATGCAGCATCTACTCGATGATTTTCCAAAGGAAGAACTTTGGGAGCAGCAAGATATATTCGGTAATATCGCATTCAATCTGGCGCTGCAAGGAAATCACGATTCCGTTTTGCAATTCATAAATCAACCAAGCGCCGTCCCAATACATATCAAAAATTCTGTTGGCCGCACGCCGTTTTTTGAAACCGCTTACTATGGTCGGGTGAATTGGATGCAACGCTTGCTGGAAATTTTTCCCGATCAAAAACTATGGGATCAACAGGATAGATATGGAAACACCACGCTCCATCTGGCATTACTGCAAAAAAATGATGCCATGATAGATTTTTGTCTGAGTCATGCAGGCACCTCTTGTATCCAAAAAACCAACCATCAGGGATACTCTTTGCTGCATATCGCCACACAGGAAAATTTAATCCGATGGATTTCTCCATTGATTTCTACATATACCTTAGCTGTCAATCAGGCCGATAATATAGGTACTACTCCCGCTATGATAGCAGCCTGTCATGGGTATTTGGCGACCCTGAAACTTTTAGCGGAATTTAAGGCTGATCTTACGCTGGTCGATGCATACGACGATACTGCATTTACCATAGCAGAATATAATTCCAGAGAAGAAATAGTCGAATGGCTGATTACTCAGGGTTATTGCCCCTCCTCCGAAACTTTAACATCACCTTGTGCGGCGAAAATCCATCCTGACGTAGCCGCATGGTTAGATAAGTATGGCAGCTACAGCGATCCTGATGGGAACTGGGTTTTTCACATCGCCGCTCGTTACGGTGACTTGCCAACCCTGGTAGCGCAGTTACATCAGGAAACATCGCATCACAAAATCTCGATTCTCGGCAAACCTTTATTTTTGATTGCCGTACGCTATGGTCACGAACACATACTAGACTGGCTCAGCCGGCGTGGATTTTATATCGAGTCCGAGGAAGATTACGAAGAGGCAATCGTATTAGCTAGAGACGCCAATCAGAGTAGCAGTTTATGGTTCATGATTAATCAAAAAAAATGCGATATTCATATTCAGGAAAGCACGATTTTAGTGGTAGCGAGTTACTTAGGCCATGAAACAATAGTATCCGAACTTTTGGATCGTCATCCCATCCAATTCTTCCAAAGATATCAGCAGGATGGATCCATAGCTCTATATGCCGCAATCGCAGCAGGTCACTCAAAGATTGTGAATCGATTATTAAAAGCAGGCGCCCACTTTAAATCGTGTATTACTCAATATGATATGAAACGGTGACGCTACGATTCTCCGATACATTCGTCCCTGATGCCGAGATTGCCGAAATTATTGGGGATAAATCTGTTGCTCCCGGTTTAGAGCATTTGCATCTCGTACCACAGCCTGGCCGCCGGGGATACGTTACAGGCTTTGGAAGCTTCCCTTAAAACCAATTCTTCTCTCAGGGAATGTACTTACCCTGCAGTCTGGCAGGAACCACAGTATGCCATGCAATTCGCCAGCATCCAAAAAGCGATTCAGCGTAACTGTTATAGGCTATGGTCGGCGCAATGGCAGTTATTGCTAGGTGTCACCGCTTGCCTTACAAAACTGACGCCAATAATCGTCCTGCCACGAATGAGCGGCCAAATATTGCAGCAGATAGTATCATGGCTGGGTTGGCCATTAATAAATTGGCGGTTTTCTCAGGCAATCGATGTCCTGCAAACCTACAAACTTTCTACCCCTGAATCAACAGCAATCGATTTATCAGCCTCTGAATTTATTGTTGAAGAACGGAAAAACCAACAGCATAGCTGGAATAGTTTTGATGTCGCCATTGATCTATCCCGGGATAAATTAGTCGAATTCGCACTGAAACCACAATTGGAAAACGTTCATCGGCAACTGTTGGCCCCTGAAATCCGATCGGCCGCGGCGATTACGAGCATATTAATGAATAGTGAGCAAGATGAAGAAAAAAGCGCTGAAAGCCACACACAAACATTAATAAAATTATTTAATTTACATGACATTGCTCGAGAGATCGATAAGGAAAACGTAAACAGTATTCATCAGACATCAACCGACTCAACACTGAAAAACGCCATTGTCAAAGGCTTTACACTGTGGGCTCTGCCAAAAACAATGCAAACAACCGCAGTGCAGCGTATTGTGAATCAATATGCCGAGGCATATAAAGAGGTAAAAGAAAATCTCGCTCACTGCAATAATTTATTGGGATATCTCCGAAGAAAAATGTCTACCTCTGAGTGAATTACGCAAATTTTTTACAATTTTTGAAAATCGCGAAACTAATGGCTTGGCTTATCAATTATTTTTAACATTAGATCAAAAAATTCTGGAAAAAGAACGGAAACTGGATGAATATTGTAGTCATCCAATCATTTATCGACAATATGTTAGGGAATATTATAGTAATCAATCTGCCTATGGAGGATTTTGTGGCCGGATAGCCTTTCAATCCAATGCGCAGCAGACATCAGCAAATACATCCATAATAGATATCGCCGCACGTTGCAAAGAACAGACGATTGTAATTTATCAGCAACAAAATAAGCAATGGAATGAAATCTATCGTACCGAAGATCAAAAGGGAGAAAACCTGTCCATTGAATACCGCCCAAAAAACCGGCATTTTGTGGCGTTAAGACCAAATCCAAAATATAGCACCGCTATAAAATCTATGCTCCTGGCCCAATTCGGCCTGTTTCAGAAATCCTCTACTACAAAATCTGACGATGACCACTCACATTCTGTTTCTAAAATAATTTGTGAGTATTTGTAGCATGACCGTAAACCGCCCACCACATTCACAAACACATCCTTATCATACCATACGTCGCTACACCACCATAAAGTGCAAGACCGCCGGCAGCATCGATAAAGCGGCATGGTTTTTTTAAGAAAGGTGATCGTGAGGTTGAGACCTGGATCAATGAAAGGTTTATAACGATATGTGAAATTACTATCTTTATGATTTCCGTTTCAGTAAAATGGAAACTTCTATAAAACTCGACTTTAGCCATTTTAATACCATTGAACAAAAGCCCGTCATTGCGAGCGCGAGCGAAGCAATCCAGTACAATCTTTGTAGAAATATTGCACTGGATTGCTTCGCTCGCGCTCGCAATGACGCCTTTTTTTTGGGCTTTATCCTAAAAATGGCTAAAGTCGAGTAAAATTAACTTCGTCTTATTTATGTATATTTTTAATTCAATTCGTCTCATGCTGGAATTGATCTAAAATTTATATAATAAAAAAATCATGAACAGAATAGACTCTATGAAAAACAGGATATCTAAACTTATTTGGGCAGCCTTATTATCACTCATTTTAACATCAGGGTTTGCCAACGATTCCATTGTAAATCAGTACCAAAAATTGATTATCTTCGGTGATAGCTACTCAGATAATGGAAATGTTTATCAACTCACTCAAGAAGCTATTCCCAACTCCCTTCTATATTACCAAGGGCGTTTCAGTAACGGGCCCGCTTGGGCTGAATATTTCGCTGGATATTTTAATATTGACCCGGGAGATAGAAATAAATTCATAGATATGGCTTATGGCGGCGCCAGGATCTTGCAACCCGTTAAAGAAAAAATTCACGGTAATCCTTTAAAATTTTATATAGTTCCAAATCTTTCTCAACAAATAGATACCTATCTGGAAAAATATGGTGTCTTTTCACCGGAAGATCTTATCGTTGTCTTTATAGGCACTAACGATTATGCGCCGTTATTTCATAACCATCCAAACACTTTTTTTACTCATCTTGCCAATCTGGAAACCGTGCAAATTAATCGACTTATCCAAAGTGGAGCACAACAGATTATTGTTTTTAATATAAGAAATTTAACTTACGTGCCTTTTATTGAATTCCTAAATTCTAAAAAATATTTCCCGCTCAATATTGCAGATAGATATTACAGACAATATTTGGATAAATCTATTCTAACCTTTAATAGCCGTTTAGAGAAAAATTTAAAAAATAAGCCCAAAATTTTTATTTATGATATTTTTAAATTCGACAATGTTATTTTTTCTAATATTAAAAAAAATGGCTATTCTTATTCAATGGATAATCAAAATTACAATCTTCAATATGGCTCTATCCCTTGTTACAAAAATTATAAAAATGATTACCAACATATCGTCGGCGCTGTTTGTAAAAATTCACAGGAATATTTTTTCTATGACCGAATCCACACAACCGCGGCGGTCAACTTTTTATTAGCCGAAGATGTCTATCGGCAATTTTCCAATAAAAAATAGTAACTCCCTGTTCCTATTGGTACATATACTCAATTTAGACGTGTCATTCCAGCGAAGGATCATAGGCGTTAACATAAGCGGCTGGGCGCAGGGAGTACGTCATTGCGAGCGCGAGCGGAAGCAATCCAGTTCAGAGCTTGTAGAAACTTTTTACTGGATTGCTTCGCTCGCGCTCGCAATGACGATATCGAAAATTGATTCTATCAACAGGAATTATAAAATTCTCTGCTGAAGTTTCTTCTGTGTTTCTTCTTTTGATTTCAAAATTTCCTTGTATTCTGCATTCTCTGATAAAGCAACGATATCTTCACTCGCTTTAAAGGCTTCATAAATTTTTTTAACTCTGTTGTCTCTTATTCTTGGATCAAAAAAACAATACTTTATCTTTGATCGGGATTTCGCGATTGCTTGCAATTTTTTATAAATATTATCGAAATTCATTTCTTTTTCATCTTTTTTTGAATTAATCAGCTCTGTTCTCATTAGCTGAATCCCCTCAGCGGCACAAATACCAAAGGTGGATGTATTATCCCAATAGTCACTGATAATAAGATTTTTTAGATTTTCGAAACTTCGTTGAATATTCTGATTTAATTCTGGGGACTTTGTTTCTTTGAGTTCATATGGAACTATATTATTCTGTATTAATATACGTATCTGCGATTTATTTTCGTTTTTTCCATTTTGTGTACTGCCAGAATTTCTTTCTTCAGATTTGACTATAATAGTTTTACTTTTATTTTGAGTTTTATCAAGTTTTTTTATTAGATCATCGGCAATAACTATTGCCCTCTCCACTTTTCCCTGGACTGTATTATCAAAACGGGAAATGTTTAAAAGAGAGTTGATTTTATAGAATGAATCTACTAAAAAAGAACTATTATACTGTGGATCCAATTGTATTATTTGATTTAAATGAGCCGAAAGTAAGATCAAACGCCAACTTATCCCATGATGTTCCGATAATATTCCAAACCTCGACTGTAAAGAAAAGATCCTTTTATCTATGGATTTTTTGTTAGCAACCGGGTCAAATTTTTTTAGACACTTGTTTACCCTGGAAGCATTTATTATATCTAATGCTAAAGCTTCCTCTGAAAATTCATGGCTTGATAAGACCCTGGCAACGTTTGTAAAATACTTTTTTAAGAAATCATTTGCACCTTTATTCGATTCTAAATTTGGTAGTTCCTTTAAATATTCCGCTATCTTCTTTAAAGAAGCCTGAAGTATATTCTTATAAACTTTTTGCAGAAACTCATCCTCAATCCATTTAGATAAAGCTTCTACTTCGGAAACCAACTGAGGGTTATTGTTCGCTTCTTTGGATTCTTTTATAAGAGTAACTGTTTTGATTTCCTGGTTTTTACGAGGCTCCGTAAAGGCAGTATCATATTTTATATATGGTAAAAGAATGTTAGCTAAACTTCGAGTTCCTCTTAAATCGGAATCGAGGCAAGATAAAAAACGTGTAAGATAGTTCTTTCTACCGGGTCCTAATTCTGTATAACCCCTAATTCGTCTGTTATTTTTCTTAAAAGGCCGGAAAGTACTTCCAGCTTGTCTAATATTTTTTTATTACCCCTATGTAAGATCTTTAGATATGTAACCCTGTGATCCAAGGCTATTATTACTGTTTCTCTACGCATGGCTCCCCCTAATTATTTTATAAAAATAACGCAGGTTTCTTAAGCCAATATTAAATTTGCACTAGATATTCCCAAAAATTTCATTCAGGCGCTCTATCGCTACCACGGTCATGCCGGGAGGGTCGTTTTTTGGAGCGTTGGCTTTGGGGATAATCGCGCGTTTAAAGCCGTGTTTTGCCGCCTCTTTCAAGCGTTCCTGGCCGCTCGGGACTGGGCGGATTTCACCGGCCAAACCAATTTCACCGAACACGATTAAATCAACCGGCAACGGTTTATTACGTAAACTCGACAATACCGCCAAAATTAAGGCTAAATCCGCACCGGTTTCCATGACGCGCAAACCGCCCACCACATTCACAAACACGTCCTGATCATACGTCGCCACATTACCGTGACGGTGCAGGACCGCCAGCAACATCGATAAACGGTTTTGGTCTAATCCCAAGGTTAAACGCCGGGGGTTGGCAAGGTGGCTGGTATCCACTAATGCCTGAACCTCCACCAGTAAAGGCCGGCTACCCTCCCAGGTCACCATGACCACACTGCCCGCAACCGGAGTTTGGTAACGGGATAAAAAAATCGCGGATGGGTTACTGACCTGTTTAAGTCCCTGGTCAGTCATCGCAAAGACTCCCAGCTCGTTGACGGCGCCAAAACGGTTTTTGATTGCTCTGATAATGCGAAAACGGCTGTCATTCTGATTTTCAAAATATAATACCGTATCCACCATGTGCTCGAGAACACGCGGGCCAGCGATCGCACCTTCTTTAGTGACATGGCCAATCAGAAATAATGCAATTCCTTTTTGCTTGGCAAAACGGACTAACTGCGCGGTGCTTTCACGAACCTGACTCACACCGCCGGGCGCAGAAGGAATGGCGTCTGTGTACACTGTCTGCACGGAATCGATCACCATTACTCGCGGTTGGTGCGGCCCTGCCAGCGCCAAAATTTTTTCAACGTTGGTCTCGGTCAGTAAAGTCAGATGATCTGCCGCCACGCCCAAACGGCGCGCGCGCAGCGCCACCTGTTGCAGCGATTCTTCGCCGGTGACGTATAATGGCCGGTACTCGGAAGGCATTTGCGCCAGGATTTGTAATAACAGAGTGGATTTTCCCACTCCCGGATCGCCACCAATCAGGACTACCGAATCCGAAACCAGCCCGCCCCCTAAAACATGGTCGAATTCCGCCAGACTGGTCGCCAGACGAGGTTGATCCTGGCTGGAAACTTCCGCCAGGGGAGTGATTTTGGCGGTTTCTCCCGCATATCCTCCCTGGCCCCGTACGGGAGAGTTTTTTTTGTGAACCGGCGCTTCGGTCAATGTGTTCCATTCGCCGCAATCCGTACACTGTCCTTGCCACTTGGGAAACTCGTTACCGCATTCCCGGCAAAAATAGGCGATTTTAGTTTTCGCTTTAGTCATGGCCCATTATGGTAACACGGCTGCTTATTGTCTATACCTGAATCATCGTATATTATTATAACTAGACAGACTAGTTTTTAGGAGACCGTTATGAAATCCTGGCAATTACAATCCGCCAAAGCACAACTCAGCCAGCTCATTCAAAATGCAATTATGGATGGGCCCCAACAAATTACTGTTCACGGGGTGACTAAAGTCGTCGTTATTAATAAGGATGAATATGATCGTCTGACAAAACCTGCATTGTCTTTTATTGAGTTTATTCGCCAATCTCCTTTAGTGGGAATCAACCTAAAATTGAAACGCGATAAATCCTTACCTCGCGATGTTGATTTATGAGTTATTTAATAGATACTAACGTTATTTCCGAGCTGGTTAAAAAAACTCCTGACAGGCAGGTTATGCAATGGTTTCAATCTGTTCCTAATGATAAACTTTATATCAGTGCCCTGACTATAGGTGAAATCCGTAAAGGAGTGGATAAAATGTCAGATGGCTCTAAAAAAGAAAAACTCCGAATCTGGTTAGAACATCAGCTACCCGAATGGTTTCAAAACCGTATTCTTTCAATAGACTTAGCGGTCGCTGACCGATGGGGCCGGTTATTAGCACAAATCAAACAGCCTTTATCAGCAATAGACAGCTTAATCGCAGCCACTGCTCTCCACTTTGATTTGAGCATAGTGACCAGAAATACTATGGATTTTTCACATTCCAGTTTAGAAATTATTAATCCCTGGAAAGATTAATAAAGGATGCAAATACATCGCAGAGAAAAACATATGAATAATTCCACCGAACTTTATCTCAATAAATGGTGGGTGTTGGTGGGTTTTGGATTATCGGTGACGATTTTAAATCTCGATCTGACTATCGTTAATTTAGCTTTGCCTGTCATCGCCAGAATCTTCCATATCAGCCTGACCAGTTTACAATGGATTAATAACAGCTTTATCCTCGCCTCTGCCTGCGTCACGATGCTGGCTGGCCATTTCGCTGATCAGTTTGGAAGGCGGAAAATTTATCTGTGGGGAATGGCCGTCTTTGCCCTGGGCTCGTTAATCGCCAGCGTGGCGATGAACTCATGGATGATCGTGGCCGGACGCTCGTTACAGGGCCTGGGGATTGGCATCTCTTTTCCATTGACGTTAATCCTGATCGGCGAATCGTTTCCGGAATATCAGCGTGGCGCCGCAATGGGGCTGCTCTCAACTTTTACCGGCGTCAGTCAGGCGGTGGGGCCAACGCTCGGCGGCGTTATCGTGCAATGGCTGGGATGGCGGTGGGCGTTTATTATCAATTTACCGATATGTCCCGCAGTGATGCTGATTATCTGGAGCAAATGCCAGGCCGGCCTGCACGGTTCCGGCCGAAAAAGTCCTCCGCATATTCCCAGCGTTATTTTACTCATCGCGGGATTATTAGCCGTTTTAACGGCGCTGAATCAACTCAACCAGTGGGGACTGCATTCCGCATTATTTCTGGCAACTTTTGGTGGGGGAATTATTCTTTTGGTAATTATGTTAATCATGCAACCGCATCTCTCACATCCCTGGGTCGATTTATCTCTCTTTAAAAATAAGGTATTCGCCGCCATTAATATTATTCGCCCGATTTTTCAATTTATCTTTTTTGGTTTCTATTTTATTTTGCCACTTTATCTGCAGAATTTTCTTGGCTACTCTCCCACACAGTCCGGGCTGCTGATTTTGTTGATGAGTGTCGTCATGGGAATTTTAGCGCCGCTGGTAGGACGATATATCGATCAGGTCGGCGTGCGGCTGCCGTTAATTATCTCGCAATGTTGCATCATTATAGGATTTTCAGTGCTGACGCTGACCTCATCACATTTAAATATCTGGGTTCTGGGAACAGGCCTGATCGCCATCGGCATCGCCACCGGCATTATGTTTCCGGCCAGTAATTTTGCCGCCGTCCATTGTTTGCCTTCAGAAAAAAAAGGCGTTGGCATGGGGATTTTTACCACCACCGCCGGCCTGATGAGCAGCACGGGAATCGCCATCTCCGGGGCGTGTTTGAGTTTGTTAAGCTCGGCTCACTTTAATCACCTGGCCGCACGGGCTGACATTGCCCCGCTTGTCCGGCAATCCGCATTGCAGGATATCGTCAGCGGCGCGCAACCGCTGCATTTATTGCCGCAATTTTTTCCCTCACAAGCCGCGGTATTGTTGCCGATGGCGCAACACAGTTTTCTCACCGCTTTTCACGCCGTGATGCTGGTTTATGCCGGATTAGGCGTCATCGCTTTATTTTTCTGCCGATATTTAAGGGGTCAAGTCTCGAAAATTGAAAATTAAGCGGATTAAAATCTGCTTAATTTTCGAGACTTGACCCTCGCGTTGGCCCCAAAAATCTGCGCAGACAATCGGTTGATGCGAGATAAGCAGTTATGCCAAAACGACGGCGTCCGGCGCTGCTCTCAGCCACAGTGTCGGGACCTTGCCGTGCAGGCGTAGAGTTGGTTTCAGGGTGAGATTTATCATCATCCTGGTCTTCACTCGCGGCGCCTATTCTCGCAGGTATTTTTATTTCAGAGATTTGTGGCAATGGGAAAGCACCTGAGGGAATTTCCACAATTTGGTTCTGAAAAGTGAGTGCAGGCAAGTTTTGACTTGCTTCTATCCCCATCATACTGACGAAACTGGGGGGGAATACACGAGAGATATTATTAGAAGAGATTGAATTCATTTCCCCATCGAGTATCGACCACGGTATTCTGTAGTATTCTGCACCAGCAACCATGAATAACCCAAGAGACAAAGACAATCTCGGAATTTCCGGATTTTCTCTACGCTTGTATTCTATAGGCAAAGGGAGTGGCCGCTGCTGACGGGGTTGCGAGGAATAAATGCTGGCCGCCAGGGCGAATGCCTGCATCATTAGCAGCACATTAATATTTTCTAATTGATCTTCAGAATCCTGAATTAACGTGGAAGACCACGCCGGTTTGGCTTCTATCTTTGCATTGGATCGAGGAGTAATAAGCACAAAATCCTCATTGTCCTCTTCCCGACTTTCAAAATTGACAGACGATTGATGAGAAGGTCCCAGAGTTTCCGCTTTTATTTCTGTATTTGATTTAAAATTAATCAGTTCAAAATCTTCATTGTCAACGAGTGGAAGTTCAGGATTCCCAAACCCTGAAGTACCTACGATTTCTGCATCGGAATCAGTATCCGATAGAAAGTCGGAGTTATCTAATCTCATTAGCTGTGAATCCCATGGGTCTATTTCTATCTCAGATTCGGACAAATCAGAATCATCTTCGAAATGGTATGTTCCTTTCATGTTCATCCCTCAAAGTATGTAAGTAATAACCACAGTATCCTGTTACTCAAAAAAAATTGCAATCAAATCACATTGTGTTTTTAATGACAGGTGCGCATAAGATTTCCTTAATATCTGTTTGCTATCGTGTCGGATATAAATACTAATCTGGGGTAAATATATATGATCAAACAAGAAAGTAAACACGAATCTATCTGTCTTCTGAACTATAAAACACTTTATAATGTAGTCATCCAAACATTCAGGGATGTCGACTACGCCGACCTGGAAGAGATCAAATCCGACAGCCCCAGGAAGCTTTCTTCTGGCAGAAAAGAGATCGGTTTTTTTCAGGTTAAAGTCATGACTTTTTCAGAGTCCAAAATTGCGGATTATCTTAAATATACTTCCAGAGCGCCCGGGGACGAAGGGGTGGCAAGGCTGAATCAATTTTTTAAAGATATTTACCTGAGCGGCGAAGGGAAAGATCCCCGCGCTTTGATTCAGTGGATCACTCAGGCCATTAACAGAAACGAAGGCTATCGCTTCAGAAATATCCTGGCCTATAAATTCAGAGATTTTAATTTCGAGGTCCAACCCGGGGATTCGCGCTGGTTCACCCTGGGAGGCGAGCGGGCCAAACAAATCAAAGGATTGATTAAATTGCTGCGGGAATCGGCAAATCAGCGTATCAGCCAGCATGAGCGCAATATCAACAGCCCTGTCGAGAAGCTCGGAGCATATCTACAGTCATTACTTGAAAAGCGGGCCGGCATTTAGACGGGATCATAGACGGGGTCAAAGTCTCGAAAATCGAATTAGCAAATTATAATTTGCTAATTCGATTTTCGAGACTTGACCCCCTTCATTTCTGCTATAATTTAACTTATGAAATTGTAAAAAAAGGAAAAAATATGTTGAATAATAAATTTAAAATAATGTATTTTTTATTAATATTTTTACCAGCCGTGAGTTATGCAGGATATTATACGCCTCTAAGTAGTATTGACATTAAAAATGAGACCAATACTTCTATGAAAATTACTGTGGACGTGCATGGCACCCGATTTAATTGCATAACGCTTGAAAATAATAGTATTAAAGACGACGCCACCCTTCCCAGCCACGGGCATCTTTACGCAGATGTTAAATTATCGAACAGCGATAACTGCGAACAATCATCATTCGTAGTTATTGATATCTTTGATTCGGCTAGAAAAACGAAGTTCGGAGGTTATAGATTTGTTAACAGGTCACCTCTTAATCCTGGCGCGGATTGTTACAGTCACCATCCTTATATTATGAGTGGCGATTATACTCTTAATACAAAGACACGAACGGCAACAGCAAAATTAAAAATAACCGAAGATTCTAAATCTCCAGCTGTTACTCTTTGTAAGCGTTAATATTCCGGCGGGGGGCGACTTTGCCGTCTTCCATGACTTCGCCGATGCCGAGGAATTGATTTTGTTTGTCGAGCAGACACACCCAACCGGATAAGGGGGCGTGAGGAATCACGACAGGGTGGCCCTGCCGCAGGTAAAACGCGGTGCTTTCAGCGACGGTGAGTTGGGGCCAATGCGCCAGTGCGGATTGCATCGGCAGCAGATGACGGTCCAACGCCTCCATCGAACCCGCCTCTGACAAAATCTGCAGGGCTTCCAAGCTGATCATCTGATCATCGGTAAACGCGCCCACCCCTATGCGGCGCAATTGCGTCACGTGTGCTCCGCAGCCAAGGATTTCGCCAAAATCATCCACCAGTGTGCGCACATAGGTGCCTTTGCTGCAATGCAGTTCAAATTGTACGCTGTCTGCCGTGAAATTCAGAACGGTTAACCGGAAAATCGTTAGGCGGCGGCTTTCGCGGGCGACGGTGATGCCCTGGCGGGCTAATTTATACAGCGGCTGTCCCTGGTGTTTCAGCGCGGAATACATGGAAGGCACCTGCTCGATCTCGCCGCGGAATTGATCGAATATTTTTTCCAGGATGGCGGATGTCACTTCTGGAACAGAACGCTCGGAAACAATTTCACCTTCCGTATCTCCTGTGTCAGTGCGGATGCCCAGGCGCATTGTGACCAAATAAGTTTTATCGGCGCTCAATAAATATTGACAGAATTTGGTGGCTTCGCCAAAACACACCGGCAACAAACCGCTGGCCAAAGGATCCAGACTGCCGGTGTGGCCCGCCTTGCGCGCGGCAAACAAACGTTTGACAGTTTGTAACGCCCGGTTAGAAGACATCGTCGGCGGTTTATCCAGCAACAAAATGCCGCTGACAGCGCGTTTAATCGTTTTTGGAGGGTTCATGGGTCGATTTTCCTTCTGCCTGTCGCAATAAGCGGTCCAGCCGCTCGGCGTGTTCAATGGTTTCGTCGTAATAAAAAGTCAGCGCGGGAGTAAAACGTAAATCCATATTGGAGGCGATAATATGCCGAAAATGACCGGAGGCATTCTGCAAGGCCGTTTGCACCGTCGATAATTCACTGGCTTTAATGAGAGTAAAATAAATTTTGGCCATCCGCATATCAGGAGACAGAACGACATCGGTAATCGTCACGTCTGTCAGACGGGGGTCTTTAATTTCCTGGCGCAAAGCCGTGGATAAATACCGCTGAATCATATCAGCTACCTGACGCGTTCGCTTTGAGGGTTTAGGCATAGGTTAAGCTAAAGTACGTTTTACCGTCACAATTTCGTAAGTTTCAACCTGATCACCCACGCGAATATCATTGTAACCTTTTATACCAATACCGCATTCATTGCCTTGACGCACTTCGCTGACGTCGTCTTTGAACCGCCGCAGGGATTCGAGGTGACCATCAAACACCACCACATTATTTCGCAGCACCCGCACCGGCAAATTGCGGCGCAGAGAACCTTCGGTGACCATGCAACCGGCGATAGTGCCGTGTTTGGTGGCGCGAAACACTTCGCGTACTTCCGCCATACCGGCAATTTTTTCCTGCCGGGTAGGTGTTAATAAACCACTCAGCGCGGATTTTACTTCATCCAGCAGGGTGTAGATAATGCTGTAATAACGCAAATCGACACCTTCGTTAGCGGCTATCTGCCGGGCAGATGCGTCCGCCCTGACGTTAAAACCAATGACAATGGCCTGCGAGGCAATCGCGAGGTTAATGTCTGATCCGGTTATGGCGCCCACGCCGCTGAAAATGATGTTAATTTTAGCGATGTCCGAAGTTAATTTATTCAGAGAATCCGTAATGGCTTCTACCGAGCCCTGCACATCCGCCTTCAGGACAACGTTTAATACTGCGCGCTTGCCTTCCTGTAATTGATCAAAAATTCCTTCCAAATGCGCGGAGCGGCGTTTGGCTAACCGAATCTCCCGGTATTTGCCCTGGCGAAACTGGGAAATTTCGCGAGCCTTGCGCTCATCCGCCACCACGACCATTTCATCACCGGCGGTCGGCATTCCAGACACGCCCAGTAACTCCACGGGGCTCGAAGGGCCGGCGGCTAAACAATCCTGACTTTGATCGCTGATCATGGCCCGTACCCGGCCATATTCCCGGCCTAATAATACAATATCACCCTTATGCAATTCGCCGCGGGTGATTAACACGGTCGATACCGGTCCCAGACCTTTATCCAGACGCGATTCAATGACAATACCTTTGGCAGGACCTGTCGGCACCGCTTTAAGGTCCAGAACCTCCGCCTGTAATAAAATACGGTCGAGAAGTTCGCCAACTCCCTGACCCGTTTTAGCGGAAATGGGCTGAAACATGGTGTCACCGCCCCACTCTTCAGCGATAACGCCGTGCTGTGACAATTCGGTGCGAATGCGTTCCGGGTCGGCGCCGTGTTTATCCATTTTATTAATCGCTACAATGATGGGCACTTTGGCGGCTTTGGCATGCTGGATGGCTTCGATGGTTTGAGGCATAACGCCGTCGTCGGCGGCAACGACCAGCACGACGATGTCCGTGCATTGCGCGCCTCGCGCCCGCATGGCGGTAAACGCTTCGTGACCGGGCGTGTCCAGAAAACAAATATTGCCTTTTTCCAATTGCACCCGATAAGCGCCAATATGCTGGGTAATCCCGCCCGCTTCGGTTGTGGTGACTTTGGTGCGGCGGATATAATCCAGTAAAGAAGTTTTACCATGATCAACATGGCCCATGATGGTAACGACTGGCGCGCGGGTTACCGGTTCAATGGTGGATTTTTCTTCATCCAGAATTAAATTTTCTTCTAAAGTCGCCTGCATAGCTTTGGGATTATGGCCCATTTCGGAAACCACGAGGGTGGCCGTGTCTTTATCCAGGATCTGGTTAATGGTCGCCATCGCGCCCATGCGCATCATCACTTTAATGACTTCGGCGGCTTTGACGGACATTTTACGCGCTAACTCGGCAACGGTGATGGATTCCGGTATTAATACGTCATAAACGACCGGTGCAGTGGGTTTGGCGAAGCTTTGCTCGATGGCGGCCGTGCTTTTTACAAAAGCTGGCTCTTTGCTGACTTTCCTGCGGCGGCGGGGAAATTTGCCTTTGCCGGCAAATTCTTCCTGATCTTCTTCTTCCAGAACCATTTCCGGACGAAAAGCCTTGCGGGCTTCACGGCCGCCTGCTTCACGACGGGATTTTTCTTTCTCTTTTTTCTTACCGCGCGCCCCTGGAGTAACACTCTCTCCTTCCATAGTCTTGGGAGGTGCTTCAGGAACCGCTTCGGACGGTACGCCTGGAATCGCTGCAGCGATCTGACTCTGCTTTTCCTCAGCAGCAGCTTCCGGACTGACAGCGGAAATTTTTTCTTCCCCGGGCGCCGCCGTTTCGGGGGCAGTTTCTACCGATGCAGCAGGGGCAGGCTTTACATAAGTGCGTTTAGCGCGAAATTCGACGTTAACGCTTTTTTTGCCCTGTTTAACCACGCCCACGCTTTTGCGTTGCAGGGTAATTTTTCCACGTTTTTTTGCCGCCGGCGTTTCCGCCACTGGCGCTTCCGCGCCCGCCGTGCGGCTTTTTTGTAGATGCAACAGCAATTGCCGTTTCTGATCAGGAGAAATATTCTGCCGGATGTTGTTGACCGGCACGCCCGCCTCCTTCAATTGCTCAAGCAATCGCTCAGGAGTCGAACGAATCAAAGCTGCTAATTCAATAATGCTTATGTCAGCCATTCCGGCCCTCTCTCTTTACTTGTAACCATTCAGCACGTAGATGGGAACGCCCACTTTTGCCTCAGATTTGACGAAAAATCGTCCTCAAAATGCTCACATAGCCATCTATGCTCCGCTTTTTCGGCCAATTTTTCGTCAAATCTGATCAAAAATTGGACGTTCTGCGTATGCGTATTCATGTGTTCAATAGTTACCTTTATTTTTTTTCGAACCAATGGGCTCGCGCATGCATGATCAATTCCGCGGCAAATTTTTCATCGAGATCTGGAAGTAAATCCGTCAGATCATCCACCGCCTGTTCCGCCAGTTCTTCGCGATTGGTAATGCCTTTATCCGCCAGCCGCAAAGCCAATTGCTGGGTCATTCCTTTAACCGCTAATAAATCTTCCGAAGGTTGGACGCCTGTTCGCGCTGTTTCTGTCGCGATTTCCTGGGTGAGCAATACGTCACTGGCGCGTTGCTGTAACTCGGCGACAACTTCTTCGTCAAAACCTTCCAGCTTAGCCAGCTCGGCAGCAGGAACATAAGCGATTTCTTCCAGGTTGGTAAAGCCCTCGCCCACCAATAATTCCGCGACCTCGTCTTCAATATCCAGTTTCTGCATAAAGAGATTTTTTGCACGTTCGGTTTCGTTTTCATGTTTGGAGACGGCTTCTTTTTCAGTCATCACATTCAGTCTCCAGCCGGTTAAATCCGTGGCAATACGAATATTTTGACCGCTGCGGCCGATCGCCTGGGCTAACTGTTCTTCAGTCACGGCGATATCCATGCTGTGGGAATCTTCATCCACCACAATGGAGGAAACTTCCGCGGGAGCCATGGCATTAATCACAAATTGCGCAGGATTATCGTCCCATAAAACAATATCAATGCGCTCGCCACCCAATTCATTGGAAACCGCCTGCACGCGCGAACCGCGCATACCCACGCAGGCTCCCACCGGATCGATCCGGCCATCGTTGGTTTTAACCGCAATTTTAGCGCGTGAACCTGGGTCTCGGGCAGCGCCTTTAACCTCGATGACTTCTTCGCTGATTTCGGGCACTTCAATCTTGAATAATTCTACTAAAAATTCCGGGCGCGTTCTGCTCACGGCCAGTTGCGGCCCGCGCTTACCTTCACGCACGGCATATAAAAGTGCGCGCACCCGGTCGTTGATGCGAAATACATCGCGAGGCAATAATTCTTCGCGGGCCAACAGAGCCTCGGCGTTCTCGCCCAGATCGAGGATGATGTGCTCGCGAGTCACTTTTTTCACCACACCAATCACTAACTCGTTGAGACGTGCGCGATACTGGTCGATGACCTTGCCGCGCTCCGCTTCCCTGACTTTCTGCACAATGACCTGTTTGGCCTGTTGGGCGGCGATGCGACCGAATTCAGGCCGCTCAATCTTCTCTTCAATGACGTCGCCGACATTGAGTTCCGGATCAATTTTTTGGGCTTCAGCTAATATAATTTCCCGGGCGGGATCTTCCAGCGCTTCATCATCTTCGACTACCGTCCAGCAACGGTAAGCTTCATAGTCACCGGTTTTCCGGTCGATGGCGACACGAATGTGGACGTCCTCCTCACCATAACGTCTTGCGGCGACCGTAGCGAGGGCGGACTCTATCGACTGAAAAATAGCATCGGAGCTTACGCCTTTCTCATTTGAGAGCGACTGCACCATCAATAAAATATCTTTGCTTTTCATATTTACCTCACCACACTGTATGGGTAATTATTTTCCCGCTTTCGCAGGAAAAACCGGCGCCGCCAGGTGCGCCTTTTCTATATCACGCCATGTTAAATCCAGCGTATTCTGGTTATCCTCTAACTGCAAAACGATCCGATCCCCGCCAGCGGATTGCAGGATCCCCTTAAAATTCCGCCTGCCAGCGGCAGGGACACGTAAACGGATATTGACCGGCTGGCCAACATAACGTTGACATTGAGCCACGGTAAAGAGTGGCCGCTCTATGCCTGGAGAAGAGACTTCGAGCAGATAACGCCCCTCGATCGGGTCTTCTACATCCAAAATGGCGCTGATCTGACGGCTTATTTTTGAGCAGGTATCGACATTAACGCCATGCTCACTGTCCACGTATACGCGCAGCAGCCGCTGATTCTTCCCGGCGCCAACCCATTCACACCCCCAAAGTTCATATCCAAGGGCCGTGACTGCCGGTTCGATCATTGTCTTGAGCTCGCCAATCATCATTTTACGCAAATAAAAAAGGGCCTATGGCCCTTTCCCCTTATTCAATTCAAATTTATGGTAGCGGGGGCAGGATTTGAACCTACGACCTTCGGGTTATGAGCCCGACGAGCTGCCAGACTGCTCCACCCCGCAATAGGGTAATGATACTATATGAGTTGTGGTGAAAAATCAAGATAATTTTTGGAACGAAAGAAAACTCAAATGCGATAATTAGTCATTGCGAGCGCGAGCGAAGCAATCCAGTACGAACTTTGTAGGAATTCTATACTGGATTGCTTCACTTGCGTTCGCAATGACATCTCGTGGTTATACGGTAGGCTGATAAGGTTTCAGTTCCAGATCTTCATCCTCTTTTCGGCCTTGATCAAACTTCGGAGTTGGGGCCTGCTTCTGAGCGGCCTTATCTTTAGCATTATTCAGTTCATTAAAGTAACAGTTCGGATGCTTATGATAATTTTTGACTACCATAACCTGTACCTGTTTTTTCACTTCATTAAGAACATGCTTAAAAAATAAATCGTTCAGCACTTGGGAACCGGTTCTCAATACGAGATCTCTCGCCACTTCAGGGTTATAAAGGGCAGCGACCAATACCAACTGCCGGGTTAACTCAGGAATTATTTTTTTCAGGAATTCTTTACCGAACTGACCATTAATTCCAAGCCCTGCCGCCTGCTGATATAAGATGGACCGTATGTCCGCTTCCAGGTCACGCTGCACTTGATGAGCCTTGCTCTCTGTTTGATGCGCGGGCTCTGCAATGAACTCGGGATTGAATTCAGGAGGCATTGTGGCTTCTGGGTTGGCCCCAGCATCATCAGCATCACCATTGGCAGCGGCCTGTTCCTGGGCTTGAGCCTGGGCTTGAGCCTGGGCAATAACTAATGTCTCAGCAACAGCCTGTCTCACATAGCTCTGACCGCCCAAATTGGTAAACGCACCCACCCACAATTCACGAGCGGCAGTATTACCGGCAAAAATATTGTTAAGGCCACTAATAAGATCATCGTCGTCATTAGCCTCATAGGACAGTTTGAACGAATCGACGCTCATATCAGTCTTCTTATTTTGGGCTTCTGTCTGCCGGAGATCAACTGTCCGATCAACAGGGGCGGACGACTTGAATTCAGCCCTGTTTTTTTGTCGTTCTTCATCAGCCAATATTTTCAGTCCCGCAGCCCGACGAAGAGTATATGCCGCGTCTGCATACGCCGCGTCAGCGTTGAACCGCCGCTTTGTATGTTCTTTTTTATCAAACTCTGCCTTGTTAGAGGCATCTACCTTATTTGCTTCAGTAAGATTAGACATATAACAAACCCTTTAAAATTAATAGATTATACATATAAATAGTTATTATAAACTATCAGAAGCATATATTATCAAAAAATAACCCCTGTGTCAACTTTTTTGTACGTTCTGTCGACTAACGCACATGACCGCGAAACCAAAAATGATCACGGAAAATGCCGCTATGACGGCGAAGTCCATTCCAAAGGGGATATAACCCGCGCCCCCGCCAAATGTGCCACACCATGATAATAGAGTCATTCCCGCTAAATAAGGGGCCATCCACCAGGAAACCCGCCATTGTTTGGCCCAGATATTATCCCGGGTTCGTATACAATGAAAGAGAAAGAATAACAGACCTATCGCCATGGCAATCATCATCCGGTAAACCGTATGCCAGCCGGTCCAGAACACCAAAAGATTACAGGCGTAAAACGCAAACAGGGCGATAAAATTCACACAAGGCAAGCGAAATGGACGTGGATGGTCCGCATGGGTTTTGCGCAAGGCGACCAGTGCGATCGGCCCTATAATGTAAGAGAGGATAAAGCAGGAAATAACGAATCCCACTAAACTTTGCCAGCCCGGGAAAGGTAAAAATAAGATCAATCCTACGACGAAATTAACCCCAATCGCCCGCACAGGCACCCCCTGGGGAGTTAATTTTTCCAAAAATTTCGGAAAGAATCCGATCTTACTCAATCCATAATTGACGCGGGCAGTGGCTCCGGTAAAGATAACCCCGGTGCCGAAAGGAGAAATAATGGCGTCTGCATAAAGGATAACGACAAACCATGCCAATCCCAACGCGGTAAAAATACCTGCGAACGGCCCACTATCTCCCGGGAAATGCAATTTATCCCAGCCAGCCGCCAAAAAGCCAGGGTTAACGGCGCCGACGAAAGCAAATTGCACTATCGTATAAAGCACTGCGCAAAAAGTGATGGCGCCGATCAAGGCCAGGGGAATATGCCTTTGCGGGTTTTTGGTTTCTGCCGCCAACTGCAATATATTGTTGGCGCCAATTAAAGAATAAACTATGCCGCCGAGAGGCAATGCCGCTAAAATGCCGTGCCAGCCAAAAGGCGCAAAACCGCCACTTTGCGCGGCATGAAAATTAGACATATGAAAATCGATGCAAATAAGCAATGCCGCTGTGATAATCGGCATGATCAATTTAATCAGGGTAATCACATTATTGGAACGGCTAAAAAATTTCGCACTGGAATAATTGAGGGCGCACATCACCAGCATGACCACCGCGCTGGCCATCATGCCGCGGTGGGTAAGCACCGTCGTATTATTGATTTTAGTGACCAGACCAGGAATATAGTTGGCCGCATACTGGATAACCGCCATGGTCTCCACCGGCGCGATGGTGACACTGGAAATCCACACCATCCAGCCCACCATGAAGCTGATCAGCGGTCCGTGGCTATATTGCGCCACCTGCACCATACTGCCGGCGACCGGAAACGAGCTGCCCAGTTCAGCGAAGGTCAGCGCAATCACAGTCATGAGTACACCACCCAAAACCCACGATACAATCGCGCCGGGGCCGGCGATCTGTGCGGCATATAAGGGGCCAAATAACCAGCCCGAGCCGATAATGCCGCCGATCCCCACTAATAACAAACTCCACAAACCAATGTCACGTTTAAATTGCATAAAACACCTCGAAAGATAATTTTTGGAAAAACGATAAATCGCGTTATAAGATGATGATTATAAGGAGTTTTGCAGTCGCAGGGTAAGCAGGAGGGAGGAGGAAATCGCCAGGAACGAATAGTGATTTAAGCCGCCAGGATTTTCTTTACTAATTTTTTGGTTATGCCGAATCATTTTAATTCTCTTAATATTTCCCGAATCTCCATACAGTACCATCTGTAAATATTTTTGTCAATAGGGAGTCTTGACATAGGGAGTCTTGTCCAATGCAACATGAGGCTGAAATAGGTTTTTGATTCTAATGCAAATGAGGCTGAAGAGCATGCGGTGTCAGACCCGGCGAAAAATTCAAATAATTGTTTTAAAACAATAAATTAAATAGAAAAGATTCGTTATGCCAGACTCGATTGGTCTATAGTTAATCTACTCAAAAACTCCCTCGAATCGAGTCAGACATAACAATTTTTAAAGAATAACGTCTTGAAATAAAATTTATATTTATAATTTATGTCGAAACTGACACCAATTTGGGCCCCGCCAATTTGGACACCAATTTGGGCCCCGTGGGAGGAGGCGACACGCGTACGGTTGCCCCAACGTAGCTACCGACGAGACAATTTGTAATTGGCTATAATTTGAGAAAATTCCATTGTTTTAATTTGTCGATTTCTTCCTGCCCTATATGAACAGCGCCATTTTCCACTTTTACGAAGACACCCGGTTTCGAGAATAGTGCTTTTGAAAAGCATAGAGCATTTGGATGATTTTTATAATAAGAAAGATAACCATTCAAATAGGATTCCTTCGTTGTAGTGTAGGAAAAAATAGATTTAGGGCAGCAATTCAACTGTAAAAATTGAATGAAATACCTCACCCTCAAGGAATTGCTTAAATTAATCGCCAGTTCTCCACCCTTGCTTATATGAGTATCAAAAGTTAAAGAAGTTTTTGATACCCTGCATGGAACTGTTCTGCCATCGTCCTGCTCTTGACCAATTTCCTCTAAAAATGAATTGCAGTTCTCTTCATTGTCGAATCTCAATTCGATTTGGTTTGATTCATTTAAATATAAAATAAAATTGCAAGCCGTTTCCTTATTTTCAGTGGATCTTAAAATTGGCGTGCCGTCCTGTTCATATCAGAAGCGACCCTTACCATAGACATTAAGCTTATTTTCTCGGGAGGGGTTACTGCTACGAATTCTTTATCCCATCCTTGGCCGGATAACCACTCCCATGCTTGACCGACAGGCCATTTCTTATACGCTTTCCCCAAATAAATTAACAATTTATTTTCATCTTTCAAAATCGCAGGGATTAGTTCGTCAGCATTTGGCATCTTACTGGCAATTTGAGCGGCCCTTTTTAATATTATTGACCTTTGCGGATTGTGGGTATAGTTAAGATTAAGAAGAGCAATAATAAAAATAGTATCAATGATATGATTCTCAGATGCATTACTCCGGGTAAAGAAAGATAGGGTATTTTTTTGTTCCTTAAAAAAATACTCTTTTTTTAATTTAGTAATTGCTTTCTTTATTTCATCAGAAGACCCTTTCATTTCCATCAATTCCTGCAAAAATGAAGTGACAGGATAAGCAATTTTATAATCTAATGATTTAACGTTACTTTGATAAAAATGTGGACCTGTCTTAGATTTGAAAATAATTGAATCTTTAATTTCGAGATTTTCCTCTGCCTTTTTAGATGATTTCCATGCATTTACAAAATTTAATTTTTTTTGTTGAGCAACCTGAATGACGTTCTTTAAGGTTCGGAAAAAATTGCGAGAATTAATTTTACCATTTCGTAATTTTCTGGCTCGATCATACCCTTTAACAAATCTTTCCAGATCACTTTTCTGGAATTTAATACTGGCTTTATTTAAAGCCTGCTCAGCAATTTCAATTAATTCAATATCAGAATAAGAATGCAGATATATTTTACGAAAACGATTTTCAAAATCCAGCGGTAATTTTTCCAATCCCGAGTTTTGACTTGCCATGAGGAAAAAGCCGGGACGATAAGGTTTTATTCTATCAGGAGTCACCCCAGTTAATAAATGATTTAACAGCTCCGACAAAGGTTCCAAATTGATTTCATCATACACCACGGGTATGCCTAACATAAATGCCTGAAGGAGTAACTCTGCGTTATGTTCATCGCCCGCAGTCAGGTGAATAAAATTTTTGTTTGTTATGGCAATTTTATTTTCATTAGAATCCTTATAAGCTTGAGTCAGTTCATCAGGAGTAATCTTTTTGTACCCAAAGTTTTGTAGTAAGCCACACAGCAAGGTTGTTTTCCCTATTCCTGAAGGGCCTTCCAGCAAAATGGCGCTTTTATTTCGATGCGAATTGACTTTGGATGAGGGCTGTAATTGCATTTTAAGGTCTTCATATATTACAAAAACATCATGCCATCTGGATTCAGGAATATGTAAACTATTCTTGATATCTTCAATTTCCTGATTTTTCTCAGAAATATTCCTATTCAGTTCTGTTTCATCCTGGTCTAATATTTGAAAATTTTCTTTTAATATTTTCTTGAAAGCGTTACGCTGCAGGACATCTGGTAGAAGCGGGATCCATTCATCTCTACAAACGGAGTAAGCCAATTGCTGTAAATCCGTTTTTATTTCACTGCGCAGAGATAATCGGTGTAATACCTGATGTAGATCTCTCAGGCTAAGTCTGCCGGGTGGAAACAAAGTGGAATTAAATTCTTCCAGAGTACGCATTGATTTTACTATCCGGCGCATCGTTTCAGTGATGGGAAGGCTTTTTTCTTCAGTTGTGCCGGCATTCAGATTGCGCCATACTTTTTCCAGATGGGCTACACTTTTTTCTTCCGGCCAGCTTTTATAAAAATCAATATGCGCTTCTTGCAAAAAGCTGTGGAAATCACGTTGACGGCTATAATGTTCAGGGTTACCCGTAAAAACCACTTTATGTTTTGGTGTCAGCAATATGTACCGGCCTTTCCAATAGATATTGGGTGGGGTGTCGCGAAGCCCTTTGAGAAAATTCCAATAATCTTCTGGATTATTTAAATTAGCCTCATCAATAAATAAAATGATGTAATCCCCCTCTTTCGCCTCACTCCAAGGGCCAATCTGATCTTCGCTCCAAAAAGTAAGGACTTTACCTAACCCATGGTCTCCACTTTCCAGTATTTCAGACGTATAGCTCTTGCCTGTGCCTGGCAAGCCTTTGGCAAAATAAAACGGGCTGGTTTTTAAAGACGCCACCAACTTGGTGAAGTGCTTATTGGGTTTTTCAACTTTTACTTTGCGACCAAAAGACAGAATATAATAAAATAAAGCATCCGTATCCACTTTTGGAGTAAATTCCGGTAAACTATTTTTTTGATCCTTAAGAACTGTGCAAAGCAGTTGTGGATTCTCTATTAATTGTTCACGACTGAAACTAGTTATCTGTCTTAATGCAGCGCCATTATGACTATTCCATTGTAGCCATTTGATTTTTGACTTTACACGTTTTTCGGGTCGGAAAGTTGGCTCGACCTCGTGGCCGAACAGCATTTTCATCATCACGTTTAAGAATGCATATTCTTCACTAAAAGGATCATAATCAAACAGTAGCTTACTTTTGAGTATGTTCTCGGGATGTGAACCTTTGGAAAAATCAGTGGTTAGTAACAGTTTCACGCAATCGGATAGTCTGGTGTAATTCCATAATAATTCATCCGGCATACCGGCTTTGCCATAATCTAACCCTTGTGCGAATTGATAAAGTATGGCTAAACAAGAAATTGCCTGATGAGAAGACATCGTACCGGGAATCTGTTTAAAATCAGAAAATTCTACCTGTAGGGCTTTTTCATAGTCTATCCAGGTGGGCTCATGACGGTTGACGCCTTTGACTTTATAATTTAATGGCGGAGTGATTATAAATAAACGACCCGGGATCTCAACGCGCCGTCCATTGAGCTGTAGATAAGGCGGGATTGCCCGCAAGCTGGCTAATTCTTCAAAAAAATCCATGTTCATGGCGCCATGAAGAATGACTGTTTCACCACAAAGTAAAGCATTTAATAGGCTAGTTTGGGTGTATTTTAATTTGCAATTAAATTCGTAATTTTTTAAATCTTTTACATCCTGGAGGTTGGAAACCGACAAACTAGCCATTATGTCAGTAAACCGTATATTGTTATGAATGGGGACAACGTGATTAACAAAGCACTTTTGTTGTCTCAATAATTTATTTAAATGGCTTACACTAAAATCTGGATCTGAACTTTGTAATAAATAAGCTCCTGGCTCGTGGTAACCTTTTTCCTCCAGGAAAGTCCAGGAAGGATTTAATAAGCCTGTTACTGGGTCATTTTCTCTGAAAATCAGTGATTTTTTAGCCTTGTTACAGGTATATAATACACGTTGACGTTGTCCCTCCGTTAAATCATTCTCAAATACAATGACATCACCTTCTTTACAGTCTTTTAACCATCCAGGTTGATTACTTGCTTTGCCATCTTTTTCAACGCTAATTTGACTGAAAAAACTTCTATAATTATCATTATTTAAAATAAATAATTTGTGTTTTTCAAAATGTTTTTGGATAGATTGTAGTTTCTCTGATTTATATTCCTGTAAATCATCTGCCCATCTTAACTCCTGAAATCCAATTTGAAATAACTCTTTTTGCTTAAGTGATTGTGTTTCTCCGTTTACACTTTTTTTCTGATTTTTTAAATCGTAACAAATACCATTTGCAATAAAATAGCCAGTGATTTGTAAATGGGTAAGGAATGCCTTCAATTCGTCTGCTTGTTCTGCATCTTGCGCTAGACTCGGAATATTTTGGATAATTAATCCAGGTTTCCCGTCCTCTACTGCCTGCGTTAAAACGCCTGGTATGAATTAGGTTTGCCATCCACGAGCCGAGGACGGCCAATGAGTGCTTCCCGCCAATCCAAGCCACCATGAAATAGGTTTACCTCTGCTGCATCTTCAACAATTTGGTTCTGAGGAAGCGCGGATAATGCTATTTTTCCAGGCCAGTAAATTTCCTCATCACAACGTGAAACAAACAATTCGCTGGCGTTTTGGTCAGCGTTTAAGAGGTTAATGATTTTGAGATGTTTACTGACCGGTAAGCCGGATAACATCGGTGGATCATCGAGTAAGCTCTTATAACGATTCATTTGTTTAGCATTAAAACGATTCCAGTTTATTATCAAATATTTTTCATGAGATTTTTTAGAATCAGCTGTGCTGACAAAATCTGCCAGTTGATTTGATAATTTATGTATACTACCGCTTTCATCTATACGGATTGAAAGTAAGGCTTCTTCCAGTTCCTGCGCGGATTCTGCGTAATCTATTTGATCATTTAAATCCGTTAGTTCTTTTTGCAAAGCAAAAGTGAGTTTCCGTGCCTGCTCATCACTATCTGTGCGTAACAATAATCGCCGGACCGATTGAATTTCTTTAATAAATTTATACCAGGTTTCACATTGATCCACAGCGACTTGTAGTGCTGGAATAAAGACAGCGGCGTCTTGATCCAATTGCTTTTCCTCTTCCGTGGGAATAGTGTGCTTCAGTTCTATTGGGAATATTTCAGTTGCCTCTATTGACTGTTTTTGATCTGATATAGAATTAATATCGCTGGTTTTTTCTTCAGATAGAAGGCTTTCTTTTGGTTGAAGAGATTGTATTCTTCCACCCCCTAAATCCATTTCTTCAAAGCTATTATCAAAATATTGAACATTTTCATGAGCAGCTCTTCCAATCAACCATACTGGAACCTTTAAATAATGATAGGCAATTAGGCAAACCAGGCGGGCTCGATGCCGGCATACCCCTTTTCCTTCAATTAATGATTGTGCCAAATCAGCGTATTCTTTTGGGATAGACAATTCTTTTAGGTATTGGGGATTCTCATCCAGATTTTCTTCAGTACTAAAATCTTTCATAAATTCTTTCAAAAGATTGAATTTCCCCCTAATGGTTTTTATATTATTGAAAATCATTCTAAAATGACAAAATTGCTTGTTGGGGAATTGGCATGATTTATTTTCGAAAATGTTGCGAAAAATTTTTTCCAGGTTGGGATTGACATTGACTACCTTTAATTTTGGAGGTATTTCAAAAGAATACATTGTTTTGGTTTGAAAAATATAAGTAATATTATAACCTTTCCTTGTGTGCTCAGGGATATAGATTTCATATTGCTGAGTCAATAGATTGAAACGGATTTTACTGGATTGAGGTAAATAAATATCAGATAATTGATCGTAAACACTTAACGTTGGAAGTGGCGACCACCCATTGGTAAGCTTTACATAAGTTTCATACATCGAAAATAATTTTTCAACAGAAATTTTTGCATAATATCCATCGCCATTAAATTCTTCAGGTAAAATTTCTTTTGAATGCACCGTGAATCGATTTGATCCTTTGAATTCTTCGATAAAATCTTCTTGCTCATTTGAGTAAATAATGGCGCTTTTATTGTCTGAATAATTAGAAACGGTAAACCGATATGAGGCAGAACATACTGATTTTAGTTCCTTTTCAGAAGATTTTTGGTATATAAATCTATATTCCTCATATGAGGTATTATCAGAGTCTAATTTCGTATCTCGATCAAAACCATTTTCTTGATGAAAACTATCTTTTATAAAGGAAGGCATGGAGAAATTTGAGTTTTGAACTTTCTTCTTTGGCGGTTCAGGTATGACATTATCCTTACAACTTTCTAAAGTATTTAATGCAGATTCAGTGAGTAACAGATTAAATAACCATTGTTTTTTTAATGAGAATGAAAAGTTAATAGGTTGTATTTTTACTAGTGTAGCCAGGTTAGAGAAAAGCGCTAACAAATAACGATGTAGCTGGTCCATACCAAGATGACTATCTATATTTAGTCTTATGAAATTTATATTTTTTGGTAAAATGAATGAAGCTTCTATTTTTTCTGGATCAATATTAATTTCCAACCTATCCAAACTACCTTGTTCGCTGATATCTATTAGGTCATACTTTTTGTTATCATAAGAATAATCAGAAGTATCAGAAGACTTGGAAAAATGTATGGTAAGATTTTTAATGAATGGAAATTTTATAATTTGTGAAAGGTTTTGAACTCCCAATTTTAAATTAGTCACCAAAGGATATTGCTGCTTTGATTCAGCAATCGATGTACCGATAATTTCTAAAGAATTCAAGCTCGGATAATTATCCAAATTAACCTCTGTCTGAATTTTATCAAGCTTAAGCGTAATAAGATTTGGGAAGCGATAACTTAAAATTTTTCCAACATCTACACATTGTACTATGGAAAGACTTTCCAAACTGAAGATACAATTATCAAAATTGAAATCATTTGATTCTGTAAGCAATAAATTTAATTCTTTCAAATTAGGTAATTCGTGGCAGATAACACCACCTACTAATTCTAGTTTTCGTAAGGTTTTTGTGGGAAGTATTACAGAAAAGACATCGACGTTAGTGAAACTTGCACTTTTCAGGTTGATTAATTTCTCTAAATTTAATTTACCTTTTCCATATTTAACTTCAAGTGAATTTAATGAAGTTGCATTTTCTAATAGAGATAGAAACGGGCCTTTTTTTTTGATACTTATTTTTAGATTTTTTAAAGTACTAAAATTTAGGTTTCCCTTATTGAGCAGTTGACTATCAATTGCTAAATTTTCAATTTTAGGAAAATTATCTAAATCAATAGGTTCACCTATCCTTGCATCTTCGTCTAAAGGAGGTAAATATAAATTTTTAAGCTCAGGTAATCGGTTTTTAAATTTTACTACTAATTCATCTTCTTCATTTAAAACGCCGTATGTTTGAGTATTTTTTATAAGAGAAAATGACTCTAACGATTTAAACGAATTTAATTCTGTTTGGGCAAGAGCAGACATAAGCATTGATTCTTCATAGCTTCCATCAGGAGAAGGATTAATGGTAATTTTTTTTAAATGAGTGAACTGAGTAAATAACCACTTACCTGGATAGTTTAGCAAAGTAATATTTGTAATCGAATTACCTGGATAAACAACTAACAATCCTTCAAGGAACGAACTTAATGAACTTATCTGTTCATTTGTATCACAAATAAAATGAATGAAATCTATTCGAAGACCTTGTGGCCTTTTATTTTTACCATAAAAATGATCCAAATAGGAGATAATTTTTTTTATTTTATCATGGATTTTATCTAATCGATTGTTTCCGAATGGAAAGACTAACTCTATGGTTTTTACCTGTTTACTGTCTGAAGCATTAAAGACTCGTTCAATGGTCGTATCATCCCAATCAATGTTAATTGGTAAATCATAATCTTCTTCCTGAATATTCTTTTTTAATTTAGACAATTGAGTGGGCTGAAGCAGTTCTTTTTCATCTAGAAATTCATTTTCAAGGTATTGGATTGCCCCCATCAATTGAACCATGTGAAAATCACGAAAAATAAAAAATTGTACTGGATCATAACCTAATAAGGATAACCGAGTATTGATTTCCTTATCTGAGGTCAACTCCATAGGGGCGCCTTGTCTCTTTAAAAGATCATTAACGGATGATATCTCTATTAAACTTTGACCATCAAAGATATGGACTGAAATTTTTTTTTGAATTAAAACAGTTAATAATTGACTATAACCAGCCATTATTTTTTCATAATTTTTGGAGCCATAATATAAGCGCCAATCCGCCATTAATACGCTCATATGGCCACTTTTTCTTCCCTCATTGGTATAAATTTTAAAGCAATCCGTTTTCATCTCAAACAACCTTTCTTCGGCTAAAATGGTCCCTTCGGCGAAATAATCTTTTTTTCTTGAAATCTTTTGGCTATTGAGATCCAATAATCTAACCGCAGTTTCCCAAAAACTTTGTTTGTTATGCATACTTAAACTCTTATTTGTTAAAATAAAAAATCGCGGTCGAGGCCCTGACGGATACCTGTCAATGGGACATCCCCCTGGATATCGCCATCTATGAATATCTTATTGGCTTTAAATTACAGATATGTATTTTTACTATTTTTATAGATTTGAAAAGTATAAATTCACATTATTAACGTTTTCTTAAATTTGTGTAAAGACATGGGGACCCAAGGCTCAAGGCCGTCTCATTCTGCCCAAGGCACGTCATACCGCGGCTTGACCGCATAGGCGTCAGTTTAAGGATTTTTTTCCCAAAAGACGCCGTCATTGCGAGCGCCAGCGAAGCAATCCAGTACTGAATTTCTACAAAGCTCGTACTGGATTGCTTCGCTGGCGCTCGCAATGACGGCTAAACTTCCTTAAACTGACGCCTATGCGGCTTGACCGCGGTATCCAGAGTGCCGCGTTTAGATCCCGATCGAGTCGCGGGATGAGGTATCCTCCTGAATAAGACCGCATTCCTCTAGGATGGTGGTGGTGGGGTGTAGCCATTATTAATACCCGGATTTTCTGGGGTTAATAAAGGTTCTCTCAAAGAGTTCGGTAGTTTTTGAAATCTGGCAGTCCATGCCCTCTGACATTCGGGTGATTTTGAGGACTTTATAGAGTTTGTAGTTGAAGAGGATGAACTGCCTGACGAACTTTCCACAGAAGAAGTAGAAGAACCGGAAGAATTAGAAAGAACAGGTTTGTTATCAGAGGATGAATATATCGTTGGATATTTTAGTTGTGATTGTTCATGGTGTCTTAGTATCTCTATCGTAGAAACAAATTTTACATATTTAAATTCATCTATACTTAGCGGGCTTTTGCCCTTATGGGGATTTGGTATCTCTGTGGGAGACGACTCAATAAATTTGTTTATCCAGCCACTTATGCAAGGCACATGGCATGGAGGTCCGAATCCCCCTTCCTCTGTAATGGGGTAGGCCATTTTTTTATACAATAGGCTATAGGACTTACTTTCATCATTTGGTCCAAGCATTTCCTGCTTTTCTTCAGCCAGAACGGTGAGCGCGATTTCATCTTTATTTTCTTCTGTCTTTTCTTCTACCACGTCTCCACTGCTTAAACAAATTGCACATACCAGGCAATCTTTGTCCCCTTCAGGTTTGTTTTGGCTCAACACAGTAGCGGCCCGTACCCGCTCATATTCTGAAGGTATGAATGGGTTGCTTATCTAAAGACACAAACGTCACTGGATATTTTTCAAGCTCATCGTCAAGGACGGGTAAAGGATTCAAAGGTGTTAAGCCAGAAACCTTGTCTTCCATCGCTGTTACAAAACTATTCTGAGTTCTTCTAAACTTTATGAATAAGCAGGAACTTACAAAAAACAATGTTCCCATCACAGAGGCCAAGGAAATTGCAAATGGATTAGGGTTTTCTTCATTCTTTAAAGCTGGCGATATTGCAAGAGTTCCCGCTAAACCGAAAAAGCCGAACATTCCTGCAATTCTTTTTTTGCGCTCTACCGAACTTCGGGAAGCTTCAAGATTAATAATCTCCTCCGATAACCTTTCGATGAGATTATTCGCTCTTTGATGTAGCTGCCTAATCGAGCTATCCAAATCATCAGGCGATGTATACTCTAAAATTTTAACAATTAAAAGATGGAGTAACCTTGTTGTCATAAATGCAAATAGTAGAAGTTTTACAAAAATTAAAGCAATTAAATCAGCCCTGCATTCAGACTCGCGATGTCGCTGCTTTTTTAAATGTAAATACAGCTCATGCCAGCAAAATACTGCGACGTTTATCTAAATATAACCATCTGGTTCATATCCACAGAGGATTATGGGCTTTTCCAGAGAAATTAGATCCCTTGCAATTGCCGGAATATTTAACCATGCCTTTTCCAGGTTATATTTCGCTGCAAACCGCACTTTATCATCACGGCATGATTTCTCAATTACCGACGATAATTTATGCCGTCTCATTAGCCAGGACAAAGGTATTTTCAACTCCATTGGGCGAAGTATCCATCCATCACCTGGAAGAAAATTTTTTCTTTGGTTTTAAATTATTGCAAGGAACTCTTATCAAAATGGCCACACCTGAAAAAGCGCTTATTGATATTATTTATTTAAGCGCCGCAAAAAGCGGCTTGTTTCGCTCTTTACCCGAAGTCGAATTACCAAAGAATTTTAATTTAAACACTGCCCAATCGATTATTTCCCGTATATTTTCCCCCCGCCGTCGCGTTATGGTCAAAAACCGATTTGAGAAATTTCTTGAGAAAACTTAAAATTTAACTTAATCGATTAAATTCTGGCTCGATTGCCGTGGTGACGCAGTCTGAACTATTACTCAATGGCTGCGCTGAACTGGGTGGTTTCGATTTTTTTCGCCATTCCTTTTGTATTCCCTGATTTTTTATCAACGACGCCTGCCCGGGAATCGAAACAAGCTTTAATCCCAGGCTGCTTAAATAAGCGCTTCTTTCATTATTATTTTTTTGTTTAGACCATTCAAAGCAGGAAATATCAACCAATTTACATTCTTTCATGAATAAATGCCTGTGAAATTGTTCCTTTAACGTGGGCGCTGGTTGGGATTTTTGCTCCAAGCTGTAATAATAATGAGTTGGACCATTCGCCTGTATCGCTGTATTATCATCCGAAGAATATATGTCCACCGGCGGCAATTCTTTAATACTCACCTCTGTCTGAATGTCGTGCTGAGTGGGGACACGATGACGACGAATAAAAGCAGTCACTTCTTTTTGGAACTGTGACATCCAGGGTGAATTATTATTTTGATACACAATAGGCCCTAACGCCAATGAAGCAGGATCGACTTTACACATAGGATAGTTTTGTTTGAAGTATCTCCAACCTAAATCCAACTGACTACGCAATTGAATAGGCAGGGTTTTCGAATCTGCTGGTATTTTCGCTATAATTTTTGAGAAAATTTGAGAGCCTAATCTCCCAGCCTTAAAACAACGATACTTAATTTCTTTTTGATAAACATCCAAAACAGCGAAGGCGTAGGCCAGGTGAATCAATTGATCTAAATTAAATTCCGCCCAACGATTTTGTATTTCTCGAATTAAACACTGTAAACGCTGTAATTCTTCCCTGGCTAAATTAAATCGGGCAATGGCGCAAATGGCCATATCCAAATCTTGCGAAGTAAAGCTGGAAAGATTTTTTTCAGCCCTAATTAATAACAAACGAATGCAATGAATAATGGGTTCTTCGCCTGCATTCAAATGCAATAAACTAAGCCCATGCAGCGCATTGGCTGTTTCTCGCACTTCCAAATGAGGCATTCTATCCTGTAATCGATTAATTAATATTTTTATCTCTTTCTTATATTCATTAATAGCTTGAGGTTGATTATTAATATTATGAAATAACCCGCCAATATTAAATAAAGCAGTGACTAAATTAATATGGTCGAAATAGTTTGCTGTGACAATATGAGCAAAGAGAGCGCGAATTTTTTCATTGCGGTATAAATCAGGATTTTTGGCTGTTTGCACCAGGACTTGATTTAATTTTTTAAAAGCCGGTTTGTCTTGATAATAATCGCCTGGGGGAACCGATAGTATATCATTGACCTCCGATAAAATTTCTTTGGGATTTTTATCTTCCTGTTGAAATGCAGTTAATAGTTCACTGCTGCGCAATCGCATTTTGAGAGCTTTCAAAGTTATTACTGCTCTGGTAGCGACGGTTTGATCAGTGCTTTGCGCGGCTTTTTCTAACCAAATCAGGGCAGCAGCGCTATCAGCCTCTTCCAGTCCCAGGCCAAATTCATAAAATCCCGCGATAGCAAACTGACTTCCCGGGTCACCCAGGTTTGCTCCTAACTGTAAATATTCCAACGCTTTTGCAAAATTGCCAAACTCTTCGAAATACAAGATACCCAAATTATGATATATTTTTGAATGATTATCCTTACAGGAGAAATCACGCGACATTTCCTCAAAAATCGCCATTCCTTGCGCAACATCCTTGCTCACACCTAAACCGCCACACAAACAGCGAGCTTTGTCTATTTTTGATTTTGACAAACCAGGCGCTGCCTGAGCATATAAGTTATAGGCCTCTTTTAAATTTTCATCACCGGCTAAACTTTCCAATAAGTTTGCCAAATCATGAAAGGCTGGAATGTAGTTTTGATCTATTGATTGACGATAGCGCTTTATGGCTGCTTTAATATCTTGAGTAAGTCCACCTAACCCCTCCTCCAATAATCGCGCGGCACGATGTTGGGCGTTAGCATTCCCCAAGTCAGCAGCCTTTTGCCAATAGAGTCCTTCCTTGATGTCGGGTCCCAGTTTTTTCAAATGGTAAAAGAGAGCCACGTTACAATAAGCGATTGCATTGGGTGGCTCTCTTAACGCCCACTCTTCGGCTGCCTGATAATAATCTCTGGCTTTAAGCTTTTTCCGGGTTTTTTCTTCATTCCCATAACCCCGGTCATAAAGATCAGCCAACAAAAGAGCAATTTTGTGATTAGTCATGGGAGATTTTTCAAGATGGTAGCAGGCTTTTTTAAAGTGATTATTTTTATAATAGATCTCACCCAGAATTTGATGTGCACATTTATTATTAAATTCACAGGCTGCTTTTATTAAAAAAGGCATCGCTTCAGCTTCCTGATTCAGGGCAATATAACATTGACCGATACGGTTCAAATTCTCGCCTTTAACTGCTGTAAGTGGTACTAAATCACCCTGAAGTTTGTGTTGCTTAAATGCTTCAAATACAGCTTCGATTTTTTTTCCAGCCCGGAAGATCTCTCCATACAATTGAAAAAAAATTTCTTCGCCAGCTCAGAATTCGTAAACTGTTTTTCCGATCCCCTATTGAAAATGCTTTGGAAATATTGGTGTTGAGTATTAACTTCTTCCAGCATCGATCTGACTTTTTCCAGTACATTTTGTTTCATCGATAATTCAATATTACTTATTTTTTACACGGGTCGGATTTGGCCGGAGCCGCGCACTTGATATTTAAAGGTGGTGAGTTGCTCGACCCCTACCGGGCCACGGGCGTGCAGTTTGCCGGTGGCGATGCCGATTTCGGCGCCCATGCCGAATTCGCCGCCGTCGGCGAATTGGGTGGAGGCGTTGTGCATGACTATCGCGCTATCCACTTCACGCAAAAATTTTTCCGCAGCCGCGGTATCCTGGGTGATAATCGCTTCGGTATGCTGTGTGCCGTGCGTGGCGATGTGGGCGATCGCTTCGTCAATATTTTCCACTATTTTAACGGCGATGATCGCATCCAGGAATTCCGTTTCCCAATCGGCATCCACGGCGGCTTTGACAGTTGGGAATAAGGCCTTAACTTCCTGATCACCCCGAATTTCACAGTTCCCTTCAGTTAACGCAGCAACTAGCTGCGGCAAAATAGTAGAAGCGGCGGCACGATCAATTAACAGCGTTTCGGTAGAGCCGCAAATGCCCGTGCGGCGCATTTTCGCGTTGAGCAATACTGTTTTCGCCATTTCGACATCGGCGGCGGCCTGTACATAAGTATGGCAGTTTCCGGCCAGATGCTGGAAAAGAGGCACCCGCGAAACACGCCGGGCGTATTCGATCAGGGCGGGGCCGCCGCGAGGAACGATGACGTCGACATAATGATCCAGTTGCAGTAATTCATCAATGGCTGCTCGATCTGGCGTGGGCACCATCTGCACACTGGCGGCCGGCAGTCCGGCGGTGGTAATTCCCGCCTCTATGCATTTCATTAAAGACTGGGCGGTGGCAAAACTCTCAGAACCCCCGCGTAAAATAACGGCGTTTCCCGCCTTTAAACACAGCGCCGCCGCGTCGATGGTGACGTTAGGTCTGGATTCGTAAATCACGCCGACAACTCCCAGAGGCATGGAAACCCGGGAAATTCGCAGGCCATTGGGCCGCGTCCATTGCGCTAAAACCCTGCCGACCGGATCTAACAAACCGGCCACCACGTGTAAACCGTCGATCATCGCTTTCACGCCTTTTGCTCCCAGCGACAAACGATCCAGAAACGCCGCCGGTTTGCCCTGCTGCCGCGCTTTTTCGACGTCCGTCTGGTTAACCGCGAGAATATGCGCCTGATTTTCTAATAAAGAGTGAGCTATTTCCTGTAAAGCCCGGTTTTTTTGCGCAGACGTGGCAGTCGCCAGAACGCGACCAGCAGCCCTTGCCAACAGCCCTAATTTTTCCATTGTTTCTTTCATTCCAGCACCACCAGATCGTCACGATGGATGATTTCATCACTACCGAGGTAACCCAGTATTTGTTCAAACTCGCTACTACGGCGTCCCATAATCATTCGTAATTCATGGGCGTGATAGTTGCACAGACCGCGAGCGATTTCGTGATTTTGTTTGGTGATAATTCGCACCGGATCTCCTTTGCGAAACTCACCATCCACCCCCACAACTCCTGCCGATAATAAACTTTTTCCTTTTCGTAAAGCACGGACCGCGCCATCGTCAATGGTGATTGTCCCGTACGGCTGTAAATGTTGCGCCAGCCAGTTTTTTCGAGCGCTTCGGGGCGAAATATGCGGCAAAAACCAGGTGCGGAGCCCCCCGGACTCAAGCTGAGCTAAAGGCTTTTCGGCGTGTCCTTTGCAAATCACCATGCTGCAACCGCACGCCATCACCAGACGCGCGGCGGCCAGTTTGGTCTTCATGCCGCCGGAGCCGTAACCGCTGCCGGCGCCTCCACCCATCGCTTCAATGTCGGGAGTCAGTTCCTCGACCTCGGGAATAAATTTTGCCGATGGATCCCGGCGGGGATCAGCGGTGTATAAACCGTCAATGTCTGAAAGCAGTACCAGAACATCCGCAGCGGCCATCTGAGCAACGCGGGCGGATAAGCGGTCATTGTCGCCATAGCGAATTTCTGACGTCGCCACGGTGTCGTTTTCATTGATAATAGGTATCACTTTTAAGCGTAATAAGGTTTCGAGAGTATTATGAGCGTTGAGATAACGCTGGCGATTTTCGCTGTCTTCCAGAGTCAACAATATTTGGGCGACAGCGATGCCGTGTTTCGCCATGACTTCCTGATACGCATGCGCAAGCTGAATCTGGCCCACCGCCGCGGCGGCCTGCTTTTCTTCAAGCTGAAAAGGTGAGGGGCACAAATCAAGTTGACGCCGGCCAATGGCGACGGAACCGGAAGAAACCAAAATAATTTCCTTATTCTTCCGCCATAAATCGGCAATCTCCGCGGCGACACGGGTTAACCATTGGCGATGCACCTTTCCTGATTGTTCGTCCACCAGAAGTGAAGAGCCAATTTTTATAACAATACGTTTTGCTTTTTGCCAACGTTCGTTCACTAAACTTCCCAGTTTCGAGGCTAAAAAAGTCCCTGGCAAAGGGTTGATAAGGCGCCAGGAAAAATCCCTAATAATAATATGGCGATGCCGTTAACCGTAATCGCCAGTTTTGTGTCCTGAGGACAAACAATCAACTCGGCGTCCAGCGGTTGGTCAAAATACATGACTTTAACGACTCGAATATAGTAATAAGCTCCGATAACGGAAAAAATTAAGGCGACCACGGCAACCCAGGTTAAGTGAGCATCTACCAGCGCATTTAAAACAGCTAATTTTGCGATAAATCCCACCAGTGGCGGTACCCCCGCCATGGAAAACATCAGAATCAGCAACATAAACGCCAGCAAGGGGCTGCGCTGATTAAGACCGGCATAATCTTCTATATCGTTGGCTTCAAAGCCGGCGCGGCTCATTAACGCCACCATACCGAAGGCGCCCAGGCTCATCAGACTGTAAGTAATGACATAAAAAATGGCGGCGCTATTACCGGATTCATTGCCACAGGCTAAACCCAATAACATAAATCCCATGTGAGAAATCGATGAGTACGCCAACATTCGTTTGATATTACTTTGCACAATGGCGACAACGTTACCCAGGGCGATCGACAGTAAAGCTATCACTAATAATATTTGTTGCCATTCTCCGATCAGGCCAGGCAAACCGATCGCTAAAATGCGTACAAACAAAGCGAAACCGGCTATTTTTGGAGCGGCGCTGATCAGCAAAGTCACTGACGTCGGTGCTCCGTCATAAACGTCAGGCACCCACATGTGGAAAGGCACCGCACCGACTTTAAACGCCATGCCAGCGATAATGAATACTAATGCGAAAATCAGCATGATGTTGTGCAATCCGTTAAGTTGCCCCACGGCGTGAGCGATAATGCTCAGGTCGAGACTGCCGGTGGCGCCGAATAATATTGAAATGCCATACAGCAACATTCCCGAAGCCATGCCGCCGACGACAAAATATTTCATGGCGGCTTCCACACAACGCATCTTCGCCCGTTGCAACGCCACCAGAGCATATAACGGTAATGACAGTAATTCCAAAGCCAGATACAGGGTCAGTAAATTATAAGCGGATATCAGCGTCAACATGCCGATAGTCGATAACAGCGCTAATACGTGAAATTCATTGTTGAGAATATGGCGCTCCTGATTGTAATTTCGGGAATATAAAAACACGACGAAGGAAATTAAATACACGAATAATTTCAGCACGACGGCAAAATGGTCAAGGACATAACTGTGGTTGAACGAAAACGTGGCGACACTTCCTAATGCCGAGTAACAATACAAGGTTAAAATGGCGGCGATAATCAAACTCAGCTGTACCAGATAATAAGCCAGCTGTTTATGCCGGGGAGCAAAAACACCCGCTAACAAAACCACTGCGACCATCACCGTCAAAAACAATTCGGGTAAAATGGGCAATAAATCTGAAAATGTCATAAGACTTTACCTCAGTTATAGACGTGATTGTGCGGTTAATTCAACCAGATGACTTGCGGAAGCGTGAACCACATTTAATAATACGCCCGGGAATATCCCTATTAACAAAATAAAAACCGCCAGTACAGCAAATACCAGAATATTCACGCTACCGATGTCACGCAATTGACGCACGTCTTCATTGGCGACTTCTCCGTAAAATACCCGTCGATACATCCATAAACTATAAGCGGCGCCGGTAATTAAGGTGGAGGCAGCGAAAAATGTCACCCAAAAGCCAGCCTGGAAGGAACTGGTGATCACCAGAAATTCACCGACGAATCCTGAAGTGCCCGGCAATCCAACGTTAGCCATGACGAACAGCATAAAAAAGGCGGCAAAAATGGGCATGGTATTGGCGACCCCGCCAAAATCTTTCAACGCTCGAGTATGCATTTGCTCGTACAAAGCGCCGAAAGCAAGGAAGAGCGCGCCGGAACCAAAAGCGTGAGCGATCATCTGCACGACCGCACCCTCTATCGGCAAAACCGCTGCATGCTGGCTCATGGTCTTTTCAACGATGATAAATGGCAAAAAGCAACCCAGGGTAACAAAACCCATGTGCGCCACGGAGGAATAAGCAATCAGGCGTTTCATGTCCACCTGTGCGATGGCCACCAATCCAATATATAGAATGGCCACCAGAGATAATACCACCATCACCCATTCCAGCGTGCGGCAAGCATCGGGGACAATCGGCAGTGTGAATCGCAGAAATCCATATCCCCCCAGCTTTAACATTAAAGCCGCCAGGATAACGGATCCGCCAGCCGGTGCTTCGGTGTGCGCGTGTGGCAACCAGGTGTGAAAAGGAAACATCGGCACTTTAATGGCAAAGCCGAGGAAAAACCCGATAAATATTAATATCTGCGCGGTCAAAGCTATTTTTAGAAAATAAAAATCGGTAATCAGGAAACTGCCTGCCTGAAACCGCAAGTACAATAAGGCGACCAGCAGTAACGCGGAACCAAAAAAAGTATAAAGAAAAAATTTAATGGCCGCGTAAGACCGGTTCTGTGAACCCCATATTCCTATGCTTAAGTACATGGGGATCAGGGTGCCTTCCCAAAAGAAATAAAACAACATGGAATCCGCCGCCGAGAAAACTCCGACCATCATGCCTTGCATGACGAGAAATGTGGCTAAATACTGAGAGACCTTTTGATGGACCATTGTCCACGACGCCAACACGATCAATAAGGTAGTCAGGCAGGTCAGGATCACCAGCGGCAGGGAAATACCATCAATGCCTAAATCGTAATTAATTTTTAGGCTGGGAATCCAGTTCAAATGTTCGCTAAATTGCAGAGAAGCAGTGCCCGTGTCGAAATGGCCATAGAGTGGGATGCACAAAATCAGACTGACCACCATGACCAGCAAAGCAATATAACGGGCTAGATTCGCACGCTGTTCATTACACAGCAGCACCAACACGGCTCCCAAAACCGGTAACCAGATTAAATAACTTAAAATCGGCATACTTCTCCGTGAGGGTTTAAAATAAAAACCAGCACAAAAACGCTAGCAAACCCAACATCATGACAAATGCATAATGATATAAATACCCTGTTTGCAGACGCCGTAAACGTTGCGAGACACGCGATATGATGTGGCCGGAGCCATCTACCACGACAGCATCGATAACCTTTCGATCTGTCCAGCGATAAAAGAATTCACTCAAACCGCGTACCAATGGCAAAATAACATTCTGGTAAAAAATATCAAAACCATATTTAGCCACTAGAATCCATTGAATGGTCGCTAACTGTTTCGACAACTGAGTTCTGATCATCGGCGCTTTAACGCAGAACAGCCACGCCACCAAAATTCCGGCGAGTGCAAACCAAAACGGCAGGGTAAAAAATGATTCGAAAATCGCTCGCCAGATACCGGGGAATTCTTCAGCTAACCGTTTGAGGACATCGTATTGAGAAGCCACGTGAATACTATTGCCCAATAAAGGAGACGGACTGTATAACATTTTTTGGGCCAGCGCCGCTCCCAAAAATACAGAGGGTATCGCCAGTAATATTAAAGGCAGCGTCATCGTCCAGCTGGTTTCGTGAAGGTGTTCGCGGGTATGTTTATCCATGCGTTCGTTGGTATGAAATGCCAGGAAAAACACGCGAAACATATAATATGCGGTGGCAAAACTACCGAGTAATAGACAAATATAAGCGTAATGAGCGCCCGGAATAGTGGCGGTATGCACCGCTTCGATAATGGCGTCTTTGGAATAAAAGCCGGCAAAAGGCGGGATTGCCGCTAACGCCAGGGAGCCAATCAGGAAAGTGACGTAAGTAATGGGCATATACTTGCGTAAATTACCCATCTTGCGGATATCCTGCTCATGGTGCATGGCGATAATCACTGAACCTGCGGCCAGGAATAATAAAGCTTTAAAACAGGCGTGTGTCGCTAAATGAAATATACCCGCCGAAAAAGCGGAGGCGCCATTGGCCGCCATCATGTATCCGAGTTGCGACATGGTGGAATAGGCGATCACTCGTTTAATATCATTTTCGACAAAAGCCAGTAAGCCGAGGAATAAAGCGCCGGTCGCGCCAATAACTAAAACTAAACTCAGCGCAACCGGCGAAAGCTCAAATAGCGGCGACATGCGCGCCACCATGAAAATGCCCGCCGTCACCATGGTGGCGGCGTGAATTAACGCGGAAATGGGCGTAGGACCCGCCATGGATTCCGGCAGCCAAACGTGTAACGGTATCTGCGCGGACTTACCCATCGCTCCCACAAACAGGGCGATACAAATCAGGCTCATCACCGACCAGGGCGTGTTGGCAAAGACATTAATTTTTAGACTGGCGACGGTTGGCGCCGATGCAAACACGGTGTTGTAATCCAGCGCGCCAAAATAGGCGAGGATGGCTGAGATGCCAATAATAAAACCCATATCGCCGATGCGGTTCACTAAAAAAGCCTTAAAACTGCCGTTGGCCGCCGCAGTGGTTTTGAACCAAAAACCGATAAGCAAATAAGAAACCAGGCCGACGCCTTCCCAGCCAAAAAATAACTGGAGAAAGTTATTCGCAGTCACCAGCATCAACATCATAAACGTAAAAGAGGGAAACATAACTGAAAAATCGTTGATAACCAGGATCATCGTGCATATAGCCAATGGTATAAATATGCACCACAAGGGACACAAAAGTGACAATGACCAACATCACCGCGGACAGCTGATCCACTAAAAAACCCACGTCGAATGCGTAATGGCCGCTTAAAACCCAGTGATATAAAAGGTCATTATAGGTTTTGCCGTCTATCAGCACCTGTTTTGCAATTCCCAGCGCCGCGGCGAAAGAACAGATCATCAATCCAATCGCAATTCTATGCGTAGCCGAACGGCCCACGACTTTGCCTAAAAAGCCGGCGATGATCGCGCCCAGTAACGGCGCGAAGACAACAACCAATACCAGTGGATGATTCACAATTTAACCCTTTAATAAATCCATATTTTGTACGTTGATAGTGCCGCGTTGCCTGTATAATAATACCAGGATCGCCAAGCCGATAGCAGCTTCCGCCGCGGCTATGGTCAGGATAAAGAATACAAATATTTCTCCAGCGACCAGATCCAGATAATGCGCGAACGCTACAAAATTAGTGTTCACCGCCAACAACATTAATTCCAGGCACATTAATAAAATGATGATATTTTTGCGATTGAGAATGATACCGGCAAAACTTAAGCCAAATAGAATAGCGCCGATTATTAAATAAAAATTCAGTGGAATCATCTGGGCTCCGGTTTCATTTTCACGACGCGTAGGCCGGTGGCTTTATTGGCTTCCAATTGTTTAGACACTTTCTGAGATTTATGCCGGGCTTACGGCCATAAAACGCCAGACTGATGGCTGCGACCATCGCCACTAATAAAATTAATCCAGCGATTTCAAATTCATAAAGATAATGAGTAAATAATTCGTTTCCAATAGCCGCTGTGTTGTTGTAATTGGGGCCGTGGTCAACCAGCATGGTCACCGAACTAAACTGTTTGCCGCTGTTCAACGCAAACAGCATAATGCCTACCATGAGCGCTAACACCAGCAGCCCAAAGGGTAAATAACGAACGAAACCTTCTTTGAGGGGGGCGAGATCGATATTCAGCATCATCACCACAAACAGGAACAACGTCATCACCGCGCCGACGTAAACAAAAATTAATACGAGCGATAAAAATTCGGCCTGAAGCAACATCCACAGTACTGCGCTGCAGAAAAACGCCATCACTAAAAACAATATGGAACGCACCGGATTGCGCGAAAATACCACCATCGCCGCTGAACCCAATAAGGCGATGGTAAATAAGTAAAAAACTATTTGATATATGGCCTCGGCCATCGATGCTCCCGGACATTGATAACTATCAGTGGCCGTTATTATAGCGAATCATGTCCGAAAATGCTACCAATGAAATGTGACATCTCAGTACACGACAAATCGTCATTGCGAGCGTGAGCGAAGCAATCCAGTTCGAACTTTGTGGAAATTCTGTATTGGATTGCTTCGCTCGCGCTCGCAATGACGGCGTCCTTGAGGAAAAAAACTCTTAGCTTGACGCCTATGCCGTACTCGGGGAGAGGGAAAAAGTGTACTTTAGAATAGTCAGAATTTCATCTGAAAGAGGGATTAAACGAGCCGTGAAGAATCATGGAATTCACCTGATCGAGGCCCTGGACAAAAGCGGCATTGTCCACCTGCAAATTTTCTCCAAAGGGATTATCCAGTAAAATAATTAACAGCAATAGGGAAGTAATCATGGCCGTCAGACACCCTGTGAGGAGCGCCTGCGACCAGCGGTGCTCCATACCAAAAAACAGCGGCAGTGCGATCACCATCATTCCCATTCCGATGAGTATGACCCAGATGACACTGGGCACCGACAGGGCTGAATGGAAAAGTCTGATTCTCCGCGCTTCACGTGCCTCCGATAAATGACGCAATATTTCAGAGTAGACAGCCACTTCCGCAATATTCTGGGGTTTATACTCTAAAAAAATCGTCTGTAGATGATCAATCAGGGCGCGTGATTCCGCATTCGACTGGCCATAGTACATGGTTTTCCATTCCTGATTAAGGACTGATTGCATGTAATCGCGCATATCCGACTGCATATTGACGCGCAACGCTTCAGGAAGGACGGGCGTTAATTGCGCAACTACCAATAAATTAGATACTTCCCTCTCCATTTCCTCGCCCACATCATTAAACTGCCCCCAGACCACAGAAACCACAAACGCTAATAACACCCCATAAATAACGCCTTCCTGGAGAAAAATAATGAATGCGACTTCGTGGTGTTTTTGCAAAAAGCTAACATGTACGTACTTTCTGACGAGAAAAACGCAACTACCCGCCAGGACGGATATCCCAATCAGAATAAAAATAGCCGTGAGATAAGTCATGATAGGCCTCCGCAATTCTCGCTGAATACAGCGATAATTGCTCCTGTTTATATCCTGCGCTCGGCTGAGCCGATGCTCGGAATGAAGGGGGAGACGCTCCGCTCTCTCCCCCTTTCGATCCCCCATCCGGAAGGGAAATTTTATTTATCAATAAATTTCATAGCCGCTAATGTCCTCCACATGGTTATATAAAGTTGGGCGGAGTGCGCCGATGCCAATCGGTTTCCTGCTGATAGCGATGGGCGATATTGAGCAATTTGGCTTCGGAAAAATAGCTGCCGATCAACTGTCCACCCAAGGGCAAACCACTCTGACTGAAACCGATGGGAAAAGATAAGCCGGGAATGCCTGCTAAATTAACGGCGATGGTATAGACATCGGAAAGATACATCGCCACCGGATCGGTCATTTTTTCGCCAATATTAAAAGCCGGGGTGGGTGTGGACGGAGTTAAAATAACATCCACTTTTTTAAATGCCTCGGTAAAGTCGTCACGAATCAGTCGCCGGATTTTTTGGGCGCGGGAATAATATGCGTCGTAAAATCCTGAAGACAATACATAAGTACCGATTAAAATACGCCGTTTCACTTCCCTGCCAAAACCTTCGCTCCGTGAACGCTTGTATAAATCTTCTAAATTAACGGGATCTTTGCAACGGTAACCATACCGCACGCCATCGTAGCGGGCTAAATTTGATGAACATTCAGCCGGCGCCAATACGTAATAAACTGAAGCGCCAAGGTTCGTGTTCGGCAGACTGATTTGAAAAGTTTTAGCGCCCAGTTTCTCCAACACTTTGATCAGCTCGTCTATGGATTTGGCGATAACAGGATCCAGGCCGTCGCCAAAATATTCCATCGGCAGGCCTATTTTCAGACCCTGCAAATCATCATTGAGAAATTGCGTATAATCAGGCACGGGTTGATCAATACTGGTGGAATCTTTGGGATCATAACCGGCCATAACGCCCAATAACAGGGCGGCGTCTTCGGCGGTCTGCGCCAGCGGCCCGCCCTGGTCCAGACTGGATGCAAACGCGATCATACCATACCGGGACACACGTCCATAAGTCGGCTTTAAACCCGTGATGCCGCACAATGCCGCCGGCTGCCGAATCGAACCGCCGGTATCAGTGCCTGTCGCTGCCGGCGCCAGGCGTGCAGCGACTGCGGCCGCGGAACCCCCTGAGGAACCTCCGGGAATTTTAGTAATATCCCAGGGATTTTTCACAGGACCATAAAAGCTGTTTTCATTGGAAGAACCCATGGCGAATTCGTCCATATTGGTTTTTCCCAGCAATACAGTCCCAGCGGCGTTAAACTGTTCCACACTGGTGGCGTTATAAGGAGCGATGAAATTATCCAGCATCTTTGAACCGCAGCTGGTCTTTATACCCTGTGTGCAGAAAATATCTTTTTGCGCGACAGGAATTCCCGTCAGCGCTCCGCCTTTACCTGCGGCGATTAGCGCATCGGCCGCTTCTGCCTGCTGCAACGCCTGCGCTTCGGTGACAGTCACAAAGCAATTTAATTGCGGATCATACTGCCGGATGCGCTGCAGGTAATGCCGGGTTAATTCTACGCTGGATATTTTTTTTGTCCGCAACTGCCGGCTCAATTCTGCCAGGGTGAAGTTATGCATAAATTTCCTTTATTCTGTATCAATGACTTGGGGAACGATATATAAGCCCATTTTCGTTTGGGGAGCGAGTTGTAAAAATAAATCGCGTTGATTTTTTTCTGTGGCCACGTCCGTACGCAAAGGCTGTGGCGTTTCCAGGGGATGGGCCAGAGCTTCCACTTTACTGACATCCGTGTTTTTCATTTTCCCAACCAGATTGAGAATGTTATCCAGATCTTTTTTGAGCGGCTGAATTTCAGTATCGCTAAAGGATAAACGCGCCAGATGCGCGATCTTTTCGACTTCGTCAGGCGTTATACTCATAATTCTTCCCGATAATTGTTTGCATAAATTCTATGGAGTAGAATAGTATACTCAAAATACCGGTCTTTTCCAATATAAATAAAAGAAAGTTCCAAGGCCCCGCATTAAAATTTACACAGCGCAAAACGTTCAATTTTGCTTCAGATTTGACGAAAAATTGTCCGAAAAAGCGCAGCATAGTACTCTATGTGAGCATTTTGAGGACGATTTTTCGTCAAATATGGAGCAAAAGTGGACGTTAATGGGTTTTAATGCGGGAGCCCTGAAGAGAGTTCCCGGTGAAGGGAACTCTTTGCATGGCCTGCGGGGATTGTTTACGGATTGATCATTTTAATAGTGATAGCTTGTTGAGGCTGCCCAACCTGGAATTTGACTTCATCAAAGCTCGGCGCATGATTCGTTAATTTAGGGTTATTGGAAAAACCAACCCCTTCCGTGGGCCGTCCAACAAAACTTTTTTTCAATTTTCCGCTATTGTCTTCATCGTGAAAAAGTTTAACGCCATAAACTCCATAAGGAACTTCCAGTTGCCACTCCGCGCTGTTATTTTTGATAGGTAATATGGCGCGCCGGTAAGCGCTTTGCGCAGGCGCTGGAGATTCATAAGTTTGCTTGTTCCGAAACAAAGCCACCCGAATAACCCCACGATTACTTCTGATGCCGCGGATCTGTACAGTTAAATTGCTTTGAGCAGCGGCGTTGACTTGTTCATTAGTGGGAGTTTGGGCCTCACTCATTAAGGGCGAGCACAAAAACAGCGTCAGCATAACACCTAAAATCCTTTGAAATTTCATAAAAATCTCCTTATGTTTTAAAACCTAACTACCCGCCGGCGTCACAAATAGACTGGATTCTGTCGAAGTTCAGCGGTGTTTTCACGATGCGGGCTTTGGCGCAAAAGCCAGGCCCATCAGCCATACTTTTATTGATTATAGACTATCTGCCACTGGCTGTTTGTTTTACTGCAAAACAGCTTAAGCTTATATTGTACTTCTCCTGCTCATCGTGCTAAAGTGTTTTTATGGAATGGGAACCTGTCATTGGCCTTGAGGTTCATACTCAACTGGCCACTAAATCAAAAATATTTTCCGGTGCGCCATGCACCTTTGGCGCCGAGCCTAATACGCAAGCCTGCTCGATTGATTTGGGTTTACCGGGGGTTCTGCCCGTTCTGAATGGACAGGCCATCGTGTTGGCTATTCGTTTCGGCCTGAGCATTGACGCAAAAATAAATGCCCGCTCTATTTTCGCGCGCAAGAATTACTTCTATCCTGATTTACCGAAAGGTTACCAGATCAGCCAGCATGAACTGCCCATCGTAGGGCCCGGTTCTTTGACCATCGTGCTGGAAGACGGCTCTGAAAAAAAGATAGGCATCACTCGCGCGCATCTCGAGGAAGACGCTGGTAAATCCATTCACGAAGGCATGGCCGGTGTTTCCGGCATTGACCTCAACCGCGCCGGTACGCCGTTGCTGGAAATCGTATCCGAGCCGGATATCCGTTCGGCTAAAGAAGCCGTGGCCTATTTAAAAACCCTGCATAATCTAATTCGTTATTTAGGCGTCAGTGAAGCGAATATGCAGGAAGGCATGTTTCGCTGTGACGTGAATGTCTCTATCCGACGAAAAGGCGCCCCGAAATTGGGGACCCGCACTGAACTCAAGAATCTGAATTCGTTCCGGTTTATTGAACAGGCCATTATTTATGAAATCCAGCGACAAATCGATATTCTGGAAGGGGGCGGAAAAATTAATCAGGAAACCCGTCAGTATGATGCCGAACACGGCGTCACCAAACCGATGCGCAGCAAGGAAGAAGCCCACGATTACCGCTACTTTCCCGATCCCGATTTATTACCGGTGGTCGTGACTCAGGACTTTATCGACACCGTTCGCAGCTCGCTCCCTGAATTACCCTGGGAAAAACGCGCGCGGTTTCAGAAAGACTACCAACTTAATCCCTATGATGCGCATTTACTGGCAATGTCGCGCGAAACCGCTGACTATTTTGAGGCCGCGATTCAGCACGCCCCAGGAACCTCTCCAAAAATTATCGCCAACTGGGTGAATGGTGAACTCGCCGCCGCGTTAAATAAAGAAAACTTAAATCTGCGCGAAAGTCCGATCAGCGCCGCGCAATTAGGCGGGTTGCTGAAACGCGTGGCTGACGGCACGATTTCCAACAACATCGCGAAACAAGTGTTCGCAGCCATCTGGCAGGGCGAAAGTGATGCGGATACGGTCATTGAAAAACAGGGTTTAAAGCAAATTACCGATACCGGCGCAATTGAGAAAATTATCGACGAAATCATTCAAAATAATCCCGAACAGGTCACTCAATTCCGCTCGGGAAAAGACAAACTGTTCGCTTTCTTCGTCGGTAAAGTCATGCAAGCCACTCGCGGCAAAGCCAATCCCCAACAGGTCAACGAACTGCTGAAGAAAAAATTATCCGGGGGTCAGGCCTGAAAAAATGACACTTTTACCACTACAAATTTATCAGGAATCGTCCGACGAATTCGCATCTCAAGTCGACCGAAAAGAGAGGAGGATAATATTTCCAGCCACTAATATTATAGCCTGCCGCTTCGGATCATAAGCAAACGCAATTCTCCATATTCCGCTCTTGCTTTAAAGCGCAATTCCTTCATATTAGTTTGATGTAAAAAATACGTCAAAACTTTTGATTGCATTTTAAATTCTAAAGGGATTATAATCATAAGCGCGACACCCGGGGGCCGCTGACCACGAAACAAGGATCTTTGTTACATGGCTGTCATTATACTAACTGATAATTCATTTCTTTTGAATCACTCTGATTCCCGAATGCTATTTCCTCTTCAAAAAAGTGCGCAGGCGAATGGTTGAAGACCATTTCGAGGATATCCACGAAATGGTTGATATTGGCTCAGGAGCAAAACGTTCGCTTCCTGATCTACGTTTATCTCGATACGCTGGCTACCTGATCGTGCAGAATGGCGACCCGTCCAAGCCAGTGATTGCTAATGGACAAACTTATTTTGCTTTGCAGACCCGCCGGCAGGAGATGAAAGATAGGGAAGCATTTGCCAAGCTTACTGAGGATGAAAAACGCTTGGCGATTCGTAACGAACTGGCGAGCACAATAGGTATCTGGCCGCAGCAGCTAAAGACGCCGGTATAGAAACACCGCTTGACTACGCCATATTTCAAGATCATGGATATAAAGGGTTATATGGAGGACGTAATTCAAAAGAGATTCATATGTTAAAAAATTTGAAGAAAAAAATGAAGTGAACTGTTCTATTGTGTCATTTCAGTGAGAACAGTTTTGAAGCTGAGGCCTGGCTCTTACCCCTGATAAATTTTTAATGACGCAGCTTGTTCCTTGAATAATTTTGCAAGTATCAACTCTCAGGCACGATGATTATGACAAACCCCCTGTTTAATTGCAAAAGTTACTAACTGCGATTGTTTATGAAAATCTAACTTTTCTTTTATTTTTTGAATGTTATTTTCTACGGTTTTTCTACTAATGCCCAGTATCGTCGCTGTCTCTTCATATGATTTCCCCTGCACACACCAGTGCAGACAATTTTTCTCCGAATGAGTTAAATAGATTTGATCAAATTCGCCTTTAAGGTAATATTTTTTAATAGGAATTAACTCCAGGAAAGATCTTTCCATATCCTCAAGAATTCCTGGATTTTCCTTTTTAATAGAAACCATAAAACTTTCATCCCGCGAGTTAATGAGGTATCTTTGCATATTTTCGTAAAAATAAAATATAAAATGACTGAGAATTCTGAAATTTAAAAGATATATAGAAATATCATTAGAAAAAAATCGAATAACTTCTAAATATTTGCGATGCTTTTCCAGAAAGGTGATACTTTGGGTAATATTAAATAGTTGACGCATACTAACAGCTAACGATTCCTGTTCTGAGGTATTATAAAGGGAATTAATAGGCCAAAGTTCTATACCTGATCGATAAATTGCAATCGGTTTTTCATTATCATACCATGTCAACGGATAAAAGCATTCTTCATAGAAATATCTCATTAATTCTGGACAATCGCAAAGAATGTATCGACTACCATCAGGAAATCTTCGCATGTATTGAAATCCTGATATATTCAGATTTCGTAACGGCGCACAAATTTTTTCAACCTTATTTGTCAGAGTAATGGCTGTACTCCCTTGTAAATCAATTTTGTAAACCATATTTTCCCCCTATAGTTTATAAATGCACCCTTCCTTAAGATTATTGCCTCTCACCATTGCAGTCTGTCAGTAGAAATCCTGACACAGAAAATCTATTTTACAGTAAGCTATCGGTTGTGATAGTATCGAAAGTGGTATAAATTGCAGGAGTCTTATTATGATTCAGCAAGCTTCCAATTTGATGTCGTCAACCTTCATATCCCAGGTTTCTGTCGAACACTTACTATTTCTGCCCTGCCATGTTTATTGGAAAGATAAAAAGAGCACTTACCTGGGCTATAATGATTACGGCACAGAGCGTTTGGGACACAAGCCAGGAGAAATAGCAGGCCATTCTGATTTTGAAATCTTTCCAAATTACATTGCCAATGAATTTGTGTATAATGATCGAGCGGTCATCAATCAGAAAAAACAGGTATTTGTTCGCGAAGAAGGAATATTAAAAAAAAATGTTAGTGTAACTTTTATAAGCTATAAAATACCCATCTTTGACGATAACGAGCTGGTTACGGGAATTTTAGGTATCTCTTTTACCCGTTCACCCAAAAATTATTGTTCGTCTACTCAATTAGAGAAAGATTTCAATTATCCCGCAAATATGCAGGATAATATTCTTTCAAAGAGGGAAACCGCGTGTATGCATTATCTTTGCAAGGGTTTGACAACCAAACAAACTGCACGGCAGCTAAAAATATCTCCTAAAACTGTAGAAACTTATATTGAACGCGCTAAAATTAAATATAATTGCCGAAATAAAGCGGAATTGATGTGGGCAATGATTAAAAAATTTTCCATAGAATAGCCCGGTAACCGGGCTATTCCCAAATTTTACAGTATAATACATTGACAGCATGATTTCTCAGCCTGAAATTCCATATCAGCCTCTGGTAGAGGATGATACTCTTTTCTGTTTTGGCCGTTGATAAATCGTTGGGGTAAATCATTTTTCAAAGAATATTTCTCTTCCTTCAGAACCCGGATTTGTTGAAACTTCAATTCTGCTATCTCCTGAATTCCCTCTGTACTCACACGACGAAAACCATATCTGTCATGTTTAGTACTACCTGATTTAGTATAAAAGCTCTCTTCATTCTTTTCATTACTATATTTAATGCCAGTACGGTCTAACACTCCCTTAACTGTCCAGGCAGTTTCTTTTATTTCTTCAGTTTTTAAGCTTTGCGCGCAGGATTTCTCATCCCAAATTTCTTTATACAGAGCATGAATACATCGTTGTACAACGGGTACGGGAATTTCCTCACCATTAGAATGGTAAAAATTATTACGGCCACGGATAATGGAAGAAATTATTCTATTAATAATCGCTGTGGCCAGGACAAATACACCGTCTCCCGGACGGGGATCCGGCCTCTCTTGTCCTCCTTGCGAAACAGTAGTCGATAAAGTTAATTGATGTAATTGATCATAATAGCGATAAATAACTGCATGGCTAATATCTTCGAGTAAATTATCGTCAATGCTACCGAAATCATTACTAAAAGCATCGCTAATTCTTTTAACTTCCAGCCTTTCTTTTCTTTTGCAAAAATAATCATAAACACGCGCAATACCTATCACCAGCGCCATACCCAGCGTACTCACTATTCCATCAAGCTGTCCTTGAATCATAGGGGCCGTTTGAGTTAACACATTAACAACCATCCCCGATGTATCATTTGTCTTTTGAATCTCTTTATCTAAAATCTTTTTAGAGATAGTCACGGAGTCACGAATTCCACCAATTAATAATTGATATAAAGCTTTAGTCTTTAATGTTTCTGGATATCCAAATCTATTTTTTACCGAATAATTCTGTAATTTTTGTTCTAAAAGAATATTATTCATCTTTAATTGATCTTTTTGCTTGTTCATGTTGTCCAGGTTTTGGTATATTTTCTCATATTTCTCCTCGTTTGAGATTGCCACAGAAGTGGGCGACATTAAAAGGAGTAAAACGTCCTGATTCTCCATATCCTGAGTAAGGTCCATCGCCGTCAGTCCAAGATTATTTTTTCGGAAAATATCAGGTTTATATTTAACAATTAACCTGACCAATTCAATTGAATTAGACATAACTGCCTTCATTAAGGGAGTTTCTTCACCTGTATCTGCCGCATTAACATCGGCTCCGTTTCTTAAAAAATCTTCTACCGCGATGAAATTACGTTGTCCAATAGCTTCAAATAATGCTTCTTTCATTGCAAACCTCCTAATTCTGGATTAAAGTCGGGTAAAGTCCCTTCGGGACGCCTTCTGAGATCAATATAAGTAGCTCCAAAGATCATAAAACTAAGTGCGCTAATGGCTAAAGGAAAAGCGGCTTTTATAACCGCTTGTTTAAAACCTTCTTTATAAAACTGAGTAACTATTCCCAATCCACAACCCAACGAAGCTACTCCAACCAACAGAGAAAAAACCCTCACGTAAGGTAATGCTCTTGTCAAACAATCCGGCTGGGGCGGCGGTGGCGGAATGGGTTGTGGCATTGGCGCAGGTGGTGCGTGCATAGCTACTATATTAACCGCCCCATAATTTCTACCGGCAGCGACCTGTATTATAAAATTCCTTTCCCGATTAAACTGACCACCAATTATTGCCTGAATACCCTGATTATTTTGGCATTGATTCCATATGATATCTAAATGATTTCGAGCTTGAGTAAATGAAATTCTAATCTGAGGGTCGGTAGCCGCATCATCGCCTAACCTCTGATTGAGTCTGACTTTTACGGTATTATATTGGACTAAAATATGATTTAAATTATTAATATTTTCAGAATTTTGAGGATTTTCTAGTAGAGTAAATTGTCGTACTGGATTTTGTGTTAGTCTCATATCATTTTACCTCTCTAAAGATTTTTCTGTTGAAGATGACGCGATACTCGATATCGAACCTGAATGAGAAGAACTTGAAGACGCCACCATGGAGCTACTTGCCATTCTATTCGATGAAATCAGAAATGATATTTTACTTTGTAACAATTCCGATGAAGGAAGATCCTTTAAACCTAATCTAAAATGCCCAAGAATTTTTTCAAATTCCTGACAGATATTTTCTACTAATTTTTGAGTAGCTGTAGCTGTCTGTACCAGGTGTGTACTGATTTTTTCATCTTCGTTTGAGAGAATTGGTTTCAATTCCGTTTGAGAAATTTGACCTATTTTAATCATTGAGGTTCTACAACTATGAAATAATTTTCTGAGAAACACAGAATCCATGGATATATTCTGCTCTTTAACAGCCCGTATCACCTCTTTTTCAAAGTACTCCAAAATACCATCCGGTTGATCATCCATTAATGAATTAAATTCGATCGCTCGCATTATTTGGGGGAAAAATTCACCGTATCCGCTAATACAATTCATTAAAAAATTATTCAATTGAGAAGAATAATATTTAAAAGTACAGTAGAACTCTTCCCAGGCGCATCTCATATAGATCAAATTAAATATGCTATTTTCTTCCTTCTTAATCTCGTAGTATTCTGTTCCATAGACCTCTGAAAATTCTTTTTGCTCCTTGCGGTATTCTTCTTCCTTTTTTACCAGTGAAGAGAATTCATTTTCCAAATCCTTTTTTTCTTGAGTGTTTATTCCTTTTAAGTCCAGGTTACTTTTCATTTCGGCAATTTTAGACACACGATTAGTATGTAAAAGTTCCGGAATTGCCCTAGCGACAAACAGAGTATCCTGTATATAAGACAAGTATTCATGTGCCTGATTTAAATAAATTTGATTATGATATACTAAAAATTTATAGGTATTATAAATGATGTTTTGCCGATCTCTTTCTTCAAAAGTTTTAACAAAACCAGGATCAACAGATAAAATATCCTCTAAAGTCGAAAAAAATTTCTTAATGAATTCATCGGAATCGTACATTTCATCATAAGTTTTCAAAAATAAGTCCCTAAATTCATTTACCATTTTGGATTCCAAAATTAATTTAGACAATGGGGGTTTATTAAAATTATTTCCGACAATAGTGACATTTTTTTTCAGCCAACCCGGCTGAATAATCGCTGCTACATTGAACAACCACGCTGTCGTATATAATAGTTCGGACAAACAATTTTCGACGACATTTTCATAAATAGGATGATTAATCTTTTTGTTACCTATTTTATTTAATACTTTAACCAATTGAGACAGATCATCCATAAGCTGAACAAATCCGTTCTCCAATTGATCTTTACTCTTTTCAATCTTTGTCTTCACTGAAAGTTCGTATTTCAATTCTTTAGAAACGTTACTATCATGTTTTCGCATAAAAATTCTCCTTGTTAATTGTCATGTTTTTTTATCACGTCTGTGATGTATTTATAAAAACACAAACAAAGATTGCAAAGATAGGAGTATTTTTACCTACAGTCATCGGGAAAGGCGGATTGAAGAAGATGGGGCAATCGCTCTGGCAAGCAATCGGACACTCACCAGCCTTGATCTATCATCAAACAGTATTCGTAACGCAGGCGCAACTGCTTTGGCAGATAATCCGATACTTACTAACCTTAATCTATCCTGCAACTACATCACCGCCAAAGGAATAATTGATTTGGCGAATAATGAAACACTTATTAGTCTTAGGCTGGATTACAACCATTTTGACAACAGCGGGGTAACCGCTTTTGCGGATAATAAGACACTCTCCAGTCTCAGTCTAAAAGGCATCCGTCATGATAATAAAGGAGCAATCACTTTGTTAGGTAATCAAACCCTCACTAACCTTGATCTGGGTGTTAAATTCGGCGAACACAATGAGGACATGTATAAACTACAGGGATTGCCTGCAAGAAACCGTAAACTTCAAGAAGCCTATCTTGAAATTCTGAAGAAAGACCTCCTGGTTCTTCTTCCGATTCAAGATTTAGTACCTCTGGTTCAAGCCTATATTCCTAAATTTTTTGGACCCGCTCAGAAAGAAAATAAGATGATTCCGCTTAGACCTGCTTTACAAAATATACCTGCCTCAAGCACATCCATTATATTTATACCCCCACTCACCTCAATTAAAATTAATTTAGTGAGTGATCAAAAGAAATTACTGGGATCGTGTAAAATCTCCAACCCAAAGAAATGCACACAGTTCATGTCGTTCGTTGTACTGGTTGGCGCTCCTTTATTATGTAAAGTCGCATCTGAAAAAGCTGAATACCAACTCGATTTAGGTATTTTGAATAGAATTCAAAAAGCAAATCCTAAGGCGCCAGGAGAAATAGCAGAGCTGCTAGGTATGCAGGAAGAAGAATTAAGAAAATTGGCAGGAAATGAAGTGAACTGTTCTATTGTGTCATTTCAGTGAGTACAGCGTAGTTTTAGCTGCAATTGAGTAAAAAAACTGGCAGAAAGTTCGGCGCAAACGGCCAGACACCAGTAGCGGTCGTCGGCGAACGGGAGGCATTTTATGGCGTCTTTTTCGGTCATGATAATGGGCGCATGATCGTTAAAATCAAAGTCGGATTTTTGAAATAAATAATGATCGGGAAACGCATGAGGGATCACATAAAATCCCGCTTGCAGAAGTGCTTTAAAAAACCGTTGCGGATGGCCAATGCCGGCGACAGCGTGAATGGTTAATCCATTCAGCTCATCCGCAGATAATCGCCGGGAAGGATCGGTCAATTGATAAATTTTTTCCGGGCGCAAATCCATGCGCCACTCGCCTGCATGATCGAAACCATTATTCACGATAAAATCCACGCTTTTTAAACGCCTGGCCGATTCACGCAGCGGGCCCGCGGGTAAACAAAAACCATTGCCCAGACGGCGCTCGCCATCCAGCACCGCGATTTCAATGGTGCGACCTAACGCCAAATGCTGGAGGCCATCGTCGCTCAGAATAATATTACAATCGTAATGATTTAAAAGCGTGGCGGCGGCGGCGGCACGATCCCGGCACACCACCATTGGACAGCCGGTTTTTCGGGCGAGCAAAACCGCTTCATCGCCCACTAACCGCGGATCGCTATCCGGCGTCACTCGCTGTGGCAGTCGCGTTGCGCTGCCCCCATAGCCGCGGCTGACAATTCCTGGCCGCCAGCCGGTTTGTTTTAACTTATCCGCAAGGCTCATGACCAATGGCGTTTTGCCGGTTCCACCCACGCTAATATTGCCCACCACGATCACTGGCGCTGGAAAACGCACTGTTTTGCGTATACCACAGCCATATAACCAGCGGCGCACGGTAAACACTGCCCGGTAAATCCATGAAAACGGCCATAAAAGATAGGAAAATAATTGCCTTTGATACCAGACACTTTCTACGTTCATGGCTACACCGTCGCTGTCTCTTGCGACATATCTTTAAATTGCAGACGGTGCAAAGCCTCGTAAGCGCCTTTTTGGGATAACAGCGCCGCATGGGCGCCCTGCTCGATAATCCGGCCTTTATCCATCACTAAAATCCAGTCGGCGTTTTCAATCGTCGACAATCGATGCGCGATCACAAAGGTCGTGCTACGGTGCATCAGGTTTTCCAAAGCCGCCTGAATTTGTCTTTCAGAATGCGTGTCGAGAGAGGAAGTGGCTTCGTCTAAAATTAAAATCGGCGCGTTCTTCAATAATGCCCGGGCAATCGCGATGCGCTGGCGTTGACCACCCGACAGGAGCACGCCATTTTCCCCGATAACTTCATCCAGACCTTTGGGAAATTCCTGGATAAACTCCCAGGCATACGCCGCCCGCGCCGCGGCTTCGATTTGCTCACGGGAAACATCACCGATCTGACGGCCATAAGCGATATTATGAGCAATGGTATCGTTAAATAATACCGAATGCTGCGAAACCAGCGCAAACTGTTGCCGCAAATTTTCCAACTGATAATCACGCACGTCCACACCGTCAATTGTGATCACGCCGCGCTTCAGGTCATAAAAACGCGGCAGTAAATTAATTAAAGTCGATTTCCCCGCCCCTGAACGTCCAACGATAGCCACCACCCTGCCCGGTTGCACCGTAAAATTAATATCGTGCAATACGGTTTCCTTTCCGGTCTGATATCCAAAATTAACCTGCGAAAAAACGACCTCTCCGCGCACCCGCGCCACAGTGACATGTCCGCAGTCTTTTTCCGTGTCTTCATCCAATACCGCGAAAATACTTTCAGCACCGGCAATACCTTTTTGAATAAGACTGTGCACCGTTGTTAAACGGCGCATGGGTCGCAGTAGCATAATCACCGAAGAAATCACCGTGCCGAATGCGCCCGCCGTAATATCTAAAGAAGGCATGGTCGCAAAAATCAGCACCACCGCGATCAGAACCGACAATAGCAGTTGCACCACCGACGTCCCCACGCTATTGACCACCGAGATTTTTAATTCACGCTGCTGATTGGCTTTGGTGGCGCGATAAAATTTATCCCGTTCGTAACTTTGTCCCCCATAAAGGCGCACCACCTGTTGGGCGTTGATGCTTTCCGCCGCCGCCCGCGTCACTTCTCCCACGGACTTTTGCACGGAGACGCTAATTTTTTTCAGGCGCGAACCGTTGCTCTTTAATATCCATGCGATGATCGGCACGATCATTAAAAATAATACGAACAGTTGCCAGCTAACGCTGACAATCACCGCTACCAGACCAATCGTCAGAGTGGCTTCCTGCAAAATCGTCAATAAAGCCGTGGAACTCGCCTGGGCGACCTGCTCGACATTATAAATCATCGTCGAAATGAGTTGTCCGGAACTGCTTTTATTGTAAAAACTGGTGGGTAATTTTAGCAGGTGATCGAACAGGCGACGCCGGAAGTCCATCACCACGTGTCTGGAGACTCGGGTGACGCAATAAGCAGAGAGAAACACGAACACGCCGCGAAAAATAAAAATCACAATCACCATCACCGGCAGCCAGCGGATAAAGTGAGAATCGCGGTGAATGAAACCTTTATCGATGATGGGTTTGATCAACCAGGCAAATCCCGCATCCACCAGCGACATCGCGGCGGTAGCCGCCACGCCCAACAGAAAGCACAACCAGTATTTCCGGGTCGCCTGCAGCAGGCGGCGGTAGGTATCGAAACCCCTGGACTTTATTTTATTCATGGCCAGTGATTATACATGAATTTGACCTTCTAATCTCATTGCCAAAAATAACGGTGGGGATTGGCGGATAAAAATACGGGGGGGCCGTCGGCGGGCATCTTCACCATCACCGCTCCATCCTGTGCGGTATACCATTGCCGCACGCCCGACGCCCGGTAGCGCTCCACCACTTTAGGCGCAGGGAAATGGAATCGATTAAAATATCCCAGAGAAAACAGCGCATATTTGGGATTAACCGCTGTCAAAAATCCGGGTGTCGAGGAAGTTTTACTGCCATGATGCGGCGCCGTTAAAATGGCGGATTCCAGGGCGGAGCCATAGCGCCCGGTCACACTCTGTTCCGCAAAGGCTTCTATGTCGCCGGTCAACAATATGCGCTGTTTTGTTCGTCCGATCTGTAAAAGACAGGAACTGTTATTATCCTGATAAACACTACCAACAGCCGGCCACAAAACCCGAAAGGGCACGCCATCCCACTGCCACTGCTGACCGGCCTCGCAGCGCTTCGCCTGGTATGCCGCGAACATGACTGGAATACTGGTCAAAAAAGCCTTCACCGGCCAGCGCATTAATAAGGCGTCAGCGCCGCCGCTATGGTCGTTATCGCCATGGCTCACCATTAATAAATCAATTTGGGAAATGCCCAGAGTGATCAGGTAAGGCGAAATGATATCCCGGCCTGCGTCAAATCCGTCAGGAATATGAGCGCCGGTATCGTAAACCAGCAGATGATGGGTGGTCTGCACGGTTAATGCCAATCCCTGACCGACGTCCAGCATAGTCACCCAAAACGCGCCCGGCGGTGGTTTGGAAGGATGAAATAACCAGATCGGCAAAAATCCCAACACCCCGAGCCAGCGGCCAGGGACGCGCCGCGGCGCCAAACACCACGCCGCTGTGGCAACCGCGGCCAATAAAATCCATTCACTGGAAAAAGCACGAGACTCTCCCGCCAACGGCCATGCCGCCAGCCATTGCAGAAAATGCCAGAGTGGCGTTAGCAAATATGCCGCGAGTTTGAATAAGCATTTTCCCGCCGGTAAACTGAATGCGCTGATCAAAGCGGCCATTAAACACAACGGCACCACGATCCAGCCAATCCACAGTATCGCGGGTGGATTGGCAATCATGCTGACCAGGGAAAATTGCTGAAAAAAATAAATGGTCAGCGGCGTCAGTCCTAAAAACAATGCGAACTGCATACGTAACCATTGCTTCCAGTGCGCCGCACGGCGCCATTCACCACAGACGCTGTAGTTGATCCATGCGACCGCGGCAAAACTCAGCCAGAATCCCGCCGAAAATAACGCGCCGGGCTGTAAGCAAATGATAAAGGCAAACGCCAACAGTATTCGCCGCCAGGAGTCGCTTTCTCCCCGAACCAATATCCGGCCCAGCATCAAAATAACCGCCATTAACACCGCTCGCTGTGTCGGCAAATTAAATCCCGCCAGCGCACCGTATCCCAATGCAAATATCAGCGCGGTCACTGCGCCGGCACGTTGGGCGGGAAAACGCGCCAATAAACGCGGTGAGCATCGCCATATTCCGCTGCCGCAATAATAGGCGATCATCACCATCAGGCCGATATGCAATCCGGCAATAACCACCAAATGTACAGTGCCGGTTCGCTGTAATACCTGCCAGTCGTTGGCGCTCAAACCTTCCTCGACGCCGATTGTCAATGCGGTCAAAGTGGCCGCCGCGGTAGGATCAGCTACGGCCTCCACGATCTCACGCTGCAGGCTCTGCCGCCAGCGCGCTACCAAAAAACGCCAATCACCCGCGGATATTTTTTTATACGCACCCTGTGGAATCACATAACCCGTGGCATGAATGTTTTGCGTCCACCATTCGCGCAGCCGTGTCGATGAATTAAAATTAACCAAACTGTGAGGCGGCTTCAGGCGGACGGTCAGTTCCCACCGTTCCCCCACTCTCAGCGGCGGATGCGGCTGCTGCCAGTTCAACTGCAGACGTTTGTGTTCGCGCCGACCGTCAAATTGATCGGTGCGAAGTAAAAAGCGCGTGTAGCGTTTTTCTTCCAGCGGTAAAGTCATAATCACTCCGCTGACAAAAGTATTTTTCCCAACCAGACGGCTTTGCACCCGATCTTTCAACCATTGATTGGCATGATAATCTGCATACACGAATCCCAACCCTGCGAAACCGAGGGTTAGCAATAAAATTCGTTGCCATTTGCGTTTGCGCAATGCCGGCCATATCAGCGCAAACAGCAACACCAGAAAAATTAATCCGCTTATGCCTATTTGTACAGATGGAATACGGGATAAACAGGCGACAACTCGTATACCCAATGCGAAACCTAGAATATAAAAAATCATAAATCTATTTAAACAAAATAAATTCCCGCCGCACCCTCGGGTTTTAATATTTCCTTAATATTTTTTGATTAGGGTATGCAGACTAATTACAATCCAGGTTTCTATATGAAGCACGAAAAAGAACAATGGTATAATAACCTGAAAGACAAATTCACCTTCCTTGAGTTGAGTCACGATCGTAACTGTTACCTCTTCCGTTTAAACGACATATCATCCCGGCTATTAACGTTTTGGTCAGAAGAATTCGAAGCTGATGGCTTGTCAGAATTATGGAGCAAATGCGGCAATGCGCGGGATAAAAATGATTTTCTTAAGGATGTTATTTTTAGTAATAGAATAGAACTGGTCAACAAAGCGAAAAGACTGGGTTTATTTAATGAGTATGACTTAAAAATAGAATGGGTTACCCTGGAACATTTTGCAGCTATTTGTGGGAACCCACTTATTTATTTGGCTGTGCCTAAATTAGATTTACTTTTTGCTCCCTTTGGAATTATAGACATCGCGGTAATGCATGAAAATATCGAGTTTATCAGAACGGTTTTAGATCATTTATTGAAAGCCAAAACAACTTATAAACCCCGGTTTATAGAACATCATTTTTATGAGACTCGTACTTATAATCATCCTCATGATGCACATCCCCATTTTCTCAATTCCCCTCGGTCTCCGCTAATGTATGCTGCAAATCCCGCGGTTTTACATCTTTTACATCATAAAAAATATGGGTTTTATTTAAAAGATTCCGAAATAGAAACTTTTTTTGAGCAAATGGCTGAAAATAAGATTAAGCATAATTACCGTAAATGGACGCAAGATAGTTTTCGCTTTTATCAACCTCCTCTCGAAAATTTTAAATATTTATATACAAAATACCAACCTTTTGCCAATACTCCTTCTTCCGTGGACGAAGATAAACTATTATATCTAGCCGCGGTAGGCAGCAACAAACAAATGGAGTGTTTAGAAAATTCTCCACTTTTTTGCGTAAACGAGCACATTTCTGAACGATCTTTAGAGCAAATCAATCTAAATAACATATCCTCTAGAAGAATCAACAACGAACCCCTGATAAGGTGGTTGATTCAGGAACAAGGCATAAAACCGGGAATAATTAACGGAGGACATAAGATAATAGACAACGAACATTCCTACCTTTTGAGGGATTTGGTTCGCCTTAAAGCAAAGAAGATAATGGATGATTATCAACTTGATGGAAGTCAGTTAAAATTAATTCTTGATAACACCTGGAAAAAATTAAATTTAATAAGAAATGAATATTACCGTTTATTTCTTTCTAATCATCTTTTAATACCGATGATTGATTGGTTAAACATTCCATTGAGTAAGTTTCTTGACAAGAACGTCATCAGCCTGGTTGCGGAATATGCTATTCCCACAGGTCGATACGGAAACGTTTCCGATGATCTCCTGAGTATGAATAAGGAATCCAAATTAAGAGACAAACTGTTGGACATTGCAAAGAAGGATCAACAGAGCAGAATCAAAAATGTGCTTTCAATCTGGAAAAACCTGCCTTTAGATTTAATAAATCCTTCCCTAATGTCGGCTACAATTAGTTTGCCCAGTGTTCCTAAACTTCAGGATATGGCAAAAGAATTAAAATATTTAAGTTCAGTTCTTCCTGACTTTAAGGACCTTAATTCCGTCAAGGATTATATTAGGAAAATATTGACCGATGACAAAGATTGTCACGAAAATTCACTCTGGGATTCTTTATATCGATCAGTGGCGAGTATATGGCAGAAGCCTGTTGATGCGACAAAGCAGCGATCGACTGATGATTCTTATCTATCAGAATTAGAAAAACTGTCTACCTGGAAATCTTTATATGATTGGGTTGTTGGCCTGGGACGGAAGCTTACGCAAGCCAACAACAATAATTCTTCTGCAGCACATAAATATATCCTTAATTTAAAAATTGCCAATTTGGCGAGAATTTGTAATCAATTAAAAGTTCAATTCCAGCGAGAACATATAAACGAAAATTCAAACTACACCCCGTAATCCCTCACCCGCCGCGCTTCGCGCGTCGACCTCTCCCACAAGGGGAGAGGTGAAAAATGTCCTGTACAGAGAGTTTTTTGAATTTTTTTAAATTCTTCATAATTCCTTAATCTTTCGGGGATAGGATATTTTACGGACAAAATATTTTTTAAATGAATAAGGGGATTAGTATGAGGAATACCGCAGAAGACGGCCAATATAAACCTGAAAAAATTATATTTGTAATCCGCGAACTGTTAGAAACGCAAATTGTTTTTGAAAAGACAATGGAGGGTCTCTACCACTATCTCAGTAACGTTCCCAAAAATAACCGTAAAGGCTGGAATGGCGAGCACGGAGAATCTTTTCAAATCCTGCTTAAAGCATTAGCTAATTTAAAAAACTCCCTCGTTAAAGAACTGGCCGATAGCGGTAACAGTGCGGATACTTCGAAAAAACCCAATGATCTGGTTCATGAATTTTTTATCCGTTTGCAGCAGGCAGATTCTGCAAACAAAGTGCAGGAATTTACAGACCGCTTGCAGAATTCTCTGGAAAAAGGCGTTTTGGCCAATCAATTCAAATCTTTCCAAACCGTCATTCTCGGTTATGAACATTATCTCCTGCAGTTAAATAAATTATTTAATTCCTCAGGAGGATATGATGCGAATTTAGCAATACCCTCGTTGATATCCGCTAATTTTTCACCCATTGTGCAACGGCTGCCACGGTTTCCATTGCTGATCAGTGAAATGATCAAAAAGACCACTTCACCCAGCGCCGTCATGCAATTAAATGTAATTCTGAACAGCTTCATCCTGAAAACAAACTCCATTAATGAGGCAAACAGTCGGGAAGTACATCGCCGGGAAACTATTCATACTTTGCAAAAGCAGCTTAATAGCATTTCCCAAAAGACAATTTATTTCTGGAATAAAACGGATGTTCGCAAACAGACCGAATTACTCATTAAGAACTTTGAAAATTTTCTACAGGATGAACTACAACCTGAAAAAATTAAATTATTTACTTCCTTGCGTAATAAAACTCTGGTGGAGATTGCTCAGCTAATCAACACTGTCAAATCGCCTTCTTCCAATATTTCGGAATGGCGGCATAAAATCGTGATGATCATTCGGGAGTCGCTCGAAATTATTAAGCAGGATTTCAGAACACAGCTAAAACCGGAGCCTCCAAAATATTCACGCTGAGCAATTGGGTGTGATTTAATCTGTGGCGCGGGACAACGATGCAGTCGCGCCACAGATAAAATCACACCCGATCAATTTCCGCTTTTACAGGGTGGTGCCGGGACGAGAATCCTCAATTGACGGCAAATCGGAAAAGTCGAAAAACTCTTCTATCTGGTTTAATGTGGAGTTAAAACTACTGCTTTGCAGGTCAGGATTACTTGAGGCTGATTGAAGTAAAGATTTTATACTGCTCACTGAGTCAGTGCCCTCAATTGATTTTATCAATGCTGAAAGTGCAATTTCAGAACGTTGTGTTTTAGGAAAATCATTCTTCCAGTAGTCCTCATTATAGGAAAAAAGATCCCTTAAAGCACATATTATATTTAATTTCATGACCTTAAATTGTTCGTGATTTTTGCAATATGAATCGCAGATCTTTTTCAATTTTTGAGATTGATCATAAGTTAAGGCAAAAAGATGATGTTTATTACCATAATTACCATCAGAAGAACGGAGATATCTGGTTTGGGAAACAGAAGTTTTTGATTCCAGGAAATAGGTCAAAGTATCATCCAAATTTGTACCGCTATAGCCTTTTTTTAAATTCTCTTTCTG